>NZ_LAQT01000003.1 GCF_001294205.1 Amantichitinum ursilacus
CCGCCCAAGCGAAGGGACGAACTGAGCAGCAATATCCGCCGTCATCCCCGCTTATTTCAATCGATTCAACACCGTCCTTGCGTGCTCCACCGTTTCGGAAGCCCCCAGTCCGATGCCCGCGGCATTGCTTTGCAGCCACTGATCCGCCGCGGCGCCATGCAAATACACGCCAAATTGCGTCGCTTCCAACGCTGACATCCCCTGCGCAAGCAGTGCCGCAATCATCCCGCCCAATACGTCGCCTTGGCCTGCCGAAGCCAACGCGGCATTGCCCGACTGGTTGATGCTGATCTGCAGGCCATCGCTGACCACTGTTCCCGATCCTTTGATCAACGCGACCGCATTCAAGCGGAAGGCTAATTCGCGCACTGCATCCAGCCGTTGCGCCTGTACCGCTGAAGTTTCTTTGTTCAACAGCCGCGCGGCTTCGGCAGGGTGCGGGGTGATGACGGTATCGCCTTGGCGCGCCTTGCATTGCGCAAACAATGCAGAATGTGTCGCCAACAAATTAAGTGCATCGGCGTCCAGCACTAAGGGTTCTGAGCGGCTTAGCAAGGTCGTCAGCACGTCGATAGCGGTATCGTCCCGGCCCAGCCCTGGCCCGACTAACCAAACGTCGTGCGGTTGTTTGATGGCCAAGGCCGCATCGGCCAGCATCAGCTCAGGCATCAGCGGATCATAAGCCGTCGCTGCCGCAAGCATGCCAATGCGCACCTTGCCTGCACCCAGGCGCAAAGCCGCTCGTCCCGCCAGGATCGCTGCGCCGGCCATACCCGCCGCGCCGCCGATAACCCCAACCGTACCAAAGGTACCTTTATTGGATTCCTGATGCCGGCGCAGTTGCGCGGGTAAGCGCGTGGTCTCATACAGCGTGTTTGGCGCGGCGGGATAGGCCGCTGCGGGCAGATCAAGCTCAAACAGCACCACTTCGCCCGCTGCATCCTGCCCGTGGGCCGTATGTAGTCCCGGTTTGTCACCAATAAAAGTCAGCGTATGGTTGGCGCTCAGCACGCAGCCATGAATCTGCCCACTGTCAGCGTCCAGCCCGCTTGGAATATCCAACGCAACTACATTCAAGCCCGCATCATTGATCTGGCGAAAAGTCGTCGCGACATCTTCCGGCACCGGTCGGTTAAGTCCGATGCCAAACACAGCGTCAATGACCAGCGTTGTGTCGCTGGGCAGGCCTGCGATGCGCTCTGGCCCTAGCTCCAGCCACAGCCGCCGCGCCTGACTGGCGTCCGCTGCTAGATCGCCCACATGCAATACCGGCCACACATGCACGGTAAATCCGGCGATATATAAATGACGTGCACACACATAACCGTCCCCGCCGTTATTCCCGGGTCCGACCAATACGGTGATTACACTCGAACGCGGATAATGCCCGCCGATCCAGCGCGCCGCAGCCGTGCCAGCGCGCTCCATCAGTGGCAGTCCCTGAGCCAGTTGTTGGCTTTCGATTTTCTGTAATTCGGCGCGCAGATACAGCGGATGCGTCATGGTTGGCGTCCAAGGCGTTGGCGTTGTTCCCGAAAAATCCAGGTCTGGATCAGGCGCTCGGTCTGCGGGGCCAGATCGACAAAGCGGCAGCCCACTCGCCAGTCGCCCTGCGGTAAGGGCGTGAGCTGGCAAACCTGCAGGTCAACCACGATATCGCCCGCGCTAGGCAGCGTGATGCGGCAATTGCTTAACATATCGGTCGTAGCGGGCAGTTCAGCGTCGGCATTCAGCGCTACCCCGGCGACGCTCAGATTCAGCAGCGGCAACGACGTGGAACTGCCGCCTGGAGACGGCCAGTAGCAGCAGATGGCCTGTGACGGATCAATCTCCACACGCAGCGCATCGCGTTGTCCGGCTTCGTCGAGCGGTACTTCCGTCGCGGTGGGTATCATCCGCTGCTCCTGATTCAGTAGGCCGCACTGGGCGTCAGGCCGGCCAGATTGGCGGACAGCAACGCTTCGACTTCATCCACGCGCGCCCGCTCTTCCTTGCGCTGGGTCTGGCGTTCCGCAGTGCGCGGTCGCACATGGAGTTTGATTTGCGTGTCGTCGTACCAGAACGCAATCGAAGGCCAGGACGCATGCCGATGCGTGGGTGGCGGCTCCAGATGCTGGTAATCAATCTTGTGATTAAGCAGAAAAATCTCGACGCTTTTCGGGTCGTCCAGATAAATCAGCAAATTGATGTCCGAATGCGGTCCGGCCACGCCGGACAACACCGAGCCAGTGAGATAAGGCGTGAATTGATTGAGCAGACGCATCATGTTGACGGCCTTGCCGCGCAGCGCCTGCAGGCTGTCCACGTGCTGCGGTTGATAGATCGCGCGATAGCTTTCGAGTGCTTCTTCGATCTCTTGATTGGAGGGGAGGACGCGTGCGTCGGAACTACCCAGATGGCGCGCCGCCTTTTTCTTGGCCAACGCAAAATCATGCAGATGATCTTCTGCAATCAGCCGGGCCGCCTGGTGTGCAATTTCGGCACGCAAACTCAAGGAATGTCGATCAGCCGTGAAGGGCTTGCCCATGATGGAACTCTCCCGTGACTACCCAGTTAGCGCCGTGCCGTAGTGGCAACTGGCGCGAGCCATAGCAACTGCGTGGTTCATGTCCTTCACCTCCGTACGTGCCGGGTAGCACCCTGCAATGGATGCTACCCGATTACTGCGTTCGCACAAAATCCGTAATGCGCTGACAGTCGGTAGGCGTCCTTAGTAAGCTTGCCAACCTTAAAATCAGAACAGCAAATCCTTGATCTCATCCAGCGGTTGCGTAGCCGCAGTGCCGCTGCCCAAGCCCAGTTCGGGGTTGGTTTGCGTCCATTCACTATAAAAATATTCGGTGCGATCGCCGCGCTCGGTCTGCATGGTTTGTGCGACCACGCCCTCCGGCACCGGATATTGTTTTTCCGGGCGGCCATCCAGTGCCGTCGCCATAAAATTAATCCAGATAGGCAATGCCGCCGCGCCGCCTGTTTCTGATCCGCCTAATGAACGCGGCTGATCAAAACCGACCCAGGCCACGGCAACCAGATCCGGCGTATATCCGGCAAACCAGGCATCGCGGGTATCGTTAGTGGTGCCGGTTTTACCGGCCAGATCGTGTCGCCCTAATACGCGCGATTTTGATCCGGTGCCAAATCGCATCACATCTTGCATCATGCTGGTCATCACAAATGCATTACGCGCATCAAGCGTGCGTTTAGCATTTTCACCAGCCACTTCGGGCGCCATTTGCGCCACGATTTTGCCGCGACTGTCGGTAATGCGCTGGATAAACCAGGAATTAACCCGGTATCCGGTATTGGCAAATACCGAATAACCTTCGGCCATCTGCATCGCCGTTACGCTACCTGCGCCTAAAGCCATGGTTAGATAAGCCGGATTCTGCTTGGGCGTAAAACCAAATCGCGTGTCGAATTGTTGCGCATATTGCGGCGTAATCGATTGCAGAATACGGATTGAAACCAGGTTTTTGGAATGTGTCAGTGCATTGCGCACCGTCATCATGCCCTCGTATTTGCCATCATAGTTTTTAGGCTCCCATTTCTGGCCACCCACTTGATCCGGATCGATGACAATCGGCGCATCATTAATCAGGGTGGCAGGCGTTACGCCTTTTTCCAGCGCCGCGGAATACACGAAAGGTTTGAAACTGGAGCCAGGTTGGCGCCATGCCTGCGTAACGTGGTTAAAACTGCTGCGATTAAAATCAAAGCCGCCCACCATGGCCTGCACCGCGCCGTTCTGCGGATCAAGCGCCACCATCGCGCCTTCCACCTGGGGCAATTGCGAAAGCTGCCAGCCCTTGTCACCGCGCCGCACCCGGATAATGGCGCCCGGGCGGATGCGCGCGGTGGGTGGCGCTTTGTCCGTCAGCGCAAACCGCGCGGCTTTCAGCGCATCGGCACTTAGCGTAATGGCTTCGCCGCCCTTAAGAGTCGCTTGCACTTCTTGTAGGGATGCGCGAGTTACCACAGCGGCAAGCAAATCATCCGCATCTTTGATGTCAGCCATGGCATCATCAAGCCCTTCCTCACTTCCAGGCTTGAACAGTTCCGGGTCGATGAACCCTTCAGGCCCACGATAACCGTGGCGCTGGTCGTAATCCAGCAAGCCTTTTCTGAGAGAGAGATACGCGGCTGTCTGGTCCTTGCTGTCGAGTGTCGTGTAAACCTTGAATCCTGACGTGTACGCGGCATCCTTGTAGCGGTCATACATCATCTGGCGCACGGCCTCAGCAAGATATTCGGCATGGATGGCGAAATCCTGGGTGGCGCGATGCAGTTGCAGCGGCTCTTTTAAAGCCTGCTGATACTGATCATCAGTGATGAAACGCAGTTCGTGCATACGGCGTAGCACATATTGCTGACGTAATGTGGCGCGTTTGAAATTAGCAACCGGGTTATATGCGGACGGCGCTTTAGGCAAGCCGGCCAGCATGGCGGCTTCGGCCACCGAAATCTGTTTCAGGTCTTTGCCAAAATAAGTTTGCGCGGCAGAGGCAAAACCGTAGGCGCGTTGGCCCAGATAAATCTGGTTAAGGTAAAGCTCCAGAATCTGGTCTTTGGAAAGGTTGTGCTCGATCTTGAATGAGAGCAAAGCCTCATTGAATTTGCGGGTAAAAGTTTTTTCGTTAGTGAGATAAAAATTACGTGCAACTTGCATGGTGATGGTACTGGCGCCTGATTGCACATGGCCCGGCACCACATTACCGGCCATTGCACGTAGCACGCCGAGATAATCGATACCACCGTGCTGATAGAAACGCTCATCCTCGGCCGCCAGCAAGGCTTGTTTCATGACCGCTGGTACCTGATCAATGGGCATGAATGCGCGACGCTCTTCACCGAATTCTCCGATTAATATCTCGTCTGCCGTATAGACGCGAAGCGGAATTTTGGGACGGTAATCGGTGAGTGCGTCTAGCGGCGGTAATCGGGGATAAGTCAGAAGGACGGCAAAAAGAGCCAGACCGACGGCAAAAATAAACAAGCCGCCAAAGATGCCGAGAACAATTAGAAGTATTCGTTTGGTCATTTGCGGTTTTAAAAATCGTTATATTTAGTGAAATTGACGACAATCAGGGCGTGTTGCAAAAAAATCTGATTTAACGCGCATCCTTTACAGATTGTTATATGGCTTGCTAGGATTTTTGCGTATCTTGACAGAAAACTATCCTACTTTCCTGTTTTTAAAAGGAAATCTGTGTTGAAGCTCGACTTTCTCAAACCCAAGGCGCCGCCGCTGATCGGTGTGGATATCAGTTCCTCGGCCGTCAAGATGGTCGAACTGGGCCAGACCGGGCGTAATTTCAGCCTCGAACGCTATGCGATCGAGCCGTTGCCCAAGGACGCCGTTTCTGACGGCAATATCGCCAATATGGACGCAGTGGCCGAAGCCGTGCGTCGCGCCTGGAAACAGATGGGCACGCGTCTGAAGACCGTGTCGATCGCGCTGCCTGCCGCCGCCGTCATCACCAAAAAAATCCTGGTGCCGGGCGACCTGTCGGAGCGTGAGCTGGAGGGCCAGGTCGAGACCGAAGCCAACCAGTACATTCCGTTTCCGCTGGACGAGGTCAATCTTGATTTCCAGATTCTGGGCGCCGCGCCGAACGCGCCGACCGAACAGGAAGTGCTGATTGCCGCCGCCCGCAAAGAGAAAGTGGACGAGCGCGTTGCCGCGATTGAATCCGCTGGCCTCAAAGCGGTGGTGGTCGATGTCGAATCGTACGCCACTCAAGCGGCCTTCGAATTGATGCGACCCCAGTTGCCCAACAATGGCGACGGCCAGATTGTGGCCGTGGTCGACATTGGCGCCACCGCGATGCACATGAATATCTTCCGCGATGGCCAGTCGATCTACAGCCGCGATCAGGCTTACGCGGGCAATCAGTTGACTCAGGAAATCCAGCGTAAGTTCAACTTGCCGTCGGACGAGGCCGAAGCCGCCAAAAAGACCGGCGGCCTGCCTGAAAACTACGAACCCGAAGTGTTGCAGCCGTATATGGACACGATGGCGCTGGAAATCTCGCGCTCATTGCAGTTCTTTTATACGTCCAGCAATTACAACGCGGTCGACCATATCCTGCTGGCGGGCGGCGGTAGCGCCATCCACGGCCTGGACGACGCGGTGGCCAGCCGTACCCAGGTCACCAGCACCATGCGTGCCAACCCGTTCTACGGCATGGCCACCGGCAAGGTGCGCGGTAAACAGATCCAGCTGGATGCTCCTTCTTTACTGATCGCATGTGGCCTCGCCATGCGGAGGTTTGACCCGTCATGATCCGCATTAACCTTTTACCGCACCGGGAACAGGCGCGGTTGGCACGGCATCGCCGTTATATGGCGATGCTGGCTGTGGCCTTTATTGCTGGCGTGGCTGTGGTTGGCCTCGGCTATATGTATTACGACGGCCGTATCAGCACGCAAACCGAGCGCAATAACTTCCTGAAAGCCGAAAACGACAAGCTGCAACAGCAGATTCTCGAGATCGAAAAGCTCAAGACCGAAAAACAGCAGCTGCTTGATCGCAAGAAAGTGGTTGAGCGTCTGCAGGCCAATCGGGCTGAAGACGTCAAGGTGATGGATCAGCTGACGCGCCAGACGCCGGAAGGCGTGTACCTGAAGAGCATCAAGCAAAACGATGCGCTGCTGGTGCTTAACGGCTACGCGCAATCCAACGCCCGCGTGTCGACGCTGATGCGCAACCTGGCCGATTCGCCGGTGTTTGAACAACCGCTGCTGATCGAAGTGAAAGCCGCCACGGTGGGGTTGCAGCGTTTGTCCGAGTTCACGCTTAACGTGCAGATCACGCGTGCCGTCGAAGACGCATCGGGCCCGGCTGCAGCCAAGAAACCGGGAGCACCGCAATGACGCTTGATGAACTGCGCAATCTGGACCCCAAAGACATGGGCAACTGGCCGCTGCCGGTGCAGATGTCCTTGTTGGCGGTGGTCTTTGTACTGGTGATCGCGGGTGGGTATTTCTATCTGTGGAGTGATCAGATGGATGCGCTCACCCAGGGCGAAGCCCAGGAAGCCGCGCTCAAGACTGAATACCTTGAGAAAGAAAAGAACGCGATCAACCTCGAAGCCTACAAGCAACAGCTCGAAGAAATCCGCCACTCGTTTGATTCGCTGCTGCGCCAGCTGCCTAACAAGTCGGAAATGGAAACGCTGCTGACCGAGATCAACCAGGCGGGCGTGGGCCGCGGTCTGCAGTTCGAGCTGTTCAAGCCGAACGCCGAGACCAAGACCTCAGAATTCGCCGAGATGCCGATCGATATCAAGATTGATGGCAAGTACCACGATCTGGCGGCGTTTGTGAGCGATGTGGCTCAGCTGTCGCGCATTGTGACGCTGACCAATATCGAGATCACGGTCCCCAAAACGCCCGATCAGCTGACCATGTCGGCCGTCGTGAAGACCTATCGCGCGCTGGATGATGCCGAGGCTCAGGCTGTGCATCAGGCCGAAATCGACGCGAAGAAGAAGAAGTGAGACCCATGCCCATGAACTCTATTCGCAGCGTCGCACTGAGTCGTACCGGCGTGGCCCGCGGCCTTGCGTTAACGCTGCTGGCGTTAACGCTGGCCGGTTGCGGCGACGGCAACGACGATCTTCGTGCGTGGATGGCCCAAAGCCGTGAAGGCTTGCGCGGCAAGGTAGAACCCCTGCCTGAAGCGCGCCAGTACACGCCGTTTACCTACAATGCATTTGACGTATCCGATCCGTACAACCCGCACAAGATGGATGTGGCCCGCAAAGCGGGTGGCGGCGTGGCGCCGGATACCAATCGACCCAAAGAAGCACTCGAAAACTACGACCTCGAAAAACTGGTGTTCGTAGGCACGCTGCAGCAAGGCAAGACGGTACAAGCCTTGATTCGCGCACCGGATGGCAATCTGTACCGGATCAAGGTGGGTAATTACATGGGTCAGAACTTCGGCAAGGTGCTCGTCGTTTCTGATACCGAAGTCAAACTCAAAGAAATCGTCGAAGACAGCGGCGGGGATTGGGTGGAGCGCGAAACTTCGCTTCCCCTGCAAGAAGCGGAGCAGAAAAAATGATCAAGGCATCCATCATGCAAAAAGCATGGCTGGTCTCCTGCGCACTGTGCGCCTCGTGGGCGATGGCGGCGGATATTACCGCCGTCGACGTCAACCAGGTAACGCCGGAAAAGCAGATTATCAAGCTGACCTTTAATGGCACACCGCCCACCCCCACCAGCTTTTCGGTGACCAAGCCGGCGCGTATCGCGTTCGATTTTCCGGGCGCGGGCAATCAGGCTGGCAAAAGCAGTGTTCAGGTCAACGGCAGCGCGCTGACTGTGCTCAATATCGCCGAAGGCTCGGGCCGTACTCGCCTGGTGCTTAACCTGCAAAAACCAGCCGGTTACACCGCCAAGGTGGAAGGCAATACCTATCTGATTACGCTGGATGGCGCGCAAGCCAACACGCCAGCCGAAACCCGCCCGGTGCATTTTGCCGATGCCAAGCCGGCCGCCGCCGCGCAAAGCATCAAGGGTGTGGATTTCCGTCGCGGCCCCAACGGTGAAGGCCGTCTGGTGGTGGATTTGTCTGATCCGAACGTCGGTATCGATATTCGCCCGCAAGGCAAATCGCTGCTGGTTGATTTTGCCAAAGCCGCGCTGCCGAAATCCCTTGAGCGCCGCATGGATGTCACCGACTTCGGTACGCCGGTGGTCAAGGTCGATGCTTATTCGCTGGGCGAAAATACCCGCCTGGCCATTGAGCCCAAAGGCAACTGGGAATACTCGGCCTACCAGACCGAAAACCGCTTTATCGTTGAAGTCCGCCCCAAGGTGGAAGACAACAAGATCAGCGCCATCAAGCCCGCGTACAAGGGCGAGAAACTGTCGCTGAACTTCCAGAACGTTGAAATCCGCACCGTGCTGCAAGTGATCGCCGAATTTACCGGCCTGAACATCATCACCAGCGATTCGGTTAACGGCAGCCTTACCCTGCGTCTGAAAGACGTACCTTGGGACCAGGCGCTCGACATCATTCTGCAAGCCAAGGGTCTGGATCAGCGCAAGAGCGGCAACGTGCTGTGGATTGCCCCGCGCGCCGAGCTGGCTGACAAAGAGAAGCAACAGTTCGAAGCCCAGAAGAATGTGGACGATCTGGAGCCGACCCGCACCGAATCGTTTGAGCTCAAGTACCAGAAGGGCGATGACATCAAGAAGATGCTGAGCGACGACAAGCAACAGATGTTGTCCAAGCGCGGCAGCATTGTGGTCGATCCGCGCACCAATACGCTGTTTATCCAGGATGTATCGAGCAAGCTGGAGCAGATTCGCGCCGTGATCAACAAGATCGACGTGCCGGTCCGCCAGGTGATGATCGAAGCCCGTATCGTTGAAGCTTCGGATACCTTCAGCCGCGAGCTGGGTGCGCGTCTGGGCTGGGCATCGCTCAGCCACGTGGGCAACACCACCGTGGGTACTTCGCCAAGCCTGAGCAACTACAGCGGCACCGGTTCCAACACGGGCAACTCCAGCGCCAACACGCTGTCGGCCAGCAATCTGCTGGGCGTCAACCTGCCGGCTACTGGCCTCGGCGTGGGCAATGCCTCGACGTTTGCACTCGTTGCGCAAAGCGCCAACTGGCTGCTGGGTCTGGAACTGTCGGCACTTGAGGCAGACAGTAAGGGCAAGATTATCTCCAGCCCGCGTCTGGTGACGGCCGATCAGGTTGAAGCCGTGATCGAAGATGGTCAGCAAATCCCGTACTCGCAAAGCGCGCAGAACGGTGCCACCACCATCGCGTTCAAGGATGCAACCCTGTCGCTGCGTGTTACCCCGCAAATCACGCCGGATGGCAACGTAGTGCTGGACGTCAAGGTCAACAAGGACAGCGTGGGTCAAACCACCTCCAACGGCCCGGCCATCAATACCAAGCACATCGAAACCAAGGTGCTGGTAGAGAATGGCGGTACGGTGGTGATCGGCGGTATCTATACGCAGACGCTGACCAACTCGGTCGACAAGACCCCGCTGCTGGGCGATATCCCGGTGCTGGGCAACCTGTTCAAGTATCACATCGATACCGACAACCGCGCCGAGCTGCTGATCTTTATTACGCCGAAGATCATCCAGTCCGACCTGACCCTGCGTTAAGCGCGTCGCAGCACAGCCATCCTGCATGCTCATGGCGGCAGATGGCTCTAGCGCAAAGCGCTCACAGTGCCTGTCGTTGCAACTGCAACGCAGCAGGAAGGCCGCCCGCCCGGGCGGACTTTCCGATAAAATGCCTGGCATGAAAATGCCAGGCAATTTTTTTCTCGTCGGTTTGATGGGCGCCGGTAAAACCACGGTCGGGCGCACGCTCGCCCGGTCCACCGGCAAGACCTTTCTTGATTCCGACCACGAGATCGAAGCGCGCACCGGTGTGCGGATTCCCACCATCTTCGAGATGGAGGGTGAGGGCGGCTTTCGCGCGCGTGAATGCGCCGTGATCAGCGAGCTGACCGCCATGCAGGACATCGTGCTGGCCACCGGCGGAGGCGCGGTGCTTAATCCGGAAAACCGCGCCGCCTTGCGCCGGGGCGGCTTTGTCATCTATTTGCGCGCCAGCGTCGATGATCTGTATCAGCGCACCGCGCACGATAAAAACCGGCCCTTGCTGCAAACCGCCAACCCCAAGGCACGGCTGGCCGAACTGTTTGAAGCGCGTGATCCGCTGTATCGCGAAGTGGCCGACCTGGTGATGGATACCAGCCGCCAGACCGTCCAGCATCTAACCCACCAGTTGATTCTGCAACTTGAGAAAACACTTCATGCGCACCGTTAAGCTTGAGCTCGGCCCCGATTCCTACGACATCCTGATCGGCCGCGACTTGCTGGCGCAGGCGGAACGCATCAGCGCATTGTTGCCGCAACCGCGCGCCGCCATCGTCACCAATACCACCGTGGCGACCTTGTATCTGCAGCCGCTGGTGGATGCGCTCACGGCGCGCGGCGTGGACGTGTTGCCGATCGTGCTGCCCGATGGCGAGCAATACAAAACCTGGGAAACGCTCAATCTGATTTTTGATGCGCTGCTGGGCGCACGCGCCGAACGCAAAACCACGCTGATTGCACTCGGTGGCGGCGTGGTGGGCGATATGACGGGCTTTGCCGCCGCGGTGTATCAGCGAGGCGTGCCGTTTATCCAGATCCCGACCACTTTGCTGGCGCAGGTTGATTCCTCGGTGGGCGGCAAGACCGCCATCAACCATCCGCTGGGCAAGAACATGATTGGCTCGTTCTACCAGCCGCAGCTGGTGCTGGCTGATCTGGCTACGCTGGATACGCTGCCGCCGCGCGAGTTTTCCGCGGGCATGGCCGAGATCATCAAATACGGTCTGATCGACGATCTGGCGTTCTTTGAATGGCTGGAAGCCAACATTGATGCGCTGATGGCGCGCGATGTAGCGGCGCTCACCTATGCCGTCGAACGCAGCTGCCAGAACAAGGCGCGCATTGTCGGTGAAGACGAAAAAGAACAAGGCGTACGCGCGTTGTTGAACCTGGGCCACACCTTTGGCCATGCCATCGAAACCGGCATGGGCTACGGCGTGTGGTTGCATGGCGAAGGCGTTGCCGCCGGGATGGTGCTGGCCGCGCATGCCTCGCGCTTGTTGGGCCAGATTAGCGACGCTGACCTGCAACGCATTACCGGCTTGATCCGTGCCGCCGGGTTGCCGGTGCAAGCACCGGACTTTGGCTATGAGCGCTATGCCGAACTGATGGCGCAAGACAAGAAAGTGGATGCCGGCAAGATCAAGTTCATCCTGATGCAAAAGCTGGGCCAGTCGTACATCGGCACGCTGACCCCCGACATCGTGCGCGGCGCGCTTCAGGCCGGTTGTTCGGCCGATGCGGTGGCTTCCAGCCTGGCGTAGTCGGCCAGCGTTTCTTGTAGCGGGGTGCGCATGCGCTCCGCCAGTTCCTGCATATGTCTGCCTTCTTTGGCCGCTAACGGCGCTTCGACGCATTCATAGATATCCAGCAAGGTGATGCGCGCCGGCGCAGCCGCCAACAGCCATTCGCCTTCGCGCGTTGTTTCCACCCAGCCGCATTCCAGCATCTCGTCCAGCAAGGTCAGCGTGCTATCCAGGCCCACGTTGATCTGAAGGCGCAATTCGTTGATGTGCAACAGCACGCCGTTTTCATGCGCCTCGGACAAGGCCAGCAGGATACGCACCGCTTGCTCAAAGCGCGTGCCACGGCGGGCATGCCATTCCCAGGCATCGCCATGCCAGTACGACAGACTGGCCGACAGCACCGCGCCGCCCAGAATGATTACCCAGCACACATACAGCCAGGTCAGAAAGATCGGGAAGCTGGCAAACGCGCCGTACACCATTTTCAGCGTCACAAATGCCTGCACATACAGGCCGAACAAAGCCTTCATCAGTTCCAGCGCCACCCCCACCAGTACGCCCGCAATAATGGCGTGGCTGCGCGGCACATAACAGTTGGGAATGGTGATGTACATCAGACTCAGCATCGCAAACATCACCAGCGAGGGGCCGACGCGGATGGTGGTGTCCCACACCTGAATGCCGCTGATCAAGCCGCCGCTGTGATGATAAATCCACGACGTCAGCGACAGGCTGATGCCCAGCGCCACCGGGCCCAGCGTCAGCGCCGCCCAGTAAATCAGCGTGCGCGCCAGAATGCCGCGCGGGCGACGGACCGACCAGATCTCGTTGAAGGTTTTTTCGATGGTAAAGATCAGCAACAGCGCCGTCACCGCCAGCCCGATTGTACCGAGCGCGGTCAGTTTTTCGGCGTTATCCGAAAACTGCCGCATATACACACCGATGATCTTGCCCGCCGCATCCGGCACCAGGTTCAGCAAGATAAAGGTTTTGAACTTGGCGCTGTAGTCGCTGAACATCGGAAACGCGCTGAACAAGGTCAACGCGATGGTAAACAACGGAATCAACGCCAGCAGCGTGGTGTAGGTCAGGCTGCCCGCCGTTTGCAGGCAGCGATCTTTAATCAGGCGATGCCCCACATAGCGGCCAAAGCCGATAACCCGCCGCCAGAAACGGATGGTGATCAGGCTTTCGAGATGTTGGCGGGTTAAAGGATGAAACATCGCAGCGCCGAAGAATTTATAATCGCCCGAGTTTAACTGAAGTGGCTGCGGGCGTACGCGTCCGGGTCAACCCATCGAAAGAACGGAGCAAGCTCTTGGCAGATATTCTGGTGCTGTACTACAGCACACACGGCGCCACGCGCCAACTGGCGCAACTAATCGCACGCGGCATTGAGTCGGTGCCCGGCGCCACCGCCCGGGTGCGCACGGTGCCCAAGGTGTCCACTGTTACCGAAGCCACGGAACCCGCCATCCCCGATAGCGGCGCGCCCTACGTCAGCATCGCCGATCTGGAACAGTGCATTGGCATCGCCGTCGGCAGCCCGACGCGCTTTGGCAATATGGCGGCGCCGATGAAGTATTTCTGGGATGGCACGGTGGGCGCCTGGCTCGGCGGCACGCTGGCGGGCAAGGCGGCCACGGTGTTTACCAGTACCGGGTCGCACCACGGTGGTAACGAAACCACGCTGATCACCATGATGCTGCCGCTGTTGCATCACGGCATGGTGCTGGTGGGGCTGCCGTATACCGAAACCGCATTATCGACCACCGAAAGCGGCGGCACGCCGTATGGCGCCAGCCACGTGGCGGGCGCGCAAGGCAATCTGCCGATTACCGATCACGAAAAACAGCTGGCGTTGGCGCAAGGCAAACGTCTGGCCGAAGTGGCGCTGAAACTGGCGGCACAGGCATGAGCCGGCGTCCGGCCGGGCCGCTGAAAAACGGGGCGAAGAAGCGTGCATGGGCGCAATGGATATCGATTACGTGCTGGCTGGCGCTGATTGCGCTGTGCTTGCTATGGGAGCTGTGGCTGGCGCCGTTGCGGCCGGGTGGCTCGTCGCTGGCGTTAAAAGCTGTCCCCTTGCTGCTGCCGCTGCGGGGCTTGCTGCACGGCCGTCGCTATACCTATCAGTGGAGTTCGATGTTTGTGCTGCTGTGGTGGGCTGAGGGTTTGATGCGCGCGTGGAGCGACAAAGGTTTGTCGCAGGGGCTGGCGTTTGTTGAGGTCATCATCACCAGCATCGCGTTTCTGTCGATTTCGTATTACTCGAAATGGATGCGCCCCAGCATTCTGGAAGCCGAGCAGCATTAAGACGCAATCTCCGCACAATGCCAAGCCGATGCGGTGCCATGTGGTGCAGATAGGGTGGGTCTAGACCCACCACTCATAGCCATAGAGAAGATTGATCGGCGTGCAGCGTTCTTCTGCGCGGCTTTGGTCGGTGGGTCTTGACCCACCGTATGCCATTGCGTAGGCCCGGGGCGTACCCGGCTGGCGAAGTGAAAAGAGGGAGAAGGTGCCGGAGCCTGGTCGCCGCGCAGCAAGCTGTTGGCCACTGGTGCGATCGGTTCCGCTCGCCTGGGTAAGGCGGGCGCCAACCCCGGCCTGGTGGGCGGGGCGGTTTCCGGCAAGTCCGCAAGATTCGGGCTGGTCAAGACACCCCAAGACCAGGCCCGTCCGCTGCGTTGATCGACGACTTAAGCGGGTTGCGGATGGGTACGCGTGATATTGCTGTGTAACTTGTTAACGGCCGAGATATACGCCTTGGCGCTGGCCACCAGAATGTCGGTATCGGCGCCCTGGCCGTTGACGACGCGACCATCGCGTTCCAGCCGCACGGTCACTTCGCCCTGGCTGTCGGTGCCTTGGGTAATGGCATTTACCGAATAAAGCTGTAATTCCGCGCCGCTGCCCACAATCGATTCGATCGCCTTGAAGGCGGCATCGATCGGGCCGTCGCCCTCGCATTGCACGCGTTTTTCGGTGCCGTTTTCGGCCATCACTAACGTTGCGGTCGGGATCTCGCCGGTTTCCGAAACCACCTTCAGCGAGGTCAGACGCCAGGTATCTTGTTCTTTGTTGATCAGCTCGGCCGAGACCAGCGCGTGTAAATCCTCGTCGAAGATCTCGCGCTTGCGGTCAGCCAGTTCTTTAAAGCGCGCAAACGCTGCGTTGAGCGCTTCTTCGCTGGCCAGCTCGATGCCCAGTTCGCCCAGCTTGGTCTTGAACGCATTGCGGCCCGACAGCTTGCCCAGGGTCAAACGGTTGGTGCTCCAGCCCACCGATTCGGCGCTCATGATCTCGTAGGTTTCACGATGCTTGAGCACGCCGTCCTGATGGATACCCGATTCGTGCGCAAACGCATTCGCGCCGACAATGGCCTTGTTCGGCTGCACCGGGTAACCGGTAATGGTGGACACCAGCTTGGACGTCGGCACAATTTGCGTGGCGTCGATTTGCGTTTCGACCTGGAAGACATCCTTGCGCGTTTTCACCGCCATCACGATTTCTTCGAGGCTGGCATTGCCAGCGCGTTCGCCCAAGCCATTGATGGTGCATTCCACCTGCCGCGCGCCGCCCAGCACTGCTGCCAGTGAGTTGGCCACGGCCATGCCCAGATCGTCGTGGCAATGCGCCGACCAGATCACCGATTCACCGCCCGGTGTGGCTGCGATCAGATCGCGGAAAAAGCGTTCGGTCAGGCCCGGAATGGCGTAACCGACGGTGTCGGGCACGTTGATGGTTTTCGCGCCTGCCTTGATCACTTCGCCAAAGATATACGCAAGGAATGCCGGGTCGGAGCGCAATGCATCTTCGGCCGAGAATTCGACGTCATCGGTATATTCGCGAGCGATCAACACCGATTTGACGGCGGCTTCCACCACTTGCTCGGGCGCCATGCGCAGCTTCTTTTCCATATGGATCGGGCTGGTGGCGATAAACGTATGCACACGGCCACGCGCGGCCGGGCGGATGGCTTCGCCTGCGGCGCGCACATCACGCTCGTTGGCGCGGGCCAGCGAACAGACGGTGGATTCTTTGATGATGCCGGCGATGGTGCGGATTGATTCGGCATCGCCCGGGCTGGCGGCGGCAAAACCGGCTTCGATCACATCAACACCCAGGCGCTCCAGCTGGCGGGCAATGCGGATTTTTTCTTCACGCGTCATCGAAGCGCCGGGCGATTGCTCGCCGTCGCGCAAGGTGGTGTCGAATACAAACAGACGTTCGCCCATGTTTGGTGTGCTCCGTGTGCTGGCCACGCTGGCCGTGCCGCTAAAAAAGGACTGGATGTCGAAGGAACGCCCCTGACTGGCGGCAAGTTGCGAAACACGATTGAGCTGGGACAACGGCATGGAGCCGCGTTCGCGCCACTTATAGATGGCGGCGCGCGAGACGGGATCGTCGGGGAAGAGGCGATTCAGCGCATCAGCCAGCTCACTGGGGCCGCCGAACTGTGCGATCAAACGTTCAATGTCCACGGACATGTCATGCTCCAACTCAGAATGTTGGACAGCATAAAACGACCGTGGACATTAAGTCAAAACATTTTGTCCGATTTAACGCTAAAGGTTCGCTGAGAACATCGAACGTTAGACAAAATTAGACATCGTGGCGATTGTGATTGGCCAGGCGGGCCGGTTTACCGCGCCCGATAAAGCGCCACACCCACATCACATAGCCCGAGAAGCCATAGGCGATAAACATGCAGAACAGCACCAGTGGCGGCTTGGCCACCAGCAACATCAGCAACAGCATCAACGCCAGCAGTGCCACAAACGGCACCGTCTTGCGCATATTGATTTCCTTGAAGCTCCAGAACTTGACGTTGGACACCATCGTCAGCCCGGCAAACAAGGTGAGAAACAGCGCTACCCACGGCATGATGCCGGTCAGGATGTAGAGGTCATCGGCGTATTCGTGGCAGATCCACACCAGCCCGGCCACCAGCGCCGCGGCCGAAGGTGACGGCAGGCCCTGAAACCAGCGCTTGTCGGTCACTTCCAGATTGGTGTTAAAGCGCGCCAGGCGCAGCGCCGCGCCGGCGCAGTACACAAACGCCACCATCCAGCCCACTTTGCCAAAATCACGCAGCGCCCATTCGTACACCACCAGCGCCGGGGCCACACCGAAAGACACCATGTCGGACAGGCTATCGAACTCCGCGCCAAACGCCGATTGCGTTTTGGTCATGCGTGCCACGCGGCCATCCAGGCCATCAAGCACCATCGCCACAAAAATGGCCACTGCAGCAGGCACAAAGTTTTTGTTCATCGACTGCACGATGGCGTAAAAGCCTGCGAACAGCGCCGCCAGCGTAAACAGATTGGGCAGCAGATAAATGCTTTGGCGGCGGATATTGATATTGCGCTTGTTAGGCACGGGCAAGGGATTGGGCATAGCGATCCGTCAGCGATTACAACTTCAATTGCAGGCCGCCAGCCCGGCCGCAACCATGATCATGATCGCGACGAGCTGGCGCTGGCGTCAGGCCAGTTCAGCCAGAATGGTTTCGGTGGCCGAAACCTTGTCACCGATGGTCACGCGCGCTTGCGCGGTCAGCGGCAGGTACACATCAACGCGCGAACCAAAGCGGATAAAGCCATAACGCTGGCCACGCGCCAGTTGGTCGCCCACCTTGGCGTAACACACGATACGGCGCGCCACCAGGCCCGCGATCTGCACGTAGGTTACCTTGGTGCCATCAGCCAGCGTCGCCAACACCGCGTTGCGCTCGTTTTCAGTCGAGGCCTTGGAGACGGCGGCGTTCAGAAACGAACCGGCGTTGTACACCACTTCGTCCACGCGGCCATCCACGGGGCTACGGTTGGAGTGCACATTGAACACGTTCATGAACACGCTGATCTTCAGCGCTTCCACTTTGCGATACGGGTCCATGGCTTTTTCGACCACCACAATGCGGCCATCGGCGGGGCTCAGCACGGCCTTGGGGTCTTGCGGAATCACCCGCGCCGGATCGCGGAAAAACTGCACCACAAACACGGTGACGATCCAGAACGGAATGGACCACCAGCCCGCCAGCCAGGTAACCAGCAGCGACACGACGATGGCGATCGTAATAAACGGCCAACCTTCGCGGGCCAGAATAGGGTGGGGATAGTGGTTGTTCATGTCTTTTTATCTTGTCCGAGTTGCATACGCAGAGGGCCGATTGTAACTCAGCCACCCTGAGCCGTGTCGGGCGCGGCGAGCGCCAGCATGCGTAAAAAATCTTCGCGCAGCAGGCCGTATAACAGCACGTCTTCAAGGCCCGCAATGCTTCTGGTATAGCCTGGCCGCAGCCCTTCTGACTGAAAGCCCAGCCGTTCCAGAATGCATATTGACGGCGCATTGCGTGCAAAGGCCGTGGCGTCCAGCCGGTACAGGCCCAGATGCTGAAACGCAAAAATGACCAAGGCGCGGGCAGCTTCGGTGGCGTAACCACGGCCCCAGTACGGCTGGGCCATCCAGTAACCCAGCTCGGCGCGATGGCCCGGCTGCATATCGTGCAGCTCCACGCAGCCCAGCATTCGGCCGTCGGCGCGGTCGCGCACGGCCAGATACAGCGCATTGCCGCGATTCCAGTGTTCTTCGTGCGTGTCCACCCATGCTTGCGCCATGCCATCCGGGTAGGGATGTGGCGTGTTGACCAGCATTTCGGCCACGCCAAAATCGCCAGCAAATTCGGCGATACGATCGGCGTCGGCAACGGTAAAACCGCTTAGCAACAAGCGGGGCGTGAGCAAAACCGGGATATCGGGCATGGCCTGCGGCAAAAAGTGTCAAAGATTTCAATGTACACGCTACGCGCCACAATGCGCAGCGGGGGCCGCAGCCCCCGCTTTACCCGGCTTGATACGCCGACGTTATTTACGCCAGCGCCGAGTGCTTGCGCGAATACACAAAATAGATGGCCAGGCCGATCAACAACCAGATACCAAACGCGGTCCACGTCACCGCGCCCAGATGGCACATCAGGAAGACGCAGAACGCCACCGCCACCAGCGGCAACACCGGCACGCCCGGGCAGCGGAAAGCGCGATGCAGATCGGGCCGCGTTTTGCGCAGCACGATCACGCTGATCGACACCAGCGAGAATGCCGCCAGCGTACCGATATTGATCAGCTCGGCCAGCACATTCAGCGGCACCAGCGCGGCCAGAATCGCAAACACAAAGCCCACCAGCCACGTGGTCAGCCACGGCGTTTTAAAGCGTGGATGCACTTTGGACAGGCCCGACGGCAGCAGACCATCGCGAGACATCGCAAAAATCACGCGCGTCTGGCCATAGGTCATCACCAGAATCACCGTGGTCATGCCCAGGATGGCGCCCAGATCAACAAAGCCAGCCACCCAGTTCTGGCCCGCATATTGCAGCGCCAGCGATACCGGATGATCCACGCCCGCAAACTGCGCAAACGGCACGATGCCCGTCATGATGGCCGACACCGCCACATACAGCAGCGTGCACACCGCCAGCGAACCGATGATGCCAATCGGCAGATCGCGCTTGGGATTGCGCACTTCTTCGGCCGCCGAAGACACCGCGTCAAAGCCGATAAAGGCAAAGAACACCAGCGCTGCGGCATTGAACACGCCGTTAAAGCCGAATGGCATAAACGGGGTCCAGTTGGCGGGTTTGACATAGCCCACGCCCACCACAATAAACAGCAGCACGATGCCGACCTTGATCGCCACGAGCACGTTGTTAAGCCGGGCAAAGCCAGCCACGCCCACTGAAACCAGCGCTGTAATCGCCATCATGATGGCAAAGGCGGGCAGGTTGATCAGCGTGTACTTGCCCGGCACTGCACCCGGCGCGGCGGTCAGTACCGTCGGCAAGTCGATATGAAACCCGTGCAGCAGCGACTGCAGATAGCCCGACCAGCCCACGGACACTGCCGATGCGGCCAGGCCATATTCCAGCAGCAAATCCCAGCCAATAATCCACGCCACCAGCTCGCCGAGCGTGGCGTAGGAATACGTATAGATCGAGCCCGAGACCGGAATGGCCGAGGCGAATTCGGCATACGCCAGCGCCGACAAGCCACATGCGATGGCGGCCAGCACAAATGACAGGGTCAGCGCCGGGCCGGCGGTGAGCGCGCCGGTGCCGGTCAGCACAAAAATGCCGGTGCCGATAATCGCGCCGATACCCATCAGGATCAGGTCGACCGGGCCGAGCGCTTTTTTAAGTTGCGAGACGCCACTGGCGGCGATCATCGCGTCGATGTTTTTGGTACGAAACAGTTTCATCAGAATAGCTTTCGAAGGTTGCTGTGAAACCGCGGCGCTGGGTTAGCGCGCGCGGCAAGACTGCATGCCTCGTGGGCAGAAAGAAACGGTGAGCGGCGGACTTGCGGGATGGTGCAGGTGGGCGGATCACCGGCGCGAACCACAATCGGGTTGACCGGATGGTCAGTTCGCAAAGGCGTGGCCCGGACAATACACACGTGCCTGGCGCGCAGATAGCTTCGATATCCCTAATACGATGACTCTTTTGCATTTCTTTGCCGCAAATCAAGGGTATGGCGGGCCTGAGTGCCCTCTGATCGGGTTACAGATGGCGTAAACAGGGTGGAAGCCGTTACTGGCTTCGGGCATGCTGCAAGCATTCCGGAGACGCCCATGACCTCACCAAGCCTGCTTGCCGCCGCGCTGGGCCAGTGTCTGCAACAGCGCGTGCACATCCTCTCCAGCCGCGCCGTCAGTGGCGGTTCCATCAATGCCGCATGGCGCGTGCAGACTGACGCTGGCACGTGGTTTATCAAGCTGAACCGGCCTGAGCGGCTGGCGATGTTCGAAGCCGAGCGTGTCGGTTTGCAGGCGCTGACGCCGCATATCCGCGTGCCCGCTGTTCTGGGTTGCGGCGTGGCGGAAGATCAGGCGTTTATCGCGCTGGAATGGCTGGATCTGCAGCATCAAGGTGACGAGGCCGCATTGGGCACCGCGCTGGCAGCCCTGCATCGCGTACATGGCGACCGCTATGGCTGGCCCGCCGACAATACGATAGGCAGCACGCCGCAACACAATGCCTGGCGGGCGGACTGGATCAGTTTTTATCGCGAGCAACGGCTGGAATTCCAGCTGAAACTGGCTCACAGCAACGGCTATCGTTTTAAACGCGCGCCGGCCTTGCTGGACGGGCTGGAGCGCTTTTTTGCCGGCTATCAGCCGCAGCCATCGCTGCTGCATGGCGATCTGTGGGGCGGCAATGTCGGCTGGGTGGGCGGCAGCACGCCGGTGTTGTTTGATCCCGCCTGCTATTTTGGCGATCGCGAAACCGATCTGGCGCTCACCTCGCTGTTTGGTGGCTTCGGCCCGCGTTTTTATGCCGCCTATGAAAAAGCATGGCCTGTGGATGCCGGCTTTGCCTTGCGGCGCGATCTGTACAACCTGTACCACGTGCTCAATCACACCAACCTGTTTGGCGGCGGCTATGCCGCCCAGGCGGAACGCCTGATCGAACGACTGGTCGTGAGTATTGCCGATTAAGACTGATCGGATTGAAAACCCCGGTATCGCGCCCATTTGACCCAACCGCGCGCTACCGCCCAAGGAGTATGCATGCAGGATTCGTTGCAGGCCATGACCGTCGCGCCACCCGAGCGCGCGCCGGAACTACTGCGCCAACTGGTCGCCGCGATGCGGCCCAAACGCGCCGATGACGCGCAGGCGGCCATCAATAGCGTGCAGGCGCTGGCCTATCAGCTGGAACTCTCGCCCGAACTGCGCGCCGGTCTGCGCCGTACGTTGTTGCGCGTGCTGTCCAACCGCCAGCAAGTGCAGTTTTATGCCGACACCGGCATCTTGTCGAACGAGAGCTTTTTCTCGGCCTTGTCACGCCGTATTGGCGATCGCATGTTGCCGCCCGCGCCCAATCCGCATTCATTACGCGATCTGTTTGGCAGCGTGTTTTTTCGCCATAACGATTACATCTGGCTGGAGGCTGTGCCGCAGGAGGTGTGGTTTCAGCTTGGCCACGCATTGCATATCGACGAAGAACACGATCAGGACAGCCTTAACCATATCCGCGTGCAAATGCTTGAGGCCATCCAGGTGCTGTCCACCCGCATCGCGGCCATCGGGCTGGAACCGGAAGTGGTGCGCAATCATTCGGATGCCGAACGCTTTGTGTCGCCATTTATTCGTCAGCATTCCGAGGTGCAGCGCTTTATCGAGCTGTATCTGCAATGGACCACCGATAAGTCCGTGGCGCTAGAGGACGAGCTGCATATTCTGGTGTTGCTAAGCCAGTGCGAAGAAGTGGTGGCCAAGGTGCGGCGCAATGCCATGCGCCAGGGCGTATCGGTGAGCCTCACCTACCATCTGTTGCGACTGACGCAGCATATCGAACGCCTGAAAGCCTTGCTGCGGCTGGTGTCGCCCCATCAATCCACCGAAAAAGGCGAGGCCATTCTGGCCATTTCGATTGCGCTGGTGCGCGCCGAAAACCGCAAGCATTCATTACGCGATGTGTTTGCGGAAAACACCGAGCTGATCGCGCTGCAGGTTACCGAACACGCCAGCCACACCGGCGAGCATTACATCGCCGAAACGCGCAAAGAGTGGCGCAACATGTTCTGGTCCGCCGCGGGCGCGGGCGTGATTGTCGGCTTTATGTCGGTGCTGAAACTACTGTTTGCCAAAGCGCATTTGCCGCTATTGCTTGAGGCATTGGCGTTTGGTCTTAACTATTCGTTTGGCTTTATGCTGATCCACGTGCTGCATTGCACGATTGCCACCAAACAGCCTGCCATGACTGCAGCCAAAATCGCCGCCACGCTGCACCAGGGCAGCCGGGGCGGCAAGATCAAGGCGGCCGATCTGGACGCACTGACCGAGCTGATCATCAAGGTGATCCGCACGCAGTTTATTGCCATCGTGGGTAACGTGATGCTGGCGATGCCCACCGCATTGGCGATCGCGATGGCGTGGGTGTGGGCCTATGGCCACCCGGTGGTGGATATGAACAAGGCCGGCCATTTGCTGACCGATCTGAGCCCGGTACTAAGCCCGGCGATCTTTCATGCCGCCATTGCCGGCGTCTGCCTGTTCTTGTCGGGCCTGATTTCGGGTTACTACGACAACAAGTCGTTGTATAACCAGATCCCGCAGCGCATTGCCGCTTTGCGTTGGCTTAACCGGCTGATGGGCGAATCGCGCGCGCGCCGCTTTGGCACTTATCTGGGCGACAACCTGGGCGCGCTGGCCGGTAATTTTTATTTTGGCCTGATGCTGGGCACGATCGGCACTATTGGCGTGTTGTTCGGACTGCCGATTGATATTCGTCATATCACCTTTTCGTCGGCGTACTTATCGTATGCGGCCGTCTCGCTGAACTTCCAGCTGCCGCTCAATCTGGTGTTGATGTCGGCGCTGGGCATCGGGCTGATCGGCCTGACCAACCTGGTGGTGAGTTTCGGGCTGGCGCTATGGGTGGCGCTGCGCTCGCGCAAGCTGACCTTGCGCGCCACCCGTCCGATCGTGGGCCGCCTGCTGCGCCGTGCCTTGCGCCGACCGCAGGATTTTCTGATTCCGCCGCGCACCAAACCCGCGGCCACCACGTCGGCCACCAAAGTGGTCGAATTGAAAGAGGAGACAGTGCTTGACTGGGTTCAACGACGCCGTGCAGGCGCTGGTCGATAACGGCTATGCCGTGTGGCCGGGCTTTTTGACGCCGCAACAGGTGGCCGCCTTACGCGCCGATATCGATGCGCGCCGCGCTACTTTCCACGCGGCGGGTATCGGTCGGCAACAGGGGTATCAACGCGACGACAGCATCCGCGGCGATGACGTGTTATGGCTGGAACGCGACGACGTGCTGGCGGTGCCGGTACTGGATCAGCTGGAAGCAATGCGGCAGGCGTTTAACCAGTCGCTATTTCTGGGGCTGGCCGAATTTGAAGCGCATTTTGCGGTCTACCCGGCGGGCTCGTTCTACAAGCGCCATCTGGACCAGCATCGCAATGCCGATACCCGTGTGGTGACGTTTGTGCTGTACCTCAATGATGCGGATTGGGCGGCAGAAGATGGCGGCCAGTTGCGCATGTTTTTGCACGACGACGCGCCGCCGCTGGATGTAACGCCGTTGGGCGGAACACTGGTGTTGTTTATGTCTGATCGCTATGAACACGAGGTCTTGCCCGCCCGCCGTGAACGCCGCTCGATGACTGGCTGGTTCCGCCGCGCGCAACGGCCATAGCACGGGTGTAGACGGGGCGCCCAGCCCGCTCCATACCTTTAACCAGCAAAAAGTGCCTACCGAATCAGGTAAATGCTGACAAACCGCCGCCCGCATCGGCCGGTAAAATTCGGAATAGTCTTAATCCGGGAGCGCCATCATGAAACCTTCAACCACTCCAGGCTGGATCAAAACCGTCTGCGCCGCGGCGCTGATGGGCGGCATGGCCTTTGCCGTCACCGGCTGCGCCAGCGATTCGGCCAACGTCTACAGTCGCGATCAGGTCAAACGTGCCGCTACGGCGCAAGCGGGCATTGTGGAAAGCGTGCGCAATGTGCAGATCAAGGACAGCACCGGCATCGGTGGTGTGGCGGGTGGCGTGATCGGTGCGGTGGGGGGGAGCAGCATCGGCGGCGGCAATGGCAGCATCGTCACCGGCGTGATCGGCGCGGTGGCCGGTGGTCTGGCGGGTAACGCGCTGGAGAAAGGCGCGACCGCCAAAGACGCACTCGAAATCACCGTCAAACTGGATACCGGTCAACGCCTGGTGATCGTGCAGGGCGCGGATACACAGATCGTGCCGCAACAACGTGTGGATGTGCTTAACGATGGCCAGACCACACGCGTGGTGCCGCGTAATCAATAACTGCGCGCATCCAGAAATGTAAAAAGGGTGAATCGACGGATTCACCCTTTTTGATTGCCGCACCAGCAAGCCTGCCGCGATGTTTAGCGCCCCAGACGCTGGCACACCGTCGATACCGCACCGGCCGCATTCAGCGTGTAGAAATGCAAACCGGGCGCGCCATTATCCAGCAACTTGTCGCACAGCTCGGTCACGTAATCGAGACCAAACGCGCGGATCGACGCCGTGTCATCGCCGAACGATTGCAGGCGCAAACGCAGCCAACGCGGGATTTCGGCGCCGCACATATCCGAGAACCGCGACAACTGATTAAAGTTCTGGATCGGCATGATGCCCGGCACGATCGGGATGGTGACACCGCGCGCGCGCACCTCGTCCACAAAGTGGAAATACGCATCCGGGTTAAAGAAATACTGGGTGATCGCGGCATCGGCCCCCGCATTCACCTTGTTCACAAACGCGCGCAGATCGGCTTCGGCGCTATTGGATTGCGGATGGTATTCGGGGTAGGCCGCCACTTCGATATGAAACCAGTCGCCGTGCTGTTCGCGGATAAACGCCACCAGCTCGTTGGCATAGCGGAATTCACCCACATCCAGCATGCCCGACGGAATATCGCCGCGCAGCGCCACCACATGGCGTATGCCGCTGGCACGATATTGCTGCAGGATTTCGCTGATGCGTACACGGCTGGAGCCGATGCAAGACAAGTGCGGTGCGGCGGCCAGGCCTTCGCTCTGGATTTCCAGCACCGCGGTCAGCGTGCCATCTTGCGTTGAGCCGCCCGCGCCAAACGTCACCGAGCAATATTCCGGTTTGAATTGCGCCAGCTGGCGGCGCGTGATGCGCAGTTTCTCTGCGCCTTCTGCGGTTTTGGGCGGAAAGAATTCAAAGCTCAGGGGCTGCGGCTGGGTCACGATCAAGGTTCGGGTTGGAGGCGATGGCGCATCTTATCACCGCAGGTCCAGCGCCGGTTTGCAGCGTTTTCATTGGTGCGTGAACGGCGCGATAAAGGGCATCCAGGCCGTCCCCCTGATTTGTCAGCGCGTTCCTACGGGGGTTTTCTTGTGCGCACCACGCCATTTTTGGTGGATTGCTGTCTGGCCGCCGCAGACGGTTCAGGCACTATGGGTACCGTGCTTAACGTGGCCTCAAGGCCCCAGCCGGATAGACCGCAGCCCGTACTCAGAAGGCCGGCACCGCGCAAACACCAACCCGGTTTACAAGGAGAATTTATCATGCAAAAAAAATGGCTCGCCGTACTGAGCTCGGTCGCGATTCTGGCTGGCTCTGCCGCCACCGCGATGGCTGACAACATGCCCGCCACCGACGTGCAAAAAGAAGCGCCCCGCAAGACCCCGTCCGAAGCGCGCGAAGCAGTTCGCGCCAGTGCCAAGGACACGCTGGCCAAGCTGTACGAAAAGCATCCATCGGCTAAAGATGCCATCGCCAAGGCGGCTGGTTATGCCGTATTCAACAACGGTAGCGCCACCATCGTCTTCGCAGGCGCTGGCGGTGGTAGCGGTGTTGCGGTCGACAGCACCGGCAAAGAAACCTTTATGAAGATGGTGCAGATCAAGGGTGGTCTGGGCCTCGGCATCAAGAACTCGCGTCTGGTGCTGGTGTTCAACGATAACGCTTCGTTCAAGAAGTTCATCACCTCGGGCTGGGCCTTTGAAGGCAACGCCACCGCAGCCGCCAAGGCTGAGAACAAGGGTGCTGAACTGGATGGCGCTTCGATGATCGCACCGTCGGTTTACGCTTATCAGTTCACCGAAAACGGTCTGGATGCAGAAGTCACTGTCGCCGGTACCAAGTACATGGTCGACAGCCGTCTGAGCCCGCACGCCAAGAAGAAATAATTCGCTGCGCAGCACAGGCAACAAAAAAACCCGCTGGATTGCTCCGGCGGGTTTTTTTTATGGGCGCTAACCTGCGGATTACAGCAGCGCAGCGTCGGCGCGCAGCGCTTCGGCCTTGTCGGTGCGTTCCCAGGTAAAGTCCGGCTCTTCGCGGCCAAAGTGACCATACGCGGCGGTGCGGGTGTACACCGGGCGCAGCAGGTCCAGCATCTGCACGATGCCTTTGGGGCGCAGATCGAAATGCTTGCGAATCAGATCAACGATCTGCGCATTCGACAGCTTGGAGGTACCCCAGGTATCGACCATGATCGACACCGGTTGCGATACGCCGATGGCGTAGCTGACTTGCACCAGACACTGCTTGGCAATACCCGCCGCGACGATGTTCTTGGCGACATAACGGCCGGCGTAGGCGGCCGAACGGTCCACCTTGGACGGGTCTTTGCCCGAGAACGCGCCACCGCCGTGCGGCGCAGCGCCGCCGTAGGTGTCGACGATGATCTTGCGGCCGGTCAGGCCGCAATCGCCCATCGGGCCGCCAATCACAAAACGGCCAGTCGGGTTGATCAGAAACTTGGTGCCGTTGAGCAATTCAGCCGGAATCACCGGCTTGATCACTTCTTCGATCACGGCTTCGGTCAGTTGCGCGTGCGACACATCCGGATGGTGCTGGGTGGACACCACGATGGTATCCACGGCCTTGGCCTTGCCGGTTTCGGCGTCGTAACGCACGGTGACCTGGCTCTTGGCATCGGGGCGCAGCCACGGCAGACGGCCATCTTTACGCAGTTCGCTCTGGCGTTGCATCAGACGGTGCGCGTAGTAAATCGGCATCGGCATCAGCAGCGGGGTTTCGTCGCAGGCATAGCCAAACATCAGGCCCTGGTCGCCCGCACCCTGGTCCAGATCCAGACCCTGGCCTTCGTTAACGCCCTGGGCGATATCGGGCGATTGCTTGTCATACGCCACCAGCACCGCGCAGGTTTTGTAATCAAAACCAATGTCGGAGTGGTCGTAGCCGATGCGCTTGATGGTGTCGCGGGCAATCTGGATATAGTCAACGTTGGCAGTGGTGGTGATCTCGCCTGCCAGTACCACCAGACCGGTGTTCACCAGCGTTTCTGCGGCCACGCGGGCATATTTGTCTTGCGACAGGATCGCATCCAGGATCGCGTCGGAGATCTGGTCCGCCACCTTGTCGGGGTGGCCTTCCGATACGGATTCGGAGGTGAACAGGAATTCGCTCATAAGGAGAAGGTCCTTTGTGCCGTGTCTGTAATGAATGAAAGTCGATAGAATCCGGGTTTTTAACCGGAAGGCCAACCACGCATGCTGGTGCGCTTGTTCAGACCTTTAGCTTATATCCCGTTGTGCGTGCTGCAAGCCGCAGGCATTGTGCTGGGCTGGATTGCATGGTGGACATCCGGGACTTACCGACAGCGGCTGGACGCGAATTCAGCCCGCGCCGCCCGGTTTGCCGGTCTGGATTATATCCGATTGCGCAAGTCGAGTATTGCTGAGCATGGCAAAGGCGCCATGGAGCTGCTGGCCGCATGGCTGCGTCACGCTAAAGATGTCGCCGCCATGGTCAAACGCGTGGACGGTTGGGAACACGTCGAGGCCGCGCTGGCGCAGCCGCGCCCGGTGATTTACGTGTCGCCGCACCTGGGCGCGATCGAAGTCTGCGGTATCTATATCAGTATGAACACGCCGCGCATCATGGCCGCCTTGTATCGACCGCCCAAGCTGAAATGGCTGGAGCCGCTGATGCTGGCCAGCCGTGATCGCGAACGCGGTCGCGCCGCGCCCGCCAATGCGCAAGGCGTGCGCTTGCTGCTGAAAACCCTCAAGGAAAAACAAAGCGTCTACATCCTGCCCGACCAGGCGCCCGGCGGCGGCGAAGGCGTGTGGGCGCCGTTCTTCGGGCAAAAGGCGTACACGATGACGCTGCTGCCGCGCATTGCGCGCAATAGCGACGCCATCGTGCTGTTCTGTTTTGCCGAGCGTTTGAGCTGGGGCCGTGGCTACGCCATGCATATCCGTCCAATGCAGGGCGAATTTACTGGCGACGCGCTGGCCGACGCCACCGTGCTCAACCGCAATCTGGAATTGACCATCCTGCAGGCACCCACCCAGTACCTGTGGAGCTATAACCGTTATAAACGTCCGGCCGGTGCGCCGGCCCCGGAGTCTGAATGAGTATTCCCGCTCGCCTGCTGGCTGCGTTTTTCTGGCTGCTGCATTTGCTGCCTTTTGCCGTATTGCGTGGTATGGGGTCGGCGCTGGGCAGCGTGCTGTATGCCGTGGCGGGGCGGCGGCGCAAGATCGGCCTGATCAATCTGCAACTTTGCTTTCCCGAATGGACCGAAGCGCAACGCCGCGCCACGCTGCGCGAGCATTTCCGCCTGATGGCGACCGTGGCCACCTGCTACGGCGTGCTGTGGTTTGGCAGCAAGGCGCGCGTTGAGCGCCTGGTGCGGCGCGAAGGCTACGAACATTATCTGGCGGTGCAAGACCGTTCGATCATCCTGCTGGCCCCGCACTTTATCGGGCTGGATTACGGCGGCATCCGTCACACCATCGATCATTGGGGCGCGAGCATGTATTCGGCCTCGCACCAGAATCCGTTTGATGAATTGTTATTGATGGGCCGCAGCCGCTTTGGCGAGCCGCTGCTGATCAAACGCAACGATGGCATCCGCGCCATCGTGCGTGCGCTGCGGCAGAACGTGATTCCGTTCTACTACTTGCCGGACCAGGATATGGGCCCGCGCGAATCGATCTTCGCACCGTTCTTTGGCATCCCGGCCGCCACCATCCCGGCGCTGTCGCGCTTGTCGTCGATGGGCCGCGCGATCGTGGTGCCGATGATTACGCGGCTGGAAAAAGACGGCTTTGTCACGCGCTACTACCCGGCGTGGCATGACTTTCCGTCCGACGACGTGCAAGCCGACACCAACCGGATGAACCAGTTTATCGAAGACCGCGTGCGCGAAATCCCGGCGCAGTACTACTGGCTGCATCGCCGCTTCAAAACCCGGCCCGAAGGCGAACAAGCACCGTACTAAGCCACCCCCCCTCATAGGGTGGGTCGAGACCCACCACTCAAAGCCGTATCCCAAAACGCAATCATTGCGTTCTTCTTCATGGCTATGTCTGGTGGGTCCGACGGGGACGCCGAGTCCCACCCTATGCGTTTTTATTCAAGCCGGGCGGCGGGGCGGGGGTGGGGTAGTTCTGGTAGACTGCCGGGTTTTCCGGCGCTCCGAGGTTTCCCGCCATGTCTGACCAATCCAACGATTCCAGCGATTCCATCCGCCTGTCCAAACGCATGACCGAGCTGGGCATGTGCTCGCGCCGCGAGGCCGATGAATACATCGAACGCGGCTGGGTCAAGGTCGATGGCGTGGTGGTCAATGTGCTGGGCAGCCGCGTGCGCCCGGGCCAGACCGTTACGCTGGAAGCCCCCGCGCAAGCCGCCCAGGCCGCGCGCGTCACCATTCTGCTCAACAAGCCGGTCAGCTATGTCAGCGCGCAGGCCGAAAAAGGCTACAAGCCCGCCTCGGTGCTGATCGTGCCGGAAAACCACTGGGACGGCGATCTGTCCGGCCAGCGCTTTCATCCGCAACATCTGCGCGGTCTGGCCCCGGCCGGTCGTCTCGATATCGATTCGGTCGGCTTGCTGGTGTTGACGCAAGATGGCCGCGTCGCCAAGACCCTGATTGGCGAAAACTCCAACGTCGAAAAAGAGTACCTGGTGCGCGTGAGCGGGCGTTTGTCCGATGAAGGCCTGCGGTTGCTCAACCACGGCCTCGAACTCGATGGCGAAGCGCTGCGCCCCGCGCAAGTGGTATGGCAGAACGCCGACCAACTCCGCTTTATCCTCAAGGAAGGCAAAAAGCGCCAGATTCGCCGCATGTGCGAAATGGTGGGCCTGCAAGTGGTCGGCCTCAAGCGCATCCGCATCGGCAATGTGCGGCTGGGCCAATTGCCCACCGGCAAATGGCGCTACCTGGCCAGCAACGAGACCTTTGATTAAGCCCCATGCAACGCGCTGATTTATTGCTGGTGCAACTGGGCCTGGCGGCATCGCGCACGGCTGCGCAAGGTCTGATTGAGGCCGGGCGCGTATCGGCCGATGGCAAGCCGGTCAGCAAAGCCAGTGTCAAACTCGACGCCGACGCGCGCATCCATATCGTCCCCGACGCGGCCGACCGTTATGTGTCGCGCGGTGGCCTCAAGCTGGCGGGCGCGCTGGCGCAATCGGGCCTGGACGTGACCGGCTGGCAAGCGCTGGATGTGGGAATTTCCACCGGCGGATTTACCGATTGTCTGTTGCAAGCGGGCGCGCGTTGTGTTGTGGGCGTCGAAGTCGGTCATGATCAATTGCATCCGCGTTTGCTGGCGGACCCACGCGTTCAGCAATTTGAAGGCATCAATGCGCGGCACTTGCAGCGCGAGCAGATCGCCAGTGCGCTCGATGGCGATATCAATCTGATCGTGGGCGACGTCTCGTTTATTTCGCTGACGCTAGTCTTGCCGCAACTCGCGCCGCTCCTGCCCAGCGGCGGCTATTTGCTGTTTTTGATAAAACCGCAGTTTGAGGCCGGGCCACAGCACATAGGCAAGGGTGGCATCGTGCGTAATGCCGATTGCTATATCGAGGTGGAACGCAAGATACGCCAGGCCGCCAGCGAGCAGCAGTTTGAAGTGCTGGATTACTTTACCAGCCCCATCACTGGCGGCGACGGCAATCGTGAATTTTTCATCTACGCCCGCAAACGCTGATCCGCCGCTGACAACTATTGATCCAGGTGATTACGCCTTTGTAGCAAAGTGTGTTGAAATCTAGCCCGCTCCCCAATGTCCCGGCTGATTTCATGACTGCGTTTCGCTCCGCTTTGTTGCTGTGCCTGTCCGTATTTGCCACCTACGCGCACGCGGTTTCCGTCACTACGTTCTCGCCGCAGAACGAAGTACGCGAAATCCAGCAGGCGCGCGCCACCTTCTCTGCGCCGATGGTGCGCATGGGCACCGTCAACGTGCCCGCGCCATTCAGCATCGCGTGCCCGCAACAAGGCGATGCGCACTGGATCGACGATCGCACCTGGGTGATGGACTTTCCCAAAGGCGTGCCTGCCGCCACGCGCTGCACGTTTAGCGTCGCCACCGGCCTGAAGGCACTGGATGGCAGCGCGTATACCGGTGCGCGCAGTTTCAGCTTTACCACCGGCCCGATCTCGGTTGAGGAAGCGCAACCCGGCGAAGGCGAGCAGATCGACGAAGACCAGGCCTTTATGCTGCGCATGAATGGCGTGGTTCATGGCCCGGTGCCGATGTTCTGCCAGGTGGAAGATTCGCCCGAACGTATCCCGGTCCGCCGCCTCAGCGACGCGGACAAAGCCACGCTGATCAAGCATCTCGATTGGGATAAACAAGCCAGCAAAGTTGAAGCCGTGCAATGCGCGCGCCGGTTGCCGGCTGGTAAATCAGTCAAGCTGGTCCTCACCCGCCCGGGCAGCGCAGAAACGCAGACCCTGCAATTCCAGGTGCGCGAAGAATTTACCGCCAGCTTTAGCTGCGAACGTGCGGCCGCCAAAGCACCGTGCATTCCGCTGCAGGCGGTTCGACTGTCGTTCAGTGGCGATGTGCCGCGCAAGCTGGCCGAGCAAATCCGCCTGCAAACGTCCGATGGTGAACGCAAACCCGATCTGGAGCGCGATGCCGGCCCCACCGTGCGTTCAATCCAGTTTGCCCCGCCGTTTGCCGAAAACGCACAACCCAGCATTACCTTGCCCAAAGATTTTGCCGATGACAGCGGCCGTCCGCTGGTCAACGCCAATGCGTTTCCGCTCAAGTTCCGCACCGGTACCGCGCCGCCGCTGGCCAAATTTACCGCCGCGCCGTTTGGCATTCTGGAACTCAACGCAGACCCCAATATCGCCGTCACGCTGCGTGATGTTGAAGCCAACCTGGGCGTCAAGCAGGTCCAGGTCAGCGCCGATAGCCTGACCGTGCAAGACGACCGCGCCATGATGACCTGGCTGGCGAAGGTGCAGGCCTATCACGAAAGCTACGTCGGCAAGACCGAAACCCGTCGCCTGAGCCTGTTGGCGCATGAAGCGGGCGTTAAACGCGCAGATATCCCGGCCGCACCTGATAAAGCCGGCAAATGGCCGTTCTCGGTGGTGGGCATTCCGGCCAAAGAAGCCGGCCTGCACGTGGTGGAAATCCAGTCAAAGATGCTCGGCAGCGCCTTGCTGGGCGCCAACAAGCCGATGTATGTGCGCACCGCCATGCTGGTCACCAATATGGGCGTGCACTTCAAACGCGGCCGTGACAACGCGGCAATCTGGGTCACCACGCTGGACCAGGCCAAGCCGGTGCCGGGCGCGGATGTGCGCGTGTATGACTGTGCGCAGCAACAATTGTGGGAAGGCAAAACCGACGCCAATGGCTTCGCGCAAATCGATAAACCGTTGCCGCAACTGCGCTACTGCAATAGCCAGCAAAGCTTGTCCGGCTTGTTTATCACTGCGCGCAAACAAGATGCGCAGGGCCATAACGATGTGTCGTTTGTGCGCTCGGGCTGGGATGAAGGCATTGAGCCGTGGCGCTTTGCCGTGCCCACCGATACCAGCGTGCAGCCCAATATCATTGGCCACACCATTTTTGACCGCACGCTGTTCCGCCCCGGCGAAACGGTGTCGATGAAGCATCTGATCCGCGTGCAGACGCGCCAGGGTTTCGCCCTGCTTAAAAATGGCCAGTATCCCGATGATCTGGTGATTACGCATGACGGCAGCGGCCAGGAATTCCACCAGCCGCTGCAATGGCGTGCGGGCCGTTACGCTGAATCGACCTTTGCGCTGCCCAAGAGCGCCAAGCTGGGTACGTATAGCTTGCGCATGGTGCGCAAAGGCACGCGCCAGGGTGGTGATCGCGGCGAGCACAATATCGAGCGCGATGGCATTACGCTGGATGCGGGCAGCTTTCGCGTGGAGGAATTCCGGCTGCCGGTGATGCGCGGCCAGATCAGCGTGTCGCCCAACGATACGGTGGCCCCGAAAAACGTGCCGGTGGCGCTGTCGATGTCGTATGGCAGTGGTGGCCCGGCCAAGAGCTTGCCGGTGCAGGTCAGTGGCATGCTTAACGAGCACTACGACAGCGTCAGTGGTTTTGACGGCTTTACCTTTGGCGCGCCCGAATCACGACGCGATGAAACGCAACGTTCGCTCAACGGCAAGGTGGTGCTGGATAAAACGCCGCTGACGCTGGACGCCAACGGCAACGGCAAAACCAGCGTGGCCAATTTGCCCGCGTTTGATCGTCCGTATGATCTGGTGCTCGAAGCGACCTACGCCGATCCCAATGGCGAAGTGCAAACGCTGTCGCGCACCGTGCCGCTGTACCCCAGTGCGCTGAAAGTCGGTCTGAAAGTGGATGGCTGGATGGCGGTGGCGGGCAAGTCGGTGGGCGTTAAAGCCGTGGTGCTCGATAACAATGGCAAGCCACAGGCGGGCCAGAAAGTCAGCATCCACGCCACGCAGCATGATTACGAATCCAGTCGCAAACGTCTGGTGGGTGGCTTTTATGCCTATGACCATCAGGAAACCACCAAAGACCTGGGCGAAGTCTGCAGCGATACCTCGGACGCGCACGGCATGGTGTTCTGCGATGTCACGCTCAAGCAAGAGGGCAGCGTCGAGCTGGTGGCCGAAGTCAAAGACAAGGCGGGCCATGTCGCGCAGGGCGCGCAAAGCATGTGGGTGACCAACCAGAACGAAATCTGGTTTGACGTCGACAATAACGACCGCATCGATATCCTTCCCGAAAAAACCAGCTATCAGCCGGGTGAAACCGCGCACCTGCAAGTGCGCATGCCGTTTCGCAAAGCGACCGCCTGGTTGGCCATCGAGCGCGAAGGCATTATCGAAAACCGCGTGGTGCAATTGAGCGGCAAAAACCCGACCATCGACGTCAAGATCAGCCAGGATTGGGCGCCTAACGTCTATGTCTCGGTCCTGGCCGTGCGCGGTCGCGTGCGCGAAGTACCGTGGTATTCCTTCTTTACCTGGGGTTGGCGCACGCCGATGGACTGGTGGGACGCCTATTGGCATGAGGGCCGCGACTATCAAGCACCCACCGCCACCGTCGATCTATCGCGCCCGGCCTTCAAGTTTGGCGTGGCCGAACTCACCGTGGGCACCGCGGCGCACCAGTTGAAAGTAAGCGTGACCGCCGACAAGGCCATTTATTCGATCCGCAAAACCGCGCAAGTCAAAGTGCAGGTCAAATTGCCGAATGGCCAACCGGCGCCAGCAGGCACTGAAGTTGCCTTTGCGGCCGTGGATGAAGCCTTGCTGGAACTGCAGCCCAATAACAGTTGGGATTCGCTCGGCGCGATGTTGCAACGACGCAGCTACGGTATCGAGACCGCCACCGCGCAATTGCAGGTGGTGGGCAAGCGCCACTTTGGCCGCAAATCGTTGGCCCCGGGAGGCGGGGGCGGCTTTGCCCCGACGCGCGAACTGCTGGATACGTTGCTGCTGTGGCAACCGCATGTGGTGCTCGACGCCAATGGCAGCGCCACGCTCAGCGTGCCGCTCAACGACGCGCTGACGCGCTTCAAGCTGGTGGCCGTGGCCGATAGCGGCACCAGCTTGTTCGGCACCGGCAGCACCTCGATTACCGTGACGCAAGATGTGCAAATCACCTCCGGCATTCCACCGCTGGCGCGCAACGGCGACGAGATTGCCGCAGGCATCAATCTGCGCAACGGCTCCGGCCGCGCGATGAAGCTGGAAGTGAGCGCACAAGCGGCCGGCCTAGGCGATCTGCCCAAACAAACAATCAGCCTGCCTGCGGGCGAAGCGCGTGAAGTCAGTTGGCCGGTTACGCTGCCGCAAGGGATCAACAAGCTGGCGTGGACCTTTGCCGCGCGTGAAGTGGGTGGCGAGCAGGCGGCGGATAAACTGGCGATCACGCAGGACATCGAACCCGCAATCCCGGTGACGGTGCAACAAGCCACGCTGCGCCAGTTGCAAGGCCCGGTCAGCATCCCGGTGGGCTTGCCGCCGACGGCCGAAGCGGGCCGCGGCGGTGTCTCGGTGCAACTGCAGGCCAGACTGGCGGGCGATATGCCGGCCGTGCGCGACTGGTTCCTGGCCTATCCGTATTCGTGCCTGGAACAACGCTCGTCGATTGCCACGGGCCTGGATGACAAAACCCGCTGGCAAACCATCATGCGCGATCTGCCTGCGTATCTGGATGCCGATGGCCTGGCGTATTACTTCCCGCCGGCCGAGGGCGTCGAGAGCCATGGCAGCGATACGCTGACCGCCTATGTGCTGGCGCTGGCCAACGAATCCGGTTACGCCATCCCCGATGATTTGCGTGAACGCATGCTGGTGGGCCTCAGCAACTTTGTCGATGGCAAGATCAAGCGTGATCTATGGATGGCGCGTGAATCGGGCGATGCACGTCGCCTGGCCGCGCTGGAAGCATTGGCGCGCTACGGCCGCCTGCAACCGCGCCAGATCGATACGGTGACGCTGCAGCCCAACAGCTGGAACACCGGCATGCTGGTGGACTGGATCAGCATTCTGCAGCGCACACCGTCGTTGCCGGATCGCGCTAACCGCCTGGCGCAGGCCGAGCAAATCCTGCGTGGTCGCCTTACGTATCAAGGTACGCGTCTGGTGTTCTCCACCGAGAAGGACGATTACTGGTGGTGGCTGATGGGCAACGGTGACGTCAACGCCGCGCGCATTGTGTTGCTGGCCAGCCAGTTGCTGGACTGGAAAGACGATATGCCGCGTCTGGTTACGGGTTTGTTGGCGCGTCAGCAAAAAGGCGTGTGGATGACCACGAATGCCAACGCGTGGGGTTCGCTGGCGATCCGCCGCTTTAGCAGCCAGTTCGAGAAAGACCCGGTCACCGGCAAGGTGGATATGGCGCTTGGCGATACCCAGCGCAGCGCGGCATGGACTTCGCCCAAGCCGGATCCGGTTAGCCTGCCGTGGCCCACCGGTGGCAAAGGCACGCTGACGCTGAATCAGCAGGGCAGCGGCAATCCGTGGGCCACGGTGCAGGTTAGCGCGGCGGTGCCGCTGACTGCGCCGCAGGCTGCGGGCTATCGCATCAGCAAAACCATCACCGCCGTGCAGCAAAAGGTGGCGGGCCAGTATTCGCGCGGCGATGTATTGCGCGTTACGTTGAAGGTGACTGCGCAAGCCGATATGACCTGGGTGGTGGTGGATGACCCGGTGCCAACCGGCGCCACCATCCTCGGCAATGGCTTGGGCCGTGATTCGGCCATCAGCGCGAAAGGTGAGCAGCAAGAAGGGAGCGCGTGGCCGGCATACGTAGAACGCCGCTTTGTCGGTTATCGCGCGTTCTATGAATACGTGCCGCGGGGCGACTTTAGCGTCGAGTACACCATGCGCTTGAACAACGCCGGCAGCTTTAAACTGCCGCCGACGCGGGTGGAAGCGCTGTATGCGCCCGATGTCTTCGGCGCGGCGCCTAACCCGCTGTACAAGATTGGCGATGGGCATTAATACGTTGTGTCGCTGGATGCTGGCGCTGGGTGTGGTCATGACCGCCGCACCCGCGCTGGCCCTGCCTGACTTCGCCACGGTTAAAGCGCAATGGACCCCGTCTGACGCCATCCTGCTGGACCGCAATGGCCAGCCGCTACAACGCGTGCGCGTCGATATGACCGCGCGCAAGCTGGATTGGGTGACGCTGCCTGAAGTCTCCCCCGCTTTTCGCCAGGCCCTGGTGCTGTCGGAAGACCGCAATTTCTACGCCCATAGCGGCGTGGACTGGTCGGCGGTGGCCGCCGCCAGTTGGGGCAATCTGTGGAATTCGCGCACACGTGGCGCCTCCACATTAACGATGCAACTGGTGGGCTTGCTCGACGCCGACCTCAAGCGCAACAGCGGCCAGCGCTCATTCAGCCAGAAACTGGGCCAGACCGTCAGCGCCACGCGGCTGGAACGCAGCTGGACCAAGGCGCAGATTCTGGAGGCTTATCTGAACCTGGTCGGTTATCGCGGCGAGCTGACGGGGCTGGGCGCCGTGTCGGCCAGCTTGTTTGGCAAGTTGCCGTCGGGGCTGGACGCGTGGGAATCCGCGATTACAGTCGCACTGATCCGCGCCCCCAACGCCAGCGTCGACCGCGTTTCGCGCCGTGCCTGCGACATTCTGACCAGCATGCAGCGCCAGCCCGATTGCAGCCAGGTGGCGGTGGAAACCCAACGCGCACTATCGCAACGCAACGCGGCCTATCCGTCCGCAGTGTCGCTGGCGCCGCACTACGCCCGCAAGCTGCAGGCGCATATGCAATTGCGCGCCGGGCAACGCATCCGCACGACGCTCGATGCGCGCTTGCAGCGCTATTGCGTGGAGCAATTGCAGCGTCAACTGGCCGAATTGCGCGACCGCAATGTCGAAGACGGCGCGGTGGTGGTGCTCGATAACGCCAGCGGCGACATCCTGGCGTGGGTGGGATCAAGCGGCGAATTGTCGCAAGCCAGTGAGGTGGACGGCGTCACCGCCTTACGCCAGGCTGGTTCAACGCTCAAGCCGTTTTTGTACCAGATGGCGCTGCAAGGGCATTGGCTGACGGCCGCCTCTTTGCTGGATGACCGTCCGCTGGATCTGAACACCAATAGTGGTCTGTATGCACCGCAGAATTACGACAAGGACTTTAAAGGCCCGGTATCGGTACGCACCGCGCTGGCCTCATCGTTGAATACGCCCGCCGTGCGCACCATCGATATCGTCACGCCTAACCGCTTGCGCGAACGCCTGTATGCGCTGGGTTTGACCAGCCTGAGTGAGGCGGGCGATTACTACGGCTTTAGTCTGGCCTTGGGGGCCGCCGATGTGCGTTTGCTCGATCTGGCCAATGCCTATCGCACGCTCGCCACGCAGGGCATCAGCAGCGCGCCGCACTGGACCTTGACCGAGCCCGCGCCCAAAGCGCAACGACTACTGGATGTGCAAAGCAGTTTTATCATCGGCGACATCCTGTCTGACCGCACCGCGCGCGCCCGTACCTTTGGCCTGGAAAGCGCGCTGGCCACGCCGTTCTGGGCCGCCGTAAAAACCGGCACCAGCAAAGACATGCGTGATAACTGGACCATGGGCTTTTCGCGCAAATATACGGTGGGTGTGTGGGTAGGCAACGCCAGCGGCGCGCCGATGTGGGATGTGTCGGGCATGCATGGTGCGGCGCCGGTGTGGCTAAGCGTGATGAACCGGCTGCACGCCACCACGCCCTCGACCCCGCCCGCTGTGCCGCCAGGCGTCGAAACGCGGCAGATCAGTTTTGATCATCAGGTAGAAGCCAGCCGGCGCGAATACTTTCTGCCGGGCACCGCGCAAGATGTGGTGCTGGCCAGCGCCAGCGATACTCGCAGCGCGGTCAGCGCCATCACCAACCCGGTCGACGGTTCGGTGTACGCGCTGGACCCCGATATTCCGCCGCAGCATCAACGCGTGGTGTTTCGCAGCACCGGCGTGCGCCAGCCGCAATGGTGGCTGGATGGCAAGTTGCTGGGTCGCGGCGCGCATCTGCCGTGGTTTCCCATGCCTGGGCGGCATGTGGTGCAAATGCGCGACGGCAATCGGGTGATCGGCGAAGCGCATTTTGAAGTGCGCGGGGCCACGCTGACCAAACCTGCCCCACGCCGTGGCAAGGCCGCAGGCTAAGTTAGCTGTCCTGGCCTACCGCGTAAAACGCGGCATCGTCCGGCCCCACCAGCGACGGCGTTTTCCAGCTCACGTCGCGCATATTGCGCTGGATCAGCGTATCCACGCCCATCAGCACCGCAAAAATGGCCATGCGGATCGGAATGCCATTGTCGGTCTGGCGGAAGATGGCCAGGCGCGGATCGTGGTTAAGGTCGGTGGCCAAGTCATTCGCACCTTCGCGGCTATCGCGCGGCAGCGGGTGCATGATGATGGTGTCTTTGCCGCACACCGCATCCACCAGCGACGCGTTGATCTGGAAATCCGGCGAGTAACCTTCCATTGATTCATCCACAAAGCGTTCCTTCTGGATACGTGTTGCGTACACCACATCCGCACCACGCAGGCCGTCGTGCATCGATTGCGTCTGCACCACCACATGGCCGTTACGGCTGACCTGATCGACGATATGCGCGGGCATTTCCAGCGCGGTAGGCGAAATCAGCGTGAACTTCATGCCGCGATACAGCGCCAGCAGTTTGATCAGCGAGTGCACGGTGCGGCCATATTTAAGGTCGCCCACCAGCGCGATATGTGCGCCGTCCACCAGTTTGCCCACGCGCGAGAACTCGGTTTCGATGGTGTACAAATCCAGCAGCGCCTGGCTTGGATGTTCGCCAGGGCCGTCGCCGCCATTAATCACCGGGATATTGCTCGCTGCCGCAAATTCGGCCACCGAGCCTTTTTCGGGATGGCGCACCACGATGGCGTCGGCATAACCGGCGATCACGCGGCTGGTGTCGTAAATCGATTCGCCTTTGGCCATCGACGAAAACGAAAAGCCGGTGGTATCGCACACACTGCCGCCCAGTCGGCAGAACGCCGCGCCAAAGCTGACGCGGGTACGGGTGCTGGCTTCAAAAAACAGATTGGCCAGCACGGCGCCTTCCAGCACGCGACACACTTTCTGCCGCCGCGCGATGGGCTGCATGATGTCGGCCACGCGAAAAAACTCGCCCACTGACTCGCGGGTAAATTGCTCCACCGACAGCAGGTGGTGGCGGCCTTCCGACGCAATCACGTCGCGCAGATCGGCCTTATATGCGCTATGCGTAGAGCCCGGCTGGATCGCTTCGCGCGCCAGGATTTCAGTCACAAAACGCTCCACCACTTCGGGCATGGTGCGGAACTCTTGCGATTCGTCAGGCAGTAACCAGGTATCCAGCGCGCGACGGCGCACGGCAATACGCTCGGCAAAGGCATCGCGGGTCATATTGAGTTTGCGCATGGCATCGCGCAAAAAGACTTGCTGGCTCATCGTGGCTTCTCCCTGAAATATACGCGGTGCGTATATTAGATTCGGATTGCGCTGATGTCCAGTTGGCGATGGCGTGTGGGGTGACAGCCGGGGCCGGGCCGCATCGGGCCCGCCCCATGGCGCGGCTTATTCGCTGAAGTCCGCGCTGGGCGCAGCCAGCACCGTGCGCGAGCCGTTGGTTTCCATCGGGCTGACCAGGCCTGCGCTTTCCATTTGCTCGATCAAACGCGCGGCGCGGTTGTAACCAATACGGAGCTGGCGCTGGACTGAGGAAATCGAAGCGCGGCGGCTTTTCAGCACAAATTGCACGGCCTCGTCATATAGCGGATCGGATTCCTCCGCCGCAGCATTGCTGCCGCCGGCTTCGGCCCAACCCGGCGTATTGGCGGCGCCTTCGGCATCGAAGCCCGCATTGAGGATGCCGTCCACATAATCGGGCTCGCCGGTGCTCTTCAGGAACTCGACCACCTTGTGCACTTCCTCGTCGGCCACAAACGCGCCGTGTACGCGCTGCGGATAGCCGGTGCCCGGCGGCAGGAACAACATATCACCCTGACCCAGCAGCGCTTCCGCGCCCATCTGGTCCAGAATCGTGCGGCTATCAATTTTGGACGAGACCTGGAACGCCATGCGGGTCGGGATGTTGGCTTTAATCAGGCCAGTAATCACGTCCACGCTTGGGCGCTGCGTAGCCAGAATCAAATGGATGCCCGCAGCCCGCGCTTTTTGCGCCAGACGAGCGATCAATTCTTCAATCTTCTTGCCCGCCACCATCATCAGATCAGCAAATTCGTCGACCACCACCACAATAAACGGCAGGTGCTCCAGCGCCTTGGGCTCATCCGGGTTAATCGAGAACGGATCGGTCAGCACCTGGCCCGCGCGTTGCGCGTCTTTCAGCTTCTGGTTGTAGCCCGCCAGATTACGCACGCCCAGCGCGCTCATCAGGCGATAGCGCTTTTCCATCTCGGCCACACACCAGTTAAGTGCATTCGCGGCCAGTTTCATATCGGTGACCACCGGGGCCAGCAAATGTGGAATGCCGTCATACACCGACAATTCCAGCATCTTCGGGTCGACCATGATGAAACGCACTTCATCGGGCGTCGCCTTGTACAGCAGCGACAGAATCATCGCATTAACGCCCACCGATTTGCCCGAGCCAGTGGTGCCCGCCACCAGCATATGCGGCGCGCGGCCCAGGTCGGTGACCACGGGTTTCCCGGTGATATCTTTGCCCAGCGCGATGGTCAGGCGCGAACCCATGGCGTCGAATTGCTCGGACGACAGGATTTCGCTCAGGCGGATCATCTGGCGTTTGGGGTTGGGCAATTCCAGGCCCATGCAGGTTTTGCCGGGGATGGTTTCCACCACGCGGATTGACGCCAGGCCCAGCGCCCGCGCCAGATCCTTCATCAGGTTAACGATCTGCGCCCCGCGCACGCCCACGGCGGGCTCGACTTCGTAGCGCGTAATTACCGGGCCGGCATAGGCGTCCAGCACGTTTACTTTGACGCGAAACTCGGCCAGCCGCTGTTCGATGATGATGCCGCGGTCGATCAACTCATCCTGGCTGACGGTTTCGATTTGTTCGTCCGGTGGCGATAGCAAATCCAGCGACGGCAAGCACGAAGCATCGAAACGCGGCCAGGGCGGCGCGACCGGCGCGGGTTTAGGTTCCAGCATGGGCTTGGCCCAATCGGACGGCTGGTAGGTATCGGTCAGCTCGGTATTGGCTTGTTCCAGCGCCAGCAAGGCGGCGGCGACGCTATTTTGTTCTTGTGCGGCCAGGCGACTGGTGGCGGCTTGCCAGGCCAGCGTGGCGGCATCCGGTTGCGCGGTCACCAAGGGGGCGGGCGCGGACGGGGCAAAGGGCGCGCTGACCGGCGTCGCGGCCGGTTGCCAAGGGGCCACGTCCGGCGCGACCGGTGCCGCGACGGGCTCCTCCGCCGCAGGGGACACTGCTTCGCTGGCAGGAGTCGGGTCCGTCGCGGGCGCGGGTTCGGGGGATTCGAGATGCGCCCCCGGCGCCAGCATTGCAGGCGTAAACGGCGTGGTTACGGGCGCGGCAAATGAAGGGGCGGCAATCAATGGCGTAGGCGCGGCCACCGGCTCAGCCGCCACCGGCGCGGCGGGCTCGATCACGATGGGCGCAACCGGCATCGACACAGGCTGCGCGCGGGCCGAGGTAAAGACGGCGGCTTGCTCAAACTCCGGCGCGGGCGCGGCGATCGGTTCCGGCTCGACCAGTTCGGTGACTTCCAGTCCGTCGGACAACTGCACCAACGGCGTGGCTTCGGTTTCTTCGACTTCCTCGACTTCATACAACGGCACCGGCTCGGCGGCAGCGGCTGGCGTTGCTGCAAAGCGGCTCAGCGGCGCTTCCACACGCGTGGCTTGCGCGGCAGATGCGGGCGTAGGCGCGGGCAACGGCGTCAGGGCGGGTAGCGGCGCAATCACATCGTCCAGCCAGGCAGGTGGTGCGTGCGGCGGAAGCGGCTCCAGCGGTTCCAGTTGCAGCGGCGTCGGCACCAGCGCTTGCGCTTCGATCACCGCCGGGGCTGGCGCGGGCGACAACAAGGGGGCGGTGGCGGCGGGGTTAGTCGCCGGTGTGGCTGGTGCCAAGGGCACGCCTGGCGTGGCTTCAGCGGGCGCGTGGCGCGCACTGATATACAACGCGCTGTTCGACGGCGATGGCTGCGCGGCAATCGTCGGCTCGATACGGGTTTTTTCTGGCTGGCGCGTGCGTACCTTCAACGGCTGCGGCGGCGTAGCTACTGGCGTGGCCGACGCTTTGGTCGGGCCTGTTACGCGGTTGCTGCGCGCGCCATGCAGCGATTGCAGACGCTCGCGCACTTCATCGGCTTCGAGGAAAGGCAACGGCTCGGTGCGCGGCGAGGACTGGCGCGGCGGTGCAACGCCACGACGCGGCGGATGCAACACCTGGTCGCGATCCAGCACGGGCAAGGGCTTGGGCGGCGCGGGCGGCGGCAACGGTGCGGCTTTGGGCAGCGTAATCACCGGCAGATCAGAAGAAGGCGAGCGCGGCGCGCGGGTCTCCATGCGCGCGGATGCGGCCGCTAGTGCGGCGGCAATGGCGGGCGGTTGCGGTTTAGTCGGCGGCTGCGGTTTGACGGCTTCGGGCGCACGCGCGGCTTCAGCCGGTTTGCTTTCCGCAGGTTTCATCGGCGCTGGCGTCGAGCCAAACACGGACCGACCCGTCGGCGCGGGCGCGGGCGCAGATTTAGCGACAGGTGCAGCCACCGGCGCGGCCGCAGCGGGCACGGCAACTTGCGCGGTTGCGGCGGCGACTTCGGCCGCGCGGCTGCCGGGCGAGGTGGGCGCAATCCCTAAGGAATCGAGTTCATCGAGGATTTCATCGTCTTCCTCATCCACAGCGTGGGCGGCGTGGCGCGCCACCGGCGCGGCGACGGCGGCATCGACCTCGTCGTCTTCGTCATCCGGCACAAAGTCGTCAGGAATATGCGTTTTGACCGGATCATCGCGCAAAAACGGCGAATCCTTGCCCACACGGCGCACGGCGTTTTCGAGCGTGCCGCCGATATTTTCGGACATCGTGCCCCAGCCCATCCCCAGCCACAGCGGTACGCCCACGGCCGCGCCGCCGATCAGGGTCAGCAAGCCACCCCACGGCGTCAGACCAAACAATTGCGTGGCGGCACAGCCCGAAGCAACGAGGAGGACGGCACCGCCCCAACCGCGTGCGGTCCAGTCGGGCAGGCGTTGTTGAAGCCGGCTTTGCCAGCCCGCCGTGGCCAGCACCGCCGCCAGCCACCAGCCGCCCAGGCCCGGAACAGCATGCCAGCCTTCGGGGCCAGCCAGTTGAAACAGCGCGCATAACAACGCCGCCACAAGCAAGGCAAGCGGCAGCGGGGCAAGAATGGGTAGACGACGGGCGGAGCGGGCGGAACGTGGCTTCATGGTGCGCAATCAGATATTCAGAACGGGTACGCGAGAGAACGCTCGTTCTGTAGGGCCAAAAGCGGCCATCATAAGCCGGTATGGCGCGGGCGTCACCCGCTTTGCTTGCCCGATGGCGTGGGCGGCGCGGGCGGCGTCGGGGTGGCGTCCAGCGCTTGCGGGCCGATGCGGCCCAAGCGTTGATGCAGCTCGCGTTCGCGCTCGAAAATCGTGTCGTTCTGCAGCCGTGTGAGCTTTTTCACCAAGGCGATGCCGCTATGCGGAAAGTAATGCACGCGGCACGGGTACTGGTCGAGCAAATCGTCGGCCACCACCGGGATCTCGGCGCGCGCCAGCCACGTGCGCACAAACTGCGCATTCTTGCGGCCAATATCGGCTTGCGTGAGCTGATGCAGCACGTTACCCGCGCCAAACAGCTTGGCTTCCAGATTTTCGATACGCCCGCCATTGCGCAAAATGCGGCGGATCAGGATATCCATCGCGTATTCGCCAAAGCGCGCGGGCATGGTTTCGGCGCTGTTGGGATAACGCGCCACGTCGGGCAGCATGAAATGGTTCATGCCTCCCACGCCAGTCACGCGGTCGCGCACGCAGGCGGCCACGCACGAGCCCAACACGGTGACGAGCATCATGTCGCGGCTGGTGACGAAGTATTCGCCCGGCATCAATTTGACGGCTTCGATATCGAAGCGGTTGTCATGAAACGGCGTCGGGCCGAGAGCGGCTGGCGGTGGTGCGGGCTTGGCGATGGTGTCTTGCTCCGCAAATGACAACGGTGCGTGCCCGTAAGAGCAACGCACCCGAATGTCATTCAGCGTAGTTCAAGCCAGACCGCAATGCGGCCCGGCTGTGTATCACTGGATTAATACTGCTGCCACTCGCCATCCGCCATTTGCACCGCGGTGCCGCGACCACCGGAAACCCGGCGCGCACCCAGCGCAATCACTTCGGCGCGGCGCGGCGCATCGGCTTGCGCCTCGCGGCCCAGCTTGAACGAAGCCACAGCCATTTCCAGCGCGGCGGCCTGATCTTGCAGGCTTTCGGCAGCGGCGGCGGCTTGTTCCACCATCGCGGCGTTTTGCTGCGTCATGCTGTCCATTTGCGTGACGGCCACATTGATCTGGTCGATACCGCAGCTTTGTTCGGCCGAGGCATCAGCGATCGAGGTCATGATGCTGTTGACGCGGTTGATCGAGCTCACGATCTCGGTCATGGTGTGGCCGGCTTCTTCCACCAGACGCGTACCATCCGACACCTTGCCCACCGAATCCGAAATCAGACCCTTGATTTCTTTGGCGGCGGCGGCCGAACGTTGCGCCAGGTTACGCACTTCACCCGCAACCACGGCAAAGCCACGACCTTGCTCACCGGCCCGCGCTGCTTCCACCGCGGCGTTCAGCGCCAGGATGTTGGTCTGGAAAGCGATGCCATCAATCACGCTGATAATTTCGACCACTTTGCGCGAGCTTTCGTCGATCGACGCCATGGTCGACACCACCTTGTTGACTACCGCGCCACCCTTGTCGGCCACCACGCTGGCTTCCGACGCCAACTGGCTGGCTTGCTGCGCATTGGCGGCATTCTGCTTCACGGTGGCGGTCAGTTCTTCCACGCTGGCGGCGGTTTCTTCCAGCGATGCGGCTTGTTCTTCGGTACGACGCGACAGGTTGTTATTGCCTGCGGCGATTTCACGCGCGGCGCTGTTGACCATGCCGGCCGCGCCTTTAACGGTGATGATCGGTTCCACCAGCGTTTCCAGCGTCTGGTTCATGCCTTGCACGATGCGGGCAAAGTCGCCTTGATGGCGGCTGACATCGGCACGCGTTTCAATCAGGCCGGCCGCGGCGGCTTCGTTCAGCATCACCACATCGGCGTTCAGCGCCTGCAGATTGGTGCGCACTTGTTCGATGGTCTGGTTGATAAACGCTTTCTTGCCCGGCAGTTGTTCCATCGGCGCGTTGAAATCGCCTTCGCCAAATGCCTTGATCACCGCCATGGCTTTTTTCTTGACCGAGATATGCGCGCCGACCATCTCGTTTACACCTTGCGCCATGGTGCGATATGCGCCCTGGAAGCGGTCGGCGTTGATTTGCACATCGATATCGCCTTTTTCGTGTTCGGCGGACATATGGCGCATTTCTTCAATGATCTCGCTCATGCTGTCGCCGACGGCGTTGATGCTGCTGGTCAGGTCGAGGAAGCGGCCATGATAGCTGCCATGCATGCGACGGCTCAGGTCGCCCTGCGCCATGCCTGCCAGAATATCGTTGGCTTCTTTGGTGGCCTGGTCGGCTTCTTCCAGACCGCGTTGCACCTTGTCGATGGCTTCGGTGATCTGCGCTTTCTTGCCCGGCAAACGGTCCATCGGCCGGCTGAAATCGCCCTGAGCATAAGCGGTGACCACGTCCACCACTTTCATCTTGACGGCAATATGCGCGGCCACCAGTTCGTTGATGTCGCCGGCGATGCGGCTGTGGGTGCCGCTAAAGCGGTTGGTGGCGATGACTTCATCAATCCAGCCATCCTGATGCTTCTGGATCATGCCGCGCAGGGCGCCTTCCAGTTCTTCGGTTTGACGCGCTTCGGCGCGTTGGTCGCGCAGCGTACCTTGCAGGCGACGCAGCGCATCATAAACGCGGGTGTTGGTGGCATCCGTGCCCGCGTTCAGCGGTTGATCAAAGTTGCCATCGGCCATGGCCATGATGACGTTGGCGAGTTGGTCGGCGCGGACTTCGGCTTGACGATTAAACAGACCCATGTTGGCTGCTCCAGATTCAGATTTAAAAAATGATTGAGATAGATAAACGGGAATCAGGCAGCAGCCGGTTCCACTAACTGCATTTCGTCGCTGGTCATCAGACGTTCGATGTCCAGCAGGATGACCATGCGCTCGTCCAGCGTGCCCAGCCCCACCAGAAACCGCTGGTCGATGCTGGCGCCGAGGGTAGGCATGGCGCTGATACTGGATTCCGGCAACGTGGTGACATCCGAGACCCCATCCACCACGATGCCGATCACACGGTCGGCCACGTTCAGGATGATGACCACGGTAAAGTCGTCGTAGCGCACTTCGCCCAGGCCAAACTTGATGCGCAAGTCGACGATGGGGGCGATGGTGCCGCGCAGATTGATCACGCCTTTAATAAAGTCGGGCGTATTGGCGATGCGGGTTACGGCGTCATAGCCGCGGATTTCCTGCACCTTGTGGATATCCAGGCCGTATTCTTCCTGGCCCAGCGCAAAGATCAGATATTCGTCGCTGGCCGACCAGGCGGCGCCATAAGTGGTGGTTGCGTTAGTCATTTCGGTCAGTCCTTCAAGCCGCCAGCGTGCTGGCATGGGGGTCCGTGCTGACCGAACGACCAGTACGGAATAACGATTCAACATCAAGGATCAGCGCCACCCGGCCATCGCCCATAATCGTGGCGCCGCTGATATACGGCACTTTGCGGTAATTGGCTTCCAGGCTCTTGATGACCACCTGGTGCTGGCCCAGCAGATCATCGACACACACAGCCAGCTGGCGGTCATCGTTCTGCAGCACCATGCACAGGCCTTCATGCGCATGCGGCTTGCCCGGTACGGTGCCCAGCAGCTCGGCCAGACTGGCCAGCGGTACATAGTTTTCGCGGATCTGCAGCAAACAACCCTTGCCGCTGACCTGCTTGATGTCCTGTTCGCGCGGTTGCAGCGATTCGGCGATATAGGTCAGCGGCACGATGTAGGTTTCGCCGGCCACTTCGACCGCCATGCCATCCAGAATCGCCAGCGTTAGCGGCAGATACAGCGAAATCGTGGTGCCGATGCCCGAGCACGACTGGATATCCACGCGGCCACCCATTTGCTGGATGTTGCGACGGACCACATCCATGCCCACGCCGCGGCCCGACAGATCGTTGACCGTGGCGGCGGTGGAGAAACCCGGCTCAAAAATCAGGTTCCACACTTCTTCGTCATGCATGCCGTCATGGGCCGGCAAATTACGTTCTTTGGCCTTGGCCAGAATGCGGGCGCGGTCCAGACCGGCGCCGTCATCAATCACCTGAATGACGATATGGCCGCCTTGATGGAACGCCCGCAAGGTCAGCGTGGCGGTTTCCGGTTTGCCGCATTGCAGGCGATGTGCCGGGGTTTCCACGCCATGGTCGAGGCTGTTGCGGATCAAATGCGTCAGCGGGTCGGCCAGCTTCTCGATAAAGCCTTTGTCGATTTCAGTGCTTTCGCCCACCAGCTTCAGCGTGACTTTCTTGTCCAGACGCGTGGCGGTTTCGCGCACCAGCCGCGGAAAGCGACTGAAAATATTCGACACCGGCAACATGCGGATCGCCATCACCGACTCTTGCAGATCACGGCTATTGCGTTGCAGTTGCTCGACACCGGCCAACAAACGCTCGTGGCGCGTCGGGTCGAGTTCGCTGGAGTACTGCGCCAGCATCGATTGGGTAATGACCAGCTCGCCAATCAGGTTGAGCAGCTGGTCGACCTTGTCGACGTTAACGCGAATGGTTTCGGCGGCGCGGGTTTCAGCGGCACGCACGGTCTCAGATACTTTTTGCGCCACCGGCTTGGGCGGCGCGGGTTCAAACAGGCCAAAGCCGGCAAACGGGGTTTCAGCTGCGGGCACCGGCATGGCGTTGCTGGCCACAACGGGTTCGCTGTCAAACAGACCGAAATCAGCGTCGGTCAGTACATCGGCCGGGGCGGTGGGTTCGTCGTCGAACAGGCCGAAACCGTCGTCCAGAATGTCGCGCACCGGTTCGTCATCAAACAAGCCAAAGCCTTCGTCATCAGCCACCTGCGCAGCGGTCAGCGGCGTCAGGATGATGGTGCAGCCGCGCAATTCACGCGCCAGCACGCCTTGCAAACGGCTGGCGTCGGCGGCAGTGGCGCAATCAATCACGATCGGCTGGTCGGGGTTATCCGGCGGCAGCAAACGGCTGTCGCGGAAATCACCGAGTAATTCGAGCAAAGCAATGATGTCGACGCTTTCACCCGCTGGCGCCACCAGGGTGCAACGGGTGGGGCTTTCGTCCTGAGCGTTGGCACGCACTACCGGCGCGTCGGCCACGGCGTTGCCGAGCAGATCACGCAGGCGCGGCAACAGCATCACGCCATGCGGCGCCAGGCAGCGGCCATGCTGGCGGTAATCGCTCAGCATCAATTTGATGACGTCGACCGCTTCTAAAACCAGTTCAAACAACACGCGATCCAACGCGCGCTCGCCATGACGCACTTCGTCCAGCAACGATTCGACTTCGTGCGTCAGCTCGGCCACGTCGGGCAAGCCAAAGGTTGCAGCGCCACCCTTGATGGAGTGCGCTGCCCGGAAAATGGCGTTCTGGTCTTCTGCGTCCGGTTGCTGGTTTTCCAGCCCGAGCAGCAGCGTTTCGACGGTGGCCAGATGCTCATCGGCTTCGTCGAGAAAGACGCCAAGAAATTGATCGAGACCCGAGGCGGCCATCGTCTTAGCCAATCACACGGCTAACAGCGGCCAGCAGCTTGGCCGGATCAAACGGTTTAACCAACCAGCCGGTCGCGCCCGCGGCTTTGCCTTTTTGCTTCATTTCGTCGCTGGCTTCGGTGGTCAGAATCAGAATCGGGGTGCCCGCCCAGCCCGGCAGCGCACGCACACTGCGCGTCAGTTCGATGCCATCCAGGCCCGGCATGTTGACGTCGGTAAAGATCAGATCGAACTTGCCTTTACGCGCCAGATCGAGCGCGGCTTTGCCATCCGGCGCTTCGGTCACGGTGTAGCCCGCGTTACGCAGCGTAAAGCCCACCAGTTGACGGATGGAGGGCGAATCGTCCACTGCCAGAATGGTTTTGCTCATGATGAGGGCTCCGGGTTTGGGTTTGTTGAACACGGAGCAGATTGTCGGAGCTGGACGGTTTTTAAATAACCAGGGCCCCTCCCAGCCTGTTTGTAAGGTTGGTCGGTGCTGTGAAATGTACCGGGACCCTGCAAACACAGCATTTATCAGCATCTGCTGATTGGAGCCGCCTTACAGCGCGTCTGAACGGTACTGGCAGATAAAAACCGTTCGTCGGTTGTGGCGCAAAAGCAACCCTATGCGGCTGCATCCGCAAGGCATGTTCAAGCGTACTGAATGACTTGCTCAGGAATCAGCACTTGCCGGGCTGGCATCAGCGGCCATAATGAACCGCATCTTTCCAGACAACCTACGAGGACAACAGCATGGCTAAAGTGGCAGTGGTTTATCACAGTGGTTACGGGCATACCAAAAAGCAGGCTGAGGCAATCCATGCCGGGGCGGCCAGTGTGGCGGGGGTAGAAGCAACGCTGTACGCCATTGATGCCGAGGGCAATCTGGGCGAAGAGGTGTGGGCCGCGCTGGATGCCGCCGATGCCATCCTGTTTGGCTCGCCCACCTATATGGGCGGCCCATCCTGGCAATTCAAGAAATTTGCCGATGCGTCTTCCAAACCGTGGTTTGGCGGCAAGTGGAAGGACAAAGTGGCTGGCGGCTTTACCAATTCGGCCAGCATGAATGGCGACAAAGGCTCGACGCTGACCTATTTCTTCACGCTGTCGCAGCAGCAAGGCATGATCTGGATCGGCACTGGCCTGATGCCCGCCAATACCAAGGCGGCCACGCGCAACGACATCAACTATCTGGCGGGCTTTGCCGGCGCGCTGGCGCAATCGCCATCGGATGGGTCGCCTGAAGAAGGCCCGCTGCCCGGCGATCTGGAAACCGCAAAGATCTATGGCGCGCGCGTGGCGGATTACGCGCAGAAAACCCGCGGCTAAATACTGAGCTGCTGCTTGAGTGCAACAAAAAAGCGCGTGGCCCTGTTGGGGCGACGCGCTTTTTTTGGTTAAGGCGAGAGCGGCGAGTGACGGTTTATTCGTCGCTGTCGTCATCCGGGTTATACGCCCGCTTGCCAAACATGACTTCGCCATCTTCCACATCGCGCATCAACAACTGCACATTGGGCTCGGTGGGATATTTGCTGACCTCATTGCGGAAGTAACCGAGGCTTTCCGGGAAGGCAAACACGGCCTGGCGCATGCGCGTGTGCGCCAGCGCCATGTCTTTGCCTTGCAGCGCCAACATGATGGATTCGTCCGACAACTGGCCCGGGTACGGATGCACCGCGTTCAGACGGCTGACCAGGCCCAGCTTCCAGCCAATATCGGACCGCGACGCGGTGACAAAGTTGGACAGGCCGAATTCGGCAAAATAATCCACCAGCGGATTCTCGCGCAGTTCTTCCAGCAGCTTCATGCGGCGGGCGTTTTCGCCAGCGCGTGACGACGTATCCATAATCGGATACAGCTTGATGTAGTAATGCGTACCTGCAATGCCCAGCGCAAATACCAGCGCGCCAGCCGCGATGGCGACGGTCCGGCGCAGCGCGGTGCTGTCTTCGCCAAACGGCGTGGCATCAAACAGGAAGAACAACATCACGGCAAACGGGCCGAAAAAGTGGAAGTACCACAGCGGGTATTCGACCAGGCTATGCAGGATGGACACCAGCACCAGCGACGCGGCAAATACCGTGACCGCATCGTGCCGACGCCGCCACAACGCACCAAACGCCATCAGGATGGGGGCGACCACCACACCGGTGCCGATGATGCCGGTTTCGGCCATCAGGTTAAGCAGCGAGTTGTGGCAATGGGTGAACAGCACGCTTTCTTCAACGCGCGCAAACGCCGGGATCACCTGCAGACGTACGCTTTCCGCGCCATAGGCGCCCCAACCGATGCCCAGGATCGGGTGTTCGGTAAACACGGTCCAGGCTTTGTGCCATTCCACCAGGCGGCGTGCGCCGTTGGAATCGAGGCGCGACAAGCCGGTGGGGACCGCGTTTTTGGCGTGCTCGAATGACTGGATGATTTCGCTGATCAGCGGCGCGATAAACTGCATGGCCAGCATCAGCGCGGCCGAGGCCAGCAGGAAACCGGCAAAGCGGCGATTAAGCCCGCGCGTGCTGGCAAACAACACGCCGCCAAATACAATCCACACGCAGATATACACCAGGATGGAACGCGAACCGCACCAGGCCGTCGACAGCGCCAGCCAGCTCACCAGCAGCGCCCACGACCACACCGGCAATTTGCGATCCGCCATCAGCCACGCGGCGGCGGCGATGCCCCACGTCAGATAGTGGCCGTACATATTCTTCTGGCCGATGTTGCCAAACACCAGGCCCGAGCCGTTCTTGATGACCTGGATAACCTGCGGCACGGCGGTGCCCGAATTGAACAACGCGCCCACCAGCAAGCCCCACGCCAAGGCTTCGGCCAGCGGTTGCAGCGTAAATTCGTCCCGGGCGCGTGCCAGGCTCCATACGGTCAGGCCCGCGCCGATCAGGTACGCCAGCGGAATGGTGCGCTCCGACCAGTAATACAGCGGCAGCACCACCACCTGGATGGCCAGTACGGCGGCCAGCAAAAACCACGGCAGGCTCATCAACGGCAAGCCGGTGCGCTTGTGCGCCGGTTGGGCGGGCAGCAGCGCCGCCGCCAGAATCAGCAGGCCACAGAATCCGTAGGCCGCCAGTTCGGACGGAAAAACCGGGTTGGGAGGATAACGGTAGGGAATGCCGCAAGGGACGGCGGCCAGCAAGAACAGCAGGGCCTGATAAACACGCAGCGAGTAATGTTTCATTCTTCTAATGGGTCAGATTGGGCATCGGGTACTTTGCGGCGGCCGGTCCAGCCTGCCACCACGCAACCCACTTCAAACAGCAGCCATAACGGGATGGCCAGCATACATTGCGACAACGCATCAGGCGGGGTGATGACGGCCGCCACCACAAACGAGCCGACAATCACATACGGGCGCCAGCTGCGCAGTTTTTCGACAGTCACCACGCCAATCCACACCAGCAGCACAATCGCCACCGGCACTTCAAAGGTCACGCCAAACGACAGGAACATGCCGAGGATGAAGCTGAGGTACTGATCGGAATCGGGCAGCCACGTCATCGAAGCCGGCGCATGCGACGACAGAAAACCGAACACGGTTTTGAACACCACGTAATAGGCGAACGCCATGCCGCAGAAAAACAGCACGGTGGACGACACAATCAGCGGCAGCACCATTTTCTTTTCGTGCACATACAGGCCAGGCGCCACAAAAGCCCAGGCCTGATACAGCGTGCTGGGCAACGAGACTACAAAAGCGGCCATGGCCGCCATTTTCATCTGCACCAGAAACGGTGAGGCAATGCCGATCGACACCAGCTTTTGCCCCGGCAATACCGAGGTGAGCGGGTAGACCATAAAGTCGTAAATCTGCCCGGAAAAATAAAAGCAGACGGCAAATGCAAGCAAAAAGCCGATGCCGGCACGGACAAGCCGGGTGCGCAGCTCGATCAGATGAACCAGAAGTGGCTGAAAATCGGTCTGCTGCATAAGTTAGCGGCGATCTCGCGAGTTGGCGCCTGCGGCAGGCGCGGAGGAGGGGGCAGCAAACAGATCAAGCTGGCGCTCATCCACGGGCGGTGCGTATTCCGGGATATGCGCCTGCGGCAAAGCGTCTGCCAGCGGTGGCGTGACCAAGGCTGCGGGCGCAGGCGGTGGCACCAACGCCTGGCCTTGCGCCAGCGGCACATAAGGCAGTCCATTGGCTTCGGCGTGATGCTTGCGCTCTTCTTCTTCGGGTGACAACGCGGTGGCCGCAGCCGCCACCGGCGTGATTGGCGCACGCTCCAGTGCGGCCACTTGGGGCTCTGGCGTCGGCTCCAGCAAGGCCGCTTTGGCGTCAGCGGTGCTATCGACCAACGCGGCTTTGGCATCCACAAACGGCTGCGCGATGCTGTTGCGCAAATCGTTGCCCTGCGCGCGCATTTCGGCCTCTAGCTTGGCCAGCTCGCCTTGAGCGATTTCGCGGTCGAGGTCGGCTTTGACATTGGCGGTAAAACGCTGGGCGCGGCCGATCAGCATACCCACGGTACGCGCCACTTTTGGCAGTTTTTCGGGGCCGATCACCACCAGTGAAACGGCGCCGATCACGGCCAGTTCGCCCAGGCTGATATCAAACACGGCGTAGCGATCCTTGCGGGGTTAGCGTTTGTCGCGCTCGGCGGTGTCGATCACGCGGCCGCTTTCGAGGTCGGTGGTCTTGGTGGCGGTGACTTGCGGCGGCACGGCCGGTTTGTCTTCGCTGGCCATGCCTTCCTTGAAGCCCTTCACGGCCGAGCCCAGGTCATTGCCCACGTTGCGCAGTTTTTTGGTGCCAAAAATCAACACCACGACGGCCAGAACAATCAGCCAATGCCAGATACTCAAAGAACCCATTTCATTGCTCCCTGCGGCGCATTGCCGCTCATTGGGTGGTGACTTCAGCGATATGCGGATTCAGGCCCGCGCCGCCAAAGACATGGATATGCAGGTGGAAGAAAGTCTGCCCCCCGCCTTTGCCCGTATTGATGACAGTCCGGAAACCGTCTTTCAAACCCTGCTGCGCCGCCAGTTTCGGCGCTTGCAGCAGCATCTTGCCCAGCAGCGCTTCGTGCGACGCATCGGTATGCGCCAGCGAATCGAGATGCAGTTTCGGCACAATCAGAAAATGCACATCGGCCACCGGATGAATATCGTTGAAGGCGACCATGTGTTCGTCTTCGTACAGTTTTTGCGTCGGGATTTCGCCGTTGGCGAGCTTGCAAAACAGGCAATCGCTCATTGTGTTCTCCAGTTTATAGACGCGTTGCCGGTCATCGCGCCTGAGCTTGCTGTTTATCTGTAGTTCGGCAGAGATAAATGGCAAAGTTCAACGCGGCCGATGCCTCAATCTTCCTTCGGACGAGAGGCTTTTTCTTCAATGCCCGAAATGCCTTCGCGCCGCGCCAGTTCGGCCAGCACATCTTCATGGCTCAGGCCTTCGTGCTTGAGCAACACCAGCGTGTGAAACCACAAATCCGCCACCTCGCGCACCAGATGCAGGCGGTCGTTGTCTTTGGCGGCCATGATGGTTTCGACGGCTTCTTCGCCCACCTTTTTCAGGATAGCTTCTTGCCCTTTATGAAACAGCCTGGCCACGTACGACGTGGACGGGTCCGCGCTGCGGCGCTCGCTGAGCGTGCGATCCAGGCGTTCAAGAATATCGGCGGAGACCATGTGTGCGGTTCCAGAAAGCAAAAAGCGAATTATAGGGTGGAAATCGTTGCTTGCGCGTGACTGATGCCGCGCATAGGGTGGGTCTGGACCCACCACTCAAAGCCGTGAACAAAATCTGCAAACCGGGCGAACCACGTTCTTGAAAGTGTTAACCAAATCGGCAATGGCAAATAGCGGGCGCAAAGCGGCTCGCTAGCGGCTTTGGTGGGTGGGTCTAGACCCACCCTATGATTTCCTGGGTTCAGGCTCGGTAGATTTCGCTGGGGTCTTTTAGCACGGCGTCGACTGTCTGCCATTGATCGCCCTCAAGGCGGCGGAAAAAACAGCTTTCGCGCCCAGTGTGGCACGCAATGCCGCCATCCTGATGGATGAGATAAATCAGCACGTCGCCATCGCAATCCAGGCGGATTTCCTTGATGTGCTGCACGTGGCCAGACTCTTCGCCTTTGTGCCACAGCTTCTGGCGCGAACGTGTCCAGTAATGCGCCGTGAGCTTCGCGGCCGAAAGCTCGACCGCCTCGCGGTTGGCAAAGGCAAACATCAGCACGCGGCCGGTTTCGGCATCCTGGGCAATCACCGGCACCAGACCGTTGCCGTCAAAATGGATTTCATCTAGCCAGCTCACAGGCGCACCTCAATGCCGGCGTCGCGCATGGCTTCTTTGGCCTGGCGCACCGTGTATTCGCCAAAGTGGAAAATCGACGCAGCCAGCACGGCATCGGCATGGCCTTCGCTCACGCCTTCCACCAGATGCTGCAGATTGCCCACGCCGCCCGAGGCGATCACCGGGATATCCACTGCGTCCGAGATCGCGCGCGTCAGCGGCAAGTTAAAGCCGATACGGGTGCCGTCGCGGTCCATGCTGGTCAGCAGGATTTCGCCCGCGCCCAGCGCTTGCATCTTGATGGCCCATTCCACCGCATCCAGCCCGGTGGCCTGACGCCCGCCATGCGTAAAGATTTCCCAGCGGCTGTTGTCGGGCGTGACTGATTTGGCGTCGATGGCCACCACGATGGCCTGGCTGCCAAACTTGTCGGCCGCTTCTTTAACCACCTGCGGATTAAGCACGGCCGTGGTGTTGATGCTGATCTTGTCCGCGCCGGCGTTGAGCAGACGGCGCACATCGTCCACCTTGCGCACGCCACCGCCGACGGTGAGCGGAATAAACACTTGCGACGCCACCGCTTCGATCACATGCAGGATCAGATCGCGGTCGTCCGAGGACGCGGTGATGTCCAGAAACGTCAGCTCGTCCGCGCCCTGGTCGTCATAGCGTTTGGCGATTTCTACCGGATCACCGGCGTCGCGCAGTTCCGTAAAATTGACCCCTTTGACCACGCGGCCAGCGGTGACATCAAGACAGGGAATAATGCGTTTGGCTAAGGGCATGGTGTGGCAGGCCTGGGCTTGAACAACGAATGATGCGGGGCGTATACGCCGCGCGAAACGGACAGAACCGGGCACAGGGCCCGGTCCAGCTTTACAACCTGATCAGCGTGCTGGCAGCGCGCTTAAGCTGCAATCGATTCGTCCGCCACTTGCTGCGCGGCGGCAAAGTCGATGGTGCCTTCGTAAATGGCGCGGCCGGTAATCACACCTTCGATGCCTTCGCTCTCTACTGCACACAGTGCGCGCACGTCGTCGAGATTGGTCAGGCCGCCCGAAGCAATCACGGGGATCGTCAGCGCTTGCGCCAGCTTGACCGTGGCTTCGATATTGACGCCGCTGAGCATGCCGTCGCGGCCGATATCGGTGTAGATCACACTCTCGACGCCGTAATCCTGGAAGCGGCGCGCCAGATCAATCACATCGTGCTCGGTGATCTTGGACCAGCCATCGGTGGCAACAAAGCCATCCTTGGCATCCAGACCGACGATGATATGGCCCGGAAACGCATCGCACGCTTCGTGCAGAAAGCCCGGAATCTTGACCGCGGCGGTGCCGATGATCACGTAATCGATACCGGCATCCAGATAACGCTCGATGGTGTCCAGATCGCGGATACCGCCACCCAGTTGCACCGGCACCTGACCGTCGACTTCGCGCAGGATGCCTTTAATGGCGTCCAGGTTTTTGGGCTTGCCGGCAAACGCGCCGTTCAGATCAACCAGATGCAGACGACGGCCGCCGGCATCCAGCCAGTGGCGCGCCATTGCGGCGGGTTCTTCCGAGAATACGGTGGCGTCTTCCATCAAGCCCTGGCGCAGGCGTACGCAGTGGCCGTCTTTCAAATCAATAGCAGGAATAATCAGCATGATGCAAAAACTTCAATGAAGTCAGGTTATTAGGTGTGACAGCGCCGGATTACGGACGACCATCCCAGTGTACGAAATTTTTAAGCAACTGCAGCCCGGCATGATGGCTTTTTTCCGGGTGGCACTGGATCGCGAAAATATTATCGCGCGCCACCGCGGCGGCAAAACGGTAAGGATAAGCGCTTTCGATCACCGTGATGTCATCGCTGGGCCGAAAGTGATAGCTATGCACAAAATAAAAGCGATCCAGATCGGGAATACCGGCCCACAGCGGGTGATCGCGCTTGATCATCATCTGGTTCCAGCCCATGTGCGGCACTTTCAGCTTCTGGCCGTGCTCATCCACCATGGCAGCTTTGGGAAAGCGCACCACGTCACCGGCAAAGATGCCCATGCCGTTGGTATCGCCTTCTTCGCTATGGTCAAACAGCAGTTGAGCGCCCACGCAAATGCCCAGAAACGGCTTGTGGCTGGCGGCGTCGCGCACTGCGTCTTCCAACCCGCTGTTTTGCAGATAGCGCATACAGTCGGGCATGGCGCCCTGACCGGGGAACACCACTTTATCGGCGGCCTCGACCACCAGCGGGTCATCGGTCAGCACGATATCGGCATCACCCGCCACGTGTTCCAACGCTTTGGTTACGGAGTGCAGGTTGCCCATGCCGTAATCCACAATCGCGATTCGCATAACTGTTCCCGTTGTTAAGAAGCGGGCTGGTGCGGCTTAGCCGACCAGCGTGCCCTTGGTGGACGGGGTTACGCCCGCCATACGGTCATCGTGCTCAATGGCCATACGCAGCGCGCGGCCAAAGGCTTTGAAGATGGTCTCGGCCTGATGATGCGCATTCTGGCCTTTCAGATTGTCGATATGCAAGGTGACGGCAGCGTGGTTAACAAAGCCGCGGAAAAACTCGCCAAACAGATCGACATCAAAGCCGCCGATGGCTGCACGGGTATAGGTGACACCGTATTCCAGCCCCGGCCGGCCCGACAGATCAATCACCACGCGCGACAGCGCTTCATCCAGCGGCACATAGGCATGGCCGTAGCGACGGATGCCTTTCTTGTCGCCCAGCGCCTTGGCCAGCGCCTGGCCCAGCGTGATGCCCACATCTTCGACGGTATGGTGCGCGTCGATATGCAGATCACCTTTGGCCACGATATCGAGGTCGATCAGACCATGGCGGGCGATCTGATCCATCATGTGTTCCAGAAACGGAACGCCGGTATCGAACTTCGATGTGCCGGTGCCATCCAGATTGATGGAGACCGTGATCTGGGTTTCGAGCGTATTACGCGTGACCTGGGCTTGCCGCATTGCGAGTCTCTTCAGGGATACAAGTCGTTGATTGGATGTTTTTATTTTTCGTCGAGGCGATATTCAGCCGAACGCGCGTGCGCTTGCAACCCTTCGCCATGCGCCAGCGTGCTGGCGATGCGGCCCAGCGTTTGCGCGCCAGCGGCCGATACCTGGATCAGGCTGGTGCGCTTCTGGAAATCATAAACGCCCAGCGGGCTGGCAAAGCGTGCGGTGCGCGCGGTTGGCAACACATGGTTGGGGCCGGCGCAATAATCGCCCAGCGCTTCCGAGGTGAACTTGCCCAGGAAGATGGCGCCAGCATGCTTCAGTTCGGGCAACCAGATTTGCGGATGTTCCACCGACAATTCCAGATGCTCCGGCGCAATCCAGTTGGCGATGTCGCAGGCTTCCTGCAGGTCTTTCACCTGGATCAGCGCGCCGCGGCCGGTCAGGCTGGCACGGATGATGTCGGCGCGCGGCATTTCGGGCAGTTGGCGCTCGATGCTGGCGGCCACTTGTTCGATAAAAGCGGCATCGGGGCACAGCAGAATGGCCTGGGCGATTTCGTCGTGCTCGGCCTGCGAGAACAGGTCCATGGCAATCCAGTCCGGGTCGGTGCTGCCATCACAGATCACCAGAATCTCGGACGGGCCCGCCACCATATCGATGCCGACGATGCCGAATACGCGGCGCTTGGCGGCCGCCACATAGGCATTGCCCGGGCCGGTAATCTTGTCGACTTGCGGCACGGTTTGGGTGCCATAGGCCAAGGCGCCCACCGCTTGCGCGCCACCCAGCGTAAACACGCGGGTTACACCGGCGATATAGGCGGCGGCCAGCACCAGATCATTGCGTTCGCCACGCGGGGTGGGCACCACCATGATGATTTCGGGGACCCCGGCCACATGCGCGGGGATGGCATTCATCAGCACGGACGACGGGTACGACGCCTTGCCGCCCGGCACGTAAATGCCGACGCGATCCAGCGGCGTAACTTGCTGCCCCAGCAGCGTGCCGTCTTCGTCGGTGTATTGCCACGAGCTGGCTTTTTGGTGTTCGTGATAGCGGCGCACCCGGGCGGCGGCCGCTTGCAGCGCGTCTTTTTGCTGCGGCAACAGGCGCTCGAACGCCTCTTGCAGTTGTTCTTGCGTGATTTCGAGCTGCGCCATGCTGTTGGTGTCAACGCCATCAAAGCGTTGCGTGTACTCGATCAGCGCCGCATCGCCACGGTGTTTGACGTCGTCGAGGATGGCAGCGACGCGCGCATCCACTTCGGGGTCTTGCGAGGTTTCAAAGGCCAGCAGATCTTGCAACTGGCTACGGAATTCGGCGGCGCGGGAATCAAGACGGCGGAGCATGTTCGAAGGTCCGGTTAGATACCTGGGGAAAACGATTATACCGATGCGGCACAGTGCCGGGGTAACGGTTCTTTGCGAGGCCTGATTGCGCCGGCGCGGTGGGCGTGGGCGCAATCAGGGCCGGGGATGAGGTCAGGAATGGTGTCGCGCCGCCACGGTGGCGGCAAAGGTATCGATGATCGGTTGCAGCTGGTCGTGTTTGAGCTTCAGCGCGGCCTGGTTGACGATCAGGCGCGAGCTAATATCACGCACGTGTTCGACGGCCACCAGATTGTTGGCCTTGAGTGTGCCACCGGTGGACACCAGATCAACAATGCAATCGGCCAGACCGACCAGCGGGGCCAGTTCCATCGAGCCATACAGCTTGATCAGATCAATGTGCACGCCTTTGCCAGCAAAGTGTTCGCGCGCGCAATCGGTGTATTTGGTGGCCACACGCAGACGCGCGCCTTGCTGCACCGCGCCCAGATAATCAAAACCTTGCTGCACGGCCACCATCAGGCTGCATTTGGCAATCTCCAGATCCAGCGGTTGATACACGCCCGCGCCGCCGTGTTCCAGCAGCACATCCTTGCCCGCCACGCCCAGATCAGCCGCGCCGTATTGCACATAGGTCGGCACGTCGGTGGCGCGCACGATAATCAGGCGCACATCGTCACGGTTGGTGCCGATGATCAGCTTGCGCGAGCTTTCCGGCGCTTCGCTGGGCACGATGCCCGCAGCGGCCAGCAAGGGCAGGGTTTCTTCAAAAATGCGGCCTTTGGATAACGCAATGGTGATCATGTTCTGGTCCACCCGCAGCGCGCGGGCCTGGAATGTTGATGAAGAGGCGTTAACGCCCGGCCTGGCTGTCTGTTATTTAAACAGCCGGATCGACACGGGATACCGCGACGGCCAGCCATTGATGGCTTTGGCGCCTTCCCACAATGCAAACAGGCTGGAGCCGATACCCACCCACCAGAGCGGAATCGGGCTATGCGTGGCAGCGGTCAGCAGCAGCGCCACGATATAAAAGCACGCCATCAGCAACTGGAAATTGGCGGCCTGCGCGGCGTGCTGTTCGACAAATTCGGAATGCACACGCGCAAATTGCAGAATCACAAACGGAATCACCAAAGCCAGCACCTGAATCGGCACCATCGGCAACCAGCACAGGCCAGATAGATGGGCGATGACGGCAAAGCCTTTTTCCAGCTGCGATGGCGGCGGCAGTTTGCCGTCGCTGTCTTCCGCCGCTGGCTTGGGATTCAGCGTAAACAAACTCACGAGATGCGCTCGATCTGCGCGCCCACACCACCGAGCTTGGCTTCGATATGTTCGTAGCCGCGGTCCAGGTGATAGATGCGATCAACGATGGTTTCGCCTTCCGCCACCAGGCCCGCGATCACCAGCGAAGCCGACGCGCGCAAATCAGTGGCCATTACGGTCGCGCCCGACAATTTGCTCACGCCTTGCACCACGGCGGTGTTGCCTTCGGTGGCGATATTGGCGCCCATGCGCGTTAGTTCCGGCGCGTGCATAAAGCGGTTTTCAAAGATGGTTTCGGTCATCACGCTGGTGCCTTCCGCAATGCAGTTCAACATCATGAACTGGGCCTGCATGTCGGTCGGGAAAGCCGGATAGGGCAGCGTGCGTACGTTGACGGCCTTGGCGCGTTGTTTCATGTCCAGCGCAATCCAGTCGTCACCGGCTTCGATATAGGCACCGGCTTCGCGCAACTTGTCGAGCACGGCTTCGAGGATATTGGCGCGGGTATTGCGCAATACCACCCGGCCTTGCGCGGCAGCGGCGGCGCACAAAAAGGTGCCGGTTTCGATGCGATCGGGCACCACGGCGTGCGTGGCGCCATGCAGTTCTTTTACGCCTTCAATCGAGATGGTATCGGTGCCGTGGCCGCTGATTTTCGCGCCCATGGCGATCAGGCATTCAGCCAGATCCACCACTTCGGGTTCGCGCGCGGCGTTTTCGATAGTGGTGACGCCTTCGGCCAGCACGGCCGCCATCATCAGGTTTTCGGTACCGGTGACGGTGACCATATCAGTGACGATGCGCGCGCCCTTCAGCTTGCCTTGGGCTTTGACGTAGCCATGCTCGATGACGATTTGTGCGCCCATCGCCTGCAAGCCTTTGATGTGCTGATCCACCGGACGTGCGCCAATGGCACAGCCACCGGGCAACGACACCTGCGCTTCGCCAAAGCGGGCCAGCGTGGGGCCCAGCACCAGGATCGAAGCGCGCATGGTCTTGACCAGATCGTACGGCGCGCACAGTTCGTTAACCGCGTTGGCGGTGATTTCGAACTCGTGCACGTTGTCGGTCATGACGCGCACGCCCATGCCTTGCAGCAGCTTTTGCGTGGTCTTGACGTCACGCAGTTGGGGCACATTGGTCAGGCGCAGCGTGTCGGCGGTCAGCAGGCTGGCGCACAGGATCGGCAGGGCGGCGTTCTTGGCGCCAGAGATGGTGATTTCGCCATTGAGTGGGCGGCCACCGGTGATTTTGAGTTTATCCATGATGTTACTGTCGCGACCCGGCAAAAAACGGTTAAGGCAAGCACTGCGCCCATCGGCCCCGATGGGAAGTTACGCAGCGAAAAATAAAGAGCTTACAGAAATTTCCACAGCAAATACGCCACCACGGCAATCAAAAACGGCAGATTGGTTAACGCCACGATCTTCTGCATCGAATGATCGCGCGAGCCTTTGTCGTTGTTTTTTGCCGCTTCCAGCGCCGCCTTGTTGTCATCGATGGCATCAAGGCTGAAACGTTTGTTGTCGCTCACCGCGCAGCCCATTCGGCGGGGGTGAGGGTTTTTTCGAGCGACAGCGCGTGCAGTTCGCCCGAATCGATCACGTCCTTGAGGGCGTCTTTAACCAGGCGGTGGCGGGCCAGCAAGCCCAGGCCGTCAAAGCGCGGCGAGGCGATGCGGGCATAGAAATGTGCGCCATCGCCGTTGACTTCACAGGCGGTGGCGGACAGACGGTCGGTGATCAGGGTTTGTACTTGCTCAGGGGTCATGACGAAGAAGCTTTCTCTAGTGCCTTAATTTGTAACCGGATTTTATCAGCTGATAGCCCAGCAAGGCGAGCGCAAACAGCGCCGCACCGCTGACCGACAGCGCCAGCCAGGGCGAAACATCGGCCACGCCAAAGAATCCGAAGCGGAAACCATCGATGATGTAGAACACCGGGTTCCAGTTGGACACGGCCTGCCAGAACGGCGGCAGGCTATGAATGGAGTAGAACACGCCCGACAAAAACGTCAGCGGCATGATCAAAAAATTCTGGAACGCGGCCAGCTGATCAAACTTGTCGGCCCAGATGCCGGCGATCAGGCCCAGGATGGCCATGGCGGCACAGCCCATCAGCGCAAATACCAGCACCCACAGCGGATGCTGCACCGGTGGAATCGCAAACACCAGCGTGACCAGCAACACGCCCAGGCCGACGATGATGCCACGCACCACGGCGGCCAGCACATAGGCGGCAAAGAATTCGAGATGCGATAACGGCGGCAGCAGGATAAACACCAGATTGCCGGTGATCTTGGACTGGATGATGGACGAGCTGGTGTTGGAAAACGCGTTCTGCAGCATCGACATCATGGCGAGGCCAGGAATCAGGAACGCGGTATAGCGCACGCCCGGATACGGCTGCACATGGCTGTCCAGCACATGCGCAAAAATCAGCAGATACAAAGACGCGGTCAGGATCGGCGCCAGCACGGTCTGGAAACTGACTTTCCAGAAGCGCAATAGCTCTTTATAAAAAAGGGTTTGAAAGCCTTGCATCGGGGTCGTATCTGCTTGTTCTGATCAGGTGTGGGCGCGCAGTGGCGCATATGGCGTGCAATGATAGCCTGGCTGGCCACCCACCGGCGCGGTGAGTGGCGCAATCCAGGTTCAGGCGGCAGTGCCGTGCATGGTTTCGACGAAGATATCTTCGAGATCGGGCTTGTTGACCTCGATATCGCGCAGCGTTACGCCCGCTTGCTTGATCTGCGCCAGCAAATCGTCGAGCGCGGCCACATCGCTCAGCTTGAGGTCATATTGCTGGCCCGCTTGCGTAATCACCAAGGGCTGCAGGCTGGCGGGCAGCGTGCCGTCCAGCAACTTGATGCGCAGCGTGCGCGACTTGCCTTTGTTCAGCAGCGTGGCTTTGTCTTCCAGCGCAATCAGCTGGCCTTGTTTGAGCATGGCGATGCGATTGCACAGCTCTTCGGCTTCTTCCAGATAGTGCGTGGTCAGCACGATGGTGGAGCCTTGCTGATTAAGCCGACGAATAAACTGCCACAGCGTCTGCCGCAGTTCGACATCGACGCCCGCGGTGGGCTCATCCAGCACGATGACGGGCGGCTTGTGCACCAGCGCCTGCGCTACCATTACCCGGCGTTTCATGCCGCCCGACAGCGCGCGCATATTGCTGTGCGCCTTGTCGGTCAGGCCCAGGCTGGCGAGGATTTCATCAATCCAGTCGTCGTTTTTTTTCAGGCCAAAATAGCCGGACTGAAACTGCAGCGTTTCGCGCACGTTAAAAAACGGATCGAACACCAGTTCTTGCGGCACGATGCCGACAGCGCGGCGCGCATTGCGGTAATCGGTGGCCACATCGTGGCCCATGATGCGCACCGCACCCGACGTGGCATGCGCCAGACCGCCCAGGATGGAAATCAGCGTGGTTTTGCCTGCGCCGTTGGGGCCCAGCAGCGCAAAGAAGTCGCCTTCTTCCACATTAAAACTGACCGACTTCAGCGCCTGGAACTGGCCGTAATGCTTGACGACCTGGTTGAACTCGATGGCGCTCACTGCGCGGCTCCGGCGGCCGAGGCATCCACAGCAGGCGCTGCCACCGGCGCCGTCGCAGCGGTGGCATCGGCTACGGCCACCGGGGAAGGCGCAGCGGCGGCGTCGCTGGCAGTTGCGGCAGCGGGCGTAGCCGCGCTGACCGCTGCGGCTGGCGCGCTGGCCGGGGTGTTGGCGGCGGCGGGTTGGCTGGCGTCTGCGGCGGGCTTGGCCGACGGCGTCGGGCCTGGATCATCCGCATCGTCGTCCAGGTCTTCGCCCATCTTCAGCGGATGCGGCGCGTTGCCGTCATACACCTTGTACCAGCGGCGTTGCAGATAGGCATCGCGGATATAAGCGTACGGATCCGGTTGCGATTCGATCATCGCATCCAGCGGCAGCACCTGGGCGCGCATGTTGACGCCGTCCACCGCGGCATAGGCAATCTTCCAGCCGGTATCGACATCAAACCAGGTAATCGGGCCGGCAAAGGCGCGCACGGTCGGGTCCACCACATCACGCAGATCGGACGGGCCCAGCAGCGGCAGCATCAGATACGGACCGGTGCCGATCCCCCAGGAACCGAACGCCTGGCCGATATCCTCATCGGGCTTGGGCAGGTTCATGTTGGAGGCCCAGTCAAAGATACCGAACACACCGATGGTGGTGTTGACCGCCACCCGGCCCAGCGTCTTGGCGGTCTCGGTAAACTTGCCCTGCAGCAGCGAACCCACGCTGGAGAACAGATCATCGATATTGCCGAAGAAATTGGTGGTGCCCTGTTTGATGGGCTGCGGCGTGAAGTCGTTGTAGAACACGGCAACGGGACGGACCAGCGTGTGATCAACCACGTTGTTAACGACGAAAATACCCCGGTTTACTTTCTCAAGCGGGTCATAGTTGTTCTGCGGCGTGGCACAAGCCGACAGTAACAGGGCAGCAATCAGGATCAGACGGCGCATCGGTGCGGATCTCAGTGGGCAACAGGTTGGATACAGCTGAATTGTATGTGGTTTTCTTCTGGCTTATCTCGCCAGATCGGAGGAGGCGCAAGCGCTTTTCCGGCCCGCCCCGCGCAGACAAGATGGGGCAAATTCAATAAAAACCAATAAACAAAACCCCGGCGCACGGGGTTTTGTTAACAAGCATGGGTTCAGGCACTGGCCGGCAACAGCGTTTGCACGCCATACAGCCGGATCAGTTCTTGCAGCGCCAGCGGCACATGGGCCAATTGCAGCCGCAGTTGCCGCCGCCTGGCTTCGCGTTGCCAGTGCAACAGCACCGACACCGCCGCCGAATCAACCGCGCCCACCTGGGCCAGGTCGATCACCACGTCTCCGCTGGCGGGCCACTGGATTGCGTGCAGTTGCCCGCCCGCGTTTTCCATGGTGATGCCGCCCTGCGGGGTCATGGTTGCGTTACTCACTTGCTGGCGCCTTTGGCGGCAGCGGTGCTGGCCGCGGGCGAATTGGCATTGCCAGCCGCCAGTTGTTTGATCAGGCCATCAATACCGTCTTTACGAATCACGGTGGCGAACTGGTTGCGGTGGCTGTTGATAAAGCTGATGCCTTCCACCGCGATGTCGAACACTTTCCAGCCCGAATCGGTTTTTTCAAAGTAGAAATCCAGCGCGACCGGCTTCTGGCCCGGCAGGCTGACTTCGGTCTGCACGGTTTGCTCGTCGGCCGAATCGCCCGGGCGCGTGCCCTTCACGTTAACCTGCGCGCCTTTATACACGGTCAGCGCGGTCAGGTAGGTGCGGACCAGCATGGTGCGGAATTCTTTGGTCAGTGCGGCTTGCTGGTCGGGCGTGGCGCTCTTCCAGTAACGGCCCACAGCGAGCGTGGTCATGCGGTTGAAGTCAGCCAGCGGCAGCATGCGCGCATCGGCTTGCTCGCGCACTTTGGCCTGGTCTTTGTCGTTCTTGTTAATGATATCCAGCACGTCCTTGCTGACGCCACGCACGATGGCGTCGGGCGCGTCAGTGGTCGTATTCACTGCAAAAGCGGTCGGCAGCAGGGCAACTGCAACCAGCGCCACCAGCCATTGTTTAAACAACATCATTGAGATTTCTCCGTCTATTTTTCAGTATTGCTGCTGCCGTCTTCTGCTTTGCTAAACAGGAAGCGGCTGATCAATTGTTCGAGCACGATGGCGGACGAGGTCAGTTTGAAGGTGCTGCCTTGCGCCAGCATCTTGTTGTCCGCGCCGGGGGTGATGCCGATGTACTGCTCACCCAGAATGCCTGAAGTCAGAATTTCAGCCGAAGAATCGCGGCTGAATTCATAGTGTTTGTCCATGGCCATGGTGACACGAGCCACATAACGTTGTGTGTCGAGGTCGATACTCGTGACACGCCCCACCACCACACCTGCGCTTTTAACCGGCGCGCGTACTTTAAGACCACCGATATTTTCAAAGTTGGCGGTCAGGGTGTAGGTGGAGCGTGCGGGCAGGCTGCTGGCGCTGCTGACGCGCAGCGCCAAAAACAGAATGGCCGCGATACCGGCAGCAACGAACAACCCGACCCAGAAGTCGATCATTCCACGTTTCATCAAATACCCCGGAACATGAATGCGGTCAGGATTACGTCCAGACCAAGAATAACCAAAGCCGACGTCACCACCGTGCGGGTGGTGGCGCCTGAAACCCCTTCGGGGGTCGGCGGCGCGTCAAAGCCTTCAAACACCGCGATCAACGACACAGCGATACCAAAAAACACGCTTTTGATGACGCCATTCATGACGTCAAAGCGCAAATCCACCGTGCCCTGCATTTGCGACCAGAAGTTGCCCGGATCAAGCCCCAGCAACTGCACACCCACCAGATAGCCGCCAAAGATGCCCATCACGCTGAACATCGCCGCCAGCAACGGCATCGAAATCACGCCCCCCCAGAAGCGCGGCGCAATCACGCGCGCCATCGGGTTGACGGCCATCATTTCCATCGCGGACAACTGCTCGGCCGCTTTCATCAGGCCAATCTCGGCGGTAATGGCCGAACCGGCGCGGCTGGCAAACAACAACGCGCCCACCACCGGGCCCAGTTCGCGCACCAGCGATAGCGCCACCAGAATGCCCAGCGAGGACGATGCGCCAAAGCGTACCAGTGTGTCGTAGCCCTGCAATGCCAGCACCATGCCGATAAACAAGCCGGACACCGCGATAATCAGCACGGACAAAACGCCCGCAAACCAGATTTCGCGGATGGTGAGGCGGAACCGGATAAACGCCATCGGCGAGTGCCGCAGCAGCGCCAGAAAAAACCGCGTGGCAAAGCCCAGCTTGATCAGGGCGCCGGTAAACGGGTGGCCCAGCCCCGAAAAAAACGCAATAAACCGCTCACGCACGGACGATCTCCAGCCCCAGTTCCTGGGCGTAAGGCGCCGCTGGTTTATGGAAAGGCAGCGGGCCGTCGGGCTCGCCATTAATAAATTGCTTCACGAACGGATGATCGGAGGCGCGCACTTCATCCGGCGTGCCCTGCGCGATCACTTTGCCGTCCGCCATAAAATAAACGTAATCCACCAGCGACAGCGATTCGGCCACATCGTGCGTCACCACAATCGATGCCGCACCCAGTGCGTCGTTCAGTTCGCGGATCAGTTGGCCGATGGTGGCCAGCGAAATCGGATCCAGCCCGGTAAAAGGCTCGTCGTACAACATCAGCATCGGGTCCAGCGCGATGGCCCGCGCCAGCGCCACGCGTCGCGCCATGCCCCCGGACAATTCAAAGGGCATCAGATTGGCCGCTCCGCGCAGACCAACGGCGTGCAGTTTCATCAGCACCAGATCGCGGATGATCGATTCGGGCAGCTTTGCCCGTTCGCGCAACGGAAACGCCACGTTGTCGAACACCGAAAGATCGGTAAACAACGCGCCAAACTGAAACAGCATGCCCAGCTTGCGGCGCATGTCATACAGCGCGGTTTCGTTCATGCCGCCCACGTCGGCGCCATCCACCAGCACACGGCCGGCGCGCGCGCGCAACTGGCCGCCAATCAGGCGTAGCAGGGTGGTCTTGCCCGAACCGGAGCCGCCCATGATGGCGACGACCTGGCCACGCTGCACCGTCAGCGAGAGATCGCTGAGGATATCGTGGTCGCCGTAGCCAAAGCGCACCTGGTCGAGCTGAACAAGCGGAGTGGACATGAATATGCCGGTTTAGACTGGTCAGTACAAAGACGGCTATTTTAGGAGGAAAGCCGCCGTGCCGCCAGTCCAAGACATTGTCATGGAAGATCGGTGGCACCAATTCGTTCTCATTTGACAGGTGTAATTCAGACAAATATAGGAATTTGTCAGCATGACTCGCATCAACATTTCGGGGGTTGAAGGGATTTAGTTTCTGGGGCTTCGAGATTGCCCTGGCTGCGGCCAGATGCGAGGCCCCATGCAAGTCCTGGTAGGATTCACACTTTTGGTCAGTCGGCCTGATTTTGCCGCTGCTGGCCACCTGTAGCGCGCAACCCGTCGCCGCCCGCGCCCCTCTCCCCAAGTACCAGGCTGCCAGTGCGCCATCCAGCCGGAACACTGTTGTTGCGCCGCAACCAATCGCGCCGACGGCGCCTCGGGTTACCGCCGGGGCATCCACCTCGGCCGCCACTGAGTACCTCCCGCGTCGCTTTTCAGTCGTCGCGCATCAGCAACCGCTGGCCGCGCTGTTGTTCACATTGGCCCGCGACGCCCGCATCAATCTGGATCTGCATCCCGGCCTCAGTGGCGTGGTCACGCTTAATGCGCTGGACCAGACCTTGTCGCAATTGCTGGACCGCATTGCCCGGCAAGCGCCCATCCGCTGGCAGATGCAGGGCGACACGCTGCGCGTTGAGCCAGACACGCCGTATCTGGCCACCTATCCCGTTGATTATCCCAACCTGGCGCGCAAGGTCCGCGCCACGGTCACGCTAGCCAATTCGGTTACCACGGGTGATCCGGGCAGCGCACGGCCCATCAATACGTCGACCACCTTGCTCGACAGCAATGCCGACCACGCCTTCTGGGCCGGGCTGGAAAGCAATTTGCGCCGCTTGCTGGGCATGCCGGCCACTGCGCCAGCGGCCACGGTCGCAGTGCCCATTGCGGCACCCATTGCGGCGGCAGCGTCTTTCGCTCAAGCCATCGCGCCGCCTGCCGCCGTCGCCGCTGAGCCCGAAGCGCAGCGTCAGTTGATCGTCAACGCTGAAACCGGGCTGATCGCGGTCATGGGCCACCGGGCCGACCATCGCAAAGTGGAAACCTGGCTGGCTGCATTGCAAGCCAGCGCGCAACGCCAGGTCTTGATTGAGGCCACCCTCGTCGAAGTGCTGCTCAATGACCGCTATCAAGCAGGCGTGGACTGGCGCTGGTTAAGCGGCGGCGCGGGCGGTTGGCAACTGGCGCAAAGCCTGACCGGCGCGGCCTTGCTGGATGCGCCGGTCGCGCTGGTCAGTGGTGGCGCCGCCGCAGGCAGCAACTTTGCGCTGCGGTGGCTGGAGCAGTTTGGCCAGATCCGCGTGTTATCGAGCCCCAAGATCATGGCGCTCAATAACCAGACCGCCGTGATGAAGGTGGTGGACGAGCAGGTTTATTTCACGCTCGAACTGGCCGAAGACCGCAACAAGGACGGCGAAATCAGCCGCCGCCAGTACACCAGCAAATTGCATACGGTGCCGATCGGGCTGGTGCTGCAGGTGCTGCCGCAGATTGCCGCCGATGGCGTCATCGCGCTGAACGTGCGCCCCACCATTACCAATATCCGCAGCTGGGTGGACGACCCCGCGGTCAGCCTGCTGGCGCGCGAAGGCAGCAAGCCGGTCAGCAGCCAGGTGCCGGTGCTGCAGGTGCGCGAAATGGACGCCACCTTGCGCGTGCAATCGGGCCAGTTGGCAGTGCTGGGCGGCTTGATCCAGGAAACGCGCCATCTGCAGCGGCATGGCGTGCCCGGCTTGTCGCGTCTGCCTGGTATTGGCGATCTGTTCAGTTATCGCGACGACCAGGTGCGTCGCGTGGAGCTGGTGGTGTTTCTGCGCCCGCTTACGCTGACCCCCGATGCGGCCTTTGCCCATGCCGCCCACGTCAGCGCGCCGGACGACGCGTTCTTTGCTGCCGTACCCGCCGACCACCATCCCGCATATCAGGCCGGTCGCCTGCCGCCGCCCAGGGTGCAGCCATGAGCACTGCCACGCTTTTGCGCTTTGTCCTGGCCGCGCTGTTGCTCGCCTGCGCCTTCGCGGCCCAGCGCTTCTGGCCCACCGCCCAACTCCGCATGCCTGCGCCAACGCCCGTACCGGTTACGCCAGCCGCGTGGGATGCCTGGCTACAACGCCTGCGCCTGGACGCCAGCGGGCCAGCCGCCGCCTTGCCACCGCCCGTTTTTTCCCCACCGCCGTCACCGGTCCAGCCCTATGCCGAGGTGCCGCGTGCGCGCGAAATCGCACCGCGACATTGGCGCATCGACGACGGCCTCGCTCAAGGAGCAACCCGCCATGAACCCTAAAGTCCGTCCCCGCCTTGGAGAAGATCTGCTGGCGCGCCGTTTGATTGATGCCGACCAGCTGCAGATTGCGCTGCGTGAACAAAAACGCGGCGGTGTGTTACTGGGCCAGCAATTGTGCAGCCTGGGCTTTCTATCGCAGGCCGATCTGGACGCCGTCTTGCTGGAGCGCTGCGGCCAGCCGGTGCACGATCTGCCGCAAACGCCGATCGACCCGTTGGCGTTGTCGCTGGTGCCCGAACAGTTGGCGCGTGAGCACCGCATTCTGCCGCTGGGCTATGACGCCGCCACCCGGCAGCTGGAACTGGCCGTCAGCAGCGCCAACCCCTTGCCCTTGCTGGACCAGTTGCGCTGGACACTGCCTGCGGGTTGCGCCATCACCACCTATGTGGTGGCCGAATCGGCGTTGCTGGCGGGCATTGAGCAGCACTATCACCGTCCCGCCGATCTGGACGAGTGGATCAACCGCCTGCATGCCGGCGCAGATGGCGCGGCGCTGACGCAATGGGTGGATCTATTGCTGGACGATGCCGCCGCCACCGGTGCGTCCGACATCCATCTCGAACCCGAACGCGGCCACCTGCGCCTGCGCTATCGCATTGATGGCGTATTACGCAATCGACGGCTGCTGCAGCGCGAAGTCTGGCCCGGCTTGCTGGTGCAACTCAAGTTGCTGGCGGGCATGGATATCGCCGAAACACGGGCGGCGCAGGATGGGCGTTTCAGCCGCACCTGCGGCCATCGCATTCTGGATATCCGCGCGTCCAGCCTGCCGGTGCTGGCCGGTGAAAACCTGGTGTTGCGTGTGCTGGATCGGGCGCGGGGCGTAATGCCGTTGCAGCAGTTGGGCCTGCCCGCGCAGTCACTGGCGGTGCTGCGCCGCATGTTGCGCCAACCTGGCGGCCTGTTATTGCTGACTGGCCCCACCGGCTCGGGCAAGACCAGCACGCTGTATTCCTTGCTGGCTGAACTCAATACCAGCGGCGTCAACATCATGACGCTGGAAGACCCGGTGGAATATCGCATGCCCGGCATCCGCCAGTGTTCGCTGGGCGACGCGCTCAAGCTGGACTTTGCCGACGGCGTACGTGCCTTGATGCGGCAAGACCCCGACATCTTGCTGATCGGCGAAATCCGCGATGCCGCCAGTGCCGCCATGGCGGTGCGCGCCGCGCTGACGGGCCATCGCGTACTGGCCACCTTGCATGCGCATTCGGCCATCGGCGCGTTGCCACGTTTGCTGGACCTGGGCGTGTCGCCCGCCTTGCTGAGCGAATGTCTGGTGGGTGTGATCGCACAACGGCTGCTGCGCAAACGCTGCCCGGTCTGCCCGTCGCCGCAACGCCCGGCCGAGCGCTGCCCGGTTTGCCAGGGCTATGGCTATCGCGGCCGCGCGGCGGTGATGTCGTTGCTACCGCTTAAACCCACGCTGATCAACGCTTTGCTTGACCCTGACCGCATCAACCTGGCGCTGCAGGCTGTGCGCCAGCGCGGCTATATGAGCTTGCTGGAGCAGGCACGCATCTATATCGAAGCGGGCGTTACCGACGCCGCCGAAGTTGAACGGGTGCTGGGTGCGGAGGCTGACGATGCGCTATCGCTATAAAGCGCTGACGCTAGCCGGCGTGGCTTGCTCGGGCCAGCAAGAAGCCACTTCGGTGGGGGCGTTGCAGCAACAACTGCTGTCCGCACAACTGGTATTGCTGCAAGCGCGGCCCGCGCCCGTCAGATCGCCGCGCCGCCTGAGCACTGAGGCGCATGCGCAGTGGTGCTTTCAGCTGCATCAATTGCTGGCTGCGGGCGTGCCCATGCATGAGGCGCTGGCCGAGTTGAGCGCCAGCACCGCCGACGCGCGCGTGGCTGAGCAGATCCGGCAACTGCATACCCGGCTGCAACACGGCGCGAGCCTGACCACGGCCATGCAGGCCGCAGCCGCGTGCTTTGATCCGCTCTTGCTGCAAGGCGTCGCCGCGGGCGAGGCCAGCGGCCAGTTGGTGGCGGTGCTGGCCCGGTTGCAGCTGCACTTTGCCTGGCGCGCGCAAATGCAACGCCAGACGCGCAAGGCCTTGGGTTACCCGCTGTTTGCCGCCGTGGTGTTGCTCGCGGCGATCAGCTTTTTGCTGGTTTATCTGCTGCCGCAGGTGCGCGATTTTGTCGCCAGCACTGGCGCGCCGTTGCCACTGGCCACCCGTGCCTTGCTGGCGCTGGCGGCGGGGCTGCAACGCTTTGGCGTGGCGCTGTTGTCGATCGCCTGCATGGGCGCGCTAGCGCTCGCGCTGGCGTGGCGCACTTCGGTGGCGTTCCGGCAAACGCTGGCGCATTGGTCGCTGCGCATGCCCGTGGCGGGCCGTTTGCTGTGTGAGGGTTTGTGGTCGCATTACGCACGCAGTCTGGCGCTGCTGTATGAAGCCGGTGTGCCGGTGCTGCACGCCTTGGCGCTGGCGGAAGATGGCGTCCGCAATCGCCATTTGCGTATCGCCTTGCATGCCGCTCGCGGCCAGATCGAACAAGGCCAAACGCTGGCCACCGCACTGGGCCGCATCCAGCCCGCGCCCACACTTTTGCCCGGTTTGCTGCGCACTGGTGAAAACAGCGGTCAACTGGGTGCGGCGCTAAACCAGTTGGCCAACAGCTGCGAACACGCAGTGCGCCAGCACACCGAACGCATGCAGGCCCTGATCGAACCGCTACTCACCCTTGTGCTGGGCGCTATGTTGGCGTGGGTGATGCTGGCGGTGTTGGGTCCGGTGTTCGACAGCCTGGGAGCATTGCGATGAGAACCGCGATTCGCATACTGCTTGGCGCACATCGTTGGCAAGCGTGGCAAGGCCAGCGCTTGCTGCATGACGCCGTCGCTTCCTTGCAAACCCTTCCGGCGCTGATCGACGCTTTGCCGCCGGGCGCAGTCACCCTTTGGCTGGATCGGCCCGACGAACAGGTGGCGCGCTGCGTGATTGTGGCGCAACGCCTGCGCGACCAGCGCCGTTTGCTGGCCAACCAGATTCAGCCGCCTGGCGCGCTGGAATCGGGCTGGGGCCGCTGGCTTAACGCGGGCCGGGCGCTGGAAAGCCCGGCGTGGTTGTTGCAATTGCAAAGCCCCACCTTGTTAAACCAGCTGGCCGCCGCCTTGTTGGCGGCCAGGCACTCGGTGCCCGCGTGCCATAGCCACACGTTGGCGCTGCTGACCGCGCCGCGCGGGCGGCATTTATATATCGCGGCCGGATTGCTGGATGGCGTGCGGCATATCTGGGTGGATGGCGGCGTGCTGCGCTTTACCCGGCTGTGCCCGGGCACGATCGATAGCCCGCAAGCCAGCGCCGACGTTGAAGCCACCTTGCAGCATCTGATCGAACAGCAATGGTGGAATGGCCTCGATGCACTGGCGTGCGACAGCGTGGTCAGTCTCAGTGCCGACCTGTTGGCGCGCTATCCGCAATTACACGTGCGGTCGTGGCAACAGCCCGCTGGCCCGGCCGCTGGCGACGGCAATAGCGAATATCAGCGGCCTTCTTATGTGGTGCGACATCGCTGGCGCACGGTGGGGCTACGCGTGGTCAGGCAGGGCACCCCCTTATCGGCCGCGCTGGCGCTGGCTTATGCGGGGGTAGCCTTAAGCGCGGCGCTGCGGGCGCCTGTACCTGCCACGACGCCAGTCGCTGCGGATGTGGCGCGGCTGATATTGCGGCAGCTTCCACCCCAGGCGCTTTCAATGCCCGAGCAACTTCGCCTGCTGTCCCTGGTGTTGCAACAACATCCGGGGCCGGCGGTACAGGCGTTGCGCTGGCAGGCAGGCAGTCTTGACCAGGCCGCATTGACGCTCGATTTTGCCGACTCGAACGACCCGATCATTCAGCCCGATCCCGCCTGGTTTACCCCGACCGCGCTGCGTTGGCAGCCCGGATCGACAGCGCAGCGCTGGCAATTGCTGGCGCGGGAGGCGGTGCGATGACGGGTCGCTATCTTGATCCGGCGAGCCATCTGCTGGTGCTGGTCGCGGCGTTGACACTGGTGTGGATGGTCGCAGCGCAACCGCGTGCCCAGGAGATCCGCGCGCCCGGTGTGCCCGCGCTATCCCCACGCGAAAATCACTGGCTGCTTGGACTGGCGCAACAGCACGGCTTGCAGCCACTGGCGCTAGCGCAGTGGCAGGCGGCGCTAAAGCCGCAGACCTTTGCTCACTGGCAGATTGAGCATGTCGTCATCAAGCCATTGCCCGCACAACCTGCCGATGGCTTGTTGCTGAGCCAGATCGAAGCCGCGATCACGCTGCAACTGGCCGACGAAACCGTGCTTGAACCAGTGCAACAGTGGTTGCAGCGGTTGCCCGGTGTGCTGAGCTGGACCAGATGCCAGATCGAACCGCACGCCGCGCGATTGCAGGCCGAGTGCGTGCTGCGCTGGAGCGCGATTGCGCCAGTGGGAGCTCGCCGATGACACGCTTTGTACTGCTTTGCGCCCTCGCCACCACCATCGCCAGTCATGCCGCGCCTTGGGGCCGCCTGTTTACGGACGCGGCACAACGCCAACAGCCCCGCGCTAGCACCGCTTCGGCCACCTCGTTCCGCCTTAGCGCTTGCGCCTGGATGGAGCGGCGCAAACGCTGCTGGGTTGACGGCCAGGCGGCCGCCAGCGCCCCAGCGCAAGTTCGCGTGGGCGAACGCTGGAGGGTGCAACCATGACGCCCAAGCCATTGCTTCAGCGCGGCGCAGTGGCGTTGGCCGTATTGCTGCTGCTTAGCCTGGTGGCGGCATGGCGGCTGGCCACCGTGCCGCAGCAATCGCCGGCCACCGCGCGCGACGCAACCACCCAGCTGGCGCTGAGCCATGCGCGCCAGGTCTTGATCGATTGGGCCGTGCAGCGCCGCGGTGTAAGCGGCAATGGCGTCAGCAATCTGGCGCGCCCCGGCGCGTTGCCGTGCCCGGATCTGCATGTGCCGGGCAGTGCCAATGCCGGTTACGTCGGTAATGACAAAGCCGCCACCTGCAATACCGCCACGGGGCGGCTGGGACGGGTGCCGTGGCGCAGCCTGCAACAGCAGGAACGGCGGGACGGCGCGGGCGAAACGCTGTGGCTGGCGCTGGCTGAGCCGTTTCACGACAGCAGTAATGTGCCGCTTAATCCGGCCACGCCCGGCGTCTGGCTTACGGCGGTGGACGTGGCGGCGGGTGTGGCATTGAGCGACGCCAGCGATCCGGTCGTCGCGGTGTTATTGGCGCCAGGCCCGGCTTTGGCGTTGCAAAACCGTTACGGCGCAACGGCGCAGATCAAGCCCGCTAATTATCTGGAGCAGGTTACCCAAGGCGGCCGTAAGTACAGCAATGTCGATCTGGCGCAGACCCCGTTTGCCGGCGGCGATGTGCTTGATGGGCGTGGTCGCGTGCTGCTGAACGATCGCCTCGCTGTGATTCGGCGCAGCGATCTGATGCCCGCGCTGCAAGCCCGGGCCGTGCGCCACTACCTGCAATTGCTAGGTGCCTGGCAGCGCGCCTACGGCCAGTTGCCCTCGGCGAGCGAGGGTGGCTGCGCGGGGCAGCCCGATTCAGCGCGGGTTCTGGTTGAGCAGTTAAGTGGCCGCGCGCCCGCGTGGCAGCTGGAAGACGCGGCCTGGCTGTATCGCAATCTATGGCACGAGCAGTTGTTCTACGCGGTGGCTGCGGGTGCGGGGGCTGCCCATTGCGCCGCAGCGTTGACCCTCACGGTGGGCGCGCAGCAATGGCCCGCCCAGGCGGTGTTGAGTACGCAAAAGCCAGCGGCCAGCGCGGTTGCTGCGGGCCGCTACCGCTTTGATACCCAGCGCAACCCGCTTTTGTATCGCTGGGCCACCCAGGAGGGCAGCGATGGCGCGCCGCAATGGTTACTCGCTCGTTGAGCTGGCCATCGTGCTGGTGGTGGTCGGGCTGATGCTGCAAGGCACGCTGGGTGCGGTCAAAACGCTGCGTCAGGCCGAATTACGCCAGACCGAACAGCGCCAGCAGGCGCAGATCGGCCAGACCTTGCTGGCGTTTGCGGTGCGCACCGGCCATCTGCCCTGTCCGGCCGCCCTGAATGCAGCACCCGCGCAGCAGGGTATGGAAGCGCGCGACGCCGCCGGGCGCTGCCGCATGCAGCAAGGCGAATTGCCTTGGCGCACCTTGTCCATCGGGCGGCGCGATGCGTGGCTGCGCCCGTACACCTATCGCGTCAGCGCCAGCTTTGCCGATCTGGCGCCGCTCTCGCCCGGCGACAGTTGCGCGCGTGATGCCAAACCACCTGCCGGCATGAGCTTTATGTTGTGTTCGAGCGGCGACATCACGCTGCTCGACAACGTTGAAGATCGCAATGTCATCGCGCAGCGGATTCCATTGCTGCTGATCGCGCACGGCGCCCATGGCCCGGGGGCCTTGACGCAGCGTGGCATGGGTGGCGAAGGGCGCAATAGCCAGATCGGCACGGAATTCATCGTGGCGGGCGCGCCCGGCGAGGCGTTTGATGACTTGCTGTTCTGGATCAATAACGAGCGCCTGGTCGAAATGGCCTTGCGCGCAGGGCGCTTGCCATGACAAGCCGCCCATTCCACCAGTTACCGCATCGGTGTTTGCCTAACCCTTGGAGAACCCGTTATGCATACTCGTTTTTTTTCACCGCGCCGCGGCAAAGCGCACGGTTTTACCCTGGTCGAAATGGCTACGGTACTGGTTATCGTCGGCCTGTTGCTGGGGATGGCGTTCAAAGGCCGCGCGTTGATCGATGGCGCGCGCGTCAAGGCGTTGTACACCAGCGCCAACAAAATCCAGAACGCCATGCAGGCTTATTTCGAACGCTACGGCGTATGGCCCGGCGATGGTTGCCCGGCCGATGCCACCTCGGTGACGCAGTGCGACGGCGCGGCGGGCAATGTGCGCAACGGTCTGATCGACAGCGCCGCCGAGGCTGCCAGTTTCTGGTCCATCCTGTTGGCGCAAGGTACGTCGCTTGCGGTGGCCGACCGCAAAATGCCCACCGGTGCGCTGTGGGACGTGGCCGCAGGCGACGTCGTCAGCGGCGGTACCGACGTTGACAGTAGCTGGTTGGTGGCGCAGCAAGCGGGTGCGGCTGCTGTGGACGTGCGGTATGTGTGCGCGCTCGATCAGCAGTTTGATGACGGCTTGCCCCAGAGCGGCAATATCCGCAGCAGCGCAACGACGGGCGACGGCGCGCATGGCTACAACGCGGCGGCAGATTGCTGGCAAAAGTCGGGCGTGGTGTCGCTGGCGATCAAACTGCTGCCGTAACCACCGCAGGCATGTATGACGTTAGTCCGGGCCGACCAGGCGGTGGCCGTGGGATTTGAGCCAGTCACGTTCGCGCTGCCAATGCGGAAAGATGCTGGCCACATGCGCCCAGAAGCGGGCGGAGTGGTTCATCTCCAGCAAATGACACAGCTCGTGCACGATCACGTAGTCGATCACGCTGGCGGGGGCTTGCATCAAGCGCCAGTTAAGGCGGATGTCGCCCCGACTGGTGCACGAACCCCAGCGCGAGCGCGCCGAGGTCAGCAGGATGCGGCGCGGATTAACGCCCAGGCGCGGCGCAAATTCTTGCGTGCGCAAGGCAAAGTAGCCACGCGCCGTGGCCTGGCTAAAGCGGATAAATGAGGCCAGCAATTGCTCGGGGTTTTCACCGCGCAAATGCAACCACGGTTCTTCCACGCGGCTGCGCGGTGCATGGCTGGCTATGGCATGCGGCACGCCCAGCCACAGTACTTCGGTGCCGTTTTCCAGCTGCAGTGGGGCGGTTTGCGTCAGCGTTTCGCGCTGGGCCAGATGCTTGAGTATCCAGCCCAGCTTGTTGCGGATGGCCGTTTCGGCGTCGGCCTGAGTGCCGCGCGCGGGGATCACCACGGTAAGGCCTTCGCGATCAATCTTCAGGCCGATGGAGCGGCGGCGCGCACTGCGCGCCAGCCGCCAGTCAAAGCTGGCTTCACCGGCGGCGTAGCGGTGCAGGGTCATGCGCGCGGATAGCAGGGGCCGGTACCGCCTATGCGGGCCAGCTCGGTTTCGATCCAGTTTTCGACTTCGCGCGTGATCTCGTCAGCGCTGCGGCCTGCGGTCTGGATGGCCGGCCCGATCGAAACGGTGATCGTGCCCGGATATTTTTTAAGCGAATTCTTGGGCCAGTATTCGCCCGAGTTCAGCGCCACCGGCACAATCGGCACGCCCAAGCTGATGGCCAGACGCGCGCCGCCTTGCTTGTATTGCGCGCGCTTGCCCGGCGCTACCCGCGTGCCTTCCGGAAAGATGCCAATCCAGAAGCCGTCGCGCAGGCGCTCGTGGCCTTGTTCCATCAGCAAACGTTGCGCTTCGGCGCGGTTGCTGCGGTCAATCGCAATCGGCGAAACCACACGCAGGCCCCAGCCAAAGAACGGAATTTTGAACAGTTCACGCTTTAACACATACACCAGCGGCGGAAAAAACTGCGTCAGCGCCATGGTTTCCCAGGCGGACTGGTGTTTGCTCATCAGCATGGCCGGCTGCTTCAGGATGTTTTCGCGGCCGATGACTTTGTAGTGAAGGCCGCACACCACGCGCAGCAGAAACACCATGATCTTGCACCAGCCGGTCACAAAGCGATAACGCGGCACGCGCGGAAACGGCAGCGCCATCAGCGACAGAATGGCGTACACCGGCGTGATCAGCACAAAGCCGAGCCAGTAAATCAAAGATCGAAACAGAACCATGGAATCTTTACTCAGCGGTAGGGGCGGATCGCATGGGCTCATGCGTCAGCAGATGGCGCGCCACGGCGGCCAGGTTATCAAAAACAAGGGTGCCGGCGGGCAGATTGCCTGCGGCTTCGGTGCTTTCGCCATTGCCGGTGCGCACCAGCAGCGGATGGCCTCCCGCGGCGGCAATGGCCTGCAGATCGCGCAGGCTGTCGCCCACCATGATGCAATCGGTGGGCTGCATGTGATAACGGCGGGCGATATCGATAATCATGCCGGGCAACGGCTTGCGACAGTCGCAGCCGTCTTCCGGACCGTGCGGACAGAAAAACACCGCATCGATATGGCCGCCCGCTTCGTTGGCCGCCTTGTACATGCGGGTGTGGATACGGTTGAGCATCTGCACATCGTAATAACCGCGCGCCACGCCCGACTGGTTGGTGGCGACCACCAGCGACCAGCCTGCGCGCGACAACTCGCCCATCGCTTCCAGACTGCCCGCGATAGGGATCCACTCGTCCGGCGACTTGATGTAGTCCGGACTGTCTTCGTTGATGACACCGTCACGATCCAGAATCAGCAGCTTCATGTGCGTAGCCATCCAGTCCGGCACTGCGTTTATTCCGCCAGCAACGACAATTCGGCGACCTGATTCATGATCCCCGCCAGGCCCGACAACAGCGCCAGGCGGTTGCCACGCACGGCCAGATCGTCAGCCATCACCATCACACCATCAAAGAACGCATCGACCGGCGCTTTGAGCGCGGCCAGTTGCTTCAGCGCGCCGGTAAAGTCCTGGGCGGCCAACGCGGTTTGCACCGACGGGGCCACACTGACAAACGCGGCGTGCAGTGCTTTTTCCGCGTCTTCCACCAACAGCGCCGGGTTCAGCACGGGGATTTCGCCTTCGACTTTTTTCAGGATGTTGCGAATCCGCTTGTTGGCGGCGGCCAGTGCGGCAGCTTCCGGCAAGGCGCGGAAGGTGGCGACGGCGTCCAGCCGCTTGGACACATCATCAAAGCGCTGCAGACGTAACGCCAGCACCGCTTCGATATCGGCCGCCGGGTATTCGGCCTGCAGATAGTTCTTTAGCCGCTCTTGCATAAAGTCCGCCACGCCTGCGGCCACGTTGTCCGACACCACGCCTTGCGGGAAGGTGGCGGCGGTGGCGCTCAGCAGGGCGTTCAGGTCCAGCGGTAGTTGCAGCAACATGCGCAGCACGCCCAGCGCGGCGCGGCGCAGTGCGAACGGATCTTTGTCGCCGGTTGGGGTCAGGCCGATGCCGTAGATGCCGACAATGGCTTCCAGCTTGTCAGCCAGCGAAACCGCCTGCGCCACCGGGCCTTGCGGCAGCGTGTCGCCGGCAAAACGCGGGTGGTAATGGCCTTCGATGGCCTGCGCCACCACTTCGTTTTCGCCGTCGTGGCGGGCGTAGTACATGCCCATAATGCCTTGCAGCTCAGGGAATTCGCCGACCATATCGCTGACCAGATCGGCCTTGGCCAGGTACGCGGCGCGCTCGGCCAGCGCACGATCCGCGCCCAGCGAAGCGGCAATTTCACCGGCCAGTTTGACCAGACGCTCGATGCGTTCGAACAGGCTGCCGATCTTGTTGTGATAAACCACATTGGTCAGCTTGCCGACGCGTGTTTCCAGCTTGCTTTTCTGGTCTTGCTCAAAGAAGAACTGGGCATCGGACAAGCGCGCCCGCAATACGCGTTCGTTGCCGTGGATGATGTGCGACGGGTCGCTGGTTTCCAGGTTGGAAACCACCAGGAATCTGGGCAGCAGCTTGCCGTTGCTATCCAGCAGCGGAAAGTACTTTTGATGCTGTTGCATCGACAGGATCAGACATTCCTGCGGCACTTTCAGAAAGTCGGGGCTGAATTCGCCGGTGTACACCACGGGCCATTCCACCAGTGCGGTGACTTCATCCAGCAGGCCACCCGAAGGCGCAATGGTGGCGTTGACGGCTTGTGCCGCCGTGGTCAGGCGGTCTTCGATCAGATTGCGGCGCGCGGTGAAATTGGCGACCACGCAACCGGCTTCGTACAGGGCGCGCGCGTATTCATCGGCGTGGGCCAGTTCGATCGGGCCTTTGCTCAGAAAGCGGTGGCCTTGTGTAACGCGGCCGGATTTGAGATGCAGTGCATGCGCCGGGATCACGTCCGCGCCATGCATGGCCAGCAGGCCGTGGATCGGGCGAATGAACGCGCCGTCGCGGTCGCCCCATCGCATCATGCGCGGCGCGGGCAGCTTTTTAAGCGCTAGTTCAATCAATCCGGCCAGCACGGCGGCCAGTTCTTCCCCGGCTTTGGTGCTGCGAAACACAAAAATGTCTTGCTTGCCGTCGTGGGTTTTTTCCAGTTGCTCGGGCGTTACGCCGCAAGAGCGGGCAAAACCGGCCAGTGCGGGCGTTGGTTGGCCATCCTTGAAACCGGCAGCGACAGCCGGGCCTTTCTTTTCGATCTGCTGATCGGGCTGCACGCGCACCACGTCCGGAATCGACACGGCCAGGCGGCGCGGGCTGGCAAAGGTAAAGTATTCGACGCTCTTGTCGACGAAGCCCAGCCTGGCCAGTTCATCAAACAACGTTTGTGCAAAGCTGGCGCCCAGCTTAGGCAGCGCCTTCGGCGGCAGTTCTTCGGTAAACAGTTCAATCAACAGGGTTTGCGACATCGTTTTTTACTCGTGATGGGTTCATCTGGGCGCAGCGTGCGCCTTCAGCTTTTGCCAGACTCTTGTGCTTGTTTGGCCTCTTTGTCGGCCATGATCTTGCAGACCTGGCGCACAAAATCGGCGCCATAGGTGTCGGGGCTGGGCGTTTCAAATTCCCATTGATAGCCGGGGACGTCATAACGGGCGACCTGCACGTCTTCTTCGTCGCGCATTTCCACCGCCGTGCCGGCCATACGCCCGCTGGGGCAGTGGATGGCCTGGCGCATGTATTTTTTGCGGTACTTGCCTTTGGAGACGCCATCAATCTGGTCTTGCTTGAAGTGCTGCAGCATCCAGACATAGGTGTATTCGTCATCCGCATCGCGCACGTTGTGCGTAATCGAATCGATATCGGCCAGTACTTCAAAATCCGGCATGTCGCCATAGCTGCGCCATTGCGCGTCTTTGGGCACCGGATCGGGCCCGCGCGTGCCGTCGTCGTATTTGCCGCACGCGCCCAGACACAGCGCGGCGGTCAATATCAGCGTCAGGCGCAGCCGGCTCATCGGGCTTAGTCCTGGGTCCGGCACATCGGAAAGCCGAGTGCCTCGCGCGAATCGTAATAAGCCTGCGCCACCATGCGCGCCAGCGTGCGGATGCGGCCGATGTATGCGGCGCGTTCGGTCACCGAGATGGCGCCACGCGCATCCAGCAGGTTGAAGGTGTGGGCCGACTTCAGAATCATTTCGTAGCCTGGCAACGGCAAGCCCGCTTCGATCAGCTTGCGCGCTTCGCCTTCAAAGCTGTTGAACAGGCTCAGCAGCAACTCGACGTTGGAATGCTCGAAGTTGTAGGTGGACTGCTCGACTTCGTTTTGATGGTAGATATCGCCGTAGGTGACTTTCTGGCCGTTGGGGAATTGCGTCCAGACCAGGTCGTAGACGTTTTCCACGCCTTGCAGATACATCGCCAGACGCTCAGTGCCGTAGGTGATTTCGCCCAGCACCGGCTTGCAATCGAGGCCGCCGACTTGCTGGAAATAAGTGAACTGCGTGACTTCCATGCCGTTAAGCCACACTTCCCAACCCATACCCCACGCGCCCAGCGTCGGGTTTTCCCAGTCGTCTTCCACAAAGCGGATGTCGTGCACGGTGGGATCAATGCCGAGTTCTTTCAGCGAGCCCAGGTACAGTTCGAGGATGTTGTCGGGGTTGGGTTTAAGCACCACCTGGAATTGATAGTAGTGCTGCAGCCGGTTGGGGTTTTCGCCATAACGGCCGTCTTTGGGGCGGCGCGACGGCTGCACATATGCGGCGTTCCATGGTTCCGGGCCGATCGAGCGCAGAAAGGTGGCGGTATGCGAAGTACCCGCGCCCATTTCCATATCGTAGGGTTGCAGCAGCGCGCAGCCCTGTTGGCCCCAATAGTTTTGCAGCTTGAGCAGTATTTCCTGGAAGGTCAGCATTGCGTATTTCCCGGCAGCGGGCTTGGTATTAAACCGCAGGATTCTACTGGTAAATGAGGGATTTGGGCGAGCGGGCAGGCCGACTGGCGTGGGCCATGCGGACAAAGCGGGATGGCGGCCGTTTGCGAGGCGGTTTTTGCCAGGCGTGGAGCCATCGGCTTGTGGCGCTTTACCCACGCGCGCGCCCCCCGCGCTGAAAGCACGAGCCAAACCGTGTCAGAATTCCCGGCTTGTCGTCATAAAACGCGGGAGTTGCGCATGTTCTGGTTTTTGAATCACGGTTCGCCCATGCAGGCTTTGCTGCGCTTTCTGCTGACCGTGTTGGCGCTGGTGCTTGCCGCGTGCGGCATCGTGGCGCCCGCGGTGTTGACGTTGGTGCACTTTGTGATTTTTCCGGCGTGGTTATCCACCGCCACGCAAAAACAGGAAAAAGCCTGGGAAGCGCATGTCGTGCGGCAGCGGATTAATCTCACCGTTTACATCGGCGTGCCGGTGGCCGACACCCAGAGTGCGATGTGGAACGTGTATTACCGCAGCGAAGCGCAGTTGCTGGAACAACTGCGGCGCTTTGCCAGGGTCAAGTTGGGTTTGACCACTGCGGTGCTGCTGCTGGCGTTGTGGGGTGTGGCGCAAACGGATTTTGGCGAGCTGGGTGTTAACTGGCATGGCTTATATCTGATTGCCGCCGTGGCGGCGGTACTGTGGGTGGCCGCGCAAATGCGCCGCCTGTTGCATGTGCTGGCCGGGATTCAGACCGGGCGCGTGGCGATTGATCGGTTGTCCGCGGAAGGGGTGCCTTTTGTGGGGGCCTATACCGAGGGCAGGGTGGGCGGTGAGGTGCGGGTGCGACCATATTTGCAGTTGATTATGGGGTGAAGGATTAGCGCGGGGGCGGGTGTTTGTCCGGCCTGGGCCAGACCTGAACGCTTTAACCGCTTGGGCTTGCGGCGGGTTCCTGGCCTTGGCGAGCCCGATGGTGCGTCACTGTCTGCGCCTCGCTGTATGGACCGGACAGGGGTGCGGTCTGAACACTTCGCCACAGAAACTAACCCGTAGAAAGGCGACCTGCCGCGCGATAAGGCTGCGCAGAAGGGGTTGCTTTCATCGCCGCAACTCACCGTCGGCATATCGGGTTTGTAGCTGCCGTTCTGCGGATGCGGCGCTCAGTCGCGATCGCTGCGCTGTCTCTTGCCGTCACGCTCAGCAGAGCGTGCTGGTTTGCCGGTGGCGTTGCCAGGTTGCTGCGTAACGGCGGGCAGGCGTGGATGCGGTGGGGTAGCAACTTTTTCAGGCGTTGAATGTTCTGAAAAAGAGTTACGTGCTGCTGGTTGTGGCCGGCAATCGCTTACCCTATGCTTGCCGCAGCGTTCCAGATCTTGCCGCCCCGCCTTCAAAACCAAGCCTTTCCCGATGAAACAACTGAAACAACTGTCCCTGTTCGCCCTGCTTGCTCTTTCCGCCGCCACTGCTCATGCGCGCATCGATCTGACTGCATTGCGTGATGCCGCGCGCAGTCGTGATGTGGTCGCCATTCAGCGCATGGCCGATGACGCGCGGGGTGAGCCGCTGGAGATGTATCCGCGCTATTACCTGATCAGCACGCAGATCACGCAAATCTCGCCTGATGACGTCAATGCGTTTTTTGAGCGCTTTGATGGCTCGCCATTGGCGGATCGTTTGCGCCAGGAATGGTTGCGCGAGCTGGGCAAGCGTCAGGACTGGGCGCGTTATCTGCCGGAATACGCCAAGGTGGATGGGCCGTCGGTGGAGCTGCAATGCCTGGCTGCGCAAGCGCAAATGGCCACCAGCGGCAATGCCAATCTGCGCGCGTTGCGCAGCGCCTGGTTTACCGACAAGGGCCAGGCCGACAGTTGCGCACCCGTGTTTGAGGCGATGTTCAACGCCGGGGTGCTTAATCAGGATGATGCCTGGGCGCGGATCCGGCTGGCGCTGGCGGCCAATCGGCCTGCCTTTGCCACGCAACTGGCGCCGCGCGTGGGGTTTCCGGCGGAGCTGACCGGGCGCAATCTGGGACTGGCGGCCAATCAGCCGGCCAAGGTACTACCCAAACTAAGCATGTCCAGCCGCGCCGGGCGCGAAGTGGCCTTGTTTATCGTTAACCGTACCGCGCGCAGCGATCCCGATCGCGCCGCTGCTTTGTTGAGCGAACTGAATGGTCTGCCCGCCGCCGACGCGCGTTATGGCTGGCAGCAAATCGCCGGCATTGCCGCGCGCAAGCAACATCCGCAAGCCAGCGCCTGGTATGCCAGGGGTGGCCAGGACGGGCTGGATGCCAATGGCCGCTCGTGGTCTGTGCGTGCCGCCTTGCGCGCAGATGATGTGCGCACCGTGCTGGATCGCATCAACGCCATGCCGCCCGAACAAGCCGATGACAGCGCGTGGGTGTACTGGAAGGCCGAGGCGCTCAAGCGGCTTAACCGTCCGACCGAAGCCGCGCCCTTGTTGGCAAAACTGAGCGCGGGCGATGATTTTTATGCCTTGCTGGCGCGCGAGGAAACCGGCCCCACGCTGGAAGCCGACCCCGCGCCGTATCGCCCCACTGAAGACGACGTGCGTACCGTCAACGACCGCGCGGGCGTTCAGCGCGCGTTGGCCTTGTTTGAGCAGAACTGGCGGCTGGAAGGCATCCGCGAATGGAATGCCGCGATGCGTCCGCTCACGCCGCAGCAACTGGTGGCTGCGGCCACGCTGGCGGATCGCAAGCGTTTATACGATCGCTCCATCTATGCGGCGGAACGCGCCAAGGCCTGGTCGCCGCTAGGCCTTAAATACCCGACGCCGTATCGCAGCGCGGTGGAACGCGAAGCACGCCAGCAAGGGCTGGACCCGGCGTGGGTCTATGGTCTGATCCGCCAGGAAAGCCGCTTTGTGGCCGATATCCGCTCGCCGGTGGGCGCTACCGGGCTGATGCAATTGATGCCGTCCACCGCCCAGTGGGTAGCACGCAAGAATGGCCAGAAAAAACTGGATGTCTCCACGCTGACGGACGCCGATACCAATGTGGCGATGGGCGCGTTTTACTTGCGCTACATCACCGACCGTCTGAGCGGCCAGGCCATTCTGGCGACTGCGGGCTATAACGCCGGGCCAGGTCGGGCCAAGGCCTGGCAAGAAGATCGCGCGCTTGATCCGGTTATCTATATTGAAACCATTCCGTTTGATGAAACGCGCGATTACGTGAAAAAGGTGATGACCAACGCGCAGTATTACGGCGCCACCTTTGGCGAGCAGACGCCGTTTCATCAGCGGTTACAGCCGGTGCCGTCGAAAAACGCCGCCCCGCCGGTCAGCGCCGATGTGCCTGCCGCCGATGCCGCCACCGATAACGGGGCGGACCAACCGGCCAGCGCCGCGGAGCCCGCCGCTAACCAGTGATGATCAGCCGTGCCGCCAGCGCGGCTGGCAATGAGGTCAGAAGCGCATCATGAGTGCATCCAGTCAGCGTTTGCCGGTGTTGATGCTGGGCGGCAGTGGCTTTGTCGGCACGTATCTGGCCGCGCAATTGTGCCGCGCCGGTTTCCGGGTGATTGTGCCCACGCGCGATCGCGAACGTATGCGCGGCCGCTTGCTAACGCTGCCCAATGTGACGCTGGTGCAGGCGGATATCCATGATCGCAGCGTGTTGCCGCAACTGGTGCTGGGCTGCAGCGCGGTCATTAATCTGGTGGGCATATTGCAAGGCACGCCGCGCGCCTTTGCACGCAACCATTACGAATTGACTTGTGATGTGCTCGAAGCCTGCCGCGCCACGGGCGTTACGCGCTATCTGCATATGAGCGCCTTGGGCGCCAGCGCGGACGGGCCCTCGCACTATCTGCGCAGCAAAGGCCAGGCCGAAGACACGGTGCGCGCCAGCCACGAACAATGGACCATCTTCCGGCCCTCGGTCATCTTTGGTGAGGGCGACAGTTTTCTGACCTTGTTTGCCGCATTGCAAAAGCGTTTTCCGGTGATGCCGCTGGCGCGGGCCGATGCGCAGTTCCAGCCCGTCTGGGTAAAGGATGTGGCGGCGGCGTTTGTGCAAGCGCTGCTGGACCCGGCCTATATCGGCAAAACCATCGATCTGGCGGGCCCGCGGGTTTATACATTGAGCGACATCGTGCGCTATGTGGGCGTTATCAGCGGCAATCCGCGCCCGGTGTGGGCCTTGCCGGACTGGGCAGGGCGTTTGCAGGCCACCGTGTTGGGCCTGCTGCCCAACGCGCCGATGAGCATCGACAACTTTGACTCGATGAGCGTGGCCAACACCAGCACGCAACCTTTTCCGCCCATTGCCGGTCAACCGCCCTCCGCGCTGGAGGCGATTGCGCCCGCTTATTTGTCCGTGGCGGCCACGCGCGGACGCTTTGCGGGCCATCGCGCGCGCGCCCGACGCGGCAACTTGTCGCCGTAACAGCGCAAGCGCACTATCGCGGTTGGCCGCCGTTCAGCTTTCTTTTTTTCACACAGCTTTACTGGAGTGTCAGGTCATGTCACAAATTCTGCTTGGTAATATCCCGCCCGAGGCGTCCATTGACGATATCCGCGCGCTGTTGCAAGACCTGGGCGTGCCCGGTCTCGGTGAAATCACCCTGGCCGAAGGCCTGAGCGACCGCCTTGCCGCGCTGATTACGCTGGATCTGGGCGATACCGAAGCGGGCGCCGTGTCGCAGCAGCTCAATGGCCATTTGTGGCGCGAACGTATGCTGAGCTGCGCCCATACCAATCTGGGCTGGGGCCAATAAGCCGCTTGCTGATTTTTTAACGACTCGCCCGGGACACTCCGATGACGATCCGTATCGCCGTATTCGATAGCAAACGCTATGACCGTGCCGGCCTGGACACGGCCAACCAGCGCTACGGCTATGAAATCACCTATTTTGAAGACCGGCTGAACCGCCACACCACGCCGCTGGTGGCGGGCTTTGATGTGGTGTGCCCGTTTGTTAACGACAAGCTCGATCGCACCGTCATCGCCGAGCTGAAGCGCCAGGGCGTCAAGCTGATTGCGTTGCGCTGCGCCGGTTTTAATGGCGTTGATATCGTCGCCGCCGCTGAGATGGGGATTCCGGTGACGCGCGTGCCGGCGTATTCGCCCGAGGCGGTGGCCGAGCATGTGTTTGCGCTGCTGCTGACGTTGGTGCGCAAAACACATCGCGCTTATCAACGTATTCGCGAAGGCAATTTCTCGCTGGATGGCCTGGTGGGCTTTAATCTGCACGGCCGTACCTTTGGCGTGGTGGGCGCGGGCAAGATCGGCATTGCGGCGATGAATATCGCCAAAGGTTTTGGCTGCCGCGTGCTGGCCAATGACAACAATGCCTCGCCCGAGCGCGCTGCTGAACTCGGTTGCGAATTTGTTGATCTGCCCACTTTGCTGGCGCAATCCGACATCGTGTCTTTGCACGCGCCGCTGACCCCGGCCACGCAGCATATGATCAACGCCGAAACGCTGGCGCTGATGAAGCATGGCTCGGTCATCATCAACACCAGTCGCGGTGGGCTGATCGACACCAAGGCGCTGTTGCGCGCGCTGAAAACCGGCAAGTTGTTTGGCGTGGGCTTGGATGTGTACGAGTACGAAGAAGGCGTGTTCTTTGAGGATTTGTCGCACGAGGCGCTGAAGGACGACATGCTGGCGCGGCTGACCACGTTTCCCAATGTGATGATCACATCACATCAGGGCTTTTTGACCGAAGAAGCGCTGACCGCCATTGCCGAGACCGTGCTTGAAAACGTCACGGCTTTCCAGAATGGACAGCCGTTGGTGAATGTCGTAAAACCCGGGGCATGAGCCCCCCACATCGATTTGCACGCTGGCTGCCGCTGATACCAGGCCTGTTGGCCGGCGTATTTACGCTGGCCTTCGCCGCCTATTTGTTGCAATCGCGCGACGAAGCCAGTAGCCAGCGCGCCGCCTTGCTGGAGCAGGATTTGCTATGGCAAAAGCAGGCGATCGAACAGCAGATTACCTTTGATCTGCAATCGTTGTCGGGGCTGGCGGCCACGCTGAATGTCACCGATCTCAACTCGCCCGTGTTTCAGGCGCGCGTGTTGTCGCTGATCCAGACCAGCCCCGAAATCAGCAGTCTGTCTATCCAGAATGGCCACGGCGAGGTGATCTGGCATACCTCGCAAACCGCGTGGGCGGTGCCGTATGAAGGCACGGGCGGCTGGAGCGACGTCACCCTGTCGCACGGCGAGCCTAAAGTCACCTACGCGGTGGCCACGCCGGACCATCGCAGCTTTATCGTGGCCAGCATTGCGCTGGATACGCTGTTGCAACAGCAAGTGCCGTGGTGGATTGCGCAGCGCTATCAGGTGTCGCTGCTGGACCATGACAACCATCCGGTGACTTCCAAATTCCAGCGCCAGCTCGATACCTCGGGCATCAGCCACACCATTTTGCTGACCGCACCGCCGCTGGGCATGCAATTGAAGGCCGATCTGTACGCCACGTCCTTATCGGCCACCGGCGATATCCTGCCCGCCTTGTTGTTGATATTGGCCGTGTCGATGCTGGCTTCCACCGCCGCACTCAGCCGCATGATGCGCGTGCGCGCCGAAGCCGAGGTGCGGCTGAAGGCGGAAGTGGCGTTCCGGCATGCGGTGGATGCGTCGCTGAGCTCGGGCATGATCGCGTACGACCGTTATGGCCGCATCATCTATGCCAATCGCGCCTTCTGCGAAATGGTCGGCTACAGCGCTGAAGAAATGCGCGACTTTAAAGCGCCGATGCCGTACTGGCCGCCCGAAGAATTCGAGCGCTGCCAAGCCACTTATGAAGCCATCATCGCCGGCCATATCGAGCCGGGCGGTTTTATGGTGCGGCTGATGCGGCGCAATGGCGAACGCTTTGATGTGCGGATCAACGCCTCGCCGTTGGTGGATGGCGACGGCCGCCATATCGGCTGGATGGGCTCCTTGCACGACGTGACCGAAATCCGCCGCGAGCGCGAAGCACTGCAGGCATCGCACGAACGCTTTGTGGCGGTGCTGAATGGTCTGGATGCCGCGGTGGCGGTGTCGGATGCCGAGACCGGCGAATTGCTGATGTCCAATCTGCAATTTGACCGCGCCTTCCAGTTGCCCGATCTGCGCGGCCGCTGCTGTATTTTGCCGTTTGTAACGCGCCGCGCCGAACCGCCGGTGGATGCGGAGTGGTACGACGGCTTTCGGGATCGCTGGTATCAGATCAAGAGCCGGCAAAGCACGTGGGTGGATGGCTCGGCGGTGTGGCTGGAAATTGCCACCGACGCCACCGCGCTGAAATCCGCCAGTGAGCGCGAACGTCAGCAAAACGAGGCGCTGCAACAAACGGCGCGCCTGATCAGCATGGGTGAAATGGCATCCAGTCTGGCGCACGAGCTGAACCAGCCGCTGGGCGCGATTGCCAGTTATGTGTCGGGCTGCCGCAATGTGCTCTCAAGCGCCACGCCCAATCTGGGCCAGCTGGGGCAAGCGCTGGACAAGATGGGCGAACAAGCCAAACGCGCGGGCCACATCATTCGAGGTATCCGCGAATTTGTGCAACGGCGCGCGCCGCGGCGCCAGCGCTGCGATATCAATACCTTGCTGGATACCGTGTTGGGCTTGTTGGGGCATGAAATCGTGCGGCGCATGGTGGATGTATCGATTCTGCAAAGCGAAGGCATGCCGCCGATATTTGCCGATGCCGTGATGCTGGAGCAGGTGTTGTTCAACCTGATCAAGAACGCGATGGAAGCCATGGATAACGTGCCCCCCGCGCAACGCATACTGGCCATCAATCTGACGCGCGAAGCCGATATGTTGCGCGTGGTGATCGCCGACCGTGGCGTGGGCATTGCGCCCGAACAGCAAGAGCAGTTATTCAAGCCGTTCTACACCACCAAAGACACCGGCATGGGCATCGGCCTGAACATTTGCCGCTCGATTATCGAACACCATCACGGCCGCATGGGCGTAGAAGCCAACCCGGGTGGCGGCACGCGCTTTTACTTTACGCTGCCGTTTTCCAGCGCCGAAGAAGTGGCGCTGGAACCGTAAACACCGCCCTGATCGCCCGTAAACGGGGGTATGGGTAAAGGCCTGAACTATCGGGAACGCCACAAAAGCGTTATAAAGGCTGCCGGAATTGCCGGGGGCGACATCGACGCCTGGGCCACAACAGCAAACAGCATTGAGGGAGCGCATCACCATGAAAGCCAACAACTTCGGCCGCATTGCGATCGTCGATGACGACGACGCGCTGCGCGACGCGCTGGCCTGGCTGTTTTCGACGCGTGACCACGAAGTACAAGCATTTGCTTCGGCCGAGCTGTTTCTGGCCGACTATGCGCCCGAGCGCTTTAGCTGCCTGATCCTGGATGTGCGCATGCCGGGCATGAGCGGTACCGAGTTGTTTGAGCGCCTGAAAGAATACGCATACACGCCGCCGGTGGTGTTTTTAACCGGCCACGGCGATGTGCCGATGGCGGTGGCGGCGCTGAAAGGCGGCGCGGCCGACTTTATCGAAAAGCCGTTTAGCGATAACGAGATTGTCGATCTGGTGGAAAACTGCCTGCGCGCCGACACCGCGCGCCGCAACCAGTGGCAAGCGCGCCACGCCGTCGAAATCCGCCTGTCCACACTCACCCCGCGCGAACGCGAAGTGATGAAGCTGATACTGACCGGCCGCCTGAACAAACAGATTGCCGATGATTTGTCGATCAGCATGAAAACCGTGGAAGTGCATCGCGCGCGCATTCTGGAAAAGATGCACGTCAAAACCGCGATGGAACTGGCGGCGCTGCTGCGCGATGCGCAGATCGACACCAATAATCCGACTGAATAAACGTTTTTGTTTTTTGATTGATGTGCCGTCGCCCGCGCGTTTTTGCCGGGCGGCGCCGTTTTAAAAGCCTGCCGCCCATGTCTGCCCAACATTTTTTGATGGTGATTTCGCCTGCCAAGACGCTCGATTTCACTTCCCCGCTGCCCACCACACGCCATACGCAACCGCAGTTTCTGCCGCAATCACGTCAGCTGATTGATTTGCTGCGCCAGCAAACGCCAGCGCAAATCAGTGCGTTGATGGGCATTTCGGATGAACTGGCGGCGCTGAACGTCAGCCGCTATCAAAGCTGGCAAACGCCGTTTACCCCCGACAATTCACGGCCCGCCTTACTGGCGTTTATGGGCGACGTGTATGAAGGCCTGAATGCGGCCAGCATGAGCGAAAAAGGCTTTGATTATCTGGAACGCCATCTGCGGATTCTGTCGGGGCTGTACGGCGTGCTAAAGCCGTTTGACCTGATGCAACCGTACCGGCTGGAAATGGGCAAGCCGCTGGCCAATGCGGCCGGGCGCAATCTGTACGCATTCTGGGGCGATACGCTGACGCAAACGCTCAATGCGGAGCAACCGGCGGTGCTGGTTAATCTGGCCTCGGATGAGTATTTCAAATCGGTCAAACCCAAGGCGCTGGCCTGCCCGGTGATTACGCCGGTGTTTGAGGATTACAAAGGCGGCCGCTACAAGATCATCAGCTTTTACGCCAAACGCGCGCGCGGGCTGATGGTGCGCTATGCCACGCAGCACCATATTGCTGACGTCAACAAGCTCAAACATTTTGATCTGGAAGGTTATGCGTTTGTGCCGGATGAGAGCGATGCGCTGCGTTGGGTGTTCCGGCGCAAGATCGCGGCGTAACGCACCCTAAGTGTCGGTGATGCGGGCGCGGCCTTGGGTCAGGTCGCGCAGTTGGTCGTGTGCGTGGGCGGCGGCGGTTTCGGGCAATTCGATGACCATTTTGACGCGCAAGCCATGGTCGGCCTCAACCAGTGCGTAGCCATTGCCGCCCAGCCAGTGCCGCACGCGCGCCTCATCGGCGTAATCCACTTCAACGTTTAAGCGAAGTTGCGCAATGCGTTCCACCAGCGTGGCCTGTTGCATCGCTTTGGCGATCGCATCGGTATACGCGCGCACCAGCCCGCCCGCGCCGAGTTTGACGCCGCCGTAATAGCGCACCACGGTGGCCAGCACGCCATCCACGTGTTGATGCCGCAATACTTCCAGCATCGGTCGCCCGGCCGTGCCGCTGGGCTCGCCGTCATCCGACATCCCCGATTGCCCACCCGCCAGCAAGGCCCAGCACACATGCGTGGCGGTCGGGTGCGCGACACGGGTTTGCTCGATTAGCGCCAGCGCGCTGGCGCGGTCGGCCACCGGCAGCACGCTGCCCAGAAAACGGCTTTTCTTGATTTCCAGTTCGGTATGCACCGGCTGGGCGAGCGTAAATACAGGCATGGCGGCGACAACCGGCGCGTTCAGAACAAGACCGCCATTGTAGGCGGCTTAGCCCGCCGGGGTTTGATCACAGGCACTGAGTTTGCAGAACAGCGTTTCGGCATCGGCCGCGTCAAGCGGGTAGTGCAGTTGCTCGTTGATGGCGGTATGCAGCAGCGCCGGGCTATCGATAACGGTTTCGTGCCGCTCTTCGCCGCTCTGCACGGTCATGCGCAGATTGTTAAAGGTGATACGGCCCGTGGGGGTCAGGCGTATCGCCATCAAATGGCCTAAAAACGGTGAGGCCGGATGCGTGGCGGTATAGTGATGCGCCAGCGCGCAATCCACCGCAAACACCGGGTCTAGATCAAACCAGTACAGCGGTAACCAATGACCGCGGCGTTCGTATTCAAACACCCAGCCACCCGCGTGGGTGCGATATTGCAGCGTGCCGTCGAGTTGATGGAAGGGCTGGCCTGTTTGCAACCGCGCCGGTTCGCGCAGGCTGTTGGCGCCAAAGCCGACATCCACCACCCAGGTTTCGCCCGCACCCAGTTTCACCGTCAACACCTGATGCGTGCGCGGTTGTTCTTCCAGCGGGCCACCGGCCACCAGCACGCGCGCCAGATGGCTTTGCACGTCGTAACCGAGCTCGCTTAGCAGCCGCGCAAACGCGCCATTCAATTCAAAACAGTAGCCGCCCAGGCGCTCATCCAGCACACGCTTTTGCAACGCATCGGCGTCCAGCGTGTTCTGCCGGCCCAGCAGCAAATCAATATTGTTGAACGGCAAGGCCTGCTGATGCGCGCGATGCAGTACCTGCAAGCGCGTTAACGGGTCTGCGGGCAGGGGCTCGGTCATGCCGAGTAGGGCCAGGTATTGGTCTAGAAACGCCATGGGGTCGCTCGATCGGTAAAAGTAAAAGCGCCCTGACGCTACCAGATAAAAAAACAGGACGCATCTGGCGTCCTGTATCTTTGCGGCGGCTAATTTGTACGCTTACTTGTCCAGCAGAATCCGCAGCATGCGGCGCAGCGGTTCGGCCGCGCCCCACAACAGCTGGTCACCAATCACAAACGCGCTAATGTATTCCGGGCCCATGTTCAGTTTGCGCACACGGCCCACGCCCACTTCCAGGCCACCGGTGATGGCGGCGGGCGTCAGGTTTTGCTCGGTGATGCTGCGATCATTCGGCACCCACTTCACCCACGGGTTGGACGACTGGATCAGCGCTTCGATTTCGGCCAGCGGCAGGTCTTTTTTCAGCTTGATGGTCAGCGCCAGGCTGTGGCAACGCATCGCGCCGATGCGCACACACAGGCCATCGACCGGGATGGTGTGCTCCGTGCCCAGAATCTTGTTGACCTCGGCCTGGCCTTTCCATTCTTCCTTGCTCTGGCCGTTTTCCAGCTGCTTGTCGATCCAGGGGATCAGACCGCCCGCCAGCGGCGCCGGGAAGAACTCGGTCGGCACGTCTTCGCGGATGGCCTTGGCCACCTTGCGATCAATTTCCAGAATGGCCGAAGCCGGGTTGGCCAGATCATCCGCCACGGCGGCGTTGATCACGCCCATGCCTTTGACCAGCTCGCGCATATTGTTGGCGCCCGCGCCCGATGCAGCTTGATAGGTCATCGAACTGACCCATTCCACCAGGTTTTCGCGGAACAGACCGCCCACGCCCATCAGCAGGATGGAGTTGGTACAGTTGCCGCCGGCAAAGTTTTTTACGCCGTTAGCCACGGCATTGCGGATCAGGCCATCGTTGACCGGGTCCAGAATGATGACGGTGTCGTCTTCCATGCGCAGCGTGGAGGCGGCGTCGATCCAGTAGCCGTTCCAGCCCGAGGCGCGCAGGCGACGGAACACGTCGTTGGTGTAATCGCCACCCTGGCACGAAATGATGACGTCCATGGCCGCCAGTTCGTCGAGGTTATGCGCATCTTTAAGGGTGCCGCCGGTTTTGCCGCCGAATTCAGGCGCGGCTTTGCCGGCCTGCGATGTAGTGAAGAACACCGGTTCAATCAGGTCGAAATCTTTTTCTTCCTGCATACGCTGCATCAATACGGAACCTACCATTCCGCGCCAGCCAACCAGGCCCACCTTTTTCATCGTCGTACCCTTTACAGTTGCGTTTTGCCAAAGTGAACGATCGATATTAGAGAAGTTCTGTATTGAGCGCCAGTATGGGGCGTGCCGACTGCGACATTCGGCGGATATGAAAGCAAATGGTGCAGTTATTGCGCTTATGATCGGCGTTTTGCAGGAGGATTTATGCGGGTGTTGTTACAACGCGTGACGCAAGCGCGCGTCGAAGTGGCCAGCGAGGTGGTCGGCCAGATTGGAGAAGGTCTGTTATTGCTGGTGGGCATCGAGCCCGCCGATACCGCTAAAGACGTCGCGTGGATGAGCGCCAAGGTCAGCAAGTTGCGCGTGTTTGGCGATGCCGACGGGGTGATGAACCGCTCGGTGTTGGATAGTGGCGGCGAGGTGCTGGCGGTGTCGCAATTTACGTTGTTTGGCTCGTATCGCAACGGCAATCGGCCGTCGTGGATGGGCGCAGCGCGCGGCGAGCAGGCGACCGGGTTGTTCGATGCCTTTGTCGAGCAGATGGCCGCGTTGTTGGGCAAACCGGTGCCAACCGGGGTGTTTGGCGCGGACATGCAGGTGCATCTGGTTAATGATGGCCCGGTTACATTAATGCTGGACTCGCGTAATCCGGAATAGGATTGCATGATGTCCGGATTAGTCCGCTAGTCGACCGGAACCGGCATTATTAAAGGCGGGGCGGCGTACTACAGTATGGCTGTATACTACTCAGGAGCCGCCCTTGTGAACACGCCCGTCAAATCTGCGTTGCTGGTGATCGATGTACAGCAGTCGTTTACCCAACGTCCGTTCTGGGATGAAACCGACATGCCCGCGTACCGGCAACATCAACTTGATCTGATCGCCGGGTACCAGGCGCGCGGGCTGCCGGTGGTGCAGGTTTTCCATCACAGCCAGGGCGCGTTCGATCCGGCCAACGGGTTTTGCGTAGCGCTGGACTGGTTGCCCAGACAGGCCGATGCCACGTTCAACAAGCATGTGCACAACGCGTTGACCGAAAGCGGTTTGCTGGCCTGGTTGCAGCAACATCAGATCACGCATCTGAGCATCAGCGGCATCCGCACCGAACAATGCTGCGAAACCACCGCGCGCGTGGCGTCGGACCTGGGTTTCGCGGTCGACTTTGTCTCGGAAGCCACGCTGACCTGGCCGATGCAGCACGCGGACGGCAGCACCTTGTCGGCGGCACAAATCAAACATCGTACGGAGCTGGTGCTGGCGGATCGTTTTGCCCGCGTCGTGACGGTGGCGCAATGTCTGGCGGGGTTGGATGCAGCCGTCGCCGCTTGATGTCTGGTTGGTGGTCAGCGACGACTTGCTGTTGCTGGATCTGGCGGGCCCGGCTGAGGCTTTGCGCATGGCCGGGGCCGAGCATTTCCGCCTGCATTTCATCGGCCCCAATCCGACCGCACACACGCTGATGGGGCTGACCGTGGCCAATCTGCAGCCGTTGCCGCAGCAGATTGATGGCCCGGCGCTGATCATCATGCCCGGCCACGAACCGGACCACGCCAACCCGCACCACGCGGCCATCGTGCGCTGGTTGCGCCACATCATGCTGCAGCCCGAGCTGGAACTGGCCACCGTGTGCGCGGGCGCGCTGTACGCGGCGCAGGCGGGCTTGCTGGATGGCTTGCGCTGCACCACGCACTTTGCGCATCTGGCCGAACTGCAAGCGTATGCCCCCACCGCGCAGATCGAGGCCAACCGCGTGTTTGTGCAGGACGGCCGCATCTGGACCTCGGCCGGGATTACTGCCGGCATCGATCTGGCCTTGCAACTGATTGCCAGCAAGGTGTCGCCGCAAGTGGCGGCCGACGTGGCGCGGCGGCTGGTGGTGTATTTCCGGCGGGGCGGCGATGACCCGCAATTGTCGGCGTGGTTTATGTATCGCAATCATATGCATCCGCTGGTGCATCGCGTGCAGGAGCGGCTGGCGCTGGAACTGGCGGGCGAGTGGTCGCTGGAAAAGATGGCGCAGATTGCGCATGTGTCGCCGCGTCATCTCACGCGCTTGTTTCGCGAAAACGCGCAGATCACGCCCAATGAATATCTGCGCGCATTGCGCGTGGCGCAGGCGCAGACCTTGCTGGCGGATAGTCGTTTGCCGCTGGAACGCGTGGCGGAAATGGCCGGTTTTGGTTCGGCGCGCGATTTGCGGCGCGTGCTGGCGCAAGCGCGGGCGGCGCATTAAGCGCTTGCCCTCCACGCGCCGTGCTGACCAATCAATCGGTTAAGGCGCAACAGATTTTGCCCATGCTGCGGATTGCGCATCTGTTCTGGTGCAAGGGTTGACGCGGGTTGCAGGGCAGGCGTACAAATACGACCTGTTGCGCCGATTTGATATTCAGCTTGCAGGGCGCCTGATAAATACTGCTAAAGCGTGCCGAAACCTGCGTCTGGCACGCAGGTTTTTTGTTTTTTAGCCATGCTTTACGCATGGCCGCGCCGAGTTAATCGACAACTTGCGGGGCGCGCCGGTTTTACACGGGAAATCCGCTAAAGCGTCGGCTGCTTCGCAACTGGGGCCGCCGTCGATGTCGCATTTTCTTTTCGATGGAGGTTGTCCCATGGTTGATTGTCTTGAAATCGAGCCCGCTTTGTCGTTGCCCCGCCGCGCCTTGCTCGCACCGGTGATTTCGCCCGCCGCGCTGCGACTGGAACATCGTTGTTGGTTGCGCCTTAAAACCGCCGCCGGTGTCAGTGTCGCCGCGCTATCACGCGCGTCGGCGGTGGCCACCGCGCTGGGTTATCCCACCGGTTTGCTGGCGGATGGTTCGCTGGCCGTTCTCGATATCGAGCTCGAAGCCGCCTTGTTGTTCTGCCAACGCCTGCCCGAACTGATCGGCTGCTACGAAGTGCCGACGCGCCAGGGCTGCGTTGGCCTGACCCGCTAACGCGCTCCGCAACTTATAAAAATCCCCGCAAGGATCGCATGACCCTGGCACGACTCTGGCAAGAAATCCGCGCTACATGGACGCTGGCCTGGCCCATCATGATTGGCCAGTTGGCGCAGGTGGGCACGGCGTTTGTCGATGCCGTAATGGCCGGGCACGTGTCGGCAGACGATCTGGCCGCGGTGTCGGTGGGCGCATCGGTATGGATTACGATTATCGTCACCATGATCGGGCTGCTGCTGGCCAGCAGCCCGCTGATTGCGCACGCCGTGGGCGCCAATGAGCGCAAGCAGATTTCGTTTTTGGTGCAACAGGCGTTTTACCAGGCCGCCATGTTTACCGTGGTGGGCTGGTTGCTGGTGTGGGCGGCGATGCCGATTTTTGGCCACCTGGGTCTGGCGCCCGCTGTGGCCGACAAGGCGCATCGTTTTCTGGTGGGCGTGGCCTGGGGCTTGCCGGCGTTCTCGTTTTTCCGCGTCTGTTATAGCTATAGCGCCAGCCTGAACAGCACCAAGCCGATGATGATTATGGCGTTGGTGGGCCTGGCGCTGAATGTGCCGGCCAACTGGATTCTGATTTATGGCCACTTTGGCTTTCCGGCCATGGGCGGCGTGGGCTGCGGGTATGCCTCGGCGTTCTGTCTGTGGGCCAGCGCGCTGATGATGCTGGCGTGGATCCGCTATTCCCCTACCTATCGCGATACTTATCCGCTGCGCAACTGGCAGCGTATTGATTGGCGCAAACAGTTTGAGCTGATCAAGCTGGGCGTGCCGATGGGCTTGATGTTTTTTGTGGAAGTGAGCGCGTTTGCGGGGATTTCGTTGCTGATTGCGCGGCTGGGCACGGTGCCGGTGGCGGCACATCAGATCGCGCTGAATTTTGCCTCGCTGGTGTTCCAGATTCCGGCTGCGCTGGGCACGGCGCTGACCGTGCGTGTGGGCCAGGCGCTGGGCGCGCAGCAACCGGCCGATGCACGTTTTATCGGCTGGGCCGGCTTCAAGATGGGCTTGGCGTCGGCGGTGGCGTCGGGTTTGTTTACTGCGTTGGGCCACGGCTGGATTGCCGGTTGGTATACGCAAGATGCGCAAGTGCTGGCGCTGGCTTCAGTGCTGCTGATGTATGCCGCGTTATTCCAGTTGTTTGACGCCACCCAGGTCATCGCTGCGGGCATCTTGCGTGGCTACAAGGTAACGCGCACACCGATGATCATCCACCTGACTGCGTTCTGGATTGTGGGTTTGCCACTGGGTTATGTGCTGACGTTTGGCTGGGGTGACCATGTGCAGGGCTATGGCGCAGCGGGCTACTGGACTGCGTTGGTGGTGGCGCTGGGCTTTACGGCGTGCTTGCTGTCGTGGCAGTTCGCGCGCGTCAGCAACCGCTTGGCCCGTGCGGCTTGAAATGCCTTGAAGAGCACGCCGGAAGCCGCCCAATGCAGGATTGCGCGCGGCCGTCACTCATAGGGTGGGTCTCGACCCACCCATCAAAGCCATATCCACATGCAGCAATCCTGGCATGTCACCTTGCAGGGTGGGTCTAGACCCACCCGATGCATGCCGCCTGGATCAGCCAGTTTGCGTGTTATGGCACGCTTTATTCCGGCGTTTCTTCACCCCAGCGTTGCATCAGCTGGTGCGGCACCGCCAGTTGGTCCAGGATGCGCGCCACTACAAAATCCACCAGATCGCCGATGGTTTGCGGATGATGATAAAAGCCCGGGTTGGGCGGCAGGATGACCACGCCCAGGCGCGCCAGCTTGAGCATGTTTTCGAGGTGCAGCGCTGAAAACGGCGCTTCGCGCGGCACCAGAATCAGCTTTTTGTTTTCCTTGATCATCACATCGGCCGCGCGCTCCAGCAGATTGTCCGAAGCGCCCCCCGCAATCGCCGCTAACGCGCCCATCGTGCACGGGCACACCACCATGCCATCGCCAGGATTGGAGCCCGAGGCCATGGGCGCAAACCATTCTTGCTGGCCGAATACCTGCAGTCGCGCCGCATCGGCTTCGGCCAGCGCAAAGTGGGCGCGCATCCAGTCCGCCAGTTCAGCCGCGCGGCCGGGCCAGGTAAAGCCCATTTCTTGCCGCGCCACAATCTGCGCCGCCTGCGTGTACAACACGTGCACTGTGCAGCCCGCAGCCAGCAGGGATTGGATCAGGCGCATGCCATAAGGCAAGCCGGAGGCGCCAGTCAGGCCGACGGTGATGGTTTTCATATAGCAGTCTCTTCAGCGTATTCAGGGGCAGGGCGCAGCAGGCGTGCGGCGATCAGGCCATTGGCCAGCCCGAACAACAATGCTGCGCCAAAAAACACCGGGGCCAGTCGCACAATGCCGTTATCGGGGATGAGCCACAAGCGCGCCAGGCCCAATTGCCCGGCGATATGCGCAAACGCGGCGATCAGCGACAGGCTGACCGGGCCAAACCAGCGCCGTGGTAGATATTGCGCCGCGCCCAGTGCGGCCAGGCTGCACAGTCCGCCGCACAAGCCCAAGGCAAAGCCGGGCGACAAAAATCCGCCCAGTACCAGCGCGCCGCCAAAAATCCGCAGCAGTGACACCCACGCCGCATCGCGCCAGCCATAACGCCACAACACCACCAGCGTGATGATATTGGCGATGCCGGGTTTAACGCCGGGGATGGGCGAGGGGAAACCTGCCTCCACCACGCCCAGCAAAATCGCGATGGCGGCATAACGGGCAATACGCAGATCGGCCGCAGTGGCGGTCAGCGTCTGCGCATGAGGGTCAGTAGCTGAGGCTGTCATAGGCGCGCGGCTTGCTGCCGGTCAGCTCGATGCTGGTGCGATTGGGCAGGCAGATGGCCACCTGGCCACTCTGGCTAAGCCAGCCGGCGCGTACGCAATACTGGCGCGGGCTGGGGTCGGCGGCGATGCGGGCGCGACCTTGCGCGACTTCGACGGTGGTAAGCCCCAGCGGGCCAGGCACATCGAGCGTGCGATGCGCGGCCAGGTCCAGCTCGGCAAACAGTTTGCCGGATTGATAGATGCGTACGTGCGTGGCGCCATCGCTGCGCCAGGCCAGCATGGCCAAGGCGATGACGGCGCTGGCGGCCAGGCCTGTAATCAACCAGTCACCCGGCCGCAGCAGTTGGCTTTCAAAGCCCCGCATATTGTTCTCGATGCCGCACCAATACCTGACGGTTGGGTGCAAAGTGGCGACCGAGTTGTTCGGTGAGATAGACCGAGCGATGCTGGCCCCCGGTACAGCCGATGGCGACGGTGACGTAGCTACGCTGGTCGCGATCAAATTCGGGAATCCAGCGTTCCAGAAAACCAATGATATGAGTCAGGTATTTACCGACCGATTCCTGGCGCTGCAGAAAATCGATGACGAGGCGGTCTTTGCCCGTTAGCGGACGCAGCACCGGATCGTAATGCGGGTTGGGCAGACAGCGCACATCAAACACAAAATCGGCATCCAGCGGCAGGCCATGTTTAAAGCCGAAGGATTCGAAAATAAGGGTCAGCCGCGATTTATCCAGCCCGACAAAATCGCGCACCCACGAACGCAGCTGGTTGGCCGACAAGCCCGTGGTATCAAAGCGGTGCGCCGAGTTGGCAAAATACTCAAGCATTTCGCGCTCAAGCATGATGGCTTCGCTGACCGTCAGATGGCCCGCGGCCAGCGGGTGGCTGCGGCGGGTTTCGGAGAAACGCTTGACCAGCGTTTCGGTGCTCGATTCCAGAAACAGCAGGCGCACGTCTTTGCGCATGGCTTGCAGCGCCTGCAGGTGTTCGGGGAAGGCCGAGAAGTTGTGCGCGCTGCGCACATCAATGGCAATGGCCGCTTTGGGGTAGCCATCTTCGTCCAGCAGCGCCACGGTTTGCGGCAACAGCGGCGAGGGTAGATTGTCGACGCAAAAATAGCCCAGGTCTTCCAGCGCGCGTAACGCCACGCTTTTGCCGGAGCCCGACAGCCCCGACAGCAACAAGACGCTTTGCACGCTCATTCGCCCAGTTCCATAAAGCGCTGGTGGCGTTCGATAAATTCGCGCGTCGAATCAATACCACGCAATTGCAGGATGTAGTTACGCACCGCCGCCTCAACCAGCACGGCCAGGTTGCGACCCGCCGCCACCGGGATGACCAGTTTGCGCACTTGCACGCCCAGGATTTCTTGCGTGGCGGCCTGCATTTGCAGGCGGTCGATCGGGGCCAGCGTTTCGCCACCGGCTTTAGCCAGGTGCACGATCAGCTTGAGCGTTTTTTTGGGGCGAACGGCAGTTTCGCCAAAGATGGTGCGGATGTTCAGTACGCCAATGCCGCGCACTTCCAGAAAGTCGCGCAGCATCGGCGGACAGCGGCCTTCGAGCATTTCGGGGTTGGTGCGATACACCTCGACCACATCGTCGGCCACCAGGCCATGGCCGCGCGAGATCAGCTCCAGCGCCAACTCGCTCTTACCCATCGACGATTCGCCAGTCAGCAACACGCCCACTTCCAGCACATCCAGAAATACGCCGTGCAGATGCGTGGAGACGGCGAGCGCTTTCGACAGGTAATAGCGCAGCACATCCATCAGATAAGGCGATTGTTCGCTGGAGGTCAGCAGCGGCACGTGGTGGCGTTCGGCGCCTTCTTTCAGCGCTTCGGGCACGGGTTGGCTGTTGGCCACCACCATCAGCGCCATTTCGTTGGCGAACAGACGCTGCACCGATTCTTTTTGCGCGTCCGGGCTCAGGCCCTGAAAGTAATTGACCTCGGCAATGCCGAGTACTTGCACCCGGTTGGGGTGAATAAAGTTTAAATGGCCGACCAGCGCCAGCCGCGGTTTTTGCTCGGCTGCATCGTTGGTCAATAGATTATTGGCGCCTGATTGCCCGGCAACCCAGGTCAGACGTAGCTTTTCCGCGTTATCGATGAACAGCTGTCTAACGGTAATCTGCGGCATACGGCTCCCACGTTGTAATCAATTTCCACGCGGCCTGTACGTCGGTGACTTCTGCCAGTTGTTCGCGCACGGTTTTATCAGAAAAGAGTTGGGCCAGTTCGGACAGAATCTGCAAATGCAGATCGGTGGCATTGGCCGGCACAAGCAATACAAAGATCAGGCTAACGGGTTTGCCATCGGGCGCATCAAACGGAATCGGCGATTTAAGCCGGATGAAGGCGCCGCTGGCTTCTTTCAGCCCTTTGATGCGGCCGTGCGGGATGGCGACGGCCTGGCCGAGACCGGTCGAGCCGAGTTTCTCGCGCGCAAACAGGCTATCGAACACGACGCTGCGTGCAATGGCGTGGCTGTTTTCAAACAGGATACCCACCTGCTCAAAAACACGTTTCTTGCTGCCGACATCCATATCCAGGAACAGGTTGCTGGCAGGCAGAATTCTGGAAATCAGGCTCATAGGGGTTTGCCGATTCGTCGTGCCGCAGGCCTGGTGGATCACCGGCTTAGGGCGAAATTGCGGGGAACCGGGTTTGCCGCTCCGCCGCGCGTAAGTTTGATCCGATTCTAGCGCAGCATTTATTAATGCGCTGCAGCAAATCGGGACGCGTAAGACTGTGTGCTTTTGCTACGGGCCGCAGCCCGTCCGGCGATTGTACAGCCGTGTTTAATAATGAAAAACGGGAACCATAGATAATGGTTCCCGTCCGTTGCGTCAAGCGCACGCCGCGCCTGGTGGGTTACAGAATCACACTTCGTCCGGTTCTTCTGCGGTTTGCTGGCGTTTGATGCTGTCACCACGATGATCCATCAGACACTCCTTGTGCTTTACGATCTGCCGGTCGAGCTTGTCGACCAGCGCATCGATGGCGGCGTACATGTCTTTGTCGACTGCCTCAACATGAATATCTTTTCCGCGTACGTGAACGGTCACGTCGGCCTTCTGCTGTAGTTTTTCTACAGAGAGAATCGCGCTCACGTCTACCACCTGGTCGAAATGCCGCGTTATCCGGTCAAGCTTGCTGGTGATGTAGTCCCGGATGGCGGGGGTCACTTCGAGGTGATGTCCGCTAATGTTGAGGTTCATGGCGATCTCCTTCTGGTTAAGCCACTGGTCCGTAGCCCGCCCAGAGACAGGCGCAGCTACAGGTTTTTGCGCAGATTGACAGGGGGGACGTTCATCCCCTCCCGGTACTTGGCAACGGTTCGTCGCGCAACCACGATCCCTTGCCCTGACAGTGCCTCCGCAATGGCGCTGTCTGATAACGGCCTGGTCTTGTCCTCGTTGTTGATCATCTGGCGGATCAGCGCTTTGATGGCTGTCGCGGAACACTCGCCGCCCGCCTCCGTTTCCACATGACTACCAAAAAAATACTTGAATTCCAGCAACCCGCGCGGGGTCATCATGTACTTTTGCGTGGTGACCCGGGACACCGTCGATTCGTGCAGATCAAGCACCTCGGCGATGTCGCGCAATACCAATGGCCGCATGGCCACTTCACCGTGTTCAAAGAAAGCGCGTTGCCGTTCCACAATCGCCTGCGCCACACGCAGGATGGTTTCAAACCGTTGCTGCACACTCTTTACGAGCCATTTGGCTTCTTGCAGTTCCCGAGCCAGGACACCGCCTTCACTTCTTTGCAGGATATCTGCGTAAACCTGATTAAGCCGCAGCCGGGGCATGGCTGACGGATTAAGCCGTACCGTCCACTGACCTTTGTATTTCTGCACCAGGACATCAGGCACCACATACCGCGGCGTCAAGGCAGCCCACTGCGCAGCGGGCCGGGGATTGAGCGAGGTAATGACGCCTTGTGCGGCTTTAAGCGCCGCGTCGTCACATTTCAGTAATCGTTTTAACTTAGTGTAGTCGCGGGCCGCGAGTAAATCGAGATGCTGCCCCACGATCACCTGCGCCAGTTGTCTGGCCGAACTGTCCGGCAGTAAGCGCAACTGCATCAGCAACGCTTCGGCCGTACCACGCGCGCCCACGCCCACAGGCTCCATCTGCTTGAGCCGCGCCAGCGCCACCGCCAGGTCGTCCACTTCGAGTTCTAATTGAGTGACGATCTCGGCTGGAATTTGTTCCAGCAATTCTTCGAGATCAATCGGCAGCAGGCCTTCGTCGTCGAGCGCGTCGATCAGAAAAGCCAGCGCCGCGTGGTCGCGCGCAGGCAGATGCAGCACGCCGGCCTGCTCCAGCAAATGCTCGCGCAGCGTGATTTCGCGCGCGACTTGCGTGGTGGGGTCAAAGTCATCGTCATCGTCGCCATTGCCGCGGCTGCCACTGCCCGAGCCCCAGTTTTCGCTGTCGCCGTGGTCGTCGTTGTAATCGCGTTGATCGTCGTTGCTGGATTCAGTGCTGCCTTCCGCCGGGGCGTCGCCGCTGCTGCCGTTATCGTGTTCCAGCAGCGGGTTTTCGAGCAGATAGCGGTCGATTTCCTGCTGGAAATCGAGCGTGGAAAGCTGCAGCAATTTGATCGATTGCTGCAGCTGAGGCGTGAGATTGAGCTGCTGTGACAGCCGCAGTTGCAAGGATTGCTTCATGCGACCTTGTAGTAAGCAGAAATGTGGAGAAGATCGCGCTGCATGATGTCGAGTCTGGCAATTACATGCGGAAGTGTTCGCCCAGATAAACCTTGCGCACTTGTTCGTTGGTAACGATTTCTGCAGGATGGCCCGAGGCCATCACTGCGCCTTCGGAAATGATATAGGCGCGATCACAGATGCCAAGAGTCTCACGCACGTTGTGATCGGTGATCAATACACCAATACCCCTGTCCCGCAGGTAGGCAATGATGCGCTGGATGTCCATCACCGCAATGGGATCAACACCGGCAAACGGTTCATCCAGCAAAATAAAACGTGGATTGGCCGCCAGCGCGCGGGCAATTTCAGCCCGGCGGCGTTCGCCACCCGACAGGCTCATGGCCTGATTGTCGCGTAAATGGCTGATATGCAGTTCCTGCAACAACTCGTCCAGCCGCGCATTGCGCTCGGCGCTGTCTTTAAGGTGCAGTTCCAGTACTGACATCACATTTTGCGCCACCGTCATCTTGCGAAAGATCGACGCCTCTTGCGGCAGATAACCCAGGCCCAGCTGTGCGCGTTCGTGCATGGCCATATGGCCGATGTCCTGGCCGTTGAGGCGGATTTCACCGCCGTCCATGGCCACCATGCCCACGATCATATAAAAGCTGGTGGTTTTGCCCGCGCCATTGGGGCCCAGCAAACCCACCACTTCGCCTGCGGCCACTTCGATGGTGACATCGCGTACCACCGTGCGTTTGCGATAGCGCTTCATCAGCCCCGTCGCGCTGAGCGAAAGCGGCGCGTTATCAGCCTGGATTGCGGTACTCATTGGGCCTCACTGGCGTTGGTGGCGGCCGGGCGCGCTGCAGCAGCCGGTGCGCTGGCTTTCTTCTTCGGCGTAATCGTGATGTTGACGCGACTGCCGCTCTTGCCCGTGGTTTTGGCTTCGTACTGATCGGTGTTCAGGTTGTAGGTGATGATGTCACCGATCACTTCGTCCTGATCTTTATGCACATTGGCTTTGTCGATCAGCGTCAGCAGGCCGGTTTTGCCGTTGTAGTCATAGCGCAGCGATTCGGCGGTAATCCAGGTGCCGTCATCGCCGCGTTCGCGAAACTTGACCGGGTTGCCCTGGCCTTGCGAAAACTGGTTGCCGTCGGCGTCCTGGCTGATGGTCAGCTTGTCCGAGCGCAGCGTCATGCTGCCCTGCGTGACGATGACATTGCCAATATAGACACCGGTATTGGTCTTCTGGTCGAAGTTGCCCTGATCCGCCTGAATGTGGATTTTTTCTTCGCGGTCAGCCTTGGCCGCGTGCACGAGGCCGCTCGCCAGCATCAAACCTGCGATGAAAAGGCTAGCGAGTGCGCTTCGGTGGATCATAAATGGTGCTCACTTTCGATTTAAGAATGATGGTCTGCTTCTGGGTATCGGCCGAAAAGCCCACGCCACTGGCGCGCGAGCCGCCCATATCGGCCACAACTTCGGCATCCGACCAGACCAGGCCCGGGGTAGGCGCAAACCAGACTTGCCGTCCGGTAATCACCAGTTTTGTATGTTGTTCATCGGGCTGACGCGTCAGCACCGCGGTGTCGGGCATCCATAACTTGTCGCCCTTGTTGATCGATTGCGCGCTCGACGTCACCAGATCCATGCGCGGCTTGCCGGGCAGGACGTAGGTAAAGTGCGGATTGTCGAACCAGGCGACGTCATTTTCGGTGATATGACGTACGCGGTCGGCATCCAGCCGCTCGAACGGTTGACCGGCTTCGTTAAAGCGCACGCTGTGCGTTTTCTGCACGATCAGGTCGGGCTCGTTGTTGCGGTTCAGATGCTCCAGCGCGGGCAGCGATGCGGCGCTGTTCAGCAGCCACACCAGCAGGCCCAGCATGACAATCATCACCAAAGGCAATAGGCGTTGCGACACGGAAACCCTTAGCGCAAATAGCTGGCCAGCACGCCTTCCAGCGTACCTTGTGCAGCCATGATGGTTTCACAGGCCTCACGCACGGCACCGTGGCCGCCGCGCGCGGTGGTCACATAGTGGGCGTGGCGGCGCACAAATTCGGGTGCGGCGGGCACCGAGACGGCAAAAGCCACCTTGGTCATGACCGGTAGATCGATCACATCGTCGCCCATATAGCCGCATTCTTCCGGCTTGTAGCCGGTGGCGTCCAGCAATTCGGCAAATGTTGCGCCTTTGTCACCGGAGCCTTGATAAACGTGCGTAATTTTGAGATTGGCCGCACGGTGCGCCACCAGCTTCGACTGGCGGCCCGTGATGATGGCGATTTCGACGCCCGTATTGGCCAGCATGCGAATGCCGTGCCCATCCAGCGCGTTGAACGCCTTGATCTCTTCTCCGGCGTCGGTGTAATACAGGCCGCCATCGGTCATCACGCCGTCTACATCAAAAATCATCAGCCGGACTTGGTTTGCGGCGTGGGTCATTAACTGGGTTTCCTTAAGGATTGAAGATCTGGCCGCCGTCGCGGCGTCAGACCACACGCGCCTGAAGCAGGTCGTGCATATTGAGTGCGCCGGTCAGCCGGCCTTGCTGCATTACCAGCAAGGCGCCAATGCGCCGGGATTCCATGATCAACACGGCCTCAGCCGCCAGCCGGCTGGCTTCGATGGTGACCGGGTTGTTGGTCATCACATCGGCCACGCAAGTCTGGTGGACGTCGACATTGCGATCGAGTGCTCGGCGCAGATCGCCATCGGTAAAAATACCAACCAGATTGTGTTGTTCATCCAGCACAGCGGTCATGCCCAGGCCTTTGCGGCTGATTTCCATCAGCGCATCGCGCACGGTGGTGGTGGTGTGTACTACGGGCAGGGCGTCGCCGTGGCGCATGATATCGGCCACGTGGATCAGCAAGCGGCGGCCCAGGCTGCCGCCCGGATGCGACTGGGCGAAGTCTTCCGCGCCAAAGCCGCGTTCTTCCAGCAGCGCCACCGCCAGCGCGTCGCCGAGTGCCAAAGCCACGGTGGTGCTGGCCGTGGGGGCCAGATTAAGCGGGCAAGCCTCTTGCGCCACGCTGGCGTCCAGCCACACCCGGGCTTCGCGCCCCAGCGTGGATTCGCGATTGCCAGTCAGCGCAATGATGGGTACGCCCAGGCGTTTAAGGCTGGGCACGATGGCCAGCAATTCATCGCTCTCGCCTGAATACGACAAGGCCAGCACAACGTCTTGCGGCGTCACCATGCCTAAATCGCCATGGGCAGCTTCGCCAGGATGCAGAAACAGCGCGGGCGTGCCGGTGCTCGACAAGGTGGCGGCAATCTTGCGCGCCACGTGGCCGGATTTGCCCATGCCGGTGACGGCCACACGGCCCTTGCAGGCCAGCAGTAGCTCACAGGCCTCGGCAAACGAGGCGTCGATACGGGCAGAGGCGGTGTCCAGCGCGGCCGCTTCTACGGACAGCACGCGCCGGGCGCGCGCAATGAATCGGGAGTCTTTGGATGAGCTCATAGCCTGACAGTATAAAAGAGCATGCAAGTCTCATGCCAGCCGCGTTGTTACGAACGGAGTCTGTGGGTATGCTGGTACGCACAAAATTCCGTCGAACCTGCACATGCCCATCCACCTGCACTCCGTGTTGCTGTTGTTGGCAGCAGCCGTCATTACCGTCGTTGCCTGTCGCAGCATCAAACTGCCCGCCATGCTGGGTTATCTGGTGGTGGGGATGTTTATGGGCCCGCACGCGTTGGGGCTGGTGGCCTCGTCTGAAAATGCCGATCACCTGGCGGAATTTGGCGTGGTGTTCCTGATGTTTACGCTCGGCCTCGAATTTAACCTGGCCCGCCTGGTGGCGATGCGCCGTGTGGTGTTTGGCCTGGGCGCTAGCCAGGTGGCGGTGACCGCCCTGCTGGTGTGTGGTGTGACCTTGCTGGCCGGCGCCGAATGGAAAACCGGTCTGGCGCTGGGCGGCGCGCTGGCGATGTCTTCGACGGCGATGGTGTCGCGGCTACTGGCCGAACGCAATGAAATCAACGCGCCGCACGGCCAGAACGCCATCGGCGTGTTGTTGTTCCAGGATCTGGCGGTGGTGCCGCAGCTGATCATGATCCCGGCGCTGAGCCGCCCCGGCCCCGAGATGCTGTATGCGCTGGGCCTGGCGGTGGTCAAGATCGGGGTGGTGCTGTTCCTGCTGTTGTACCTGGGCCAGAAGCTGATGCGGCCGTGGTTCAACATGGTGGCGCGCCAGCATTCCAGCGAACTGTTCATGATCAACCTGCTGCTGATTACGCTGGGCATCGCCTGGCTGACCGATCTGGCGGGCTTGTCTCTGGCGTTGGGCGCATTCCTGGCGGGCATGTTGATTGCCGAAACCCAATATCGCTATCAGGTGGAAGACGATATCCGCCCGTTCCGGGATTTGCTGCTGGGATTTTTCTTTATCACGGTGGGCATGAACCTGGATTTCAGTACGCTGCTGCAACGCTGGTGGCTGGTGTTGGGCGTGATGATCCTGATGGGGCCGGTGAAGATGTTGCTGATCTCGGGCCTGGCGCGACTGTTTGGCAATACGCCTGGCACCAGTTTGCGCACAGGTTTTGCCTTGGGGCAGGGTGGTGAGTTTGCCTTTGTATTGCTGGCAGTGGCGGGCACGGCGGGCATTGTGCCGCCTGGGCTGCATCAAGCCACCATCGCAGGCGTGGTCTTGTCGATGCTGGCCACGCCGTTTGTGATCCGCTACAGCGACAAGCTGGTGCTGCGGTTTGCCAGTTCCGAATGGAACAATATGGCAGCCAACTTGCATTTGATTGCGGTGCGGTCGATGCAGGCGCAAGGGCACGTGGTGCTGTGCGGTTTTGGCCGTAGCGGCCAGTCGCTGGGGCGCTTTCTGGCGCAAGAAGACATTCCGTTTTTCGCGCTTGATCTGGACCCCGAGCGCGTGCGCGAAGCGGGCGCGGCGGGCGAATCAGTGGTGTATGGCGATGCCGCCAAGCGCGAAGTATTGCTGGCGGCCGGCCTGATGCGCGCGCGCGCCTTGATCGTCACTTATGCCGACACCCACTCGGCACTGAAGATTCTGGAGCTGGTGCATCAGCTCAAGCCCGAACTGCCCGTAATTGTGCGCACCTATGACGACAGCGATATCGACAAGCTGAAAGCGGCGGGCGCGGCCGAAGTAGTGGCCGAAATCATGGAAGGCAGCCTGATGCTGGCCTCGCACACGCTGATGCTGCTTGGCGTGCCGCTGAATCGCGTGCTCAAACGCATCCGCAGCGTGCGGGAAGATCGCTATCAGATGTTCCGCGGCTTTTTCCGCAGCACCAGCGATGACCTGGAAAACGAAGGCGACCGGCCTGCGCCGCGTTTGCACAGTGTGCATCTGATTGCAGGTGCGGCGGCCATCGGCAAAGCGGTGGGCGGGCTGGCGCTGGACGCCATGCATATCGAAGTAAAAAGCGTGCGCCGGACCAATATGCGCCCGGTGGAACCCGAGGCCGACTTCGTGTTGTGCGAAGGCGATGTGATGGTATTGCTGGGCGAGCCGGAAGGCCTGGCGGCGGCGGAAGTCGTACTCCTTAAAGGCGCTTGAGTCAGACCCTGATTGAGCGCCGCAAGTACAAACGGGGTGGATTATGTATCCACCCCGTTGTTGTTTCTGCAGTCTCGCGTGCTGGATCAGCGTTGCGCCAGCTTGGGCCGTTTGCCTACTTTAACCTGCAGCGTCAGATCTTTACCGTTGCGAAACACATGCATCTCAACGGTGTCTTCGGGCTTCAGTTCGGCAATCTGGTTAAGCATGCCGGACGAATCGCGCACATCTTTCTTGCCCACGGTCAGCAGAATATCGCCGGGGCGGATGCCTGATTTATCGGCCGGGCTGCCGCGCACCACACCGGCAATCAACGCCCCGTGCGCAGGCATCAGCTTGAACGATGCGGCCAGCTCGGGCGTGACATCCTGCGCTTCAACGCCCAACCAGCCGCGCGTCACCTTGCCGTCCTTGATGATCGCTTCCATGACCTGACGCACGGTGGTGGCCGGAATGGCAAAGCCGATCCCCAACGAGCCGCCCGATTGCGAATAAATCGCGGCGTTGATGCCAACCAGACTGCCCTGGGTATCAACCAGCGCGCCGCCTGAGTTACCCGGGTTGATCGGCGCATCGGTCTGGATAAAGTTCTCGAAAGTATTGATGCCCAGCTGCGAGCGGCCCAGCGCCGACACAATGCCCATCGTCACCGTCTGGCCCACGCCAAACGGGTTGCCAATGGCCAGCACCACATCGCCGATCTGCACTTTGTCGACATCGGCAAAAGAAATGGTGGGCAGCTTGCCTTCTTCCACTTTGATGACGGCCAGATCGGTATCGGGGTCCGCGCCGACCACGCGCGCATCGGCGGTGCGGCCATCGGCCAGCGCCACTTCAATCTCGTCGGCCGATTCGACCACGTGGTTGTTGGTGACGATATACCCCTGCTCCGACACGATCACGCCAGAACCAAGGCTGGATGCGCGTTGCGGGTCGTCATTGCCAAAGAATTTGCGAAAGAACGGATCGTTGAGCATCGGGTGCCGGGGCGAGCGCACTTCTTTCGACGTATAGATATTGACCACCGCGGGCATGGCCTTGCGCGCACCGGCGCTAAAGCTCACCGCCAAAGGCGGCGTTTCGCGCGTCGGCATCGACGCGACAGGGGCTGAAGCGCGATTGGATTCGCGCAGGGTGATCACTTCGCGCGCCTTGTTAACCGGTAACCACGCCGGATTCAGCAAGGTGAGCAGAAACCAGATCGCCAGCCCGATGGTGGTGGTTTGTGCGAAAATCAGCCAGAGTTTTTTCATAAAGGCGTGGGTTGATGTCGGTTTCCAGACAAGAGCTTGAAAATTATATCGGACAATACTTGCGGGTTTCTTTATTTCGCGATTACTGCCCGAACGGGATTCAGGTTGAAGGCCGCGCCAGTATCCAGCGCATTGCCACGGCTGTCACGGCCAGTCTGGCCGCGATTGAAGCCGCCCATGCCATTGGCGCGGACGCCTTGCTGGTGCATCACGGTTATTTCTGGAAAGGCGAAGCCGCCCCGATCACGGGCACCAAAAAAGCCCGCATCGCCCGCCTGATCAGCACGGATATTAATCTGTTCGCTTATCACTTGCCGCTGGACGCCCACCCGGACGTGGGCAATAACGCGACGCTTGGTCAAATTCTGGGCGCGCGGACGGTGGGGCAGTTTGGCGAACAGAACCTGGCGTGGATCGGAGAATTTGATGCGCCTGTCACTTTGCGTCAGCTGGGCGCGCGTTTGCATAGCATGCTGGAGCGCGAGCCCTTGTTGATTGGCGATCTGGACAAACCGCTACGTCGCATCGGCTGGTGTACCGGCGGCGCGCAGAGCTTTTTTCATGAAGCCGCGACGCTGGATATTGATTGCTTTGTGACGGGCGAGGCCTCCGAGTTCGTCACCCATACCGCGCGTGAATCCGGCGTCGCCTTTGTCGCCGCCGGTCACCACGCCACCGAGCGTGGCGGGGTTCGCGCGCTGGGCGCACATCTGGCGGAACACTTCGGCCTTGATGTGACTCATCTCGACATTCCCAATCCGGTGTAAATGCTTGTGACTTCTACTCTTTCGATTCGCCATGCTGGCGTCGCCCTTGTGGCCGCGCTGATTCTGGCTGGCTGCGCCAGCACGTCTTCCCCGACCACCGCTTCGACCGCACATAGCGGCAACGTGATTACGCCGGTGCCACTGGGCCAGCCGTTGCCCGATACCAAACTGCCCAAAGTCACCGCCGCGCCCAGCGTGCTGATTGCGGGCCGCCCGGCTGCCGCCATCCTGGATGACGTCGTCAAATACCGGACCGGCAAGGGCATGACGCTGCGCAATCGCTCCAGCAACAAGGCCGAATTTGCCCAGACTATTCCGAATGCCAAGCAACCGACCGAAGCGCGCATGGTTTATCTGCTGGCGCCGGTTAATGGCGGCCTGCAGCTTTCGGCACGGGTGTTTCAGGTGAGCTATCCTGGAACGGCGCGCGAAAAAGTCGCCGAGATCACCGGCGTGGTGGCCGACAAACTCAATCAGGAACTGGGCGGTTACGCGCAAGGCGGTAACTGGCACTAGGCAACACCGGCCGTTAATGCTTGTGGCGGTCAAATAACCCTCATGATATTGCGGCTTTGAGTTCAGGCCGTCGGTCGGGTAGAATTCAGCAGTTTTAACCAGGGACCGGGTGGCGTTGCGTCTTTTAAAGACCGCCCACGACGGTTTCTCGTTCACCATCAAGTCAGGGATCGGGTTATGAGTGACCAGCACGTTGATAACAGCAAACGGCGGTTTCTGCTGCTCGCCAGCAGCGGCGCAGGCGCCGTGGCCGTGGCCGGAATTGCCACACCTTTTGTAGCCAGCTTTTTGCCCTCGGAGCGCGCCAAGGCCGCAGGCGCACCGGTGGAAGTTGATATCAGCAAGCTCGAAATGGGCCAGAAGGTCAACGTGGAATGGCGTGGCAAGCCAGTGTGGGTGGTCAAGCGCACCAAAGAAATGATCGACAGCCTGCCCAAGCTGGATGGCGAACTGGCCGATCCGAAATCGGATTCGAGCGATCAGCCTGACTACGCCAAAAATGAAGCACGCGCACTCAAGCCTGAGATCTGGGTTGCTACCGGCGTCTGCACCCACCTCGGCTGTTCGCCCACTTATCGTCCGGATCTCGCGCCGGCCGATCTGGGCCCGGGCTGGCTGGGCGGCTACTACTGCCCCTGTCATGGCTCCAAGTACGACCTCGCCGGTCGTGTTTACAAGGGTGTGCCGGCACCGCTGAATCTGCCGATCCCGCCCTACAAGTTCCTGACCGATACCACGATTCGTATCGGTGAAGACAAGTAAACGCCACTACTGAGGCATGAACATGAGCAAAGCACAACAACTCCTGGACTGGGTGGACGCGCGGTTTCCGCTGACCGCCACCTGGAAGTCCCAGATGTCCGAATACCGGGCGCCTAAAAACTTCAACTTCTGGTATTTCTTCGGCTCGCTGGCCCTGCTGGTGCTGGTGCTGCAGATCGTTACCGGTATTTTCCTGACCATGAACTACAAGCCGGATGGCTCGTGGATTCCTGGCACTAACGTTTCCGTCGCGTTCAACTCGGTGGAATACATCATGCGCGACGTCGCGGGTGGCTGGATCATCCGTTACATGCACTCCACCGGCGCCTCGATGTTCTTCGTCGTGGTTTACCTGCATATGTTCCGCGGTCTGATCTACGGCTCGTTCCACAAGCCGCGCGAACTGATCTGGGTGTTTGGCTCGCTGGTCTTCCTGTGCCTGATGGCCGAAGCGTTCCTCGGTTATCTGCTGCCGTGGGGTCAGATGTCGTTCTGGGGCGCGCAGGTGATTGTTAACCTGTTTGCATCGATCCCTGTGATTGGCCCGGATCTGTCCACCTTCATCCGCGGTGACTTCGTGGTGTCGGACGTCACGCTGAACCGCTTCTTTGCGCTGCACGTGATTGCCGTGCCGCTGGTGCTGCTGGCGCTGGTGATGGCTCACTTGATTGCGCTGCACGAAGTGGGTTCCAACAACCCGGACGGCGTGGATATCAAAAAGCACAAAGACCCGGTAACTGGTTACCCGATCGACAGCGTGCCGATGCACCCGCACTACACCATCAAGGACATCCTGGGTGTAGTGGTGTTCCTGATCGTGTTCTCCAGCATCGTGTTCTTTAAACCGAACATGTTTGGCTTCTTCCTCGAAGACAACAACTTCATCCCGGCAGATCCGCTGAAGACGCCGCCGCACATTGCGCCGGTTTGGTACTTCACGCCGTTCTACGCCATTCTGCGCGCCGTGCCGTCGTTCCTGGGCACGCAGGTGTGGGGCGTGTTGGCGATGGGCGCCGCTGTGGTGATGATTGCGCTGCTGCCGTGGCTGGATCGCTCGCCGGTCAAGTCCGTGCGTTATCGCGGTCCGGTGTTCAAGGGCGCGCTGGTGGCCTTTATCGTGGCGTTTATCGGCCTGGGCATGCTGGGTGCGCTGCCGCCGACCGATATCCGCACGCTGGTTTCGCGCATTCTGTCCGTGGTGTATTTCGCCTTCTTCCTCGGCATGCCGATCATCTCGAAGATCGATACGTACAAGCCTGTGCCTGATCGCACCACCGTGCCGCCGTTCTCGGCCAAGGTGAAGATGATCGTGTACTTCCTGATTACGTTCGCGCTGGCCGCGCTCTTCGCCAAAGTGATTTAAGGACAACCGCAGCCATGAAACTGAATTTACGTGTTTGGCTTGCCGCCGCTGTACTGGCACTGCCGCTGGCCTCTTTCTCTTTTGCTGAAGAAGGTGGCCCTGAGCTGGACAAGGCCCCGGTTAACATCCAGGACGCTGAATCGCTGCAACGCGGCGCGCAGACCTTTGTTAACTATTGCCTGTCGTGTCATGGTGCAACCATGTTGCGCTACAACCGCCTGCAAGACATTGGCCTGACCGAAGACCAGATCAAGAACAACCTGATGTTTACCACCGACAAGGTCGGCAACATCATGAAAGTGGCCATGACCAACGCCGATGCCAAGCAATGGCTCGGCGCCGCGCCACCTGATCTGTCGCTGGAAGCCCGTGCCCGTGGCGCGGACTGGCTGTATACCTATCTGCGTTCGTTCTACCGCGATGATTCCCGCCCGACCGGCTGGAACAACGCCGTGTTCGACAAAGTGGGCATGCCGCATGTGCTGTGGGAGCTGCAAGGTCGCCAGGATCCGGTTTACAAAACCGAGAAAGTGAACGGCAAAGACGTGCAGACGCTGGTGGGTGTCAAGCTCACCCAAGCGGGTCTGCTGACCCATCTGGACGGCGAAAAGGCCGATACCACCGACTACGACAAGCGCGTGGGCGATCTGGTTAACTTCATGGTTTACATGAGCGAACCGGCGCAAATCCATCGCGAGCAGATCGGTTACGCGGTCGTGTTGTTCCTGCTGTTCATTCTGCTGCCGCTGGTTTATGCGCTGAAGAAAGACTACTGGAAAGACGTCGAGCACTAAGCGTGACAGTTTGCCGGTATCAATAAAAACGGAGCCTGCGGGCTCCGTTTTTTTACGTCTGAAATATTCCAGGAAAATAGCGATTTATCGTTGCAGATCATGGGCTTATGTGCCTAAATTCGCTTTTCTGCAGCAAAAGCTTTAAAATTCAACGCTTTGCGAAATCCATCTGGAGTATCCCGTTTATGATGAAGCTGTATTCCGGCACCTCCTGCCCGTTTAGCCATCGCTGCCGTATTGTCCTGTTTGAAAAAGGCATGGACTTCGAAATCATCGACGTCGATGTCCACAGCAAGCCGGAAGACCTGGCCGTCATGAACCCGTACAACGAGGTTCCGGTGCTGGTTGAGCGTGATCTCACGCTGTACGAATCCAATATCATCAACGAATACATCGACGAACGCTTTCCGCATCCGCAACTGATGCCGGCTGATCCGGTGATGCGCGCTCGCGCTCGCCTGATGCTGTTCAATTTTGAACGCGAGCTGTTCGTACACGTCAAAACGCTGGAAGACGGCGCGGCCACCAAGAAAGCGCAAGACCTGGCCCGCACCACCATCCGCGACAACCTCACCCAGATCGCCCCGCTGTTCACCAAGCAAAAGTTCATGCTGGGTGAAGAGTTCTCGATGCTGGACGTGGCGATTGCACCGCTGCTGTGGCGCTTTGAGCACTACGGCATCGAAGTGACCAAGCCGCTGGCTTCGGTAATGAAATACGGTGAGCGTCTGTTCAGCCGTCAGGCGTTTATTGATTCGCTGACCGCCAACGAAAAAGCCATGCGCAAGTGATATAGAGTGAGGACAGGCGCGGCCACATTCGGCCGCGCAGTCCTCGTTATCGGGGTACGTTCATGTCATCGATCTCCACCAAACCTTATCTGATCCGCGCCATTCACGAATGGTGCTCTGATCATGGCTTTACGCCGTACCTGGTCGTGTCCGTTCGCGACAAGATGCAGGTGCCGATGGAGTACGTAAAGAATAACGAAATCGTGCTCAATATCAGCTATAACGCCACACGTAACCTGAGCTTGAGTAACGATTTTGTGTCGTTTTCAGCGCGCTTTAACGGCGTGTCGCGCGATATCGTGATTCCCGTGGGCGCTGTGGTGTCGATCTTCTCGCGGGAAAACGGTGAAGGCATGGGCTTTGAATACGAAGCGCCGCCCGAAGCCGCCTTGCTGGATGACGCGCCGGCCGCTTCGGACCATAGCGCCGACAAGCCGGATGACGACGATGATCACACGCCGCCTGAGCCGCCACGTCCGGCAGGCCGTTCGCATCTACGCGTAGTCAAATAACTGTTTTTGTGGCCGCACTACGGGTCACAACGTAAAAGCCCGCTCTGGTAGCGGGCTTTTTTGCGTCGGTCGCGAGGTAAAGCGCCGCCGATCCCCGATGTAGTGCAGTTTGCATGCAAAAACTACGTAGTATTAAGCCAAAATGGTGCGGTTATAATTGTTGCTCGCATCATTTGTACTACGTGATTTTTGGCTTTTTGCGCTGTAAAACGCGAAATAATGAATGCAATGTGCTGTTAATAAAGCATTTTATGTAACACTGACAAATTTGCTTGCCGCTAGAATGTAGTTAAAAACCGACGAACGTTTTAAATTTGGCTACGTAGTTTAACTACGCATGGTGTATGATTCGCTCATTGACATTCAACTCGCAGGAGCAAGCATCATGGCTATCAGCATCCCGTTCTTCGGCAAGATTGGTTCTGACATTCAATCCCTGGCCCCCAACACTCGCGTTAACCGCGCCAGCGCCCTGGGCGAGCCGGAACGCATCGACGGCATCGTCCTGTACCAAGTGGGCAAGCGCGCTAAAGTGTGCTGGGGTCCGGGCAAGAGCCGCATGGAGCCGGTCGACAAGCTGGTGATGATCGTCGAATAAGTTTCGACATCGCCACGCGCAACGAGCGCATCCAGACAGCCAAAAAAAAACCCGCAGCTTCTACCGCTGCGGGTTTTTTTACGTCCGGCTTAACGCCTTGGCTTATTCGGCATCAGCGCCCGCATCAGCCTCAGTGGCAGGCACAGCATCAGCGACGGTCTCACCTTCTTCTGCGGCGTCGGCAGGGGCGGGCTTGGCGCCAGCGGCTTTGCGCTGCAACACCGCAGCATAGAAACCATCGGTGCCATGCTGCATCGGCGTCAGTTGCAGATCGGTGCCGGTCAGCGCCAGCTCGATCTTTTCTTTGGCCAACAGATCACGCACGTCGATGCGCTCAAAGTCGGGGTGCGTGGCGAGGAAAGCGTCGACCACTTCCTTGTTCTCGCGATCCAGAATACTGCAGGTGGCGTAAACCAGACGGCCGCCGGCCTTCACCAGGCGCGATGCCGAAGCCAGAATCGATTGCTGCAACTGGTTCAGCTCGTTCACGCTCTTGGGCGACTGCCGATATTTCAGGTCCGGATTGCGGCGCAACGTACCCAGGCCCGAGCACGGCGCATCCACCAGCACCGCATCCATCTTACCCGCCAGACGTTTGATCTTCTGGTCGTGCTCCGACGCGATCAACTGCGGCTGCACATTCGACAAGCCCGAACGCGCCAGACGCGGCTTCAGGTTGGCCAGGCGTTTTTCCGAGATATCAAACGCGTACAAACGGCCGGTAGATTGCATCACCGCGCCAATCGCCAGCGTCTTGCCACCCGCGCCTGCGCAGAAATCGGTCACCATCTGGCCCCGCTTAACGCCAGTCAGAATCGCCAGCAGCTGGCTGCCTTCGTCCTGCACCTCAAAATTGCCGGCCAGAAACAGCGGATGGCGCGCCAGGTTGGGCTTGCCCACCAGACGGATGCCCCATGGCGAATACGGCGTGGCTTCAGCCGGAAATTCTTCCGCCTTAAGTTGTTCCAGCAGCGTGTCGCGTTTGGTTTTGAGAATGTTGGCGCGTATATCCAGCGCGGCGTTGTGCGCCAGCGAATTGCCCACAGCCAGGATTTCTTCTTCGCTACGACCTTCGGCTTGCAGCGCTTCCACAATCCACTCGGTGAGGTTAGCGCGCACGGCCAGTGGGGCGGTGTTCCAGTCCAGTGCTTTCCATTTCTGCGCGATGTCGAGTTGGTTTTCACGATACGTGGTCGCCAGCTCTTTCATATTGCGTTTTTCGACGGCGGAATGCAGCGCCAGCAGCCATAAACGGCCACCGGCGTCGTCACCGGCCACCCATTTCAGCTTGGGCAGATTACGCAGCAGCGCAAATACGGTTTCGGCGATAGCAGTGCGATCACGCGCGCCAAGGCGCTTGTTTTCGCGGAACATGCGCGACATACACACGTCAGCCGGCGCGGAAAACGGCAGGATCTGGTCCAGCGCTTCCAGTACGGCGTCATATTGAATCGGGGTGAGAATCATGGTGCTTCTTTGGTAAGGATAAAAAACTAACGGTTAAGTGTGCCGCCAGGCGGATGCGGACGATCTATGCCCGCAATCGGCGGTTCGAGCACGGTATTGCCTTCGATGGTCACCTCGGTGGCCACCACATCGATCGGCGCGTCCTTGCCCAACACAATCACCATGCGTACTGGCAGGTTAGACCATTGCGGCGCCAGCCAGAAATCAAACACGCGATCTTCAAACGTGCCATGCAGCACCACCGCGTCAACGGGCTTGCCGCCCAGACGCAATGTGGCCTGGCCGCGTATCTCGAACGGCACGTCCTGATAAAACTTGCGCCCGCTGGCCAATGAGAACGTAAAGTCCTTCAGCCGCGAACCCTGTTGCGCAAACTGGAACGGCGCCGACAGCAAATCCTGATCGCCCGGTTTTAGCGCGCCGGTGGGATGTTTGTCGCCATCATGCATGTTTACGACATTGTTGGCCCAATCAAATACGGCCTCGTTCTGCACCTTGCCGTCACGCATGTCGGTGTAGTGCTCGGGCACCAGACCGCGACTGCTGATACTGCCTTCGCTGCTTAAAGCCCGACTTTTGCCGAACATCGCCGCCGCCAGCCGGATACTGTAACGGCCGTTTTCAACTTCCCAGGTCATGCGCGCCGGTATCGGCAAGCCACGATACAGATACGTGATCACCGCATGGCGCGGAAACCCTTTGTGTTTGAGCGGGCCATTGGCCAGCGCCGCCACCGCACTGGCATCTGGCGCGGACGCTGCAGCCGGGTGCGATGCGGGCGCGGGTGCGGGCGGCACGGTCGGTATCGGCGTGGCTGCGGCCATCATCATGCTGGCGGCTGCGGCCGAGGCTTTATCGGCCGTAAACAGCGGTTCCGGCGTCGGTGTGACCGCTGCAACTTCGGATGCGCTGCTGGCCGGCGTACCGGTTTCCGCCAGCACCGGGCTGGGCGTCGGCGTCGGCTTGGGCCGCGGTTTTGGCTTGGGCGTTGGCGCGGGTGTCGGCACCGGCGTGGGCGCCGCCGCCAGCTTCAGCGGTTGTTTGGGCTGCAGCCAGATCGTCTGTCGTTCTGGCCGTTTTACATTCTTCAGCGACGTGGGCAGCTCGTCGTCGTCCCACGACTGATCTTCCAGCTTGTGCGTTACCTTGCTCAGCTTTTCATTCAGATCGATCGGGGTATTGGTCCACCATGCGTAGATCAGATCGCCACTAACGGTGATTACATGCAGGATCAGCGATAACACAAAAGCGCCCAGCAACAGTAGGCGCGAGCGACTCCAGCGGCGATGGGCGCGCGGCGCGGTCATGCCACCTGCTGCGTATCGCGCACGCGATGACCATCGATCTGCAGGCCACCGGCCACAAAGCGGGCGACCGCCTGCGGATACAGCGTGTGCTCGCATTCCAGTACGCGCGCCTCCAGCGTTTCGGGCGTGTCGTCGTCCAGCACTGGCACCGCTGCTTGCGCGATGATCGGGCCATGATCGAGTTCGGCCGTTACAAAGTGCGCGGTGCAACCATGCAGTTTGACGCCCGCTTCAATGGCGCGCGCATGCGTGTGCAAACCAGTAAACGCGGGCAACAGCGACGGATGCACATTGATCATGCGGTTGGCGTAATGCGCCACAAACGCCGGGGTCACAATCCGCATAAAGCCAGCCAGCACCACCAGATCGGGCGCGTGCTGGTCGATCAGCGTCATCAGCGCGGCATCAAACTGGTCGCGGTCGGCAAATTCTTTATGATCCAGCACCGCGGTGGCGATGCCGTTTTGCTGCGCCCATGTCAGTCCTGCCGCTTGCGGCCGGTTCGAAATCACGGCGGCAACACGAGCGCCCGCAATGCGCGCGTTGACGATCGCCTGCATGTTGCTGCCGCGACCAGAAATCAGGATGACGATGTTCTTCATAAGGCGGATATCAGTGCCGGAGAGGAGAGGCTAAAAACACAAGCCGCCCGTGCTGCAGAACAGACACGGGCGGCCTGGCGATTACTGCGCCGGATCAGGCCACCTGGGTCTGATGCTCGTCGCCCTGGCGTTCGCGCACCAGACCAATGCGGTACACGGTTTCGCCTTCAGCCTCCAGCGTGGCGATTGCGGCATCGGCATCCGCCGCATCCACAATCACCACCATGCCGATACCGCAGTTAAACGTGCGATACATTTCGTCGGCGGCCACATTGCCTTTCTCTTGCAGCCACTGGAACAGCTTGGGCATGGTCCAGCTCTTGGCGTCGACTTGCGCCACTACATTGGCGGGCAGCACGCGCGGCACGTTTTCCGAAATACCACCGCCGGTGATGTGGGCCATGCCCTTCACCGTCAGCGTTTGCATCAGTTTCAGCAGCGGTTTGACGTAGATGCGCGTCGGGGCCATCACCACATCCGCCAGCGATTTGCCGCCATCAAACTCCGCCGCGTAATCGGCTTCGGCCAGATGCATGATCTTGCGCACCAGCGAATAACCATTGGAATGCGCGCCATTGGAGGCCAGGCCCAGCACCACATCGCCCGGCTTGATGTGCTCGCCGGTGATGATATTGGCTTTTTCGACCACGCCGACGGCAAAGCCGGCCAGATCGTATTCGCCCACCGGATACATGCCCGGCATCTCGGCGGTTTCGCCGCCAATCAGCGCCGCGCCGGCTTGTTCACAGCCGTGGGCGATGCCGCGGATCACTTCGGTAGCCGAATCCACATGCAGCTTGCCGCAGGCAAAATAATCGAGGAAGAACAGCGGCTCAGCGCCCTGCACCAGAATGTCGTTGACGCTCATGGCCACCAGATCGATGCCGACCGTGTCATGGCGATTGAGCTCGAACGCCAGCTTGAGCTTGGTGCCCACGCCATCAGTGCCCGAAACCAGCACCGGTTCTTTGTACTTTTTCGAGATTTCCACCAGACCACCAAAACCGCCGATGCCGCTCAGAACTTCGGGGCGCATGGTGCGCTTGGCATAGGGTTTGATGTTCTCTACAAGCTGATCGCCAGCGTCGATATCGACACCTGCATCGCGATAGCTCAAACCGGGGGTGGTGGTGGTCATGCGTGGCCTCGTGGTCATCGTGATCTACAACGGTTTGCGTAACGGGTAAGTCAAAGCGGTCGACAAAAAGTGCCTGAAGCCAGCCTGCGGGGTGCGCGTAAAACCGGCATCTATCCCACGTTCATGGCGGGAATAGCGCGTTGCAGCTAGAATTGACGACCGTTCGATTCAAAAGCGCCGTATTTTAACGCATCCCGCGATGAAACGCCCGACTCCCCGTCAGCCGATGTTCCGCTTGCGCACCGCCTTCGCTGGCCTGCGCCTTTCGGCACGTCCGCGGGTTGGCGCCACCGTGCCGTCGCAGCGTGGCCGCCCATGAGCCAGCAACTGGTGCTGGACCTCTATCTGCCACAGCCGCCCAGCGTTGAAGGCTATGTGGCGGGCGAAAACGCCGAGCCCTTGTTCATGCTGGGCGAATGGGCTTCGGGCGAAAGCTACGCGTCGTTCATGTATCTATGGGGCGGCCCCAGTGTGGGCAAATCGCACTTGCTGGCGGCAGCGCGGCAACGCGTGCCTGGCGCCATTCTGGTGGATTGCGCGCGCCAGGCCTTGCCGCTCACCATCGCGCCCGACGCCGCCTTGCTGGTCGATAACGTCGAGCATCTCGATTTTGAAGCGCAGATCCGCTTGTTTGATCACTTCAATACGTTGCGTGAAGGCAATGGTCGTCTGATTGCCACCGGCCCGGTGCCGCCGATGCAGCTGGAATTACGCACCGATCTGACCACGCGCCTGGGCTGGGGCCTGGTGTATCAGCTCAAGCCTTTAAGCGATGCCGACAAGCTGGCCGCGTTGCGCAAACAGGCGCGCGAGTGGGGTTTTGATTTGTCGACCGAAGCGGCCGAATATTTGTTGCGCCATACCGACCGCGATCTGGTCAGCCTGCAATCGGTGCTCACCCAGGCCAATCGCTATGCGCTTTCGCAAAAACGCCCGGTGACGGTGCCGCTATTGCGCGAAGTGCTGCACGCGGATCGCGATTTCTAGCAGGATCAACGCGGCCATGGGCCGCGTCAGCCGTCAGGGCGCCGCAGGTGGTGCAGAACGCGCCGCATCAATCGCCCAGCCGCCCACCGTAGTGACGCCACTCACCGTGGCTTTGCCCGCGTCATAAGCCACACCGGCCGCCGTGGTGGTTACGTTGACCGCGGTTACGCCCACGTTCACCGCCGTCACCCCGACATCCACCGCAGTCGAAACCACCCCACATGCGCCCAGCAAGGGTAAAAAAGCAAAAGCAATCAACAGGGTAGGGCGCATTCCGGTTCCGGCAACAAGGATAAACGCGCACAGATTACGTGAGATTGTGGCGACACTCCATGCGCGGGCGGTATCGATATGTTTCGGAGGAAGCGTGGCCGGGATCAGCGGCCCATCCCGCCGACTTGTTGCGCCAGATAGGTGGCGTAGTTGTCCGTCATGCCGCCAATAAAATCCAGCACCCGGCCGTAGGTTTGATAAATCGGCCATTCTTTTTTCGGCGCGTTGTATTCCATCAAATCCAGAATCCGCTTCATGCGGAACGGCAATTCCGGCGATACGCGTAATTGCCAGGCTGCATTGCAAAACGCATCCAGCAGGATATCAAGGCAGGTAAACGAGCCGACTTCAATTTCCACTTTGCGCCGCGCATTAAAAATCTGATCGCGCGCCAGTTGTTTGGCTTCGGCGATGCCGTGGCGCAGGCTGGCCGGGCAATCGCCGAGCATGTCGCCACTAAATTCGCCGGCCAATAACTTCTTGTGATTCTTGATAAACGCCTTGGCCACCTCGGTTACGCAACGGCCAATCGCCTTGCCGCGCAGCAGCGAAATCTTGCGCCGCACCGATGGCGCCGCCGCTACTTCCATCTGCAGGAGTTCGGTATCGCCGCCGCAAATCTTCATCAGCAGCGGTTCTACCGTGTCATACGGCAACATGCCAATCTCGATGCCGTCTTCCAGATCCAGAATGGCGTAACAAATATCGTCCGCCGCTTCCATCAGATACGACAGTGGATGGCGTGCCCAGCGGCCCGGTGCGACTTCGGGCAGGCCCAGTTCAAGCGCCACTTGTTCCAGCAAATGGGTTTCGGATTGATAGCAACTGAATTTGCCTTTCTCACCCGCAAATTCACTGGTCCACGGATATTTAAGCGTGGTGCCCAAGGTGGCGTAAGTCAGCCGCATGCCACCTTCAAAGCGATGGTTTTCCAGCTGTGTCACCACGCGAAAACCCTGTGCGTTGCCTTCAAAGGTTTGCAGATCACGCCGTTCATTGGGCGACAGATTCTGCAATAAATAGGCATGGTCATCGCGGCGAAACCAGTCGCGGATGGCGTATTCGCCCGCGTGGCCAAACGGTGGATTGCCGATATCGTGCGCCAGACAGGCCGCCTGGATGATGGCGCCCAGGTCGTACGGCGAAATGTGCGCAGGCAGTTCATGGCGCAATTGCTCGCCTACAATCAAACCCAGGCTGCGGCCCACGCAACCGACTTCGATTGAGTGCGTCAGGCGCGTATGCACATGGTCGTTTTCGGTCAGCGGGTGGACCTGGGTTTTGCGGCCCAGCCGCCGGAAGGGCGACGAGAACACGATGCGGTCGTGGTCTTTATGAAAATCGCTGCGCGACAGTTCGTCGTCGGGCGCGTTGTCACGCGCTGCGCCCAGGCGGTTGGCGCTTAGCAGGCGGTGCCAGTCCATCATGATCCAGAATCCGGGTAGCAAGACAGGCGCCCATCATACGCCGGGCCGGGCGGGCTTGCCGGGCTCACAAATCGGGCCGCTGATTACACAAACTGTAGGCGCGGCCGATACTTAAACGTCTGGGCCGTGGGGCGCTTTCCGGTTAAACTAGCGCGCGTTTTTTTCAGGGGAACGGCATGGCTTTGCTGGAAATCAGGGACGTGGTCAAGCGCTTCGGCGATTTTACCGCCGTCAATCACGTCAGCCTCAGCGTAGAGGCCGGCGAGTTCTTTACGTTGCTGGGCCCGTCGGGCTGCGGCAAGACCACGTTACTGCGGATGCTGGCCGGTTTTGAGCAACCCGATAGCGGCGAACTGCTGCTGGATGGCAAGTCGCTGAATGGCGTGCCGCCCGAAAAGCGCCCGGTGCATACCGTATTCCAGAGCTACGCGTTGTTCCCGCATATGACGGTGCAACAGAACGTGGCGTTTCCGCTCAAGATGGCGGGCGTTGCGCCCGACCAGATCAAGGCGCGCGTGGCTGAAGTGCTCGAAGACGTGCGCCTGCAGCAATTTGCCACGCGCATGCCCAGCGAATTGTCGGGTGGCCAGCGGCAACGCGTGGCGATTGCGCGCGCGCTGGTCAATCGTCCGCGCGTACTGTTGCTGGATGAGCCGCTGTCAGCGCTCGATGCCAAGCTGCGCGAGCAAATGCAGCTGGAACTGATCAATCTGCAAAAAGAAGTCGGCATCACGTTTATCTATGTGACGCACGATCAGGGCGAAGCACTGGCCTTGTCGCACCGGATTGCGGTGATGAGCCAGGGCCAGGTTGAGCAACTCGATGCGCCCGAGAATATCTACTCGTACCCCAAAAGCCGCTTTGTGGCGGACTTTATCGGCCAATGCAACTTGCTGGACGCCACCATCCGCAGCGTTAGCGCCGAGCGTATGCAGATCGAAATCGAAGGGGTCGGCACGCTGGATACGCTGCCGGTGGCCGGTGCCACAGTGGGCCAGAAAGGCACGCTGGCCTTGCGCCCCGAGAAGATCAAGCTGGGCGCCAGCGTGGCCACCGGCAATGCCGATGAAGTGCACTTCAAAGGCAAAGTGCACGACTGTCTGTATCTGGGCGATGTGACGGTCTACATCGTCGAGCTGGAAAACGGCATGTTGATCGAAACCATGCTGCCCAACGCCGCACCGGGCCGCGCCCGTTTCTTTGATGACAACGATCAGGTCGAGCTGGCATGGCGCTTTGACGCCGGCCATTTCGTGCTGGCGTAAGGGGGCTTCGTGTCCATCAGTACCTCCAAACGCGTGTCGAAGTGGCTGATTTCCGGGCCGCCGCTGCTGTACCTGCTGATCTTCTTTGCCATTCCTACCGGCATGATGGCGCTGGCGGCGTTTCGTTTTCCGGGCGATTACGGCGGCTTGATGCCGCTGTTTGGCACCGATGCGGCTACCGGCAAAACCACGCTGCTTATCAATGCGCAAAACTGGCATGACTACATTACGCTCGATAACTTTGCCCGCTTCTTTCAGGAGCCGGTGTTTATCGAGCTATTTATCAAATCGTTCTGCTATGCGGGCCTGACCACGCTGCTGTGCCTGGTGCTGTCATATCCGCTGGCGTGGCTGATTGCCCGTTCGCCCAAAAAATGGCGCGATCTGCTGGTGCTGCTGGTCATCCTGCCGTTCTGGAGCAACTTTCTGATCCGCGTGTACGCCTGGATGATTATCCTGGGGCCGCAGGGTTACTTTGCCAAGGTGGTCAACGGCTTTCTGGGCATGTTCGGCGTCGAGCCGTTGCAGTTTCTGTTTACGCCGTTCGCGGTGGTGCTGGTGCTGGTGTATGTGCATCTGCCGTTTATGGTGCTGCCGCTCTACGCCAATCTTGAGAAGCACGACATGGCCTTACTCGATGCCGCGCAAGACCTCGGCGCATCGCGCTGGCAGCGCTTCTGGAAAGTCACCTGGCCGCTTAGCCTGCCGGGTGTGTACGCGGGCGCGGCGCTGGTGTTTATTCCGGCGCTGGGCATTTTTGCGGTGCCCGATCTGGTGGGCGGTACCGACGGCATCATGATCGGTAACCTGATCAAACAGCAGTTTCTGGATTCGCGTGACTGGCCGTTCGGCTCGGTGCTGTCCATCATGCTGACGCTGTCGGTGTTGATCATGGCGGGCCTGATGAGCCTGCTGGGCCGCGGAGGCAAACGCAATGCACTCTAAGCAATCAAAATGGCTGTGGGCGTGCGCGCTGCTGGTCTACGGTTTTCTGTATCTGCCGCTGCTGATTGTGGTGGTGTACTCGTTTAACGATTCGCGCCTGAATGCCGAATGGGTGGGCTTTACCACGCATTGGTATGGCGTGCTGTTTAGCGATGAACAGATGCTGACCGCGGCGCGCAACTCGCTGCTGATCGGGCTGGTGTCGAGCATTTTCGCCACCTTCTTTGGCACGTTGGCGGGGTTGTCGATGTACAAGTATCGGCTGCGCTTGCTGCCGGTGCTGGTGCTGACGCCGATTGCGATTCCCGAAATCCTGATGGCCTTGTCGTTGCTGATGTTCTTTGTGACGCTTAATTTCAGCATGGGTTATCTGTCGATTACGGTGGCGCATATTGCGTTTTCGATCGGTTTTGTCGCCATCGTGGTGCGCTCGCGTTTGCAGGGCATGGACGAATCGCTGGTCGAAGCCGCGCGCGACCTGGGCGCTTCGCCATTGCAGGCGTTCTGGCGCGTGACATTTCCGCTGATCCTGCCAGGCATTATCGCGGGCGCGTTGATGGCGTTTACGCTGTCGATTGATGATTTTGTGATCACGTACTTTGTAGCGGGCGCGGGCGCTTCGACGTTGCCGCTGCAGATTTACTCGATGCTGAAGATTGCGGTGACGCCTGAAGTGAATGCGATCTCGTCGCTGCTGATGCTGCTGACGCTGGCGCTGATCATGATCGCCGCCAAACTGGCCCCCGGCGCGCTGCGCGCCAGCCATTAACCCATAGGGTGGGTCTGGACCCACCCTTCAAAGTGGCTGGCCAGGCTAACAGCAATGCCGGGCGGCTTTGGGTGGCGCGAGCAAACGCCATCCACCCGAAGCGGTATTGTCAGGCTCGGCGCACCGAGCTCGCGGCTTTGGGTGGTGGGTCCAGACCCACCCTATGCATTTGTTCTTGCCGCCCTTTAATGGGCGGTTTTTTACGCCCGTTGCACCGCTGCGGGGCAATGGTGGCGCGGGTTGGCGGCAAATTAACCACAGGGCGGCCGTCACCGGCATTCGCGGCATAACCTCTGGCATAATCGGGCGCTGATTGTTTTTGATCATGGGTGCGGGTGCATGCCTCCCGCACTTTTTTTCAGTGGTTCAGACCGGAGAGTCTCAGACATGAAAAAGCTGTTGTTGGCGTTGATGCTGGCTACGGGCGCTGCTGCGCAAGCCGAAGATGTATTGCATATCTACAACTGGAACAACTACATCGCGCCCGAAACCGTCAAGCATTTCGAAGCCGACTGTAAGTGCAAAGTGGTCCAGGATTATTACGGCGCGATGGAAGAAATGCTGGCCAAGCTGGCCGCTGGCGCCAAGGGCTACGACGTGGTCGTGCCGACCGGTTTTGCGCTGCCGCCGCTGATCAAGCAAGGTCTGGTGCAGCCGCTGGACAAGAGCAAGATCCCGAATCTGAAAAACATGAACGCCTCATTCATGAACAGCCAGTTTGATCCGGGCAACAAGTACTCGGTGCCGTACGCGTTTACCACCACGCTGATCGGCTACAACGACAAAAAGATCAAGGAACTGGGCATCGATCCGTCCAGTTGGGCCGCGATTTTTGATCCGGCCGTGCTGAGCAAGATCAAGGGCAAGGTCACCGTGCTGGATGACCCGAAAGAACTGTTCGCCGCCGCCATGATGTACAACGGCTTTAATCCGAACAGCACCGATGCCAAGCAATGGCAGAAAGCCAAAGACACCATCATCAAGGCCAAGCCGTATTGGGCCGCCTTTAACAACCAGAGCTACATCAAGGAATTGACGGTGGGCAATATCTGGTTGGCGCATGGTTATTCCAACGACATGTTCCAGGCCAACACCGACGCGCACACCGCCAAGCGCCCGTTTGGCATTGCTTACACGCTGCAGAAAGAAGGCAACACCTTGTCGGTGGATAACATGATGGTGATGAAGAGCGCCCCGCGCCCTGATCTGGCCTTCAAGTTCATCAACTTCATGCTCGATGGCAAGAATTCGTCCGAGCTGACCAACATGATCGGCTCGGGCAACCCCAACGCCGCTGCCGGCCAGTTTGTGAATGGCGACATCAAGGCCATCAACGCGGTTTTCCCGACTGCGGACAACATGAAAAAGCTGTATCAGCTCAACGCGCTGGAAGGCAAACCGCTGCGTGATCTGAACCGCCTCTGGACGGAAGTGAAGACCGCCCGATAAGCTGGCGGGGGTGGGCTGCCAGGCCCGCCCCCTTTTAATTAACGGCCCCTATGCGCGCTTCCCCTCCCATCAGCTTTCTCGCCAGCGCTCACCCCCATACGCGACTCTCGCGCTATTTTTTCTGGTGCTACCTGCTGGTGGTGCTGTTGGTCAGCTTTTATCCGTTTACCGACTGGCGTTATACCGGCGAGCCGGTGTTCGCGTTCTATACCTATCCGCTGCCGTACTACTACACGTTTTTTGATAACGCCATCAACGTACTGGCCTATGTGCCGCTGGGCATCGGCGCCTCGTTGATGATCCGGCGCTGGCCCGCGCTGGCGTGGCTGATCAGCGCGCTGGTGTGCGTACTGGTGTCGTGCGGCGTCGAGTTTGTGCAGCAGTTCATTCCCAGCCGTATCGCCAGCAATATGGACATTCTCTCTAACGGCGTGGGCGGTTTGATCGGCGCGGTGGGGGCGGTGGCCTTGCGCACGCGGCGCATGCAGCACGCGTGGCTGGTGTTCCGCCACAAACATCTGTATCCGGGCGGCGCGGCCGAATGGGGCCTGGTCTGGCTGTGCCTGTGGCTGATTACCCAGTTTGATCCGTCGGTACCGTTCTTTGGCGTGGTGGATGAGCCGCGCGGTATACCGCAACCCATCCTCGCGCCGATGCAAGACCCAGGACTGTTTCTGGATCTGCTCGAAGGCGGCGGCATGCTGCTCAATACGCTGGGCGTGTGCCTGTTTACCTCGGTGCTGGTGCGCTACAGCCGCAATATTCCGCGCGCGCTGATCGCGCTGGTGTGCCTGGTGGTGCTTAGCAAGATTGTGTTTGCCGCCATCATGTTGCGCTGGAGCCAGTTCTTTATCTGGATTAACTGGAATGTGGCGCTGGGCGGGCTGGCGTCGATTCCATTGCTGGCCGTGCTCTGGCGCTTGCCGCGCCGCGTGCGCGCCCTGGCGGGCGCAATCTGCCTGCTGGCGGCGGTGCTGGTCAGTTGGTTGTGGCCGTTGGTGCCGCAGCTATCGGCCATGCTGCCGTTGTTTAGATGGCACTACGGCCATCTGATGCATTTCCGCGGGCTGGCGGCGCTGATCAGCGATATCTGGCCGTATGGCGCGATGATCTTCCTGCTGGGGTTTGCCGTGCTGGCGCGTCCGCACGACGAGCCCGTCTGGTAAGCCTACGGTTCCAGCGCAAAACCGATATCGGGCTCGTATTCCACAAAATGCACGCTGGCGATCAGGCCATCCTTGATCTGGTACATCGCCACCACTTCCACCGTTAACTGGTCCAGCCCGGTAATGATCTCGTGGTCAATCACCACATGGCCAAACACGATGCGGTTGACCAGTTCGGCATGCAGGTTGGGGCGGTTGAAGCGGTGCAGCCGATAATAACCGGCAAAGGCAATGCGGCCTTGCAAGCGCGTGGCGTCGGACGGCCACACCGCGGCGCGCACGTCCTCGGCATAACAGGCGACAAACGCATCGATATCGTGCGCGTTATAGGCATCCAGCTGCGCCTGAATCAGCGCGGCCGGATCGGGATGGGTTTCTGCGGAAATCATGTCGGTCTGTCCTGTTACACGATCTGCCGCAGCGGCCCTCAGACCTTTACTTGCAACGGCACATCGGGGTTTACAAACGTCTGGCCCGCAATCAGCTTTTGCATCATCTGCGGGTCTTGCCATTCCGCCAGTACTTGCTCCGAAAACACGATGTCGGCGGGGCGGATGATGCCCATGCGGGCATTGTCGGCGTCTTCACGGAAAGCTTGCGCATAGCCGGTGTCGGTTTCATGCGCGATCACCGAATGCAGGCGCACATCGCCTTCGCCGTTTTTCATCACCGTGTTCTGCAAAATGGCGTCGATGACGATAAAGAATAGTCGAGCAAACTGCTCGGCGGAGGGCGAAACCGGCAAGGCGATCCAGCGCGCGCTGAATTGCTTGCACAGACGGATGTACTCGGGGTCGTCCTTGTCCCAGAAACAGATGGCGTGATCAAACGCGTCGATCACGTCCTTGATGGTGCCCTTCATCAAACCGAAGTCGTACACCATCTGACCGTGGTCCAGCGTATGCGCCTCCAGCAGCACCTCAACCTTATAGCTGTGGCCGTGGATGGAATGGCGGCAACGATCGCTGGAACAGTTGCGCACGATATGGGCGTTTTCGAACTTGAAGAGCTTGCGGATCAGCATGATAAAACCTGAGTAATGAACTCGGGTTTTATCATGTTGCCCGCTTTTCGAGCAACCCCGCAGCCGTCGTGGCGCAGTTCAGCCGCGTGGCGCGGCGGATTCGGAGCGGCCCCATAAAAGCGGTGCATAGGGTGGGTCCAGACCCACCACCCAAAGCCATTCACTCAATCACGGCTCCCGCAAATTGCCACCGCCGTAAGGTAAACGCCGTACGCGCGCCAGCGTTCTGAAACAAAAATGCCACCGTTCAGCGGCGAAAAGCGGTGCCGTGAAGACACTGCGATAAGCCACACGCCGCGCCGCGCCTATATCAGGGCCTGCTGATTGTGTGCAGCCGCACGCGCCAGGCCGCGCGGGGCAAGGCCTCGCCATTTTTATATTGCGGCGCAGCATAAAAATGACCACGGCATGGATCACGCCAGCTCAGCTTGCGCTAATACCAGTGCCCAAACCGCGCATCCCACCCCCAATCCACCGTGTTGACAGCCTCTGGCCCTTCAATGGTAATCAGCGATGCACGCGGTTAAACGGCCAGAAAAAGGCCCCCCGCGCGCCGTTGGCAATTCGTTTTCTTACAAAAAATGCCGACGCAGAGGCACGTACAGAGCGTGCGTTAACCAGAGTATGGATGGAGACAAAATCATGAAGAGCACCCGGCTGGCCCTTGCGGCCTTGCCTGCTGCCCTGGTCTCGGTATGCGCGTTTGCCGCGTATCCGGCCTGGCAGGATGGCGGTACTTATACCGCTGGCAGCATTGTTGTTTATAACGGCCACGATTATCAGGCGCTGGTCACCCAGACCGATTACGTGGGCGCCAACTGGAACCCGGCCAGCACGCCGAGCCTGTGGAAAGATCTGGGCGTAGATACCGGCGGCAGCGCCACACCTACCCCGACGCCGACCGCAGCGCCCACCCCGGCCCCGACGCCGGTGGCAACCCCCGCGCCCACCCCGGTGGCGACGCCTGCCCCGACGCCGGCGCCCACGCCAGTCGCTACGCCCGCGCCAACACCGACGCCCGCGCCGACCCCGGCCAGCGGTTGCAACCCGACCTGGAGTGCCACTACCGCGTATAACGCAGGCGCACTGGTCAGCCTCAACGGCGTTAACTACAAAGCCAACTGGTGGACGCAGGGCAACAGCCCCGCCACCAATTCCGGCACTGCGGGTAGCGGCCAACCGTGGCTGATCGTCGGCAATTGCGGCAGCACCACGCCGACGCCAGCACCGACGCCGACCCCCACTCCGGCCCCGACCCCCACGCCAACGCCGAAGCCCACTCCGACGCCGGCACCCACCCCAACCCCGACGGCCGCACCGACGCCAGTCCCCACGCCGACGCCGACTGCAACCCCGACGCCCGCGCCAACGCCCACCCCGGCGCCGACGCCGTCTGCCAATGCCTGCCGTCCGGATGGCCTGATCCCGGGCGCCACCAGCGTGCCGTACTGCAAGGTGTATGACGCCAATGGCCGCGAAGTGCTGGCCAACAACCTCAGCCGCCGCATCGTGGCGTACTTCGCCAGCTGGCGCACCGGCAAGGACGGCACACCGGCGTACCTGGTCAACAACATTCCGTGGTCCAAGGTGTCGCATATCAACTATGCGTTTGCCTCGGTCAACCCGACCAGCTACAAGCTGCAGATCGACACCAGCGCCACCAGCCCCGAAATCGGCCTCACCTGGCCCGGCGTCGCAGGCGCGGCCATGGATACCTCGCTGCCGTACAACGGTCACTTCAACCTGTTGGCGCAATACAAAAAGGCCAACCCCAAGGTCAAGATCATGTTGTCGATTGGCGGTTGGGCTGGCGGTACCGGCTTCTACACCATGACCACCAATGCCGATGGCAGCGCCAATACTGCGGGCATCAACACGTTTGCCGATTCGGTGGTGGCGTTCCTGCGCCAGTACACCTTCTTTGATGGCGTGGATATCGATTACGAGCATCCCACCAGCAACGCGCAAGCGGGCAATCCGCTGGATTTCAGCTTGTCCACTCCACGTCTGAAGGGCCTGATGCCCAGCTATACGCTGCTGCTCAAATCCATCCGCCAGAAACTGGATGCCGCCGCGGTGGCTGACCAGAAGTACTACATGCTCAGCATTGCCGGCTCGGCTTCGGGCTGGATTTTGCGTGGCGAAGAAAACATGGCCGGTCTGCAATATCTGGACTACGCCAGCCTGATGTCGTACGACCTGCATGGCTCGTGGAACCAGTACGTGGGGCCGAATGCCGCGTTGTATGACGATGGCAATGATGCCGAACTGAAAGCCGGTGGCGTGTATGGCGCGGGCCAGTACGGTGGCATTGGTTATCTGAACACCGACTGGGCGTATCACTACTACCGCGGCGCAATGCAAGCCGGCCGGATCAATATCGGCGTGCCGTATTACACGCGGGGCTGGAAAGGCGTGACCGGCGGCACCAACGGTTTGTGGGGCACCAGCGGCACCACCAGCAGCACGGTAACGTGCGCCGGTGTGGCCACGTGCGGCACGGGCGCAACCGGCATCGACAACGTGTGGTACGACCTCGACAGCCAGGGCAATCCGGTTCCGGGCGGCGGCAACCCGTTGTGGCATGCGCTTAACCTGCAAAACGGCATCGTCCCGGATTATCTGGACGCCTATAAAGTTACCGACAAAACGCTGACCGGCACCTATGTGCCGAACTACAGCGCCGCGCTGGTGGCGCCGTGGTTGTGGAACGCCACCAAGCAGGTGTTTATCTCCACCGAAACCGAGCAGTCGATCAAGGCCAAGGCGCAGTACATCGTCAATAACGGGATTGGCGGCGCCATGATCTGGGAACTGGCTGGCGATTACGATTGGGATGCCACCAAAAACGGCGGCAAGGGTGAGTACTTTATTGGTTACACGCTGACCAATGATCTGTACGCCGCCTTCACCGCTGCCCCGCCCTACGGCAACACCAAGGCCGAAACCGCGCTGCCGACCTCTGCCGTGAAACTGGCCATCGTGCTCGACCAATGGCCGCTGGGTGACAACAACTACCCGATCACGCCGAAGATGGAAATCACCAACAACACCACGCAAACCATCGCGGGCGGCACCACCATCGAGTTCGATTACCCTGTGTCGGCTCCGGCCACCATGGCGGACCAATCGGGCTTTGGCCTCAAAACCACCAAGGCTGGCTACAGCGGCCCCAACAACATCGGTGGCTTTAAAGCCAACTACAACCACGCGTCGTTCAGCCTGCCCACCTGGCAATCGCTGGCGCCAGGCGCGACGGTAACGGTGGCGCTCAACTACTACCTGCCGATCTCGGGCCCGTCCAACTACGTGGTCACCATCGGCGGCAACAAGTACGTGTTGCAGCAAGAAAACCCGGATGCCCCGCTGGGCCTGCAATAAGCCCCGTAGCCATCCGTGATCGCAGTACCCCAAACCCGGCCTTGTGCCGGGTTTGTTTTTTGGAAAAATGGCTCATGGCCGCGAGCCTGGCATAGGGTGGGTCTGGACGGGGACGCCCAGTCCCACCCCTCAAGTCATCGACCACAACGCATGCCCCAGGTAAACCGATGCGTCTGGCAAGCCAGGCCCGGCCCGATGAATTTGCCAGCGTCTGCCCGCTATGGCACGATGGCGGCCGCCTTGATTGATGCAGGCTTTTGTTTTCAATCGATTTTTTAAAACGGCTCCGCTGTAAACCCGTCCATGTCCGCCACATCTGCCGCTTCGCTCAGCTTTAATCTGCACGCCTGGTCTGCCTGGGCGAGCGATCTGACTACGCCTGAGGCCTGGCAGCATTGGGCGCATACCGGTGAGCGCCAGGCGCAGCAGCAAGAGCCTGCGGTGGCGGCGATGCCCGCGATGTTGCGGCGGCGCGCGCAAAAGCTGGGGCGCATGGCGCTGGAGACCCTGTATGCGCAGCCTGCGCCCGCGGATTTTCCGTTGGTGGTGGCGTCGCGCTATGGCGAAATCCTGCGCTCGACCGCCTTGCTGCAAGAACTGGCCGAGACCGGGGCGGTGTCGCCGCAGTCGTTCAGCATGTCGGTGCATAACGCGATTGGCGGTCTGTATACCATCGCCACGCAGCAACAAACCCCAGTGTCCGCATTGGCGGCAGGCACGCAAACCACCTTGGGCGGCTTGATCGAAGCCGCGATGCAACTGGCCGATGGCGCGCCCGGCGTGCGGCTGCTGTTGTGTGATGAGCCTTTGCCCGATCTGTACGAGCGCTATGGCGAAACTGCAACACCTGCCTTCGCGTATTTGCTGACGCTGACGCCGGGCGCGCAATTGCGCTTGCATCATCAGCCGGGCAACGGGCAAGATGCCGCCCCGCTTGATCTGCTGCGCTTTCTGCTGACCGACGCGCCCACGCTGTCGCTTGGCCAGACCGGTTGGTGCATCAGCCGCGCGCTGGCGCTGTAATGGCCTGGAACGCAACGGCCGTGCGCGTGGGCAGGGCAGCGCTGTTTGCCTTGGGCTTTATGTTGTTTGGCCTGGGCGGCGCGTTGATGCAGCTGGTGCTGGTGCCGCTGGTGTTTGTGTTGTGGCGGCCGCCGCAGCGCGCACAAGTGGGCAAACGCATCGTGCATCGCGCGATGGCGGCGCAAGTGTGGTTGATGCAGGCCACGGGCGCGATGACGCTCACCGTGCATGGCCGCGAAAAACTGCAGCGCAAGGGTTTGCTGATTCTGCCCAATCACCCGTCGTTGATTGATGTCGTGATTTTGATGGGCCTGATTGAACAGCCCGATTGCGTGGTCAAAGCCGCGATGTGGCGCAATCCGTTTACCGCGGGTGTGGTGCGCATGGCGGGCTATATCAGCAATGCCGTCGGACCCGATCTGGTGCCAACGGGGCTGGAATCGATCGGGCGCGGCAATAACCTGATCATTTTTCCGGCGGGTACGCGCGACGAGCCGGGCCAGCCGCAGCATTTTCAGCGTGGCGCGGCCAATATCGCCGTGCGCGGACTGGCGGCGATTACGCCGGTCATCATTACCGTGTCTGAGCCGACACTGACCAAGCGCAGCAAATGGTATCGTCCGCCCTCACACAAGCCGCACTTTTGCGTGCATGTGCTCGACGATATCGAGCTGGCGCCGTTGCTCGCCGGCCATGGCGAGGCCCCTTTACAGGCCAGGTGGTTAACCACGTGGCTAGAACAATTTTTTAGCGAAGAGATAGCGCGACATGACCCAAGCTGACCTGGTCGCCGAGATCAAGACCCTGATCATCGATAGCCTGAATCTGGAAGAAATCACCCCCGCCGACATCGACACCGATGCGCATCTGTTTGGCGATGGCCTGGGCCTGGATTCGATTGACGCGCTGGAACTGGGCGTGGCGCTGCAAAAGCGCTATGGCCTTAGTTTCGCCGCTGATTCCGAAGAAACGCGCCAGCATTTTGCCTCGGTGGCGGCGCTGGCGGCCTATGTGGGCACGCACCGTACCCAATAATTGTGCAAACAATCAGCAAGCCGACTACGGCAAGTTAATGATCAGGATCAATCCCGCCGCACGCCGCGCCACTGCGGCCGGGCGGGGTGGAGAGCAAGATGCAAAAGCAGGACATTTACGACTGGATTGCCAAAGAGCTGGCCGAAACCTTTGAGATCAAGCCCGCGCTGATCAAGCCCGAGGCGCGTTTGTATGAAGACCTCGATATCGACAGCATTGATGCGGTGGATCTGATCGTGCGGCTGAAGCAAGCCACCGGCAAAAAAATGGCCCCAGAGGCGTTTAAAGCCGTGCGTACGGTCGAGGACGTGGTCGAAGCGGTGTATCGGCAATTGCAGGAACACGGGGCCTGACATGCCCGCATGGTTGGCGGCGCTGGCCGGTTTAAGCGTGCCGGCGCTGTTCTGGCTGTTTCGCTATCTGCACTGGCCGTTCTGGCTGGTGGGGCTGGCCTTGTTGCCGCTGGCCTGGCGCAGACGTAACGCCTTGCCCGGCATGGCGTGGCTGGCGCCGGTGGCCGCGGTGTGCGGCGGGGTGGCGCTGGTGGCGCGCAATGATTTGCCCGTGCGCTTGTACCCGGTGCTGGTCAATGCCTGTTTGTTGCTGGTGTTTGCGCTGAGTTTGCGTGCGCCGCAAACGGTCATCGAACGGCTGGCGCGGCTGACCGACCCCGATCTGCCCCCGTCCGGCGTGCGCTATACGCGCAAGGTGACGATGGTGTGGTGCGGTTTTTTTGCGCTCAATGGCACGCTGGCTTTACTGACTGTGCTGTGGGGCGATGCCCGGATCTGGGCGCTGTATAACGGTGTCATCGCGTATATCGCGATGGCCTGTCTGTTTGCTGGCGAATGGCTTGTGCGCCAGCGTGTGAGACGTGATGAGCAACACTGAATTTGATCTAAGCTGCGGCGCGCTGGCGGGCGCCGATACTTTACCGCTGGCCTGGCGTGATGGCGGCTGGGTGCGCCGCGCGCAATGGCGCGTGGATGTGGCGCGCGCCTGCGCCTTGCTGCAAGGCCTGCCGGCGGGCGATGTCGCACTGTACGACACCGATTGTTATCGCGCTTGCGTCTGGCTGCTGGCCGCCTGGCATGCGGGCCGCTGCGTGATTCTGCCCGCTGATGCCACGCCCGCCACCGAGGCGCAAATGCGCCAGCGCGCCGTTGTGTTGCTGGGCGAATTTGCGGGCGCTGACCAATGTGGCTGGGCGCGTTCCACTTGCACTGTGCCGCTGAAGCCGCTCGACCCGACGCTGCGTGCCGTAGCCGTATTTACTTCGGGCTCCACCGGCGAACCGCTGTGCATCGAAAAACGCCTGGCCCAGCTCAATGACGAGATGCAGGCGCAAGACAGCGTGTTTGGCGCCACCATCCCGGCCGATGCGCTGGTGGTGGCCACGGTGTCGCAACAGCATTTATATGGTTTGTTGTTTCGCGTGATCTGGCCGCTGGTGTCGGGCCGCCCGTTTGCCGCGCAGGCGCTGGCTTTCCCCGAAGCGCTGACCGTCGCTGCCGCCAACGTGCCGCAGGTGTTGGTGTCCAGCCCGGCGTTTCTCAAGCGTCTGCCCGATACGCTGGATTGGGCTGCGGTGGCTGCACATCACGTGGCCATCTTCTCATCCGGCGGCCCGTTGCCGGCCGCCACGTCGGACCAGATCCGCGCCCAGTGCGGGCTGGCCGTGCGCGAAATCTTTGGTAGTTCGGAAACCGGCGGCATTGCCTGGCGCGACCAGCCCAGCGCCGCGTGGATACCGTTACCGCAGGTCGAAGTGGCCTTGTCGGAAGATGGCTTGCTGCAACTGCGCTCGCCCTATCTGCCCAGCCCGGACTGGTTTGTCACCGCCGACCAGGCGCAGTTTGACGCCGATGGCCAGTTCCGCTTGCTTGGCCGCGCCGACCGGATCGCCAAGATCGAAGAAAAACGCGTGTCGCTGAATGCGCTGGAAGCCGCCCTGGCGCAAACCGGCTGGATGAGTGAATCACGCGTGATTGTGCTGGCGGGCGAGCGCACCGAACTGGCCGCCGCCGTGGTGCTTAACGCCGCAGGTCGTGCGCAGGCGCAGGCACTCGGTCACGCCGCATTGGGACGTACGCTGCGCGAAAAACTGGCCCAGCGGTTTGATCCGGTGGCCTTGCCACGCCGCTGGCGCTTTGTGGATGCCTTGCCGCAAACCAGCATGAGCAAGGTGCGTGAGCAAGATATCAAGGCGTTGTTTGATGCGCCGGTGCCTGCGGCGCGACCGCGTTATCCCGACATTACCGGCGTCAGCCAGTCCAGCGATCACGTGGTGCTGCAACTGCATATTCCGCACAACGGCGCGCATTTTGCCGGCCATTTTGTCGAGCAAGGCGTGCTGCCCGGCGTGACCCAGATCGACTGGGCCGTGCATTTTGCCCGCCAGTACTTTGCCTTGCCGCCGCGCTTTTGCGGCATGGACGCGATCAAGTTCCAGAACGTCATCCTGCCCGATGCGCACGTGACGCTCACGCTGGATTACCGCGTTGATAAACAGCAGCTCAACTTCAGCTACGTCAGCGAAAAGCCGCAGGACAGCGCCCGCGCGCATTCCAGCGGCCGTATGCGTTTCGAGGCCGCATGAAGCTGTGCGCCGTTATCCCCGTTTATAACCATGAGCGCGCCGTCGGCGCCGTGGTAGCCGCCTTGCGCGCGCTGGATTTGCCGGTGTTGCTGGTCGACGACGGCAGCAGCGCCGAATGCGCCGCCGTGCTGGCGCAACTGGCGCAGCAGCCCGCAGTAACGCTGGAGCGCTTGCCCCGCAATCAAGGCAAAGGCGCGGCGGTGCTGGCGGGTTTTCGCGCGGCACAGACGTTGGGGTATACCCACGCCATCCAGATTGATTCGGATGGCCAGCACGACACGCGCGATCTGCCGCGCATGATCCACGCCGCGCAGGCCCACCCCGATGCGGTGATCTGCGGTTATCCGATCTACGACGCCTCGGTGCCCAAAGCGCGGCTGTATGGCCGCTATGCCACGCACATCTGGGTGTGGATCAACACGCTGTCGCTGCGTATCAAGGATTCGATGTGTGGCTTGCGCCTGTATCCGCTGGCGGCCACGTTGGCCTTGGCGCAGCGCGCGCATATCGGCCAGCGCATGGATTTCGATACCGAAATCCTGGTGCGGCTGGACTGGCGCGGCGTCGGCATTGTTAATGTGCCGGTGCACGTCAGCTATCCCAGCGATGGCGTGTCGCACTTTGATGTGCTGCACGACAACATCCGCATTTCGTTGATGCACGCGCGGCTGTTCCTTGGCATGTTGCCGCGGTTGCCGCTGTTGCTGGCGCGCATTGTCACCGGCCGCGCCGGCATGCGGTGCGCCTGATGCATTGGTCGCGCATCGGCGAAGCCGGCTTTGTCGGCGGCATGAAATTCATGTTTGCACTGTATCGGCTGTGCGGGCGCTGGCCGTTTCGCGTGGCGCTGTACCCGGTGCTGACGTGGTATGTGCTGACGCGAGCGGTGGCGCGGCGGGCTTCGCGTGATTATCTGAAGCGGCTGTATCTGCACAGCCACGGCACTACGCCCGCGCCCACCTTGCTGAATGTGCTGCGTCATTTCGCCGCGTTTGCCGAGGCGCTGGTCGACAAAGTCCTGGCGTGGAGCGATCCCGATCGGCTGGGCGACGTCACCGTCACCGGGCGCGAAGCCGTGTTGCAATTGCTGGATGCGGGCCGCGGTGGGGTATTTGTGGTGTCGCATATCGGCAATTTCGAGCTGTGTCGCGCCATCGCACGCCATCGTCGCCGTGGCATCAAGCTCAATATTTTTGTACACACGCGCCACGCCGCGCGCTTTAACCGCGTGCTGCGTGATCTGGCCCCCGACAGCCAGCTTGATCTGATCCAGGTGACCGATTTCTCGCCCGCGACCGCAGTGATGCTGTCCGAGAAAGTAGAACGCGGCGAATTTATCGTGATTGCGGGCGACCGCGTGCCGGTGTCCGAACGCGGCCCGGTGCTGCAGGTGGATTTTCTGGGCGCCAGCGCGCCGCTGCCGTTTGGGCCCTATCTGCTGGCCAATATGCTGCGCTGCCCGCTGATCAGCCTGATTGCGCGGCGCGAAGGCGAGCAATCGCATATCAATATCCGGGTGCTCAGTGACGGCGTGCGTCTGCCGCGTGCGGATCGCATGGGCGCAGCCACCGTACTGGCGCAGGCCTATGCCGAGCAGATGGCGCACGCCTGCCTGGCCGCACCGTTCCAGTGGTTTAACTTCTTTGATTTCTGGGGCGCTGCCCCTCGCGGAGAGCAACGATGACTGCCGTGGTATTCGGCCCCGCGCGTTTGCGCATCGAAGACATCGTGGCGTTGTCGCGCCGCCAGGCCCAGCCCGTTTTGAGCGATGACGCCGCCTGGCGCAAGCGCATCGAAACCGGCGCGACCCAGCTCGATGCCATGCTGGCGGAACACGGCCAGATTTATGGCGTGACCACCGGCTATGGCGATTCGTGCACGGTGGGCATTCCGCTTGATCTGGTGGCAGAGCTGCCGCGCCATCTGTACACCTATCACGGTTGCGGGCTGGGCGAGCATTTCAGCCCGCCGCAAACGCGGGCGATTCTGGCGGCTCGGCTGGCATCGCTTAAAAGCGGCTATTCCGGCGTTAGCCTGCAATTGCTGCAACAACTGCATGGCTTGCTGGCGCACGATGTGCTGCCGCTGATTCCGGCCGAAGGTTCGGTGGGGGCCAGTGGCGATCTGACGCCGCTGTCGTATGTGGCCGCCGCCTTGTGTGGCGAGCGCGATGTGCTGGTTGCGGGCGAAACCCAGGCGGCCGCGCAAGCGCTGGCGGCCATCGGCCTGACCCCGCTGCAACTGCGCCCCAAAGAAGGCCTGGCAATCATGAACGGCACGGCGGTGATGACCGCGCTGGCGTGCCTGGCATGGGACAAAGCCAATTACGTCAGCCAACTGGCCACGCGCATCACCAGCCTGGCCGTCGCGACTGCAGCGGGCAATGCCTATCACTTTGACGCCGCGCTGTTTGCCGCCAAGCCGCATGCAGGCCAGCAGCAGGTGGCGGCGCGCATTGCCAGCGATATCGAAGACGTGGGCCAGGAACAACGCCTGCAGGACCGCTATTCGTTGCGCTGCGCGCCGCATGTGATCGGCGTCTTGCAAGACACGCTGCCCTTTTTGCGCGACACCATCGAAAACGAACTGAATAGCGCCAACGACAATCCGCTGATCGACCCCGACACGGGCCGCTTGCTGCATGGCGGGCATTTTTACGGCGGCCATATCGCATTTGCGATGGATAGCCTGAAAAACCTGGTGGCCAATATCGCGGATTTGCTCGATCGGCAAATGGCGCTGCTGGTGGATGCGCGCTACAACAACGGTCTGCCCGCCAATCTGTCTGGCGCAAGCGGGCCGCGCGCCGCCATCAACCATGGGCTGAAGGCGCTGCAGATCAGCGTGTCGGCGTGGACGGCCGAGGCGCTGAAGCTGACGATGCCGGCCTCGGTGTTTTCGCGGTCCACCGAATGCCACAATCAGGACAAGGTGAGTATGGGCACCATCGCCGCGCGCGATTGTCTGCGCGTGCTGCAGCTGACTGAGCAAGTGCTGGCCGCGATGCTGATTACCGTGCGCCAGGGCCTGGCGCTGCGGCAACGCGCTGGCGGCGCAACGGTGGCGTTACGCCCGGCGGCGCAAGCGTTTAATGCGCAGCTGACGGCCGAAGTGGCGTTTATTGACGAAGATGTGGCGCTGGAGCCGCTGTTGCGGCAGTTGCTGGCGCGCATCGATACGCAAGCGTGGAGCCTGTATGCCGCCGATTGATGCGCCGGGCCCCGGCAACGCCGCCGCCGATTCACGTTGGCGCGCGCAAGTGGAGCTGACCATTCCGTTCCACGATCTCGATCCGCTGGATATTGTCTGGCACGGCAATTACGTGCGCTATTTTGAGCACGCGCGCACGGCGCTGTTCCAGCAACTGGATTACGACGTGCCCGCCATGCGCGAATCGGGCTATGTGTGGCCAGTGATCGAACTGAATATCCGCTACGCCCGACCGCTGCGTTATATGCAACGCATCGTGGTCAGCGCCTGGATTGTCGAGTGGGAAAACCGCCTTAAAGTCCGTTACGAAATCCATGACCACGCCACCGGCGCGCGTTTGACGCGCGGTCATACCATCCAGGTAGCGGTGGTGCGCGCCAGTGGCGAGATGTGTTACGTCTGCCCGCCGGTGCTGTTGCAGAAACTGGGAGTGTTTGCATGATGCCGATTTTTCGTCGCCTGGCCGTGCTGGCTGTGGCTGTGTGCGCCACGCAGGTTTACGCCGATGACGCCTTGTTCAAAGACGTGCAAAGCCGGCTGATTGATGCGCCGGTCATCCGCGGTCAGTTCACGCAGTTGCGCCAACTGAATGGCGTTAAAAAGCCGTTGACCTCCACCGGGGCGTTTCTGGTCGACAAACAGAAGGGCGTGATCTGGCAGGCGCAAAAGCCGTTTCCCAGCACTTTGCGCGTAACGCGCAGCGAGATCGTTCAGCGCAATGGCGATCAGGTGATGATGAAGCTCAGCGCCGATAAAGAGCCCACCGTCAAAACCGTCAGCAGCCTGTTGTTTTCGCTGTTTTCGGGCGATGTGTCGGCCTTGGGTCGCATGTTTAGCGCCGACGGCAAAGTGGATGGTAAGCACTGGAGCATGGCGCTGACGCCCAAAGACGCCACGCTGGCCAAGCTGATTGCGGGCATCCAGCTGCAAGGCGCGGGCACGGTCGAGCATATCGAGCTGAACTCCGCCAGCGGCGACATCACGCGCATCGATATGCACGACGTGAGCACCGCGCAAGCGCTGGCGCCCAACGAGGCCGGCAGCTTTGACTAAGCCGTTGGACGCGGCGCGCTTGCCGCGCTGGCTTATGGTGCTGGCCTTGCTGTGGCTGGCGCTGGTGCTCGGCCTGGGCGGCGCGTTGCTGTGGCAGCGCCACAGCCTGCCCACGCGCATCGATACCGATCTGTTTGCGCTGTTGCCGCGCGATCAGCGCAATCCGCTGGCCGAAGAAGCGTTGCAATCGTTGGCGCGCCAAGGCGAACGCCATCTGGTGTTTATGCTGGGCGCGGCCGATGCCGACCGCGCCGCAGCGGCTGCGCAGTTCTGGCAACAGCAAATCAAACCCTTGCCGCTGCAACCGCAAGCGCTGGGCGCGGCGCTGGATAGCATCAGCCGGTTTTATGCACCGTATCGACACAATCTGCTGTCGCCCAGCGATGCGCAGGCACCGGCCAACACCGACTGGAGCCAGCGCGCGCTGGCGGCGGCCTATTCGCCCGCAGGCACCGGGCCGCTGGCGTGGCAGCAAGATCCGTTCGGGCTGTATACCAACTGGCTGCAAAGTCTGGCGGGCGCCAACAAAGTGCGGCCCATCGATGGCTATCTGCGCGCCAGCGATCGCGGCGTTAACTATGTGGTGCTGCCGTATACACTGCAGGGCAGTGCGTTTTCGCTGGGTTTGCAAGAACAGGTGCTGGACGGGCTGGAAGCTGCAGCGGCCCGGCTCCAACAGCAATTTCCCGATGTGCAGCTACGCCGTGCCGGGGTGATTCTGCATGCGGCCACCGCCGCGCGCGGCGCGAAATCCGAGATGTCCACCATCGGCGTGGGCTCGACGCTGGGCGTGTTGGTGCTGGCGCTGCTGGCCTTTCGAGGCTTGCGCCCGGTGGCGCTGGCTGCGCTGTCGGTGGCGGTGGGCAGTCTGGTCAGCACCGCGCTGGTCCTGCAGATTTACGGCCATATCCACATGCTGACGCTGGTGTTTGGCACCAGCCTGGTGGGCGTGGCCGTGGATTACAGCCTGTTGGCGCTGGCGGCCAGCATCGATAACGACACGCCCGTGCCCGCGCGCTACCGGCGTTTGCTGCCGGGCATGGCGCTGGCGGTGTGCACGATGTCCTTGGGCTATCTGGGCCTGGCGCTGACGCCGTTCCCGGGCCTGGCGCAGATGGCGGCGTTTGCCGTCATCGGCATCGTGGCAGCCTGGCTGACCGTGATGTTGTGGTTTCCTTTACTGGCCAGCCGCCAGTTGCCGGCCACGCCGCTGAGCCGCTGGATTAGCCAGTCACTGGCGCGCTGGCCGCGTCTGCGTAAACGCCATGCCTGGCTGGCCTTGCCGTTGCTGCTGATGCTGGGCGTGGGCATCAGTCGTTTGCAGGTTTCCGACGATATCCGTGCGCTGTCGGGCATCGACGCTGGCTTGTTGAAAGAACAGATCGATATTGGCCGCGTGATGGGGCTACCCAGCCCGGCGCAGCTGTTTATCGTGCAAGGCGCCACGCCCGAGCAAGTGTTGCAGCGCGAAGAAGCGCTGGCCGCGCGACTTGCGCCGTTTGTAGCGCAAGGCAAGCTGGCGGGCGCCGAGCGCATCAGCCGCTGGTTGCCGTCGGCGGCGCAACAACGCGCCAATGCGGCGTGGCGGCAATCGCATATCGATCAGGCCCCCGGTTTGCTGGAAGGCGTGGCTGAGCAGATCGGGCTGGAACCGGGCTGGATTGCGCAACAACGCCAGCCCGCACCGCTGCTGACGTTTGATACCTGGATCCAATCGCCCGCCGCGCAAGCCACCTCGTATTTGTGGCTGGGCCACCAAGGCACGGGCTATGCCAGCGTGGTGTTACTGCAAGGGCTGACCCAAAACGCGGTGACTGGCGAGCTGGCGCAACTGCACGTCGATGGCGTGACGTGGGTGGATAAGGTGGCCGACATCTCGCGCCTGATGACGCGTTATCGCCTGTTGCTGACGCAAGTGCTCATCGGGGCCTATGTGTTGAGCTTTATCGTGCTGAGCTGGCGCTATCGCCAACAGGCATGGCGCGTGCTGTTGCCTCCCGCGCTTGCCACACTATTAACGCTGGCGTTACTGGGTTTGCTCGGTGCGCCCGTACAATTGCTGACCGTGGTTACGCTGCTGCTGGTGCTGGGCATGGGCATGGATTACGGCATTTTTTTGCTGGAGCATCCGCAAGATGGCCGCGTGTGGCTGGCGGTGACGCTGGCGGCCGCGTGTACGTTGCTGTCGTTTGGCTTGCTGGCGCTGAGCCATACCCCGGCGCTGCACGCGTTTGGCCTGGCCACGCTCAGCGGCATCGGCCTGGTGTGGCTGCTGGCGCCGTTGTTCCGGCTCCCTTCTTCAACTTCTGATTAAAGGCAATTGCTGTCTCATGTCTCGCATTGAAACCACCGATGTCGTCATCATCGGCGCAGGCCCCTCCGGCGCGATTGCCGCCGCCTTGTTGCGCCAGCAAGGCCGCCGCGTGCTGGTACTGGAACGCGAAACCTTTCCGCGTTTTTCGATCGGGGAAAGCTTGCTGCCGCAAAGCATGGCGTATATCGAAGAAGCGGGTTTGCTGCAGGACGTGGTCGAAGCGGGTTTTCAGTACAAGAACGGCGCAACCTTTGCGCGCGGCGCGACCGAGACGACGTTTTTTGATTTTCGCGAGAAGTGGAGCGCGGGTTGGGGTACCACCTATCAAGTGCAACGCGGCGCTTTCGATAAAGTACTGGCTGATGGCGCGGCGCGCACGGGTGCGGAATTCCGCTATCAACAAACCGTGCTGGCCGCCGAGGTCGAGGGCGAGCAACCGGCGCTGACCGTCAAAGACAACGCCAGCGGCGAGCAGTACCGCGTAGAAGCGCGCTTTGTGCTGGACGCCAGCGGCTTTGGCCGTGTGCTGCCGCGCTTGCTGGATCTGGAAACACCGTCCAGCTTTCCGGTTCGCGGCGCGCTGTTTACCCATATCGAGGACCGTACCGCGCCGGGTTCGTTTGATCGCAACAAGATCATCATCACCACCCATCCCCAGCACGAAGCCGTGTGGTACTGGACCATTCCGTTCAGCAACGGCCGCTGCTCGCAAGGCGTGGTGGCCGAACCGGCGTTTCTGGCGCAATACAGCGGCGACGATCAAACCCGTTTGCAAACGCTGGTGAACGAAGCGCCCAACCTGAAAGCGCTGCTGGCCGACGCCGTGTGGGATACCCCGGTGCGCCAGATCACTGGTTACGCCGCTAACGTCAAATCGCTGTACGGCAAGCATTTTGCGTTGCTGGGCAATGCCGGCGAGTTTCTCGACCCGGTGTTCTCATCGGGCGTAACGATTGCGATGACGTCGTCGAGCCTGGCCGCCAAAGCGCTGGGGCGCATGCTGGATGGCGAAACCGTGGATTGGGAAGCCGACTATGCCGTGCCGCTGAAGCGTGGCGTGGATGCCTTCCGTGCCTTTGTGACGGCCTGGTATGACGGACGCTTTCAGAAACTGATCTATTACAAAGGCAAGAACGAGGAAATCCGCCGCATGATCGCCAGTATTCTGGCCGGTTACGCCTGGGACGAAACCAATCCATGCGTACGTGCGCCCGAACGTTGGCTGGCGGCGCTGGATGCGGCGGTGAGCGCCTGATGCTGCGTTACATACGTGCCCTGTTGTTGCTTGTGCTGCTGCCGCTGGCCGGTTGCGCCAGCTTGCTGACGCGCGATCTGCCTTTGCTGCAGATTGCGCCGTCCGCGCTGGGCACGCCGCGCACGGTGCAACAGCAAACGCAGATTACCTGGCCGACTGGCAGCGCGGTGATGGAGTCGGTGCTGCAACTGGAGCCCGATCAGCTCACCATGATCAGCAGCGCCATGGGCGTACGGCTGGCTACGCTGAACTACGATGGAAAGAATCTGGATGCGCAATTGGTGCCCGGCATGAAACTGCCGCCGCAGCGCATCCTGAATGATTTGTTATTGATTTATGCGCAGCACGACGCACTGGCGGCCGCCTTGCCGCACGGTTGGCGCGTGGAAGACACCGTCGCGGCGCGCACGTTGTGGCGCGATGACGCGGTGGCAGTCGATATCCAGTACGACCAGCCCGACCATTGGCAAGGCCAGGCGGTGCTGCATCATCATCAGTTGTATTACACGCTCACCATTACTTCGAGCGACGTGCAATGACCTGTTATATCAACGCGGTGGGCGCACTGTGCGCCTTGGGCAATACGCTGCAGGACATCCGCGAGCATCTGTTCGCCGGGGTCAGCCCAGGCCTGCGCGCCACCACGGCGTATAGCCCGCAACGCGAGATGTTTTTGGGCCAGGTGGATGCCGAACTGCCGTCGGTCGAGCATTTGCCGCTGCCCCTGCGTTCGCGCAATAACGCCATGCTGCTGGCCGCGCTGGCGCAAATCCGGCCCGCGCTGGAGGCGCTGACGCGGGATGTAGCCCCGGAACGCATCGCCATCGTGGTGGGCTCCAGCACCTCGGGCATTTCGCACGGCGAAGACGCCATGCGCACATGGGTGGAACAGGGCGATTTGCCGGATGACTTTCATTATCGGCAGCAAGAATTGGGCTCGCCGGCGGCGCTGCTAGCGCATGAACTGGGCGTGACGGGCCCGGCGTATTGTATTTCGACCGCCTGTACTTCGGGCGCGAAGGCGATTGCCGCAGGCGCGCGCTTGCTGCAGCACGATGTGGCCGATGTGGTGATTGTGGGGGGCGCCGATACGCTGGCGCGCTTTACCGTGGCGGGTTTTGGCTCGATCGAATCGATTGCCCCTGGCGTGTGTTTGCCGTCATCCGTTAACCGCCGTGGCATTAACCTGGGCGAGGCGGCCGCGCTGCTGGTATTAAGCAAAACCCCGGCGACTGTGCGTGTGGCTGGCTGGGGCGAAAGCTCGGACGCGCATCATATTTCCGCGCCGGCCCCGGATGGGCGTGGCGCACGCGCCGCCATCGAACAGGCTTTGCAACGCGCGGAAATGACGGCGGCCGACATCGGCTACGCCAATCTGCACGGCACCGCCACGCCGCAAAATGACGCGATGGAACACGCTGCGGTCGCCGCGTTGCTGCCCGGCGTGCCCGCCAGTTCCACCAAGGCGCTGACCGGGCATTGCCTGGGCACCGCCGGATCTCTCGAAGCCGTATTGGCCTGGCTGACGCTGACCGACCCCGCACACCGGCTGCCGCCGCATTGCTGGGATGGCGCAGCCGACCCGGCGCTGGCGCCGCTGCCGCTGGTGGCCGTCGGCCAGACCGCCGCAGTACGCGCCGTTATCAGTAACTCGTTCGCCTTTGGCGGCAATAACATTGCTCTGGTCCTTGCAACATGAAGCCACATTCCTTTCCTATCGCCGATCTGGTGCCGCACGCGGGCCCGATGCTATTGCTGGACGCACTGATCAGCGTCGACAGCCACACGCTGACTGCTCGCGTTACACCGCGCGCCGATGGCTTGTTTGACCTGAACGGCGAAGTGGGCGCGTGGCTGGGCCTGGAATATATGGCGCAAACCACGGCCGCGCTGGCGGGCTGGAACGGTTTGCAACGCGGTGAAACCCCGCGTGTGGGCTTTATTCTGGGCACGCGCCGCTATATCACGCACGTCGCCGGCTTTGCCGTGGGGCAACCGCTGTTGATTACCGCGACGCGTGAATTTGAAGCCGATAACGGCATCGCCGTGACGCAGTGTCGCATTACCAGCCCGGATGGCACGCTGCTGGCCGAGGCCATGATTTCCGCCTATCAGCCAGATGATCTGGCCGCATACCTTAAAGAGCACGCATGAGTTCTTCCGCTTCTACCGTCCTCGTCACCGGTTCCAGCCGCGGCATCGGCCGCGCCATCGCATTGCGCCTGGCGCGCGAAGGCTACGATCTGGTGCTGCACTGTCGCAGCCGCCGCGAACAGGCCGAGGCCGTCGCCAACGAGATCACCGCGCTGGGCCGCCGCGTACAGATCCTGCAGTTTGACGTCGCCGACCGTCTGGAGACCCGCGCCACGCTGGAATCGTATGTGGCGCAGCATGGCGCGCCGTACGGCGTGGTCTGCAACGCGGGCATCGCCGCCGATGCGCCGTTCCCAGGCATGAGCGAAGTGGATTGGGATAGCGTCATCCTCACCAATCTGGATGGCTTTTATAACGTGCTGCAACCGCTGGTAATGCCAATGATCCAGACGCGCCGACCCGGTCGCATCGTGACCTTGTCGTCGGTATCGGGCGTGATCGGCAATCGGGGCCAGGTGAATTACAGCGCGGCCAAGGCGGGCATTATTGGCGCAACCAAAGCGCTGGCGCTGGAACTGGCCAAGCGCAAGATCACCGTCAATTGCGTGGCCCCGGGCCTGATCGACACCGAGATGGTCGACCCCATCGTGCTGGAAGAGGCGCTCAAAATGATCCCCGCCAAACGCATGGGGCAGGCCGAAGAAGTGGCGGCCGCGGTCAGCTTTTTGATCTCGCCGGATGCCAGCTACATTACGCGTCAGGTGCTGCAGGTTAACGGAGGCCTGGCATGATGCGCCGCGTGGTCGTCACCGGCATGGCCGGCATCAGCCCCATCGGCAACGATTGGCCCAGCATTGAAGCCAGCCTGCGCGCGCGCCGCAGCGGCGTGCAGCGTATCGAAGCCTGGACCAACTACGACGGGCTGAATACCGCGCTGGGCGCACCCGCCGCGCCGTTTGACCTGCCGCCCGAAATCTATAACCGCAAACGCACGCGCAGCATGGGCCGGGTGGCGCTGATGGCGGTGCGTACCGCCGAGCTGGCGCTGGCGCAAGCCGGTTTGCTGGGCGATCCGGTCGTCACGGGCGGGCGCACTGGCGTGGCCTATGGCTCCAGCACCGGCACGCCCGATGCGGTGGCCGACTTTGGCAAGATGCTGTGGAACCAGTCCACGGAAGGCGTGAACGCCAATAGCTACCTGAAAATGATGGGCCACACCACGGCCGTGAATATCGCGGTGTTTTTTGGGCTGACTGGCCGCGTCTACACCACCTCCAGCGCCTGTACCTCGGGCAGCCAGGGCATCGGCTACGCGTTTGAGGCCATCCGTTATGGTCAGGCCGATGTGATGATCGCCGGTGGCGCCGAAGAATTGAGCGTGACCGAAGCCGCCGTGTTCGACACGCTGTTTGCCACCAGCACGCGCAACGATGCCCCCACCAGCGCGCCGCAACCGTATGACGCCAACCGCGATGGTCTGGTGATCGGCGAGGGCGCAGGCACGCTGATCCTGGAAGAGTACGAACACGCCGTCGCGCGCGGGGCCACCATCCACGCCGAGCTGATCGGCTTTGGCAGCAATTGCGACGGCAGCCACATTACGCAGCCCAATGCCAACACCATGGCCATCGCCATGCGGCTGGCGCTGCAGGATGCGCGGCTGGAGGCCGATGCCATCGGTTACGTTAACGGCCACGGCACGGCCACCGAGCAAGGCGATATCGCCGAAACGCAGGCCACGCACCAGGTGTTTGGCCCACGCATGCCCATTTCCAGTCTCAAAAGCTATATGGGCCATACGCTGGGCGCATGCGGCGCGCTGGAAGCGTGGCTGAGCATCGAGATGATGAACCGCAACTGGTTTGCGCCCACCATCAACCTGAGTACGCCCGACCCGCGTTGCGCCGAACTTGATTACATCGTCGGTGACGGGCGCGAGCTGGATTGCGACTATGTGGTTAGCAATAACTTTGCTTTTGGCGGCATCAACACCTCGCTGGTGTTTCGGCGCGTACGTTAAACGCGGCCAGGCCTTTATCGGCCCGATCGCGGACGAAAAAAAACCGGCTACCAGAGCCGGTTTTTTTATTGCTGAATGACTGCTTAGGCGGTCAGTTGCAGCAGCTTGTCGAACGCTTCGTCGAACAGCTTCAGACCTTCAACCTGCAGTTGTTCACCGATCAGGTTGTAGTTGATGCCCAGGTTGCGCAGGGCAACCAGTGCTTGCACCGATTCTTCGATTTGCGTGTCGAGCTTGTTTTCAGCAACGCCGTGGTCGCGGAAGGCGTCCAGGGTAGCGTCCGGCACGGTGTTAACCGTTTCCGGGCCGATCAGTTCTTCCACGTACATGGTGTCACGGAAGGCTGCGTTTTTGGTGCCGGTGGAAGCCCACAGCAGGCGTTGCGGGTTGGCGCCCTTGGCCTTCAGTGCAGCAAAACGGTCGCCGTGGAACAGCTTTTTGTAGTGCTGGTAAGCCACTTTAACGAAGGCGATAGCGATCTTGCCTTGCAGTGCCTTGGCTTCAGCGGAGCCGATCGCGTCCAGTTTCTTGTCGATCAGCGTATCCACGCGCGACAGGAACACCGAAGCCACGGCCTGGATCTTGTCGATCGGCTGGCCAGCGGCAACACGTGCTTCCAGACCGCGCACATAGGCGTTCAGGATGTCGTCAACGTGAACCAGGTTGAACATCAGCGTGACGTTAACGTTGATGCCCGAGGTGATCAGTTCTTCAAACGCGATCACGCCAGCCGGGGTGGCCGGTACTTTGATCATGGCGTTGGGGCGGTTGATGGCGGCCCACAGGCGCTTGGCGTTTTCGATGGTGCCAGCGGCGTCGTTAGCCAGAGCCGGCGACACTTCAAGGCTGACGTAGCCATCCAGACCATTGCTGTCACGGTAGATGGATGCGGTCAGATCGCAAGTGGCCTGGATATCCGGCACAACCAGCGCTTCGTAGCGTTGTTCGGCGCTCAGGTTCTGCTTTTTCAGTTCGGCCAGATCGCCTGCGTACAGGGCGTCGGAGCTGATCGACTTGTAGAAGATGGCCGGGTTGGAGGTGACGCCTGCAATGCCGTCTTCCTGCAACAGCTTGGCCAGTTCGCCCGATTTGATCAGACCGCGGGACAGGTTATCCAGCCAGATGCGTTGCCCAAAGGGCTTGATGGCAGCGATTCTACTCATTGCATTCACCTTAATCTTTGTTTGAAAAAACGGCGCGGACCCGCGCGATTCGCCGCGTATTATCCGCCAACCGAAAGGGTTTGACACCGATCGCCCGCTAAAAAATATGTGAAGTCGACGATCGCACGCGCCCATGGGTACGCCAGTATATGGGGCCGCCTGGCGAATTTAAAACACTCGCGTAAGTGTTTTCGGCAAACGGCGGGGTACTTTTGTTTAATAGTCAGCCAAAAGTTTAATCGGGTAAGAGTCGATGCGCCGGAAATTTGACGGCGAACTCGCTGCCTTCGCCCAGGCGCGATTTAACCTGTAACTGCGCCTGATGCCGCTGCAGGATGTGCTTGACGATGGCGAGGCCCAGGCCGGTGCCACCGGTGGAGCGTGAACGACCACGGTCAACGCGATAAAAGCGTTCGGTCAGCCGTGGCACGTGTTCGGGCGCCACGCCAATGCCGGTGTCTTGCACGCTGAAAACACCCTGGCCGTTATCCACGCGCCAGTTCAGCGTGATGGTGCCGCCCGCGGGCGTATAGCGGATGGCGTTGGACACCAGATTGCCAAACGCCGAATGCAGTTCGTCGTGATTGCCCATCAAACGTTGCGTGGCCAGCGTGCCCAGTTCGATGCGGTGCTTGCCTTGCGACAAACCATCGGCCTCGGCCTGCATCAGCACAATCAACTGTTGCACGTCGACTTCTTCTTCTTTCATTTGCTGGCCGTTTTCGAGCTTGGACAGCGTCAACAGATCATCCACCAGCCGCGTCATGCGCTGCGTCTGGTCATACATTAATTGCAGTTGTTGATTACGCGTGGCGGGTTCGAGGTCGGGCAAATCGATAAACGTTTCGATAAAGCCTCCCACCACCGTCAGCGGGGTACGCAATTCATGCGACACATTGGCGATAAAGTCGCGGTGTACGGTCTGCACCCGGTCCAGTTGGGTAATGTCGCGGCTGAGCAGCAATTTGCGCGTCATATCAAACGGCACCAGCTGCACCGACAACACGTGTTCTTGCGGCCGTGTAGTGCGCAACACCACCGGATGGGTGAAATCCTGACTGCGCAGATAATCGCGCAGGGCCGGCTGGCGCACGATGTTGGTGATGATCTGCCAGACGTCGCTCACGCGGTCGATGCACAGATGCTGCGTGGCGGCCGGATTGCACCATTCGATGCGGTCATGCTCGTCCAGAATCACCACGCCGTCAGGCAAGGCTTCGCCGGCGCTGGTAAAGCGGTCCAGCGCATGCGCCAGCCGTTCTTGCGCCTTCTTTTGCACGCGCACTTGTTGATACAGCCGGTCGAACACGTCCTGCCACATCAAAAAGCTGCCCGGCACATTGTCTACGCGCGGGTTCTGCATCCAGATATGCAGACGGCCCAGGTTGAAGAGATGAAAGGCGATGGCCAGCGACAACATCACAACCGCCATGCCAAGACCCCAGGTCGCACCACCGATCGCGCCTGCAAACAGGCACACCACGGCAATCGAGAGGTAATAAATCAGCGAACGCAGCCAGATCATTCAGGGTTTCCGACGCTGGAATAGAGAAGGGGGCGAACGGGCACACCGCATCCGACAGCCCATCGAGCCACGCGCTAAAGCGTGAGCGCCGACAAGCTTGCCAAGCTGATGTGACAGCGGTTTTTAGCGCGTCAAGGTGTGCAGTAGCGCCGCCATGATGCCACGAAGGCGGGCGGCTTACTGCGCCGAAAGGCGATAACCCGTGCCGCGCACCGTCTGGATCAGGCGATCGTAGCCGCTGATTTCCAGTGCCGAACGCAGGCGGCGGATGTGCACATCCACCGTGCGTTCTTCCACAAACACGTGGTCGCCCCACACCTGATCGAGCAACTGCGCCCGCGAATGCACACGCTCGGGGTGGGTCATGAAGAAGTGCAGCAGGCGGAACTCGGTGGGGCCAAGGTCGATCGCGTCGCCGTTGCCGGTCACGCGATGGGTAATCGGATCCAGCCGCAGACCTTGCACCTCCACCAGATCATCGGTCACTTGCGGCGAACGGCGGCGCAGCACGGCTTTGATGCGCGCTTGCAGTTCACGCGGGCTGAAGGGTTTGGTGATGTAGTCATCGGCGCCGGTATCCAGGCCGACGATTTTGTCCTGCTCGTCCGAGCGCGCGGTAAGCATGATCAGCGGAATCTGCTTGGTGCGCTCTTCGGCGCGCAATTTGCGGGCAAAGTCGATGCCGGTCATGCCGGGCAGCATCCAGTCCAGCAAAATCAGATCAGGCAGTGCGTTGCGCACGATATGCGACGCGGACTCCGCCGAATCGGCGCGCATGACGTGGTGACCAGCTTGCGTCAGATTGAAAGCGATCAGTTCCTGGATGGCTGGTTCGTCTTCGACAAGCAGGATATTGGCTGGCATTTAAACCTCAGTGGTACGGGGTGGCGCGGCAGCCGGATTAGTTGGAAGCGAGGGATGGCTGCCCCGAAATTGTTGCGAGATTAAGGCCTAAATGTGAACACAATATTACAAGTCTTTGGAGAGGAGGCCGTTGCAGCACATCCATTTTGCGTGCCGGCGGTGCGCGCAATGCTCATGGGCAACAAGCCCACTCCGCTTTCTGTGCTCCGGCGGCACGCAAACTGGACGCACTGCAACGGCCTCAACGCCGGGACTGTTGTTACTGGCAATGCGCTGCGCTATTGCTAAAGCCTTCAAACCCAACTCCAGCTAAAACAGTCGTGGCTCAGTCACCACGCCCACCCAATGTTGCGCAGCAACGAGGCAACCCCGTGTGCAAAACCCCAACCATTTCCTGAGCGGGCGAAGGTAGGAGACAGCGCAGCGGCTCCGACTGAGCCTCGCGTCCGCGGAGCGGCAGCTGCAAAACCCGGTTATGCAGACGGTTAGTTTCGGCTTTTGACCTTATCCCTTCTGCGCAGCTTTATCGCGCGGAGGGTCGCCTTTCTTTTGGTTACTTTTTCTTTGGCGAAGCAAAGTTGCACGATAAGTGTTCATTGAACACCGACGTGCTCCCGGGCACCCCCGGGTATCAAACATGCGCCGCAGGCTAAGCGGTTAAAGCTCTTCGACATAAGCCAAACCCCAAAACACGCGCCACAGGCCAAGCGGCTAAGGGTCTCTTCGGCATAAGCCGAACCTCAAAACATGCGCCGCAGGCTCAAGCCACCAAGACCAACTTCCCCGCCCAGCCCCAGCCCCACCCCCCACGCCGCTGGGGCTCCCATGTCGGATCGGGTACAATCGCCCCAAATTTTCAGGAGCGCTTATGGCTGGATTGACGCCAGATACCCCGCAGCCCACCGAAATCAAACTGCATAAAGCCTCGCGCGTGCTGGAGGTGGCATTTGACGATGGCCAGCGGTATCAGCTGACTTGCGAATACCTGCGGGTCTACAGCCCGTCCGCCGAAGTGCGCGGCCATGGCGCAGGCCCGGGCGTGCTGCAGGTGGGCAAGCAGAACGTCAGCCTGGTCGGCATCGAACCGGTGGGCAATTACGCCATCAAACTGGTGTTCGACGACGGACACGATTCGGGCCTGTATTCGTGGGAATACCTGTACGAACTGGGCCGCGACCACGCCACCAAGTGGCAAGACTATCTGCATCGGCTGGCGGCTGCCGGCGTGCCCTACGGCTCTCAGCATTGAAAGGGATGGACCTATGAGTGATCAAACCACGCATTTCGGCTTCAAGACCGTCGAAGAATCAGAAAAAGCGCAAAAAGTGGCCGAGGTGTTTCACTCGGTGGCGCAAAAATACGATGTGATGAATGACCTGATGTCGGCCGGCCTGCACCGCGCCTGGAAGTTCTTCACGATCGAAACCAGCGGCGCCAAAGCCGGCGACCGCGTACTGGATATCGCAGGCGGCACGGGTGATTTGTCCAAAGCGTTTGCACGCAAAGTGGGCAAAACCGGCCAGGTGTGGCTGACCGACATCAATAGCTCGATGCTGGGCGTGGGCCGTGATCGTTTACTGGATGCTGGCGTGGCAACGCCGGTGGCCCTGTGCGATGCCGAAAAGCTGCCGTTCCCGGATAACTATTTCAATATCGTCTCGGTGGCGTTTGGCCTGCGCAATATGACGCACAAAGACCAGGCGCTTAAAGAAATGTACCGTGTGCTCAAGCCCGGCGGCCGCTTGCTGGTGCTGGAGTTCTCGCGCGTGTGGGCGCCGCTCAAGCCCGCCTATGATCTGTATTCGTTCAAGCTGCTGCCGTTTATGGGCAAGCTGGTGGCCAACGATGCCGATTCGTATCAATACCTGGCCGAATCGATCCGCATGCATCCGGATCAGGACACGCTCAAGACCATGATGTACGACGCCGGCTTTGGCAAAGTGGACTACCACAATATGTCGGCGGGCGTGGTCGCCCTGCATAAAGGCATCAAGTTCTAACTGTCCGATCGCTCGCCATCCACCGCCCGGAGACACCGCATGCTTGCCAGTTTGCTCAATCGTTTGCTCGCTCATGATCACACCAGCAAAGTGGCGCTGGCGGGCTATGCCGGCCGCGTGGTGCGGCTGGTGCTGCCCGCGTTTTCGGGCACCTTGGGCATCCAGCCGGATGGCACGCTGCAAGATGTCGATATGCCTGCCGAGGCCACCATCACGCTGTCGCCGTCGTTCTTCAGTACGTGGTTGTTTGATCGCGAAGCGGCATCGCGCAAGGTGGGGCTGAATGGCGACGAGCAACTGGCCGCCGCCATTGGCCAGATCCTGTCGGGCGTGCGCTGGGATATGGCCGAAGAATTGTCCAGCCTGATTGGTGATGTGGCGGCCAACCGGCTGACGTGGTTTGCCGAACGTGTCGGCGGCATCCCCGGCGCCATCGGCTCGCGCCTGTTGCTGGAACTGGGCGAGTACTGGCGTGATGAAGCGCCGCTGTTGGCGCGGAAACAACATGTGGCTGAATTCTGCAGCGCCGTCGACACCCTGCGCGACGACGTCGCACGGCTGGAACAGCGGCTGCAGCGACTGGGTTAGTCGCGCCGCTGCCGGCCCCAGCCTCTTTCTTGAAAATATTCCGGGATTTCCATGCGGTTCTTCCGCCTGCTTAAAATTGCCTACGTGATTTATCGCTACGGGCTTGATGAATTCCTGCTCGGTCACGAGCGGGTGCGTGGCTTGTCGGTGCTGGTTAATCGCACCTTGTTCTGGCGCAAGATCAGCACGCCGCGCGCGGTGCGATTGCGTCTGGCACTGGAAGCGCTGGGCCCGATCTTCGTCAAGTTTGGCCAGGTTTTGTCCACTCGCCGCGACTTGATGCCGCCCGATATCGCCGATGAATTGGCGTTTCTGCAGGACCGCGTGCCCCCGTTTGCCGGCGATGTGGCGGTCACCGTCATCGAAACCGCGCTCGGCCGTCCGATTGGCGAACTGTATGCCGAGTTTGATCGCACGCCGGTGGCGTCCGCGTCGATTGCGCAAGTGCACCGCGCGCGCCTGAATGATGGCCGCGCCGTCGCCGTCAAAGTGCTGCGCCCAGGCATCCTCCCCGTCATTGAGAGCGATCTGGCCCTGATGGGCGTGATGGCGGGCCTGGTGGAGCGCTTGTTCCGCGATGGCAAGCGCCTGCGCCCGCGCGAAGTGGTGGCCGAGTTCGACAAATATCTGCATGACGAAGTCGATCTGATGGTCGAGGCGGGCAATGCCTCGCAATTGCGCCGCAACTTTCTGGGCTCGGACAAGCTGATCGTGCCCGAAGTGTTTTACGACTGGTGCGCGCGCGAAGTGGTGACCATGGAATGGATGGATGGCATCCCCATTGGCCGTATTGCGCAATTGCAGGAAGCCGGCATCGACCTTAAAAAGCTCGGCCGTTATGGCGTGGAAATCTTTTTTACCCAGGTGTTTCGCGATGGGTTTTTCCACGCGGATATGCACCCGGGCAATATCTTTGTCGCGCCGGATAACCGCTATATCGCGCTCGATTTTGGCATTGTCGGCACGCTGTCGGACTCGGATAAACAATATCTGGCCATCAACTTTCTGGCGTTCTTTAATCGCGACTATCACCGCGTGGCCGCCGCGCATATTGAATCGGGCTGGGTGCCGCGCGACACGCGCGTGGAAGAACTGGAAGCCGCGGTGCGCACCGTATGCGAGCCCATCTTCAACAAGCCGATTTCGCAGATTTCGTTTGGCCAGGTGTTAATGCGCCTGTTTGAAACGTCGCGCCGCTTTAATGTTGAAATCCAGCCGCAATTGGTGTTGCTGCAAAAAACGCTGCTCAATATCGAAGGCCTGGGACGCCAGCTCGACCCCGATCTGGACTTGTGGCAAACCGCCAAGCCGTTTCTGGAACGCTGGATGAACGAGCAGATCGGCTGGCGCGGGCTGTGGCGCAATATCAAGCACGAAGCGCCGTTGTGGACGGCGATGCTGCCCACGCTGCCGCGCAAGATCAACGATTTGCTGGCGCATGATCCGGCCGGCTTGCTGCAGCAGGGCTATCACGGCCTGGTGTGGGAACAGCGCAAACGCAATTACATCCTGGGCGTAATCGCGGCCTTGCTGGCGGGTATTCTGACGGCGGTGGTGTTGCGATGAACGCGTTTGATGCCGCCGGTTGGTACGCCAACGCGCGGCATGTGCCCAGCCCCAATCAATCGCCGCGGCCTGATGGCGTGGCGGTGGATGTGCTGGTACTGCATAACATCAGCCTGCCGCCGGGGCAGTTTGGCGGTGACACGGTCGAGCAGTTGTTTACCAATTCGCTTGCACCCACCGACCCGCTGTTTGCCGATCTGGGCGCGTTGCGCGTGTCGGCGCATTTTTTTATCCGGCGCGATGGGGCGGTGCTCCAGTTTGTGCCGGTGCTGCAAAAAGCGTTTCATGCCGGCGTTTCGCACTGGCGCGGGCGGGATAGCTGCAATGATTTTTCCGTCGGCATCGAGCTGGAAGGCACCGATCACATCGCCTACACCGAGCCGCAATACGCCGCCCTGATTGAGCTGGCGGCGCATCTGACCCGCTTTTGTGGCCTGCGCTGCGTGGTGGGGCATAACGATATCGCGCCGTTGCGCAAGACTGATCCTGGTCCATACTTTGATTGGCGGCGCATTTATGTTGCATTGCCGCAGCTGGAACCCGAATAGAGGTGCACCACAACGGCACAGGGCTATAATCGCGCCCGGTTCTTCCGCTTTATTCCGTTTTGATTACAGAGACCTTCGCAGCATGAGCGCACATTCCAGCCATGCACCGTCGGGCGCCAAACTGGCGCGGCTGACGGTGGGCGCGATCGGTGTGGTGTACGGCGATATCGGCACCAGCCCGCTTTATACGCTTAAGACCTGCCTGACCGCACACGGCAACTTGCCGATCAACGCTGCCAACATTCTCGGCATTCTTTCCCTGATCTTCTGGGCCATCATGGTCGTGGTTTCGGTCAAGTACGTGATCGTGATCATGCGCGCGGACAACCGCGGTGAAGGCGGCATTCTGGCGCTGATGGCGCTGGCGTTACGCGACATCGAGCCGCGTAGCCGCAAGGCCTATATCCTGATGGGGCTGGGCATTTTTGGTGCGTCACTGTTCTATGGCGACGGCATTATCACGCCAGCAATTTCGGTGTTGTCGGCGTTTGAGGGCATCAGCGTTATTTCGCATACGCTTGACCCCTACATCCTGCCGCTTACCATCGCGGTCATCATCGGGCTGTTTGTCATCCAGAGCCACGGCACCGCCAGTGTGGGCAAGCTGTTCGGACCCATCATGGTGTTCTGGTTCTTTGTGCTGGCCGTGATGGGCATCAACAGCATCATCAAGGCGCCCGAAGTGCTGTGGGCCATCAACCCGATGCATGCCATCGACTTTATGGTGGCGTATCCGTGGCGCGGCTTTGTGGTGATGGGCGCGGTGGTGCTGTCGGTCACCGGTGGCGAAGCGCTGTATGCCGACATGGGCCACTTTGGCATGAAGTCGATCCGCATCGCGTGGTTTAGCCTGGTGCTGCCGTCGCTTGCGTTGTGCTACTTCGGCCAGGGCGCGCTGTTGCTGCATAATCCCGCCGCTATCAAGAACCCGTTCTTTTTGTTGGCGCCGCAATGGGCGCTGGCGCCGCTGGTGGTGCTGGCGGCTGCGGCCACGGTGATTGCGTCGCAAGCGGTGATTTCGGGCGCGTTCTCGATGACCAACCAGGCAATCCAGCTGGGCTACTGTCCGCGCATGGATATTGACCACACTTCAGACCAGGAAATCGGCCAGATCTATGTACCGCAAATCAACTGGTTCTTGCTGGTGGCGGTGATTGTATTGGTGCTGACTTTCCGCACCTCGGACAACCTGGCGGCCGCGTATGGCTTGTCGGTGTGCGGCACGATGGTGATGACCACGCTGCTGGCCTTTAACGTGCTGGCGCGCACGGCCAGCAAACAACGCCGCTATCTGATGCGTGCGCTGTTGGTGGTGTTTTTGGGTGTGGATTTGCTGTTCTTGTCGTCCAATATGCTCAAACTGCCCGATGGCGGCTGGTTTCCGCTGGTCATTGGCATGATCGCATTCACCTTCATGACGACGTGGAAGCGCGGCCGTGTGTTGCTGGGCGAGCGGCTGCGGGAAGGCGAGTTGCCGTTGCAGGGCTTTGTGGAAAGCCTGGAATCCTCGCCGCCGCAGCGCGTGGAAGGCACCGCCATCTTTATGACCACCAGCATGGATAGCGTGCCGCACGCGCTATTACATAATCTGAAGCACAACAAGGTGCTGCACGAAAGCGTGGTGTTCTTGACCATCCGTACCGCCGATATCCCGTTTGTGGCACGGCGTGAGCGCGTGGTGGTGCGCAAGCTGGGCGAGAGTTTCTATCAGGTGATTTCGACGTATGGTTTCAAGGAAGAACCGTCAGTGCCGTCGATTCTGAAGCAGGTGGAAGAATTGCAGCCTGCGCTCGATTTTGACCCGATGCAGACGTCGTTCTTCTTGTCGCGCGAGACCATCGTGGAAGGCAAGTACCCGGCAATGACGTGGTGGCGGCGCAGGTTGTTCTCGCTGATGACGCGCAACGCCACGCGGGCCACCAACTATTTCCGTATCCCACCCAACCGCGTGGTGGAAATGGGCATGCAGGTCGAGCTGTAGAAACGACATAGGGTGGGACGCGGAGTCCCACCCTATGGTTTATTTGATATCGAAAATCTTGCCGAAGTTGGCGATGTCCAGCACGGCTTTTACCGTACCTTTGCAATTGACCAGGGTAATCCGCCGTCCGCCCGCGCGTTCGTTCAGCAGCAGCAACATGCCCAGCGCGGCCGAATCCATATAGTCGACCCCCGCAAAATCCAGCGTTAGCGCCGTCACCGACGGGTTATCCAGCGCCTCTTGCGTCACCTGCTTGAAGTCGCGGTGCGCTTCAAAAGTGAAATGCCCGTTGAGCTGGATTTGGGCAATGTTCTGTTCCAGCTTCAAAGCAGCGTGCATCAAGCGTTCTCCTTATAAGTCGGCGTCGCGGGTAGTCTACCGGAGCGCGCCGCAAGTCACCTACTGCCTTTTATGCAGTGCAACCCTTTAAACATAGTCATGAAATCGAACCGGTCTTGCGGCCGGTTTCGGCGTCGATACCATAGCGGAACTGGGTGCGGCGGAACGCCTCGTTCAGCTGCCGGGCCTTGCCGTTGGCCGGATCCAGCCGGCGCACACGCTGTAGATACTGGTTGACCAGCGTCATATAGCGTTCGTTCCAGCCCTCCTGATTGACGCACGTCAGCAGCGTATTGGCCGCGTTCAACAACACTTGCACGTTGCCTTTAACCGCCGCCAGCCCGGTAATGAAGTGCTCCGCGGCGCGTTGCAAATCACCCGCTTTGGCGGCGTCGATGGCCAGATTGTTGATGTCAGCGATATCGCGCGTGGCGTTTTCGATCAGACGGCGGCCCGTTTCGGCATCGCCTTGCGCCAGATACAAACCTTCCACGCTGGCCAGCAATTCGGCGTCGTCGTGGGCACTGCGTAGCGCCGCGCGGGCAAAATGCTCCCCGCGTTCTTTTTGCTGGCGCGCATAAGCATGGCGCGACGCTTCCAGCAGCACATTCGCGGGTACGTCTTCCAGCGCATCCAGTTGTTCGCACGCGGCGCGGAACATCTGCTCGCTGCGCTTGTGGTCATCCAGCGCTTCCAGTACCGCCGCTTCGACCAGTTGGCCGATCACCTCAGCCGAGGTATCGCCTTTGAAGTCGGTGCGCAAACGCTGCATGGTGCGGCGTGCCGCGCCCACATCGCTGCGCGCCACTTGCACACGACCCAGCTCGCCGTAAATGGCGGGCTCGCGCCAGAACGAACCGCGCGACAACTCCAGCGCTTGCGTGAGCGCACCTTCCGCTTGCTGCAGTTCGCCATTGCGCTCGGCCAGACGGCCCATGGCGCGCTGCCGTTGCGCTACCAGCGGCGAACGTTGCAAGGCGCGGCCCAGCGTGCTTTGCGCGCCCTTGGGGTCGCCTTGGGCGTTTTGCGTGCGCGCCAGCCAGTCATAGGCCTGGATCATCAATTCATATTGCGAGCTGACCGCTTCAAAACAGGTGCGCGCGCTCGAATAATCCTTCAAACCAAACAAGGCGCGGCCCAAGCCCATTTGCGCCCACGGCGCTTGCCGTTGCGACATGGCCTGGCGGTAGGTGGTTTCGGCGGCGGCATATTCGGCAATCATCAATTGCAGATGGCCTTTCATACGCTGGAATTCGGGCGCTTCCAGCGGGCGCAGATGGATTTCGCGATCACAGGCGGCAATAGCGCCCTGATAGTCACCGCTGCGCACGGCCGCATCGATACGGCGAAAGCCGCCCTTGCGCTTGAGCGCACGCGCCAGCCGGTTGGCAAATTCCGCGCCCGAGAACGGCTTGAGCAGATAGCCATCGGGCACCAGCTCTACCGCGCCCATCACCTGCGCCAGCCGGCGTTCACCGGTGATCATCATAAAAATGCAGGAGGGCTTGAGCAGTTGGTGTTGCTGGCAGCTTTCAAACAGATGCAGGCCGTCAAACCCCTGGCCCAGATCGTATTCGCACAGCACCACGTCATAGGCGTGCGCGTTGATGCGGGCCAGCGCGTCGGCCGGTTTGCCTACGTAATCAATGGTCTCGACGCCGAATTCGGCCAGCCCGGTGCCCAGTGCCGCGCGCATCTCATTGGCGCGATCGATGACCAGCGCACGCGCGCCCACCAGGCTGGGAATCTCTACTGCGTCGTTCATCCGTTAACGGGCTCCAGTTTGGCGTAGGCCACGGCCAGCCATTTCAGACCATGTTCCGCAAAATTGACCTGCACGTTGCCATTGGCGCCGCCTTCATGGTCCACCACCACACCCAAACCGAACTTGGGATGGCGCACGTTCATGCCGATGTTCAGGCCGTGGGCAGGCGCATTGGCGCGGGTGTTGGCGGGCATGCTGCGCGGGCTGGGCGCGGGCGCCGAGGCGCTGCTGCCAAAACTGTCGGGCGCGTAACCGCGGTTAAGGTATTTGCAAAGCCCGGCCGGAATCTCATTCAGAAAACGGCTGGCCGGGGCATAACGCCACTGGCCATGCAACATGCGGCTTTGCGACAGCGACAGATACAAGCGACGGCGCGCCCGCGTCAGCGCCACATACATCAAGCGGCGTTCTTCCTGCAGCCCGAGCGGGTCTGACAAACTGTTATCGTGCGGAAACAGCCCTTCTTCAATGCCGGATAGAAATACGGTATGAAATTCCAGCCCTTTGGCGGCATGGATGGTCATCAGCTGCACCGCTTGCTGGCCCGGTTGGGCTTCGTGCTCGCCGCCTTCCAGCGAGGCATTGGCCAGAAAGGTGATCAGATCGTTTTCATCTTCGCTGACAAACGCCGCGGCGGCGTTGACCAGTTCGTCCAGGTTGGCAACGCGTTCCTCGCCATCCTTGTCATTACGGTAGTGCTCCAGCAGGCCGGATAGCGTTAACACCATGCTGACCAGTTCCGGCATTGCCAGGCCTTGCGCTTGCTGGCGCATGGCGTCGACCATCTGCACAAAGCGGCCGACGGCGGCGGCGCTGCGGCCACTGCCGCTGTTGCAGGCGGCTTGCCACAGGCTCATGCCGCCCAGGCGCGCGGTGTCGGTCAGCGTTTCGATGGTGCGGTTGCCAATACCACGCGCCGGAAAATTGATAATGCGCAGCAGCGCGTTATCGTCGTTTTCGTTGGCGACCAGGCGCAGATAAGCCAGCGCGTGTTTGATTTCCTGGCGCTCGTAAAAGCGCAAACCGCCATACACGCGATACGGCAATCCTGCCGCCACCAGCGCATGTTCAATCACGCGCGATTGCGCGTTGGAGCGATACAGAATTGCAATTTCATCCAGCGATACGCCTTCGCGATGTTGCGTGCTGATTTCATCCACCACAAAGCCGGCTTCTTCGGTATCGGTGGCGGCTTCGTAAATGCGCAGCGGCTCGCCCTGATCTTCCGAGGTCCACAATTGTTTGCCCAGGCGATCGGTATTGTGTTCGATGACTGCATTGGCGGCGGCCAGAATGTTGCCGTGCGAGCGGTAATTCTGTTCCAGCCGGATTACGTGTTTAACCGCAAAATCTTTCTGGAAATCGATCATATTGCCCACGCGTGCGCCGCGGAATGCATAAATCGATTGATCATCATCGCCAACGGCAAACAAGGCATTGCCTTCGCCTGCCAGTAATTTAAGCCAGGCATATTGCAATGCATTGGTATCCTGGAATTCATCCACCAGAATGTGCTTGAAGCGACTGCAATAATGTTCGCGTAATGCCGTGTTACGCAGCAATAGTTCGTAACTGGCTAACAATAATTCGGCGAAATCCACCACGCCTTCACGGCGGCATTGCTGTTCGTATTCGGTATACACCTGGCGTTGCACGCGCGAATAATCGTCCCATGCTTCGGCATCGGCGGCGCGCAGGCCTTTTTCTTTGTTGCCATTGATGTAATGCGAGGTGGCGCGCGCCGGAAAACGTTCTTCATCCACATTGAGCGTTTTCATGGCGCGTTTGATGGCAGCCAGTTGGTCGGCGCTATCCAGAATGGCAAACGACGGCGGCAGTCCGGCATCCCGGTGATGCAAACGCAGCATGCGGTTACACAGGCCGTGAAACGTGCCCACCCACAGGCCGCGCGGGTTAAGCGGCAGCATGCTGGTAATGCGTGCCAGCATTTCGCGCGCGGCTTTGTTGGTAAACGTCACCGCCAGCAGGCCCGCCGGGCTGATCTGGCCGGTGGATAACAGCCACGCAATGCGCGTGGTTAGTACCCGCGTTTTGCCACTGCCAGCTCCGGCCAGAATCAGCGCGTGCTCGGGCGGTAGTTCAACGGCGGCGCGTTGTTCGGGATTCAGCGATTCGGTAAGCGGATGCGGCATACGGGGTAACCAGAAGAAACAGACGGTGATTGTACTGCACAAAAGAATAAGGCAGCCCGTTGGCTGCCTTTGATCGATATCCCTATACCGGCTTTGGGTGGCGGGCCGGTGCGTGCGGCTTAAACGCGCAGATCTTCCAGCGATTTGCCCGTGGACAGCCAGTCGATCGCCCATTGCGGTTTGCGGCCGCGGCCAGACCAGGTCTGGGTGGCATCATTGGGATTGCGGAATTGCGCTTTGGAGGTCGACGTAGTGGCTTTGACTTTGCCTTTACGGCCGCTATCCAGACCCAGCACTTCATTCAGCGAAAAACCTTTCGCGGCGGCCAGTTGTTGCAGTTCATTCAGCAACGAAACCTTGTCGGATTCTTTGCGCGAAACGATTTCGCGTTCCAGATCTTTTTGCAGTTGATACAGTTTGGGCAGCGACAGACCGGTTAATTCCATTGGTTTTCTCCTTGAGGCGTATAAAGCGACCGTTTTAAGTGAGGGACGGGTTGCACTGCGGGCGCCATAACGCGGCGGCCATTAACTGATTATGCGTGCGGGGTTTTAACAATTCAAGCCATAACATCGCGCACCAATTAATGGATGTATCAACAATGGAAATAGAGTCTGTTATATCTGCGTTAATTAGAGATTAATTATTTTTATCCTGAATCAGCCAACGGTTTACCGTCTCCAGTTCTGGAAAATCAAGCGTCCCGGCGGCAGCGGCCAATTGTAATCTTGACAACAAATATTGATAACGTGCGACTTCCAGGTCATATCGCGCCTGAAAATAAGTTTGCTCGGCGTTCAGCACATCCACCGTGGTGCGTACGCCCACCTGGCGGCCCACGCGCGTGGATTCCAGCGAACTGGCGCTGCTTTTAACGGCCTGGTTCAGCGACTGGATTTGCGCCGCGCCGCTTTGCACGCCCAGAAATGCGGTGGTCACTTGTTGGTTGGCGGTGCGGCGCGCAGCTTCGAGCAAATCACGTTGTTGTTCGCGCGTGGCAATGGCGGCGCGATATTGCGAACTGCGATTACCACCGGTGTAAAGCGGAACCGACAATTGCAGACCAATCGAACCGCCGGTGGTGGTATCGATGCCGGTGGATTTGGAAATGCCCGAGCGATCCCAACGATCGCCGTAACTGCCGACCACGCTGACGGTGGGGGCGGTTTGCCAGCGATATTTATCGATTTCGGCGGTGGCGATATCCACGGCCAACGCTTGCTGTTCGATATTGGCGTTGTGCTGCACCGACATGCTCAGCCAGTCGGAGACGCGTGGCGGATCGGGCGGCGTGGGCGTCTGGTTGGGCGAGGGCGTGGCCAGCGCGTTGGCGTCCAGCGCGGTCAGCAATGCAAATACATTGCGTTTGCTGTCGAGATCGTTTTGCGCGGCGATTTCGCTGGCAACGATGGCGTCATAGCGCGCTTGCGCGTCATTGGTGTCGGTAATGGTGGCGGTGCCCACCTCGAACATCTTTTTGGCCTGCGCCAATTGCTCGGACACCGCTTGTTTTTGCGCTTCGGCCAGCGTGATCTTTTGCTGCGCGGCCAGCACATCAAAATAAGCCTGGGCCACGCGCAACACCAGATCTTGCTGTGCCTGGCGCCATTGCACCTGCGCTTGCGCGGCTTCTTTCTGCAATTGCGTGCTGCCGGCGCTGACACTGACGTCATATACCGGTTGGGTGGCGGTCACCGAATAGCCATAGGTGGCGCCATGCCGGTTGCTGCTGGGGTCGCTGTCTGTGGGATTGCCTGCCTTGTAATTGCTCATTTCGTAATTGCTGTTGGCGGCGAGGTCCAGGCGCGGCAGCCACAGCGCGCGCGCTTGCTCGTTTTTTTCTTCGCCGGCCGACAAGGCATAGCGCGCGGCGGAATAGGTGGCGTCATGCGCGGCGGCGGCGCGAAACGCGTCCATCAAGTCGGTGGCAAAGGCCCAAGGCGCGCTGCACAGCAGCGCAGAGGCAAGTAGTAAACGGCGCATATTTAATTGTTCTTCCTGACCGGGGTGGGCGAGCGTGACAGATGTAACTGACCACGCCCTCAAGTCGTTGACGCGAATAATGATTGTTTTGTGCGATGCGGCGCAAGCAAAGCCAGCGGCTGCCACGCACGCCAGCATCGGCGTTGGCTATGCGCTGTAATGGAGTTAGGCATTAACGCTGGTACAATTCGCGCATTCCGCTCCTTACCGTGTGAAAACCGCCATGACCGAAATTTCCGCGCAGCAAAAAGCCGAGGTGTTGTCCGAGGCGCTGCCGTACATCCAGCGCTTTTTTGATAAAACCATCGTGATCAAATACGGCGGCAACGCCATGATCGACGAAGAGCTGAAAGAAGGCTTTGCCAGTGATGTGGTGTTGCTGAAGCTGGTGGGCATGAACCCGGTGATCGTGCATGGCGGCGGCCCGCAAATCAATGAATTGCTGGACCGTATCGGCAAGAAAGGCGAGTTCATCCAGGGCATGCGCGTGACGGACGCTGAAACCATGGACGTGGTGGAGATGGTGCTGGGCGGCCACGTCAATAAAGAGATCGTGTCGCTGATCAACAAGCACGGCGGCAAGGCGGTTGGCCTGACGGGCCAGGATGGTCACTTTATCAAGGCGCGCAAGATGTATCTGAAGGGCGCCAACGACGACGAATTGATCGATATCGGCCAGGTGGGTGAGATTGAAAGCATCGATCCGTCCATCGTCGCGCATCTGGATGCGCACGACTTTATTCCGGTAATTGCGCCGATTGGCGTGGATCGCGAAGGCGAAAGCTACAACATCAATGCCGATCTGGTGGCGGGCAAGCTGGCTGAAGTGCTGCATGCCGAAAAGCTGATCCTGATGACCAATACCCCGGGCGTGCTGGATAAGGAAGGCAATCTGCTGACCGGGCTGACGGCCGCGCGTATTGATGAGCTGTTTGCCGATGGCACGATTTCGGGCGGCATGCTGCCGAAGATTTCGTCGGCGCTGGATGCGGCGAAGAACGGTGCGAACTCGGTGCATATTATTGATGGGCGGGTGAAGCATGCGCTGCTGCTGGAGGTTCTTACGAGCCAGGGCGTGGGGACGATGATCCGCGCGCATTGAGCGCGGCGTTGTGCGGCGGTGATATCGCCATGCTGCGGTGTCGCGTAGCGGGCTGCGGTGATGCAGTACTTGGCTTTGAGCGGTGGGTCTTGACCCATCCTATGCGGCGGCGATTGTTTCTGTTGTACGGGCCGTGGTTGCAACCTCTTTGAGACCAGCTAGATTGAAAGCTGCCCGCGCTTGCGGGCGCTTGCATCAAGAGGAGGCACAACCATGAAAACCGCTCGCCAACTGCTGGGTGACAAATCGATCGACGGGGTGATTTCGGTCAGCCCCGGTGCCACGGTGTATCAGGCGCTGCAATTGCTGGCCGACAAAAATATCGGTGCGGTGCTGGTCATCGACGATGACGGCATCGCTGGCATCTTTTCCGAGCGTGATTACGCGCGCAAGGTGGTGCTGATGGGCAAGACGTCCGCGGGCACGCCGGTGGCAGATATCATGACGCGCAAGATTATCTACGTGACGCCCGAAACCTCGCTCGACCAATGCATGGGCGTGATGACGGACAAGCGCATCCGCCATTTGCCGGTCATCGAAGAGGGCGGCCAGGTACTGGGCGTTCTTTCCATTGGCGATCTGGTGCGCGAAAAAATCGCCGACCAGGCCAGCACCATTGAGCAACTTGAACATTACATCCACGGATAAACCCCGCCGCCGCCGTACGCGTTACTGGCGCACGCGGCATGCGCAGACCGGCGCGCAACACGCGTTGCGGCAGCCGGTCTGGTTATTTGATCTGGACAACACGCTGCATAACGCCAGCCGCCATGCCTTTCCGGTGATTGATGCCGCGATGGCGGCGCATGTGGCGCAGGCGCTGGGGCTGGACGCCGCTGCGGCCAAGGCCTTGTGCATGGATTATTGGGACCGCTACGGCGCGACGCTCAGCGGGCTGATCCGCCACCATCCGCACATCCGGCCGCAGGATTTTCTGCACGCCACGCATCCACTGGCCGAACTGACCGCACACGTTTACCCCATGCGCGGATTGCAGCGCACGCTGGCGCGCCTGCCGGGCCGCAAAATCCTGTTTACAAACGGGCCGCATCACTACGGCGCGGCGCTGGCCGAGGCGCTGGGCATCGCGCGGTATTTCGAGGCGATCCACGGCATTGATGATGGCGGCTATATCCCGAAGCCGCAGACCCAGGCATTTTTGCGCTTGCTAAAGCGCTTCCGGCTGAACCCGCGCCGCTGCGTGATGGTGGAGGATTCGCTGGCTAATCTGGAAACCGCGCGCAAGCTAGGGATGCGGACGGTATGGCTGCGACCGGGCTGGCACGGGCACGGCGCGGTGGATGTGGGCGTGCGCGAGTTGAAGGGCGTCGCCACCGTTTGGCGTAACCGCTGACCCGGATTGGGACCGGGCGGCGTAGGGTGCGTTACCCCCGTTTTTTGGGGGCAACGCACAGTTTGGGGCCAAAGGCCCCGGCCCCATCCGGGGCCATCCACCATCCATGGCATAACCGAAATGTGCGTTGCCCCCCAAAAAACGGGGGGTAACGCACCCTACATGCCCGGTTGATGGAGGGAGGTCAAACCTCGTTATCCATCCCCAACTCCTGGATCTTGCGGGTCAGGGTATTGCGCCCCCAACCCAACAACTCCGCCGCTTCAATGCGCTTGCCGCCGGTATGCGCCAGCGCGCGTTCGATCACCGTACGTTCAAACGCCGGCATGATCTGGTCCAGCACGCGGTTTTCGCCCTTGGCCAGGCGGCTGCCGATGTCGGCGGCCAATGCAGCGCGCCAGTCACCACTAACGACGGTGCCGGTTTCGCCATCGGTAGTAATTTCGCTGATTTCAGGCGGCAGGTCGGCGGCGCCGACGGTAGCGCCTGGCGCCATGACGGTGATCCAGTGACACAGGTTTTCCAGCTGACGCACGTTGCCGGGAAAACTGAAGTTACTGAGCGCCGTCATGGCGTCTTCAGACAGGCGCTTCGGTTCCACACCCAGTTCTGCGGCTGAGCGGGCCAGGAAGTGCCTCGCCAGGAGGGGAACGTCCTGGCGGCGTTCGCGCAGCGCTGGCAGGCGCAGGCGAATTACGTTAAGGCGGTGAAACAAGTCTTCGCGAAATGCGCCTTGTTTTACGCGCTCTTCAAGATGCTGGTGGGTGGCGGCAATCACGCGCACATTGGCTTTGATCGGTGCCTGGCCGCCCACGCGGTAAAAGAAACCATCTGACAACACGCGCAACAACCGCGTTTGCAGTTCGGACGGCATATCGCCGATTTCATCGAGAAACAGCGTGCCGTTTTCGGCTTGTTCAAAGCGGCCCTGGCGACGCGCTTCCGCGCCGGTAAACGAACCGCGCTCATGGCCGAACAATTCGGATTCGAGCAGATCTTTGGGGATAGCGGCGGTGTTGATGGCAATAAACGGCTTGGCCGCGCGCGGGCTGTGGCGATGCAGGGCGCGCGCCACCAGTTCTTTGCCCGAGCCCGATTCGCCAGTAATCAACACCGTGGCGGCGGATTGGCTCAGACGGCCAATCGCGCGGAACACGTCCTGCATCGCCGGGGCCTGGCCCAGGATGTCCGGGTTGGTGACGGGCGCTTCTTCGCCGATGGCCTGGCGCTCGCCTTCTTGCAGCGCGCGCTGGATCAGGCCGGTGGCCTGGTCGATATCAAACGGCTTGGGCAGGTATTCAAACGCGCCGCCCTGGAAGGCCGATACGGCGCTTTCCAGGTCGGAATGCGCGGTCATGATGATGACGGGCAGGCCCGGATAATCTTTTTTGACCAGTTCAAGAAAGGTCAGCCCCGATTCGCCCGGCATGCGGATATCGCACACGATGGCTTCGGGCACTTCGCGGCCCAAACGGGCCAGTGCTTCGGTGGCGGAAGAAAATGTGGCAAACGCAATGCCTTCACGCGCCAGTGCTTTTTCAAAAACCCAGCGGATGGAACGGTCGTCGTCGATGACCCAGACGGTGCTCATGGATGCTCCGTTGCTTTAGTTGTGAGTGCGGTTTCGTTTTGCCAGCCATTCAGCGGCAACAACAGGTTGAAGCAGGTGTAGCCAGGGCGGCTGTCAAAATCGATGGTGCCGTGGTGCTGACTGATAAAGGTGTGTGCCAGATGCAGCCCGATGCCGGTGCCACCGGGGCGGCCCGATACCAGCGGGTAGAACAGCGTGTCTTTAAGATGCTCGGGGATGCCTGGCCCGTTATCGATAATCTGGATCTGCACCGCAATCGGATAGCGTTGGCGGTTAAGCGTTACTTGCCGCGCCACTCGCGTGCGCAACATGATCTCGCCCACGCCCGCCATCGCCTGGATGGCATTGCGCATGATGTTAAGCACGGCCTGGATCAGCTGTTCGCGGTCACCAATCAGGTTGGGCAGGCTGGTGTCGTAATCGCGTTTGACGGCCAGGCCATTGGGCGTTTCGGCCAACATCAGGCTGCGCACGCGTTCCAGCACTTCGTGAATGCTCAGTTCGCCCAGTTGCGGCAGGCGGTGCGGCGTCAGCAGGCGGTCGAGCAGGCTTTGCAGCCGTTGCGATTCTTCGATGATGACCTGCGTGTATTCCTTGAGATGGGCGTCATGCAGTTCACGCGACAGCAATTGCGCCGCACCGCGGATGCCACCCAATGGATTCTTGATTTCGTGCGCCAGGTTGCGGATCAGCTCGCGGTTGGCTTGTTGCTGTGCTTGCAGGCGCTCTTCGTTGGCGATTTTGCGTTGCTGGTCGATCTGGCGGATTTCGGCAATCGCCGAGCCAGCCGGGCCATCGATGGGGCTGGCAGTCAGCGACACATAGACTTCGCCGTGCGTGCTGTGCAGCAGGATTTCGTGTTCGGTCAGCGTGATATTGCCGCGGCCCGCGTTTTCCAGCGCGGTGACGACGGCGTTGTCCGGGCCCAGGCATTGCGTGAGCGGCGCACCGATAAAGTCATCGCGCAGCCCGAGCAAATCGGCGGCGATCGGGTTGAAGTAGACCAGCGAGCCATCATCGTGGGTGGCCAGTACGGCTGCATCGAGAAAGTCCAGGCCGGCGAAAGCGCTTGGTGTCGGAGTCATGTGTGCGGTCTGCTTGAACAGAAGATGGATCAAAGCTCAGCGCGGTCTGCGCCCGGTAAGGCACAGCCGTGGTGGCCGTACGTGGCGTTACCAAGCAATTACCGGGCCAGCAATGCCAGGCGCATGGGCTGGTGCGACGCCAGTCTGATAGTGCACCAATAGCGTGCATTGTGGGCAATGAAACGGTGCGACGCCCTGACTTGGGTCAAACACGCAATCGGAAAAACCGCAAAGATCGATGAGAAGAATGGGGTAGGGTGCGTTACCCAACGGGGCTTGTCCTCGCTTGCGGGGGCAACGCACATTTTGGGGCCGACGGCCCCGGGCCCCTTTGGGGGCCACCCGGCGTGCAAAGCGTGCAGGCGTGTAAAAGGGGCCGATGGCCCCCGGCCCCATACGGGGCCATTACCGTCCTTGGCATAACCGAAATGTGCGTTGCCCCCCGGGGGGTAACGCACCCTACGGCGGATTCTGCACGCGGCGGTGGTTATTTGCTTTTAGCGAGTTCGGAGGTGAGGGCGTCGACGTTTTTTTCGTGCACGGTGGCGTTGTCGCGCAGGCGCATGATGCGGTCGTTGTATTTACCGGGGTTCAGCTGGGCGTCGCCGGGGGCGGCTTGCGCGTCCGACAGCGCTTTGCGCGCATCGGCCAGCGACTGTTTTTCGGTGGCCAGTTCGTCTTCCAGAATCTTGCGGCGATTGCTGTCGCGCGAGCGCTGCGTGCTGCTGTCCACCTTGGGGAAATCCGCCGGGCTGGGCGCGTTAACGCGCTGCACGTTGGCCCCTTTACCGCCGCCGGTATGCGGGCGGCCACCCATCGGCACCGCTTCTGAATACACCTTGGTGGCCCCGCGCATGGGGATATTCGAAAAGGTGACGCGGCCTTCGTCGTCGGTGTACTTGTAGATGTCGGCCCACGCGCTGGCAGTCAGCAACGCGGCGCACGCGCCAAGGGCGCCAAGTAGCGCGCGGCGATCAAAACAGAAAGAAAAGGGCGATGACTTCAGCATGGGCGGCACCTTATCACAGCCTGGCTTACGCGGGCCGGTCGCTATGACCGAGTGGCCGATCTGGCGCGACAAGATCACGCACGCGCTGCTTCAGCTCCTTGGCTTCCGGAAAACGCCCCTCGATCTTGCGATCCCAGATCAGCGTGTCGTTACAGTGCACGACAAAGACGCCGCCCGTGCCCGGTTGCAAGGCCACTTCGCCCAGCTCGTCGCTAAACGTGCTTAACAACTCTTGCGCCAGCCAGGCGCTGCGCAACAGCCAGTTGCATTGCGTGCAATAACGGATGCTGACCCGGTGATCGGTCATGACGTGCTGGTCCTTGTGGCTTAAAACTGCAGCCCGAGAGCGCGCAGTTGTTGTTCGGTGCGGGCGGCGCTGGTGTGGTGGATGCCATGCCAGCCCAGGGCCGTCGCGGCCTCGGCGTTGTGTTTTACGTCGTCGATAAACGCCAGTTGCTGCGGCTGCAGATCGGGGATGTCGCGCGCAATGCGGCGGAACATTTCGTGATAGATGCCTGCGTCCGGTTTGATCTGCCGGATGCGGCCCGAGACCACGATATCTTTAAAGCGATGCAGCAGCGGGTAATTGTCCCACGCATACGGAAACGTCTCAGCAGACCAATTGGTTAACCCGTACAGCGGAATTTGTGCGGCTTCGAGGTGTTCCATCAGTTTGACGCCGTCTTTGAGCGTGCCATTGAGCATCACAGCCCACTGATCATAAAACGCGCGGATCAGCTCGGCGTGATCAGGAAACTCGGCGATTTTGGCGGCGGTGGCGTCGGCCAGCGTGCGGCCCGCATCTTGTTGCAGATTCCACGCGCCGTTGCACACGTGCTCCAGAAACCAGGCGCGCTCGGTGGCATCGGGGATCAGATCGCGATAAAGATATTCGGGGTTCCAGTCGAACAACACACCGCCAAAATCAAAAACCACTGCGCGCAGACTCATGCTTGGCACCTTGGGTGGGGGAGGAATGCCATTGTAGCGGCGCGACGCGCGATCGGAACATCGCGCCGCGGGGCGAATGGCTACAGCCTTGGTCCGTCGGCGGGCAATTCAGTTTCGAGCACCACGCGATTTCGCCCGGTTTGCTTGGCAAAGTACAAGGCGTGATCGGCGCGCGTTAGCAGCGTATCGAGGTCGGCATCCGACGCATGCAGCCGCGCCACGCCAATGCTGACCGTCACCGCCATACTGGGCACCGGTGCGTTATCCAGTTTGATCTGCGCGGCGCTGACGGCGTGGCGCAGTTTTTCGGCCACTTGCTGCGCGTCTTCCAGCGGCGTGTCGGGCAGCAGCGCCACAAATTCTTCGCCACCCCAACGGCCGAAGCTATCGCTGCCGCGCAGGCTTTCCTGGCAGGCGCGCGAGACCGTGCGCAAGGTCAGGTCGCCGATCAGATGGCCGTAGGTGTCGTTGACTTGCTTGAAGTGATCCAGATCCAGCAGCAACACCGCCATCGGTTGCTGATGTCGCCGCGCCAGCATCACGGCATGCGCGCAACGGCGTTGCCATTCGCGCCGGTTGGGCACGCCGGTCAACTCGTCGGTGGTGGCCAGTTCTTCCAGCCGCGCGTTGGCGCTAGCCAGCGCCTCGGTGCGCTGTTTGACTTCGGCTTCCATTTGCCAGTGCTGACGCAGCAACATCTCATGCGCCAGCGCCAGGTATTGCAGCATCACTGCGGTCGAAAACAAAAATAACTGCAGATTAACGAAGGCCAGATGCGCGCTGGTGTCCACAAACGGGCCAAAGCCCAATACCGTGCCCACCCAGCAGGCCAAGCCCACCAGCAATACCGACACTGCCATACCGGGCCAGCGATAGTGGATGGTTTTGGCCAGCAATAGCGGCAACACCAGCGTCAGGCCCGGCGGATAGAACCAGAACGCCGCCAGCACCACCACGCAAATCAGCGTAGACGGCCACCACGTGCGCCACGGCAGGCTACGCCACGGCCAGCGGCTGCGATCGCGCCAGACCACATAGCATGGCGCCACCAACAGCAAACCGCCAAAGCCGGCCAACGCCAGCGTTAACACCTGGCGCACCAGCGTGTCGGGGTCTTGATCGGGCAACAGATGCATCGTGCTTTGCAGTGCGGCAATCAGCGGCGTGGTGACCGCCACCGGCAACAGGCACACCTGCACCCAGAACCAGATCAGATCATGCGTGCGGCGGATCAGCGGGGCGTGCAGGCGTGCTTCACGCCCACGCCACGCGCGCATCGCCAGCCAGGCTTGTAACAGATCAATCAGCGCCAGCGTGCCCAGGTACAACGCGCCCTGGCGCGCATGCAGATGACCCACGATCAAAGGCACATGCACCGCCAGACTGCCGATCAGGATAGCCGGCACGCCCCACCAGCCCAGCATCAGCAACATGATCAGCGCGATGCCGCCAGGCAGCCATAACGCGATCAGATCGGCATCGTGATGCAGCGCGCCCAGGGCGAACCCCAGCCAGCCGCTCAGCACATAGGCAAGCAGCAGAACCTGAAAATGTCGCAGGCGCGTGGGCGCAAAGCTCATAGGCAATCAAACCGTCAATGGAGGGATGCATGGCGCGGCCCGCATGCAGGGCGCAGCGGGCCGTGTGCAAAGCATAGCCAGGCATATTGCATCCGTCTGTCAGTGTTTGCTGCACACGCCTGCGGCCAGCGCGATGGCGAGCGTGCATTGTTAATGGATTAATGGCGCGCTGCTACGGATTTGCTCTTTCATTGGCAATTCTTGTCTTAGGAATAATCCGAATCTGTTTCAGCTTGAATCAATAGACACCAGCAATACGGTGGCCCTGCGGACATAGGCGCGGGCGTTACCCGAAAATTAGGATCGATCCGATGTAGGGTGTTGAGCCCAATGCATAAAGTTCGGGTCCTGCGATGCGCATCGAGAATTGATTCGAAATTCAATGCGCTCCGGGTAATTTCCTTCCCTTTTTTTTAAATGGACCTGAAAAATGAAACTGAATCTTCTCTCGCTGGCTACCGCTGCTGCCCTGTTGTCCGCTGGCGCTTTCGCCGCTGACGGTACCATCACCTTCAAAGGCAACGTTACTTCGCAAACTTGCACGCTGGCTGCTAACGGCGCTGCTGCTAAAGACTTCACCGTGACTCTGGATTCGGTTCTGGCCAGCGGTCTGGATGCAGCTGGTAAAACGGCTGGCGGCAAGGCTTTCACCCTGTCGCTGAGCGCGTGTACCGACACCACCGGTAACGTTCGCACTTCTTTCGAACCGGGCCCGACCGTTGATGCTGCTACTGGCCGCCTGAACATCGATTCCGCCAGCACTGCCAAGAACGTGCAGATTGGTCTGAAGAACGCTGACAATTCTGTCATTAAAGTTGGCGCGGACGGTGCTGCGCAAAATTCGGCTACCTATGCACTGAAAGATGGCGCTGCAACGATGAGCTACATCGCTGAATACGTGGCAACTGGCAAGGCAACTGCCGGTACCGCTAATTCCAGCGTGATGTACACCGTCACCATGCCGTAATTGCTGTACTTGTAATTACGGGCAGGCTAATTGGTGGGCGGTTTGGTCGCTCATCAATTGCCTGCTGTTTTAATTGTGCTATCGCGAGGTGTTCTCATGTTTTCGAGCAAATTACTTAAAACAGCAATTGCAGGGTTTATGGTGGTTGGCCTTGCACTTTCGGCCGCTGTTCAGGCATCCATTGTCATTGCCGGAACGCGCGTTATTTATGATGCCGCTGATTCTGAAGTAACGGTCAAGCTCGACAATGTGGGCAAGGTGCCCGCGTTAAGCCAGGTCTGGCTGGATAAAGGCGATGCAAAAGCTTCGCCGGATGCCATTGACGTCCCGTTTACCATTACCCCCACCGTTTTCCGCATCGACCCGCAGAAATCGCAAACCCTGCGTGTACGTTATACCGGCGAGCCGCTGCCGCAAGATCATGAATCGGTGTTCTGGCTGAATGTGCTGGAAATCCCGCCTGAAGCGGATACCAGTACCCCCGAGGCCAAGAATTCGCTGCAATTGGCGTTTCGCTATCGCATCAAGTTTTTCTTCCGCCCCAAGGGCCTGGTCGGCAAGGTAGAAGCCGCCCCCGATTTGCTGCAATGGCAACTGGTTAACAAGGCAGGCAAATCCTATCTGCAGGTCAACAACCCATCGGCCTACAACATTTCATTTGGCGCTATCGACGTTCAATCTGGCGGCAAAAAAATGAAGGTTGAAGACGGCCAGTTGCTCAAGTCCGGTGAGAAGCGCGAGCTGGCTATCGAGGGCAACGCCACTGCTGGCGCCAACGTGCACTTCTACACGCTAAACGACTACGGCACGGACGAAGAACACACCATGCCGCTGGGCGCTTCCGGCAAATAACTCCCGCTGGCCCGGCGCCAGCTTCTGATCCGCTTTACGCGTATCCCCGTTAATCGCACCGACACGGCATGGCTCTGATTCATGCCGCGGTGGGCTGCGCGCTAGAACAGGACAAAAACAATGAATATCCGTCGTAATTCGGGCGCACTCACCCTGCGGCCCCTGGCCCTGCTATTGCTTGCTGTTTTTGGTGGCCCTGCGCAATTGGCGCTGGCGGCAACAACACCAGAGACCGCTACCCAGCCCGTCAACGGCGATGCGGTCAAGTTTAATAACCGCTTTTTGCAGTCTTCCGGCGATGCCGTAGTCGACGTTAGCCGGTTTGCCAAAGGCAATCGCGCACTGCCGGGCACGTATACCGTACCGCTGTTTGTTAACGAGTTTCAGCAGGGCCGCGTGACCGTGGAGCTGAAAGACCTCGGCAACGGCGACGTGCAACCCTGCTTTACGCGCGAGCTGATCGATACCGTCGGCGTCAATTTCGCCAAAGTCGGCCCCGAAGCCGAAGCGCGCGCCAATGCAGGTGGCTGTTTGCAGCTGGCGGATGTGGTGCCGGGCGCCACCGCTGTGTTCGACAACAATGATCAAGGCCTGCGCGTGAGTGTGCCCCAGGCTTATCTGTTTAATGCAGCACGCGGTTATGTAGACTCCAAATACTGGGATGACGGCATTACCGCCGCCACCTTGCAATACAACACCAACGTGTATCAAAGCCGTAACAACGGCGAGACCAATACGCAGTTTTACGCAGGCACCGATCTGGGCTTCAACATGGGCCCGTGGCGTTTGCGCCATAGCGGTAACGTGACCTACAGCGAAGACGCCGGCACCAAATACCAGGCGGTTCGCACCTATGTGCAGCGTGGTATTACCCCGCTGAAGAGCCAGCTGACCCTGGGTGACACCTTCACCGATGGCGTCGTATTCGACAGCTTTGGCGTACGCGGTGTGCAACTGGCCAGCGATGAACGCATGCTGCCGGACTCGCAACGGGGTTACGCGCCCACCATCCGTGGCATCGCGCAAACCAATGCCAAGGTGGAAATCCGCCAGAACGGCAACACGCTGTACGAAACCACTGTCGCGCCTGGTGCGTTTGAAATCAATGACTTGTACCCGACGGGCTACGGCGGTGATCTGGAAGTGCGCGTTACCGAAGCTGATGGCAGCCTGCACGTGTCTACGGTGCCGTATGCCGCCGCGATTAATGCGCTGCGCCCCAACGACACGCGCTTTGCCGTGGCCGCCGGTCAGTATCGCGATGGCAATTCGGACGTTCACCCGTGGGTAGGCCAGGCCGTGCTGCGGCATGGTTTCAGCAACGAAATCACCGGCTACGGCGGCGTGATGGCTGCACAGAACTACACCTCGGTGGCGGGCGGTGCGGCGCTGAACACGCGCTTTGGCGCACTGGCTGCGGATATCACTGCAGCGCGCACCGTGCTGCAAAACCAGCCCAACCGTAACGGCGCCAGCTTCCGCTTAAGCTATTCGCTGAATATTTCGCCGACCGATACCAATATCGCGCTGGCCGCCTATCGCTATTCCACCTCGGGCTTCTTGAGCCTGAGCGATGCCGCCACGCTGCAAGCGCTGGACGAACGCGGTTATGGCAACGTAATGAACGGCATTCAACGCGGCCGTATCCAGGCCACCGTCAACCAGAAGCTACCTGGCAACTGGGGCAACGTGTATTTCTCCGGTTCCGCCCAGGATTACTGGAACCGCGACGGCGCCGATACGCAGTTCTCGGCCGGTTACAACAACACCTACAAGCGCGCCACCTATGGCGTTGCGCTTAACCGCCAGTTGGCCGTCAACACCGGCGAGTGGGAAAACCGCGTGATGTTTAACCTGGGCCTGCCGTTGGGTGCTGGTCCGCATGCGCTTTACTCGTCCACCAACGTACAGCACGACAGCTCGGGCACAGGCATCCAGGAATCGTTGACCGGCTCGCTGGCCAATGGCGCAGTCAACTATGGCGTCAACGGTGGCCGCGATTCGATGGGCTCCAACACCATCAGCGCCAACACCAGTTACGCAGCCCCATGGGGCACGCTGACCGCCAACGCCAGCAAGGGCAGCGGCTATACCCAAGTGGGCGCTGGCCTGTCGGGCGGGATGGTGGCTTATGGCGGCGGCCTGGTGCTGGCGCAAACGCTGGGCGAATCGGTTGCGATTATCGAAGCCGAAGGCGCCAGCGGCGCGCAGATCAGCGGCAGCGGTAACGGCGCGCGGCTGAATGGCTCGGGCAAAGGCGTGGCCACCAACCTGACCGCGTTCGGCGACAACAGTGTCAGCCTCGATCCGAAGGGCTTGCCGCAAAACGTCGAGCTGAAAACCACGCAGCAACACACGGCCCCCACCGCTGGCGCGGTGACGCGCATCAAATTTGAAACCGAAACCACCAAAGGCCGCCCCGCCATCCTGCGTGTAACCACGCGCGACGGCAAACCGCTGCCGTTTGCGGCCGAAGTGCTGGATAGCACCGGCGCATCGGTGGGCAGCGTGGCGCAGGGCGGGCGGATTATCGCGCGCGGCCTGGCCACGGATAAGGGCGAATTGTCGGTGAAATGGGGCGAAGGCGCGGGACAGCAGTGCGCATTGACGTACAGCTTGCCGCCCGCCACCGAAGCATCCAACGCGGGCTATGTGTTCGGCGAAGGCAACTGTCATTAAGCAAAACCAGTTAACAACGTACTACCCCACCAACTCACTTTTTTTGGACAACCGCAATGAAATCCAAACTCGCATCCCTGGCAATCCTGTCCGTACTGGCATCCGCAGGCAGCTTTGCTGCCGATGGCACTATCTCCATTAAAGGCACCATTTCATCGCAATCGTGCGAAGTAACCGGCAACGGCACCGCAGATACCAACTTCACCGTCACGCTGGACCCGGTGATGGCCAGCAGCCTGAGCGCCGCTGCCGCTACCGCAGGTGGTAAGGCATTCAGCATCTCGCTGAACGCCTGCACCACCACCACCGGCAATGTCTACACCGCGTTTGAACAAGGCCCGACCGTGGATGTGGTCACGGGTCAGCTCAAACTGGACGCCACCGGCGACGCTGCCGAAAACGTGCAGCTGGCCATCAAGAATGCCGACCGCTCGGTGGTCAAGCTGGGCAACACCGGTACCGGCCAGGGTTCGAAACAAGTGGCGCTGACCAATGGCTCGGCCAAGATGGATTACATCGTTGAATATATTGCGACCGGTAAAGCCAAAGCGGGCTCGGCTAATTCCAGCGTGATGTATAGCGTTACGATGCCTTGATCAAAATGCGGCGAGAGACCATTGCCCGTTTATCGCCGCATTAATTGGGTCAGGATTAATGCAACGAATTCATTATGTAGTTCGATGCTGGCTTGAATCCTTAAGAAAAAAGCCTCGTCATTGGTATGAGGCTTTATTTTTTAAGGGTTCCGGTTTGGTTTGTCGCCGCCATTTAATTGGTAGGCGTAGTTGAAGGAGTATCATCATGTCACGCAAAGCGCATTTGTATGCAATCGAATGCAATCCGCAAGGGTTATTTGAAGGCGCCACCGCTTGTTCGCGCCGCGCGGGTAAACCAAACCGCCAATGGGGACGCTGGTTTATTGGCGCTTTGCTGATGGCAGGCGCTAGCTATAGCTATGCCGGGTGCGTACAGCTCACTGGCCTTATTTTGCCCTTGCGAGCGAGCTATGCAGTGAGTTCCAACGCAGCGATCGGAGATGTTGTCGCTGAGGCCGAGGGCACGTGGCAAATCAATTGCTCGACCACTGAGTATTATGGGATCCAATGGTACGGCAACGACACTTTGTCTATGGTATGGAGCAATGGTAAAAACCTGATTAAAAGCGGGATACCCGGAATTGGATTCTATATCAAGACGGACCCTTCGCCATATATCAATCGCACTCCCGATTTTTCACCCAATGGCTCATTCTCACTCATATATCAGGAGTATTATCAGTATATTGCCCCCGGCCCACTTACTATCCACGGAACTTTCCAATGGGTGGTATATGGGCCTGTTTCAACGGGCGGCTATACGATTCCAATCAAATACCGCCCTGCAGCCCTTTACGGTGCAGCTTCGGGTGGGGCAAAAGTGTTGTATTTTGGCGATGTCACTGTGCCCCCCGCATTAATGCGGGTCGACGCCCCGACTTGTGAAGTTAGCGTAGATACTAAAAATCAGGCAATCAATCTGGGGTCGTTGCCGGTTAAAGGCCCGATTGGTTCTAAAGGCCCGACAAGCAATTTCTCGGTAGTGCTGGATTGCGCGGGTGGTAATGGCGTTACCAAGGTTGACGCATATATCACTTTTAGCGACGCCAATAATCCCGCTAATGGAACGCGCGTATTGTCGTTGTCGCCTGATTCAACCGCCGCGGGCGTAGGCGTTGAAGTAAGCAATAGCAGCGGGCCATTGCTCTTCGGTCCGGAAACCGAAAGCGTCAACCCGGCGCAATGGCTGGGCGGCACTTCAACTAACGGGCGCATTACCATTCCGCTTAGCGCCAATATGGTGCAAACAGCCGCAGTACCAACGCCTGGCGAATTTTCGGCAGCGACGACATTTACGATTAATTACCGTTGAATGCGGTGTCAGTGCGAGATGCTGTAATACGGTAGCGTTTTAAATGGGTGCAAACATCGAACTGCAGCCATGAAAATTCTATCAAGAAACTCATCGATTGCAATCTCAGATTATCCGATTGGAAATAATAAACGCTGGTCGGCTCATGTTAAAAAATTGCAGAGGACAAATAATGTTTAATTCGATTTTTAGGCTGCCCGGAACATCACATCGGGTGGATGGAGATGCATTTGCTCAAACGGTGCCAGAGGCATTAGCCCGTAACTCTCCTGGTGCGAGGCCGCATACCTTTGCTCTGCCTGTAACATTGCTGTCGGCGGGGACTTTAAAACGCCTGGCAGCCAGGGCGTTGAGATTAGTATTGCTATGGATCGGCCTATCAATAGCGGCCCAGTCCTATGCGGCCGATCCTTGTGTAGAAAACACGCCGTTTAACCTGGATTTTGGCACTGTTGCTGTACGCTCCACAGACGCAGTTGGCACTGTATTGGCCTCCAAGCCTGTTTCCTGGACAATCACATGCTCGGTAGTCGATTTTTACTACAGCATACGGTATTACTTTGAGATGCCCACTGTTGCGGTTAATAACAAAAAATATGCCAAAACAAACGTGCCCGGATTGGGTCTTTATTTTATTGTCGAGCCAAATAGCTATTCGCAAGATAAGCTTACTCCACAGAGCGCCTATTGGGATGCCGCGGCAACGGTGGAATTTGCACGTTCATATCCGCCTTACTCACAAGGTTATATCCCTTTTCCCAAAACGCCGATGACATTTCATGCGAATGCCCAATTGGTTGTGTATGCGCCAATTACATTATCTAGCACTGTCATCATGAGCCCCATTACCACAAAATATTGGGCGATACCTGTCGCGGCTAATGGCAGTCCCGTATTTTTTCCAAGTGCGAGTATTATTAATTCGGCAACGGTAGGCGTTATTCCGCCAACCTGCGCAGTGGATGCCGCATCGAAATCTCAAGAAATAACATTGCAGGGTGTAAAGGCCAAGGATTTTTCGGGCGTGGGTTCTACTGCTAATTCGACGTCCTTCAGCATTAAAATTAATTGCTCTGGCTCCAAGTACGGCGGTACAACCAAAGCCCAGATCGGCTTTACCGATGTGAACAATCCAGCGAATACCGGTACCACGCTGAGTTTAAGCCCGAAATCGACTGCCCAAGGGGTGGGTTTGCAGATATCCAGTTGGACCGGCACCCTTTACTCATTCGGTCCCGAAACTGCGACCTGGGATGCGCCGGGCCATACAACATTGGGCGACTGGGGTGACAGCAATAAGACTCTGATGTTGCTGGCCACTTATGTGAAGACGGGGGCAACGGTCAAGGCTGGCTCTCTTGAGGCAATGATGACGTTTGTGATGACCTATCAATAATTTGATTGATCATGACTGGCTGGTCGCTATAAATACAGCGCCAGCTTTTTTTATTGAAGCGACTTGAGCGAATTCAGGTGGCTTGAATGGACACGCAATAATCGCAATTTGGAATGGCAATGGTTCGGCAAGATTTTTTCTTTGTTCAGAACTGGTTTTGACCTTGGTGCGATCAATTGTTAGCCGAGCCCTCGAAATTAAAAATCGATTTGCAAAGCTGGAATGCCAGTAAATAAGCGGCACTACTAAATAATTGTTGTGATTAAGGTTTTTTTGAAATTTTTCAAAGAGGTCCACCATGTCAATATCTAAATTAGATGGCTCGACATCTATCGGTCACTTCCGGCGCGGTGGCCAATCTAACACGCACAAACACCCTGTGCGCCGCGCATTGGCCCGAATCCGCAATAAATTGGCCATATTGCCGCGACGTATCTTGCCAGTGTTATTCGGGCTCGTTTGCTGCAACGCAGCCTGGGCAGGGTGTAGCTGGGTGGGGCCCGCAATTTCGGTGCCATTTGCGTCGTCCTATGTCGCTCACACTAACGAAACGACCGGCACCGTGATTGGGCAGGCGACGGCTCGATTTACCATAGACTGCAGTGTCGATACGTCAGTCCAATATGGCACACCCAATCAGCTCATTTCCTGGCCAGGCACTTACTATCCGCAGTTTTTTGAGTATCACGGACAATACCTGTTGCCATCGGGTCTGGAGGGTATCGGCATTCGGATTATTGGCGGCGAGAATACCGGTGGGCCTTCCGTTATTTACGGGGGCGGGTTTGGCACGCCGTACGCAGGGGATTTTCCGATGGGGAGCAGGTCCTATTCGCTGACCTATCAGGTGGTGGTCACCAGCCGCATGACCAAGGGGGGCTTTACCCAAGCCAGAGCCTTTTCCAATGCCTATCGCCTTGGTGGTACCTCGGGTGACCCCATTCGTTTTGGTCCAAATATCGTGGTGTCGTCTTTCCGCGTGGACGTTATGCCGCCTACCTGCATGGTGGATTCGAGCAGCGTGGCGCAGACCGTGGACCTGTCGGAGATCAGTGCGAAAGCTGCGGCGGGAAGTGTGGGTGCCAGTAAAGGGTTTAATCTCAGCCTGACTTGCGACGGCCAGGAGCAGAAGAACATTTATGTCACGTTTTCTGACGTTAACAAGCCGGCCAATACATCAAAAATACTTTCCTTAAGCCCCGATTCGACCGCGAAGGGGGTGGGCGTTCAAATCAGTAATAGCGTGGGCACGATTGGCTATGGTGCTGATACCACGGCCGATGACACGGTCAATACCTGGTATGTGCAGCCCACTGCGCTGGGAAAAATAAACATCCCGATGTCTGCCGCTTTGATCCGGACCGCTGATACCGCGAGTCCTGGCACCGCAAATGCACAGGCGACATTTACGATGAGTTATCGTTAGGCGTGACCAATGAGAACTTCAGTAAAAGTAATGAGCTTCTTGCACTGCGCATAGCCGCATAGCAGATCGCCGCCATTAAAATGAACAGCCCGCACACTGGAAGTGCGGGCTTTTTTTTGCGTTAAAGATTAATTGGAATTTTAGACTAATGACGCTGTTCGAGGATATGTTCCGATGTGCGCAGGCTGTACTGATCTGAAATTCAAAAGCTGGCTATATTTGCTTTAAGCGCTAATTGTCATCCCTCCACCGCAATCGCAATAGCAAAAATACCCGATTTGTCGCTTTTAATTTTATCCGTGTTTGCCGAATAAAATTATCCAGGTGTATGGCTAGCAGTCTTGCAGCGGATAGTACGCTATTCAATGTTGGTGTTTAAAATAAATAGATTCCAGAACGAAAAGCAAGCGGCTATGCTGGTCGTATCGTTTCCTGCTGTTTCTGCAGGATGATGGTTCGTGATAAAAAGCCTTCTTCGTAAAATTAATTAATTGTCAGTTTTTTATGTTGAACCTGCTCAAGGAGGATTTAACGCAGCGCCGTTGCGCCATGCCTGTATTTATGCATTTCGATAAAGGATGGGATTGAAACTGGCGGAGCTTGAACATATCCAGAAATATTAAAGACAAAAAGATCCGCTTTCCGGCTGATGAATTAAAAATCCCAAAGGAAAATTAATGCGTAATCTGGTTGTTTTATTGCCTCAGTGCACTCTGCAAGTTTGCAAAAAATATGCGCCCTTGCCGTTGGCCGGGTGCGCCTGGTTGTTCCCCGTCGGCGTGGTCGAAGCGGGTGAATGTTGGAACAGGCCCGCCAACGATCGCAATGCCGTGATCAGCGAAAGGGTGGCGCATTACGGCGCGGGTACGACGGTCAAGCTCAATACCAACGTGCCGATCGGGGCGGAAATGGGGCAGGCCAAACTTGAGTTCTCGCCATCGGCAAACGTGGGCATCACATGCCGGGGCAACGGGTACCTCAATTCTGAAATGAATCCTGCGTATGCATTTTTGGGCGGTTCGCCCCAGCTTTATGCGACCGGGCTGCCAGGCGTAGCAATGAGCTTGAGCCTGGACTGGCTGGATACCGCCGGGCGATTTGCTGCGCCACAGGGTTATATAGCGAGCCGCGGCAAAGGCGACCTTGCCTACGTAAAACACAGCGACGTCGAGATCACGGCCACCTTTATCAAGACGGATTCCGGCCCGGTTCGAGCTGGGCAACTCAGTGGCACATTGTTTTACCTTTACGCCACCGACAAAGAGGGCAACGGAAAATTTGATCTGGCCAGTTATAACCTGCAAAGCCCGTTGGTGTTGAAGGCCGATGCACCGCCCTCGTGCGCGGTCGATGCGGAATCGAAAACGACGGCATTGACCTTGCAGGACGTCAAGGCAACCGCCTTTCGCGGCCAGGGTTCCACCGCCAATGCCACGCCTTTCACGCTCAGGTTTACTTGCTCGGGTGCGGAGAATGGCGCTGCCTTGCGGGCGCAGATCGGCTTTACCGATGCAAACAGTCCAGGTAACGGCGGCAATGCCCTCACCTTGAGCCCCAAATCCACGGCCCAAGGGGTGGGCGTGCAAATTAAAGATTTAAACGGTACGGCGTACTCGTTTGGCCCGGAAACCCTGACTTGGGACGCCGCTGGCCATAAAACGCTCGGCGATTGGGGCGATGGCAAAAGAACGCTGTCGCTGATGGCCCACTATGTGCAAACGGGCGCGGCAATCAAGGCGGGCTCGGTTAATGCGATGGCGACGTTTGTGATGACCTATCAGTAAGTTGTGCTGCTTCAGAAGAGCTTCCCGGGGGCTTCTGATCCCTGCTGGCTGGCTGGCTGCTGTCACCACGGCACCAGTCGGCCTTCCGTTCCAGCAAAATCCCTTCGTTTGGCGCGAAGGCAGCGGCTGCCCAAGGTAGGGGGCCTAGGTGGGCCCGCTGGCCTGATTCTGATGCTTCTGGGGGAGCATGCCGCAATGCCTGCCCACGCGAGGGAGGTTTTGGTCTATGAATCAAGCATCTCCCGTGCGGTAACTTAAAAAAAATATGCAACCCCATGTGCGCCACTGGCATCGGATTGCCCGGCTTTTGCGGTGCAGGCAGGCTATTGCACTTTTTGTTTTGGCGGTGTGGCTCTGCATCGCACCTGGGGCCAGCGCGGCAACCACCTGCGTTAACTACGGGCCCGATGGCAACGCTTATCCGGTGGGCCAGATGGTGCCTTATTCCGGAACGGGCGGAACCGTGATGCTTAACCTGGCGGCTGCTACCGGCGCCGAGATGGGCAGCATCAGGATCTCCTTTACAACTCCAATCTACGTGACTGTTAAATGCCCGTATGGCGGGGGGTTTATCAGCCAGATGAGCAACGCTTTCGCCTCACTGGGCGGGTCGCCGCAGCTGTATGAAACCGGATTACCTGGCGTTGCCATGAAGGTATCGCTGAAGATGCCTGACGTACCGGGGACAAGCGCGAACGTGTTTGCGCCTGATGGCTACATCCCCACGGTGGGCACCATTTTTGCGACCATGGCCTACTTTGAAGAGGTCGCCACGTTTACTTTTATCAAGACCGACGCCGGCCCCACCCGCAGCGGGCAAATCAACGGCATGGTTTTTATCCTTACCAGTAATGCAGGGGGTAAGGTTGACCTGGCCAGTTTTAATCTCAGCAGCCCCATCGTTCTTAAAGTAGGCACATCGCCCACCTGCGCAGTAGACGCCGCTTCAAAGACGGTTGATGTCACATTGGCGCAGGCAAAGATCGCTGCGTTTAGCGGGCCGGGCTCCAGCGCCAATCCAACCCCGTTCAAGCTGATGTTTACCTGCACGGGTGCGAAGAACGGGGGCACGAGCATTGCGCAGATCGGGTTTACCGATGCCAATAGTCCGGGCAATACCAGTAGCGTGCTTAGTCTCAGCGCCAAATCGACGGCGAAAGGCGTCGGGGTGCAGATACAGAGCAGCGCAGGTATGCCCTATACGCTGGGCCCCGACAGCACGGCATGGGACGCGCCAGGGCATAACACGGAAGGCGAGTGGGCCAATGGCAATTACACGTTGTCGTTTACAGCTTCGTATATCCAGACCGAGCCCATTGTGCAGCCAGGTTTAGTGGATGCGATGGCGACGTTTACCATGACTTATCAGTAGCGCTCTCGCTCGACGGCGCGCCATAAAAAAACCCGCGATAGCAATATCGCGGGTTTTTTGTGCGCTGTAACCGGGCCAGCATTACGCCGGCCCAATCAACAATTACAGCGAATAGTACATATCGAATTCCACCGGGTGGGTGGTCATACGAGTGCGGTTCACTTCAACCATCTTCAGTTCGATGTAGGCATCGATGAAGTCGTTGCTGAACACGCCGCCACGGGTCAGGAACTCGCGATCCTTGTCCAGTGCGTCCAGTGCTTCGTCCAGCGAGGCGCACACGGTCGGGATCAGCTTGTCTTCTTCCGGCGGCAGATCGTACAGGTTCTTGTCGGCCGGATCGCCCGGGTGGATCTTGTTCTGCACGCCATCCAGACCGGCCATCAGCAGCGCCGAGAAGCACAGGTACGGGTTGGCCAACGGATCCGGGAAGCGCGCTTCAATACGGCGAGCCTTGTCCGATTGCACGTGCGGAATGCGGATGGAAGCCGAACGGTTACGGGCGGAGTACGCCAGTTTCACCGGTGCTTCGTAGTGCGGAACCAGACGCTTGTACGAGTTGGTGCCCGGGTTGGTGATGGCGTTCAGCGCCTTGGCGTGCTTGATGATACCGCCGATGTAGTACAGGGCGAATTCGCTCAGGCCAGCGTAGCCGTTGCCAGCAAACAGGTTCTTGCCATCTTTCCACACGGATTGGTGCACGTGCATGCCCGAACCGTTGTCGCCAACGATCGGCTTCGGCATGAAGGTCGCGGTCTTGCCGTACTGATGCGCCACGTTGTGCACCACGTACTTCAGGATCTGGGTCCAGTCAGCGCGCTGTACCAGGCTGCTGAACTTGGTGCCGATTTCGTTCTGGCCCGCGGTAGCCACTTCGTGGTGGAACACTTCAACCGGCACGCCCAGTTCTTCCAGCACCAGCACCATGCTCGCGCGGATGTCTTGATGGCTGTCAACCGGCGGAACCGGGAAGTAACCACCCTTCACGGTCGGACGGTGGCCGGTGTTGCCGCCTTCGTAGTCTTCAGCGGAAGACCATGCGCCTTCTTCGGACTTGATCTTGACGAAGCAGCCGGACATGTCCGCGCCCCAGGTCACGCCGTCGAAAATAAAGAATTCAGGTTCCGGGCCAAAGTAGGCGGTGTCGCCCAGGCCGGAAGACTTGAGGTAGGCTTCAGCGCGCTTGGCGATGGAGCGCGGATCACGGTCGTAACCCTTGCCATCGGACGGCTCAATCACGTCACACGTGATGAACACGGTCGGCTCGTCGTAAAACGGATCGAGCTTGGCGGTGGTGGTGTCCGGAGCCAGCAGCATGTCGGAGGCCTGAATGCCTTTCCAGCCCGCGATGGAAGAACCATCGAATGCGTGGCCGTGCACAAACCAGTCTTCGTCAACGACGTGCGAAGGAACGGTTACGTGTTGCTCTTTACCTTTGGTATCCGTGAAACGCAGGTCAACGAACTTGACATCGTTTTCCTTGATGAGCTTGATTACGTCAGCTGCCGACATCTGGGGCTCTCCTAATGCAGAGATTGTTGAAATGAATGTCACACTACCGGTCTTGACTACCATCCTCTCCGGTGCGGGTCGGACGTTAGTAAGCAAGTAGCGTGCCAGTAAAATTCTGTGCTGCCAGCCATTGTGCCACAAAGGAATTGCGGTTTTCCCGCTTTTAATGTGCGCACAAATATAGTGCATGCACCACGGTAGAGCACCAAAGCCGGGCAATTTGCAGTTGCGCCAGACTCAGTTTGGGGCGGTAGAATCATCCGCAAAACCATCAGGAGCAAGCTCATGAGCCAGATCCACCCACAAATCCAGGCCATTCTGGACCGGGCCCGCCAACGCGCGGCCGATAACAATCTGCCCTACGCAGGCGCGCTGACGCCGCCCGAGGCGCAACAGGTTTTGCTGGGCATGCCCGAGGCAAAACTGGTGGATGTGCGCACCCAGGCCGAATGGCAGTTTGTCGGCACGGTGCCCAATGCGGTGCAGCTGGAATGGAAGCGTTTTCCGGGCATGACGCCCAATCCCGAGTTTATTGGCCAACTGCAAAGCGTGGCCGACCCCGACGCCACCTTATTGTTTATGTGCCGTTCTGGCGCGCGCTCGCACGATGCGGCCACTGCGGCCGCGGCCGAGGGGTACGCCGAGTCGTACAACGTGCTGGAAGGCTTTGAAGGCGATAAGGATGGCAGCCAGCATCGCGGCAGCGTGAATGGCTGGCAGGGGCACCGTTTGCCGTGGGTACAAAGCTGATGCGTTATGTCGTGATTGGCCACCCGGTGGCACATAGCAAATCGCCCGCGATTCACGCTGCGTTTGCGGCGGAATGCGGGCTGCAGGATTTTTCGTACGAGCGTCTGTTGGCGCCGCTGGATGGCTTCACCGATTCGGTGCGTCAGTTTGTTGCAGCGGGTGGGGCTGGCTGCAACATCACGGTGCCTTTTAAAGAAGAGGCCTGGCGTCTGGCGGATCAGCGCACCCCGCGCGCCGCCGCTGCGGGCGCAGTCAACACCTTGATGGTGCAGGCCGATGGCAGCTTGCTGGGTGACAACACTGACGGCGCAGGCCTGGTGAGCGATCTGCAGCGCCATCTTGATCTCACCGGCAAGCGCATCCTGCTGCTGGGCGCAGGTGGTGCGGCGCGCGGCGTGGTGTTGCCGCTGGCGCAAGCTCGCCCCAGCCTGATCGTGATCGCCAACCGCACCGCCGACAAAGCGCGGCAGCTGGCCACCGAACTGGCCGATGCCGCTAGCGCATTCGGCGTGGCGCTGGGCGGCTGCGGCTTTGATGATGTCGATGCGGCGTTTGATGTGGTCATCAACGCCACCTCGGCCAGTCTGGGCGGCGAGCGTGTGCCGATCCCCGATGCGGTCTTCCACGGCGAAACGCTGGCCTACGACATGATGTATGGCCGCGACGAAACGCCGTTCCTGGCCCATGCGCGTGAGGCTGGCGTGCGGTTACGCGTGGATGGTCTGGGCATGCTGGTGGGGCAGGCGGCCGAAGCGTTCAGCTTGTGGACGGGCCGCAAGCCCAGCGTCGAGCCCGTGCTGGCGCAGTTGCGTGCACAGCTGTAAACAGCGCTATCCGTTTGTAAGCAGCCAGCCTAAAATCGCGCATCGTTTGATTGACTGGCTGTCTGAAGGCTCATTGTGAAGAAGCATTCTGTGGGTGGGTGGATCTGGCGCATCCTGCTAGCGCTGGTGGTGCTGCTGTTGTTATGGAACCTGTGGATACTGGTCCACGTGGTCTGGTGGCGCACTCACAACCCGGATGACACGGCCTTTATGGAAGAGGGCCTGGCGCGCCTGCAGCAAACCGACCCCAATGCCGAGCTGCGACACAAATGGGTGCCTTATAGCCAGATCTCGCCCAACCTGAAGCGCGCACTGGTGGCGTCAGAAGACGCGCGTTTCCTGGAACACGATGGTTTTGACTGGGAAGGCATCCAGACCGCGTGGGAAAAGAACCTGAAGAAAGGCCGCATCGTGGCTGGCGGCTCCACTATTAGCCAGCAACTGGCCAAAAACCTGTTCTTGTCCTCCAGCCGCTCGCCCTTTCGTAAAGCCGAAGAGGCGGTGATTACGTTGATGCTTGAGAACCTGATGGACAAGCGCCGCATCTTTGAAATCTATCTAAACGTCATCGAATGGGGCAACGGCATCTACGGCGCCGATGCCGCCGCGCGCTATTACTTTAAAACCAATGCCGCCGGCCTCAGCGCGGGCCAGTCGGCCAAACTGGCCGCGATGGTCACCAACCCGCGCTATTACGACACCCACCGCAACGACCGCCGCTTGCTACGCAAGGCCAGCATCATCGGTCGCCGCATGGGGTATGCCGACGTGCCTTGATGGGGCTGGTTGTGCCTGGGCGGTTTTGCCTGCCATTGCGTCGATCCGCGCTTGCAGTTGCAGCAAAATCAGCGCCAGGTTGCGCGTAGCGGGATTGCCGCGTGCCGACAGCATGCGGTGCAGGCTTTTGCTCGGGATCCCGGTCTGGCTTGCCAGTGGTTCAAAGCCGCCCGTGGCGTTGACCAGATCGCGCAGATGCAACAGGCAGGTGCCCACTTCGCCCTCACGGAGCAACGTAACGGCCTCATCAAGCAGGCCTTGCGCCAGGCCAGGGGTTTGCTCAATCAGTTCGACCAGCGTTTCACTGGTGCTGCGCGTTAATGCCATGTGGGGCCTCCGTCTTGATGCGATGGCAGAAGTTGCTGTGTCTTCTTGCGGGTCTTGTATTGCTGATGCATTGCCAGTGCGCGTTCGATATCGCGCTGCTGGGTTCGTTTGCTACCGCCGCCAAACAAGATGATCAGCGTGGCGCCATCCTGGGCCAGATACAGTCTGTAGCCCGGGCCAGCGTGGATAACGTACTCCCCAATGCCGCGAAACCACTTGATTGCAGATGTGTTGCCTTGTTCCAGCCGGTTTTTTGCGGTCCATATCTTGAGCTGCACGTCAGGGGCCAAAGTGCGAACCCAATCTTTAAACGGGCTCGAATCATCCGCGCAAACATATTCCCGAACTTCAATGATGGCCATGGTAACCCAAATGTTACTAATGAGATGCGCGCAAATGTATGTCCTGCGCGCCAGCCCTCTTCGGATACCTCCCACCGCACTTCGTTTTTTGATAATCGCGCCATTTCAGCGCGCACAATTCACCCCCGCCCATCCCCCGGCTTGCGCCTTTTGCGCAACATTTCGTATCGGTGATACGCAATGGTGCATGCCGCGGCTTGGGGTGCTCGCAAAAACCTCATAAACTGCAGCGCACACTCAAAGATCTGATCACACGCAGCCGCGCGCTAATGACGCGGCGCGATTAGAAGCCACTTTCCAACCTATCGGGGCAACGTGGCGTACGCCAGGGCTGGCGCGCGCCCGCAGGGGAACTACATGAAGTGGACGCTGTGGCGACGCGACTGGATTGCGGCGCTGGCGGTGGTTTTGCTGTATCTGCTGGTCTGGGCCGTTACGCCCATGGTCAACAGCATGGAAAACGCTGCTTATGATGCGGGCGTGCGCCTGACTTCCCGCGCGCCCTCCAGCCGGGTGGCCGTCATCGCCATTGACCAGCAGAGCCTCGACAATATGGGCCGCTGGCCGTGGCCGCGCGACATTCAAGCCCGCATGATCGACAAGCTGGCCGCCGCCCACGTGCATACGCTGGTCTCCACCGTGTATTACACCGAGCCCGGCCAGGATCGCGGCCTGTCGTATCTGCAACGCATCAAGTCACTACACGACGCCGACCCCGGCGCGTGGCCGCCGATGATCGTGCCTTTGCTGGACGAAGCGATGGCCGCGCTGGACGAAGACCACACGCTGGCCACCAGCATCGATCACGCAGGCAATGTGCTGGTGCCGATGCTGTACCGGCTGGGCGATGCCGACGGCAATCCGGATCGGTCCTTGCCCGAATTCGTGCGCCGCACCGAACTTGAGCCGCAAGGTGATCCCGCCGAAGGTTGGCCGCTGTCGGTGACGCAACCGACCTTGCCGCTGGCCCCCGTGGGCGAGGCTGCCGCTGGCGTGGCCGCCGATATGCAACAACCCGACAGCGACGGCATGGTGCGGCGCGTGCCGCTGCTGTTGCGCTATCAAAACCAGATCTATCCCTCCTTCGACTTGTTGATTGCGGCGCATGCCTTGGGCGTGCCGGCGCGTCAGATCAGGTTTGCGCCGGGCAAGATGGCGCAACTGGGCAGCGTGCAGGTGCCGCTGGACCAGGACGCGGCTTTCCGTCCGTACTTTTACGACAGTGCCAACGGCACGCCGCCGTTTAGCGTCGATTCGTTTTACGACGTTTATAACGGCAAGATTTCGCTGGAAAAATATCGCGACAAGATTGTGCTGATTGGCGCGGTGGCGCCCGGCATCGGTAACAACTTTGTGACGCCGGTGTCCTCGGCCATGCCGCCGGTGTTACTGGGTGCGCAGATCATCTCGGCGCTGTTGCAGCAGCACTATTTTGTCTCGCCCGCGTGGACGCATTATCTGCAGCTGGCTGTGCTGGCGCTGGTGGCGGCGTATCTGACCCTGGCGTTGCCGCGTCTGAATGCCGCAGTGGCCGCCGGCCTGAGCGCCGTCGCCGTCGCCGCCTTGCTGGGCGCGCAGTTTGTGCTGATGACGCAAGCGATGCTGTGGGTGCCGTTAATGGGGCCGGTGGCCCTGCTGGCGGCGGGCTATCTGGTGATTACCAGCAAGCGCTATTTGTTGTCCGAAGCACGCGAACAGCAATCCGCGGCCGAAAGCGCCGAATCCAATCGCATGCTGGGTCTGGCGCTGCAAGGGCAGGGCCAGCTGGATATGGCCTTCGACAAACTGCGCCGCGTGCCGATGTCGGACGACATGATGTCGGTGCTCAACAATCTGGCGCTCGATTTTGAGCGCAAACGCCAGTTCAACAAGGCCGAAGCGGTGTATCGCGCGATGTCGCAATACGACGAGCACTGGCAAGACCTGCCCGCGCGCATTAACCGCGCGCAGCAACTGGCCGAAACCGTTTTGCTGGGCGGCACCGGCGTGCATGGCACGTTGATCAGCGCCGATGGCGACGTCACCAAGCCGATGCTGGGCCGCTATCAAATCGAAAAGGAACTGGGCAAAGGTGCGATGGGCGTGGTGTACCAGGGCCGCGATCCGCGCATCGGCCGCGTGGTGGCCATCAAAACGCTGGCGCTGACGCAGGAATTTGAAGCCGACATGCTGGAAGAAGCGCGGCAACGTTTTTTCCGGGAAGCGGAAACTGCGGGCAGCCTGACGCATCCCAATATCATCACCATCTATGATGCGGGCGAGGACAACGATCTGGCGTGGATTGCCATGGAGCTGTTGCAAGGCGGCGATCTGTTGCCCTACACGCAAGGCGGCAAACTGTTGCCGCTGGCCGAGGTGGCTTCGGTGGTGCGCAAGGTGGCCACCGCGCTGGCCTATGCCCATGGGCAGAATGTGGTGCATCGGGATATCAAGCCCGCCAATATCATGTTTGACCGCGCCAATCGCACGGTTAAAGTGATGGACTTTGGCATTGCACGCATTACCGACGTTAACCGCACGCGCACCGGCATGGTGTTGGGCACGCCCTCCTATATGAGCCCCGAGCAGTTGCTGGGCCAGCCGCTGGATGGGCGCTCCGACCTGTTTTCGCTGGGCGTAACGATGTATCAGATGTGTACTGGGCGTCTGCCGTTTGAAGGGGATTCCATGGGGCAGTTGATGTTTTCGATTACGCACGACACGCCGCGCGACCCGCGCGAGTTCAACCCGAAAGTGCCGGGCATGCTGGCCGCCATCATCATCAAGGCGCTGGCCAAAGCGCCGGACGAACGATTCCAGACAGGCGAACAGCTGGCGCACGCGTGTGCCCGGCTGGAAGCCGGTTTGCTGAAGCGGGCCGCGGGCAATGCGTAATCTGGCCAGCGCGCTGCAAATGGTGCAGCACACCGACACCGGCCTGCAGCGCGACCACAACGAAGATGCCGTGCTGATCGACGCCGCCGAAGGTTACGCGGTGCTGGCCGATGGCATGGGCGGCTATAACGCAGGCGAAGTGGCCAGCAAAGTGGCGGCCGAAGTCATCGCCCAGGTGCTGCGCGAATCGATTCCGCTGGCTGAAAATCGCCAACTGTTGCGTCATGGCGAACACGCAGGCGCGCTCAGCCTGCTGGCGGATGCGGTACAACGCGCCAATCTGGCCGTGTTTGAAATGTCACGCTCGGACCGCCAGTACGCGGGCATGGGCACCACGCTGGTCAGTGCGCTGTTTTACGATAACCACGTGGCGGTAGCGCATGTGGGCGATTCGCGTTTGTACCGTTTGCGCGATGAAGTGCTGCAGCAGCTGACGCACGATCATTCGTTTTTGCAAGAACAGATCGACCACGGCCTGATCACGGCAGAAGAGGCGCGTTATTCCGGCAACAAAAACCTGGTGACGCGCGCGGTGGGCATCTCGCCCGACCTGCAAGTGGAAGTGAACGAATACGATGCGCAGGTCGGCGACCTGTTTTTGCTGTGCTCCGACGGACTGTCCGATCTGGTGTCCGAGCCGGAGATGCTGGAAACACTCACTGTGCTGCGCACCAATCTGCCCGTTGCCGCCGCGCATCTGATCCAGCAGGCAAACAATCTCGGCGGCAAGGACAATATCTCGGTGATCCTGATTGCCGTGCAAGCCAGTTTCGGCGCCAATAACGGCATATGGGCGAAGATTGCCGATTGGGTCGCACCGAAACCCCCGAAAACGCCCTAGCGCGGCGGGGCTTGTAACGCGAACCGTAGTGAGCGACCACTCGCCGGCCCCGGGCTGGCCACAGAGCGAGTGCGCGCCAATAAAACAAAGACAAACCGAGATGGCAAAACTGATCCTCAGCCTGGCGGGCGAGTACGTGGAAGAGTACAAGCTGGTGCAGGAAAGCACGCGCATAGGCCGCCGCCCCCACAACGATATTCAGGTCGATCACCTCGCCGTATCGGGCGAGCATGCCGTGGTGCGGCAGAAAGGCCAGCACTATGTGCTGAATGATCTGGATAGCACCAACGGCGTTACCGTTAACGGTCAGCGTGTGTCGCGCCATGTGCTGCAAGACGGCGACCAGATCCGCATCGGCAAACATATCTTCCGCTTTTGCGTGGATAACAAAGCCACGTTTGCTCCAGCGTCCGCCAAGCCGTTTGAAAAAACCGTATTGCTGATGCCGCCGGGCAGCAAGCCGCTGATGAAGCCGTCCGCGCCCGCTCCCGCGCCGGTGGCCAGCAAACCGGCAGCACCGGTCATCAGCAAACCCGCCGTCGCGCCCGCTGCCGCAAGCGTTGCCGTGGCGCCGCCCGCAGCAGTGCCTGCGCGCAAGGTGGGCGTGGTTAAAGTGCTGACCGGGGCCAATGCCGGCCGCGAACTGGTGCTGAACAAGCCTTCCACCACACTGGGCCGCACCGGCAGCCAGGTGGCCGTCATCACGCGGCAACCGCAGGGTTATGTAATCAGCCATGTCGAAGGCCCGCGCAAGCCGTGTGTGAACGGTCACGACATCGACATGATCCAGCTGAAGGAAGAAGACCTGATCGAGCTGGTTGGTGTAAAAATGGCGTTCTTCTTCCGGGACCAGGCTTGATCTTGTGATCAAAAAATACGGGCTGCAGCTTTTAGCGGGCCTGCTCACGCTGTTGGTATTGCTGGCGCACCTGGTGGGCAGCCTGCCGCTGCCCGCGCTGGACCGGCTGGATGCCTATATCTACGACACGCGCATCCGCTTGGGCGCCACCAGCGAGCCCGATTCGCGCGTCGCCATTATCGATATCGATGAGAAAAGTCTGGCCGCGCTCGGGCACTGGCCGTGGCGACGCGATGTGGTGGCGCGCCTGCTGGATCAATCGTTCAATCGCTATAAAGTCCGCGCGCTGGGTTTTGACGTGGTGTTCGCCGAAGAAGACAACAGCGGCGGCTTGCCCGCGCTGCAACGGCTGGCCACGCGCGAACTCAAAGATATTCCCGAATTTAAAGACACGTTGACCCGGATTGCGCCACAGCTGGATGGCGATGGCCGTCTGGCGCGCGCACTTAAAAACCGCCCGGTGGCGCTCGGCTTTTATTACAGCAATGGCGATGACGCGGTTAACGCGGGCGCCTTGCCGCCGCCGGCATTAGCGGCCGATGCCCTGGCCCCGGTGCAAGGCATGCTGCTACAAGGCGCGCATTACGGCGGCAATCTGCCCGAACTGCAACTGGCCGCCGCAGGCGGTGGCCATTTTGTGCCGCAGGTGGATGCCGATGGCGTCATCCGCCGCGTGCCTTTGCTGGTGCAGATTGACGGCCAGTATTACCCGTCGCTGGCGCTGCAACTGGTGCGGCTGGCGCAAGGCAATCCGCTGCTGGAGCCGGTGATTGAAGCAGGCGGCGGCGTGCCGCAACTGGAGGCGCTGCGCCTGGGCGGCACGCGTCTGGCGGTCGATGCGCATGGCCAGGCCACCGTGCCCTATCGCGGCCCTGCGCATTCTTATACCTATATCTCGGCGGTGGACGTGGTGCGGGGTCGTGCGCCGCGCGAGCTTCTGAGCAACCGCATCGTGGTGGTGGGCGCGACCGCCCCTGGCCTGAACGATCTGCGGGTCACGCCCGTGGGCGAAACCTATCCCGGCGTGGAAGTGCACGCCAACATGATTTCCGCGCTGCTGGATGGCGATCTGCCGCAACGGCCCGGCTACTTGCTGGGCGGCGAATTGCTGTTGCTGATCGTGCTGACGCCGTTGCTGACCTGGCTTCTGGCCACGCGCACGCCGCTGATGGCCACGCTGACCACGTCCATTTTGCTGTTGGCGCTGGTGCTCAGCGACCTGGCTTTGTGGCGTTTTGCCTATGTGGATATGCCATTTGCCAGCACGCTGATGCTGGTGCTGGTGTTGTATGTAATCAACATGGCCTATGGCTATTTCTTTGTGACGCGGCGGCAAAGTCAGCTGCGCGAGCTGTTCGGCCAGTACGTGGTGCCCGAACTGGTGGAGCGCATGAGCGACGATCCGCGCGCCTATACCATGGCCGGCCAGAGCCGCGAACTGAGTGTGTTGTTTACCGACGTGCGCCATTTCACCGCCATCAGCGAAGGCATGCAGGCCGACGAGCTGGCGCGTTTTATGAACGCGTTTTTGACCACCATCTCCACCGTAATCCGCAGCCGCCATCTGGGCACCATCGACAAATACATCGGCGATTGCGTGATGGCGTTCTGGGGCGCGCCTTTGCCCGACGCCAACCATGCGCACAACGCCGTGCTGGCGGCGCTGGATATACAGCGCGCCATAGCCGCCGCCAATCCTGAGTGGCAAGAACACGGCTGGCCGAAACTGACCGTGGGTGTGGGCGTCAACACAGGTCTGGTGACGGTGGGCGATATGGGTTCCAGTTATCGGATGACCTATACGGTGATGGGCGATGCCGTCAATCTGGCGTCTCGCGTGGAGGGCCTCACCGCGCATTACGGCGTGCCCGTCATCGTGACTGAAACCACGCGCCAGGCCGCGCCCGACCTGGTGTATCGCGAGATAGACCGGGTTAAGGTCAAAGGCCGTGAAGACCCGGTGACGCTGTACGAACCGCTAGGCCTGGCCAGCGACGCCACGTTGCAAGCACGAGCCGACCAGTTTGCACAAGTGTTGCGTGACTACCGGGCGCAGCGCTGGCAAATTGCCGCCGCGCAATTAGAATTGCTGGCTGCTGCCGAGCCCGACTGCGGTTTGTACCGCGTGTATCTACACCGCATCGCCGCCTGGCAACAGTTGCCGCCCGCCGAGGCGTGGACCGCAATCCACGAATTCGACACAAAATAGACGCGCTGCGCGCGGGCATGCGTGCTTTGCTGATCGCGCCCTGTTTCGCCCTGGTGGCATAGGGTGGGTCAAGACCCACCACGCAAAGCCGCATGCCAATATTGCGGCTATTTTAAGCGGCCTTGATGTGCAGGGTGCTGCCAGACCGCGCGTTTGGTCCGCCAACATCGCATTCTTATCCGCGGCTTTGAAAGGTGGGTCCAGACCCACCCCATGCATCGCGATTTCTTTTTTAGCAGAGGGCCAGATGCAATTGCAGGTGTTGGGATGTAGCGGAGGGATTGGCGCTGGCCAGCGCACTACGTCGTTGCTGCTGGACGACCGTATCCTCATCGACGCCGGCACCGGCGTGGGCGACTTGTCGTTTGAGGCGCTGCTCAACATCGACCATGTGTTTCTCACACACGCACACATGGACCACATCGCCTGCCTGCCCATGCTGCTGGACACCGCCTTTGGCAGCCGCGCCGAGCCGGTGACCGTGCACGCCACGCAAGCCTCCATCGACGTACTGCGCCGGCACATCTTCAACTGGCATATCTGGCCCGACTTTGCCGCCATCCCCGACAGCCGCAATCCGTTTTTGCGTTTTGCGGTGATGGAGCAAGGCGATCGCGTCGACATTCCTGGCGGCCACATCACCGCCTTGCCCGCGCTGCATACCGTGCCCGCCGTAGCCTATGCTTTGCATAGCGACGACGGCTGCATTGTGTTCTCGGGCGATACCGCTGATCACGCGCCGTTCTGGGAAGCCGTAAATCAGATTGATGACCTGAGCGCGCTGATTATCGAAACCGCGTTTGCCGACCAGGATGCCGATCTGGCGCGCACCGCGCTGCATTTTTCGCCGGGCGCATTGCTGAACGCGCTGGGCCAGATGCAGCACGAAACCGACGTCTGGATTACGCACTTAAAACCGGCCGACCACGCGCTGATCATGCAACAACTGCACGATGACCCCGCGCAAGGCCGCCGTTTTGCACGACTGCAGCCGGGCCAGCGGCTCGACTTTTAACCAGACTGAATACCCAAGTGATGACCGAACGCATGGATCACGCCGATCTACGAAATCGATTGCAAAAGCTCAACGCCATCGGCATTGCGTTGTCGGCGCAAACCGATATTGCCCAGCTGATCGAGATGATCCTGAACACCGCGCGCGAACTGGTAAACGCTGACGCGGGCACGGTTTACCTGCAACGCGACGATCAATTGCAGTTTGAGCTGGTAATGACCGGCTCGCGCAATCTGCACTGGGGCGGCACCAGCCCGATACGCGCACATATTCCAGCGTTGCCGCTCAAGCTGGCGGATGGCCAGCCCAATCTGGCCAATGTGGCGGCCGCCGCGGTCAATCTGGATAAGACCATCAACATTGCCGACGCCTATACCGCGGAAGGCTACGACTTTAGCGGCACGCGCCAGTTTGATGAACGCCTGGGCTATCGCTCGCGCTCGTTTTTAAGCGTGCCGCTGCGCAACCACGATGGCGCGGCGCTGGGCGTATTGCAGCTGATCAATGCGCAGGATGAAGACGGCAACAGCATTGCCTTTAGCGTGGATGACCAGCAGTTGGTGGAATCGCTGGCCTCGCAGGCCGCCATCGCCATCAACAATCGCCAGCTGATCAATGCGCTGGAAGAACTGTTTGAAGCGTTTATCGGCATTATCAATATGGCGATCGACGATAAATCGCCCTATACCAGCGCGCATTGCCAACGCGTGCCCGAGCTGACGCTGATGCTGGCCGATGCCGTGTGCCAGGCCGATTACGGCCCGCTGGCCGGCTTTGCCATGAGCGCCGCCGACCGTTACGAACTGAAAATCGCTGGCCTGCTGCACGACTGCGGCAAGATCACCACGCCCGTGCATGTGGTGGACAAAGCCACCAAGCTGCAGACGATTTTTGACCGCATTGATCTGATCGATACGCGCTTTGAAGTGCTGCTGCGCGATGCCGAAATCGCCCATCTAAAAGGCGAAATGGATCTGGCTAGCTGGCAGCAGACGCGTGAGCAAATCCACGCCGACCGCGCCTTTTTGCGCCACACCAATCGTGGCGTGGAAGCAATGAGCGACGCCGATATCGCGCGCGTGCAAGCCATCGCGCAGCGCACGCTCAGCGTGGATGGCCAGCGCCTGGCGTTGTTAAGCGCCGATGAGGCCGAGAACCTGAGCGTGCGCCGTGGCACGCTTACGCGCGCCGAACGCGACATCATCAACCACCATATCGATGTCACCATCCAGATGCTGGCGTCGCTGCCGTGGCCGCGCCATCTGCAGCGCGTGCCCGAATTTGCCGGTGGCCACCACGAACGCATGGACGGCAAAGGCTACCCGCTGGGGCTGACGCGCGAACAGATGAGTGTGCAGGCGCGCATCATGGGTCTGGCCGATGTATTCGAAGCCCTGACCGCCAAGGACCGACCCTATAAACAAGGCATGCCGCTGTCGCAAGCGCTGGCCATCATGGCGCGGATGGCGCGCGACCAGCATATCGACGCCGATCTGTATGAAGTGTTTTTGCGGCAACAGGTATGGTTGGCCTATGCCCAACAGTTTCTGGATGCAGACCAGGTGGATGCCGTCGATACCGCGTCGTTGCTGGCCCTGGCGCGCAGCCCCAGGCCGCAGCCCAGCTGAGTGCGCGGCAAGTGGTATTACCGCTGGCCGCCGAATGGTTTCAGGGTAACCGCCTAAAGACGCGCGCGCGTAGGCCGCGTACAGTCGGCGATCTTTTTTGCCATACTGGCAAAAGTGGTCGACAGGAAAAGCGTTTATGTGCGGAATCGTTGGTGCAATCTCGGAACGGAATGTGGTGCCCATGTTGTTGGCAGGGCTGGAGCGGCTGGAATACCGCGGCTATGACTCCAGCGGTGTGGCGTTAACCGGCCCCAAACTGTTCGAGCGCATCCGCGTGGCGGGCCGCGTGGCCGACCTGACCGCCAAAGTGGGCGACGCCAGCGGCCTGATCGGCCTGGCCCACACCCGTTGGGCCACGCACGGCCAACCCACCGAAGCCAACGCCCACCCGCATCTGGGCGGCGACAGCATTCTGATCGTGCACAACGGCATTATCGAGAACCACCAGGACTTGCGCACCGAACTGATCGCGCGCGGCTACAGCTTTACCTCTGAGACCGATAGCGAAGTCATCGCGCATCTGGTTCACCACTATTTTGAGCAATCGCAGAATCTGCTGGCGGCCGTGCAAGCCACCGTCGGCCGCCTGACCGGCGCCTATGCTATCGGCGTATTAAGCCGCGACGACCATAGCCGCGTGATCTGCGCCCGCAAAGGCAGCCCGCTGGTATTAGGCCTGGGCTTTGGCGAGCAGTTTTTTGCCTCGGATATCTCCGCGCTGCTGCCGGTTACGCAACGCATGGTTTACCTGGAAGACGGCGATATCGCCGAACTGCAACGCAAGGAAGTGCGCGTGTTTGACGCCAATGGCCAACCGGTCAGCCGGCCTTCGCGTACGGTGGACGTCTCGGCCGACGCCGCCGACCTCGGCCATTTCCGCCACTACATGCAAAAAGAGATTTTCGAGCAGCCCACCGCCATCGCCAACACGCTGCAACGCGTGCTGGAACTGGGCTGCAAGCCCGCGCTGTTCGGCCCGGAAGCCGACACGCTGTTTGCCAACGCGCCCGCCGTGCGCATCGTCGCATGCGGCAGCAGCTATCACGCCGGTCTGGTCGCGCGCTACTGGATTGAAGAATGGACTGGCTTGCCGGTGAGCGTGGATATCGCCAGCGAATACCGCTATCGCAAAGGCCGCGAACAGGATGGCACGCTGATCGTCGCCATCTCGCAATCGGGCGAAACCGCCGATTTGCTGGCCGCCATGCGCTCCGCACGCGAACGCGGCGACGTTAAAGTGCTGGCGCTGTGCAACGTGCCGCATTCCACACTGACGCGCGAATCTGATCTGCTGTTCTTGACGCAAGCTGGCCAGGAAATTGGCGTGGCTTCGACCAAAGCCTTTACCACGCAGCTGGTGGCGCTGTACGTGCTGGCCGCTGCGCTGGCGCAAAGCCGCCAGACCCTGTCCGCCAGCGCGCTGGACGAAATCGTCGGCGCGTTGCACAGGCTGCCGGTGCTGGTGGAGGAAATGCTGGCGCTGGATGGCGAACTGGATAAATGGGCGCACGAGTTATCGCACTACAACCACGCGCTGTTCCTGGGCCGCCACACGCTGTTCCCGATTGCGCTGGAAGGCGCGCTAAAACTGAAAGAAATCGCCTATATCCACGCCGAAGGCTACGCCGCGGGCGAACTCAAACACGGTCCACTGGCGCTGGTGGACGAGAACATGCCCATCATCGTCTGCGCCGCCGCCGATGAGCTGCTGGAAAAACTGGTGTCCAACCTGCGCGAAGTGGAAGCGCGCAGTGGCAAGGTGTTTCTGCTGGCCGAACCCGGCTGCGAAGCCGCCCACGACGGCGCACATCGCGTGCTGACCATGCCGGTGGCCTCCGGCCCGCTGGCCCCGGTGGTGCTGACGCTGCCACTGCAAATGCTGGCGTACCACACGGCTTGCCGCAAAGGCACGGACGTGGACAAGCCGCGCAATCTGGCCAAGAGCGTGACGGTGGAATAAGCGGGCAGGGCGCTAGCCCCCGCACCAATCCGGCGAATCAGGGGTGGATACCGGCGTAAGCCGCTGGCGCAGCGATGGCGGCCACGCCTGAATTCCGGTCTATGAATTTCTGAAGTCGCAATACCAACGCCCGTCCCCGGAATCCCGCGCTGAATGCCAGTGCGGGCGTTACGGGCCACGGGCTGCAACCTTTTGTCATTCTGGCGCTGAACATCCTCGCCCCCGTTGCGGCCCAGATCTCCCCACGACCCCAATATTTTGCGCCAAGCGGCTGCTTATCTTTAATTGCTGGAATGGCGAGATGAATTCTCGTAATGCATTGCTAAATTTAATGTATCCATTTCGATAATTAAAATCTGACAAATCAGATGTGCGATTGCATCTCTCTTTATTTACTTTTGAATGTCCATTTAATTTATCAATGCGGGATTGATTTGTTGATCGCCGAATTGTCATGCCCAAAAAATCAGGGCATATTGTCGGGCAATTTGGCTGCGTTTGCCGATATCCATATTGAATAAATTATCCAATTATCAAAATAAATTGAATTGGCTTTCAAGTAAATCAATCGCGCATTGATAAGGTCGAAAATGGCAATTCAAGCGTATCACCTCCATATTCCGTTCCTGCAAATGCCCACGCCGCTGTCGGTGCGAGAGCTTGTGATCAAGGAATTGATCGGCCAGCCTTACGAGCTGAAGCTGACCGTTACCACCCCCAGCGACATCAACCTGCTGGCGGCGCTGGACCAACTGGCGGTGTTTACGGTGACTCCAGTGCCCGAGCGACGCGCGAGCGCTGCATTCGGCCAGCCCAATGCGGCAGTGGAGCCAGACCGGAAATGGGCAGGGGTAATCCGTGAGATCACGCGCCAGAGCACTTCGCGCGATGAACATACCTATCTGATTATCATGGCGCCGCGCATTGCGCGCCTGCAGGAATGCATCGATACCAGGCTGTATCAGAATCTTGATTTACCCAGCGTGATCGAAGCCGTCTTGCGCAGCAACTGCGATTTCAAAGGCGATGACTTTGTCATCAAAACCACGAAACCCTATCCGGTTTTAGAACACATCACCCGCTGGAAAGAAGACGGCCTCTCATTTATTTCGAGATTATGTGAAACCTGCGGGCTGACTTATTTTTTTCAGCAAGCCCAAGACAAAGAAATCATCGTTTTTATCGATGACCAGTCCAGCTATCTAAAACCCGTAGGCGTACAGCTTTACAGAGCCGATGCGGGCCTGGAAAGCGGCTGGAATGAAGCGGTGCTGGCATTGGCCGTGAGTGCAAAACCAGTGATCGGAAGTCATCGATACCAGGATTACAATTATCGCAAATCAATGGGTGCTGATTTATTGGGCGCCAAAGAAGTCCAGAACAAAGCAAATGGCTTGATTGGGCATTCCTATTTATTCGGCGAAGCCCATCACAAAGACCCGGAGCAGGGCAAAGCGGCTGCACAACTGGATTATGAAATTGCGTTGGCTCAGCAAATTGTGGCCAACGGCGAGTCGACGGTGCTGGGCTTTGCACCCGGGCAGGTTTTCCGCACGGACCTGAAAGACCCGCAAGCTGAATGGGGTTGGGTGCTGACTGCCGTCACCCATCAAGCCGGGCGCAACACCTCGTGGACCAACACCTTCACGGCGATTCCGGCCGACCGCATCATCCGGCTGCCACGCAAAACCGCCAAGCCGACCATCAGCGGCACTATCCCCGCACGCGTCACCAGCCCGAGCAAATACACCACCGCCTATATCAGCGAGACCGGGTTGTATCGGGTCGCCTATCTGTTCGACGTCGATTACAGGAATGGAAACTGGCCACCGGCAGGATCAAGCCGCTTGATGCGCCTGGCCAAGCCCTACGCCGGGGACACGTACGGCTTTCATATGCCGCTTATTGATGGCACCGAGGTCCAGGTCGCATTTCAGAACGGGGATATTGATCGGCCCTACATCGCGTACGCGATGCATGATCAAAGCAAGCCAGACCACGTCACCCAGCTCAATCACACCCGCAACATCATCCGCACGCCGTCCAACAACAAGATCAGGCTGGAAGACAAGGACTCGGCCCAGCACATCAAGATTTCGAGTGAATACGGCAAAAGCCAGATCAGCCTTGGGCATCTGGTTGACGCCAGCCGCAACAAGCGCGGCGAGGGCTTTGAGCTTCGTTCCGATTCGTTCGGCGCGCTGCGCGCCAATGGCTTGATGGTTTCCGCGCATGTGCAGGACAAGGCACACGGCAAAGTCCTCGATATGCAGCCTGCGGTGACCGGCCTGCAGGATGCACAAAAGCTGATGCAGGGCTTGGCCAAAGTGGCCGACATGGCGAAGGCGGATTCCGCGGATACCGCCGCCATGACGCAACTGCTGCAATCACAAATCGATGCACTCAAGCAGGCGGTCATCCTGCTGTCCGCACCGGCGGCCATCGCCGCAGTAACCCCGAGCAGCATCCAGCACAGCGCCGGCAAGAACCTGACCTTTACCGCAGGTGACAACGCCGACATCGGCGTACTCAAGAAATTTACCGTGATCGCGGGCGAAACCATCAGCCTGCTGGCCCACAAGATGGGACTGAAGCTGTTTGCCAACGAAGGCAAGCTGCAGATCCAGGCGCAAAACGATGCGATGGAACTGGCGGCGCAGAAAGACCTGTCGCTCACCAGCAGCCAGGGACACATCACTCTGCAGGCCAGAAAGTCGATCACCCTTACCGATGGCGGCGGCGCTTATATCAAGCTGGAAAACGGCAACATCACCATCGCCGCACCGTCGAATGTGACCATCAAGATGGCCAACTTCCAGTGGGCCGGGCCAGACAGCAACAACGCGACGCTGCCGGATTTCAGCAGTTGCCATGGTTCACTCGCCGGGTCAGCGGCGGATGGCCAGAATAGTGTGGCGTTGCCGGAGTAGGCCATGAGCGACCAGACCATCGGCACGCATCTGGTTTCCCTGGATGCGCCTCCGGCGCTTACAGGAAGCCATCGCTTCCTCTTGATTGATAAGGCCGGGCTTCCTTTTCATCCGCTCAAGGATCATCTGGGTGGGGTGCCGTGCGCGCCAGCGGGCTGGCCCGACGCACGCCAGGACTTGCTTCCCGTCTTGCTTGAGGTGGACGCCTGCGACCCGGCGGTGCTGGAGTGGTTATCCGACGTGGTTATGGCGCAATGCCAGCTACAACTGGCTGATCCGCTCATCACTGTCGCGCTCTGCGCATTTCTATCTGCGGATGTACCGGTGGCAGAGCTCGCTGCGCATATCGGTAGCCGGCTAGTGATTATTGATCCGCTATCCCCAGATAACACCCGCGCCTTCTGGCGGCTGTATGACCCACGGGTGTTTGCGCATCTGGCGGCGTGGGTCTTACGCCCAGAGCAGTGCGCCGCACTGGCGGGGCCGGTCCAGGCGTGGACATTCGCCCATTTCGGCCAGTGGTACACGCTCTCCAGCCCGCAGGAGGTGCTGCGTAACCAGACCGGGCACTGGCCGGATGCAGCGCAGTGGCAACACGCGCAGCGTATCGCCTTGATCAATCAAGCCATCGCTGAAACGCCGGGTCTCGTCACCCGTGATCTGGCCTGGGTTGCCCATGCCCGACACGCCAGCGCAGCCATGGACTTCGTTCAGACGCAATTGCACTGGGCCGCTGTTCCGGAAGACCACATTGCGCTTGCCCGGCACGTGCTGCAGCAGGGTTTGGCGCTGGCTGATCATCCTGGTCTGAGCCGACTGCTGGAGCACCCTGCTGGTCCACCCCTGCCTGCCGATTTTGCAGCGTTGCTGCAGTGGCTTGCCCACGAGCCCGTCGCGCCAGCCCCATCCAGCCGCCCTCAATAACAAGAAACGGAAAACATCATGGCAACTTCTCCGGCTACTCCCAAAAGCGAATACCAGCGCGGTCTTGGTGTCGCCAAAGACATCCCGAAGCCCCAGCCCCAATGTGACAAATGCAACCGCAGCAAAGGGATTCCGGTTCTGCCGGTGCGCTATGCCGTGGCGTATAACCGCGACAAGTTACCGGCGCTGCCTGCGATCGGTGGGCCATTCAAAGTGCCGGCGGGCTTGGCGGCCACGGGTAAAGAGGTGGTTCACACATTGCGCTTGCTGCGGGCGGGATATCTCTACGTCTGGCTGAATACCGCCAAAAAATGGCAAGCCTGGCGCGTGCTGGGCAGCACCGTGCTGGTCCCCATCAAGAATCTGGCCAGTGATGTCGATTTGCAGAACTACGACCCCAACAAAGACGACGGCAAATTCTCGTGCGCCAACGGCAGTCCGCATCACCTGCAACGCGGCCGCTTTTTTACGGTGCCGGAAACCGAAACGTCCATTCTGATGGGCTGGAGCCCGACACGGCTAACGCAAAAACAGCTGGATGACGTCAAAAGCAACCATGCTGGCCTGTTCCAGACCATTAAGGTGGGTGGAGGCGTGCATGCGGCGCCTGCAGAAAACCTGCTCAATCTCGTTGCCGACTTTGCCACGCTGCGCAACGATTTCTACGAGCACTACCGCGACTTTCCCAGCCCACCGCTGAAGAATGAAGCGGTCAATTTCGCCAGACTGAACGAGATCACCAACGATGATCACGTTGCGGCGCTGAAACCCACGGAGATGGAAGGCGTTCAATACGCCGGTGCTTACGCTGGGGGCATGGTTGCCGCATTGATGAAAGAAGCAGGTGGCGGCAAACCGGGCATCGTTGCAGCGGTCGATGATCCCTTGGGCATCACGCAAGATCTGGCGGCGCTATGCCAGCCGACTTTCTATGGCGACAAGCAGGTGGTGCGCCAGTACTGGACTGATCATTACCTCAACCAGATCGAAGAAGCGCTGATCTCGCAGGGTTATCAGAAAGCAGAAAAGGGTATGGATAGTTACTGGACCCAAAGGGCGCCCGCAGAAATGCAGGCGCTGGGTCTACCGCAGCCCAAAGCGGCCGTCGGACAAAAGATTGCGTATCAAATTCTGCAGGACGCCAAAAACCGGACACAGTCATCCGCCAGTACTTATCCAGCGCAGAACGGTGGGGGATCAGTGCCAGCAGACAGCCGCATGCGAACCCTGCTCGCGCGGCAATTTGACGAGATGTTTCATGAAGCCCCGCGCTATTACACGGAAGAATGGCAAGGAGTAATTACCGGGCTTTCCGGAGGTCCGTGGGCGGCCGACCGGGTGCTGAAGGCTCAACCTGCAAATGCTAAGGCCGCCGCCCCTTACCCGTTTGATTTAAGCAAGGTGAGTGATGCGGCCGAACTTGAACGAGTCCATGCCTACTACCAACGACGGCGTGCACAGTGGCAGCTCGCCCGTGCTCAGGCACGCGCAGACCGTAGCAAACCATACGACCAGCCCTACCAGAGCTTTAGCGAACAGACCCTGAAGCCAGTGCGCGTATTGCATGCCGCCTGGCTAGGCAGCTCCGCACTCGGCGACTACATGGGCGGATGGTTTATCAGAGGAGATATCGGGCAAGGAGCGATCTACGACATTGAAGTGGCGAAATGCCTCGTGGGCGCTGCGGATTCAGATGAATGCCTTCAACTTGTGTTGGCTTGGCTGGCAAAGCCGAGGATTACCGATACACGAAATCTGCTGGTCCATGCCTTGTCCTGGAATATGAGTGGGGACGTCGCAATCTACTTTGATACTGCCTTCAAGGAAGCAAATGCGCTTATACAGCAGGCGCCCCACATTCCGGACATCCTTTCCCACGTTGACGTTAAGCAACCCAAAGAACAGCAAGACAAACAAATCATTGCGATGCTCAGCGCGGCGGGACTTACTCAATATGGAAAGCTGGATGGTGCCTGGAACGAAATCGCAACCTCCCTGGAAAAGAATATTCCCGACCTGCCTAAAAATATCCCCGAAATGCTACAAAAAGCGGGATTGTTTCCACGCAGCTTTAACGTCCTGACTCCATTGCTCACTCGCCAGTTTAGTAATAAGCATCCTGGGGCCGCAGCATTGCTTACCACCGTGCTTTCGTTTGTTCACGGGGAAGTGCGAGTTCCGTGTGGCACCAGTAATAGTGCGGCCTTCCGCCTTTTTCTCGGAAAAATAAAGACAAGCAACATCGCTCTTTACGAAACGCTGGAGCGCGACGCAGCCGTTCAGAGTCAGTTCAATAAAATGCTTTGGCAGAAAATTGGCGCGGTGGGCACCCGATCTGCAGATCGTCCGCACCTGTTCGTGTTCAGCGTCGCCGATATTCAGAAAATCAACGCCGACGATGCGTTGGCCGGACTTGAAAAGCTGGAGCTGAATAAGGCGGGCAGCATGCGGCCCACTGCATTGCTCGACTCGAAAGGACCACTTGCGAGTACGGGTGGGTTGGTCCTCGATATTTTGATTCTGAGTGCAGGTATCTCTCAAATCAGCTCGATTCCGGATTACAAAAAGGACGCTTCCCTAGTTTCGCTCATTAGTGCAACCATTTCGATAGGCGGGGCGATAAGTGAAAAATTAGGCGCCGTTCTTATTAGCTGGAGCGCCGCAAAGGCAGGTTTAACAACAGGCCGTACCGGAGTCTTTATTTGGGACGCGCTGGCTGAAAAAGGATCTGCACTAATAAAAATAGGTACTGCTGTAAGTCGTGGTGCCCTGATCATTACGGCACTAACTGATGGATATAAAGCAATGCAGTTTCTTAAAGCTGGCGAAAAAATGCGCTTCATTGCTTTTCTAGCTTCAGCCGCTGTAGGTCTGGCAGCTGCAATTATTCCAATGATCCTGACTGCAGAGGCTATAGCAGCGATCACGATTGCGACATTGCCATTATCGACTGCACTAGTTATTGCGGGGCTTGCCTCCTCGGCCTTGATTTGGATTTACTCACCCACTGAACTGGAGCAGTGGGCGCGTGATTCAGTTTTTGGCAAAGAACATCGAAGGCGACATTTGCGTGATGACATCGATGAATACAGCGCATTATCCTTGGCAAAAGAGCAAAAGGTACTACCTCATGCATAATTCCAGAACGCAATCCATCCGCCCGGGCAAAGAATTATCTATTTTTGAAATTGAACATCAGCTGCCAAAAACGAGAGATGAGGCAAAAGTTAAGGGATTCGCAACCGAACCCACATTACTGAATGGTAGCCTGTATCGTTTGAATAGTACTTGGCTGGAGGTGATCGATCAAAGCCATACCGAACGCAGCGACATGGCATTCAGGACTGCGGCTTGCGTAGTCGGATTAATGCTGTTTTTGTACTGCAGTGTTTTTACCATTCCGTGGATATTTGAGGCCATGAGTGGAAAGGATATGGGTTCATCGGGCGAGCTAATTGCCGCTTATATCGCTCCTGTCATGTGCCTGGCATTAACAGCTTTCTTCGCTTGGGTTTTGAAGAAATGTGTGGGCCTATCTATTTTCTACTTCACCCGATTACCCGTACGGCTGAATAGGAATACCCGATCGATATACGTATTTCGCGATAACGGTCCCGAAGGAGCCTGGACGGTACCTTGGGATGCGGAGAACGTGCATTTCTGCATCCACGCTGCTGCCAACAGGAAGGCTGCAGAAATCTTCCAAAGCTACGACCTGCGTGGATTCGTTCTCGATGACCATGGACGAATTGCCCAAGGTTTTACGATCGGAGAGGGTTTTATATCTGTACAACAAGCCCGGGAGAACTGGGCATATTACCTTCGATTTATGGAGGAGGGTCCCGGCACGCTGCGTTTGCCACATTTCTACTGGAGTACGCATGAGCGCTATTCTTTTGAGGAAATGTTGGCCACATGTAGGGCGAATCGTTATAGCACGACATTGTTGAATTTATTTACTGTACCTCTGGCTCTGATTGAGGTGCCATTTCTGGCAATCAGTCTTTGGACCTGCAAAGAGCCGATCTGGCCGGAGAATATAAGAAAGGAATGTCCGCTTGATCCGGAGGATCCCTTCGCACGTCCATTGCCGGAGCAACCTGTTGGGATTGCCAACGGTGTATTTCGCCATAAACGGGATTGGGGCTGGATATCCAGCGCCCGGCAATACGCCCCGGACAAGCTAGAGCAATGGCTAGCGCTATATCAGCCGACGGAAGACGTGGCACAGAAACGGTATCCGACTGATGCATAACTCACGTACGCAATCAATCCGACCGGGTAAAGAACTATCCGTTTTTGAGATTGAACATCAGTTGCCCAAAACAACAGAACAAGCAAAAACCAAAGGCCTCAAGGCCGTACCTACTTTGCTGAATGGCAGCCTATATTGCCTGAATAGTACGTGGATGGAAGTAATCGATCAGAGTCATACCGAACGTAAAGACATGGCATTCAGAACGGCTGTATGCGTGCTCGGATTGGTGATGTTTTTGTATGCAAGCTTCCTTATGTTCCCCGCCTTCATCTATGCCTTTAGGGGCTTGAATACAGATGGGAACCCCTACCCGGAATGGAGCAATGACATCTATGGCGCGTTTATTGGGCTACCAATGTGCCTGGCCGCCACCTTGTTCTTCGCTTGGGTCCTAAAGAAATGCATTGGTCTTTCTATTTTTTATTTCACCCGATTACCCGTACGGCTGAATCGGCATACCCGATCGATATACGTATTTCGCAATAACGGTCCCAAAGGAACCTGGACAGTACCCTGGGATGCGGAGAACGTGCATTTCTGCATCCACGCGGCGGCCAACAGGAATGCTGCAGAAATCTTTCAAAGCTACGACCTGCGCGGATTCGTTCTCGATGAGCAAGGGCGAATTGCCCAAGGCTTTACCATCGGTAAAGGCTTTATGACCGTGCAGGAAGCCAGGGAAAACTGGGCGTATTACCTGCGTTTTATGGATGACGGCCCGCGTACTTTACGTTTGCCTCATGCGTACTGGAGCAAACATGAGCGCTATTCCCTCGCAGAAATATTTGCAACCTGCCGCAATTTCAAAATGGGCACGCTGATTTCTCACTCTTTGCTTGGTCTGATTGAACTGCCCTTCACCCTGATCATGTACTTCCCATTTCTCACGATCAGCCTGTGGACATGCAAAGAGCCCATCTGGCCCCAAGAGATTGAAGACGCCTGCCCACCGAATGCAGAAGATCCCTTCCAGCGTCCCTTGCCCAATGAACCGGTAGGCCAAGCGTACGCAGTCGCCCGGCACAAACGCGATTGGGGCTGGATATCCAGCGCCCGGCAATACGCCCCGGACAAGCTAGAGCAATGGCTGCCGCTGTATCAGCCGGTGGAAGACGCGGCGCAGAAACGGTATCCGACTGATGCATAACGCGCGCCCTCAGCCCTTTGCCCAACCTCAGCGTAAAGTCCCGAAATCTTTTGAGGTTGAACACCCGTTATCTAAATCCGGGGCAGCAGCCCAAATCTGCCTGCTCCGGTCGTCACGTGCGCCGTTGAATGATGGCCTGAATTGCATGAACAGCACGTATCTGGATTTGGCTGAATACGCCGCACTGTCCATCAACAAGCAAAAGGGACAGTGACATGCACAGTGAATCCGTATCTCCAATTCGTATGGGCACCGAAATCAGCCCGTTCGAAAAGAACCATGGTTTGCCCAAGAATAAGGACCGGGCGAAAGCTGAAGGGCTTGACGCTGTCGTCAAAGGTGAGCAATTGAAGATCAACAAACAAGATCGGACGACAGCGAAAACCCGAATTGAAGCAACACTGCTCAACGACAGCCTGTATGGGGTCAACAGCAATTATCTGGAGATCATCGACCAGAGCCACCCGCAACGCAGCATGCTGGCTATGGGGGCCGTTATAACGGTTGTCATGGTGTGTTTCGCTGTGTGGAGTTGCACATATACAGTCCCCGCTTTTCTAGAAGTTCTTTCGGGAAGACAAGGTGAGACTTTTTTCTGGTGGCAAGAAGTGGCTCCGTATATTGCGACGCCTCTCCTGCTTGGTCTGACTGTCTTCAGCGTACTTGCAATGCGCTTTGCCGTACCCATCGCCTATTTTCGCTACACCCGCTACCCCATTCGCCTCAATCGCCAGACCCGCACGCTATACAAATTCCGCAGCAACAAACCCGGCGGCGTCTGGGCAGTGCCTTGGGATGCCGACAACGTCATGTTCTGCATCAGCTACCCGCGCAGGCTGTGGTCCAGACGGGCCGGTGCTGCGCCGGATAACCTCATGGTCCGCAGCTTTGACATCCGCTGCTATGTGCTGGACGACCAGGGCAAGGTCGAACGCGGCTTTTGCATTGGCGAGGGCTTTCATTCCATAGCCCAGGCGCAGGAAAACTGGGCGTATTACCTACGCTTTATGGAAGACGGCCCGCGTACGCTGCGCCTGCCGCATTTCTACTGGAATCCGAAAGAGCGCTACTCCCTGAGCGAGATGTTTGCGGCATGTCGCTCCGGCCATCATGGCTCCCCCGGCTGGCGGGTCTTGCTGGAGATCATCGATATCCCGATGGCGCTGCTGGGGCTGCCGTTTCTGGCGCTGAGCCTGTGGACCAGCCGCGAACCGCGCTGGCCCCAAGAGGTGGAGCAGGCTTGCCAGGTGGCGGCGGATGACCCTTATGCCCGGCCCTTGCCGGACCAACCCGTCGGCCTTGCCCATGGCGTGGAACGCCACAAACGCGACTGGGGCTGGGTATCCAGCGCCCGGCAATACGCCCCGGACAAGCTAGCGCAATGGCTGCCGCTGTATCAGCCGGTGGAAGACGCAGCGCAGAAACGGTATCCGACGGATGCCTGAGCAAATCCATCCCGATTCAATTCCGATTCCTCCCCAATTTGCAGGAGCAGATTCAGATGCCTTCTCTCATCTATGTCGGCGACAAAACCAGCCACGGCGGCGTGGTGCTCAGCGGTTCGGCCCGCGTCACCCAGGCGGGGCGGGGTGCGGCGCGTAAAACTGATCGGGTGTCGTGCCCCAAATGTGGCGACAACATGATCGTGGATGGCGATGACCTGATTCGTGATGGTGATCTGCCGCTGGCGTTTCACGGTGACAAAACTGCGTGCGGCGCCACGCTGATTGCGTCATTCAGCAATACGGGGTCGATGTGAACCATGCCCTTTGATCTGGACCAGATTGCTCCCGCTCAGCCCGTGCCACCGGTCAAGGTCGCGTGGGCGGCGTGGCTGCTGTTGCTGGTCCTGATCGTCGCAGCCGGGGCCGCCGCCTTGCTGTTTGGCGCGCGGCGTTTTTTGCCGACCACGCCGGTGGCATTCTGGCTGACTGTGCCTGGCCTGCCGGCGTTGGGCTGGCTGATCTTGCTGTGTTTTGCGATCGGCAGGCAGCAGGCTCGGCAGACCGCCGCGCAAGACATCAATCTGCAGCGCGCGGTGGAAACCGGGCATGCGCTCAAGGTGGCCAGCATCCCGTTAGCGGTGCTGGCTGCGGCGTACCAGCTGGATGCGCTTGCCGTAAAAATCAGCAGCGCCAGCGTGGCCGAACGCATCACGCGCCGCCAGCCGCAGTTGCGCCACAGTGCCGATCCGCAAACCGTGGATGCCCGCTGGCTGGAGGCGCCGGGTCGAGCCTGGTTGCCCGATATGCTGGATGAGCCGCGGCAGCAAGCCGTGCTGGCCTGGGCGCTGGAGGCGTTGTTCAAACAAATAAAGCCAGCCCTGGCCGCGTTGCCGGAAGGCGTGGCGCTGCGGGTCTTTCTACATGTCGACACGCAAGTGGCGGACGAAGCGGTGCGCGCGCTTTGGCAGGATGCCTGGGCGAAATACGCCAGCCATCTGCCCGCATCCGCACCGGTTATTGCCCGTGGACTGGCTGCGTTGTCCACGGCCGAAGCCTGGCTGGAGCGCGGCGACCAACCCGGGCAGGTTCCGCCGACTTTGCTGTTTGCCCTGCAGTTGCGCCCGCTGTTGCAAGCGTTGCCGCCCGCAGGGAGCGCCGAAGCCGCAGTCATGCTGTTGCTGGCTGGCACCGACGCGGTTCGCCGCTTTGGTCTGCAGCCCAGTGCCGCGCTACACCGGCCCGAACGTCGCGCTCCAGACCGGATTGAACACGGCTTGCGCCACGCGCTGCGTTGGAGTGGGCTGACCGGTGCAACCATCGCGCATCAATGGCTAACCGGGGGTGCGGAATCAGCGGCGCAGCAAGCGCTGTTGAGCGTTTTCGAAAAGCACCCCGTCGGCGTGCGGCAAACCCCGGAGTTGCGCGGTCAACACGATCTGGACCGGGCGATCGGCAATACCGGCGTGGCGGGTGAATGGCTGGCCGTCGCTTTGGTGGCCGAACACCTGAAAGGCACCGGCGTGCCGCAGCTGGTTGCGCCCGAAACCGATGGCCAGATCACGCTGGCGGTCATCACCCTTTTTTGACGTACTCCCACCAAAACGAATCTGCACATGCTTTCGAAACTCAACTTTATCTACCTGGGCATCCTACTGCTGTTGGCCGTTGTGGTCGGGCTGATCTTCGCGCTTGGCGCGCAGCTGGGGCTGGAGACATTGGAACAACGATGGGCTGCCGCCGCCGTCCTGATCGCCGTGGTGGCCGTGGCAACGATGTGCTGGCAGGGCTGGCGTTTTTATCAGCGTCGCCACAAAGCCGTCACCGCCACAGGCAGCGCCCGGGTGGCCAAACCCGATGGGCCTGCGCCCAAGGCCGAAGATTCGTTGCTGCCACTGCGCGCCCACCTGGCCAATCGCTACAGCTGGCTGCAACGCCGCCTAAAGCCTTGGTTGCTGGTGACCGGCACACCGGAACTGGTGAAGGCCCACTTTCCGTGTCTAGTTGAGCAGCAGTGGCTGGATACCAGGCAGGCTGTGCTGGTCTGGGCAGGGGATAAGTCGCTTGCTGCTGGCAAAGACTGGCGCCATTTGCGCGGCAGACTGCGCAAACCGGCTGACGGCATTGTGCTGGTCAGTGACGGCGCGATGCCGCACGGCAACCTGCTGGCCGCGCTGGCCCATGCCTGCGGTTATGCGCTGCCGGTGCAACTGCTGCTGTCGCCCGCCGTAGCGGGTGAGCGCGCTGAGGATGCGGCGCCCGTGTTGGTGCAAATAAACGGCAAGGCGGCAGGCAAGCCGGATCAGATCAGCGCGGCGCTGCGGCAACTGGTTGCGCCGCTGACGCAAAACGCGTGGCCAGCTTTGTTAAAGCGTCGGGTCGCGTATTTCGATGCCGGGCTATCGCTGTGGCTCGAACAACAGCATCAGGCGCTGGCCACCTGGGTCAGTCAGTTAACCCGCAACCTGCAGCGCCGCCAGACCCTGGCGGGCATCTGGTTTGCCCCGGCCCCGGCAGTGCCAGACGATGTGCAAGGCATGGCCGCAGCCGATGAGGCCACGCGGATGGCGCTGGCTGTGGCATCGGGCGACCACATCGTCTTGCCCGGCCTGTGGCTGCAGAATTTCCGTCGCCAGCGCAAAGCCAAACTGCGGTTCAGCGGATTTGACTGGTGCTGGAGCATCCTGGCGCTCTGCATCGGCCTGTGGGGTGCGGGCATGGTCAACGCGTACGTGCAGAATCGTAATCTGGGCGACCAGGCGCGCGAAGATCTGGCCACCTTGCAAGCGGCGCCCGATCTGAAGCAAGCCTTCCCGGCCTTGCTGGCCGTGCAGAACGATATGGCCTTGCTCGAAACGCGTGTAAAGGACGGCGCGCCCTGGTTTACCCGCTTCGGGCTTAACCATAACAAGGCGTTGCTGGCCGCGACCTGGCAACCCTATGGCAAAGCGGCTAATCATTGGCTGGTGCAACCGGTGCAGGCGCAACTGGCCGCACAGCTTAAGGTGCTCAATGCCGTGCCCATGGACGGCGCGGATTCGGCCACCCCGGCCGATGGCGCCAAAACGAACGCCCAAGCCGGTACCGCCCCGCAGGACAGTATCGGCCAGACTGGTTATGACACCCTTAAAACCTGGCTGATGCTGTCGCAACCCAAACACGCCGATGCCGCCTTCCTGGCGCCGCGCCTGGCCAAAACCGGCATGGTGGTCTGGCCCGCGTTGAGCGCGGACGGCGTTGACCAGGTCGCGAAGTTCTACGCCGCGCATCTGGCGGCGCATCCGCAATGGCAACTGGCCGGAAACGACGACGTGCTATTCAGCGCCCGCCAGACCCTGTCGGGCCTGATTGACCTCAAGCAAGCCGACGACACGCTGTATCACCAGTTGCTCGCCAACACCAAAGCCCGCTATCCCGATCCCACCATGGGCACCTTGTTGGGGGGCCGGGATTCGCGCGGCTTGTGGTCGGTGCAGGGGCGCTTGCCCGGCGCCTTTACCCGCCAGGCGTATGACGGTTACGTGCGCGACAGCATCGTGCAGATGTCCAAGCAGGCGGTGACCAGTGGCGACTGGGTACTCGGGCAACAAGCGACCCAGAATGCGGTCAAGCCCGAAGACCTGCAGGCCAGCCTGACGCAACGCTACTTCACCGATTTCGGCTATGCCTGGCAAAACTTCCTTAATCGACTGATCTGGGTGCCGGAAGCCAATCTATCCGGCACCTCCGAGCAATTGCGGGTTTATGCCGACGTCCAGCAATCCCCGCTGGCGGCGCTGCTCAAGACCATTGCCTGGCAAGCGCAGGCCGGTGCGCAACAGCACAGCCTGGCTGACTCGCTGGTGGCCAAAGCCCGCGGCGTCTTCACGCGCAAAGACACCGATCCAGGTGCAGATGCGGCCCAAGCCGCCGCCAACGCCGTGCAGGCCAACCCGCTGGCAGCCACCTTTGGCCCGCTGCTACGCCTGGGCGTGGTGGCAGAGGGCAATGCCAGTCCCAGCGCACCGGCCCCCGCGAGCGCGGACAGTACGCTTAGCCTGCAACGTTATCTGGATCGCGTCAGCGCCACCCGGCTGGCGCTGGATCAGGTCAAGTCTGCCACCGATCCGGACGCCTTCGCCCGGCAACTGGCGCAGAACCTGTTTCAGGGCAAAGCCAGCGAGTTGATCGATGCCCGCAATTACGCCGGTCTGGTCGCGGCCAGCCTGGGCAGCAACTACGCCAGCATGGGCGAAAACCTGTTCCTGCGCCCGCTGGATCAGTCCTGGCGCACCTTGATGCGGCCCGCTTCGGCCAGCCTCAACAGCCTGTGGTATGACAGCGTCTGGGCTCCCTTCAACGGCGCCACGGGCGGGCGCTTTCCGTTTAATGACACCGACAACGAAGTGGGCATGGGTGAACTCTCGCGCTTTCTGGCCCCGCAGGGCAGCATCGCGCAATTCGCCAAAACCCAGCTGGGTGGCATCCTGGAACTGCAGGGCGATCAGTGGGTACCCAACCCGCTCTACGCACAATCGCTGCGTTTTGATCCGGATTTTTTAAACGCGCTCAACAAACTGTCGCGACTGTCCAGCCGCATGTACAGCGAAGGCGATGCCCGCTACCGCTTTGATTTGATGGCGTTGGGCCACCCCAAACTGACCGACAGCAAACTGACCATCGACGGCCAGACGCTGGATTACTTTAACCAGAAGCAGCAATGGCAGCACTTCGCCTGGCCTGGCGTCCCCGAAAAAGCCGGCGCCAGCCTGACCTGGACTGCTTTGCAGACTGGCCTGCAGCAAAAAGAGGATTTCAGCAGTGGCTGGGGTTTTGTGCGCTTGCTGGCCAAAGCGAAGGTGGAGCAGGTCGACCGCGCCAGTTGGCGCATCGACTGGCTGCTGGATGACGGCATCCACCTGCGCTATGCGCTGCGCACTCAAGCTGGCGAAGGCCCGCTGGAGCTGCTGCAGCTAAAAGGCTTCAGGTTGCCGCAACGGGTGTTCATCACCGGTCGCGAGCCCGCAGCGGGGGCGGTGACGGCGTCAGCCGTAAAACCGGCAAAGCCCATCAATACTGCGGGCAGGTGATCGCGGGCGGGCCGATCCGGACGCGGGCGCGCCCTGTTGAGTATGGCTTGATGAAAGGCCGGTTTCAGCCGCTGGATGCTCAGGCGTCTGGAGCCGGATTGCCGCAAGCCCGTGTGATAATCATCGCCATTCGCCGCGCGACGGATTGTTGGGTATAAGCGGATCGCCCTGTTCCACTTATATCCCGATTTATTGGGGCGGATGCTGCCTTTATCGCGCCGAAGTATTTCCTGATTAATAAAATCCTTTTTTTTTATCAGGATCATTTAGCCCCGCATTCCGGATATCGAATGGAAAATACCCATAAATTAACAATCGCATTGCTGATGCTGCTGAGCGCCATTTCCGGCTGCACCACAATGGCCAATGCAGTCCCCACCATTCCCGACCTGATCAATAGCAACAAGTTTGAAGGCGGTGATATGAAAGCGGTCTATGCCAAATTTGGTAAACCGCAACAAGTGGATAAAACCGCGGATGGCCAGTTTGTAGCCACCTGGTTTTATCGCAGCCAATACACCTTGACCGATACCGCCAATGTAGTGGGCGCGGGGCCTGGCGGCGGGGTGACCATAACGCCCACATCCAATACGCGTTATTACGACAAACAATGTACGGTGCTGGTGACGTATAACAGCCAGAATATTGTGACCCATTACAAAACCGTAAAGAACTCGCCGGGTAGCTGCAATAAATTCGGTGTTTGATTCTTTAAATTAAATTAAGCCGACTCAATTCCGGTTGCGTAAAAAGCGCTCCGCCGAGCCCTTCGGTGGGAGAGAAAAGGCGCGATCTGGTCGTCTTCGCCGTGCATCACCCGCACAGCAATATCAATCAGCGGCAGGTCATCAAAAAACCCGGTTTCCGAAAACACTTTGATGCAGTCGTAATGCGCTTGGGCTGCGCCCATCATGCCTTGCCGCCACCAGTTATCGCGTATGCCTTTTACTGCGGCCACGCCGGGCCGGTTGTCGCCGTCGGCGGTTTCCGCCGCATGTTCCGCAAGGTGATGGGGCTGACGCGGTCCGATTGCCGTCGCCGCTTTTGCCACACCAGGCAACCAAATGCACCGGTCCTGGCCAGCGGCGCGGCGGGCCAATAGCGGGCGGGCCTTCCCGTCCACGCAGATCGCCCCCTCGCTGCGATCTGATTGTTAGGCTGCGGCCACAACGCGCTAAGCTATATGCAATTAGCCCGCTTTATCCGCAGCATTTCATCGGAGGCCCAGATGGCCCAACACTACTCGGGCGGCATGCTCGCGATCTATCCCGACGGCCCCGCATGTGCCGGATGCAAGAGCGCGCAGCCGCTGGATTTTGAATTCAGCTATGCCTATCAGCCCATCGTTGATGTGCACCGTTGCAGCATTTATGCGCACGAAGCGTTGGTGCGCGGTGTGGCGGGCGAACCCGCGCCAACCGTGCTGTCGCGCATCACCGAAGCCAATCGCTATCAGTTTGATCAGGCCTGCCGCGTTAAAGCCATCCATATGGCCACGCAGCTGGCGCTCGACACCATGCTGTCGATCAACTTCATGCCCAATGCCATTTACCGGCCCGAAGTGTGTATTCAGAGCACGCTGGCCGCCGCCAAGGAATGCGGTTTTCCCATCGATCGCATCATCTTTGAAACCACCGAAGGCGAGCGCGTTAACGACGGCAAATGGCTGTGCGAAATCCTGCGCGAATACAAAAAGATTGGCTTTTTAACCGCCATCGATGATTTTGGCGCAGGCTTTGCCGGGCTTAATTTATTGGCGGATTTCCATCCCGATATTCTCAAGCTGGATATGGATCTGATCCGCAACGTTAATCAAAGCAAAGCGCGCCAGGCCATCGTGCGCGGTATCACGCGCATCTGCGAAGAACTGGATATCCGCATTATTGCCGAGGGCGTCGAAACCGTGGAAGAGGCCGCCTTTCTGGCCGACACCGGCATTGCGCTAATGCAGGGCTATCTGTTTAGTAAACCGCTGTTTGAAGACAGCGGCAAGTTTGATCCGGCGTTTTGCCTGGCCTGATGCCGCGGCCCGGGGTGCTGCTACCGTAACGGCAAAAACACCTCCGCCACCGTCTCATGTTCCGGCACTTCCGGGAAAAATTTAATGCGTTGGCAGTACACCGGAAAATCGCGCGTGGTTTCGCCGCTGGCGGGCAGCCAATCGCGATACAGAAACAGGGCTGCGGGTTCCAGGTTGTCGGTGTGTCCGGTTACGCGCAGTACTGCGCAGCGGCCGCCGGGGATTTCGCCGGCGACCACTTCGGCGCCATGGGCTTCAATGGGGCCGCGCGTGCCGGCGCACAGATCGACGTGATAATCATCGGGCGAAGCCGGTTGGCGTTCGGAATACCAGACGTTAAACGTGGGGCTGTTCTTGGGATGCAAGCCGGCGGCTTGGCGCCACGCAATAAAGCGCTGCACGGTGGCGCCCAGCAGGGCCGGGTCTCCGCGGTGCGACATGATGCCCACAGGCGTGGCGGGCACGGTGCGGATGGTTACATCGTTGGCGTTATAAACGGGGTGCATCAGCGTACTCCTGGCGTGGTTTAGCGGCTCAAGGGCCGCGAGCCACGGCTGCCAATGGGGCGTTAGACGAAACGATGAGGGCGATTGGCCAAAGCGTTGCCGAAACGCGCGGGCAAATGCGTCGGGTGCAGCGTAACCGGCGTCCAGCGCGACCCCCGTTACGCTGTGCGCCGCGCGGTACGCCAGCTGATACGACGCGCGCTTCATGCGCGCCAGCTGGATATACCGCTGCACCGAGAGCCCGAACGTAGCGGAGAACTGCCGATGAAAATGAAATTTCGAGCACGCGGCCACCCGGCTTAATTCATCCAGATTGAGCGGCTGGTGCAAATGGTGCTCGATATGTTCCAGCACGCGTCGCATACGGGCTTGGTGGTGTAGGGCAGGCTTCATCGTCGGGTCCTTATGGCAGGGCCAGTGTGGCGCAACCGCAGGCACCGCGCTCGACCGATCTTGCTGTTCTGGGCGCGGAGGCCTGTGTCGGCCGCGCGCGCCCCGCGCAACCGGCACGCCGCCCCTTGGCGCATGCGCTGACGCCCTCAGCCGCCCGCCGCCAGCGTCTCCGCCGCAATGCGCTGCAGCGCGCTGGCTTGTTCCGGCGAAATCCCCAGTTCCGCCGCGCAGCCCTCGGCCGGGCCCAGGGTGCGCGGATCGTGCCCGGTAATCTGGCCGAACAGCACCAGCGCCGCCAGGTAATAGCCATAGCTGCTGCCGTGGTAGTTGTCCCAACCCCACAGGCTGATCTGGTTGGCGCTGATGCCGTCGTACGGGTTGCTGTCGGCCAGTGTGGCAAAGGCGCGGTTCCACGCCTGGCCCACCGGGATAACTGCGGCGATGGCGGGATTGGCCGCTTTGGCCTGGTCATAACCTGCGCGCAAATCCAGCGCCATCTGCGTAATCGGCTGGCCGTACCAATGGCCGCTGGGCTGGTACGCCTGGTCGGCGCGGGACCATGTGGATTCCAGATAAATCGTCACTTTCGGGTTTTGCGCGGTTAGCGCGCGGGCCAGTTTGCCGCTGTATTTGATCAGGCTGGCCGGGTTGGCGGGCCGTTTGGCGTCCAGCAGCGAATGGCTTTGCAGCACCACAATGTCCCACGGCCGGGTGATCAGATCGCGCTTGTGGTGGAAGTGATAATCCAGCCCTTCGCCCGCCGCGGTTTCCAGACTGACGCTGTAGTTGAGGCCGGCTTCTTCGGTGAAATGCTTGAAGATGCCCGGCACGCCGCCGTTTCCGGCGTGGTTAAGGTCAGTCACGCTGCTGGCGCGATAGTGATAGGTGGACGATTTGTCGCCAAAGGTAAAACTGTTGCCGACAAACAGGATGGATTGCGCGTTGGGGCTGCTGGCGTTGGCGTAAACCGGCGCGGCTTGCAGCAGCAAGGCGGCGCTGGCGAGCGGCACAACAATACGGGCCAGCGCGGCCCGCATCAGCGTGGGTTTAGTGTGCGGGTAAGGCGGGTTGGGCATCGTGCGGCTCTGCGAGAGTGATTGGGCGGGTGTAGCGACTTACCCACTGGGATGTCCGCTGGCGCGCAAGGTTTCCAGATAACGGTTTACATCTTCGAGATGTTCCAGATTGGCGCTGCAAGCCAGATAAGCATCGGGCCGGATGACATACACTCGTCCATCTTCATAACCCTGCTGCGGCAGTACGGTTGTGCCCAGCGCAATGTCGCTGGCGTCCTCGCTCAGCGTGACTGGCGTGGCGCCGGTAGTGGCGACCACAAACCGGCCTTGCGCCAGCAGCGCGTACAGCGTCCGGCTGCCGTCGGCGGCATTCAAACCCGCATTGGGCGCGCGATCGCCCGGCAACATCTGCGTCGATGCACCCGGCAGCGCCCGGTTCAGCGGGCTGTCGGGGTAATGCAGATCCAGTTCGGTAAATTGCTGCGCCAGCGTACGCCGCACGCTGTCCAGATGGCCCAGCGCGCTAACGGTGGCGCTGCGCAGATGTTGCAGCAACGGGTTATGGATCAGCGCCAGCCGCGTCAGATTGCCCGACTTGCGCAATACCTGATCGGCAATGGCGCTGCGCTCGCTGGAATAGCTATCCAGCAAAGCCTCACCCACCAGGCCGTGGCTGTGTAGCGCCAGTTTCCACGCCAGATTGATCGCATCCTGCATGCCGGTATTCATGCCCTGGCCACCGGCCGGGCTGTGGATATGCGCGGCATCGCCCAGCAAAAACACGCGGCCATAACGGTACTCCCGCACCATGCGTTCGTTGATCACAAAGTGGCTGATCCACGCCGGGTCTTGCGCCACGGCGGGCGTGTCGCTGCGCGTATCCAGCAAGTGCTGGATATCGGCCAGCGTGGGTTCGGGCAGGCTGGCGCGGTCCACCTGGCCGATGTCACCCATCACCCGAAAACGCCCGTCGCCAAACGGAATGGCGATCAGCAAACCGTCGTGCGCCAGAAACATCGAGACTTCATCGCGCGGCAAATCGCTCGCCAGTTTGACGTCGGCCAGCAGCCAGTGGGTGGGCAGTGTGTCGCCGGCAAATTCGGCGGTATCCAGTTGGTGGCGCACCGTGCTGTGCGCGCCGTCGCACGCGGCCAGCCATGCGGCCTGGGCGGTCTCGATGCGGCCATCGGCGTGGCGCAAGGTGGCGCTGATGCCATCGGGCGTGCTGTGGTGCTGGATCAGTTCCACCTCGCGTTCAACGTGCACGCCCAGCGTGGCCAGATGGTTTTCCAGCAAGCGTTCGGTTTCGCTTTGCGCCAGCAGAACGCCAGCCGGGTAATCGGTAGCGATGCCCGCCTCAGCAAAGCGCAGTTGCACGCGCTGTTTGCCCTCGGCCCAAACGGCCGCACCCCGCGCCGGGATGCCGGCTGCGACAAAATCTTGCGCGATGCCTTCAATCTCCAGCATTTCCAGCGTGCGCGACCAGACGATCAGCGCTTTGGAATACGGGCTGCGCACGGCGTTTTTTTCGATGATGCGCACCGGCACCGCCTGGCGCGTTAACGCCATCGCCAACGTCAAACCAATCGGGCCCGCGCCGACGATGAGTACCTGTTTGTCCATAGATTGACCTTGGCGTGCTGCACAAAAGAACCTTTACCTTAGCAAGTTAAAGCGCGCTGCCTCGCTTCGGGTGAGCCCTGCGGCAGGCGCGGCCCAGCGTTGTTTGTATCGATTTATTACATGATTCGACAGTTACGGTGCGAATTGATAGTCAAACCTGCTGAGGCGCATGTGATCTTGCTCACATCGGCCAAACAGCCACTTTTATCGGAAAACCCGGCTAAACGACTGTTTTATCTAAGTATTTGCTTATATTGGGGCATGCGTCCGCAAAAAACATCACGCGTTCACTTTTTGCCGCCGCCGATCTTGCTAAAAAGATCGCCCATCCCCTTTGTGCCGTTTTGTAAGTCTGTATCTGATTATTTCAAGATAAATTGCGGGCGAAATTGAAAGTCTTTCCGGGCTTTTACACCCAGCATTCGACAAAAAAAGATCAGATCATGCCTGCCAAGCTACCCCACACCCCGCCGCCGTACGCGCGCACCTTAATCCATATCGCCGTCAGCGGCCTGCTGCTTTACGCGGCCCCGCGCGCCCACGCGGCGGACATCACCATCAATTCACCCACGCCCACCGTAATCAGCGGCGGCTCAGCCACGTATGGCACCACCGTCGTGGGCAGCAGCGGGGTGGGCACGCTGCATATCGATGCGGCCGGGGTGTATAGCGCCGGGCTGGCCATCGTCGGTTCGCAAGCGGGCAGCAACGGCGTGATAACGATCAGCGGCGCGGGTTCGCAGTTTGCGGGCAACAACCAGCTGACCATTGGCGATGTGGGTACTGGCACGGTAAACGTGCAAACCGGCGGCCAACTGATCATGAACAACGGCCAGGCCGCGTTTATCGGCCGCAATGGCGGCAGCGGCACGCTGAATGTGGCGGGAGGCAGCTATGCCAGCACGGGCCATCTGCATATCGGCTGGGCCAGCAGTGGCGTCACCAATGTCAGCGCGGGCGGCACGGTGAATGCCGAAGCCAGCTATCTGGGCTTTAACGCCGGGGGCAATGGCCAACTGAATATCGCCGATGCCGGTTCCAGCTTTAGCGTTAACTGGCTGGGCGTGGGCCTGGCCGGCGCAGGCACGGTCAGCGTCAGCCGCGGCGGCACGCTGAACAGCAACTTCGGCCAGATCGGCAGCGGCGCGTTTGCTGGCGTGGGCTACGGCGGCACGGTGGGCTTAAGCGATGCGGGCTCCACGTGGCACGTGGGCAATACGCTGAATGTCGGCCAACAATCCAGCGGCTTGTTATCGATCAGCAACGGCGCGGCCGTAACCAGCGCGCAAACCGTCATCGCGGCGAGTGCGGCCAGCGCCAATTCGGCCGCGCTGGTAACCGGCAGCGGCTCGCGGCTGGATGCGGGCAATACGCTGGCAATCGGCCAATCGGCGGTGGGCACGCTGGTGCTGCAGCAAGGCGCGACGGTAAATGTGGGTAGCGGCGGCACCCAGCTGGGCAGCAACGCGGGCGCACGCGGCACGCTGGTGATCGGCGCGGCAGCGGGCCAGGCGGCGGTGGCTGCAGGCACCTTCAATTCGTCAACGATTACGGGTGGGGCGGGGCAGGGCGAGATCGTGTTCAACCACACCGATGCCGACTATGCGATGGGGTCGCGCATCAGCGGCAATATCGCGGTCAACGCGCTGGCGGGGCACACCACGCTGACCGCCAATAACAGCTGGAGCGGCAGCACGCGCATCGATAGCGGCGCAACCTTGCAGCTGGGCAATGGCGGCAGCAGCGGCGCGCTAACGGCCGATGTGCTTGATAACGGCGTGCTGGCGTTTAATCGCAGTGATAACGCCAGCTATGCGGGTTCGGTTTCGGGCAGCGGCGCGCTACAGCAGATTGGCAGCGGCAGCACCATCCTGACCGGCAATCAGCGCTACAGCGGTGGCACCACCATTGCCGCAGGCAGCTTGCAGATTGGCGATGGCGGCACGTCGGGCTCCTTCGTCGGCAACGTGCTCGACAACGCCACACTGGCGTTCAACCGCAGCGACGCCATCGTGTTTGCTGGCGCCATCAGCGGCAGCGGCGTGATCGCGCAAAGCGGCGTTGGCACTACGGTGTTGACCGGCGTCAGCAGCAATGCCGCGGGCGCCATCGTAGCGGCGGGCACCTTGCAGATTGGCGATGGCGGCAATGCGGGCGTGGTCAGCGGCAATATCCGCAACGACGCCACGCTGGCCTTTAACCGCAATGACGACCAGACCTATGCAGGTTCGATCAGCGGCGTGGGCCAGGTGGTGCAGGCCGGCAAAAACACGCTGACGCTGGCGGGCAACAACAGTTATAGCGGCGGTACGCTGATTGCAGCGGGCACTTTGCAAGGCCAGGCCGGCAGTTTTGGCAGCGGCGCTATCGACAATCGCGCCGCGCTGGTACTGCAACAAGACAGCAACGCCGAACTGGGCAACCTGCTGCAAGGCAACGGCAGCGTGACCAAGCTGGGCAATGGTCGGCTGGTCATCAACGGGCAGAACAGCTTGAGCGGCGCGACCACCGTGGCGGCAGGCGAACTGCAGGTGAATGGCGCGCTGGCGCAATCGGCGATCACTCTGCAAGGCGGCACGCGTTTGTCCGGTGTGGGCAGCGTGGGCAGCGTGCAGGCAGGGGCGGGCAGTGTGGTGGCGCCGGGTCAGAGCGTGGGCACGGGCGTGGCCGGATCGCTGGCCAGCAGCAAGGCCGTCGCCACGGCGGCGGTGGGGCAGTTGGGGGTGGCGGGTGATTTTGCCCAGGCCAGCGGTTCCAGCCTGGCCATCCGCACCGTACCGGGCAGCAATGCCGCTGATTTGCTGCAAGTCGATGGCACAGCCACATTGGCGGGCGGCAATGCGCTGATCGTAACGCGCACCAGCAGCACGCCCTACACGCTGAACGCGCATTACACCGTGCTGCATGCAGATGGCGGTATCAACTGGCTGGGCGCTGCCGGTTATGACGTGCAGGGTGACACGCAACTGAGCAGTTTCTACAGCCTGCGCAGCAGTTTTGATCAGCAGAACGTCTATCTGCAGGCCATCCAGACGCGCAGCTTTACCGATGCGGCGGGCACGCCCAACCAGTTGGGCACCGCCAGCGGGCTGGATGGCATCAGCGGCAGCAACACGTATCGCGATGGTGTCGGCGCCTTGACGGATGATGCCGCCGCGCGTCGCGCATTTGATCTGGGCTCGGGCGAACTGCACGCCAGCATCAAGGCGCGTTTGCTGCAGCAAGACGATCAGGTGCAACGCGCCGCGTTGGCCGAAGCGCGCGTCTGCGCGCAGCAGCAGCCGGCGCTGGAATGTACCGCGCCGCGCTGGTGGGGTCGCATTTACAACCAACACTTTGATGTGCCCGCTGATGGCAACGCCGCGCATCTGAATGGCGAGCTGAATGGCGCGGTGCTGGGCCTGCAGGTGGACGTCAACGATTGGCGTCTGGGGGCGTATGCCGGTTATGGCCGTGAGCGCTTTAGCGTGGATGCGCTGCTGTCGCTGGCGCACAGCAATAACGGCGAAGCAGGCCTGAGCGCAGCGCATCAGCTGGGCGCGGTCGACCTGCGTGTTGGCGCGATGGCGGGCTGGATGCGCGTGGACAGCCAGCGCACCGCCGCAGTCGGTGCCGATACGCAAAGTCTGAGCGCCGCCTACACCGCAAAATCCGCGCGCCTGTTTGCTGAAGCCGCACTACCGCTGCAGTACGCCGCGCTGCAATTCGAACCGTATCTGGGCGTTAACGCGGCAGGCCTGGCCACGCCTGCGTTTACCGAACAAGGCGGCGATGCCGCGCTGCATGCGGCCTCGGAACACGACGGCCAGATGTTCAGCGATGCCGGTGTACATATCGGCTCCACCCTGGCGCAAAGCGTGAACTGGCAAGGCGCCGCCACCTGGCGACATCGCTATGGCCCGGCCGCCGCCAGCAGCACGTTCAGCTTTGCTGAGGGCACACCGTTTGCGATCAGCAGCGCCGTTACCCCGCGCAATACCGCGCTGCTGGAACTGGGGCTGAACGCCACCTTGGCGCAGGACGTCACCGCGCAGGTGTCGTACTCGGGCCAGTTTGCGCACGGTTTAAACGAGCAAACGCTGCAAGGCACGCTCAACGTGGCTTGGTAAACGTCGCTGCTGTTGCCTTTTTTTGTGATGCGCCGGGCACTGCAGCTTGCATGCGCCAGCCCCCGGCGCGCCCACCTTCCTCGAACGCCTGATTGATCTGAGAGCGCAAACCCATGAACAACCGCCTGCCCGGAACCCCTCTGCCTTCTAAAAAATACTGGCGCGCGCTGCTGCCGCTGGCCGTACTGTTGGCCAGCTGTGGCGGCGATGGCGGCAGCGATGCCACCACGGCCACAGCCAGCCCGATCACCGGCCCCGTGGCCACCCCGGTGCCTGGCACCACGCCCACGCCCGCCCCTGCAATCACCGCAACGCCCACACCCGGCATCACGCCCACGCCGGCCCCGGTCGTTACGGCGGTGCCGACGCCGGGCGTGACGGCGACCCCCATCCCCACCGCAACACCGGTACCGACGCCCGTGCCCACGCCCGCGCCGGGCGCGACCTGCACCGGCAACGGCAAGACCTATACCGAGGTCTATAAAACCGCCACCTCGCGCTGGTGCGTCGCGCCCAGCGTGTGGGCATCCAACAGCGCCGATATCAAAAAATTCTTCCCCTATGGCGAGCAGGTGGTCAGCTCGTTGCAGTCGATTTTCAGCGTCAGCGCCAACCAGACCTTTGTGTACCAGGTGGATACGCCCAACGGCGGCGCGCATACCGGCAGCGATTTTGGCCTGGGCGTTTCGGTGACCGGCGATGCGTTTTATGGCGGCTATCCGGATTCGCAAACCGGCACCAGCATCGTTGGCTTCTGGGGCTATCTGCTTACGCTGCACGAAGCGATCAATGTGTGGACCGGTCTGGTCAGCGCAGGCTGGCCCACTGACTGGTGGGCCGACCACCGCAGTCCGTTTCCCAACACCATGGATTTTCATATTCTGCAGACCATCGGCGACGCGCAAAACAACGACACGCTGCGCATGGCCGCGCGTACGCAGAAGCAACGGTTTATCGATCCGGCCGCCAGCGGCTACGATACCGAAGTGGTGATGTTTGAATCGTTTGCCACGCGCTTTGGCGGCTACACGCCGTTCCAGCGCATGTTTCAGCTGATGCAGGCGGATGGCTTGCGGTGGGACCAGGCGGCCGCTAACCCGTCGCAATTGCTCAGCGAATACGTGATCGCCTATGTGCAACTGGGCACGCGCACCACCAGCGATATGACGGCCAGTGACTTTATCGCTGCGGGTGTGGGCAGCAAAGACCCGGCCACCACCGCGTATACGCCGCAAGCCAGCCACGTTAAGGCGATTGGCGATGCGCATTGTTCGATTGCCGGGGCGCGCTCCGATCCGGCGATTACATCGGCGCAATTGCTGGCGGCGCTGGGCCATTTGCGCAGCGGTGATTACGCCAATGCGTCTATCCATTCCCGCGCTTGCAGCACCACGCCCGCCGCCAATGCCCCGGCCGAATGCAGTTGCAGCAGCGGCACCGGTCAATGGGTGGCGAAATGGAATTAACTGCATGTTGATGCGCGCTATCCGCAATGGATGGCTGGCCAGTTTGCTGTTGCTGGCCAGCGTCGGTGCGCTGGCCGATGCCAGTGCGCCTGCGGCTGCGGCTGTAGCGCCCGTGCTTAAGCCGCAATCGACGCAGGGCCACCCCATCCTGATCGATTTGCTGAAACTGGCGCCGCCGCCCGCGTACGCGCTGAAATGCGGCAGCGGCTATTGCGATACGCGGCGCAGTTATTGCGAAACCGTCAGCACCGATGAGCCGCATCTGCCCAATGACTACGCCTGCCGCCCTCTGCCGGCAGCGTGCGCCCATGCCAGCAGCACGGCGCAAAGCTGCGGCTGTTTTCCGGCGCATACCAAATGTGATTTTTGCTCGACCAGCGCCGTGGGCGCAGGCGTTGGTTTTTATCGCACCTGCTTTGGCGGCGGCTAGCGGGTAACGCGGTGGTCCATGTTATCCGTGCATAAAAAAACGCCCGCAGCTGCGGGCGTTTTTCATCAGGGCGTGGTTGATTACAGATCAAACTGCGCCGACAGCACAAAGGTGCGGCCCGATGCCGTACCCACGTAGCCGTTCTGCATTACCCAGTACGCTTTGTCGAACAGGTTCTCGACGTTGGCGCGGTAAGTCACGGCGGTGCTACCCAGCTTGCTGATATAACGCGCGCCCACATCCATGCGTGTCCAGCCCGGCACGCGCACGGTGTTGGCGTTGCTGTACCACATCGAGCCGGTGCGGGTAACGCGCGTGTTCAGCGCAAAGCCTTGCACCCACGGCGTATCCCAATCCAGGCCCAGGTTAAAGTTGTTGTCCGGCACCGCGCCCACTTCCTTGCCATCGGTGGCGCCGCCATCGGTGTTGTATTGCCGGGTTTTGAAAAAGCTGCCGCTGGCGTTAAAACGCAGGCCGCGGGTGACTTCGCCATAGGCCGTCAATTCCAGACCACGCACCCGGTTACGACCGTCTTGCGTGGTATGCATGATGCCGTCGACCAGGTTGGTGGACGAGTTGGCTTGTTCAATCTGGAACACCGCAGCCGTGGTGGTGATGCGGCCAAAGTCGTACTTCACGCCGGTTTCGTATTGCTTGGACTTGTACGGCGGAAACGGATGGTTCGGGTTGGCGTCATCGGCCGAAGTAAAGCCGCCCGCGCTTAACGCGGCCGTGTAGTTGGCATACACCGACATGTTTTTGACCGGCTTGACCACAATGGCCGCTACCGGCGTGATCGCGGTTTCGTCCGAAGTCTGGCCGTAGTCGCCAAAGGTGCGGCTATACACCTGCTGACGACGCAGGCCGCCAATCAAACGCAGGCGATCATCGTAGAACGAGGCCGAATCGGTCAGCGCGTAGCTGGTCAGGCGCGTCTGGTTTTGCGGCGTCATATCGCCGCGATGCGCGCTGATCGAAGGCAGGGCCACCGGGTTGTACAGGTTGGAGGTCACGCCGGTGTCTTCGGCGTAATAGAAGTAATCGGTTTCCTGATTAAGGCGATTGGCTTCCAGCATCAGCGTGTGCTTGACGCCCCAGGTGTCAAAGCGCGCGCGGATACCCACGTCGGCCGAGGTAGAGGTGACGTTCTGGTCGTACCAGCCGTTGTACAGATCGCTGGTGTCGCCTTGCACATCCAGAATGGTGGTGCCGGGGAAGGTTTGTTTGGATTCGGCCACGTGATGGCCAATAGCGCCGTAAGCGGTCAACGTATTGTTGATGTCGTATTCCAGACGCGTAATGGCGGCTTTATCGTCGGCTTGCAGCGTGGTACCGGGGTACAGGTTGGTCTCGCCGGACGGTGCATCCGGCATCGAGGTGCTGCCGATGCTGAACTGCGGACGGAAGTTTTTGGTGTCTTCGTGCTGGGTATAGGCGTCCAGGCTCCAGCGCAGACGCTCGCCGCTGTAATCCAGCGCCACCGAGCCCATGTTCTGTTCTTGCGAGTTGCCGTTAAGGTTAGTGTCGCCATTGGCGTACAAGGCGTTAACGCGCACGCCCCATTCCTGGTTTTCACCAAAGCGCCGGCCCACGTCACCCTTCAGACCAAACTGGTTGTTGGACAAATAGGTGGTGGTCAGGCTGGTTACCGGTTCTTCGTAGGCGCGCTTGGGCACCAGATTAACCGCGCCACCCACGCCGCCGGACGGGCCCATGCCGTACATAAGCGTGCCGGGACCTTTCAGCACTTCGATACGCTCGACCATCGAGATGGGCATGCGCGTCAGCGGCACCATCCCATACAGGCCGTTAAACGACACGTCGTTGGTGGACATGGTAAAGCCGCGAATCTGATAGCTATCGCCAAAGCCGCCATCGCCATTGGTGTTACGCACCGAGGCGTCGTTGGCGATGACGTCGCCAATCGCCCGCGCTTGCACGGCATCGATACCTTGCGCGGTGTAGTTGGTGGTGCTGAACGGGGTATCCATCACGCTGGCCGTACCCAATACGCCCAGGCTACCCCCGCGCGCTACCAGGCCACCGGCATACGGCGCGGTGGGGCTGGCTTTGGCGGTAACGGTCACGCTGGGCAGAACGGCGTTCACATTGCTGCCGCCGGTGGTTTTTTCAGCGGCGGGCGCGGCGGCGACGTCGCTGGCGACGGCGGCATTGCTTGCGGCGCTATCGCCATCGGCATAGGCGGCCGCTGCGGCCAGCACCGGCGCCATCAGCACCAGGCCCTGCACGGCCGATGCGACGATTTTTTTCGGGAAAACGGATTTGCGTTGACGGTTGGACGCCCTGACTTGCCCCATGACTTGTTCCTGACCTTTCATTTTAATTAGTCAGAAATTGTAAACGTTTCCGATCGTAAAAGTGAAGCATTCTCATTACGAGAACGCGTAAGTCGCTCAAAAAAAGACAGCAGAATCCCACGCGCTGCGCTCCATAGGGTGGGTCATGACCCACCACTCAAAGTCGTGGGATTTAGGCGCGGTGCTCATCTGCTCGGCTTTGCATGGTGGGTCGTGACCCACCATGCAAAGCCGTGGATTGAGGCTCGGTGGCTCTTTCCTTGGCTTTGAAAGGTGGGTCATGACCCACCCTATGCGAGCGCTGGTTCCGCGATTCTCGCGGCGGAACCAGAGGAGGTCCATCCGGAGACGGGCGACGCCGGGTTCTGACTATCCAGACAAACATCCCCGCTGCCGCGACCAGCGGCTTTGCCGTTTTCCCATCCTTAAACCAATAATTGCGTAACCCTCCGGTAATAATTAGTAATAGCGGAGAAAAGCCCTGTCTTACAGGGCTTTTTGACAGCGCCAGCGGCCAACAATGGGCGGCACGTTGCCATGGTTGCCCCCCAAAAAAGAGGACAGGAGACGTAATCATGGCAAGCAACACCTTACCGCGACAGCTCGCGCTGGCCGCGGCGATCTCGCTTATCCCGGCGTTTGCGCTGGCTTATCCCACCTGGCAAGACGGCGGCACCTACGCCGCAGGCACCATCGTGTATTACCAGGGCCACGACTATAAAGCGCTGGTCAGCCAGACCGACTGGGCTGGCGCAGGCTGGAACCCGGCCGCCACGCCGAGCCTGTGGGCGGATCTGGGCGTGGATAAAGGCGCGACACCGACGCCCGCACCAACGCCCGCGCCAGCCCCGGCCCCGGCCCCGGCCCCCACGCCGGTCGCGACGCCTGCCCCGACACCGGCACCGGCCGCCACCCCAGCGCCGACGCCCGCCAGCGGTTACGGCGTCACCCAGCAAACCGGCGGCAGCGTGCAGTTTTATGCCAACAACGCCGCCTGGGCCGATCTGCATTACACCGTTAACGGCGGCGCGCAGCTGAATGTGCGTATGGCCGTCAGCAATAACCAGAACACCTACAAAGTCACCGGCCTGGCCAGCGGCGCGGTGGTGCGCTACTTCTTTACCATCGCCAACAGCAGCGGCGGCGCCAACGACACCGCCTGGGCGCAATTCACCTACGGCACGGCCACCCCGACTCCCGCACCGACACCAGCCCCCACGCCCGCGCCGACCCCCACGCCGGCCCCCACGCCCACCCCGACGTGGAACAAGCTCACCACCTTCAACCTGGTCAACAACACGCACGGCAAATACGCCGATAGCCAAGTGTACTGGGCCATCATCGGTAAAGACGTCAGCACCGGTCAGTACGTGCACGTGGCGCAAAACGGTTCGCTGGTGCCGATGTCCGCCGCGGATAACGGCTCGCTCAGCAAAAACGGCAATACCTACACCAACTATTTCTTCTCGTTGGCGCAAAGCAAATCCGTAACGATTCCGCTGCTGGATTCGGCGCGGCTGTTCCTCAGCGTCGGCAGCCCGATGTATATCAAGGTCAACGTGGATGGCAATGGCAACCTGGGCTATGCCGGGGCGGATCTGAACAACCCGACCGACGCCAATATCGACGTGATCTTCGACTTTATCGAAATGGCCATCCTCGGCGATTCGGGCTTCTTCGGTAACACCACGCGCGTGGATCAGTTTGGCTTTCCGGTTACGCTGCGGCTGCAAGGCCTGGACGGCTATGACCAGACCGTGGGCGAAACCGAAGGCCACGATGCGCTGGTCAACGAATTCCGCGCCGAAGCCCCGGCCGAATTCCAGCCGCTGGCCGCTGCGCCCTATATGCCGTATCGCATCATCGCGCCGGCGCACGCCAACTTCTCGGATAGCGGCGCTAATGCCAACTATCTGAGCAGCTATATCGACGACATCTGGAACACCTACACCACGCAAACACTGACGTTTACCGACCAGCAAGGCACGTTCACCGGCCATGTCAGCGGCAACCAGTTCTTGTTTACCGACGGCCAGGGCACCTACCACGTCAACAAGCCGACCTCGACCATGGCGCTGCTGGGCAACGGCACGCTGAACGACGATTCGGGCACCGTGGCGCCCTCGGTACAGCGCGATAAACAGCTGCAAATCCAGGCCCAGTTTGCCGCAGCGCTCAACCGCCACGTGGTGAAAACGCCGGCCAACTGGTACACCGCCAGCGCGTTCTACCCGGCGGGCCAGCCGTCCAACTTCTATGCCAAGTTCTGGCACGAGCACAGCATCAACAACCTGGCTTATGGCTTCTCATATGACGATGTCGGCAACTTCAGCTCGTCGGTACACAGCACGGTGCCGAAGACGGCCACGGTGACGATCGGCTGGTAAGTGGGTTGAATCATTGGTAGAAAACAAAACGGCCGCTGCATTAACACAGCGGCCGTTTTTATCGGGCAGCGGCAATGCCGCATCAGCCCTTGGTCGCCCCAAACGTCAGCCCCGCCACAAAGTGGCGTTGCATCGCAAAGAACATCAGTACCGAAGGCAGTGCCGCCAGGATAGAGCCGGCGCTGACCAGGTTCCATGCCGTGGTCCATTGGCCTTTCAGCGCGGCGACGCCGACGGTAAGTGGGGCGGCTTCGTCGCCCTGGGTCAGGCACAGCGCCCAGAAATAATCGTTCCAGACAAAGGTGAACACCAGGATCGACAGCGCGGCCAGCGCCGGGCGGATCAGCGGCAATACGATGCGGAAAAACACGGTCCATTCGCCAGCGCCTTCAATGCGCGCGGCTTCAACCAGTTCATACGGCAATTGCTTGATAAAGTTGCGCAAAAACAGCGTGCAAAAGCCGGTCTGAAATGCGATATGAAACAAGATCAGCGCGGGCAGGGTATTAAACAAACCCATATGCAACGACAGATCGCGTACCGGAATCATCAGAATCTGGATCGGCACAAAATTGCCCGCCACAAAAGTGGCAAACAAGGCGGTATTGCCGCGAAAGTTATACACCGCCAGCGAGAATCCGGCCATTGCCGCCAGGGCAATTGCGCCCGCCACTGCAGGCACGGTAATCATCACGCTATTAAAAAAGTAATGCAGCATGGGTGAGGTAGTCAGCGCCTCGTGATAATTGGCCCATAAGGCAAAGTGTTTGGGCCAGCCCCAATAATTGCCTTCGGTTAATTCTTCCGTGGAGCGGATGGACGTGACCATCACCGCAATCATCGGCAATAGCCAGATCAGCAATGCAATGGGCAACGACAATTTATAGATGCGGCGATTAAGCGGCTTCCAGTGTTCAACAGGCATGGGGAACATGGCGGGCCTCCAGATTAATGTTCGTTGCGCAACATGCGGCGCAAATGCCAAGCGATATACACCAGCATGATGGCAAACAGCACCACCGCAATCGCCGCGGAATAGCCAAGGCGGTAATACTTGATGGCCTGGTCGTACATGTAATACGCCAGCACGGTGGAGCTTTCAAACGGCCCGCCGCCGCTCATGACCGAGATCAGATCAAAGCTGCGCAATGCGCCAATGATGGTGACGACGATGGCCATAAAGGTGGTGGGGCGTAATTGCGGCAGCACCAAGTACCACAATAAATTCCAGCCTTTGGCGCCTTCCATGCGCGCGGCTTCGATCTGTTCGGCGTTGATGCTGGTCAGGCCGGTTAAATACAGAATCATGCAATACGCGGTTTGTGGCCACAGCGCGGCGAATACGATGCCAAAGGTGACGTAATGCGGATCGCCTAATACCGGAATGCCATGGCCCAACATCATGGCCAGCAGGCCAAAGGTGGGATCGTAAAACCAGCTAAAGATCAGCCCCACCACCACGCCCGACAGGACAAAGGGTGCAAAGAACAGCGATTTAACCAGGCGGATGCCGCCCACTTCCTGGTTGAGATACAGCGCAATCGCCAGCCCGGCGGGCGGGGACAATAAAAACAGCAATAGCCAGATCAGGTTGTTTTTAAGCGCGGTATAAAACGTGGGCGCATGCATTAATTCGACGTAATTGGCCAGGCCGACAAAGGTTTTATCGCTCATGCCGTCCCAGTTATAAAAACTGAGCGAAATGCTGGTCAGAATCGGGTACAGCACATACACCGCCACCATGAGGCAGGCCGGCGCCAGAAACAACCACGCGGCGCGGCGTTGGCGGCGCGCGCTGGGCGACAAGCCCTTGCGGGCGGGCGTGGCGGGCCTGGCGGGCTGCGCCGTGCTGCTTTGCGGCGGCACGACGGCGGCCGGGGCGATACCAGAGGCGGAATCAATCACGGGCGGTTCTCCAGATCAAAACAGGCAGAAGCCAGCGGCGGGCCTGATGCGCCAGGCGTTATATAAAATGCATCAGGCCCGCATCGCTTTATTTCTTGTAGATGCGCTTGCGGGTTTGCTCCAGCTGCGCCAATACGGCGTCGATCTGGCTGGGGTCCGACAAGAATTGCTGCATGCCTTTCATGCCTTCATCGGCCATTTCTTTGGTCATATCGCGATCGTAAAACTGCGCAATGCCACCACGCGTTTGCGACAGAATCTGAAAGCCGATTTTAGAAATCGGGTCTTCCGGTTCCGGCGCTTTGGCATTGGCCGGCAAGGAGCCCAGGCCTTTAGCCAACCGTGCGCTGATTTCCGGCGTTTCGGCAAAGGCGAGGAAGGTATGCGCATCCGCCTTGTTTTTGGCTTTGGCCGGAATATGCAGCGATTCGACCGGGCCGTCTTCCGCCGTCGGCACTTTGCTGTCGATGATCGGAAACTGGAAATAACCCATATTCGGTTTAACCGTGGCGGGGAAGCCGGCCGAGATAAACGTGCCCATCAACATCATGGCGGCCTTGCCCTGGAACAGGAAAGGCTGGGCGGCATCAAGGTCATACGACAGCGGGCTCTCGATAAAATACTTGTTATCGATCAGCTCTTTCCACGTTGTATAAACCTTTTTAACGCGCGGATCGGTATAGGCCACTTCGCCCGCCATCAGTTTTTGATGGAACGCGTTGCCGTTCAGGCGCAAATCCAGATAATCAAACCAGCCCGCCAACGTCCATGAATCGCGCCCGCCCAAGGCAATCGGGCTGATCCCGGCCGCCTTCAGCTTTTTGCAGGCATCCATAAATTGATCCCAGGTTTTGGGTTCAGCGCTGATCCCGGCTTTCTGGAATACATCTTTGCGATAGAACACGCCCCAGGAGTAATACACGGTGGGCGCGGCATATTGTTTGCCATTCCACGATGAGGCTTCTTTGGTGGAGGCATAGGTTTCATTCCAGCCGTTTTTAGCCCAATCGCCGGACAAATCTTCCAGCAAACCACGGCGCGCGTAATACGCCATGCGTTCGCCGTTATGCCAGTTGACGATATCGGGCGCGATGGTGGTCAGCCAGCCGGGCAATTGCACTTTGTAGGCTTCTTCATCCACAAAGGTGGCTTTGACGTCGATATCGGGATGCGCTTTTTTAAAGTCATCAAAAACGGATTGCCAGACCGCGCGTTGGCTGGCGCCTTTAAACGCCACATTAACCGCCAGCGTGCCCGCCTGGGTCATGCCGCTACACAAGCCGAGACCGGCCAGTGTCAAACCCAGGATGCGAGTGCGTACCTTCATGCTCATTTTTATCTCCTTGCTTGCGCTGGAATCGAGGATGTTTCTGCGTTGCTACCAATGACATCTAACCGGTATTGATGGTGTTTACTGCGAGGGCGCGGCCTGCCGATAAATCGCCACGCCTTGTGGCGCGACCGTGGCCGCGCCGACCACGAACGCGGCCGCATCGACGCCCTGAATGTCGTATGCCGCTGTGTCGTAATTGAAAACGTAAACCAGCCCGCCGCGCTGGCTGATGCGTATGGTGTCCGTCAGCCGTTGCGGGGCCAGACCCGCGCTTTGCGCGATATGTGCCAGCACATCGCGGGTGCCGGCCTCATCAAAAATGCTGGCGCAGTAATGCAGCTTGCCGTGGCGTAACAAGGCCGGATGGCCGTCGGCATAGCGGCCCAGGATTTCGACCGCAGCATCGGCTTCGATCAGATCGCGCCAGTGCAGGGCGTTGAGTTGCGGCAGATTCAGCGCACTGGCGTCCACCACTTCGGTAACGTTGGGACGCAGCGATTCCACGCGCCATACGCGCAGCGGCATTACTTCGGCCAACGGGCCCGGCGGCAAATGCTGCGGAATCTGCACATTCACCGTCTTGGAGCCGGTACGCGGCCCGATCACCACGTGCGCGCCGCTGTGGGCCAGGCGCTGCGCCAGGCCTTGCGGTAGCACCGGCAGCGGCGGCACCACAATCAGGCTATAGCCATCGAGCGGGGCATCGGTCGGGATAATGTCGACGTCAAATCCCAGGCTACGCAGCGCGCTGTAATAGCCAAAGGCAAAGCGCGGGTAATGAAAATCCGCGCCTTGCGGGTGGATTTCGAACAGCCATTTAGCTTCGTAATCAAACAGCAGCGCCACGCGCGGCCGTACCGCGCCATCCAGACCGGTGGCTTGTACGACGGCGATTTCCGCGGCGGTTTGCTCGGCCTCGTGCGCGGCCAGATCGGGTTGGTTGTCCGGGGTATGCAAACCGGCGTGCATCTGTTCTTGCGCAAACGGCGCTTGCCGCCAGCGGAAATACGACACGCAACCGGCTCCATGCGCCAGCGCTTCCCAGCTCCACAAGCGCACCATGCCAGGCAGCGGCGCGGGGTTCCACGGCGCCCAGTTCACCGGGCCAGGTTGTTGTTCCATCACCCAGAATGGCAAGCGCGACATGCCGCGATACAGATCATGGTTAAACGCGGCGAAATCGGGGTGGCCGGTGCGCAGCCAGCGCGCCTTGATCTGGGGCGCAAACCACATTTCTTCCAGCGCGCCCAGCGGATAGCTATCCCAGCTGGCCACATCCAGATCGGCCGCCACTTTGTAATGGTCGAACTCGTTAAACATCTGCATAAAGTTATGCGCCACCGGCCGTCCCGGCGAATGCGCGCGCACGATATCGACCTGCATGCGGTTGTAGCGCACCAGTTCATCCGACGCAAAACGGCGGTAATCCAGCCGATGCGACGGATGCGCTTCGGTGACGGTTTCGATGGGCGGGTCGATTTCAGCAAAGCTGCGGTATTCCATGCTCCAGAACACCGTGCCCCACGCCTCATTCAGCGTGGCGATATCGCCATAGCGCGCCTGCAGCCAGAGCCGAAAGCGTTGCGCGGCGGCGGGTGAATAGCTCACCACCGTGTGATGGCAGCCGTATTCGTTATCCACTTGCCAGAACGCCACGGCCGGATGCTGGCCGTAACGTTGCGCCACGGCAGTGCAGATGCCTTGCGAGGCTTCAAACCAGCTGGGAGACGAAAAATCATAATGCCGGCGCGAGCCAAAACGGCGCGGGCGGCCATCCGCGCCCACGGCGAGGATATCGGGGTGTTGGTCGATCAGCCATTTGGGCGGCGTGGCCGTCGGCGTACACATCACCACCTGCAAACCGGCGTCACCCAGTACCTTCACCGCGCGGTCCAGCCAGCCCCAATCGTATTGGCCCGGCTGCGGTTCGATGCGGCTCCATGCAAATTCGGCGATGCGCACTTGCGTAATGCCCAGCGCTTTCATGCGCGCGGCGTCGTCGGCCCACATGCTTTCGGGCCAGTGTTCGGGGTAATAGCAAACGCCTAGACGCATCGGCGCGCCGGTTTGTGCCTGGTTCATGGGTGAGACTCCAGATGCGGAACGGCAAAGCCGTTTTCGGTAAACAGGTGGCAGGCGTGGGCGGGCGCAACAAAGCTGACCGTTTCGCCCACTTTGACGGTGGCGTCGCCGGGCGCTTTGGCAATCAGCACCGGCTGCTCGGGCGCGTTGAGATGCAGATAGCTGTGCTCGCCCAGCGCCTCGATCAGCGATATCGGGCGGCGAATGATCTGGGTGGGTGGAACGGCGCTGGGCGGCGCGCTTTCCAGATGCTCGGGCCGGATGCCCAGCGTGACCGCTTGCCCGGGCTTGAGCTGATCGCCGCTGACGTTAACGCGCAGCTTTTCACCGGTCTGATCCAGCGCCACTTCCACCCCGGCGCTATCGATAGCGCTGACTTGCGCCGGTAAAAAGTTCATGCGCGGCGAGCCAATAAACCCCGCCACAAAGCGGCTAACCGGGCGGTGGTACAGCGTGAGCGGCGCGCCAATCTGCGCAATGCTGCCGTGCTGTTCCATATCTTTGCCGGCGTGCAGCAGCACAATCTTGTCGGCCAACGTCATGGCTTCGATCTGGTCATGCGTGACATACACCACGCTGGCGGCGGCAAATTGTTTGTGCAGGCGCGCGATCTCGATGCGGGTCTGGCCGCGCAAGGTGGCGTCCAGATTGGACAGCGGCTCATCAAACAGAAACACGCCCGGTTCGCGCACAATGGCCCGGCCGATGGCCACGCGCTGGCGCTGGCCGCCGGACAAGGCTTTGGGATAGCGGTCGAGCAGGTTTTCCAGCTGCAGAATGCGCGCCGCCTGGTTGACCTTGGCCGCGATGGTGGCGGTGGGCGTTTTAGCCAGCTTGAGCCCGAACGCCATGTTTTCGAACACCGTCATATGCGGGAAGAGCGCGTAGCTCTGAAACACCATCGCCACGCCGCGTTCGGCGGCGGGCACGTCGTTCATCAAGCGGCCACCAATCTTGAGCTGGCCATCGCTCAGGTCTTCCAGCCCGGCAATCATGCGCAGCAGCGTGGACTTGCCGCAGCCCGATGGCCCCAGAAACACGCAGAATTCGTTTTCGCCGATCTCCAGATCGACATTGCGGATAACGGGCTGGTGATCGCCATAGCTTTTCTGGGCCCCTTGCAACGAAATACTTGCCATCAATCCGGCTCCATGGTCAGATTTGTTTGCCTTGATTAAGCGCTTAATCAACATCCGCAAAAAAAGGCCACTAAGGCATCAGGCAAGGGTCTAGACCGGCTGGCTTGATGTAGTGGGCGCTAAGTTGCTACGGACTATAGCAGCGAGATTTCTGATTATGCAATATGGTGGTCAAGGATTTTTGTACCCGCTTTGCATGCTGCCCTGCATCGTAGAATGGCGCTCCGGCACGGCGCGCGCATGCTGGCGCGGCACAGCATCGCATCAGACGGTAGCTCGCAAAAAATGGAAATTAAAAACAGATGACTACACTTTCAGAGGTGGCCAACCACGCGGGCGTCACACCCGCCACGGTGTCGAACGTGTTGCGCAATCGCGGCCGCGTCAGCAACGAAACCCGCCAACGCGTGCTGGATGCAATCGACGCCCTGGGCTATCGGCCCAACCTGAATGCGCGCGCCCTGGCCGAAGGCCGCGGGCCGACCCTGGCGCTGATGGTGTCCAGTATCGCCAACCCGTTTTATCCCGAATTTGCGCTGGCCGCCGAACGCGCCGCGCGCGCGCATGGCAGTTTTATGCTGCTGTGTAACACCAACGACGACACCGCCACCGCGCACGCTTATCTCAACCAGCTGGCCGGATCGCTGTCGCAAGGCGTGCTGGTAATGAACGGCAATCTGGACTTTGACGTGCTGCGGCAAAGCCGCTGCCCCGTGGTGTTGTGCATGTGGGAAAAGCCGCATGAATCGCCCGGCATTCCCTGTATTGCTGTGGATTTCTATCTGGCCGGGCAACTGGCGGCGCAGCATTTGCTGGCGCTGGGGCATCAGGCGATAGGCATTGTGGTGGGCAATGGCAAAGGCGGCATCCATACCTCGCGCTTGCGTGGTTTTACCGACGCGATGGCGGCGGCGGGCGTTGAATTTGCGCCCGAACTGATCGAAACCGTGCCCGATACGGTGCAGGGCGGCTACGACGGCGGCCAGACCCTGTTGCAACGCCATCCGCAGTTAACCGCCATTTTCGCCACCAACGACTTGCCCGCCATCGGCGTGATGCACGCGGCCACCGATCTGGGTTTGCGCATTCCGGCCGATCTGTCGGTGATGGGGATTACCGATATCCAGATGGCGCAAGAAAGCCGCCCCGCGTTATCGACCGTGGCCGTGCCGACGCAGGAAGCCGCCGAACTGGCGGTGTCTTTGCTGCGCACGCTGGTGGGGCAGGAACCACGCGCGGCGCATGGCCCGCATCAGATGCTAGTGACGTCAGAACCGGTGCTGGTGCCGCGCGCCAGTACTGCCGCGCCGCGTGCCGCGAGCACGCGCTCCGATTAAGCATCAGCCGGTGCGCGCGTCATAAGCCGCCTGGGCGTTGCCGATCTTTTCACCATGCTGCTGCGACCAGCTAACCAAGGCCATAAACGGTTCTTGCAAGGTTCTGGCCAGCGGTGTGATCGCGTATTCCACCCCCACCGGCGAGGTCGGCAGCACGGTGCGCGTGATCAAGCCATTGCGTTCCAGCCGCCGCAGCGCTTCGGTTAACGCCTTGTGCGTAATCGGGTCCAGCCGTCGCTTGATTTCGTTAAAGCGGGACGGCTGTGTGCACACCACCGTCAGGATCAGCACCGACCACTTGTTGGTGACTTGCTCCAGCGCCAGGCGCGCGGCGTTAGCGGTGCAATCCGCCTCGATATGGGCTTCGGTATGGGCGTCGATAGGGGCTTCGAGATGGGCGTCGATAGGGGCTTCGAGATGGGCGTCGATAGGGGCGTCGATAGGGGCCTCGGCGTGGGCCTGGACGTCGTCTGCTGCGGGCATTGCGGTTTCCTTGTGGATATCTAGGCTAGATCAGGTGCGTAATTGACACTAGATATACGCAGTGTATCTTGGCCCCACCCCAACCCCGCAAGCTAAAAGGTGAGATATGCAGCGATTCGAAGGTAAAACCGTCGTCATTACTGGCGGCAACAGTGGCATCGGTCTGGCCACCGCGCAACGCTTTGCCGCAGAGGGCGCCCGCGTGTTTATCGCAGGTCGACGCGAAGCCGAACTGCAAGCCGCCGTTCGCCAGATTGGCCACGGCGCGCAGGCTATCCAGGCCGACGTTACCCGCGGCGAAGATCTGGCCGCGCTGTACGCCACGGTCAAAGAACGCGCGGGCGTGATTGATGTGTTGGTCGCAGCGTCGGGCGTTAGCGAACACGGCTTGCTGGATGACACCACCGAGGCGCATTTCGATTATCACTTTGATATCAACGTGCGCGGGCTGGTGTTTACCGTGCAAGGCGCTTTGCCGCTGATGCCCGCCGGCAGCGCCATCGTGCTGATCGGTTCGATTGCCGGCTCAATCGGCAATGCCGGTTATGGCACTTATTCGGCCACCAAGGCGGCGGTGCGCTCGTACACGCGCACGTGGTCCAAAGAACTGGCGGCGCGCGGCATTCGCATCAATACCCTTAGCCCTGGCCCGATCGAAACGCCGATGTTTGATAGCGTTACCGACGAAATCCGCGAGCAGTTTACCCAGATGGTGCCGCTTAAACGCATGGGCAAACCGGAGGAAATTGCGGGCGTGGCCTTGTTTCTGGCCTCGGCCGACAGCGCGTATATCACCGGCGCGGAACTGGTGGCCGATGGCGGCATGATCGCCTGATGGCGCGGACCAGGCTCAAGCCGTGATCTCGATGCGCGTGCCATCGGGCGTCTTGATCACGGCTTCGTAAAAGCCATCACCGGTGAGACGAGGCGGCGCGTGCAAGCAGCCCGCCGCCTTGCAGCGCGCCGCCAGCGCATCCACCTCAGCACGGCTACCCAAGGCAATCGCCATATGATCCCAGCCGATGTGTTCGGCTTGTGGCGCATCCGCCAGCCACGGCCCCGTCATCAGTTCGATCTGGCCGGCGTGATCGGGCAATTGCACAAAGCGCGACACAAAGCCGGGCCGACGCTGGCTGTGATAGGCCTCGCCCACGTGAGCGCCAAAATACGTTTGCCAGAACGCGGCAGCTTGATCCAGATTGCGTGTCCACAACGCGATATGAGCCAGTTGCATCGCTTATTCCTGCCCGGAATGGCGGGTGACGATGCCTGCCGTCAGCGGCACCAACGCCATCAACACCACCAACATCCAGAACGCGTTCGACAAGCCGACTTGCTTTGAGACAAAGCCAATTGCGGCGGGCCCGAGCAAAACGCCCGCATAACCGGTGGTGGTGAGCGCAGTCACGGCCAGCCCCGGTGGCATCACTTTTTGCCGGCCCGCCTGGCGGAACAACACCGGCACCACGTTGGATGCCCCTAGCCCGATCAGCACAAAGCCAGCCAACGCCAGCAGGCCCACCGGCACGGTCAGCACCGCCACAAAGCCCGCCACTGCCACCACGCCGCCCCAGAACAGGGTAGGGCGGTCGCCGATGCGTGCGGTTACCCAATCGCCGCTTAAACGGCCCGCCGTCATCGCAATTGAAAACAACATATACGCCAGCCCGCCTTGCGCCGCCGCCACCAGGCCTTTGCCGGTGACCAGCAGCGCGCCCCAGTCCAGCAATGCGCCTTCGGCCAAAAAGGTGACCGCGCACAGCACGGCCAGTAGCAACACAATGCCGTGCGGCAAGGCAAACAACGGGCCTTCGCTATCAGGCGCGCTCTGTTTGAGCAGGCGCGGCCACGCATACAGCATCGCCAACACCATCACCGCCGCGCACAGCAAGGTGCCGGTTTGCGGGGTGATTTGCGTGGAGAGCAAAAACGTCATCGCCGTCGAACCCGAAAAGCCACCCACGCTAAACAAGGCATGAAAGCCCGACATCAACGGCTGTTGCGCCGCGCGTTCCACTTCGACCGCATGCACATTCATCGCCACATCCAGCGAGCCCAGCGCGCCGCCAAAGCAGAACAAGGCCGCGCCCAGGGTGAGCGAACTGGGCGCCAGCGCCAGAAACGGCAGAATGATTGCCATTGCCAGGCCGGCCAGCATGATGGGGCGACGGCTGCCATAACGCGCGCTGATCACGCCGGTAAACGTCATCGAACACAACGAACCGATGCCGATGCAAAGCAACAACAACCCTAACTGGCCGTCGTTGATCGCCAGCCGCTGTTTGGCAAAGGGCACCAGCGGCGCCCAGCACGACACGCCGAAACCGGCGACAAGAAAGGCGATACGGGTTGCCAGCCGCGTGGCGGGGCTGTCGGCCGAAAACATAGGGCGTACTCCAGGGTGTGCGGTGGTGGTGGGTCATGACCCACCGTGCAAAGCCATGTGCGACGAAGCGCGAACCTGGCCAGCCACATTGGGTGGTGGGTCATGACCCACCGTATGGCAACGCGCTTAATCGTGCATGAATGTGGACCTATGATTACGCATAAACGTGCAAATGTTAAGCGGTTCATGTATGTTTATGCACGGTATGCGGTTTTTGCCGCAGTAATGCGCAAGATCGGGTAAGCCTTGCGCTGGTTGGCCTCGTGCGCAGGGTTCCGTTATTGATAGAACTGATCGATGATGATTGCGCGCCCGCCCTGGCACCGGGGCGGTCCAACGTGAGGGGGAGAGATCAATGCGATATCGCTGGTTTGCGCTGGGCTTGGCCTTGGCGAGTGCGGCCGTCCACGCCGCGCCGCTGGATGAAATCCCGGTTGCCTTCGGCTTGCACCAGGGTCAGACCCTGTCCGAGCTGGCGGCTTATCAGCCCAGCGCCATCCCCACCGGCTACGCCGATACCTGGCGCATGCCGACCGCGCCCACCCCGGTAGCGCCGCTGAACAAGTTTGAAGTGGTGATCTCGCCGCAAACGGGCTTGTGTTCGGTCAGCGGCAGGGCAGAGGCCAGCCAGCCGTGGCAGTACGCCGCTGAAGGCCTGGCGCTACAAGCCGCGCTGATCAAGCAATACGGCAAAGGGCTGGATGTGCAGGATGCTGCAGAAGACAATGCTGCCGCGCGACCCGGCGTGGCGATGACGTGGGTGGCCACGCGGCAACATCCCCTGCCAGCGCAGCTAGCGGCCGTCACGCTGGGCTCGGACGAAAACATGCTGATCCTGATTTATACGTTTTCGAATGCCAAGGGTTGCGAATTCAAGCCGCGCAGCTAGAACACACTGACAGTCCAGAAAAAGGAGGGACGAGATGCAACACCGTGTAGCCGGTATCGATGTCGGTGGAGACAAGAAAAAATGCAATCTGGTGATTCTGCAGGGCGATCAGGTGTTGCTGAGCGTCGGCAAACAAACGCCTGCGGATTTGCGGCGCCACTGTCTGGAGTATGAGGTGATGGCGGTGGGCGTAGATGCGCCCTGCCAATGGCGCCTGGGCGATGCGGGTCGCGTCGCCGAGGCCATGTTGGCCAAACAACGCATCTCATCGTTTTCAACACCCACGCGCGCGCAAGCGCTGGCGAGTCTGTCGGGCTTTTACGGCTGGATGTTCAATGGCGAGGCGGTGTACCAAGCGCTGGCCGATGATTTCGCACTACTGGAAACGCCCGCCTGGAACGGTCAGCGCATCTGCTTCGAAACCTTCCCGCATGCCATCGTCTGTGCCTTTTTAGGGCGCGAAGTGGCATGCGCCCGGCGTAAAAGCACGCAGCGCAAGCAATTGCTGCAAACGCTGGGCATCGCGACCGCCACGCTCAAATCAGTGGATGCGCGCGATGCCGCCCTGTGCGCAGTCACCGCGCGCTATCTGTTGCAAGGCCAGGCGCGGGCGTACGGCGACGCCTTGGGCGGGCATATTCATGTGCCCAAATTGGATCAACATATCGTGATGGCCAGCTAAACGGCGGAGCGACTGCGCGATCGGTATGGGGCAGAGATCAGTCTGCTCGATCGCGCCGCCGCGTCCGATGCATTACGCCCGACGCCGCTTGCGCGCCGCTGCCACTGCGGCCACCAGACCCATGCCCATCAGCGCCCAGGTTTCGGGTTCAGGCACCGGATCCACCGCATACCCGTTGCTAAAGGCACCGAAATCGAGATGCGCAAAGTAATGGACTTCCGCGCCGGTGCCAGCAAATTGGAGCGTCTGCGTTGCGGCGTCGAAGGCAGGCGCACCCGGCTCAACGGCTTTTAACCGGGTTCCGATGCCGCGAAACTGGTCGTAATCGGAACTCAGCAAGAAGTCTGCGCTGCTGATATCGGTGGGTTTGCGTTGCGAAGAAATCCACAGCGTGGCGCCCAGTTGATAGTCAATCGAAACCGATCCGCCCGCCGGGCCCACCACAAATTCAATCGGCCCGTTCCAGCCTTCGAGCGTGGTATCGCCTGCGGTGGTGAATAGATCGGCGTACAGATCCAGCGATGTGCTATTGGCGCTGACGCTGAATTCGGTCTGCCCCGACGAATCGTAGAGACTGGCGGCATAGCTATTGGTGAAGTCAGTGCGTCCGCCGTTGCTGTTGGTAATCCAGCCGCTAAACCCGTTAAAGATCTGGGTGACATCGCCTTGTACGGCTTCATGCAAGGCCAGTTGGGCGGAGCCGGCCTGCGCAGCGCCGGCCGAAGCCCACGCAATGACCGCAGCCAGCACCATTGATTTGAGGGGGGAGAGGGACACTTCGGGCCTTCCTTACGCAAATTAAAGTTGACTCAGATTTGTGAATTTGCTGACTTGGTACTTACCATAGAGTCGCTGGGGCAGACTGGCAAGCGGGTGGATGACACTTCGTCGGCTGCGGGGCCGGTGGACGGCAGACGGTAGTACACGCAGCACGAGTCCGGCGCCAGCGCGTCTTCGCGCTGGGCTACAGTGGCAGCAGCCGTTTAATAACGCTGACCCGCCCACAGGAAATCCCGTCATGACCGATGCCCAACTGATTGAACATCTGTACAACCGCTTTAACGCGCGCGATATCGAGGCCGTGCTGGCCGCGCTGGCCCCCGATGTGCTCTGGGCCAATGGCATGGAGGGCACGCATGTGCAGGGCACGCAGGCGGTGCGCGAGTACTGGACTTATCAATGGTCGGTGATCGACCCCACCGTTATTCCGCTCAACATTGCCGCCACCGATGACGGCGCACAGGAAGTCGAAGTGCATCAGACCGTGCGCGATCTGCAAGGCGTGACCGTGCTGGATGAGGTCATCCGCCATGTGTTTCGCGTGCAGGACGGCAAAGTGGTGCGCTTTGATATCAAAGGCCCGTCTCAGCTATCCAGCGTGCCGCACGGTTAAGCGGCCCCGGCAGCGCGCCATTGCGCCGCCCGACGGAGCCGCGCCGGAGAATGCCAGCCGCTATAACGGATGATCTCATCCGTAAACGTCCACTTGCCCTGGACCGGGGGTTGCCATGCTGCGTCTGATGTCGGTGCAACAAAAGCTGCTGTCGGGCTTTGCCGTGGTGTTGGTTTTGCTGGCGATTGTGGTGGGCACGGCCCTGTGGAAGATGGCCAGCATCAATGCCAACCTGATCGACATTACCGACAGCCGCTACCCCAAGCTGGCGCTGGCGTACAAGGTCAGCACGGCTTATCTGGAGATACGCCGGGTGATTCGCGACGGCATTATCGGCACCAGCGATACGCAGAATGCCGCCAATGTGGCGCTGATCGAGCAATTGCATACCCAGGCGCAAGCCGATATCAGCGATATGACGCGGCTGATCCGCACCCCCACCGGCCGCGGCATTCTGGCGCAGATACACAGCGCCGACGACAAGCTGACGCGCGATCTGCCGCAGATGGAAACGCTGATCAAAACCAACCAGAACGCCGCGGCGGTGGCGTACCTGGCCAGCACCATCAGCCCCGATAACACGGCGCTGGCGGCGGCGCTCAAGCGCATGACGCAATACCAGGAGCAGCAAATGCTGCAATCGGGCGCGACGGCGCAGGCCAGTTATCACACCGCGCTCTGGACCATGATCAGCGTGGCGGTGTGTGCGCTGATTGTGGGCGTGCTGATGGCGCTCACGCTGGGCTGGATTATCACCACGCCGCTTAAAAAATCGGTGCGGCTGGCGCATGCGATCAAGGCGGGCGATCTATCGGGTCAGCGCGAACACATCGCGCCCAGCCGCGACGAAGCCATCGAAATTGCCCGCACCATGCAAGACATGCGCCAGGGCCTGCGCGAAGTGGTATCGGGCATCCATGACGATGCCGGGCGCGTGGCTGCCGCCGCCAAAGCGCTGTCGGCTTCGGCCGAGCAGATTGCCGCAGGCTCGCATCAGCAGGCCGAAGCCACGTCTAGCGCGGCCGCCACCATCGAACAATTGACTGTCAGCGTGAACCACGTGGCCGACAGCGCCGATGAAGCCGCCGCGCGTGCCGACGCGGCCGGGCGGCTGGCTACCGAGGGCAGCGATGCCGCGCGCACGTCGTCCGGCGAGATCGGCCTGGTGACCGGCGCAATGGCCGAAACCGCCGCGCAGATGACGCAATTGCAAACCGATATCCGCCATATCGACCATGTGGTGAATGTGATTCGCGGGCTGGCGGATCAGACCAATCTGCTGGCGCTGAATGCGGCCATTGAAGCGGCGCGCGCGGGCGAACAGGGGCGCGGTTTTGCGGTGGTGGCCGACGAAGTGCGCAAGCTGGCCGAACACACCACGCGCTCGGCCGGCGAAATTACCGCAATGATCAACACCATCCAGTCCGGCGTAAACCAGGTGACCGACAGCATGGGCCGCAGCCTGAGCCGCGCGGGCGTGGTGTCGGATACCGCCGAAAAAACCTCAGCCACCATGCAGGATATCGAGAGCGGCACGCGCGCCATTGCCAGCGCCATTACCGTCATCGACGGCGCGCTGGCCGAGCAACGCAGCGCCAGCCTGGGCCTGGCAGGCAGCATGGAAATGGTGGCGCGCATGGCCGAAGAAAACAGCGCCACCGTGCGCAGCCTGGCCACGGCGTCGTTACAGCTCGATGGCTTGTCGCAGCACTTGCAAACGGTGGTGACGCGTTTTCGCTTGTAGGCCTGGACAGAAGCGGCTGGCGTCGCTTAGGCGCGTACCACGCTGATGCCTTTGGCTTGCAGCGCTTGCGTAATGGCGGCATCGGCCTGCGCCTCGACGATGACGGTATTGGCCAGCGTCACATCACCAATCGCATAACGCGACGCCGCATTCAGCTTGTCCATCGACGCCAACACCACGGTCTCGGCCGCGCGGGCCGACAGCGCGCGTTTGATATACGCCTCTTCCATATCGCCGGTGCTGAGCCCTTCAGTCAGGTGCAAGCCGGTCACGCCCATAAAGTAGATATCGGCATGGATATGCGACATCGCCTCGATGGCCGCCGCGCCGACATTGACCACCGAATGCTTGTACAAGCGCCCGCCGATCATGATCACGTCGATGGAAGGATGGTCCACCAGCGCCACTGCCACGGTGGGGCTATGCGTGACCACGGTGGCGGCCAGGCTGAGCGGCAGATGTTTAACCAGCTCGGCCGAGGTGGTGCCGCCATCAATGATCACGATCTGGCCCGGCGCAATCATCGCTGCGGCGGCGCGGCCGATATTGCGTTTGGCCGAAGACTCAATCGAGCGCCGTTGCGCGAACGGCGCCACCGCCGAAGACGCAGGCAATGCGCCGCCATGCACGCGTTGCAGCAAGCCTTCCGCCGCCAGTTCGCGCAGGTCGCGGCGGATGGTGTCTTCCGAAGTGCCAAAGGCGGCGGCCAGGTCGGCGGCCAGCACGCGGCCGTCGCGCGCCAGTAATTCGAGGATGGTTTTCTTGCGTTCTGTGGTCAGCATGGTTTTGCACGAAGATGCTTGTATTGCACGAAACTGCACGATAGCATGAATGCTCCCGATTTGTGAAATGGAGCCAGCATGACCACCACGGCAGAGCGCGTGCGCATCATCGAAACCCGCGTGTTATCGGACGATTGGTACGTCCTTAAAAAGACCACCTTCGACTTTTTGCGCCGCGATGGCGTGTGGCAACGGCAAAGCCGCGAAACCTATGATCGCGGCAATGGCGCGACCATTTTGCTGTTTAATCCGCAGCAAAAAACCGTGGTGCTGACGCGCCAGTTTCGCCTGCCGGTGTTTGTTAACGGCCACGACGGCATGTTGATCGAGGCGGCGGCCGGCTTGCTCGATAACGCCTCGCCCGAGGCACGCATCCGCGCCGAAGTGGAAGAAGAAACCGGCTACCGCGTGGGCGAGGTGCACAAGGTGTTCGAGGCCTATATGAGCCCCGGTTCCGTCACCGAAAAACTGCATTTCTTTATCGCCGAATACACGGCCGACACACGCATCCACCACGGTGGCGGCGTCGAGGCCGAAGGTGAAGATCTGGAGGTGATCGAAATGACGCTGGCCGATGCGCTAGCGGCCATTACGCGTGGCGAAATCGTCGATGGCAAAACCATCATGCTGTTACAACATCTGGCCCTGCGCGGCCTGCATGGGGAGGGCGCGCTATGAGCGGCCAACTGATTTTGATTGCCGGGCCTTATCGCAGCGGCACCGATGGCGATCCGGTAAAGATTGCGCTGAATCTCAAGCATCTGGAACGCGCGGCGCTGGATGTATATGAACGTGGTCATATGCCGCTGATCGGCGAATGGGCCGCGCTGCCGCTGGCCGCCATGGCCGGTTCGCAAACGGTGGGCGATGCGATCAGCGAACACTATATGTACCCGGTGGCGCACCGATTGCTGCAGCGTTGCGATGCGGTTTATCGCATCGACGGCGCGTCCAAAGGCGCGGACCAGGATGTGCGGCTGGCGCTGGAATGGGGCAAAGCGGTGTATCGAACGCTGGACGAAGTGCCGGTGGCCACTCCATCCCTCTGATCGCGGGCGCTCAGGCGGCGTGTTTCTCGTCAGCGCGCAGCGTTAACACTTGCACGCCCTGACGCGTGACCGCCACCGTGTGTTCAAACTGCGCCGACAACTTGCCGTCGCGCGTCACCACCGTCCAGCCATCGGCCTCGGTGTAGATGGCGCGGCGGCCCTGGTTCAGCATCGGCTCGATGGTAAACACCATGCCTTCGCGCAACACCAGGCCGGTTTTCGGCGAACCGTAATGCAGCACTTGCGGCTCTTCGTGCATGTGTTGGCCGATGCCGTGGCCGCAAAATTCGCGCACCACCGAAAAACCATTCTGCCGCGCATAGCGTTCAATCGCGTGGCCGACGTCGCCCAGCGTCGCGCCGGGGCGCACGGTGTTGATGCCTTTCCACAGCGCGTCGTACGTTACCTGCACCAGTCGCCGCGCTTCGGGGCCGACATGGCCCACCAGATAGGTTTTGCTGGAATCGGCGATATAGCCGCCTTTCTCCAGCGTGATATCAAAATTGACGATATCGCCATCCTGCAAAATCTCGGTCGGTGACGGCACGCCGTGGCACACCACCTGGTTGCGCGATGAATTCAATGCATAGGCATAGCCGTACTGGCCTTTGCTGGCCGGGCGCGCGTTCAGGTCGTTGACGATGAACGCGTCGACCAGATCGTTAACCTGCATGGTGGACATGCCGAGCAAATCCAGCGTATCCAGCCTTGCAAACACGCTGGCCAACAGCCGCCCAGCCTCGGCCATGATGGCGATTTCTTCGGGACGCTTGGTCATAACGCGGCCACCCGGAAGGCGGCGGTCTCCACGCCAGCGGCGCGTAATTCGCGCGCCACAATCTCATTAAAAGTCAGCGTCGGGTTCATCTCGGCCAGCATGCCCATCTTGATCCAGAACGCCGCTTGCGCATTGATGGAACGGCACGACACCGCGCTGGCCTTGCGGATCTGGTCGTGCAGTTCGTCGTCGATGTTAACAATGCCCATGTGCGCTTCCGTATATACGTTTCATATACGAACCATATATTCGGTGGCGAGCAGGGTGCAAGCGGCGCTTTGCAGTTAGTGGGCCGATTACGCGAAATCAGTCGAGCGCGTTACCGCTTCCCACTGGTCGATCTCGGCGCGCAAGGATTCCAGCCGCGCCCGCACCAGGCCCAAAGCATCGCTACCCAATAACAGCTGCGCGGGCGGCGCTTCGTGGGCGATCAAATCCACCAACACCTGGCCCGCTTTGGCCGGATCGCCCAGTTGCTTGCCCGATTTGGCCTCGCGCGCGGCGCGAATCGGGTCAAACAGCGCGTCGTAATCCGCAATGCTGCGTTCTGATCGCACCATCGAACGGCCGGCCCAATCGGTACGGAATGACCCGGGCGCCAGCGCGGTGACGTGGATGCCCAGCCCGCGCAGTTCTTGCACCAGCGTGTCGCTGATGCCTTGCAGCGCAAACTTGCTGCCGCAGTAGTAAGCGATACCGGGCATGGTGATAAATCCGCCCATCGAAGTGACATTGATAATGTGGCCGCGCCGGCGCTGCCGCATGTCCGGCAACACGGCTTTAATCAGCGCCACCGCGCCAAACACATTGGTATTGAATTGCGCGATCAGCTCGTGCAGCGGCGATTCTTCCAGCGTGCCTTCGTGGCCATAACCGGCGTTATTGATCAGCACGTCGATCGGGCCAAACTGGCTTTGCATTTGCGCGACTGCGGGTTCAATGGCGGCGAAATCAGTTACATCCAGCACCACGGCATGCGCATTGTGCGGATGCAATGCGGTGAATTCGGCACAAGCCTCGGGTTTGCGCACGGTGCCGATCACGCGATGGCCCGCCGCCAACAAGGCGACGGCAAAGGCGCGGCCAAAGCCGGACGACACGCCAGTAATCAGCACGGTTTTGTGGGTTGGGGTAGGGGACAAGCTCATCGTGGGCAACTCCAGTCACATCGGTTAAACAATGCCGCCATGCTAGGCGCCACCCGCGTTGGCGCTAAGACCCGATGCTCTGCATGTTTAGCCTGATTGTCTGAGGACGCCCCGCTGGCGCGCGGACAGTGGCAAAGTAGCGCCATCGCTTTGCGCTGTATCAACCATGCCCGCCACCGCCCGCAAAACCACCACCGTACTCGCGCCCGAAGCCATCGAATTACTGGCCAGACTGGCCCCGATTGAAGGCTACAACCTGACCGGGCTTGATGATATTCGCCTGCTGCGCTCGGATCGGCCGTTGACGCGCACGCCAGTGTTGTACGAGCCCGGCATCGTCATCGTCTGCCAGGGACGCAAGCGCGGTTATCTGGGTGACCAGGTGTATATCTACGACCCGCAGCATTATCTGGTGGTGTCGGTGGCTTTGCCTTTTTCGATGGAGACCGAAGCCAGCGCGGCCGAGCCGTTACTGGCGCTGTATCTGCGGCTCGACTTTAATCTGGCCACCGATCTGATGTTGCAGCTGGACGCGCTGGCGCAATTGCCCAACGCCGCGCCGCGCGGCATGGCCTCGACGCCGCTGGACGCGCGCATGGCCGACAGCGTGTTGCGCTTGCTGCGCGCGCTGGCCTCGCCGCTGGAAACCCGACTGCTGGGGCCAGCGCTGGTGCGGGAGATATATCTGCACGTGATGCTGGGCGAACAAGGCGGATCGATGCGCGCCGCACTGGCCGCGCACGGCCAGTTTGGCAAGATCGGCCGCGCCATCCAACTGATCCACCAGTCGTTTGCGCAGCCGCTGGATGTGCCGTCGCTGGCGGCCTCGGCGGGCATGAGCGTGGCCACGTTTCATGTGCATTTCAAGGCGGTGACCGATAGCTCGCCGATGCAATATCTCAAGTCCACGCGCCTGCACCAGGCACGCTTGCTGATGGCGCGCAACGGCATGACAGCCGGGGCCGCCAGCGCGCAGGTGGGGTACGAAAGCGCCTCGCAATTCGGCCGCGAATTCAAGCGCCTGTTTGGCCGCAGCCCGCTGCAGGAAGTGGCGCGCATGAAGCAAAGCTTTGCCTTGCCCGACCCCGCGCCGTCACGCGGTTTTGTGTCATCGCATTAAGTAAACGCCCCGCGCATTCAGGCGATCTGCGCCGGTACAGCGCGGGTCGCAAATTTGCGGATGATGTTTGCGAGGTCTTGCGGTGCTTCGGCGGGCAACAAGTGGCCTTTGCCGGGCAGCAGATGCAGCTCTGCGGCCGGGTAGAGCGGCGCGATCTTGTGGGTGATTACCTCTACTGGATCAACCCGGTCCAGCTCGCCCGCGATGATGGTCACCGGCACGTTGACCTGTGCGGCGCGCGCGCTGAAATCCTCGCGCGAGCCGACTTCCAGCCAGCCGTTTTTGCCAGGCAGGCTCAAGCGCAGCGCATCGTCGCGTAATTGCTGGCGCACTGGCGGCGCGACGGTGCTGCCCAGCAGCACATTGTCCAGCGTAAATTCCACCGCGCCGAGGAAGGCGTACGCGCCATGCATTTGCTGGCGCTGCGCTTCATCGATGGCCATCGGCGACAACGGCGACGACGCCACCAGCACCACGCCTTCCAGGCCCGCAGGCTGTTGCGAAGCCAGCAGCTGCGCCGCTTTGCCGCCCATGGAGTGGCCGACCAGCAGATAGCGTTTGAGCCCCAGCGCCTCGATCACCGCGCGGGCATCGCTGGCGTGGTCGGCGGTGCTGTAGCCAATGGCGGGCGCGCTGGAATCCCCGGCGCCGCGCGCATCGATGGCCACACAGCGAAACTGGCCGCGCAACTGCTCGATCACTGTATTCCAGCTGGCGGCCGAACCGCCCCAGTGATGTTGAAACACCAAGGCGACATCGCCCACGGCGGTATCGATCACGTTGAGTTCGACGTTTTGATTGTGGATTTTCATGCTGATTTGCTCCAAAGCGGCGGCGGGCCAAAGGTGGCGCGCGGTTCGGAGGCCATTGTGCGCAAGCTCATCTGCGTAGTGAATGCACCTTGGCGTGTATAGAATGCATACTCAAAGTATCTAATCCGGAGGGGCGCTGATGGATCGATTGACCAGCTTGGCGGTGTTTGTCGCGGCGGTGGACGAGGGCAGCATTGCCGCCGCAGGCCGTCGTTTTGGGCTGTCGCCGGTGATGGCGGGCCGCTATTTGTCCGCGTTGGAGGACCACGTTGGCGTGCGCCTGGTCGAGCGCACCACGCGACAACTCAACCTGACCGACGCGGGCCGCGCTTATTTCGCCAAGGCCAAACGCATCCTCGACGACTTGCAGGAAGCCGATCACGAGGCCGCCGACTTGCAAGCCACCCCGCGCGGCAGCCTGCGGATTGCTGCGCCGATCACCTTTGGTTCGCTGTATCTGGGGCCGGTGGTGGCCGCGTATATGGCCGAATTTGCGCAGGTTGAGGTGTCGCTGCATTTGCAGGACCGCTTTGTCGATCTGATCGAAGAGGGCATGGATCTGGCGCTGCGCATCGGCCAGTTGCCCGACTCCAACCTGGTGGCGCGCAAGCTGGCCGATTGCCAGTTGCTGGCCTGCGCCGCGCCGTCCTGGCTGGCCGCCGCCGGTGTGCCGACGCATCCCGAAGATCTGGCCCGGCATCAATTGATCGGCTACCTGGGCGAAGTCACCACCGCGCCGTGGAGCTTTACCAGCCCGCAAGGCCAGACCTTCAATCTCGATTATCCATGCCGCTTTAGCGCCAATAACACCGCCGTGATGCTGGCCGTGGCGCTGGCGGGCGGCGGCATTGTGTATGGGCCGGATTTTGTATTTGCGCGCCATTTGCAAACCGGCCAACTGCAACGCGTGCTACCTGACTACCGCAGCCCGGTGCTGCCGCTGCATGCTGTTACGCCGACGGCGCGCTATGTGAATACCAAGACGCGGCTGTTTATTGAGCGCTTGAAGGGGGCGTTTGCGGGGGCATCGCCCTGGCTGGGGAAGACGGAACAAGCCGAAGCCAAAATAAGGAAAACATAGCGGAAATTTTAGCGGAAACGGAGCCAGTTAAAACAGATTCAATACCTTGATATGCAAAGTTTTTTAGCCAAAAAAAGATCGGAAAACAGAGCGGAAATCAAACCGGATATCGGAGCGTAATTCGCCCGCTGCCGAACGCAGCGGGCCGCTGCTCCAGACTTCAGGTATTCCGCGCTTGCCAGTCCTGCACAAACAACGCCGCGGCTTGCGGTCGGCCGTAGAAATAGCCCTGTATGGTGGTGCAGCCTTCGCGTTGCAAAAAGTCGACCTGCGCGCGTTCTTCCACGCCTTCGGCCACGGTGCGCAAGCCCAGGCTGCGGGCCAGGCCGATGATGGTACGAATAATCGCTTCGCTATCGATACCGGTGCCGATGCCAGTGACAAAGGCGCGATCAATTTTGAGGATATCGACGGGCAATTGCTTTAGATAAGCCAGCGAGGAATAACCAGTGCCAAAGTCATCAATCGACAATTTAACGCCCAGCGCGCGGATGGCTTCGAGCACGCTAAAGGCATCGGCCACTGCCATGATCACGCTTTCGGTAATTTCCAGTTCCAGTACCGAGGCGGGCAGATCGTAGGTTTCCAACAGGTGCGCCAGGCGCACGGCAAAGTCGTCCAGCTCCAGTTGTTTAACCGATAAATTGACCGAGACCGACGTAATGGCAAATCCGTCCGCGCGCCATTGCGCAATCTGCTGGCAAGTTTTTTCCAATACTTGCTGGCCCAGTTTGATGATCAAGCCGGAATCTTCAGCTACCGGAATAAAACGCGATGGCGGCACCACGCCCAATACCGGATCGGTCCAGCGCGCCAATGCTTCCGCGCCCACCAGCTTGCCGCTGATGGAATCCACTTTGGGCTGAAAATAAACGGCAATTTCTTGCGCCGCAATCGCGCGGCGCAAATGGCGTTCCACCAATACGCGTTCTTCGGCGGCCACCGACATCTGGTGCGTATACATTTGATAGCGATTACGCCCCAGCGCTTTGGCCTGATACATGGCGATATCGGCTTTGCGCACCAAGGCATCAAAGTCAGTGCCGTCTTGCGGCGAAAAGCTGACCCCGATACTGGCGGAAAGATGGATATCGTTATCGCTAATCCGGAACGGCAAATTAAATAAAGACAGTAGCCGCTCCGCCACTGGATTAACCGCATTGGCGTTTTCGATATGGGCCAGGATGCAGACAAATTCATCGCCACCAATGCGCGCCAGGGTATCGCCGGGCCGCACATGCTCAATCAGACGTTCCGCCACCGCAATCAGCAATTGATCGCCAATAAAATGGCCCAGCGTATCGTTAACATCTTTAAAGCGATCCAGATCCAGAAACAGCACCGCCAGGTGATGTTGCGTGGGCGGCGTGGCTAATGCTTGTTCCAGCCGGTTTTTAAACAGCAGACGATTGGGCAGACTGGTGAGCGGATCGTGATGCGCCAGTTGGTGCAGCCGCTCTTCGGCATTGCGCCGTTCTTCAATTTCGCCTTCCAGCAAACGATTGGCATCACCCAGTTCTTGCGTGCGCAATTCAACGCGCTGATCGAGTTCGCGATTGATTTCAACCAGTTTGGCGGCCTGGTTTTTAATGATATTGCCCGCGCGTTTAACCACCAGCATTTGCGCGATATACAGGGCAATCATCGACAGAATGATTGCGATGGTTAACCAGGTTAATTGCGCGCGCGTGCTGGAGACAAATGCCGTGGCGTCGACATAGATTTCGAGCACGCCCTCCACCTTGCCATTGGCGCCATGCACTGGCACATAGGTGGAAATCAGATCGCGGTCGGTTAATTGCCGGTCAAATGCATCAATGCTGTTGCGATGCGCCAGTTCGCTAACCGGCGTATTGGCGACGGCCGATTCAAAACCGTCATTGCCTTTTTCGCTTTCGCCCACTTGCCTGGGATCGGTGGAAAACACCGTCATGCCATCCAGCGCATAAACCTTGAGCCGGACCACATCGGTGCCCTGCATCAAATGCACCACGTTGTTTTGCAATTGCTCTTGCGTGGCCATGGCGCGCATACGCGTCACGTCGTCGCTCATTTGCGTGAGTGGCTTGAAATGCGGCCACAGCGAGTTTTCAAAAACCTGCACCAGCGACGCGGCGCGCACTTTTTCTAATTGCAGCATTTGCTCGCTGGAGAAATAGCGTAGATAGCCCGCCATGGCCACGGTGGCCACGCCCATCAATACCAGCGACAGCCAGAAAAAATAGCGCACCAGATCAAAACGCGGATTGCGCGGTGCTTCTGGGTGCGATTGCAGATCAGGCATGTTTTCGACGGCCATCAACCTCTCCCGGGTGGTGGGCTGAGTATGCCTGGAAAGCGCCGCGGTGGGCATGCCGGGTGTGGGCGGTGTTGCGCGGAGGCGCACGGCGCTGATCCAGCGTGCACCGTGCTATCCATTTGTAGGGGGCGGTCGCTTTTCCCCTCGCATAATCAATTGATTTCAGGACCGCCCGGCAAATGCGTACCAGCCGGTTATCCCGATGGGCAGCGTCAACATGGCCCAGGCCACGCCATGCCAGAGGCCGGTGGTTAATAGCGCCAGAAATAATCCCGCTAGCGTAAGTAGCGATAGCGCAATGGGCAGCGCCCACAGGTTTTTGCGAGCGCGTTTATACCAATCCATCAATTGATCCCCCTGGCGGTAGCAGTGGCGGCGCGGGCCGGTTGCAGCAATTTGCGAAAGCGCGCGCGGCGTTGTTTATGCCGGGCAAACCACAGATATAGCCCTGAGCCCAGGATAACGATGGCGGCGATATCAAACAGCAGCCATAAAATCTTGAGCGGATTGCCGGCGTAATCGCCAAAGTGCAGCGGGCGCGATAATTCCAGTGCTTTTAAGTACCAAGGCATGGGCATGACGGCGCTCAGTTGGCCGGTAATGGCGTCAACCAATACGGGTGTATACAGCTTGGACGTCAGTGCTTCATTGCCTTTAGTCCAGATCATGTAATGGTGCGGGCTGCCGATTTCGCTGCCTGGATAATTGATGCCGGTGACGGTCATTTCAGGCAACGCCTTGCGGGCGGTTTCAATCGCCGCTTGCGGCGAGCTTAACTGGTCGGCGCGAATGGGCGGTTTGTCCTTCCACGCCTGCAATGCCTGGTTAATATCAGTGTTTTGCCACACGCCAAATAGTGGCGTGGCCAATTCATTCAACACGCCGGTCAGGCCGACGATCAATACCCACATCAAGGTGGCAATGCCCAGCAGATTGTGCAGATCCAGCCAGCGTATACGCGAACCATGTTTGCGCCGCACGGTGCCAAAATCCAGTTTCTTCATAAATGGCGCATACAGCACCACGCCCGACACGGTGGCCACCACAAACAGCAAGCCCATAGCGCCCATAAACAATTCGCCGGGCAGGCCGGCAAACAGATCGGTGTGCAGTGAAAACATCAGCGAAGTAAACGACGGCAAATGCTCGCCCGGCGGATCGGATTCCTTGACGAATTGCGCGGTGCGGCTATCAAACTGCAAATAATGGCCGCTATCGGGATGCTCGCGCAGCGCCTGCATCGACGGCGCCATAAACAGATAAACCTGCGGCGCGTCATCATCGATATAGAGCGAAGTCACCACCTGACCGGGATAGCGTTGCAAGCCCGCAGCGACAATACGGTCGACGCTGGCGGGCGGGGTATTGGCGGGCAAGGCAGCGTACGGCGGGTCATTGCTCAGCAGATGGTCGATTTCTTCGGTGTATACCAGCGGTAAGCCGGTTATACAGATCAGCAGCAAAAACAGCGTGCAGATCAGGCTGCTCCATAAATGGACGACATACCAACGGCGCAATCGGCGAGCATGAGAAGACATAGGCCACTTTCTAATAAAAATACGTGCGGTTTAATGACAACGCCGCCCGGTGTTTAAACGCATCCGGGCGGCTATTTTTTTGTTATTTGATGACTACAGTTTCCAGCCAACGTTCAACATAAAGCTGCGTGGTTCGCCAAAATAATTCTGCCGCGTCCATGCTTCGGGGCGATCCAGATATTTTTTATCAAACAGATTGTTGATGGTCAGGCTGGCGAGCACTTTGGGAGTAATGTAATAACCGGCTTGCACGGCAAATAAAGTAAAGCCACCCTGTGTTACACGAATGCCGGAGTCTTCGTTGTAGATGCTGCTGCGATAACGCATGCCGCCCCCCAAAGTCACCGTGTGATCATTGGGCGCGACGGTGCGGTAATCGCTCCAGAGCGAAAACGTGTGTTTGGGAAAAGTGGTATTAAAGGGCTGGCCTTCCTGGCCCGGCGCAGCGGTAATCTGCTTGGCAGTGTTAAAGCCATAGCCGGTGGTGACATTCCATTGCGCTGTGATATGGCCGGTTAATTCCGCCTCGATACCCTGGCTGCGCACCTTGCCGGATGCAATCGAGAAATCAGGATTGGCTGGATCGCTCATGGCGCGATTGGTGTCTTCAATTCGATAAAACGCCAGGCTGCTATCGAGTTTGCCGTTCAGATGTTCGCCTTTAACACCGACTTCATATTGCTTGCCTTTGCGTGCGGGCAGGTAATGGCCAGCGGAATCGATATCGGATTGCGGCGCAAAGATATCGCTAAAACTGCCGTACACCGACCATTGCGGGCTGACGTCGTAAACCACGCCCGTATACGGAATGAATTTGCCGTTCTCGGTTAGATCATTGCCGGGGTGATCAAGGTCCTCGCTTTTAAACCAGGCCAGGCGGCCCCCCAACAATAGCGTCAAAGGCTCAATCGGCTTGATGCGCAGCTGCCCGAATAACGCACTTTGTTTTTGCGCGGCGTGGCTGGGGGCATCGATGGCCACATCCGGCTTGGCCACATTAACGTCGGGCGCAAAGATATCCTGCACAAAGCCGTTCTGGCCCCAGGTGCTGCTGTTATAGGCGTTGGTGCTGGCCAGCCTTTGATAATTGGCGCCCGCTACCCATTCCTGTTTGAGATTCCACAGCGTAAATGGCTGCGTGATTTGCGCATTCAGATTCAGTTCGCGCTCACGCCCCATCGAGAAATACGGAATCAGCTCAAAATTGCCGCTAGCCGGATCGACCAGGCTACTGCCCCATGCGATTTCGCCATCGTTTTTACGCGCCAGGTACACCGCATCCAGCTTGACCGTGCCGCCATTGGCCAGCCTGTCTTCCAGTTCCACAAAGCTGCGATTGGCTTGCTGCGTGGTGTGCGCCCAACTGGCCCCCACATAGGTGGAGCGCGAAACATCGGGCAAATGCCCCGTGCTGTCGATGGGCAGACCAAAGAACGGCAAGGTCTTGTTTTGCTGCCAGGTATTGCCGATCGAGACGGTGATGTTGTCGGTGATGTCGAATTCCAGCGTCGCGTAAATCATCGGCTCGCGCGACGCGGCGTAATCGGTAAAGTAGCCACGATCTTGATAAGACGCGACCAGGCGGCCGCGCAGGCGCGCGTCTTCGGTTAACGGGCCGGTCAGATCGACATCCGAGTAATAGTTGTCCCAGCTGCCCACTGCGGCATGCGCGTTGGCGGCCAGCACCGGCTCGGCGCGTTTGCGCACAAAGTTCAACGTGCCACCGGGGTCGCCTGAGCCTTGCAGCAGGCCGGTGGGGCCACGCCAGACTTCGATGCGGTCGTACATGGCCAGGCCAAAGTTGTTTTCGTAAACGCGCGCGGACGAGGACACGCCATCAATCTGATAATGGTCGATGGTGTAACCGCGCGATTCAATGGCCGAGCTGTTGGTGCCGTACGTGGTGACCTTCATCGCCGTGGTGTATTGCATGGCGTCTTCCAGCCGCACAAAGCTCTGGTCTTCGATGCGCTGACGCGTGACCACACTGACTGAGTTGGGCGTTTCGCGCACCGAATGCTCGCCCAGGCCGAGGGTGATGGCGGGCGTGATATAGCTGCCGGAGCCCTCGCTGGTGGGGTCGCGTTGGGCCGCGGCTTCCACCTTCACCAACGGCAAGGTGGCGGCGGCGTCAGCGGCTGGGGTCGGTGCGGCGGCGGGTTGCTTTTTTAGCGTGTAGCCGCCGTTATCCAGTTCCATCAGCATCAGCGTGCTGCCATCCAGCAAGCGGTTGATCGCATCGCGCGCCGAATAGTTGCCGTCGAGACCTTTGCTGGTCTGACCTTCGGTCAGCGCCGGGTTAAACGACAGCGCCAGCCCCGCATCCAGCGCAAAGCCAGATAGCACGCGGCCCAGCGGACCGGGGGCGATGTGATAGGTACGCGGCGCGACCGTGTCGATGGGGTGGGCCTCAAGCGCCTGCGCCGGAGCGCTGATCGACGCGGACAACAGCAACGCAAATGAGGTGGCACGCAGCAGTTGCGGCAGCGTTTTGGCGCGGCCGGGGCTTTGGAGGCGGCGCGAGTAAAGCGGGGACATTCAGCACTTCCTTTCTGATGAGGAGACGGGGTTTATCTCCTTGCCAGCCAGGACTGCAAAAAGTATCAGCGCTGCGCGATAGAATTTTTGCGCAGGCATCAGCCATGCTCCGCGCGCGGGATTACGGTTTGCCAATAACCGCCAAAACGCTGGGCAACATCGACCGGGCTGGCCGCCATCAGCATGGCCAATGCGCGCGGGACATCATTGAGCGGAAACACGCCGGAAATCCGCAGCGCCGCCACCGCCGGATCGCATTGCAGATACACCGAGGTATAGCGGCCCAATTCGTCCACCAGTTGATCCAGCCGCATGGCGTCGGCCAGCAGCAAGCCGCGCGTCCAGGCGGCCAGGGTATCGTCGGCCGGGCTGGGTGCGGCGATCTGGCCGGCGTGGATCAACGTTTGCTGGCCGGCGACCAGGATCATTTGTGCGGGCTGGCGCGGCAGTGCAATGGCGACCGCGCCGTCAAATACGGCCAGATGCGTGCGGCCATGGCGCCGCCGCACCATAAAGCGCGTGCCCATGGCGCGCAGCACGGCGTCAGGCGTGTGGACCAGAAACGGGCGCGCTGGCTGGATGCGGTCTGGCGCGGTTTCGAGCAGGATTTCGCCATGTGGCAAGGTCAGGCGGCGCGCGCTGGCCGAGAAATCAATATCCAGCCGGGTTGAGGTATTCAACGTCAGCCGCGAGCCATCCGCCAGTTGCAGCGCGCGATGTTCGCCCACCGCCGTATGCTGGTCGGCCAGCCAGCCCTGACGTTGTGCCGCGCGCCAGCCCAGCCACCCGGCGGGCATGACGCCCAGCGCCAATGCAATGCGGCCCAAGGCAGCGCGGCGACTGAGTGTTGGCGCGCGTTCCAGCGTGCTGATGGCCAGCGCGGCGGGCAATTCGTCCAGACGCTGCAACAGATGCTCGGCGCGCAACCAGGCGCGCGCATGTTCGGGTGCGGCATTGCGCCATTGTTCGAAGGCGTGGCGGTCTTGCGCGCTAACCTTGCTGTCTTGCAGCCGCACCAGCCAGTCCGCCGCTTGCGCCAATACTTGTGGATCGATGGGCGCGTTCATGCGGGCAAGTCATCCGCCAGCAGCAAACATTGCAGATACGCCTGCTTGATGTAGCGCTTTACCGTAATCAGCGATACACGCAATTCTGCGGCGATCGCCTCGTACTTCCTCCCTTCCAGCTGTGCCAGCAAAAACGCGCGCTTGACCAAAGGCGGCAGCGCATCAAGCATGGCGTCCAGCGCATGCAAGGTTTCCAGCATCACATAACGCTGTTCGGGCGAGGGCATTTGCGCTTCGGGCAATTGCGCCAATGCCTCCAGCCATGCGCGTTCCAACGCCTGGCGCTTGTACCAGTTAACCAGCACGCCCTTGGCCACCGTGGTCAGAAACGCGCGCGGTTCGATCACGCTGGTCAGATCGCGGCCCGCCATCACGCGCACAAAGGTGTCGTGCGCCAGATCAGCCGCATCCGCCGCATTGCCCAACTTGCGCCGCAACCAGCCCGCCAGCCAGGCATGATGCTCGCCATAGAGCGCGGAGAACTGCGCAGTGGGGTCTTGCTCGACAGCCAAGATGACGGCTCCAGAAATCGTGATTAGCAATAATGAGAATTGTTATCAAATGATATCTGGAATGTGTCAGGCAAGAAACTTGTTGTAATCAAACTGTGCGAACGCGCGGCCGGGATGCGGCCTGTGCGGCACGGTGGCCGCCCGTGTGGAAGCAATGGCCAGCCTCAACGCAGCGTCTTGCCGCGCCCCGACAGCACCGCAAATAGCGTCACCAGTACGGATGCCAGCACCAGCATCGCCAGCGAGCCGTTCCAGTTGCCGGCGTATTCGTGCAGCCCACCAAACAGGATCGGGCCGCAGGCCGAGCCGCTGTAGCCCACAAATTGCGCCATGCCCGACAGCCGCGCGGCCTGGTCCGGGTTGCTGGCGCGTAGCGCGAACAGCGACAAGCTGGTGCTCATCGAAAACCCTGCGCCCAGCCCGGCGAGCAGCAGCCATAGCAGGGGCAGCGGCGCGGCGGCCGCCAGGCCCAGCGTGCCGATCAGCAACAACGCGCCGCACAAAAAGCCAATCGCGCGCTGATCTTTGCTGCGTTTGATGAGCGGGGCGGTGGCCAGGTTGGCGGCGACGGCCACCACTTGATACAGCAGCAAGTCGAATCCGGCGGCCGTGGGCGTTACGCCCTGGGCTGCGGCGATGGCGGCGTACCAGGTCACCAGCGAATAGAAGATAAACGAATGGCAAGCAAAGAACAGCGCCACTTGCCAGCCTAACGCTTGCTTCCATGGCGTCAGTGGCGTCTGGACAGAATGCGCCTGGGCCGTCGCGCGATGGTGTGGCGGGCGCGATGCCAGCGGCGGCAGCCACACGCCCAGCGCAATGATGGACAGCGGCAATGCGCAGGCAATGGCCATGCGCCAGCTCGAACCGGCCGCATGCGCAATTGGCACCGCCACGCCCGCCGCCAGCCCGGCAAACGTCGCCATCGAGGCCGCATACAGGCCGATTAACCACGCCGCTTTATCCGGGAATTCACGCTTGACGTAACCGGGCAGCAATACGTTACCGATGGCGATGCCGCCGCTGGCCAGCAAAGTGCCCAGCCACAGCACGCCGGGCAGCGGCAGCGAGCGCACGACAATGCCCGCGCTGATGGCGACGAGCGCAAAGCCGAGGCCGCGCTCCAGCCCCCAGCGTCGGCCCAGTGCGGGCGTGATCAGCGATAGCAGCGCAAAAATCATCAACGGCAGGGCATTGAGCACGCCCGCGGCGGTGTCGCTTAAGGAAAGGTCTTGCTGGATATCGCCGAGGATGGGGCCAAGCGCGGTGATGGGCGCGCGCAGACTGGCGCCAATCAGCACAATGCCAACAATAATCGGAAGGGGGCGACGCTGCGGCGCCGCGTTGGAAGCAGAAGCTTGCACGCGTATGAACCTTGCACGGATGCGGCCTTCCGCATTGCGGATGACGGCAATCTGTTGTGCGTTGGTTCACGTTAACGCTTACGCAAGAATCCGGGTGGTGGAAACTTGTCTGGCGGCGATTTTAGAGAGGAATGGGGGGATGGGCAACCGGGTTGGCGTTGACCTTTTATTGGCTTCGACTTTTGCAGTGTCCACAGTCCATGGACCGTGGACAGCTGGTTTTTGCCGCGCGCCACCACCGCACGTGTTCTTCGCGCAGAGGTCTGCCAGGCCGGGCGCTGGTCCCTCATCCCCGCTTTTCCCACAGCCCGTTTCAGCGCCTTGCTGACACTGCAACGTGGCCGCGCACTGCGTTCAATTGCATCGCGCGCAATGGATACTGGTGGCACAAAACCATTGGAGTCCGCCCATGAATCACGTCATCAAAACCACCATCAAACTGTCCGCACTGGCCGCCTCGCTTAGCCTGATGGGCGCGGCGTATGCCGCTGATGCCACCATCAAGCCCGAGCCCACGCCGTACACGCAAAGCCAGCCCGATGCGCAAATGCAGAAGGTGCTCGACAAGTTGGGCACCCTGGGCGGCAAGCCGATCGAGACGCTTGGCGCGGAAGAAGCGCGCAAGCAGCCCACGCCTGCCGATGCGGTGAAAGGCGTGCTGCAGGATGAAGGCAAGAGCACCGCGCCGGAGAAGGTGGGCAAGGTGGAAGACGTGCAATACGACGGCGCGGCGGGCAAATTGCCGGCGCGTATTTATTGGCCCAAGGTGCCGAAAGGCACGGCGCAATTGCCGGTCATCGTGTATTACCACGGTGGCGGCTGGGTGATTGCCGATCTGGATACTTATGATGCCTCGGCCCGCGCCCTGGCCAATGCCAGCAAGGCCATCGTGATTTCGGCGCATTATCGCCAGGGCCCGGAAAACAAATACCCGGCCGCACATGACGATGCCTACGCCGCTTATAAATGGGCGTATCACATTGCCAATTCGATCGGCGGCGATGCCTCGAATGTGGCTGTAGTGGGCGAAAGCGCCGGCGGCAATCTGGCGCTGTCGGTGTCGCTGCGTGCCAAAAAAGAACAATACAAATTGCCGGTGTATGAGGCGCTGATTTACCCGGTGGCCGATGTCAAAAACGACAATACCACGCAATCGCAGCAACAAAACGCGGCCGCCAAGCCGCTGAATACGCCGATGCTGGGCTGGTTCTATCAAAACTACACGGCGCAACCGGCGGACAAGGATGATCCGCAATTGTCCGTGCTGCGCGCCGACCTGACTGGCCTGGAGCCCACCACCGTGATTACGGCCGATATCGATCCATTGCGCTCGGAAGGCCATGCGCTGGCGCAAAGTCTGCAACAGGCCGGGGTGAAGGTGGATTACCGCAATTATGAAGGCGTAACCCACGAATTCTTCGGTATGGGCGCGGTGGTTAAAAAATCTAAAGCCGCAGTCAAGTTGGTGGCCAAGGATTTGCAAAAGGCGTTCAAGCCGCAATAACGCCCGATATATCGACGTATAAAAACCGGTGTGCCTGGATCAGGCCACCGGTTTTTTTATCACCTGCAACATCGCATTGGGCGATCAGGCTTATGTCCGTTAACCCGGCACGAATACCGTGCGTAACTGGCTGTCAGCGCGGTCCCAATACTCGGCCAGTTGCGCCAGCGGCACCGCTTCGGCGTTGACCTGCAATTGCGCGGGCACGGTGGCCTGCAGCACTTGCGCCACCACATGCAACAAGCGCGGCAACGGCACGCTGCCGATGCCGCTGCCCAGCAAGCTGATGGCGGTGGAGCGCAACACCGCGGCGGGCAGGCTGATCTCGGCCGCGCTGATCGAGCCTATCTGCACAAAGCGCAGCGGCTTGCCGTCCGGCAGGCTTTGCGCGGCGCTGATCAAGGCAGCGCGGGCGCTGGCGCCCCACAAATAGTCCAGCACCACATCCACGCCCGCAGCGAAATGCGGCGCGAGCGCCTGGCTGAGGGCGTCTTCGGATTGGTCGAGCGTAACGGTGACGTCGGCGCCCGCGCTGCGCAGCCATGCCAGCGCCGCCGGATTGCGGCCCGTGGCGATAATCTTGCGGGCACCCAGATGTCTGGCCACTTGCACTGCCAGGCGGCCGGAGGCACCGGTTGCGCCGTTAACCAGCACCGTCTCGCCTTGCACAAACTGCGCGCGTTCTACCAGCGCCGCCCAGCACGACATGCCGGGAATCGCAATTGCAGCGGCTGTTACGTCATCCAGATCATCGGGCAGCGGCACGCAGTTTTCGGCAGGCACGAGGGTGTATTCAGCCAAGGCCCCGCCCGGCGCGATTGGCCCGAAAAAATACACGCGCTGACCATTCTCCAGTACCCCCACGCCATCGACGCCCGCCACAAGCGGCAGGCTGTTGCTGGACGAATAATGTTTGCCCAGCGCTTTGGCGCGCGCCAACTGGCTGAGCGCGCTGGCCGTGACGCGCACGCGCTGCTGGCCCGGCGCGGCGCTGGGTAGATCGAAATCCTGGTACACGGGTGGCTGGCCCAGCGTAGTGACGACGGCGGCTTTCATGATGGTTTTCCTTGGCGAGATAGCGAGAGGGCGACGGGTGATGGGGCCGGGCGAGCGGCTTAGTGCGCGGCCACCCAGGCGCGCAGATCGGCGTTGCGGATGTCGAGCACTTCAAACAATCCCAGCGCGCGCAAAGCGGGCAGCGCCTGCAGCAAATCGGCTTCGATCGCGGCGCGCTGGCTGGCGCTGGTGGCGACGTCGCACCAGACGCGGGCATTGGCCAGAAACGCGCCCACGGTGCCTTTGCGCACGGTGACGCCGTCGATGACGGTCTGGTTGATGTGGTCGGGCAAAAGTTGTTCGGCACGCATGATCGGGCTCCAGGGGTTGAGACGATGCGGCCAGTTTAGGCATACTCGCGTGCGCGGCCTGCGGTATCGCGGCCATTCGATACGGAATTCCGGCCAATCGGGTAAAGGGAAAATACGGTGGCAAACAGGCCTGTGATGGAAGATCTGATCATCCGGCCCGAGCTGGTGCTGTCGTCCGACGGGCCGTTTCTGGCCGCGGCCGAACTCAGCCGTAGCTCGGTGCGCATTACGCCTGCGCACAGCCATAGCCGTGGCCAGTTGATGGGCGCGTTGCACGGCCTGGTCTCGATCGGGCTGGACCGGCAACAATGGGTGGTGCCCGCCGTGCATGCCATCTGGATTCCGCCGCACTGGACGCACTCGCTGCGCTCGTTCGGGCCGTTTGCGGGTTGGAGTGTATTTATCGCCGAACACGCATGCGTCGATTTGCCGAGCGAACCACGCTCGATCCGCGCGACGCCCTTGCTGCGCGAAGCCGCCCGCCGCGCCGCCACCTGGCCCGGCACCGAACTGAACGCCGCGCAAACGCGCATCGCCCGAATCATCCTTGATGAAGTCGCGCACGCAAAACCCGAAGCGCTGGGCCTGATCCAGCCAGTGGACGCGCGCCTGCAACGCATCGCCAATGCGCTGGCCGCCAACCTGGCCGACAACCGCAGCCTGGAAGAATGGGCCCGTTGGGCGGGGCTATCGCCGCGCAGCCTGAGCCGGCATTTTGCCCGCGACACCGGCATGACCTTCGCGCACTGGCGCCAACAAGCGCGCCTGCTGCGCGCGCTGGAACTGATCGCCGACAAGGTGCCCGTTACCCATATCGCGTTTGAACTGGGCTATGAAAATGTCAGCGCGTTTATCGATATGTTTCGCCGTGCGATGGGCACCACACCGGGGCGATATTTGGGCGGTTAAATCTGACGCGCTTAACGCTGGCCCCTGAGTGGAGTAGGCGGCGGGTTATCGGGTAGCCAAGGCTCCACGATGGCGTTCTCCTGTTTTGAGAAAACTTATTACCAATTCATCGAGTTGGCCGGGTGCCATGCAGCAAGGCGGCGACGGACGGTAGTAATATCGTCCATCCAAATGGTCAGGTATCAAGCGAAATGACGATTCAAATCCAGTATCTGGAACGCACTTCGAGCGGGTGCGTTTTACTGGGCGAAGAGCGATTGGAGCAGATAGACGAGGCGTTGATTCCAATGAGCCCGAGCGACGCGGCGCCTGTTTTCATGTCGAAAAAATTTTCAGGTCGCGCTGAGTATCGCTGGCAGGTCGCCGAGGTTGCCGCGAGCGCCGCTGGTGTTGTCCCAGCTATCTTTTATATCACCCTGAAAAGCAGGCCACAGCCCGAAAAGAGGGCCTGGTTGACTTGCGTGATGGCTAGCAGCGGCAGGCGAGCGGTTAGTGCGATCCTGGTGCGCGGCTGCCTGGTTGAAGTGGAATATGACCATCCCATGACGGTGGCAAAATCAAATGGACAGCTAAGAAGCAATAAACGTTATCCGGAGACCATTCAAGCGGGCAGCATGCCCAAGCGTCGGCTCGCCATTGTTTTGCGAGCACTGGCTCACGGGCCAGGACGCGGTATCGTTCAGGTCATTCCCATTTCGTCCGCGGTACCGGCCCACGGGGATCATGCCTCGGTCGACATCACAGCCGCGTTGCAGTCTTTGCTGATTGTTGACTATCAAAAGCAGAGCTGGGCGAAGTGCCAAATGATCGAAACGGTGTCGGCGACACGCATTCTGGCACCGCGAGTGAAGTTTCCCGGGCGTGTGCCAGCAATGAGAGACACGGGTTTTAAAACACGCCTGAATAAGACCTGGATGGGACTGATTGAAGACGCGCTTGTGTATGGCGTGACGCTGCAGGCACTCGTTACTGCAAAAAATACCAAGCTCAAGGCGCTGGAAAGCACAGTGGTGAAACTGGAGGAAGATATTGCCCATCTTCGCAAGCAACTCGACTGCCAGACTATCGCGAACGCGGAGGCGATGGTCTTTCGTAGATTCACCGATTATCTGGAGACGAGGATTGGAAGCCTTGATGATGAATGGACGCGGTTCAGGCTCACGCTAGCCCCGGATTAAAACGGGACCTTGCATTGACGCGGTGGGCGCGTTGGCCGTATAGTCCAATCCACATTGGATGTGGAACAGCGGGCAGTGACGGCCACATCGACAACCTCCGGGTTCACTGACGAAGTACTTTGAAATGAAAAAGCCGCTTTCAAGCGGCTTTTTCGTTTTCTGTCGCCCGCATCCCCCACAAATCCCTCAATACACGTCGCGCCGATAACGCCCGTCTTCGCTCATTTGCGCCAGCGCATCCGTGCCGACGATATTGGTTAGCGCATGGTGTACGCCGCTGGCCATGCCTTGCAGGCTGCCGCAGACATAGATGGCGGCGCCGGCGTTAATCCACCGCACCATCTCGGTTGCCGCCGCTGCGACCTGATCCTGCACGTAGCGGATGTCGCTGCCGTCGCGCGACCACACCCAGTCCAGCCGTTCCAGCACGTCGTTACCTTGCCAGGCGATCAGTTCGTTGATCAGCAAGGCATCGTGGGCGGCGTTGCGCTCGCCGAAGATCAGCCAGTTGCGGCCATGGCCGCGGGCGGCGCGGGTTTTGAGATGAGCGCGCAGGCCCGCCAGGCCGGTGCCGTTGCCGATCAGGATCAGCGGGCGCTCATCGGTGGGTGTGTGGAAGGCACTGTTGGGGCGGATGCGCAGGGCGATGGACGCGCCGGGCGCAGCGTATTCAGTCAGCCAACCCGAGCCCAGGCCCAGGCGCATACCGTTTGCTGCCGCAGGGTCGGCGTAACGCGTCTGGCGCACCAGAAGTTCGAGCTGGCGATCCGATGGCAGCGAGGCAATCGAATATTCGCGATGCGCCAGTTGCGGCAGCGCGTCGATCAACGCCTGGGCCGAGCGCGCATCGGGCACGGCGATCTTGTTGCGATTGGCCAGCGCCTCGGCCAGCGGCAGCGTTGCGCCTTCAACCACGACTGGGGTACCGCCATCGAGATTCAATTCATGCAGCCACTGCGTGACCGCGTCAGGCGCGTGGCGCGGCCCCACTTCGACGATATCGCCCGCTTGCCATTCGGGCAGCGCGCCTTGCGCGGGCGTCAGGCCCAGCAGATAGACCGGGTCGCCCGCCGAGCCCGCGTTAAGTAATTGGCGCTGTTGCAGCGTCCATGTTGCGTATTGCGGCGGCACCCAATCGGCCATCTGCGCCCCGCCCGCCAGCGTGGACAGTTGTTGTTGCCAATGGCGCAGCGCGCCCGCGTCGCCGTTATCCACTTCGATCAGATCAAACAGCGGTTGCGCGTTGTGGCGATCCAGCCAGGCGGCCAGTTCGTGGCCAAAAGCGCAGAAGTGCCGATAGGTGTGATCGCCCAACGCCAGCAGCCCATAACCCAGGTGGCTGAGATCGGCCTTGCCCTGGCGCGCGGCTTTACCGATGAAACCGGCGGCCGCATCGGGCGGATCGCCTTCGCCAGTGGTGCTGACGATAAACAGCACTTGGCGATAACGGCTGAGGGTGCTCAGGTCCAGCGTGCCCAGCGACGCGCTATAGCAAGCGACACCCGCCGCGCTCAACGCCGCTGCGCTTTGTTGCGCCAGTTGTTCGGCAAAGCCAGTCTGGCTGGCCCAGGCAATCAAGGTGGTGTCGGCGATGGCGTCGGCAGCGGGGGCGAGGTGCGTGGTGCGCTGCTGGCGTGCGTGGCGGGTCAAAATCCAGCCGCTGAATCCCAGATAAAGCAGCACGACGCCCAACGCGCAGATGCGACTGGCGTGATTGGCGCAGCAAGCGAGGCCAGCCAGGGCGAGCACCAGCCAGAAATAATCGAGGCCGAAAGGCTTGATGCGGGCAGTGTTCATTCGAGCATTTCAAGGTAGGCGGGGCTTAACGTTTCGCGAAAGCCGTCGGCGCTGCGCACCACAAAGCGCGCGGCCAATTGATGTCGGCGCGCCATCTCCATTCCGGCTTGCGGGCCAAGTACGGTGAGTGCAGTCGACCAGGCATCGGCCAGCATGCATTGCTCATGCAACACGGTGACCGAAGCCAACGCGTGGCTGGCGGGATAGCCGGTGCGCGGGTCCAGCGTGTGGGCGTAGCGCTGGCGTTGGGCGGAGTCGATAAAAAATCGCCGATAGTCGCCCGAGGTGGCGATGGCCAGGCCATGCAAGCCGACGCGATCCTGCACCGGCAACGCAGTCTGGCCGCGCGCGGCGTCGTCCAGCGGCGGCGCTTCCAGGTCCACCCACCACGGCAGCTGATCAGGCCGCAGGCCCATGCCGCGCAGCTCGCCGCCGATCTCGACCAGATGATGCATGCAGCCATTGGCCGCCAGCATGGCGCTGACGGCATCAACCGCATAGCCCTTGGCGATCGCGCATAAATCCAGCGCCATGTCGCCGGGTTGGCGGATGCGGCGCATGGGCGCATCCACTTCGATTTTTTGATAACCGCAATGCTGGCGCGCGCGCACCACCTGGTCGGCGCTGGGCGCGTGCTCGCGGCGCGGCGCGGGGCCAAAGCCCCACAGATTGACCAGCGCGGCGGCGGTCGGATCATAAGCGCCGCCGCTTAAGCGGGCGATGTGCAAGGCGGTTGCCACCACCTGGAAACACGCCACCGGCAAGGTGACCCACTCACCCGCAGCGGCCTGGTTAAAGCGGCTGATGTCGCTGTCGGCGCGCCAGTTGCTCATCTGCAGCACCACGTCGTCCAGCTCGGCCTCAATGGCTGCGCGCCAATCATTGCGCGCGTCGGTCACCAGGCATTGCACCGACCAGGTCGTGCCCATGGTTTCGCCCGCCAGCGTCAGCAACTGCGCCGCGGCCGGCGGCGCTTGCACGCTGGCTTCGGTCAGCGTGTGCGGCAGCAGAATGCGCAGCGCTTCGGGGCGGTTTAACGGGGCGGAGGACACGACCTGCATCGGCTTACTGCGGCGCTACTTCAACCGTCGCGCCATAATTGGCGCGGCGTTCGGTGGCAGGCTTGGTGGCGGAGGCGTTGTCTGTGGTTTCCGCGCCGATGTAATACAAACCAGCGTTGGGCCATTTAACGCTGAACTTGCCGTCGGCATCGGTATTCACCACAAAGTCGCCCACCTGATCGCGGAAGCGTTTGCCGCCCGGGATGATGGTCACTTTAAGATTGGCCGCCGCTTTGCCGTCAAACAGCAAACGGAAACTGGCGGGGGTGCCCGCGACCAGATCGTCCGGGTGGGTGATCGGCGCCAGTTCCAGGCCTTTGCCGCTGGGCTTGAACACGCTGGTGGTCGGCTTGCCGCGCGTTACAAACGTTTCAATGCGCGCATCCATTTGGGTGACTTTCAGGTCGGTGGCGTCAGCCGGGATTTCTTTGGCCAGCGCTTGCACATCGCCGCGCCAGCGTTTGTTTTCGCCATTGAGTTTGTAGCTGGCCATGACCGCCGTGGTGGTCACGGCAATCTTGTACGTGCCTTGTTGCTTGAGCTGCAGATCAAACACGCTGCGTAGATGGCCGGTGCTGGCGCCTTCGGCCTGAACGGCGCTGCCATCGGGCGCGGTAATTTGCAGGCCATCGAGCTTGAGCGGGAAGTTCTCGAAGTCGAACAGATCGTTGGAAACGGCGGCATCCACCGTCATCCATGGGTCGTTGCCAGCCAGCACGGTGGCGGAGGGCAGCAGCCATTGGCGATGCGCCTGGGCTTCCAGCGGCAACAAGGCGGTGACGGCCAGCATCGACAGCGGCAGCCATTTTTTAAGCGAGAGGTTTTTCATCTGGTTTTTTTTCCTGAGTGCGGGCAAGGCAGGGCAAACACGTAGTCGCTTAGGGCTTGAGGTTGAGCGTGACGCTGCCCAGTTCATGCTCGCCTTTGCCGCTGGCCGTGGCGGCGTCTTTGGGCGGCCAGGTAAACGGCACGCGCACCAGCTCATGGCCACCGGCTTCGCGCGCGGTTTCGACCACCAGCGCGTATTCGCCCGCCGCCAGTTTGCCCAGCGGCGCTTTGCCATCGCTAAAGGTCAGCGCTTGTTCGCCCGGCGCACGCGTGGCGCCGCTGATGCCGTCGGCGGGCACGGTCAGATCACGACCGGCTTTGCGCCACCATTGGCGGATGTCTTTCAGCCACTTGGTGCCTTCGTTATTGCGCTTTTTGCCGTCGTACCACACGGCCAGCGTCTGCACCGGGGTCTGGTCGGCGTGTTCAACCCAGACGGCCACATACGGCTTGTGATATTCGGCCACGTTGAGTTGCGGCAGCTCCACCTTGACGGACAAATCGGCGGCCAGCGCGGTGCCAGCCAACGGGGCGGTGGCGATGCCGGTCAGCGTAACCTTGAGAAGACGGTGCATAACAAAATCCTTGCGGGTAAGGGGATGGGGTTAATGGATAAACAGCAGCGCCAGCACGATGGGGATGACCACACCCAGGCCCACCAGCGGCCATGTGGCGACGCGCGAGCCAGCATGCAGTTGCAGCAAAAACAAACCGGTGATGCTGAAGATCAGACAGGACACGGCAAACACGTCGATAAACCAGCTCCACGCCTTGCCCGCGTTGCGGCCTTTGTGCAGGTCGTTGAGATACGAGATCCAGCCGCGCGTGGTCAGCTCGTAATGCGCATCGCCGTTAGATAGCGACAGGCTGACCCAGGCATCGCCACCGGGGCGCGGCAGCGCGATATAGATTTCGTCGGGCGACCATTCGGCTTCATGCTCGGCCGCGTCGATATCGAGCGCACCGTGCAGCCAGTCCACCAGTTGCGGCGGCACCGGGCCTTTGTCGTCGGCGTGTTTAAACTGCCTGAGCGATTGCAACAGCGCGGCCGGCGCATGCGCGCTGCGTTTTTGCACGTTGGGATGGGCTTCGATCTGCGCGGCATGGTTGAGCGTGATGCCGGTGATGGCAAACAGCAGCATGCCGATCATGCACAAGGCGGCGCTGATCCAGTGCCAGCGGTGCAGATGCTTAAGCCAGAATGCCCGCTGCTGCCGGTGGGCTGCGGGCTGCGTATCCAGAGAGGCCGACATGGGCGAGTGAGTATCCAGCGGTTCGTACGGAGGGCTTGAGCAGACGAAAGCCCAGCGCGCGAATCGGTTTATTTTTTAATAATGACAATCGTTATCATTATTAAAGTCCCATATTCGCGCGGGCGCTGTCAAGCCGCAATGGGTATCAAAAACAGGGCATAAGTGGCGTGATTGCTGGCCTCGCCGCAGGTGGCCGGGCTGTGGCCGAGGGCGCGGGCAATGGCTTCAGATCTCGGACCATTCGCGCAGCAGGTTGTGATAGGTGGCCGCCAGCGACACGGTTTCTTCGGTTTCGCCCAGCCGTGCGCGCAGGCTGTTGATGGTCTGATCCAGGTCGTACAGCATCGTGCGCTGGTGGTCATGGCGCACCATGCTTTGCAACCACATAAACGAGCACACGCGGGTGCCGCGCGTAACGGGCGTCACGCAATGCACGCTGCTGGACGGGTACAGCACCATATCGCCCGCGGGCAGTTTGGCGGCGTGCTCGCCATAGGTGTCGCGCACGGTTAGCTCGCCGCCTTCGTAGTCTTCGGGTTCGCATAAAAACAGCGTGGCGGAGAGATCCGTGCGCACCCAGCCGTGCGGCGCGTTCTTGACTGCACGCACTGCGCCATCCACATGAAAACCGTAATGCTCTTCACCCGCCTGGTCGTAGCTGTTAAACATCGGCGGAGCCACGCGCAGCGGCAATGCCGCAGAAAAATACAAGGGATTACGCGCCAGCGCCTGCAGCACGATATTGCCCAGTTCCAGCGTCACCGGATGATCGATGGGCAACTGTTTGTTGCGCTTGACCGTGGCGCCTTGCGGGCCTGCGGACATACGGCCGTCTACCCACGGCGCGGCATCGAGACGGGCGCGCAAATCGCGCACTTCGGCTTTGGTCAGAACTTCGGGAATATGCAACATCATGGCTAGGAGACCCCGTAAACCGAGTGAATTCTCGTTGGCTGGTAAGGCAGTCACACCGCCGGTGAGGGCCACATCGATGCTGCATGTGGCCCTCACCGGGCGGTGATTCAGGCTTAGTACGACACGTTAGCAGTCAGCAATGCAGTGCGCGGTGCGCCCGGCGTATAGCGATAGCCGCTCTTGTTGATCGACAACACATAATCTTCGTTGAACAGGTTGTAGACGTTGAGCTGCATGGTCAGATTGCGGCTGACCTTGTAGCTGGCCATGGCGTCCACCACCCAGTACGCGTCGGTATGCGTCGGCGTGCCAATCGCGCCATCCGTGCCCTTGGCCAGACCGCCGACATAGCGTGCGCCGCCGCCCACGGTAAAGCCCTTCGGCAAGGTGTAGGTGGTCCACGAGGTGAACGCGTTCTTCGGCGTGTACGTCAGCACTTGCGAACCATCGGCCGCCACCGCAGTACCCGCTTCAACCGTGGCGTCCTGATAGATGTAGCCACCCGTAATCGACCAGTTGGGCGTGATCTGGCCTTGCGCGGTCAGCTCAATACCCTGCACACGCTTTTTGCCGATTTGCTGATAGGTACCGTCACCCACGGCGCTGACTTCGTTGTTGATGTCGGTGCGGAACAACGCGGCCGTGGCCAGCAGGCGTTTTTCAAACAATTCCCACTTGGTACCAATCTCGCCGGTCTTGGCTTTCTGCGGGGCAAAGTCGACGCGGTTGGCGCTGTTGCCGGTCGGCGTTGCGGCCGCCAGCGCAAAGTTGGAACCGCCCGGAGGCTGCTGCGACAGCGCAAAGTTGACGTACACATTGCCCTGCTCGTTGATGTGGTACAGCGCGCCCGCTTTCCAGTTGACCAGGTTGCCGCTGGTGTCGGTGTTGATGGTCTGCACCGGGGTGCCTGCCGCCGCGCCTCTCGGGCATGCCACCACGGTACGGCCGGTGCCGCCGCAAGCGGTGGCGCTGTCGTAGTCGGTCTTGTAGTGGTCCACGCGGATGCCGCCATTGACTTCCCATTGCGGGGTCAGCGCGATGGTGTCAAACGCATAGGCGGCGATGGTGTCGGTGGTGCCATGCGCATCTGCGCCATTGCGACCGTAGTTGGTGGCCGCGACATTGCTGTTGGGCGCATAAATGCTAACCACGGGTTCCACCGCAGTGGCGTGGCCATAAACAGTCTGCTCTTCACGCGTCAATTCAAAACCCGCGCTCAGATCATGCTTGAGCGAGCCGGTGTTGAACTTGCTGGTGACGTTGGTCTGGTTGCTGAGGATCTTGTTGAACGTGTCGTTGACGTTGGGCGAGCGCGTCATGGTCCAACTGGTCGGATCGGCCGTCACTTTGGCCAGGTTGGCCGCCGCCAGCATGAACGACGTGGCCATGTAATCCTGCTTGGTCTCGCCATACCGCGTGATGTTGCGCAGGGTGGTGGTCGGGTTGATCTGGTGTTCAACCTTCACCGTCGCCATATCGGTTTGCGAATTGTCGTGATCAGTCGTCAAGCCGTAGAAATTGTGCGTGTCCACCTTGGGCGCGCTGCCCAGCGCGGCAAACGCGGCGCTCGGCGCGGTGTAGCCAGGCAGGCCGATGGTCGGGATCAAACCATCGGGCGTGTTGTTCTGTTTGACGTGCAGATAGTCGATGTAGACGGTGGTCGGCGTATTCAGACCAAACGCCACCGACGGCGCAATGCCCCAGCGCTGGTTATCCACGTTGTCGCGGCCCGCCACGTCTTCTTTGTGGCCCATCACGTTAAGACGCGCGGCGGTGGTTTCGTTGATGGCGTGGTTCCAGTCCACGGTGGCGCGGGTGTAATTGTTGGTGCCCACCACGGCGCTGGCTTCCAGATCATCCACCAGCGTGGGTTGCTTGCTGATCAGGTTGATCGAGCCGGTGGGCGCGCCTCGGCCGTAGTCGCTGCCGGAAGGGCCCTGGATGACTTCGACTTGCTCGGTGTTGAACATGTCGCGGTGCGTGGTGTTGGTGTCGCGAATGCCGTCGATATAAATGCTGTTGGACGTATCCAGGCCGCGCATGTAAATGGCGTCGCCGCTGGCGGTGCTGCCGTTTTCGCCTGCATAGAAGGTGCCCGCACCCGCCACGTTGCGCATCGCATCGGTCAGCGTGGTGGCGTTTTGCTCCTGCATCACCTGTTTGGTCACCACGGTAACGGTCTGCGTGGTGTCCACCAGCGGTTGGGTAAATTTGGGCGAGCCGGATTGCGTGGCCTTGTAGCCGTTATCGGCGGTATCCACCACGTTAACGGCAGGCAGCGTGGCGCTGCTGCTGGCCGCGTCGGCCGCATGCGCGGGCATGCTCAGCATCAGGCCGGTGACCAGCGTGGCAGTGCCGCCCGCGATCGAGCTGATTGCAGCGGCGCTGCGACGTGGTTCCAGTTTTCGGGCTTTTATATAGGTCATTTTCTTGTCAACAGGTCGGGGTGAAGAAAGCCGCAGCGAGCCGGAATCTGGCAGGAATTCCGCATGGCCCAAGCAGCAACGCGCTGGTCCGCAACGAGAGAGAGGGCGTTGAGGATTTGTACGATTTTGTACGGATGTTGCGTTCGTCGGCAGCGATAATAATAACAATCATTCCTATTTGCAATTACGCTAATGGGGGAATGATGACTGTTTGTTTGCGGCAATTTAATGCGGCGGACGACGCCAGAAATGCAGAACGCAAGCGCGGGGAAGAGGAGCGGATGTTTAGTGCCGATAAGGCGGAAACGATATTGCTGCGGCGATCGTGCTACGAACAGCGGTCAACGTGATTGCCCGCAATGACGTGCATTGACGGTGGCTGCTTCTTTCTCAGAACAAGTTGCCGCGTTCAGCGCCGCCCGCCCCACGCAGCATGCCGACAAAGCCGTGCGCTCCGGCGCAAGCGGTGGCAGCGCTGTTGCGATAACGCCGCCCCTGGCTTGCAACGCGCATGGTCTGAATGTGTACAAATGTTTGTTAACCAAATGTAAAGGGTGTGGCAAACACGCCCGGCGGCGCTTGGCTACACTCCATCACAGTCGGTTTTTGCCTCCGGCCGCGCGATGTAGATCGTGCCGCCATCGCGCGGCCGTAAACGCTCAGGTCAGTGCAGAAACGCCACAATCGCCTTCACCGTGGGCTCCGGTTGTTCTTCCATCAACCAATGCCCGGATCCGGGAATCACCAGCCCGGTGACATCGCTGGCCGCTGCCTGCGCCACCGTCGCCATGGTGGCGCCAAAAGACGCCGCGCCGCCGATGGCCAGCACTGGCATGGTCAGCGGGCCCTTCTCCAGGTACGCGTGGTTATCGATCACATCCTGGTCAAAGGCATGGAACTGCTCGAAGCCTGAATGCATTGCGCCAGGTCGGGCGTAGAGCCTGGCGTAATGCTGGCGCGAGGCCTCGTCAAAGTGTTTGGGGTCGGCAGAAAACTCGTTCCAGAAGCGGTCCAGATAAATGCGCTCGCGGCCTTTAACCAGCCGTTCCATATCCGGGCCGCCAAAGCGGAAGTGCCATAGCAACGGGCTTTTGAGGATTTCATCCCACGGGCCAACGCCCGGCAAAGGCGCGTCCATCAGCACCAGATGGGTGACGCGCCCGGGCTGCTCAGCCACAAAGGCATAGGCCACCATATTGCCGATATCGTGCCCGACCACATCGACCTGGCCCACCTGCAAGGCATCCAGCACGCCCGCAATATCGCGCGCCTCGTTCTTTTTGTCGTAGCCGCCCGCGGGGTGATCAGACAGCCCCATGCCGCGCAGATCCGGCACGATCACCGTGTGATTGGCCACCAGCTGCGCCGCCAGCGGCTGCCACATATCGCCGGTTTCGCCAAAACCATGCAGCAGCACTACGGCCGGCCCGTGGCCGCCCACGCGTACAAAGATTTTGGCGCCGTTGGTGCTGATGATTTGCGTTTTGAATGAAGGCGGAAACGGCGTCACGCCCGCTGCTGCCGAGGCAGAAACAACCGCCGCACACACCGTCAGCAACGTAAACAGCTTCTTTATTCCGGTCATGGCTCATCCTTCGCGCATCGGCCCGGGCGGGCCGCTCGCTTTAACATTGCACGGATATTTGCCAACGACAATGAATGAGCGCAAGGGATGAGGGGCGGGTCTATCGATTGGCCTGGACGCTAGCTGGCTAACCACAACCTGCGGCTGTTACCACAAAAACCAAGAGATGCCCCTTGCAGGCATCCCCCAATCACTACAAGCGCTGTTATTAACGACTAGAAGCGGGGCCCGACGCCGTCCCCTTGTCGCCGGGCCCGCTTTTCCACATCGCCTTACCCTTACTCGGTTTACATGGCTTAGAAGGCGCGGCCGAAGCCCACACCGACAATCCACGGATTGATCTTCAGCTTGCCCAGGCTGGAGCCTGCGGCGGAAACGTCGGTATCCATCTGTACTTTCTTCACGTCCACGTTAAAGAAGTACGTTTTGTTCATCATGATGTCCACGCCCACCTGCGCCGCCAGCCCGAAGCTGTTCTGGTCGATATCGACGTTGGTGCCATCGGGCAGGTGCAGATCGGTCTTGTAAAAACGCGTGTAATTAACACCCACACCGGCGTACGGACGGATCTGGCCCTGCGGATTGAAGTGATATTGCAGCGTAACGGTGGGCGGCAGCGCGTAGGTGCTGCCCAGCTTGCCGATGTCGCTGCTGATGGTGTGTTTGCTGGTGCCCAGGATCAGCTCGGCGCCAATGTTGTTGGTAAACATGTAAGTGAAATCCAGCTCGGGCACGGTGGCGTTGCCGACGGTGGTGTTCACGGCGGACAAGGTGTTGTCGGTGCTTACATCGGGCTGGATGCTGATCAGGCGCAGACGGGTAATGATGTCGCCGGCATCGGCCATGGCAAACGCAGGCATTACACAGGCGGCTGCGATGGCGGCCAATATTTTCTTGTTCATTATGGGTAACTCCTGATTGAGGCGGGTAGTGCTGCGTCTCGGCAACGGCGCTCAATGTAAGGATTCGAAGCCTGGCCGCAGTTGATCTAAATCAATTTCGTCTGGAATTGATGCAAATGGTCAGATTCGTCTGATTGATGCGCAGCGAAAATGCATTAGCGGATTGGCAAATCCTGCTTTCGGTCGGCCGGATTCATGACTAATCTGGCGGCATCGTCCGCAACCCACCCAAGACCCCGCCATGACCACGTTAGAGACGCAACGCCAGTATCCCGCCAGCCCTGCCGCCGTTTTTGCGGCCATCAAAGACCCCGCGCGTCTGGCGCGCTGGTGGGGTCCGGCCGGCTTCAGCAATCAGTTTGAGGTGTTTGAATTTGAAGCGGGCGGCCGCTGGGTGTTTACCATGATCAGCCCCGATGGCACGCGCTACCCCAATGAATCGCTGTTTAAACAGATCGACAAAGACCGCCGCGTGGTGATCGAACATGTGGCGCATCCGCATTTTGTGCTGACCATTACGCTGGAGATGGTGGACGGCGGCACGCTGCTGAAGTGGCAACAAGCTTTCACCGACCCCGCCGTGGCCGAGGCTTTTCGCGCCATTGCCGCGCCCGCCAATGAACAAAACCTGGACCGCCTCGACGCCGAACTGGCTAACGGCTAACGGCTAACGGCTAACGGCTAACGGCTAACGGCTAACGGCTAACGGCATCGGCATCGGCATCGGCTGCGTCGGCTGCGTCGGCTTGTTGCGCTGGCGCGGCCGTTGACGGGTTGGCGAGCAGGCAATCGCACGGCGTGCCAGCGGGCGGCGATCATGCGTTTGCGGCGCCCCCCACGGCCCGTATCTCAAAAAGACAATCTGGTATATTAGCTTTCAATAATTGAAAATAATTACCGTTGCTTCTGCCGATGAACTTGCGTAACGCGCGAGCATTCATGCCGTTTTGTAGTGGGCTAAGTGCTTTCTACACCACAATTTTTTGTCAGAAATAAATTCTGTTTTGCGCAATCTATCGCTGTAAGCAAATAATTGACTTACAAACGAATGCGCCCCCAAGCTTTCGTGTAACGCCGCCACCCCACACGAAAAGGCAAGGGACGTCTATGGAATCAGCCAGCACCGCCGTCGAGACGATTGTTCCCGATGGCGTTTTCATTTATTCGCGCACCGATCTGCACGGCACCATCGTGGAAGCCAACGCGGCTTTCGCCACCATCAGCGGCTATACGCAAGACCAGATGGTGGGGCAGCCGCACAACCTGGTGCGCCATCCTGATATGCCCGCCGCCGCGTTTGGCGACTTGTGGCGCACGCTGAAAGCAGGCAAACCGTGGCGCGGTCTGGTTAAAAACCGACGGCGCGATGGCGGCTTTTACTGGGTCATTGCCAATGTCTCGCCAGTGCGCGAGGGCGGCCAGGTGGTGGGCTATCAATCAATCCGGCTTAAACCCACACGCACGCAAATCCAGACCGCAGAGGCCATCTACGCACGGATGCGCAATGGCGATGGCAGCCTGGCGCTGGACCACGGCCATCTGGTTAAACAACGCTTTGCCTGGCTGCGGCCGCTGCGCAGTCTGCAAGGCCAGATGGGGGTGTTGGGCGCATTTTTGCTGGCGCTGGGCGGCGGTGGCGCCGTGTGCCAGGCCATGGGCGTAGATGTGGCCTGGTTGGCCTGGCTGGCGTTTGCGCTATCGGGGGCAATGGGCGTGTACGTGCTGGCGTGGTTCAGCCCGCGCCTGCATCGCGATCTGCGTGATATCGCCAGCTATCTCAACGACGTATTGTCCAGCGGCCGGCTGACCGCGCATGGCGCGGTGGAGCGGCATGATCTGATCGGCGATATCGGCCGCATGACGTACTCGTTTGTGGCGTCGGTGCGCGCCACGGTGCAATCGGTGGCGGATGCCATGACGCACGTGGCCGACGCCACCACCGACGTCGTCACCGGCGTGACCGAAATCGACAAATCCTCGCAAACGCAAAACGCGGCGATTTCGTCGTCGGCGGCGGCGGTGGAGCAGATTACCACCGCCATTCAGGAAGTCGCGGCCAACGCGCGTTTAACGCAAGAAGCCGCCGATACCACGCGCAGCGCCGCCATCGAAGGCGCGCAGCGTTCCACCCGCGCCAGCGATGAGATTACGGTGCTGGCGCAAACGGTGCAGACCGCCGCCACGCAGGTCGAGCAACTGGGCCGCAGCAGCGGCGAAATCGGCCGCATCGCCGCCACCATCAAAGAGATTGCCGATCAGACCAATTTGCTGGCGCTGAACGCCGCCATCGAAGCCGCCCGCGCCGGTGAGCAGGGCCGTGGTTTTGCCGTGGTGGCCGACGAAGTGCGCAAACTGGCCTCGCGCACGCGGGAAGCCACGGACGAGATCAATGGCCTGATCAACGTCATCCAGCAAGACGCAACGCTGGCCGTAGCGGGCATGCAGGTGGGCGTGACGCAAATGGCTGAGAGCGCCGAGCTAGTACACGACGCGCGCCATTCCTTGCAGAACATCAACGAGCATATGCAACACACCACGCATCGCGTTAACGACATCACGCATTCGTCGAATGAACAGGGCACCGCGATGACTGAGCTGGCGCAAAACGTGCAGCGCGTAGCGGCGATGAATGAGCAGAACGTGGTAGTGGTCGAGCAAACCATCGCCCGCGTGGATGTGCTGGAAAACATGCTGCAACGTATGACCAAAGCAGTAAAACAGTACGAAGTGTGATGGCGCCTGGGGTGCGTTCCCCCGAACGCTCAAGTGGAAGGCTGCGGCGCGGCCCCATGCGGGGCCATCCGGCATCCATGGCATAAGCGAATGGGCCTTGCCCCCAAACAGCCGGGGGTAACGCACCCCACGCTCAGCGACCGTAGAAGCGCGAAGGTTCTGTCACCGCCACCTGCGGTTGGTCTTGGGCCGCAACGCGGAATTCCACTTCATGGCTACCCGGCCCGGCGTGTTCTGCATCCACATGCAGCCGCACATTGACTTCGGCGCTGCCGCCCGAAGCGATATGCAGTGGCCCGCGCTGATCCACCAGCACCTTGATGCCGTCCAGCCCGCTGGCGCTGATCTTGAAGTCATGCGCGCGCACATCGGCGTTCTCGATCTGCAGCACATAACTGTTTTCCAGCATGCCGTCTTCGGCCTCGCGCACCAGCGCCACGCGTTCACGCGCGATATTCAGTTTGACCGGCGTGCGCTGCCACAGGGCCACGGCGCTGATCATCACGGTGGCGGCGATCAGTGCGGCGTAAATCAGCACGCGCGGGCGCAGCAAACGCGACCAGGCCTCGGCCGGTTTCACCTTGCCCGCCAGCAGGTTTTCAGTGCTGAAGCGGATCAGCCCGCGCGGGTAGCCCACCTTGTCCATCACGCTATTGCAGGCATCCACGCACAAGGCGCAGCCGATGCATTCATATTGCAGGCCGTTGCGGATATCGATCCCCGCCGGGCACACCTGCACGCACAGCGTGCAATCCACGCAAGCGCCCAGACCTGCCGCCTTGGCATCGGCATGTTTGCTGCGACCACCACGCGGTTCGCCGCGTGCGGCGTCGTACGAAACCACCAGCGTATCGGCATCAAACATCGCACTCTGAAAGCGCGCATACGGGCACATGTATTTGCATACCTGTTCGCGCAACCAGCCCGCATTGCCATAGGTGGCAAAGGCGTAGAACAGCGTCCAGAACAGCGCGTAGCCGCTGGCGGTTAACGTCCACATATCGTTGGCCAATGCGCGCATCGGCGTGAAATAACCAACAAAGGTCAGGCCGGTCCATAGCGAAAACGTCACCCACGCCGCATGTTTGGCGGCTTTGATCGCCACTTTGCGCGGGCTGAGCGGCGCGTTATCCAGCTTGATGCGCGCCGCGCGGTCGCCTTCAAACCGTTGTTCTATCCAGACAAAAATCTCGGTGTACACCGTTTGCGGACAGGAAAAGCCACACCACAAACGCCCGCCCACCGCCGTCCATGCAAACAAACCCAACGCGCACAGCACCAGCAAGGCGGTCAGATAAATAAAGTCCTGCGGCAAAAAGATCAGGCTGCCCACGTAAAAGCGCTGCGGCCCCAAATCAAACAACAGCGCCTGATGTCCGTCCACGTTTAGCCAGGGCACGCCAAAGAAAAACAGCTGCGTGGCCCACACAAAAAACCAGCGCCAGCGCGTAAACACGCCGCTGGTTTTGCGCGGATGAATCTTGTTGTGCCGGCCCGAGATGATCATCTCGTCAGCGGCCAAGGCGCCCGCGCCGGCGGACACATTGATCGGAATCCCTTTAAAGCTGTTGGAAGTGCGATGACTGGGCATGATGAATACAAGGTCGTGATAAAGCCGGTTGGCCGCCGTCCATGCGGATCACGCAGACGGGGCTGGAATGCTTGCCAGTGTGGTCATTTGGCGCGATCAGTAACAGAATCAGGAAATCAAAATTTTTGCGTATCAGATGAGAGCGCGTGCGGCATGAAACGCTATGAAGAAATTGCAGAACTACTGGCCGCCGATATCCGCAATGGCCAGCTCGCACCGGGCGCACGGTTGCCTTCCATCCGCACGCTGACCGCGCAATACGGCATCAGCCCGGCCACCGCCTTTGCCGCGTATTACCGGCTGGAAGAACGCGGCCTGGTGCGTGCGCGCGAACGTTCTGGCTACTTTGTGACCGGCACCGCGGGCGGCCCCAAAGCGCCGGCCGAAGCGCCACGCGCCACGCGCAATGCGCTGGTTTCGGCCGAGGTGGATATCAGCGAGCTGGTGTTTACTGTGCTCGAATCGGCGCAAGACCGGCAGATGCTACCGCTGGGTTCGGCGTTTCCGTCTCCTTTGCTGTTTCCGTTGCCGCGGCTGGCGCGCTCGCTGGCCAGCGCCGCACGCTTTATCGATCCGTGGGATACCGTCGCCAGCATGTCGCCCGGCAACAAAGCGCTGCGCCAGCAAATTGCCTTGCGCTATCTCGGCATGGGCCTGCCGCAAGCGCAGGACCAGATCATCGTGACTCACGGCGCGCTCGAAGCGCTCAACTTATGCCTGGCGGCGGTGGCGCAAGCGGGCGATCTGATCGCGATTGAATCACCGGGTTTTTATGCTGCATCCCAAGCGCTGGAACGGCTGGGCATGCGCGCCATCGAGATCCCGGTCAGCGCGCAGGATGGTCTGGATCTGGATGCGCTGGCACGCGCGCTGCAACAACATCCAGTCAAAGCCTGCTGGTTTATGACCAGCTTTCAGAACCCCATGGGCGCCAGCATGCCGTCCGAGAAAAAACGCGCGCTGGTGCAATTGCTGGAACGCTACGATGTGCCGTTGATTGAGGATGATGTGTACGGCGAGCTGTATTTTGGCCGCAGTTATCCGCTGCCCGCCAAGGCCTTTGATCGCAAGGGTCTGGTGATGCATTGCGGCTCGTTTTCCAAAACCCTGGCGCCCGGGTATCGCATAGGCTGGGTATCGCCCGGCCGCTACGGCCAGAAAATAGAACGGCTGAAACTGATGACCACGCTGTCAGCCAGCGTGCCCGCGCAAGTGGCCATCGCGGACTATCTGCATACCGGTGGCTACGACAAACATCTGCGCAAACTGCGGCACAACCTGGAAACGCAACTGGGCCAGATGAACCAGGCGCTGGCGCGGCATCTGCCGCAAGCGGTGTCGATCTCGCGTCCGCAAGGCGGCTATTTTTTATGGGTGGAACTGCCGCCGCAGTTTGATTCGCTACAACTGCAACGCGCCGCCGCCGCACACGGCATCAGCATTGCGCCAGGGCCGATTTTTTCGCCGGGACGGCAATACCGCAATTGCATCCGGCTGAATTACGGCGCGCCGTGGAGCGCAGCGTATGAGCAGGGCATGGCCACGCTGGGTGGCTTGATTGCGCAGGCGCTGGCGTAATCCACGCGCCGCCATCGGCCCGGCGCAGGATTGCAGCGCCAACCCGTTGTGACAGCCGCCAGCATTTTCAGCGATGTGTTTATCAAGCGCTCTCGCGCGCAATCACGCGGCATTGCAGTTCGTTGATGCGCACGCAATCGCCGCTGATTTCGCCCAGTTGCTGCAGGATGCGTTCGGCCGCCAGCAAGCCCATTTCGTGCGCGGGCGGCTGGATGGTTGTCAGGCTGGGCAGCAGTTTGTCCGAGAACGAATAGTCGCCGAAGCCAAACACCGCGCATTGTGCGGGGATGCGGATACCGGCGCGTTGTCCGGCCAGGATGGCGCCCGCGGCCAGGTTGTCGTTGGCAAAGATCACCGCATCGGCGCCGCGTTTGACCATCGCTTCAAAGCCCTGTTTGCCCGCTTCAAACGGGGCGGCCTGGGTGGGAATAAAAAACCACGGCTCCAGCCCGGCAGCGCGGACGATTTCGGCGTAGCCGTTGCCGCGGTCCATGGCGCTGATGTCACCGGGCTGGCTGTTCTGCACATAGGCGATGCGGCGATAGCCTTTATCCAACAAATAGCGCGCCGCGAGCCGCCCGACTTCTTCGTTGGAAAAACCCACCTGAATGGGTAAGCGCTGCGGTTGCAGATCCCAGGTTTCGACCACGGGCACCCCCGCTTGCTCGATCATCTTTTCGGTGGCCGGGCTGTGGTATTGGCCGGTCAGCACCAGCGCGGCCGGGTTCCAGCCTAAAAACGCGCGCACCGCGCTTTCTTCCTGCGTCACATCAAAGTAGCTGGACGCCAACAGCAGCTGATAGCCGTGGCGGGTGAGGGCGTCGCTAAAGCTCTGGATGGTGTTGGCGAAAATCGGCCCCGAAATATTGGGGATGACCATACCGACAATGCGCCCGCGCACCGACGCCAACCCACCTGCAATCAGATTGGGCACATAGCCCAGCGTGGCCACCGCGCCTTCAATCTTGCCGCGCAAATCGCTGGAGACCTTGTCCGGGTTTTTGAAGAAGCGCGACACGGTAATGGCCGACACGCCCGCCAGTTCGGCCACGTCGTGCACAGTGGCGCGGCCCGAGCTGCGGCGCTTGCGAGGGGCATGATCACGATCCAAATAACGGCTCCCGACTGAAGGTTGAGCATATTAACCTGACTTTTAATTCTTTGACGATCTAAAGCCAAATCTCGGACACTGCCGATGTTACCGCTAACAAGGCGGTATAAACCGGAGCATAGCAGTGTTTGGCGTGGCGCATTTTTTCTCGGTGGATAAGCAAGGACAACAGCCTGGTATGCGCACGGCTGCGGCTCGCGTCGCGTTGGCCTGCTTGCTGATCAGCGCCGCCCATAGCGCCCACGCCGCGCCTGCGCCCATCACGCTCAAGTTGTTTGTGGGCGGCAGCGCGCAACGGCCCGATTTGCTGCGCCATGTGCTGGATGATTACGAACGCAGCCATCCCGGTATCAAGGTGGAGCTGGGTGCGGGCGGCGCGACCTCCGAATTGCAACGACGCTATCTGTCCACCTTGCTCAACGCCGAAGACAGCACTTACGACGGTTTCATGATCGACATCGTCAATCCGGCCCAATACGCCGCGGCAGGCTGGATCGCGCCGCTGGAGCGTTATGTGGGCAGCGATGCCGCCAGCGCTTTAAAGAATCATCTGCCTGCGTATCGCCAGGCCGATGTCTGGCGCGGCCAACTGGTGGCCTTGCCTGCATTTAGCGACGCCATGTTCATGTATTACCGCAAGGATTTGCTGGCGCGCTACGGCATCGCCACACCGCAAACGTGGCCGCAACTGGCCGCCGCAGCACAAAAAATCCAGCGCGCCGAAGGCCAGCCGCAACTGCAAGGCTTGTCGATTCAGGGCGCGCCGATTGAAGGCGCGGTCTGCACATTTCTGTTGCCGTACTGGAGCGCCGGCCACGCGCTCACCGATGCGCAAGGCCGTTTAACGCTGGATGTGCCCAGCGCACAACGCGGCTTGCAGCAATGGCTGGATCTGGTGGGGCAGGGCGTCATCAAGCCGGGTGTGGCGGAAGTCAAAACCGGCGATACGCTTAATGATTTCAAAGCGGGCAAGGCCATCTTTGCGGTGAACTGGGGCTTTGCCTGGAACGCCCTGCAAAACGCCCCCGATAGCCAGGTCAAAGGCAAGGTTGGCGTGATGGCGCTGCCTGCGGTGCCCGGTGGCGAACGCGTCAGTTGCATGGGCGGCTGGCAATGGGCGTTGTCAGCGTTCTCGCGCCATAAAGCCGAAACCGCGGCCGTGCTGCGTTATCTGGCCGCGCCAGAAACCTCGCGCTATCTGGCGCTCAACGGCAGCTTGTTGCCGGTGTATTCCAGCCTGTACCAGGACCCGCAAATCCTGGCGCAATTGCCATGGTTGCGCGATGCCGCACAAGTATTGCAAAGCGCGCGCGCCCGGCCGGTGACGCCGCGTTATGGCGAAGTCTCCGACGTACTGCGCATGACCACCTCGGCGGTGCTGGGCGGTTCGCAAACCCCCGCCGACGGTGTCGCCGAAATCCAGAACCATCTGCAGCGAGTATTGCGCTAATGACCACGACGACCCGGGCCAGGCCGCCATCCGCTACGTTGAGCACCCCACGCACTGTGGCCCGGCCGCGCAAACTGCGCGCCCTCAATGACCAGTTGTTGGGCTGGCTCTTGCTGCTGCCCGCCGTGTTGCTGCTGGCGCTGGCCGTGGTTTATCCGGTGGCGCGGTTGCTGCATGACAGCCTGTTTGATATCCAGCTTTCTGGCGCTGCGCCGGTGCGCTTTATCGGCCTGCAAAACTATCAGGATCTGCTGGCCGATATCGACGCGCGTCGCGCGGCAGGCAACACCTTGCTGATTACGCTGATCACCGTGCCGTTGTCGTTGCTGGCCGGGCTCCTGATGGCGCTGGGGGCCAACCTGAACTGGCGGCGGCGCTGGCCGATCCGGCTGGCCTTGTTGTTGCCGTGGGCGTTGCCGATGGCGTTTTCCGGGATGATTTTTGCGTGGTTTTTTAATAGCGACCACGGCGTGGTCAACGACCTGTTGCAGCGCTTGCAGCTGCCCACCGTACGCTTTTTGCTGTCGCCGTTCTGGGCCCCGCTGTGCGTGTGCCTGGCCACGATCTGGAAGACGTCTTCGTTTGTGGCGCTGATCTTGCTGGCGGGCCTGCAAACCATCCCGCGCGAGCTGCACGAAGCCGCCGAAATCGATGGCGCCAGTCGCTGGAACCGCTTCTGGCATATCACCTTGCCGCTACTCAAACCGTCGATCGTGGTGGCGCTGATCTTCCGCACGGTGAGCGCGCTGCAGACGTTTGATATTCCCTACGCGATGACGCAAGGCGGTCCCGGCCATGCCACGCAAACACTGGCCATGCTGATCAACACCACGGCCGTCGATTATCTGAATGTCGGTTACGGCTCGGCGTTGGCGGTGCTGCTGTTTGCGGTATCGCTGGGCATTAGCGCGCTGTATCTGCGCCATGTGTATCAGGAGGCGCAATGAGCGCGTCGCAGAATAAATCGTCGCGCAACTTGCGCGCCTGGGTGGCGTTGGTGTTGCTGGTTAACGGTTTCTTTCCGGCCGTGTGGATTCTGTTTACCTCGCTTAAAACCGAGACCGAACTGACGCAGACGCCGATTACCTGGTGGCCGCACGCGCCCACGCTGGCCAATTACACGCAAGCATTTACCCAGCAACCGTTGCTGCACTTCATCGGCAACAGCCTGGAAATCGCCATTGGCTCGGCGCTGCTGACGCTGGTGGCGGCCACCGGCGCGGCCTATGCCATTGCGCGGCTCAAGCTTAAAGGCCGCGGGCTGATTCTGACCGGGCTGATTGCGGTGGCGATGTTTCCGCCGGTTACGTTGCTGGTGCCGCTGTTTGAAACCATGCGCGCGCTGCATCTGCTTAATACCGTGCTGGCGCTGATGTTGCCGTATGCGGTGATGAGCCTGCCGGTGGCCACGCTGCTGCTGGTCAGTTTCTTCAAGGACATGCCGCAAGAGCTGGAAGACGCCGCGCTGCTGGATGGCTGCAGCCGCCTGGGCGCGTTGTGGCGCGTGATGTTGCCGCTGGCCGCGCCCGCCGTGTTTACCGCCGGCATCCTCGCCTTTGTGAACGCCTGGGACGAATTTTTGCTGGCGCAAGCGCTGAACGCCGCGCCGGACCATCGCACTTTGCCGGTCGGCATCCTGTTCTATCAGGGCGAGTTCACCTTTCCGTGGCCGGTGATTTCGGCCGCGCTGGTGGTGGCGATCGTGCCGCTGGCGCTGCTGATTGTGCTGTTCCAGGAACGGGTTACCGGCGGCCTGATGGCGGGCGGTTTGAAGGGTTGATGTGGAAGATTTCAGTGGCCTGGTACTTGGCGCGGCCACCGTCGCGCAATGACAAAAAACGTAAACACACTCATGGGAAGACACACGCAATGAAGCTCGCACAACCCCGCCCGCCGCATACGCTCAGCCAGCTTGGCGCGGCGCTGACGCTGATCGCTGTTTCATCCGCGGTATGGGCCGATGATGCCCCCACCGCGCAGGTCGAATCGGTGGTGGTCACCGCCACGCATCGCCCGCAAAAGCTGGCCGATGTGCCAATTGCCGTCACCGTGGTCGGCGGCGACACGCTGGCGCAAGACAATATCAATTCGGCCGAAACGCTGACCGAAGCCGTGCCCACGCTCACTTTCCGCAAGGGCAATACCAATAAAGATTCGGCCATGAATATCCGTGGCGTCGGCACCATTTCGTTTGCCTCGGGCGTGGAGCCGAGCGTATCGACCGTGATCGATGGCGTGGTGTATGCGCGCCCCGGCCAGGCCACGCTGGACTTTCTCAACATCGATCACGTTGAGGTGTTGCAAGGCCCGCAAGGCACGCTGTTTGGTAAAAACGCCTCGGCCGGGGTGGTAAATATCGTCACCAAACCGATCGACAAAGCCACCACCGGTTATGTGGATGCCTCGTGGTTTGAAGGCCACGAAGCGCGGCTGGGCGCGGGCGTTTCCGGTTCGGTCAACGATGCGGTGCGCGCATCGCTGGCGGCCTATCTGGGTTCGTACGAGGGCAATGTCACCAACGTTTATAACGGCGATACGGTAAACGGCTACAACCACAAGGGCGTACGTGCGCGCTTTGATCTGGCCTTGCGTGATGACCTTGATGGCACCGTCATCGCCGACTGGTCGCACAACAAAGACAACGGCACCGCCGACATCATCAGCAGCGTGCACAGCACCGCGTACAACAACGCCGTGCTGCTGCCCGCGCTGGCGCCGGTGAGCCCCACGCCCACCAATCTGCAGATCAACAATGATCTGAACCCGCTGACTGAAGACACCAACTGGGGCCTGAGCGCGCAATTTAACTGGCACGTTAACGATTACACGCTGACGTCCATCACGGCGTATCGCTTCTGGGACAACTACCAGCAGCGCGATGGTGATTTCACTTCGTCTTATCCGGCCTACGTGAACAGCGGCACGGCGGCGGGCAATGTCTCGACGGCCGATCATGGCACGCTGGATTTCCATCAGATTTCGCAAGAACTGCGCATTACCTCGCCGCGCGATCAGTTTCTCGAATACGTGGGCGGTCTGTTCTATTTCCAGACCGATGAAAGCGATTGGTTTAACCGCGCGGTGGCGTCTTGCACGGCGTCCGCGCTGGCCGCCAGCAATGGCATTACGCCGTGCGCCGCGGGCTCGTCCACCTATACGCATAACGTGGGCGACGCGCAGTTTGAAAGCAAGCTGAAGAACTACGCGGCTTATGGCGATGCCACGCTCAACTTCACCAAAGACATCCGCGGCATTGCCGGTCTGCGCGTAACGCGCGATGAGCTCAGCTACAACTTTGCCCGCACCTCGACCTCGGCCACGTCCTTCCCCGGCGTTAATCCGGCGTTCAGCGCCAGCGGTTCGGATGGGCATAACGGCGTGTCCGGTCGGCTGGGTGGGCAGTACGATTTCAGCAGCAATATCCACAGCTACGCCACCTATACGCACGGCTACAAAGGTCCGGCTTATAACGTGTTCTTTAACATGCAGCCCACCGACACCAAAGCGCTGGCGCCCGAGACGTCCAATTCGTATGAAGTGGGCCTTAAATCGTCGGCGTTTGATAACAAGCTGGTAACCGCGCTGGCCGCCTGGTACACGCAATATCGCAACTATCAAGCCAACTTTTACGACACGGTGGATGGCCTGACCGTGTCGCATTTAACCAATGCCGGTGATGTCTCCAGCCGTGGCGTTAGCCTGGATTTCACCGCCAGGCCGATTGCCGCGTTAAACCTGGGCGGCGGCATTGCCTACACGCGCGCCAAAATCGATGAATTTAATTGCCCGCCACCGGCCGCCGCCAATTGCGCGGCGTCGGTGAATGGCCAGCCGCTACCGTATGCGCCCAAGTGGAAGTCGGTGGTGCGCGCCGATTACACCATCCCGCTGCACAACACCGATTACGACGTCGTACTGGGTACGTCTTATACCTGGCAAAGCGCCACCCAATACGATCTGGCGCAATCGCCCGACGGCATTCAGGGTGCATATGGCTTGTGGGATGCCAATATCACGCTGGCTAATTACGCCCAGGGCATGCGTTATTCCTTGCTGGTTAAAAACATCGGCGACAAGTACTACACCATCAGCCGGGTGCCCACCGGTACTTATGTGCGCCAGATTGCGCCGCGCGATGCCGAGCGCTACTGGGGTATCAACGTGCGTAAAGACTTTTAAGCGGCAGGAGCCACACCGATGAGCACACAACGACAAGGCCAGATGAGCCTGGGCGCCTTCTTGATGGAAACCGGCCACCATGTGGCGGCGTGGCGCGACCCGTCCACGCCGGCTAACGGCGGGCTGGATTTCAAGGTGTACAAGCAGGTGGTGCAGATCGCCGAGCAGGCGCGCTTTGATATGGTGTTTTTTGCCGATAGCGTCACCGCCTATACCGGCGCGGCGGCCGAACGCATGGCGCGCTCGGACAAGTTTGAGCCGATTACGCTGCTGTCGGCGCTGGCCGCCGTCACCGAGCACATCGGGCTGTGCGCCACCGCCACCACCACCTATAACGAGCCGTACCACGTGGCGCGCAAGTTTGCCTCGCTCGATCATCTATCCGGCGGTCGCGCCGGCTGGAATCTGGTGACGTCCGACGCCGCCAGCGAGGCCGGTAACTTTGGTCGCGCTCAGCACGTCGGTCATGCTGAGCGCTACGAACGCGCCCGCGAGTTTTACGAGGTGGTCACGGGTTTGTGGGATAGCTGGGATGACGACGCGTTTGTGCGCGACAAGGCCAGCGGCGTGTATTACGACCCGGCCAAACTGCATGTGCTTAACCACAAGGGCAAGCATTTCTCGGTGACCGGGCCGCTGAATGTGGCGCGCCCGCCGCAAGGTCGGCCGGTGGTCATCCAGGCCGGTTCCAGCGAAACCGGGCGCGATCTGGCGGCGCAAACGGCGGATGTGGTGTTTACCGCGCATACCTCGCTGGCTTCGGCGCAGGCGTTTTATCGCGACGTTAAAGCGCGCACCGAAACGGCGGGCCGCAGCCGGGATTCGATCCGCATCATGCCTGGCGTCTATGTGGTGGTGGCCGCCACGCGAGAAGAAGCGCAGCAGAAGCACGCGGCCTTGCAAGCGCTGGTGGACCCGGAAGTGGGCTTGAGTTTGCTGTCGCGCATGATCGGCAATTTTGATCTGCGCGGTGTGGATCTGGATGGCCCGCTGCCCGAACTGCCACTGACCGACAGCGGCCAGCGCAGTCGCCAGGAATTGCTGACCCGACTGGCTGGCAACGAGAATCTGACGGTGCGCCAGTTGTACGAACGTATTGCGGGTGGGCGTGGGCATTTCAGCGTCATCGGCACCGGCGCGGACGTGGCCGATGCCTTGCAGGCATGGTTTGAAGGCGAGGGCGCCGATGGCTTTAATGTGATGGCCCCAACGCTGCCGGGCGGACTGGCAGACTTTGCGGAATTTGTCGTGCCGGAACTGCAAAAACGCGGACTGTTCCGCACCGAATATACCGGCGCCACGCTCCGCGCAAACCTCGGATTAGCACGCCCATAGGGTGGGTCTCGACCCACCATCCAGAGCCATCAAGAAGAAAGCAAAATGGGCGGGTCTCACCAGCGGGTCTAGCAGGTAGATTTCCAGCTATTGCGGTTCCTCGCAATTGGCTTTGAAAGGTGGGTCTAGACGGGGACGCCGAGTCCCACCCTATGGGTAGTGGTTATGGCGAGGCAGTTAGCGCCGATGTTCGTTAAGGATCTGCAGCACCTCGGGCGACAGCGGCACGCCGGCTTGCACTTGCGGGTCGGCCAGTGCGCGCCAGTGTTCGTAGGCGGCCTTGCGGGCATCCAGCAGCGGCCACACGTCTTCGTCCGAGCCCGTGCCGGCGCGCACGCGGTCTTTGGCCTGGCGAAACGCAATCGATGCCCCGATCAGCGCTTGTTCGGCCTGCTTTAATGCTTCTGCTTCACCTTCGTTCATGCTGCACATCCCTTGCGCGGTTTTGTCCGGGCCAGCTTGTGGCTGGTGTTGCTGACCCATTGCTTGCACATTTATAGCCGCAATAGATAGCCGGGCACACTTTAACCGATGCGCGCAGCTCATGGCTGTCAGCTATGGTCGCGCTGAGATCAAGCGCACAACGCAGCCTGCTGTGGGATGACGCTGCCAGCGCGCAGCGGCGTACGGCCGATAGCGCGGTGTGCACCCTGCCACCACAATCGCCAGCATCACCACACTCTGGCCACATGCATGGGCGCTCCCTCCGGTATCCGCAAGTTTCTGGGCCAGCTGGGCCCCGGCGTGATTACCGGTGCGTCCGACGATGACCCCAGCGGCATCGCTACCTATTCGCAAGCCGGCGCGGCCTATCGCTTTGATACGTTGTGGACGCTGCTGTTTTCGTTTCCGCTGATGTACGCCATCCAGGCCATTTCGGCGCGCATCGGTCGCACCACCGGTCATGGCCTTGCCACCAATCTGCGCCGACATTATCCGGGCTGGCTGTTTTATTGCATCGTGGCGCCGATGGCCGTGGCCAATGTCATCAATATCGGCGCGGATCTGGCCGCGATGGGCGATGCGGCTGCGTTGCTGGCGGGCAAACACGGTAAAGAGGCATTTACCCTCGGCTTTGGCTTGCTCTGTCTGGCGCTGATTTTATTGGTGCCGTACTCGCGCTACGCCAATGTGCTGAAGTGGCTGACGCTGTCGCTGTTCGCCTATATCGCCGTGCTGTTTACCGTGCAGATTCCGTGGGGCACCGTCGCGCAAGCCACGCTGCTGCCGGCCATGCATCTGGACAGCAAATACATCACCGTGGTGGTCGCCATCCTCGGCACCACCATCAGCCCGTATCTGTTTTTCTGGCAGGCCTCCCAAGAAGTGGAAGAGATCCGCAAAGAACCGTTACGCGATCCGCTGATCCATGCACCCGAACAAGCGCCGGCCGAACTGAGCCGCATCCGTATCGACACGCTGGTGGGCATGGGTTTTTCGACGGTGATTGCGTATTGCATCATGGTCTCGACCGCCGCCACGCTAAACATGCACGGCGTGACCGACATCCAGACCACCGCCCAGGCCGCCGAAGCGTTGCGCCCCGTGGCCGGCCGCTTTGCCTTCTGGCTGTTTGCCGGCGGCCTGATCGGCACCGGCTTGCTGGGCGTGCCCATCCTGGCCGCCTCTGCCGCCTATGGCATCGCCGGCACTTTTCGCTGGAAAAACAGCCTGGAACACAAACCGCTGCAAGCGCCGCAGTTCTACACCGCGCTCGCGCTGGCCATCCTGCTGGGGATGGCCATGAACATCGTCCATATCGACCCGATCAAGGCGCTGTTCTGGAGCGCCGTCATCAACGGCGTGGTGGCCGTGCCGGTGATGTGGATCCTGATGCTGCTGTCGGCCAACCGCAACGCCATGGGCGACTTTACCGTGCACGGCAGCTTGCGCTGGCTGGGCTGGCTGGCAACCCTGGCGATGGCGGCGGCGGTGGTGGCGATGTTTGTGTTTATGTAGGCGGAATCAATCCACCCGTTCCAGATCCGGCAATTTCCAGCTCTTGTCAAAATAGGATTCCAGTGGCGCGTACAGGCGGAACAGAACAAAAAAGCTTTTGCCCGGTAGCGTGGGAATCCAGTTACTCGCGCCGCTGGCTGGCGGTTTGGGGCCCACGTACAAATCGACCGAGCCATCGCTGTTTTTAGCCAGATTCGCGCGCGATGATTTGTCCACCACATCGCCCGGTGCGTTGGCAAAAAACGAACGGGTGTCGGTGTCGTAGACGCTCAACGACCAGAACAATTTGGCCGGCGCGTTGGGTGGCACGTGCAGGCGGTAATTCTTGTCGCCACTCAGCCATGCGCCGTCTTTGTCATGCGCGGTGCCCAGGTAGGCCTGGCCCACGCCTGGCGTATGGGTGCTCATGCCGCGGCTGGTGGTGACGGCCTGATAGAAATAGTTGGTGCGCTCATCCAGCGGCGCATAGCTTCCGGTGTCCTGGCCCACATCAAAATTGATCAAATATTCCCAGCGGGTATCAGCGCGGTAGCGGGCGGCCGGGTCGCGGTTGGCGAAGGCGATGGACTGGCCCATCAGTTCGCCGGTGGTCGCGCCTTGCAGCAAGATCTTTTGTTGGCGCGCGTCGGGCTGGAAGGGCTTGCCTTTTTCGATGCCCAGCGGCTTGAGCATCGCCATATAAAAGCGGTCGCGCTCCTGCACCGGCTCGCGCTGCAGAATTTCGTTCAGGCTGGCCCAATACGCCGCGCCGCGCGGCGGTACCTGGCTCCATGCGCGCCCTTCCGGCCGTAAAAAGCGTGTATGCCCGGGCTGTGCGCGCTGGGCATACGGGTACATGTTAAAGCGGCTGATCACCGCCTTGGCCTTGGCCGGGTCGGCGTCCAGCGCCCGAAACGCGACGATCATGTTAAATGTGGGCACCTGCACCACGCGGTAGGTGGCGGCGTCCAGACCCTCGGGCGCGGTCTGCCCCGGCCCCAGAATCAGGTACTTGCTGCCCTTGCCATGATCGGGGCCGGTTTCGCCCATGTCGGTGACCGGACGTTGCCAGAAATCGCCCACGCCGCCCGCCGATGCGCCTTGCGGATAATCGATGACCAGTGGGCCGGTGCGCGCCAGATCAGGAAATCCGACGATATAAGGTGTGGTGGCGTTGGGGGTCAGAATGCCCAGTTTGTCTTGCACGCTGGTGTACACCAGCATGTCGGTGTCTTTGGCGCCGAACACATTGCGGTGCGCCTTTTGCCATTCGTTAAACCCGACGATGGGCAAGCCCCACAAATAGGCTTGGGTGGCGCGCTGGTAGTCCAGTTGGTCATACAGTTGGTCCACGGTGGCCTGGTCGGCGGGCAAACCTTGCTGCAGCGGGATTTTGCCGGCGGGGGTGTCGACGCTGGCTGCGTGCGCAGGTGCGGTGCTTAACACCAGCGCGGCCACGAGCGGCAGCAGGACGGGGCGGATAACGCGCATGCGGTTTTACTCCAGCAAACTTGAGAAGGGGAGCTGCGGGGCAGCGGGTTGCCTTGGCCCGGACTGGACACAACCGGGCCTGCCGCTGCCTGCACGCGCTGACGTGCCACGCCGCGCGCTGTGGCTTCTCTATAGTCAGTCGCTGTATCTCCCGCCATCCCTTAAATGTTACGAGCACGGTGACGACCTGCGCCGATCAGTGGCCGAAACCGTGGGGATAGACGGCACCATTCAGAAAGCTTTGTAGGCGGATTCTGCCTTTTTAAGCTGGTTTATCAGAATTTACTTACATGCATGAGCCGCTGCTCCGCCGGCTCAAAGCGCATTGATTACGTGCTGCCTTTGCGCCCTAAACATGTTGTAAAACTACATGAATATTGATAAAAAACAGTGTTGTATCTAGCATTGGCGCGGGTTTCAGGTGTACGCTGCTTCCCGCTCATTCGCGCACGCAAAAAGTGTTTAAAACACTTTTGCACCAGGACCGCTACTAGCCAGGCAAGATCCTGATTGCTTACGCCAGGCAAAAAGAAATATCGTCCTGTCATGCATCCGGTGCGGACTGTGTGCCGTATGTAGAGATCAGCGTAACGCGTAGGCAAACGGCCAGGCGCGGCGCGTATTAATTCAAGGTTGCGGGTGGGCTGAACCCATAGCCACGGGCTTTGAACTGCAAGGGGACTCGTATGTTTGGTGGTGCAATCCGGCAAGAAAACACGCGGCTGGGCCAGGCGCTCAGCGTTGCTTCTTCAAAGCTGAAGGCGCTGGATGCGTCGTTGGCGCGGGTCGAGTTCGATTTGCAGGGCAAGTTGCTGGCGTGCAATGACATTTTTGCCGATGTGATGGCGCTGCAACCGGGCGAGCGTCGCCACGCCGAGCTGTGCGACGCCGACTATGTGCAAAGCCGCGATTACACGGCGTTCTGGGACAAATTGCGCCGCGGCACCGCGTTTAGTGGCGTGGTAAAACGCCGCCGCATGGATGGTCGCCCAGTGTGGCTGGAAGCCACCTATAGCCCGGTGCAGGACGCCAATGGCCAGGTGGTGGGCGTGATCAAGGTGGCCAGCGATATCACTGAGCGCATCAACGAGGCGGCGCGCAACCAGGCGTTGATTGACGCAGTCAATCGCGTCATGGCCGTCATCGAATTTACGCCCGATGGTGAGATCATCACCGCCAACGATAATTTTCTGAAAACCATGGGCTACCGCCTCGAAGATTTGCGCGGTCGGCATCACCGGGTGTTTTGCGAAGCCGAATATGCGCAGACGGAGGCCTACCAGCGTCTGTGGGCCGATATGCGCGCGGGCCGCGTGTTTGCCGCCGAGATCAAACGCATTGCCGCCGATGGTTCGGTGCGATGGCTGGAGGCCAGCTACAACCCGGTGTTTGACCAGAGCGGCAAGGTGATCAGCGTGATCAAGTTCGCCACCGATGTCACCGCCCGGGTTGCGCGCAATCTGGCCGAGCGCGATGGCACCTTGCTGGCAATGACCGCCAGCCAGCAGACGTCCGAATGGGCCAGCCAGGGCATGGAAAACATCGGCAAAGGCGTGCAGATTATCCAGCGCATGTCGGGCTCGATCAGCGAGGCGGCCGATAACATGGCCGAGCTGGGCGAAGAGTCCAAACGTATTACCTCCATCGTGCAAACCATCAAAGAGATTGCCGATCAGACCAACCTGCTGGCGCTCAACGCCGCCATCGAAGCCGCGCGTGCGGGCGAAACCGGCCGTGGCTTTGCCGTGGTGGCCGACGAGGTGCGCAAGCTGGCTGAACGCACCGCGCAATCGACGGAAGAAATCGGCAAAATGGTGCGCCAGATTCAGGGCAAGACCAGCGTGGCGGTGGCCGATATGTCGAGCATTAACGATCTGGCATCCAGCAGCGTGGCGATGACCGAAGAAGTGGGCACCGCGATGTCGCAGATCAACGCAAGTGCACGCTCAGTCGTTGAAGCCATTGGGCAGCTGACGCACATGCTGCAAGAAGACCATCACGAATAGCCGCCGGCGATATTTATTCTGATCACGGGCGGCCGCGCGATTTGATAAGGGGCGGTTCCGTTGTCGGGTTTATCGAACTTTGGGTTTAAGGGCTGCCGGTCTGTCGCGGTCTGCATCACGGCGCTGGCCCTGCTGCTCGGCAGCGCCCCGGCCAGCGCGCATCCGCATGTGTGGGTTACCTACGAGGTCAGCGCCGTTTTTAAAAATGCGCAGCTGACCGCGTTGCGCCAGCGCTGGACGTTTGATGACCAGTTCACCAGCGCGGTGCTTGGCGATATCGGCAAGAGCAAGATCAAAACGGTGGATAGGGCCACTGCCGCCAAAATCCGCGCCAATGCCTTCGATAACCTGGCCAATTACCAGTATTTTCAGCACGTTAATGTCAACGGTCGGCCCATCAATCTGGGCGCGCCCACCGACTTTAACGTCAAGCTGAAGGGCGACCAACTGGTGTACGAATTCTCTCTGCCGCTTAACCCACCGGTTAATCCGCGCCTGGTGCAGGTGACGCTGGGCTTATGGGACAGCAGCTTCTTTGTCGATTACGAGCCGGATAACCCCAAGGCCGTGACCACCAGCGGCGACGGCGCCAACGGCTGCGTGCTCAGCAGCAGCGAAGACCGCGCGCATCCCATTTTCTACGGCACGATCAACCCACTGGTATGGAAACTCAGTTGCTAATCGCCTGGCGTATGTCTCTGTTATGGATCACGCGGTGGACGCTGTGCGCTTTGCTGCTGGGGGGTGCAGGCGCGGCGTGGGCTGCGCCGGCGCTGGATTATTTTGGCCGGCCGCTGGCGGCATCGGCGCCGGCCGCTTCGGTGGCGGCCTCGGCTTCTGCGCCAGCACCGGCGGCAACGCAGCCGCAGCCCGAAACGCAAACGCACTGGAGCATCCCCGCGCCCATCCAGCACGCGCTGGCGACTGCCATCCGCTGGCAAAGCCGCCTGAACGCGCAGCTGACCCAGCAAGCCAAAGCCGCGCGCGACGGCCATACCTGGGCGGCGGTGCAGGGCATGATCTTGCTGTCGTTTCTGTACGGCGTGCTGCACGCCATCGGGCCTGGCCACGGCAAGATTGTGATTAGCGGCTATTTTGTGTCGCAGCGCGCACGCGTGTCGCACGGCTTGTTGATGAGCGCGACGGCCGCGCTGATGCAGGCGCTGGTAGCGATTGCCCTGGTGGGCGTGCTGGCGGCGCTGTCGGGCGCAACGGCGCAAACCATCATTGGCCATGCCGCGTCGCTGGAAATGGTTAGCTATGCCGCGATTGCCGCGCTGGGCCTGGTGATGCTGAACCGGCTACGCCAAGGCCAGGATGCCTGCGGGCATGATCACAGCAAAGACAGCGGCGGCAGCGCGGCATTGCGACCGCGTCGCAATGCCGCCGCAACGGGCGCACGCCGAGCGCTGGGCCAACCGGCCTATCGCGTAGTTAACCAGCCGCATACGCTGGCCACGCTGTTGCTGACCGGCGGCGCAGTGGGCTTGCGGCCGTGTTCGGGCGCGATTCTGGTGCTGCTGTTTTGTCTGGCCAACGGCATTTTTATGGTGGGCGTAATCGCAGCGCTGGCGATGGCGGCGGGCGTGGCCATCACCGTATCGGCCATCAGCCTGGGCGCGTTGGGGGCGCAGCGCATGCTGGCGGGCCGCGCGGCGTCGCTACGGTGGCGACGACGTTTGTCGTGGGCGGGCGCCATCGTGATCACCTTGTTTGGACTGCTACAGGCGCTGCTGTTGGCGCTCGGCCTGGTACTGCCGAGCGCCGCCTGATGCGGATGGTGTGACGACTTAAAACGTGGTGGTGACGCCCGCGTAATAGCTACGGCGCGCGCCATATTGCGGCGCGCCCACGCCTACGCCCGAGCCATCGCGCAGCAGATAGCTTTTATCAAACAGATTCAGCACCGCCAGACGCCCTTCGATTTCGCCCGCCGCGTATTTCCACGTGTGGGTGAGCGTGCCGTTGACCACGGTGTAATGTGGCAGGGCGCTGCTATTAGGCGCGCCGCCATCGGGCGTATTGCGCAAGCCGCTGCCAAACAAAAAATCCCCACCGATACTGCTCGCGCCATAGCGATAACTGAGGCCGCCCGACAAGGTATAGGTCTGGTCATGGTCCAGATAGATCTGGTGATTGGCGATATAAGCCAATTCATCCGGATCAAACAGCGCCTGGCCCGAGACGATATGCTTGCCTTTAGCTTGCTGATACGCGGCATTTAAATAGCCAGTCCAGTTGTCTTTATTAAATGTGCTGGATAGCTCTACCCCCTGGGCATAACCTTCAGCGTAATTGAATGGCGATAAAATCAGCGCCTGGCCAAACTGGCCTTCATCCAGCAGATTGCGGATATGTTTGTAATACGCATCCGCCGCCACGGTGATTGCCGGGCTCACTACATGGCTGATTCCGATATCGTAATAGCTGGTGCGTTCGGCCTTCACCGGGTCCGAAGTACTGATTGCGGCCTGATTGGTGGTGCCGTTATATAGCGCAATGCTGTCTTGCGCCGCCAGTTCTTGCGGTGGCGGCGTGAAATAGCGCGAGAAGCCAGCATGCACGGCAGTGGCGTCGCTCAGCTTATAAGCCACATTAACGCGCGGGCTGAATTGCTGTTCCTGGGTAAACGCTGCCACGTGGTCATAGCGCACGCCGTAGTTAACCGTTAATGCCGGATCGATCCGCCATTCATCCTGCACATACACGCTGGCCAGCGTGCCGGTTTTGCCCGAGTTATCGCTTACCGTAAACGGGATATCGCTGCTTTGCGCGCCGTCTTCGTCAGTACTGAACACGCTCACGCTGTTATTGCTGGCGGTTTGTTGTCGTTGCAGCAAAGCGCCCAGACGCACGGTATGCGCGGCATTCAGGGCATAACTGGCATCGGCTTGCAGCCCGTTGGCGCTATTGCTGCGCCGCGTATCCGAGGCCACGCCGTTATAAATCAGGTCGCCGATTGCATCTGGCGAAAAATGCAGATCGGAATATTGATGGAATGCGGAAATCTGCCCATCCATGCGTTCGAATTGCTTTTGCCATGTAGCAACAAAGAAGCGAGTGGATTCGTGTTGTTGTTCATTGACCTGGCTCGATGGATAAAGATTGAAACCGGTGGCGGGGTCGGCATAACCCGCCAAGGCAAAAGCCGCATCCTGATCGGGATTGGTGGGGATTTGATAACGGCCGTTATAGGTGCCAAATAAAAAGCCCAGCCGTGTGCTGTCATCCACAAAATATTGCAGATCGCCAAAGCTGCGGCTTTGCCGCGTGTCATCGTGGTCGGCATTGCGGCTGTCAGTCGGGTTTTCGATGCCGGCCGAATTGCGGTTATAGCTGCCCGATAAATAATAATTAAGCCGACCGGCCGAGCCATATAAGGCCAGACTGGGTTCCAGCGTGTCATGGCTGCCCACCAGCATGCCGATGCTGCCACCGGGTTTAACGCTACCGCTTTTAGTCTGGATATCCACCACGCCCGCTGTGCGCAAACCATATTGCGCGGGCAATGCGCCGGTTAAAAAATCAATACGGTCGACATACCGGGTATCGATGCTGGCGCCAAAGCCGGCAATCGATTCGGGCAATTGCACGCCATCAATCCGGTATTGCACATCGCCATGATCGTCGCGCGCATGCAGGCCGCCCGACGCTTTGGAATCTTTATCCACGCCGGGCAGGCGCAATAACAGTTCGTCCAGCGGCGTGGCATCGCCTTGGCCCAGGCCGTCGATCAAACCTTGATCCAGCGTATAGACCGTCGTGCCGACCTTGGGCGATAAGCCGATGCGCGCATTTTTGAGCCGGGTGGCGGTGACATCGACGCGTTCGACATTCTGCGCGGCGGCCTCGTCGGCGGCGCTGTCGGCGGCGTGGGCCATGGCGTTAAACGACAAACCAGCCAGCAGCGCGGCCAGCGGGCGAAGGGTGGGAAAGGGCATGGGGGCAGTCCTGAATATTCTTGTTGATGGCGGGCGACGCCGGGGGAGGGCGTCTACTAATGCAACAATGTTGCATTTGGCGCATGGTAACGGGATATCGACGAAATGCAACATTGTTGCATTTGGCTGGACTGCGCCCGGCAGACGCAAAAAAGCCCGCAATGCAGCGCTGCAATGCGGGCTTCGGTAACGCAAATGGCGGTTAGCGGGTGAGCGGCAAGACGTTGTCGGTCAGCACCTTGTATTGCGCGTCCACCATGGTGCGATTGGGATCATGCCCGGTGCGCACCAGCAATACCCACAGCTTTTGCGGCGCGGTAATGCTGTCGAACCAGGCTTTGCTGACCTCGGGCGGCGTGACCAGATCATCCTCGCCCTGGATCAGAAACACCGGCATCGCAAATGTATGCGCGCTCTGGCGCAAATCCAGTCCGGCCTGCATGCCATCGCCGTGGCGGCCCACAAATTGCAGATAGGAATAATCCTCGCCCGTTGCTTCATCGGCGCGCGCCTGCTTGCTGTCGTATTCGGCAGCGCGCTTCCACCAGTCCAGCGGCGCGGCGGCGGTGACTTTGTTTTCATAAATGCGCGTTACACGCCGGAAAATGCCAAAGCTATGCGGATCAGTCCATGGCGGCGCGCCAATCTGCTTGAGCCTGGCGCGGCTGTCGGCGTCGTCGGCGATGTTCAGCAGCTTTTGATAGCCCGCCGCCATGTCAGCCGTGCCGCTGACCAACTGCGCGCTGCCCACATAGGCGCTGTACAGCTCGGGCCGCGTTTGCGCCATCTGCACCGCCACGGCCGAACCCCAGGAACTGCCAAACAGGATCACTTTCTTTTGCTGCAGATGCGTTTGCAACCAGGCGCTCAGCGCCACACCGTCATCGGCCAGTTGCTGCAAGGTCAGCGGCGTGTCGTCGCTGAGCGGATTGCGGCCAAAGGTTTTGCCTGCGCCGCGCTGATCCCATTGCACCAGCGTAAATTTGCCGCGCCACGGGCCATAGATGCGCTCGGCAAACGGCGTCAGCGGATTGCCCGGCCCGCCGTGCACCATCTGCACAACCGGATTACGACAATCGTCGCCATCGATGGTCACCCATTGCTCGATGCCATTGATGGGCACAAAGCGCGCTTCATGGATCGGTGCGCCAGTAGTCGGGCAGTGGGCGACATCGGCCGCAGGCGCGGCAAAGGTTGGGACCGCCAGCAACAGCGGACCCAGGCGGAGGGCAAGTCGAACAAGCGGCACAGGCAAGCGCATGGCGGGTTCCGGCAATCAAGATGGCGGTCAAGTTAGCACAATGCCATGCTGCATTCAGGCAGCCAGACGCGCTTTTGCAATACCGACCTACGCTGACTGCCTGCAGCGGCTGACAAACCGGCGTGGCCTTCGGGGCGATGATGGCAAGGTCGGCCCGCGGGGCCAGTTCCAGGCGACAGGGCAGGGCGACTTATGAATCATGCAACCAGGCAGCAAGCCGGCTTTGTGCAAGTACGCGGCGCGCGCGAACACAATCTACGCGACGTGAATGTCGATATCCCGCGCGATGCGCTGGTGGTGTTTACCGGCGTATCGGGCTCGGGCAAATCGTCGCTGGCGTTTGGCACGCTGTATGCCGAGGCGCAACGGCGCTATCTGGAATCGGTAGCGCCGTATGCGCGACGTTTGATTGACCAGGCAGGCGTACCCGATGTTGACCAGATCGATGGCCTGCCGCCTGCGGTGGCGCTGCAACAGCAACGCGGCACGCCGACGGCGCGCTCGTCGGTGGGCACGGTGACGCAGATTTCCAGTTCTTTGCGCATGCTGTATTCGCGCACCGGGCGTTACCCCGCCGACCAGCCCATGTTGTATGCCGAAGATTTTTCGCCCAACACGCCGCAGGGCGCATGCCCGCAATGCCATGGTCTGGGCCGGATTTATGAAGTGACCGAGCAATCGATGGTGCCCGACCCGTCACTGACCATCCGCGAAAAAGCCGTCGCCGCCTGGCCCAGCGCGTGGCAAGGGCAAAACCTGCGCGACATCCTGACCACGCTGGGCCACGACATCGACGTGCCGTGGCGCGATCTGCCGCAAGCCACGCGCGACTGGATACTGTTTACCGACGAAACGCCGACGGTGCCGGTATATGCCGGCTTTAACATCGCCGAGGTCAAACGCGCCATCAAACAGCAACAGCAGCCCAGTTATATGGGCACGTTTACCGGCGCGCGGCGCTATGTGTTGCACACCTTTGCCACTAGCCAGAGCGCGATGATGAAAAAGCGCGTGGCGCAATTCATGGTGGGCAGCGTCTGCCCCTTGTGCGAAGGCAAACGGCTCAAGCGCGAGGCGCTGGCGGTGACGTTTGCCGGTTACGACATCGGCGCCTTGCAGCAGATGCCGCTCAAACAACTGGCCGAGGTATTGCGCCCGGCCGCACAGGGCCGGGGTGAAGGCGGCCAGGCGCAGGACGCCGCGCCCACGCGCAGCAAACAACAGCATCAACGCCATATCGCGGAACGCGTGGCGGCGGGCGGTTCGGCGCACACTGCCGCGCCCGATGTGCGCCGCACCGCGCATGATTCGCAAGAAAAGGTGATCGCCGCGCAACGCCTGGCGCAAGCCTTGCTGGGCAAGCTGGAAACGCTGATTGGCCTGGGCTTGGGCTACCTGGCGCTGGACCGCGCTACGCCGACCTTATCGCCGGGCGAGATGCAGCGTTTGCGCCTGGCCACCCAACTGGGCTCGCAATTGTTTGGCGTGGTGTATGTGCTGGATGAACCGTCCGCGGGCTTGCATCCGGCCGATGGCGAGGCCTTGCTGAGCGCCTTGCAACGGCTTAAAGCCGAAGGCAATTCGGTGTTTGTGGTGGAACACGATATCGCCACCATGCGCCAGGCCGACTGGCTGGTGGATGTGGGGCCTGCTGCGGGCGAGCTAGGCGGCCAAGTGTTATACAGCGGCCCGCCCGCGGGCCTGGCGCAGATCGAAAATTCGCAAACACGGCGCTATTTGTTTGACGGCGGCCGTGGCATCAGCCGCGCGGTGCGCGAGCCCGAAGCATGGCTGCGGCTGGAACAGATCGAACGCAACAATCTGCAAAACGTGGCGGCGGCGTTTCCGTTGGGCTGTTTGACCACGGTGACGGGCGTGTCGGGCTCGGGCAAATCCAGCCTGGTCACGCAGGCCTTGCTGCAACTGGTGGCGGCGCATCTGGGTAGCTCAATCGATGAGACGGACGACGCCGACGAGCATGCGCCATCACCGCCTGTTAGCGATGAAGACAGCCGCGATGTCGCCGGCGTGCCGACGCTGCCGGAGGCGCGCGCCAGTGGCCGTATCGTGGCGGGCATGGAGCAGATCAAGCGCCTGGTGCAGGTGGACCAGAAACCGATCGGGCGCACGCCACGCTCCAATTTAGCCACTTATACCGGCTTGTTCGACGCCGTTCGCAAGCTGTTTGCCGCGACGCCGGCCGCGCGCAAACATCGCTACGATGCCGGGCGCTTTTCCTTCAACGTGGCAAAAGGCCGTTGCGAAACCTGCGAAGGCGAAGGTTTTGTGATGGTGGAACTGCTGTTTTTGCCCAGCGTATATTCGCCATGCCCCACCTGCCACGGCACGCGCTATAACGCCGATACGCTGGCGATCAAATGGCACGATCTGAGCATCGCCGATGTGCTGGGGCTGACGGTGGATGCGGCCTGCGCCGCCTTTGCCGACGAGCCCGCCGTGCTGCGGCCGTTGCAGGTGCTGCGCGATATTGGCCTGGGTTACTTGCGGCTGGGGCAACCGGCCACCGAGCTATCGGGCGGCGAAGCGCAACGCATCAAACTGGCCACCGAACTGCAACGCGCGGGCAGCCAGCGCGGTTCCACTTTGTATGTGCTGGACGAACCGACCACCGGGCTGCATCCGTCCGATGTAGATCGGCTGTTGGCGCAGCTGGACGCACTGGTGCAGGCGGGCAATACGGTGGTGCTGGTCGAGCACGATATGCGCGTAGTGGCGGCCAGCGACTGGGTGATCGACATGGGGCCGGGCGCGGGCGACGAAGGCGGGCAGATTGTGGCCAGCGGCACGCCCGCAGAGGTGGCAAAAAGCCGCGCCAGCCGCACCGCGCCATGGCTGGCAGAGGCGTTGCAACGGCCGACCGCGCCGTAATGCGTTAGCCGATCTGGTTGGCGCGGTAGACCCGTTTGACGCCGTTGACGCTGTCGCGCAGCAAGGCTTTGGGAATGTCGTCGCTATCGGGCGAGGCGCTGTAGATCGTTGCCAGATCATCAAAAAACAGACTGAAGCCAAAGCGCACCATGGCCTCGAAAGCGAAATCCTGGAAGTCACGGCTGGCGCTGGGGTCGGTGAGGCTGAGGCACAAAACACCACCCTGGCCGTCGCCAATCACGCGCACGCTGTTTGCGATGCCGGCGGGCAAGGCAATCGCGGCGCTGACGTCGGGCTGCTCGACGCCGCTGTGCTCGCTGAGGAAAGGCAACACGTCGTCCAGCGCAACCACGGCCTCGTTGCCGCCCTCAAATTTCTGCAAAAACGCCGTAGTGCTCATGCTGCCCATCCCTCTTCAAGAAGCCGCCATTATAGGGTGGGGCAAGACCCACCTTACAAAACCATGTGCAAGCAGCGCGATACTGGCATTTCACTTTGAATGGTGGGTCTCGACCCACCCTATGTGCTGATTTCGAAAAATGCATAGGGTGGGTCAAGACCCACCTTCCAAAGCCATATGCAAGCAGCGCGATACTGGCCGGCCGCTTTGGTTGGTGGGTTTCGACGGGGACGCCGAGTCCCACCCTATGTACGCCGCAGATCCGCCGTCGGGAGGGCTCGCTTGCCGCGTGGCGCGCACTTGTGGCAGCATTCCGGCCGGGTCTGCAGTTCACCCAGGCGTCGCCGGTCCGTATTGGAACCACGCTAAACCTGCCAGGCGTTACAGCCGAACTTCTCGCTTGGCCGAATCTGGTGCCGAGCCGTAATGGCGACCACGGCAGTCTTTGCAGACAGGGCACGTTGACAGGATTCTGACCATGTCTCGACCCATCTATCCGTTTTACAGCAGCAATATCTCCGAACTCGCGCGTTCGCTTAAGCAGCAATGGGCTGAACAAGCCGAAGCGCCGGGCCATCTGCAAATCCTCAACATGCTGGCCAAAGCCGCGGGCTTCGCCAACTTTCAGCATCTGCGCGCCAGTTGCGAAACCGTCAAACAACAAGAAGCGCAAGAAGCCGCCGTCGCGCCTGCGGTTAAACGCTTGCTGCGCCACTTTGACGAGCAAGGCCGTCTGCTGCGCTGGCCCAACAAGTTTTCCGAACAGCAAGTGTGCCTGTGGGCCGCGTGGGATGTATTGCCGCCCACGGGCGAATACAGCGAAGCGCAAATCAACGAGCCGTTAAAGCAATGCCAGACCTTTAACGACCACGTGATGCTGCGGCGCGAACTGGTATCGATGAAGCTGCTGGATCGCACCATTGATGGCCGCAAATACTGGCGGCTGGATGGCACGCCCGATGCCGATACCGCCAGTTTGCTGGCGGTGCTACGCGGGCGGCGGGCGCGGGCGGCCTGATCCCGCTGGCTGATCCCGCCCTTTAACCCGGCGCGGCATGGCGGTGCTGATGCGCAAAATCAGCCATAAAGCTGACCAGCGTATCCACCGCCGCCAACGTCACCGCGTTGTACAGCGACGCCCGCAAACCACCCACCGACCGATGTCCGCCCAGGCCGCTCAGACCTGCGGCTTCGGCGCTGCGCAAAAACTGCTGTTCCAGCTCGGGCGTGGCCAGGTTAAACGACACGTTCATCAAAGAGCGATCTTCGCGGCGTGCGCGGCCGCGATAAAAGCCGTTGCTGGCGTCCAGTTGCGCGTACACGCGCTGCGCTTTTTGCTGGTTGATCTGGTCCATCGCGCTCAGGCTGCCGATGTCTTGCTTTAGCCAGCGCGTTACCAACAGCATGGTGTAGATGGCAAACACCGGCGGCGTATTAAAGTTGGAACGTGCGTTGGCTTGCGCGCGGTAATCCAGAAAGCCCGGCAGATTGTCGGGCACGCGTTCGATGATCTCGTCGCGCAGCAACACCACCGTCACGCCGGCCGGGCCGATGTTTTTCTGCGCATGCGCGTAGATCAGCGCATAGCGTTCCGCCGGGCACGGCCGCGACAGAAAATCGGACGACATATCGCAAATACGCGGCACGCTATCGAGGCCCGGCACGTACTGAAACTGCATGCCTTCCACCGTTTCGTTGGAGGCGTAATGCAGATAGGGCGCGTCGGGCGCGCTGGCCAGTTCGTAGGCCTGCGGCAGCCGTTGATATTGCTCGGGCTGGCCGTTCCACAACACGCGCACCGGGCCTTCACGGCGTGCTTCGGGGATGGCCTTTTGGCTCCAGTAACCGGTTTGCAGATATTCAGCGGGCGCGCTTACGCCGCGCAACAAGGTCATCGGAATCATCGAAAACTGCTGCGTGGCCCCGCCTTGCAAAAACAGCACCTGGTAGCCGCGTTGTATCCCGAGCAAGCCGAGGATATTGGCCTCCAGCTCATCCACCACCTCGGCAAACCACTTCGAGCGATGGCTGATGCCCAGCACCGACAAGCCGGTGACGGGTTCGCGGATCAGCGCTTCGGATAATTGCTGCAGCACGGTCTCGGGCAATGCGCCCGGCCCGCCAGAAAAATTGAGTGCGTTACGCGGGTTCATCAATCGCCCTTGCCGCTCAGTTGCAACAGATAGTGGCGCACCGCATCGCGCGCCAGGGCAATGCAATCCTGCTTGTGCGGAAACAGCGTGTCGCTGTCCATTGCGTGGATGACCATGGCGTGGTCGATCTCGAAGATCAGCAATTCGCCGCTGGGCATTTCGGCGCAATCAATGGCCAGATAATCGAGGCCGGAGCGCTGGAACAGCTCGTGCCAGACGCCCGCATGGCGTTGCGCAAAGGCGGCGAAATTGCGCATCCATTGCGCTTCCTCGGCGCGTTTGGCGGCTTCTTCATACATGCCGGCATTGACGTAATGGATCATCCAGTCGCTGGAAATCGCCATATGGCAGGCAAACGGCTCGCCGCGCAGCAACAGCACGCGATATTTGCGGAACTGGCCGTCGGCGCTGCGGTAATCCATAAACGGCGCGATATAGAACTCGGCTTGCGGCGCTTGCGCCAGATATGCGGCCAGGCCGGCATCGTCGGCAATGCGCGCCAGACCGTGGCCCCCGTGCGAATCCAGCGGTCGCACAATCAGCGGGTAATGCAGATCGGGGCAGACCGAATGCACGCCGGATGCGTACAACTGCACGTCGGTGCGCGCCAGTTGCCAACACGGCGGCATCACCAGCCCTGGCAAATCCTGCAGCAGCGCGCTGGCGGTGTCGCGCGCGATATTGGGGATGTTTTGCGGTGGATTGATGACGGGGCGCGGCCAGCCCGCCAACTCGATCGACAGCCGCGCCAGGGTGTCGCGCGTTTCGGCGGATTCGCCGATTGCCACAAACACCACATCGTGATCGGGCACGCTGGCGGGCATCGGCGCGTCGGGGCGCAGATAGCAAAACAACAGCTCGACATCGGTAAATTCCAGCAAGCAATCCAGCGGGGTATTTACGCTCAGCGGGCCGGGCGCGGCAAAGATCAGCACGGTAACGCGGGCGGGCTGCAGGGCGGCCGGGCGGCGGAACAGCGTTTGTGCGGCCAGGCCTTCTGCCTGAATCGACAAGCCCAGTTCTTCACGGCCAGCCGCCATCATGGCGGTGGACAGATTGATCCAGCGTTCGGCCTGTTCGGGCGCGCGGTGTACCGCTTGCAAGGCCACGTCGGCCAGCGCGTTCATATCTTCGCCGGCAATGCTGGCGCGCAAAAACGGCGCAAGCGCCACAAAGCCTTCTTCACCGGTAAACGGCGTGATGGGCTCAAGTTGTGACATAGCCTTTTTCCCCTGTTGTTGGTCTTGTGTTGGCGCGCTGGGCGGCAGTTTAGCGGGTGGCCGGCGGCGCGGGTACGTCGGCTTGCGCCAGCATGCCTTGCACCACGGCCTGATCCTGCGCGGTGCTGGGCGTATACACCACCATCTGCAACTGCGGTTGGCCTTCCACCGCAAATGCGGCGTAATCCAGATGCAGCGCGCCTGCCGCCGGGTGCTGAATGTGTTTGGTGCCCTGGCCATGCTGTTCCAGCTGCTGGTCTTGCCACCACAGGCCAAATTCAGGATAGCTGGCGCTCAGTTCTTCAACCAGGGCGTGCACATGCGCATTGGCGCCGTTGCGGGTGACCTCGGCGCGGAAAGTGGCCACCGACGACCGCGCAACGGCGGCCCAGTTGGGCAAACGCTGACGTACTTCGGGCTCGCTGAACATCAGCCGCAGTAGATTGCGCCGGTCGGGCGGAATCTGGCCGTAATCGGTCAGCACCACGGCGGCGGCGCGGTTCCACGCCACCAGATTCCACTCCGGCGTTTTGATAAAGGCGGGGCTGAACACCATCGCATCCAGCACGCGTTGCAGTTGCGGCGTGATGGTGTGATCGGGCTGGTAGCGCACTTGCGGTGGCCGGTTTTGCGCCAGCAAAAACAGATGCTCGCGTTCAACCTCGGACAGCGCCAGGGCGCGCGCCAGTCGTTCCAGCACTTCGGCCGACGGCGGCCCGCCACGGCCTTGTTCCAGCGCCGTGTACCACGTGGTGCTGACATGCGCGCGCTGCGCCACTTCTTCGCGGCGCAAACCGGGCGTGCGTCGGCGCGTCATCGATACGCCCACATGCGCGGCATCCAGCCGGCTACGGCGATCTTTTAAAAAAACACCAAGCGCATTCTGTTCGGGCATCGTCTTCATCCTGTTACTGCCAGTTCCAGTATAACGTCGCGGCTGTTACCGCCGCCGACACGCGCCTAATCTGCACCGCACGGATTCAGCCATTCAGGGAGAACAGCGATGCGAGTATTTGTAACGGGCGCCACCGGCTTTATCGGCGCGGTGATTGTGCAGGAATTGCAGCAAGCCGGGCATCAGGTACTGGGCCTGGCGCGGTCTGACGAAGCCGCGGCCCGGTTGCAGGCGGCAGGGGTCGAGGCGCACCGCGGCGCGCTGGATGATCTGGATAGCCTGCAGCGCGGCGCCAGCGCGGCCGATGGCGTGATCCACACCGCGTTTAAACACGACTTTTTCCGCGGCCCGCCGGAGGACTTTGCCAGCGGCTGGCAAGCGGCGGCCGCAGCGGACCAGGCGGCGATTGCGGCGCTGGGACAAGCGTTGGCGGGCAGCGGCAAGCCGTTGGTGATGACCTCAGGTACCTTGCTGATGACGCCCGGCCAGCTGGCGCTGGAAACCGATGCGCCCGCGACCAACGCGGTGGCGACAATCCGGTTGCCGTCCGAGCAAACCGCGCGTGCGCTGGCGCAGCAAGGCGTGCGCAGCAGCATCGTGCGGCTGTCGCCCACCGTGCATGGCGAGGGTGATTCCGGCTTTGTGCCGGGCCTGATCGCCGTGGCGCGGCAGCATGGCGTATCGGCCTATGTGGGCGCGGGCGACAACCGCTGGCCCGCCATCCACCGGCTGGACGCCGCGCGCTTGTTCCGGCTGGCGCTGGAGCAGGCCCCGGCGGGGACGGCTTTGCATGGCGCGGCGGAAGAGGGCGTGCGTACGCGGGATATCGCCGCAGCCATCGGCCGCCAGCTGGGCTTGCCAGTGGCCTCGATTGCGCCAGAACACGCGGCTGCGCACTTCGGTTGGCTGGCCGCGATGATCGGCATCGATAATCCGACCTCCAGCGAGCTGACGCGTCGGCTGGTGGGTTGGACGCCGCAACAGCCCGCGCTGCTGGCGGATATCGAAAGCCCGGCCTACTTCGGCTGATCCGCCCATTTTGCCCGGCAATAAAAAACGCCAGACCGATATCCCGGCCTGGCGTTTTTTTTCTGGACGCATCCTCCGCCTTATTGCGCGGTCGGCGTATATGGCTTGAAGAAATCGCTGCCCGCCCACGGTGGCGTTACAAAGTTGATGGCCGGGCCGCGGATGTAGCTGGACGCCTGGTCGACATAGCCATTGCCCTTGTACACGGTGGTGTACGGCCACGGGTAAATCGGGCGCGAACTCAGCACGTGTTCAATCTGGCCACCCCCCTCGGGTGGGCCGCCCGCGCCCTCTTGCGGCGGTTTGCCGCCCATCGGCGGCTTGCCGGATGGCGGCTGCCCGCCACCCATGCCACCACCGCCCATGCCACCACCACCCATACCACCGCCACCCATACCACCGCCACCCATACCACCGCCACCGCCCATGCCACCCGGAGGACCGCCGCGATGACCGCCCTTGCCGCCTTTGCCCTCGCCACCAGGGCCATCGCCGCCCATGCCAAAGCCGTTCTGCTCGGTCCGGTTGGCCACCACGGCGTCGGGCGCGATGCCGGCTTCTACCCAGTTCAGCATCGGTGTCAGCAAATCCACCTGGTTGGCGCCTTCGCCGCCCCCGCAGTGATACATGCCGGGGAACAGATAGAGGCGCGCAAACTCATCGGTCGCTGTCTTGCCCAGTTGCTGCTGCAGCGCGCTGTAATACGCGATGCTGTTCAGCGGCGAGATATGCGGGTCCGACCAGCCATGCCAGATGATCAGGCGGCCACCCGCCTGGGCAAATGCCGACAGATCGGGATTGGTGGCGTCATACAAAGGATGGCGCGCACGCAGGCGATTAAAGCTGGCTACGCTAAACGTCATGTCGGCCAACTGCTGGATCGGCTGCTCGGCAAAGGCCAGATGCTGCAGCACTTCCAGCGACACCGTCGCGCTCATGGTGCCGTCGTCTTGCGTCTGCGGCACATACACGCCCGCCCATGACAACTCGGAGCCATACATGGGCTGGCCCGCCGTCAAACGCACGCCGGTTTTAGCGTCGCGCGGGCCATCGTAAAACTTGCGCACCACGCCCACTTCGGCGGCGCTCAGGCAGGCGCTTTGGTCTTGGGTGGCGGCCGGGCACTGCAGCGTGGCCGGATCAAAATGGCAGGCCAGCGGATTGCTGATCAGCCCGTCGGCCTGGCCATCGAGCTTGTCGCAGGCCGCCAACACGGCTTTGTGCAGCAAGGGCAAACGCGGCGCGAGCAAGATGGCTTTGCCGTTGGCGTCCAGATTGGCGCGCGCTTGCCACGCATGGTAGATCGCGTTTTGCGTCAGAAAATTAAGCGCCGGGGCGCCCGCCAGAATGCCGTTGAAATCCTCGGGATAACGTTGCGCTTCCATCAGCGCTTCGCGGCCGCCGTCGGAGCAACCATCAAAATAGGCATAGGCTTCTTTCTGGCCATAAAACCGGCTGAGCAGCGCCTTGCCGGTGAGCGCCGTCAAATGCTGGGCACGATAGGCAAAGTCGGCGCGCTTTTGCGGATCTTCGCCAAACGCGGTGTCATTGCCGGTATGGCCCATATCGGTGGCGGCGGTCACAAAGCCACCGGTCTGAAACGGCACACAACCCTGCGCCACGCTGGCCTGGCCGCTGATATTGCCGCACAAGCCACCACAACCCAGTTGCAGATAACGTTGCGTCCAGCTTTGCGTGGGCAGGTTGACCTCAAATTTGATCGACGGGGCCAGCACGCCTTCCACCTTGCACACCTGCACCTTCTGCCGCGTGGTCTGCGTGCTGGCTGAAGTAATCCGGCTGCCCGCGCCACCAATGGCGGTCAGATCAAAACTGGCCAGATCGGCGCAATCGCGCTGCGCTTTCACCACGCGCAAGACGGGGGCGGCCAGTGCGGTGGCGGCTTGGCCGGGCGCCGCGCCTTCGGCTGCGGGTGGCAGTGGCGGTGGGCCAGCAGGTTCGGCGTGAGCGCTGATTGCGCCACACAGCATAAGCGCCAGCGCCTGGCTGCCCACGGCAAGCCAGCGTCGCAAATCGGGCCGATGAAGGTTCATTGCGGTTCTTCTTTCTGATCGGGATGCGGATCAATCCAGCATAGCGGACGCCCACCGGGCCGGTCTTGCCGCAAGTGCAACGCCACGTAGCCGCAGCCGCACGCAGGGCGCGGGCAGATACATGCCGTGACATTTGCGGCGGTTTGGCGCGGCGTTGCCCCATTTTTTTTTCGGATATCAGCTTGACGCACTGTCACATGTCAACTAATGTTGACACATGACAAGCGAAACACATGTCCTTTCTGGTGATGACCTGCTGGCGCAACTGGCGGCGCTCGATAATCCGCACCGACTCCGCATCGTGGCCGCGTTGGCCAGCGGCGGGCGCAATTACGTCAGCCAGTTGGCGCGCGATCTGGGCATTAGCCGGCCTTTATTGCATCTGCATTTGCAGAAGCTGGAAGCGGCGGGGCTGGTCAGCAGCCAGCTTGAGCTGTCGCAGGATGGCAAAGCACTCAATTACTTTGCAGTAACCGATTTCAAGCTTGAGCTAAGCCCGGCGCTGATTGCCACGGCGGCGCAGACGCTCTCAACCCCTGAATGACCTGAGGCCCACCGATGTCCGAGAACATGATTTTTGCTGCGTTTTTCTTTCCTGCCGCGGCGTGCGTGATTATTTTTTTGATGCGCTATGTCAGCGCCATCATCCAGACACGTCTGCGCACCCGGCATGACGAGGCGTATCGCGAACTGGCGCAAAACGCGGTGGCGCAGCAAGCCGAAAGCAGCGGCCAGATCGCCAGCCTGCAAGCCACGCTTAGCCGCATTGAAGCCCGCCTGGGCTCGGTCGAAAAAATCCTGAAAGAGGTGGAATGATGCTGACGCTGAACCCGACCCCCGCCGTTGCGCCTGCGCAATCCAGCACCGCCGAAGTCTCACTGCTGCGCCTGTATGTTTTGCGCGCGATGTATTTGTTTATTACCGCGGGCCTGGGTGCGGTGGTCTGGCCCAGCGTGTTGCAAGCGGGCCAGCATTGGGAACTGATGGAGGGCACGGTCAGTTGCATGCTGGCGGCGTTTTCGCTGCTGTGTTTGCTGGGGCTGCGCTATCCGCTGCAAATGCTGCCGGTGCTGCTCTGGGAAGTACTCTGGAAAACCCTGTGGCTGGCGCGCGTGCCCTTGCCGCAATGGCTGGCCGGGCGGGTGGACCCCACGCTGATGGCGTCGGTGTTCGCGTGTTCGATGGTGCTGCTGGTGTATCTGGCGGTGCCGTGGGGCTATGTGTTCAACACCTTTGTGCGTACGCCCGGTGCGCGCTGGCGCTAACGGGGCCGGGGCATAAAAAAGCGGCGAGCACAGGCTCGCCGCTCTGGTTTTTACACTACGTTGCGACGATCAGGCTTCTTCTTTCAAAGACGCCATATCGATCACAAAGCGATATTTAACGTCGCTTTTCAGCATGCGCTCGTAGGCGTCGTTGATGTCTTGCATACGGATCATTTCGATATCCGAAGTGATGCCATGTTCGCCGCAGAAATCCAGCATTTCTTGCGTGGCCTTGATGCCGCCAATCAACGAACCGGCCAGCGCCTTGCGCCCCATCACCATCGGCATGGTGTTGAGCGGCGGTTCCAGATCGCCAAGGAAGCCGACCAGCGCAATGGTGCCGCCTGCAGCCAGCGTCGGCACATACGGGTTGAGGTCATGCGCATACGGCACGGTGTCGACAATCAATTCGAAGGTGCTGGCGACTGCGGCCATTTGCGCTTCATCGGTGGACACCACCACATGCGCCGCGCCCAGACGATGCGCATCGGCTTCCTTACCCGGCGAACGGGTAAACAGCGTTACTTCCGCGCCCATGGCCTTGGCCAGTTTGATGGCCATATGGCCCAGACCGCCCAGACCCACCACGGCCACTTTGCTGCCGGCTTTGACGCCCCAGTTTTTCAGCGGCGACCAGGTGGTGATGCCCGCGCACAGCAGCGGTGCTGCGCCTTTCAGATCCAGACCATCGGGCATGCGCAACACAAAGTGCTCTTTCACCACGACGTTATCGGAGTAGCCGCCCTGGGTCATGCTGCCGTCGATGCGATCAGGCGCACCGTAAGTCATGGTGAACATCTCGGCGCAATGTTGTTCTTCGCCCTGATTACACGACGGGCAATGGCCGCACGAATCCACCATGCAACCCACGCCAACGTGGTCGCCTACCTTGAAGTTTTTGACGTCTGCACCGACGGCGGTGACGCGGCCGACGATTTCGTGGCCCGGCACCACCGGGTAGCTGCTCCAGCCCCAGTCATTACGCGCGGTGTGCAGATCGGAATGGCACACGCCGCAATACAGAATCTCGATCGAGACATCGTCATTGCGCGGCGTGCGACGGTTAAAGCGGAACGGGCCCAATGGCGTGGTGGCCGACGTGGCGGCGTAAGCGCGAGTATTGGTGGTCATGGCAGGGTTCCTTGTAGAGGGTGGAAAACACACTTGCAAAACGGCGGGATACTGCGATCAACGCTTGTGGCTTTTGCTTGACTACGCCGCCGCGGCATCCGGTGCTGACCCGCACTTTAGGGGTATCGCTATCACGCGGCTAGCGGCTTTAACCTTGTATCAGTAGCAAGTATTTGTTGATAATGGCGGCTTGCTTTTCTGCGGGATACAGCATGGCTATCAACGAAATGCGCGCAATCGCCACCTTTGCCAAAGCGGTGGAACTGGGCAGCCTGCGCAAAGCCGCGGCGGCGCAAGGCATGACGCCGCAAGCGGCCAGCCAGGCATTGGCGCAACTGGAACAACATCTTGGCGTGCGACTGTTACACCGCACGACGCGCCAGATTGCGCTCACCGACGAAGGGCAACAGTTTTTAGAAGCCGCCGAGCCGGCGCTGGCCGCGCTGGACCGCGCGCTGGAACGCGTGCGCGCCGCCAAGGGCGATATCGCCGGGCCGCTGCGTATTGTGGGACCGCGCGCCAACTTCGCCCCGGTGTTGTGGCCAGTGATTGACGAATTCTGTCGTCGCCACCCCGATGTGCAGCCCGATGTGCAACTGGATGACACCATCGGCAACTGGGTAGAAGACCGCGTGGACGTGGGTTTTCGTATCGGCGGCCCACCTGCGGAAGGCTTGATTGCGCGTCGGTTGTTTGCGCTGCAGTTCATGATCTGCGCCGCGCCGGAATATATCGCCCGCCACGGCGCGCCGCAGACGCTGGAAGAATTGCCGATGCACCGCTGCAACGCCTTCCGCCATCCCGGCACCGGCCAACTGATGCCGTGGTTTCTGCGGGTCGGCACCGAGATCGTGCAACGCCCGTTTACCCCAACCATGTCGACCAACGACGGCGAAGTGGAACTGCACGCGGTGTTGTCCGGCCAGGTGCTGGGCCAGTTGTGCGGCTATGCAGTGGCTGAACACATCCGCGCCGGCCGCCTGGTTACCGTGCTGGGCCAACACATGACCGACCATATGGGCGTGTACGTCTACTACGGCAGCCGCGCCGCGCAACCTGCCCGGGTGCGCGCGTTTATCGATCTGGTGATCGAACGGCTGGGGCCGGACAGCGACTTTATGCTGAGCCCCAAGGAACTGGCCGCGGCCGAAGCGGCGGGGCGCAAGGCGGCGTTAAATCGCCGTATCTGATTGTGCGGTAGGTGTCGGACGCATGTAGAGCAGCGTCAATTTGATGGCAGGCGCCAAAGTGTTAAACGGTTCCGCCGCTCCATATTCAAAATGTGCCCAAATCATCGAGCAGAGAATATCCGCGCACTGGATTTCGGCCATGCTCCTGCTATCGCTGGGGACTGTGCAGATCTCGGGCACGTGTCCGGCAATGGCCAGGCGGGTTTCCAGATAGTTATGCAAGGCGTACCGGTCTTTCTCTTTGATGGAGCGCGCATCTGGATAGAAATCGACGATATCGTGCCGGGCCAACAGCGGATGCAATAGCTGTTCGGCCATATGGACGTAAAACGATTCGCAACGCTCGCGCAAGGCGAAGTTGACCACCGCCTTTTCGGCCACAATCGCATGCAGCGAAATATCCGGGTCTTTTTTCACCAGTTGCAGAAGGCGGTCTGCCACTTGCTGTCGTTCGTGTCCATTCAGGGCGGTTGATTTCAGCTCGCTGCGCAGTTCCCGCCCGTTTCGGTGGCGGTACAGATCACGCACGATGCGCTGCAAGGACTTGTTCTTGCCATGTGGCAAGGCGATGGCGCCCAGCACGATAAATCGGCTCGACCCGCCCTTGCGGTAGGGCTTGTCCAGGCTCCAGCCTACATCGCCGGATTCATCAAGAAAGACATCATGAGTGGTCATCGGTACCGTTGATAAAAGCGCGCGCTGGAAATGAGAAGACCCCTCGCAAGGAGGGGTCTTCGTCGTTACATCGGTGGGCTACGCTGGCGTTGACGTACTTCCAGTACGCTTACGATCGTGACGGCATTGTCGCAACGTGTTCCAGGTGGTGGGGTTCGCTCAGGCCTCGCCCGTCACTACAGACGCGAAGATACACAGTTGCCGCGGCGGCTGCCAGCTGTTTTTTGCAGAGGCGTTGCCGTTGCAGGTCTCTGATAATTATCAAAAAATGCGTTCTCGGCAATGCCCACGCGGCGCGGCGTGGACGAAGATGCGGCCGCAAATTTTTTTAACCTGGCAGGCCTCGCGAATATCCGCCGGCAAGGAACATTCCTGCCCCGCCACCTGTCTTCCACCAGAATAAATCCCAAGACCTATAGTAAGAATTCCGCCATTCGTTGGGCCAAAGCCGCCGTTGTTGCTGGCATCGCCATGGAGTATCCAACATGCAATTCACTATCAATGGGCACGCGGTTGAGGTTGAAGCCGATGTGCGCACGTCTTTGCTCGATTTGTTGCGCGAGCAGCTGGGCTTAAGCGGCACCAAAAAAGGGTGCGACCAAGGCGCATGTGGCGCCTGTACCGTGCTGGTGGACGGCGAGCGCATCAACGCCTGTCTGGCTTTGGCGGTGCAATATCAGGGCCGCGCTATTACCACCATCGAAGGGCTGGCCGATGAGCAAACCTTGCATCCGCTGCAGGCCGCGTTTGTCGAGCACGATGGCTTTCAGTGTGGCTACTGCACGCCGGGCCAGATTTGTTCGGCCATCGGCATGGCGCACGAGCTGGAGCGCAATGTGCCCAGCGTGGTGACGGCCGATCTGACCGCGCAACGCATTGCGTTTGATCATGACGAGGTACGCGAGCGCATGAGCGGCAATCTATGCCGCTGCGGCGCATATAACGGCATTGTCGACGCGATCAACGCCACCTTCGGGAGGGCCAGCGCATGAATCCGTTCAGCTATGAGCGCGCCACCGATGCGGCCAGCGCCATCCGCCTGGCCAACGCCACGGCCGCCACGCGCTATCTGGGCGGCGGCACCAATCTGGTTGATCTGATGCGCGAGCACATCGAGCAGCCCGAGGTACTGGTTGATGTGACGCCGCTCGCGCAAACCATCGAAGTGCGCGCCGACGGCAGCATGCTGATTGGCGCGGCGGTCAAGAACACCGCGCTGGCGTCTGATGCGCATGTGCGCCAGGCGTTTCCACTGCTGTCGCGCGCGATACTGGCCGGGGCCAGCGCGCAGATCCGCAATATGGCCACCGTGGCCGGCAATATTCTGCAACGCACACGCTGCACTTATTTTTATGACGAGGCCGCGCGCTGCAACAAGCGCAAGCCGGGCTGTGGCTGCGATGCGCTGCAGGGGTTTAATCGCTATCACGCCATCCTGGGCGCGTCGGATGATTGTGTGGCCACGCATCCGTCGGACTTGTGTGTGGCCTTGGTGGCCCTGGACGCGGTGGTGCATCTGCAAGGTGCCGCGGGCAGCCGCAGCTTGCCGTTGACCGAACTGCATCGCTTGCCCGGCGCGCATCCCGAGCACGAAACCGAATTGCAGCCGCATGAGTTGATCACGGCCATCGAGATTCCGGCCCTGGCGTTTGCCGGCCATTCGGCCTATCGCAAAGTGCGCGATCGTTCCAGCTATGCGTTTGCGCTGGTGTCGGTGGCGGCGGCGCTGGATGTGGACGCCCAAGGCCGGGTGCGCGATGTGCGGCTGGCGCTGGGCGGGGTGGCGCACAAGCCGTGGCGCGCCAGCAAGGCCGAGGCCGTGTTGCGCGGGCAGGCGGCCACCGAAGCGACATTTCTGGCGGCAGCCGATGCCGAACTGGCGGCAGCGCGTGGCCTGCGTGACAACGGCTTCAAGATCGAACTGGCGCGTCGCACCATCGTTGCGGTGCTGCAGCAACTGACGGAGGCACGCGCATGAACGCCGAACAGAAACCCGCACCATCGCAATGGCAACCGGGCGTTACGCCGGATGAAGTCATGCATCGGCACGGCATGATCGGCAAACCGGTGTCACGGCTGGATGGCCCGCTCAAGGTGGCGGGCAAGGCGCGCTTTGCCGCCGAAGTGCCGTATGAGCATCTGGCCCATGCCGCGCTGGTGCACAGCTCGATTGCGCGTGGCCGCATCAGCGAGCTCAAAACCGAAGCCGCACGCGCTGCGCCCGGCGTGATTCTGGTGCTGACCTACCAGAACATGCCGCGCTTGCAGAACCCGCCGCTGTTTGGCAGCGCGCCCAAAGCGGTAGGCGCCAGCACTTTGCCGGTGATGCAGAACGAACACATTACCTGGAACGGCCAGCCGGTGGCGCTGGTGCTGGCCGAAACGCATGAGCAAGCCGAATACGCCGCCAGCCTGATCGAAGTGCGCTACGACGTGCTGCCGGCCAAAACCGATTTTGACGCGGCCAAGCGCCAGGCGCGCGCGCCCGACACCATCCTGGGCGAACCGCCTGCCATCGAAATCGGCGATGCCGAGGCCAATCTGCAAGCGGCTGCGTTCAAAGTCGACGCCACCTATCGCACGCCGCGCTACAACCACAACGCGATCGAACTGCACGCCGCCACCGTAGCGTGGCAAGGCGATGAACTGACCGTGCATGACGCCACGCAAATGCTCAACGGCACGGCGTGGACCATCGCGCAACTGTTCGGCATTGATGAAAAAAACGTGCGTGTGTTGTCGCCGTATGTGGGGGGCGGCTTTGGCGGCAAGGCGCTGTGGGATCATCAGATTCTGGCGATCGCCGCGGCCAGACTGGCGCAACGGCCGGTGCGCATTGTGCTGAGCCGCGCCAGCGTGTTTCGCATTGTGGGTGGTCGCACCACCACCGAGCAGCGCGTGGCGCTGGGTGCAACGCAAGACGGCCAGTTAACCGCGCTGATCCACACCGGCGTGGCCGCGATGACGCCGTACAACGCTTGCCCGGAGCAGTTCAGCTTTCCCGCGCGCCATCTGTATGCCACGCAGGCGCTGAAGGTGGCGCAGCAAGTGGCCGACATGGACATGATGGTCAACACGTTTATGCGCGCGCCCGGCGAATCGATTGGCACCTTTGCGCTGGAGTCCGCCATCGACGAGCTGGCCGGCCAGATGCAGCTGTGCCCGATTGAACTGCGCCGCCGCATTGAACCGAGCAAAGACCCGGTGTCAGGCCTGCCGTTTTCTTCGCGCCATTTGCTGGAAGCCTATCAACGCGGGGCCGAGCGTTTTGGTTGGGACCAACGCAATCCGGTGCCACGCAGTCGTCGTGACGGTGAATGGTTGATCGGCATGGGCGTGGCCACCGCCACTTATCCCTACTACCGCATGCCCGGCGCGGCCGCGCGCATCAAGCTGACGAATGATGGTCATTTAACAGTGTCGATTGCCGCGCACGAAATGGGCATGGGCACGGCCACCGCGCAAAGCCAGCACGTCGCCGAACGCTTTGGCTTGCCGCTGGAACAGGTGACGTTTGAACTGGGCGATACCACCCTGGCGGCGGGTTCGCTGGCGGGGGGCTCTTCGCAAACGGCGTCGATTGCCGCAGCGGTGATTGCGGCGGGCGAGCAACTGATCGACCAGTTATTGATGCTGGCCACCGGCGATTCGCCACTGGCGGGCTTCAAGCGCGATCAGGTGGAAGCCATTAACGGTGGCTTGGCCGTGCGCGGCGACACCACGCGCGCAGAAACCTATGCCGCCATCCTGCAGCGCGCCGGACGCACGGCCTTGCAATGCGAAGCGCCCGCGCCCGAACCGGCCGAACTGCAGCATTACTCGATGCATTCGTTTGGCGCGCAGTTTTGCGAGGTGAAGGTCAGCGCCATTACCGGTGAAGTGCGCGTGACGCGCTTTCTGGGCTCGTTTGATACCGGCCGTATTCTTAACCCCAAAACGGCGGCCAGCCAGTTTCGCGGTGGCATCGTGATGGGCATCGGGCTGGCGCTGACCGAGGCCACCGAGTTTGATCCGCGCAGTGGCCGCATCATGAATCCGTCGCTGGCCGAATACCACGTGCCGGTGCATCTGGACGTACCGGAAATCGACGTGATGTGGACCGATATCGCCGACCCGCACAGCCCGATCGGCGCGCGTGGGATAGGCGAAATTGGCATTACCGGCGTGGGCGCGGCGATTGCCAATGCGGTGTACAACGCCACCGGCAAACGCATCCGCGATCTGCCGATTACGCTGGACAAGCTGCTCTGACCTGCTGCCGGGGCTGGCGGGATACACGCTCCCGCTGGCCCCGCTAGCCAACGCTGCGCGCATCCGTATACTTGCTGCACTCAAACAAACGCAGCGCCGCGATGCTCAATACGGATGTGACTTTCGATGGCCCGTTGGCCGAAGCCAGCACCAGCCGGCGCAATGCCGTGATCCGCCTGCTGCTGGGCGGCGTCCAGGGCATTTTGCTTTATGGCTTGTACCAGGCGTCCACCGCGCAGGTCTGGCCCGCTACTGCGGAATACCTGTTTTCGCCGCTAGTGTTGCTGGCGTTTGCCATTCCACTGCAACTGATCTCCAGCCTGGGCCATTTGCCGCGTCGGGTGCTGGCGCCGTGGGTAGGCATCACTGCGTTGATTCTGATCGGCGCGGGGTGTTACGCCGTGTGGCGCAGTCCGTGTGCGCTGGAAGTGACCACGGTCTGCAGCCAACACACGCATTACCCCACGCCGTGGTTGGTGGGCTTGCTGATCGGCGTGTTTTACGTGGGCCACAGCATGGTACTGGCGGGGGCGCGCGATCAGCGCTGGGTGGCGGCGTATCCCAGCTATTTCGAGATGGCCTGGAAACTGGCCATCCAGATCCTGTTTTCCGCCGGGTTTACGTTGGTGTTGTGGGGCACGTTGTGGCTTGGGGCAGAGTTGTTTGCGCTGGTAGGCAGCGCTTTGCTGCAGCAAGTGCTGAGCAAAGGCTGGGTGATTTTTCCGCTGACGGCGCTGGCGTTTGCCTGCGGCATGGAATTGACCGATGTGCGCCCCGGCATTATTCGCGGCATCCGCACGCTGGGGCTGAGCTTGCTGTCGTGGTTGCTGCCGGTGGCCACGGTGCTGATTGCGGCGTTTTTGCTCTGCCTGCCCGCGTTTGGCGTCGATGCTTTATGGCACACACGGCATGCCACGCAGTTGTTACTGGTGGCTGCCCTTTTGTTGATCGTCTTGCTCAATGCCGCATTCCAGAATGGTGTGGTCTACCCCGAGCTGGCCCGCATCGTACGCGGCAGTGCGCGGCTGGCGGCGGGCTTGCTGGCGCCGGTGATCGCACTGGCGCTTTACGCACTGCATTTGCGTATTAACCAATATGGCTGGACCGTCGAACGCGTGGGTGTGGCCGCTGCATTGCTGGTGCTCAGTAGCTATGCTGCGGGCTATCTGTGGGCGACGGCGCAACGCGGCCCATGGCAATCGCGGCTGGCGCGCGTAAACATCGTGTGTGCGCTGATCACCGTCACCACCTGGCTGGCGTTGCTGTCGCCGCTGGTCGACCCGGTGCGCATCGAGGTGGATAGCCAGATGGCGCGGCTGGCCGCAGGCCAGGTGTCGGCCGAAGCGTTCGATGTAAACAGTCTGCGCTTTGAAGGCGGCCGCTTTGGCGACGCCGCTTTGCGTCAGCTGGTCCGCAGCACCCCGAATGCTGATTTGCGTCGTCGTGCCAGCCTGGCGCTGCAATCACATAGCCGCTATGGCGATACGTCTGCCCCTGCCAACGACGCGGTGAACTGGCAAGCCAATGTGACGGTATGGCCGCGTGGGCAGCACCTGCCCGCCAGCTTCAGCACGATGGACTGGCGCAAAGGCAGCGGCGCGCTGCCTATGTGTCTGCGCCTGAAAGACCAACCCTGCGATGTGTTCAGGCTGGACACGGATGGCCAGGGCCATCCCGATATGCTGGTCGGCGGCCAGTTTGAGTCTTTGTCTTTGCTGCGCGAAAACAGCGCCGGCCTATGGACCGTGGTGGGGCGCTTGCCATACCAGACAGTCGGCTGCGCCGCGTGGCGGCAGGCACTTCGCGATGGTCAGTATCAGGTGGCCACCGTGCCGCAGCGCGTATTGCGCATCGGCGCGGCGCAAATGCCGCTGCCCGACGACGCGCCCACGCCGGAATGCCCAGCCAATAAGAAGTGAAGACCGGTGGCCTCGTTATTGGACGCGGCAGCCTGGCATGCGTGCGCCACCTGGCAAAACCGACTTGCGCGCGGGTGTTGCAAGGGCGCTGACGGGCGCACTGCACCCATCGTTACAGCGGCTTTTGCATGGGCGTGGCGCTGAGCCCGAACAGATGCACCGGCTCGCCGCTGACTGCATAACCCATGCGTTGATAGAACCCGACAGCGCGCTGCGTGCTGTTCAGCCGGGCATGGCTGCAACCTTGGGCGGTGATCCAGCTCTCCAGGTGCGCCAGCAGCGCGCGGCCCATCTGCCGACCCTGCAACGACGGCCGCACATAGCAAAGCTGGATTTCGCCATTGCAAGTGGCTTTGCCGACGCCCGCCACCGCGCCGTCGCACTCGGCCACAATCAGCCGCGTTTGCGGGTCCGCCAGCAGACGCGCCACGGTGGCCTCGGTTTTGTTGCCCAGCCAGTGCGCAAGAATGGCGGGATCATTGTGATGATCCAGCACGCAACTCTCGCGGATCGCTTCGATTTGCACGGTACAAACGTCGGCAGCATCAGCTCGCGTAGCGGGGCGTACCAGCGGATCGATGGCGTTGGGCATGGGCGACGCGGGCGGTGGTGATGGGGCAGCCATCGTCGCAGAGCGGGGCCGGCGTGCGCAAGCCTGCGCGCGCCGGGTTGCTGCGTGGTGATCAGGCCGCGACGTGCGCGGCAAAGCCGGTGGTGTCAGGGGCGATTTCGGGTCGCAACGTCAACGCCGGAATCACATAATCGCCCGCGTTCTGTTGGCGAAACGCGATCGGCGTGGTGCTGAACAACTGGTCCATGCGCTGGCCTAGTTGCGCTTCGATGCTGGTAAAACGATCGGCGTCCATGCGGCTGCTGCGGTACACCAGAAACGGCGGCAGCACCTCAAAGCCGGGGTAATGCAGCACGCCATGATGAATCGGGAACAGCAGATCATCGATCGGACCATTGATGCCGCGCGCGCCGTAGTGGCTTTCCCAGCCGCCGGTGGTGACGATCAGCATGGCGCGTTTGCCCGCCATATTGCCTTCGCCATAACGGTCGCCCCAATGCCGGTCGGAATGCTCGCCCACACCATAGGCAAAGCCATAGGCATACACGCGTTCCACCCAGCCTTTGAGGATGGCGGGCATGGAAAACCACCACAGCGGGAATTGCAGAATCAGCGCATCGGCCCAGCGCAATTTGTCTTGTTCCGCGGCGATATCGGCGCTTTGCTGACCGTTGGCATAGGCGGTTTTTGAATCGGCCGATGGGTTAAACGGCTGGTTGGCGTCGCGCTGTGGCGCATCGTCGGCGTCGATTTGCGCTTTCCAGTGCATGGCATACAAATCGGACACCTGCACGCTGTGGCCTTGGGCCTGCAGCCGTTGCACCACAAAGTTTTTGATCGAACCGTTCAGCGAGCGCGGTTCGGGATGGGCGTAGACCAACAAGACATTCATTGCGATGACTCCTGCGTTGTGATGAAGCCAGCGTAGGCGCAGCGCAGGTATAGTTGAAATGAATTTCCCGCATTGCAGGTATAGCCATGATTAATTTGCGCCAGCTCGATCTCAACTTGTTACTGACGCTGGATGTGCTGCTGGCCGAGCACAATGTCACGCGCGCCGCCGAGCGGCTGCATTTGTCGCAACCGTCAGTCAGCGTGCATCTGGCGCGCTTGCGCGAGTACTTTGGCGATCCGTTGCTGCTGCCCGGCCCGCGCGGCATGCGGCCGACCGCGCGCGCCAACGCGCTGCGTGAACCGTTGCGCGCTGCACTCGATGCGCTGGGGCATGCGGTTGCCGCCGTCGATGAATTTGATCCGGCCCCGGCGCAACACACCTGGCGCGTGGCGGCCACCGATTACGGCGGCAGCACCATCGTCTTGCCCGCGTTGGCCGCCCTGCGCCAGCATGCGCCGGGCACACGTCTGGCTGTGCTGGAAATGGTGCCGTCACGCATCGCCCGCCAGGCCGAGCAAGGCGATATCGATCTGGCGTTTCATACGCGCGATGGCGCGCCGCCAGGTTTGCATGCGCGCGTGCTGTTTGATGAGCGCTATGTGCTGGTCGGGCGCGCCGACCATCCGCAGCTGCAACGCGCGCCCACCCGCAAACAGTTTTGCGCGCTGGAACACGTGATCGTCTCGCCCGACGGCGCGGGCTTTTTTGGCATCACCGACGAGGCGCTCGCTCAGGTGGGCCTGAGCCGCAAAGTGGTGTTGTCGGTGCCGCATTTTCTGTTTGTCAAAGCCGTGGTGGCGCAGACCGATCTGGTGGCGATGTTGCCGGAGCGCCTGGTGCGCAACGCGCCCGAACTGACGGTAGTGGCACCACCGATCGAGGTGCCCGGTTATGCGATGACCATGCTGTGGCACGAGCGTGTACACCGCGATCCAGCGCATCAATGGTTGCGCGAACAGATCGCGGCGGCCGTATAACCAGCGCTGTTTTTGGGCCGTTGTCCCGGCCCGTCTAGCGGCGGTTGCAGCGCTGGGGCGCTGAATGCGGTGTGGAGCGCGCCGCTCGCCGAATGCTGCTGGCGCAACGCCCCTCGCGCAACTATGTTGAGCAACAGCACTGGCTAATAAACTGACTTGGCCAGCCTCAATATGGACGCCGTAATCCGGCAGGAGCAGTCAATGTCGGCGTTTATTCGCAAGCTCTCCGGTCCGTTGCGAAGCATGCTGTTGCGTCCTGCTGCGCGCCCCGCCGCGCCCGTCCAGGCCGAGCCCGCATTGGCGTGGGCCGCCGGAACGCAGGCAGAAGTCCGCCCGCCGGTTGTGCCGCCTGCCGCCCCGCATGCGCAGCAGTTGTCGCTGTACCGCGATCTTTTCAACCGCAGCCGCGACGCGATGGTGATCGCGGATGAACAGTGCAAGGTGATCGACGTCAATCCGGCGTGGCTGCGGCTTACCGGTTTGGGTCGAGCCGAAACACTGGGTGCGCCTTTGCTGTGGCAAACCATGCCGCCGGTGACCGCGCCTGCGGCGGATGACTGGCAGCGCGAACTGTTGCGCGACGGGGCATGGCAAGGCGAGCTGCTGGTGCGCCATCAGCAAGGTGGCGCCGCGCCCTGTCTGATTGATATCCGCGCCCTGCGGCTTCCCCCCTCGGGGCCGACACGCTTTGTGGCGGTGTGCAGCGATGTGAGCGCGCTGCGTGAAGCGCGCGCCCTGCTCGAATACCAGAATGCACACGATCTGCTGACCGGCTTGCCCAACCGCTCGCTGCTGCAAGAGCGCATGGCGTGGTCTTTGGGCCGCTCCCAGCGCGAGGCGCGGCGTATGGCGGTGATCTATATCGATCTCGATCATTTCAAATTGCTTAACGACGGTCTGGGCCGGGCCGTGGGCGATGTGGTTTTACAGGAAAGTGGCCGCCGCATCGTTGATTGCGTTCGGCTATGCGACACCACGGCGCGCGCGGGCGCGGATGAATTTGCGCTGCTGATCGAAGACGTGGTGAACGAAAACGATCTGCTGCGCCTGGCCGAGCGCATTCTGGCGGCGCTGGGGACGCCGGTTGAGGTGGAGGCCGATGCGCATCGCGTCACCGCGTCACTGGGCATCAGTCTGTATCCGGAAGACGGCATCGAGCCGGCGCAACTGTTGCGCAATGCCGAGCTGGCCATGCGGCGCGCCAAAGAAGCGGGCAAAGGGTGCTATGAGTTTTACAAACCCGAAATGCAGGCGCGGGTGCGCCAGCGCGCTGAACTGGATCGGCAATTGCATTACGCGCTGGACCGGGGCGAATTTGTGTTGCACTACCAGCCGCAAGTGGATTTGCGCACCGGACAGATTGCCGCCTTTGAGGCGCTGATCCGCTGGCAAACGCCCGACGGCACCTTGCTGGGGCCGGGCCGGTTTATCCCGGTGGCCGAAGAAAGCAATCTGATCCACGCCATCGGCGAATGGGTGTTGCAGGAGGCCTGCCAGGCGCTGCAACGCTGGCAGGCCTGTGGCCTGCGCCGCGTGCCGATCGCGGTGAACCTGGCGGCGTCGCAATTTGCCCGCCAACGCATCGACGTGCTGGTCGAGCGCGTGCTGGCGCAGACCGGCGTGTCGCCCGAATGGCTGGAGCTGGAACTGACCGAAAGCGTGTCGATGCAAGACCCGGTGGCCTCCATCGAGTTGATGCACAAGCTCAAGGCGATGGGCCTGAGCTTGTCGATTGATGATTTCGGGACGGGTTATTCCAATATGGCGTATCTCAGCCGGTTTCCGGTGGACAAGCTCAAGATCGACCAGTCGTTTGTGCGCGGGCTGACCACGGGCGCGGAAGAAAAAGAAATTGCCGCGGCCGTCGTGCAACTGGCGCACGCGCTTGGCATGCAGGTAATCGCCGAGGGGGTGGAACAGCGCAGCCAGCTGCAGGTGCTGGCGGCGATGGGCTGCGATGTGATGCAGGGGTTTTATTTCAGCCCCGCGGTGGAAGAGGCGCAGGCAGTCAGTTTGCTGGCCGCAGAACGCATGCTCGATCTGAACGCGCTCAGCCGCGCGCCCTACCGGCGCACGATCTTGCTGGTAGACGACAACACCGCGCTGCGTGACGCGGTGGCGGCCATGCTGGAAGGCGAAGCGTTTGAACTGTTGCAGGCGGCCGATCCGCAAGCCGCGTACGACCTGCTGGCGGGCCACGAGGTGGGGGTGGTCATCACCGATTATCAAATGCCCCAGGAAGACGGCATTACGTTTCTGGCCAAGGTCAAGCAGATGTATCCACAGACCTTGCGGGTGCTGCTCACCGGCTATGGCAGTACGGAGCTGATTGCAGCCGCCGTGCAGCGCGGCGAGATTTTTCGCTATATCGCCAAACCATTGCTGCGCCATGAGGTGATGGATACCTTGCGCACCGCGTTCCAGCGTTATGAACGCTAATTCCGATCTACCGCGTGCGCGTTTCTGGTCAGTGGGCATGTTGCTGATGCTGCTGATCAGTGGCATTTGCGCTGCGGCGCTGTGGCAAACGCGGCCCTGGCGCGATGCGGGCCTGCACACGATGCTCGATAGCGGCATGTTTTTGCTGTCGCTGGTGCTGGCGCTGCTGTTTGGCGACCGCGGACGCTATCTGGGCCGGCCTTTCTTGCGCCGGACAGGGTTGGCGTTTGGCATTACCGCCTTGTTTGAAGCCGCGCATTTACTGACGGCGCTGCCTTTGCCGCTGCCCACGCAGTGGGCGGGCATGCTGACCGGCACCTGGCGCCCGATCAGCTGGCCCGCCCCGGCTTATCTACTGCCCGCGGCGTTGATGGTCGCCGTGCACAGCTACGAGACACCGGGCCGCGCCCGCACATTGTTTTTTGCGCTGGGCTGCGTGCTGGCGGGCGTGCTGCTATCGCTGGGGTTCAGCCTGTTGCCGCGGTATACCGAGCCGGTGTGGCTGGGCATAACCCGGCCGGCGCTGGCGGGCGTCAGTGTGCTGTGGGCGCTGGCGCTGGGCTTGTTTCTGCGCTGGCGGCGGCGTGACCGCATCCTGCCCTTGTTGATACTGGTGGCGCTGATCCAGTGGCTGGGCAGCATCGCCATGTTGTATTCGGCCGCGCCGCACGATACCTGCGCGGTGCTGGCGCATCTGGCGCGCATTACGGCGGAGCTGGCCTTGCTGACCGGCTTGATCCAGTTGTCGTCCTACGATGTGCTGATCCGCCGGCACGCCGAAGCCCAACTGGCTGCGCTGAATCAACAGCTGGAACATCGCGTGCTGGAGCGCACGCGCGCCTTGCAGGACCATATCGACGAGCGCGTGCGCGTGCAGCAAACGCTGCAGCACATGGCCGATATCATTGATTCGTCCGAAGACGCCATCATCGGCAAAACGCTGGAGGGGGTGATCACGTCGTGGAACCAGGGCGCGCGCAAAATCTTCGGCTATCAGGCCGACGAGGCCATCGGGCGGCCGCTGCTGATGTTGATTCCGCCGGATCGCCAGTTCGAGGAGGCCGATATTCTGGCGCGCATTGCCGCGGGCGAAAGCGTTGAGCATTTCGAAACCGTGCGCCAATGCAAGAATGGCCGGCTGATTCATGTGTCCGCCACCATCTCGCCGATCCGCGATGCCCATGGCGCAATCGTGGGTGCGTCCAAAATTGCGCGGGACATTACCGAGCGCGTGCGGGTGCGTGCGGCGCTGCAGGAACAACTGGGCCGCATCAACCTGTTGAACCAGGTAACGCGCGCCACCGACGAGCGCCAGGATATGCAGAGCATCTTTCAGGTGGTGGTGCGCACCGTGGAAAAAGATCTGCCGCTCGATTTCTGCGCCATCGGCCTGTACGACCCGGTCAGCGGTCATTTGCGCTTTGATCATGTGGGCATCCAGGCCGAAGCGCTGGGGCACTGGCTCAGCGGACACGAGCGCCTGTTGCTGGACGCCGCCTCGCTGGACCGCAGTCGCATGGGGCATCTGGTGCAGTTGCCCGCCCTGGCGCGCCATGGTCTGCCCTTGACGGACCGGCTGGCGCAAGCCGGTCTGGATGCCGCCATGCTGGTGCCGATGCGGGTGGAGCAAAGCCTGTTCGGTATTATCCTGGCGGCGCGGCGCGGCAATACCTTCAGCGTGGGGGATACCGAATTCCTGCGCCAGTTGGGCGAGCATGTGGCAATGGCCGCGCACCAGGCGCAACTGCATGCCGAATTGCAGCAGGCCTATGACGAGCTACGCCAGACTCAGGAAGCGGCGCTGCAGAAAGAACGCTTGAGTGCGTTAGGACAAATGGCCAGCGGCATTGCGCACGACATCAATAACGCCATTTCGCCCGTCGCGCTGTACACCGAAACCTTGTTACTACAAGAAGCAACGCTCAGCGCACGCGGACGCGGGCAACTGGAGATCATCCAGCGCGCCGTCAACGATGTGGCGCAAACCGTCGCGCGTATGAAGGAGTTTTACCGGCCGCAAGCATTGCCCACCGGTATGCAAGTGCTGGACCTTAACCAACTGGTGTCGCAAGTACTGGAACTGAGCCGGGCGCGCTGGTCCGGGATGGCGCAAGGGCAGGGCGGCGCCATCGCCGAGCGCTTGGTGATGGCGTCTGGCTTGCCCGCGATCAACGGCGTGGCCAGCGAAATCCGCGAAGCCTTGACCAATCTGGTGCTCAATGCCGCGGACGCCATGCCACAGGGCGGCACACTTACCGTGCAGACGCGGCCGACGCGGGTCGACGCAGCCGCGTTCGTGGTGCTGGAAGTAACCGACACCGGCATGGGCATGGACGAAGACACACGCAAACGTTGCCTGGAACCGTTTTTTACCACCAAGGGCGAGCGGGGCACCGGCCTCGGGCTGGCGATGGTTTATGGCATCTGCCAGCGGCATGGCGCCGACGTACAGATCCGCAGCGCACCGGGTGCCGGCACCACCGTGCAATTGACCTTTGCCGCCTCGCCGCTGACGGCGACCACCGAAAACCTGGAGACTCCCAACGCCGCGCCCACCCCGGCGCCGCGCCGCATCCTGGTGGTGGACGATGATCCGCAATTACTGGGGGCGCTGCTGGAAACGCTGCGCGCCGACGGCCATACCGTGACCGCGGCGCACGGCGGCCAGGCCGGCATCCAGACCTATCGACAGGCTTTGCTTGAGGGCGCGCCGTTCGACATCGTCATGACGGATTGGGGCATGCCCGACGTGGACGGCGGCATGGTCGCCAGCGCCATCAAGGCGATCCGGCGCGATGCACCGATCATTCTGCTGACGGGCTGGGGCCAGCATTTGCGCGCCAGCGGCGATATCCCGGCACAGGTTGATCTGGTGTTGTCCAAACCACCCCGGCTGCGCGAGCTGCGCGAAGCGCTGCGATATTTTGCGGCGCCGCCCGCGCGGGATGAGCGCGAGCGGGCCTGATTGCGCGGCATGGGCGCGCTCAGTGCGACAGCAACACGCAATACTCGCCATTCAACAGAAAATCGCGGCTCACCCCACCGGCTATCCATTGCTGCGCGCGGCTATGGCCGTATAGACCGGCCACGACCAGATCGACGTCCAGCGACTGCACGACGGCACGGATGGCGTGGGGGCGTGGCGCGTGGCTGACGTCGATGCGGTAATCGGCGCGTACGCCGTGGTCGCGCAACCATTGCACCACGCCGCGCAGACGCCAGCGGCATTCTTCTTCGGCGCCTTCGTTGACCACTTCGACCACGGTGACCTTGTCGGCCTGCAGCAGCAGCGGCATGGCGTCCGCCACCGCGCGCCGTGCTTCGGCGGTTTCGCGCCAGAGCACGGCCACGTGGTCCAGCCACAGATGTTCAATGCCCGCCGGCACCACCAGCACGGGGCGGCCGGTGTGCATCACCAATTCGCCCAGATGCACATCGGAAGCGCCCGACATCGCCGTTTGCGCTTTGCCCGCGCACACCAGCAAATCTGCGCCACGCACGTTCTGGCACAGCCAGTCCAGCGTGGGCGCGCCCTGGGTATTGCAGCGCCAGCCCTGGCGGTCGGCGCTCAGGCCGGTGATGTCGTACATCTCGGCTTCCAGCCGCGCATAGGCTTCGCGCAGCGCCAGGCTGTCGGGACCATAGCGGCCCGCGTCCACGCACCATTCGCCGCAGATGACCATCGGCGTGCTGCCGGTGGCCAGCCCGGTCAGCCGTGCCGGGTAGCGTTGCGTCAGGCTCATGGCGGCGCGCAACAAGGCGGTGTTGGACTGGCCTGCGGTCAGATGCACCATGATCGAAGTGAAAGTCATGATCGTCTCCCGGGCTTAGTGCGAGACCAGCGCGCAATACTGGCCGCGCAGCAACAGGTCCTGGGTAAAACCGCCGAGTATCCATTCGCGCACGCGGTGGTGCGCATACGCGCCGCCCACAATCAGCGTTGCGCCGATCTCGTCGGCCAGTTGCTCAAACGCCTGCAGCGCATGGTCGTCGGCGGCCACCAGGCGGTATTTGGCCTGCACGCCATGCGGCCGCAACCAGGCGGCCACATCAATCAACCGGCTGCGTGCGGCGGGCACGCCTTGCTCGCTGGTCACTTCGCACAACGTGACGTGTTCGGCCAGGCGCAACAGCGGCAGCGCATCCACCAGCGCACGACGCGTTTCACGCGTGTCTTTCCAGCCCACCAGCACATGCTCCAGCGACACCGCCTCTAGCGCCAGCGGCAGCACCAGCACCGGTCGCCCGGCTTGCATCACCACGGCGCCCAGGTCGACCTGGCTGCCGTCGTCCATCCAGGCGGGCGCATTGGCCTGCACTACCAGCAAATCGGTCGTGCTGGCGTGGTGAATCAGAAAATCGGCCATCGAGCGTACTTCCAGCGCGCAATGCCAGCGTCGGCGCGGCACCAGCGGTTCCAGCACATGGTGGAATTCCTGTTCGGCCTCGCTGGCTTCGCGCTCCAGCGGGTCTTTGTTCAGCGCTGCCGGGTCGATGTAGCCGAAGCCGTCGGCATACACGGTTTGCGTGAGTTGGCTGCTCAGCACGCCGGTCACGCTGGCGCTGAGTGTCTCGGCCAGCTTGCCCACAATTTCGAGCAAAGGACGGTTGGATTGGCCCGTGCGCAGCAGCACGGTGATGGCGTTGTATGACATGACGGAGGCCCTCCAGATGGGGTGCGGCGCCAGACCTGGCGCGGCTCTGGCCTCGCTCATCCGCACGCTGTGCCCGCCCGGGTCATGGGCGGTGCAGGGCGGATGAGGCCGGGGCTGATGTCAGCATACGCAGGCTATTTATCTGCAATTGCGAGAATTTTATGGATATTTGATCTGGAGCAAATGTGTAGCAGATGCGGATGTCATTACAGATTTGTCCGGGATTATGCTTCGTCCGTCATCTGCAGTAAGGGGGAAAAGTGGAGCGACCAGACCGTCGTCAGGTGTTCCCCGTGAGCCCGCCGGGCCACGTGCTGTCTGTGCATTTGCAGGCGTTATAAACGAAGGATATCGATCATGTTCAGCCAGGCATTCGCCGTTCTGCAAAAGATCGGCAAGGCATTGATGCTACCGGTAGCGGTATTGCCCGTAGCAGGTTTGCTTCTCGGGATCGGCAGTTCCAATTTCGGGTTTATCCCGGCTGTTGTTAACCAGATCATGGCCGCCGGTGGGGGCGCCATTTTCGGAAACCTGCCCATCATCTTTGCCGTTGGGGTGGCGCTGGGTCTGGCCAATAACGACGGTGTGGCCGCAGTGGCCGCGGTGGTGGGTTTTGTGGTGATGATTGCCACGATGGGCGTGATGGCTGGCGTGTTTGGTATTACGCCCGCCATGGTGTTGGGCATGAAGTCGATGGAGACCGGCGTGTTTGGCGGCATCATCATCGGCGCGGTGGCCGCATCGTTGTTCAACCGCTATTACCGCATCGAATTGCCGCCGTATCTGGGGTTTTTCTCCGGCAAGCGCTTTGTACCGATTGTGACCGGTATCGCCGCCATTTTTGTGGGCGTGATCCTGTCGGTGATCTGGCCGCCGGTGCAGCACGGCATTGACGTGTTCTCGCACTGGGCCGCTGCCAGCGATCCGCGTACGGCCGCCACGGTGTACGGCTTTATCGAACGCTTGCTGATTCCGTTTGGCCTGCATCACATCTGGAACGTGCCGTTCTTCTTTGAAATCGGCTCCTTCCCGCACGATGGCCAGATCATCCACGGCGATATCAACCGCTTCTTTGCGGGTGACCCTACTGCGGGCATTCTGTCGGGCGCATTCCTGTTCAAGATGTTTGGTCTGCCGGCCGCCGCCATTGCCATGTGGCATACCGCCAAGCCGGAAAAACGCGTGATGGTGGGTGGGATCATGATCTCGGCCGCGCTGACTTCCTTCCTGACCGGCATTACCGAACCAATTGAATTCTCGTTCATCTTTGTGGCGCCGGTGCTGTATGCCATCCACGCTGTCTTGGCCGCGAGCACTCAGTTCATTGCCAACACGCTCGACATGCATATGGGCTTTACCTTCTCGCAAGGCGGCATCGACTTTCTGCTGTTTAACGCCTTTGGCAAGAACGCGCAGCACTGGGCCTACACGCTGATTCTGGGCCCGATCTATGCGGTGGTTTATTACAGCGTGTTCCGCTTTGTGATCGTCAAGTTCAACCTAAAGACCCCGGGTCGTGAGGATGACGAAGTGGCCCCCGCCGTGGCGCATAACCCGCAAGTGCTGAACCCGGTAACACCGCCGCTGGCGCCAGTGATGGCTGCAGCCGGTGCTGACGCTGTGGCACAACCGGCTGCTGTGGCCGAACCTACCAACCCGCTGCTGGCTGACCCGCGCTTCCAACGCGCCTCCAGTCTGGTTAGCGCCTTCGGTGGCCCGGACAACATCAAAGGTCTGGACGCGTGTATTACCCGGCTGCGCATTGCCGTAGCAGACCCGGCACGCGTGGATCAGGGCCGTCTGAAAGCCTTGGGCGCTTCGGGTGTGCTGGTGTTGGGCAATGGCATACAGGCCGTGTTTGGCACCCGCTCGGATAACTACAAAACCGATATGGATGAGTATCTGAAGCTGGGTGGGACATAAGCCCCGATCCATCTGCCGTCACGTCAAATCGGGTGAGTACAGTCTGCAAGGAGCGTTGCCATGGGCGACATGAAAATCAAGGTGTACCGCGTACACAGTTATGAATGTTGGGTGGATCAGGACGGACCGTCGCCCACATGGCGCACGATGGAAGAAATCCGTGCCAAAGGTCTGGCCGTCGATGAAAGCCAGTGGCTGCTGGTGAACGCCCGCGATATCCGTAGCGGCCGTTATACCGCGCCGGATCAGGGTGCGCTGGCGCGGTTCTGGGCTCGCGTGGTTAGCGTGCTGCGTTACTGGACTGACAGCCGCATCGATGGAGGGGCAGTGCAGCGTTTGCGTTAACCCGCAAGCGCCGAAGTGAGAGAGAGAGCGTTACTCGGCCGCATCCTTGATCAGGATGCGGCCTTTTTTTTTATGCGGCGCTGGCGCGATGTTTTGCCCACAGCGCGACGGCTGTCGCCGCGCCGTGACTAAGTCCGGGGCGTTTGATCCAGCGCAATTAATGCCAGGGCTTGCCGGGTAATAGTGAATGCAATCAGAGCAATCTGAATATGCAAGCAAAGCAACCGGGAGTCGCGCGATGAAAATGACGTTTCCGTGGCAAGGCCCGGCCGATCCGGTCTCGCTGAGCCTGATCAGCCAGATACCCGGCGTGCACGGCATCGCCGCCAGCCTGCCGCATATTGCCGTGGGCGAGGTGTGGCCCACCGTCGACATTCTGGATTTGCAGGCGCGCGCCGGTAGCCATGGCTTGCCGCTGCACGTGATCGAAAACCTGCCGGTGCATGAAGACATCAAGCTGGGTCGCTATACGCGCCAGAGCCTGATTGACCAGTTCATCACCACGCTGACTCACCTGGCGCAATGCGGCATTGAGGTGGTCAGTTACAACTTCACCCCGTTGTCCGAATGGAGCACCGCCGTGCAACGGCGCTTGCAGCCGCAACCGACTGAGGCCGCGTGCGCATCGGCGGTGCTGGCTGGCTGCCCGCTGACCGAGCAGGGCGTGCCGCCCGGTTGCGTGGCCAGCCAGTTGCCCGCGCAGATCGAAGCGCTGCAAAACGCGTGGTATGCGATCAGCCCGGCTGGGCTATGGCGCAATCTGCTGTTTTTTCTGCAACGGGTGGTGCCGGCCGCCGAAGCGCTGGGCATCAAGCTGGCGCTGCATGCCGATGCCGCCGAATACATCCGCCCGGCCGTGCCGCTGGCCTTGGCGACGCCGGAAGATTTGCTGCGCGCCATCACCGCCGTCAACAGTCCGGCCAATGGGCTGGCGCTGCGTTGCGGCGGCCCGGCTGCAGCACGGCCACGCGATTTGCTGGAACTGGTGCGCGAATTCGGCTCGCGCCAGCGTATGCATTACCTGCATCTGGGCGAACCGGACGCGCCGGGTGGCCCCTACGACGGGTACGCCCAGGGGGTCGATGCCGCCCAGCGGCGGCACGCGCGCTGGGCCATGCAGGGCCAGGTGCTGCAGGCGTGTCGCAGCGTGGGTTATCAGGGGTTTGTCCGGCCCGGCTACGGGTTGGTCAGTCAGCAGGCGGTGGACGAAATCCGCCTGGGCATGAGTGAGCGCGCGCTCGGCGCTGCTTATTTCGAAGGCTTGTGGGATGGCCTCTATCAGCAAGCCGCAACCGACGGGAAATTGCATCCATGATCTATCCAGAACTCCCTTTCATGCCTACCGACCTTGATGGCAAAGTGGTTGTCATCACCGGCGGCGGAGGCACCCTCTGCGCCGAACTGGGCGGCGCGCTGGCCCGGTGTGGCGCCAAAGTGGCGCTGCTCGATCTTGATCTAAAAGCGGCCGAAACCGCCGCCGCCAATATCTGCGGCGAAAACTGCGATGTCATCGGGTTGTTTGCCGATGTGCTGGACGAGAAAACCCTGCTGGCCGCGGCCGAACGCGTCAAAAACGAATTCGGCCCGTGCGATCTGTTGATCAATGGCGTGGGCGGCAACCATCCGCGCGGCACCACCACGCATGATTTTCTGGAAAAAGCCGATCTGGGCGATCCGGAAATCACCACGTTTTTTGATCTGGATACCGGCGGCATTGATTACGTGTTCAAGCTCAATTTTCTGGGCGTGTTGATGCCCACGCAGATTTTTGCGCGCCAGATGATGGGCCGCGAAGGCTGCTCGGTGATCAATATCTCGTCGATGAACGCCACCCGGCCATATACGCGCATTCCGGCGTATAGCGCGGCCAAAGCGGCGGTCAGCAATCTGACGCAATGGCTGGCGGTGCATTTTTCGCGCACCGGCATTCGCGTTAACGCGCTGGCACCCGGCTTTTTGCTGACCTCGCAAAACTTCAATCTGATGATCGACCAGACTTCGGGCCATACCACCGAGCGTGCCGCACGCATCCTGACGCAAACGCCGATGCAACGCTTTGGCGAGCCTAAAGAGCTGGTGGGGCCGTTGTTGTGGTTGGCCAGCGCGGCGGCGTCGGGTTATGTAAATGGCGCGGTGATTCCGGTGGATGGGGGCTTCCAGGCCTACGCCGGGGTGTAACGCAGCGGGGTAGTGGCACCCCGAAAACAACGTGACGTGCTGGACGGCGGCTGACATGCAACCAAATGGTTGCATAATCCAGTGCATGGACGACGATGCCGTATTCAAAGCGCTGGCCGACCCACATCGCCGGCAATTACTGGACCGACTGTTTGACCGCAATGGCCAGACGCTCGGTGAGCTGTGCCACGGCCTGGAGATCTCGCGCCAGGCCGTGGCCAAGCATCTCGCCCTGCTGGAAGCAGCCAATCTGCTGTCTTGCCAATGGCAAGGCCGCGAAAAGCTGCACTACCTGAACCCGGTGCCCATCAATCAGATCGCTGAGCGCTGGATTGGCAAGTTTGACCAACACCGGCTGCGCGCGCTGTCTGCGCTCAAGCAGGCGCTGGAAGGAGATCCTCATGGCTAGTGCAAGCACGTTTGTGTATGTCACGTTTATCCGCACCACCCCGCAAAAACTATGGCAGGCGCTGACCACGCCGGAATTTTCGCGGCAGTACTGGTTTGGCGTCAGCACGGTTTCCAGTTGGGAAACCGGCGCGCCCTGGGCGCTGAAATTTGATGACGGCCGAGTGCCTGACAGCGGCATCGTCACCGAGAGCGACCCGCCGCGCCGCCTGGCGCTGACCTGGCGGCACGAACTGGTGGCCGAAGAAGGCTACACCCGCTGCGTGTTTGATCTGGAACCCGACGGTGACAGCGTCAAACTGACCATCACGCATACCTCTGAGCTGGAACATTCCAAAGTCATCCAGCACATCAGCAAGGGTTGGCCCAGGATTATTTCCAACCTTAAATCGCTGCTGGAAACCGGCACGGTGTTGTTTGCCGAGCGTATCCAGACGTGCAGTTGATGCGCTAATCCTGAGCATCCAGTCAGTCGGAAAGCGGCAACCCGCGCTCGCCACCTGCCGCTATCGCCGGGCCCATAGGGTGGGTCATGACCCACCATCCAGAGTGGCATGCCAAGGTATGGGTACTTGGCAATCGGCTTTGGGTGGTGGGTCGTGACCCACCCTATGGCTGGCCGCGATTTGATGGTTGTTTTCTTTATCGTGTCATTGGGCGTTTCCGTTCGGGAAACGCCCTGTTTTTTTGTCGGTGGCAAGTAACTGGATCATCCCGCCTAAGTCAAGGCTAAGTATGTATCTGTAGCGCGATGACGTCGGCGGATACAGAGGAGGGCGATTTTATGTTAAAAATGCGAACCATTCTCATTACTAAATACGTCAACCATGTCATTGCTTTCTGCGAAATCAGCGCGACGCCTCGCGCTCACCCCTCTGACTGGCGCGCTGGCGCTGGCTTGCGCCACCCCACTAAGCTTTGCCGCCGACAGCGCCGCCGATGCGCCGGTGCTGCAAGAAACCGTGGTTAAAGCCACCGCCGTCAGCGAAAGCGCCACCGGCCCCATCAACGGTTATCACGCCACGCGCAGCAGCACCGCCACTCGCACCGATACCCCGCTCAACGAAGTGGCCCAATCGATCACCGTGATCGGCGCCGATCAGATTCGTGACCAGAACGCCCAGACCATGCAGGAAACGCTGCGCTACACCGCTGGCGTCAATGCCGATGCGTACGGCCTGGATAACCGCGGCGACTGGTTTGATCTGCGGGGCGGCAGCGAAGGCTCCACCCTGCTGGATGGCATGCGGTTGATGCTGGCGGGCAACTACGGCGATGTGCGCAACGAGCCGTATTCGTTTGAACGCGTCGAGGTTTTGCGCGGCCCGGCCTCGGTGATGAGTGGACAGAATGGCCCCGGCGGCGTGGTCAATATCGTGTCCAAGCGGCCGCTGGCCGAAGCACAACATGAGATCGCGCTGCAATACGGCAATCACGATCACAAACAACTGGCCATCGACAGCACCGGCCCGCTGACGCAAGACGGCACCGTGCTGTATCGCGTGGTGGGTTTGCTGCGCGACGCCGGCACGCAAGTGGAGCATGCCGATGAAGAACGCCAGCTGATCGCGCCCTCGATTACTTTCAAGCCCAACGAACGCGTTAGCTTTACCGCCTACGCCGAATACCAGAACGACCGCAGCGGCAACACCGATGGTTTTTTTCCGATTGCGGGCACGCTGAATGAAGCACCCAACGGCCGCATTCCGGAAGACACCTTTGTCGGCGAGCCGTCGTTTGATGAATACGGCGGTGTGCGCACTCGCGTCGGCTATGAGTTCAACTACACCTTCAACGACACCTGGCGCATCAGCCAGAACACGCGACACGACGCGGTTAACGGCAAGATGCGCAGCATGTACGCCAACTTCTGGGAAGTGGATCGCCAAGGCAATGGCTATGGCAGCGATGCGCTCGGCGCCAATCGCACGCTGAATCGCACGTGGTATGCCGCCGATGACAACAGCGGCGTGACCACCGCCAATGCGGTGGCGGTGGGCAAGTTTGCATGGGGCGCGACGCAACACACGGTGATGGCGGGCGTGGACGCGATGCGCTCCAACAATACCTCCACCTCGTGGAGCGGCGACGCCACCGCGCTCGACGTGTATGCGCCGGTGTACGGCACATTTGATCTGCCCGATCTGCGCAGCACGCCCGGTTATACCGCCACCACGCACGTCAACGATTACGGCGTGTTTGCGCAAGACCAGATCAAGTTCCAGCAATGGGTTGCCACGGTGGGCGTGCGCCACGACAAGGCCACCACCACGGTCGACACCAGCAGCGGCGGCAATTCGGATAGCGGCGCGTGGAGCAAGAACGTCGGCGTGGTGTACCTGGCCCCGGCCGGCTTATCGCCGTACCTCAGTTATTCCGAATCGTTTGAGCCCGTTACCGGCACCGATGCGCACGGCGCGGCGTTTGTGCCCAAGCGCGGCAAGCAGGTGGAAGCGGGGGTGAAATGGGTGGCCAACGCCCAGTTCGGCGCATCGGCCGCAGTCTACAAAATGAAGGAAAAGAACCGCCTGACCACCGACCCGGACAATATCAATTACTCGGTGCAGGCCGGTGAGATCACCACCGAAGGCGTCGAACTCGAAGCCACCGGCAATCTTGGCAATTGGGATGCCGTGGGCAGCTACACCTTTACCCGCGCCCGCACCACCGCCAGCAGCGACCCCAGCGACGCCACACTGGACAAACACGTCGCCAACGTGCCGGAAAACATGGTCAAACTGTGGGCCGCCTACCGCTTTACCGGCTTTGGCCTGCCCAGATTGCGCGTCGGCGGCGGCATGCGCTTTACCGGCGTCACCTACGATGGCACCGACCAGCTGAAGATTCCGTCGTACACGCTGTTTGATGCGATGGCGTCGTATAACGCCGGCAACTTTACCTACGCGCTTAACGCCAGCAACCTGTTTGATCGCACCTGGATTGCCAGCTGCGGTACGCGCGGCGATTGCTGGTATGGCACGCGCCGTAAAGTCATCGGCACGGTCAGCTACAACTGGTAAGCCGGGCTGGAAACGGGCGGCGGTCTGCTGGCAGTGGATCGCCGTCCGTTTATTGCGCCAGCGGCAGTACGTCGTTAACCAGATGCACCAGCACGCGGCCCGGCTCTTCAATCTCCATCATGTGGCTGGAATTCTCGAACCACACCAGCGCTTTCTTCGGCGCTTTCACGCGCGCCATCCAGGCGGCGGTCACCGAGGGCGGCGTGGTGGTGTCGTGCCGCCCGGCAAACATCAGGATCGGACAATCAAACTGCGTGACGTCGCTGAAATCAAATGCCAGCAGTTCGGGCAACAAGCGCGGCAAAGACAGTTCGGCGCCGTGATCGATGGCGGCAACGTTGTCGCGCGTGTATTCGGGCGACAGCAGCGCCAGCCGCGAGTAGTAATCCAGACTGTCGCGGCCGTAGACCAACCCGCCCAGCGCCATCACCCATTTGCGTTCGGTATTGATCTGCGCCAGCGTGACGTGGCCTTTGGCGTCGGGGTAGGGCGCGAGCGCGGTCAGCTCAGCGCTGGCGCTGGCGTTGGTTTTAGCCAGCTTCAGCGTCTGGGCATAGCTGGCGCGTTCGTTGTCGCTGCCATTGATGACCTGGCCCATGCCGATATACGCGTACAACAATTCGGGATGTTGCCCCGCCAGGCTCAGCCCCACCAGGCTGCCCCATGAATGCCCCACCACAAACACTTTGGGCTTGCCGTAGCGTAACTGAATAAAGCGCACCACCTCGGCGGCATCCTGCACGATGCGTTGTAGCGACAGCGTGGGGCCCACCCTGGCCGGATCATTCAGATCGTAGCTTTTGCCCGCGCCGCGTTGGTCCCATTGCACCACGGTAAAGTAATCTTCCCAGCCGCTTTGATAGGCCCAGCTCATCGGCATCTCGGGCGAGGCCGGGCCGCCGTGGATGACCAGCAAGAGCGGGTTGGCTTTATCGCGCCCGCGCACCGACAGCGCCTGCGGGATGCCGCCGATCAAGGGCGTCAGCTGCTCGTTAACGCCTTGCGGGGTGACGATGCGTTGCCACTCGGCGATGATCTTGCGCGCGTGGGCGTCGGGGTTGGCGGGGGCAGGGGCGGCCTGGGCCAGGCTGGCGAGGATGAGCTCACCCAGACTTAGGCAGCGGTGTAGAAGGCGCATTGAGGGTCCTTGATGGCGAAATCGAAGGGGCAGTGCCTTGCAGTCTAGATGATGGGGTTGTGGGCGAAACGGATTGCGGCTTGACGTTGCTTGGGTGCGTTAGCCGAACGAGGGGTGTCGTCGCTAGCGCGGAACCACGTACATTTTGGGATATGCCTTGGAGGCGGGATGGCCGCGAATGCGGCCGGGGCCTGTGGCCCCGAATTGTGCGTTGCCCCCAAAAAAACGGGGGGTAACGCACCCTACGCGTCCAGGGCTGGCTTCATTGAACGGATCAAGGCAGCCCGCGTTGCCATAGCCGCCACCATGGTCCGCGGCCTTCGGCGTAGGCCATGCGGGCGGGGACGCTTAATTCGATTTCGGTGCCTTCGCCCGCGCGTGACCATACCGTCAGATGCGCGTCCAGCTGGCGCGCGCGTTCGCGCATGCCCGCCAGGCCAAAGTGGCCGGGGCGGCCGTTTTCGATCAGTTCATCTGGCATGCCGATGCCGTCATCGCGCACGTGCAGTACAAACTGACGATCGCCAAACACCAGTTCCACTTCCAGATGCTGCGCCTGGGCATGCTTCAGCGCATTCAGCACGGCTTCGCGCGCGATGGCGTAGGCCTCGGCGCGCAACGGCGCTTGCAGGCTGCGACGGCTGTGGCCCGCCACGTGCAAGGCAAAATCAATGTCGTGCGTATGCCCCAGCGCGCTGCCCATGCGGTTAAGCGCCTGCACCAGGTCGTCCGGGATGGCGCTGGCTTCGCGCAAATCCATCACCTGATCGCGGCCTTCGCTGACCGCCGCATCGGCCTGGTCCAGCGCGGCTTCAAATTCGGCGCTCAGTTGCGGATCAACGCGTTTGCCGATCGCCTGGAAGCGCAGAATCGTGCCCTGCATGCTTTGCAGCAGCGTGTCGTGCAGATTGCGCGCGATGCGCTGGCGCTCGGCGATGCGTACTTCGGTACGTTCACGCACGCGTTCCGAAATCTGGCGGATGCGCAGCAAATACAGCCCGTACAGCGCCGCCAGCGCCAGCAAGCCGCATGCGACGCGAAACGCGCGCGTCTGCGTTAACGTGGGTGGCACTTCAAAGTCCAGCGTCGCGCCCTTTTTATTCCACAGCCCGTCCTCGTTGGCGGCGATGACCTGAAAGCGGTAATGGCCCGGCCCGACATTGGTATAAAACGCCTCGCGCCGTCCGCCGGCATCCACCCAGCCCTGGTCCACGCCATCCAGCCGGTATTTGAAATGCATGCGCGCAGGAATGCGCTGGCCCAGCGCGGTATAGCTGATCTGCACATTGGCCGGGTTATGCGGCAGCGCTGGCAGTTGCGTGCCGGGCGCGCCTTGCCAATGCAGTTGGTCGGCGCGCAGGGCGGTCACTTCCACCGGCGGCACCAGCCCGTTGCGCGGAATATGTGCCGGGTCGATCCAGCCCACCGCCGAATCGGTGGCGTACCACAGCAGACCATCGCTGGCCTGCAGCAGCGATGGCCGCGCTTCCAGCATCGACGGCGTGCCTTCCATGCCTTGTTCGAAATCGAAGCGCTCGTTGTCGACGCGCCCGTTGCCCGCCATCGCGCGCGCCAGATCGGCCGCGGCAATGCGTGTCAGGCCGTCGCGTTCCATCATCCACAGCTCGCCATTGGCGCGTTGCACGATGCCGGTGACTTGCTGAAACGTGCGGCCGTCGCTGCCCAGCAGATGATGAAAGCGGCCATTCTCAAAATAAACCAGGCCGGTTTCGCCCCCGATCCACAAGCGCGGGCCGCTGGGATAAAAGCTCAGCGTTGCGCCAAAGTCCACGCCGTCGGCCTTGCCGAATTCGTGATACTGCGTGCCATCGATCATGCCGATATGGTTGCCCGGATAACCAATCCACAACCGGTGTTGCGCGTCTTCCTGCAGCGACAGCGGCGTGGGGCTGACGATCTCACTATGGCCACCTTTTTTAAGCCATTGGCCATCCTTGAACAGATACAGACCGCGCTGGATAAACGACATCCACACGCCGCCGCCCGCTGCGGGCGTCATCACCAGAATGTTGCGGCCGATGCATTCCTGCGGCACATCCCACGCCTGGCGCTGCTCGCCCTGGATATGCCAGATTTTTTTGCGGCTGCCCAACCACACCGAGCCATCGGGCGCGCGCGTGCCTGCCGTGGCGTCGAGGGTGGCGTCTTGCTGATACTGCCCGTCGGCGTGCACCACCACGGTATTCATATTCATGCTGGGCACCCAGCGCCGACCGTCGTCACCCAGCACCACGCCGTTGTGCAGCATCTGGCTGGGCATGCTCAGTTGCGTCAGCGTGTTGCTGCGGATGCGCTCCACGCCGCTGCGCGCGCCGATCCAGACGTTTTTTTCGCGGTCCTCAAACAGGCTCATGTCGTCTTCCACCGGCCCGCGCGGATAGATCGCCAGATGCAGCGGCGCGCCGCCTTGCAGATTGCGGTCGTACAGATGCATTACGCCGTCAAACAACACGCGCGGCTGGCCGTCGTTCATCAGCCATACGCCATCCACATGATCGGGGTCGCCGGGGCGGTTAAAGGTGATGACCTGGCGCTGGGCAAAGTCATAGCGCGCGGCGTAACGGTGGTCGCGCAGCAGCCAGATATCGCCCGCCGGGTTGGTGGTCAGCGCGCTGAGCGATCGGTCCAGCGGCGCAAAATGCGCCTCGCCCGGATGGCGCACGGTGATGCCCGCATCGCTCTGGATCCAGATGCCGCCTTCGCGATCGGCCGCGGCCACCAACGCGCGGGCGTCTTCGGCGCCTGCCTCGGGCCAGCGGCGCAACCAGCGGTCATTAACCAGTTCATACAAGCCCAGCGTGGTGGACGCGTAGGTCTGGCCCTGCACGGTATGGATAACGTGCGACACCGTGCCCACCGGCAGGCCATCGGCCTTGGTGTAATCGCGCGAGCCATGCGGGCTGAAGCGCGAAATGCCGCCGTACATATAGCCTATCCACAGCGTGTCACCGATGGCCTCGATGCCGTGTATGGCGTCTGAGGGCAGGGCGTGGCCATAGATCGAGGTCATGCGCTCAAAGTGCACGCCATCAAAGCGGTACAGGCCGCTGCCCACAAACCACAGCCAGCCATCGGGCGTTTGCGCCATCGGTGGGCTGCCATCGGGCGCGCCATCGCGCGTATGCCATACCGTGCTTTGCTGCGTGACCACGTCAAACGTGCCCACTTTGGGAAAATCCGCCTCGTTGGCGAACGCCCACGGCGCGCACGCCAGCAATGCGCTGGTCGCGCTCGCGCAGAGCACACGCAACAGAAAGGCTGACGGCGAAAGCGGCATGAGAGTCCGGGCAGAGCGTGCGAAAAGGAGGGGATTATATTGTTCGCAATGATCTTAGCGGGACTGGCGCGCGCACTCATTCCCTCTTTTGGGGGATCAAGCGCGGGTACAAACGCAAAAAGCCGCAGCAAACCAGTTGGCTTGCTGCGGCGAGGTCAGACCAGACCGGGCGCGGGCTTAGCTGCGGCGGCCTGATTCAAACAGGAACCACGTGCGGCGCTCGGCCTCGTCGATCCATTGTTCCAGCAGGCTGGCGGTGGCTACGTCGTTGTATTCGTCGCACAAGGCGTGGGTGGCGCGCATGTGGTTGGCGAAGGTCAGATTGTCTTCGCGCAGCTCGGCCAGCATGTCGTCGGGCGTGACGAACTCGGCATCGTTATCCAGCAAACGTTGCAGACGCACGATATGGCCGGTGGAACGCAGCGTGGTGCCACCCAGCTTGCGTACGCGCTCGGCCACCGGATCAGTAATCGCAAAAATCTGATCGGCTTGCTCGTCCAGCAGCAAGTGGTAATCGCGGAAATACGGGCCCGACATATGCCAGTGATAGTTTTTGGTTTTGAGGTACAGCGCAAAGGTGTCGGCCAGCAGCACATTAAGTTCGGCGCTGATATTGGTGACGGCTTCCTTGCTGAGTGCGGTCGGGGTTTTGAGCGGTGCGGCGCGGTGAGCGCCCAGTTTGGTGGCATCGGTCATGGCGTACTCCTTGGATTACGGGTTAACGAGCCACTGTAGCGGGCCACAGCGCAGGCGGGCTCGGCCATCAGCGCTGTCTCAATCTCGGTCGAATGGCAGGCGCGATGGGGGCGGGCGAGACTGACCGGATGGATATGCCTACGCGCCCGCCCGTTGCCGCGACTGCGGCGCTGATTGATCGATGCGTCCCGGGTTCTGATTGGTGCGCTGGCGGCTCCGCTTGATGCGCCTACGGCTCGGATTGATTGATGCGCCCAGGGCTTATGGCCGACGTCAGCCCGCGCGCAGCCCGGCATCATCGTTCGCATCCAGTCCGGGAGAATTCCGCGATGCTTTCGTCTTTGTCGCGCGCCAGGAAGGTTTTGGCTGCTGTCTGTTATTGCCTGATCGCCGCCTTGCCCATCCTTGCCGCCCCGCCCGCGCAAGCCGCCGCCCCGCAAGTGCGTACGCAAGCGCCGGGCTTCTACCGCATGATGCTGGGCGATTTTGAGATCACCGCCTTATCTGATGGCACGCATGCCTTCCCCATCGATAGTGCGCTGCAAAACACCAGCGCCAGCGAAGTCGCGCGCGACCTGGCGCAGGCCGAGCTGACCCAGCCGGTACAAGGTTCCATCAATGCATTTCTGATCAACACCGGCAGCAAGCTGATCCTGATTGATACCGGCGCGGGCGCGTTGTATGGCCCGTGCTGCGGGCGCTTGCTGGCCCATTTGCGTGCGGCCGGCTATCAACCCGCGCAAGTCGATGAGATTTTGCTGACGCATCTGCACAAAGACCATGTTGGCGGCGTGCTGGCGCAAGGCGTGGCCGCCTTCCCCAATGCCATCTTGCGCGTGGCCGCGCCTGAAGCCGCCTACTGGCTGGACGTCAGCCACAAGGCCAGCGCACCGGATTTTCTCGGCAGCTTTTTTGATAGCGCCATCGCCGCGGTCGCGCCGTATAGAGCGGCCGGGCACTACCAACCCATCAACGCCAATGGCCCGCTCGAACCCGGCATCAGCGTGCAGCTGGAACCGGGCCACACGCCGGGCCATGCCACCTATCGCATCGAAAGCCGCGGCAAGGTGCTGCTGGTGTGGGGCGACATCATCCACGTGGCCGCCATCCAGTTGCAAAACCCGCAGGTCTCGGTGGAGTACGACAACGACGCCGTGGCCGCCCGCGCCGCGCGCGTCAGATTGCTGCAGCAAAGCGCCAGCCAGCATGTGCTGGTGGCGGCCGCGCATATCGCGTTTCCCGGTCTGGGCCATGTGCAAGCCGCAGCGGATGGCACGTGGCGCTGGTTGCCCATCAACTACGAAGGAGACCCGATCGCCCACTGAGGCCACGTCCGGCTACCTCTGCCGGGTTAGCCGCAGCATGGTCGCATCGGCGATTTGCCCGCGACGGTGGCTGCGTATCGTAGCGACGTGACATTTCATCGGCCTCTTTCAGGCAACCACCCACTACATCCCACGGAGATTTCCTCATGACTCAAGACTTGGCCCCCGAGCAAGGCATGGACCGCCGCACGTTGCTTAAAACCGGCGCTGGCGCGGCGGGTGCTGCGCTGGCGGCCGCCGCCATGGCCCCGGCCGCTGCGCTGGCCGCAGGCACCACGTCTTCTTCCCACGTATCACACCACGGAAAACACAGCATGGACTTCGTAACCGTAAAAGACGGCACCAACATTTATTTTAAAGACTGGGGCACCGGCCAACCGGTGGTGTTCTCGCATGGCTGGCCGCTGAGCAGCGATGCCTGGGAACCGCAGATGCTGTTCCTGGTGCAGAAAGGCTATCGCGTGATTGCGCATGACCGCCGCGGGCATGGCCGTTCCAGCCAGTCGGCCAATGGCAACGATATGGATACCTACGCCGACGATCTGGCTGCAGTGATCGAAGCGCTGGATCTGAAAGGCGTGACGCTGGTGGGCCATTCCACCGGGGGCGGCGAAGTGGCGCATTACATCGGCCGCCATGGCAACCAGCGCGTGGCCAAGGCCGTGCTGATCGGCGCGGTGCCGCCGCTGATGCTGAAGACCCCCAACAACCCGGAAGGCACGGATATCTCGGTGTTCGACGGCATTCGTGCTGACGTCATCGGCAACCGTTCGCAACTGTTTAAAGACCTGGCCGTGCCGTTCTTTGGCTTTAACCGCCCCAACGCCAAAGTGTCGCAAGGCACCATCGACGAATTCTGGCGCGAAGGCATGGCCGGTTCGGCGCTGGGCCACTATCTGTGCGTCAAGCAATTCTCCGAAGTCGATTACACCGAAGATCTGAAGAAGATCGAAGTACCGACGCTGGTGCTGCATGGCGACGATGACCAGATCGTGCCGATCGACGCCGCCGGCAAAAAATCGGTGAAGCTGCTCAAGCACGGCACGCTGAAGATCATCGAAGGCGGCGCCCACGGCATGTGCGTGACCTCGGCCGACAAGATCAACGCCGAATTGCTGGCGTTTCTGCAGGCTTGATTCGGTTTGAGTTACATAAGCGGCCACGCACATTGCGTGGCCGTTTTTGTTTGCTCTGCCGCCAGGGCGGGTCGCTGGATTATGGTGTGAGCCTTGTTGCCCAGACCCACAGGCTTGCCAGTCCGCAGTTGCGCCAGCAGATCGCCTACGCACTCGCTAATCTGTACGATGCCCTGCCGCCCTACACCGGAGACCACCATGACCACGCTTGATCCCGCCATCCAGCACGTTTTTGACACTTACAGCAGCAGCGTCTACGCCAAAGACGAGGCGGCGTTTCTGGCTTTGTATGACGCGGACGTGCATGTGTTTGATATGTGGGGCCAGTGGGAATATCGCGGCCTGGAGGCCTGGCGCGGCATGGTCAGCAACTGGTTTGGCGGCGTGGGCGAGGTGCGCGTGGTGGCGGAATTTGCGCAGATCGAGGTCAGCGTGCACGGCGATTTCGCGCTGGCGCACGCCATTCTGACGTTCAAAGGCGTGGGGCCGGACGGCACGGAACTGCGGCAAATGAACAACCGGATGACGTTGGCATTGCAACGCAAGGACGCTGTCTGGAAAATCATCCATGAACACACCTCGGCTCCGGCGGATTTTGAGACGGGCAAACTGATTCTGAATCGCCAGGTGGGGTGAGTGCTGACGCCGCTGCGGTCGCGTGGCAGTATGCGCGGCTGCGTTTCTGCTCAATGCTTGATCAACCATCACCGCGCGCGCACAGACGCGGCACTCTGCAGCGAATGGCACGCGCGGGGAATGACCAATGACTGAGAGAAATAAAGAATTACAAAGCTGGGCTAGCGAAATGTTGGCCGATGTTGATATCAGCGCATTACCGATATTTGACGCCGCGGAGTTTCTGGATGATGAAGCGGTAATTGCGGCCTATCTTGCGGAAACCCATAAAGCGGGTGATGTTGTTTTATTGGATAACGCATTGAAGACCATTGAACGCGCTCGCGCATGGCATCAATTGCCCCGCCAGATTGAGTAAGGCGCGATCGAAGAGATTTGTATCAGCGCGGTTGAAACGAATGAATTGTGCAAGAATATTGCACTGTCATACGCGGTGACGTTTCGATACGTTTGCCCCAACCGAGACCCTATAAAAACGGAGCCCGACGATGAGCCCGATCGCACGAGGATTACTGACTGCCTATGCGCCCGCAGCGGCGTTGGGGGTGGCGCGTCTGCCGGTGACGGTGGTGGCCGCCACGGTGGGCACGGCCGCCAATGTGGCCGGCGGCGCGATCTCGGCGCTGGGCAATGGCGTGACCGCCATCGGTAACGGCATCAGCAGTCTGGGTAATTCCATCAACACCTGGGCTTGATGCTCTGGCCGCAGCGCCCGCAACAACGCCGATAAAAAACGCCGTGAATCGATCACGGCGTTTTTGCATTGCGGCCTGGCTTATTGCGCCAGTTTGGCGGTTTCGCAACCGGTGCTGCTGCATTCGCGCTGGCGTTCTTTCAGAAAGGCTACGCGCGCGTCGGTCATGGTGACTGCGCAATCCAGGTTTACAAAGTAACCGGTGCTGTCTTCGCGGCTGCACTTGGCGTCGCGGTCTTTGATCCAGGCCAGCTGCGAGGTTTTCAGCGCGGCTTGTTGTTCGGTGGTCAGTTGTTTGCGCAGTTCGGTAAACGTCTGGTTCAGCGTTTTATCGGATTGCGAAAACAGATTGCCCGCACAGTAAACCTGGTCGAAGGCGTTGCGCGGTTTGGCGCAGCCGGCGGCTTGGGCGCCAGCAGCCAGCGCGAAGGAAGCGACGGCCAGCGTCAGCAGAGTTTTTTTGATCATGAATGCACCTGAAAAGGGTTGAACACTGTCGGCACGCGCACAGTTGGGCCACAGCTTACCTTGCGCGCCAGCATGCCGCCGCTCGGTGCCGATCAGAGCACGGGATTTGATGCCAATTGCATACAGTCGAAAGCTAACGCGGGCCTAGGGTGGGTCACGACCCACCATTCAAAGTGATATGCCAAGTACATCGCTCGTAGCGGGTGGCTTTGAGTGGTGGGTCATGACGGGGACGCCGAGTCCCACCCTATGCCGCCAGCGCTTTAATGGTTCGGGACATCAGTGCGTTGACGTCAAAGCGTTGTTCCAGCCAGGCCAGCGTGGCCAGTGCGCTGGCGGGGGTGGCGTCGTAGCCTTGCATCAGTGGCGGCAAGTCGGCGGCGGCGCTGGGGTAGCGCGCTTCAAAGCGACGCTCATGCGCATAGATATCGCGCAAGGCGGTGGTCGCCGCTTCAAGCCGCGCGGCCAGTTGCATCACCCGGTTAACCGCATCCACCTGCACAAAGCGAAAGCCCGACAGCTTTTCGCCGCGCCGATACCGGCACAAGCCCACATACAGATTGCCCAGCGCCTCGGCCACCAGCCAGGCGTTGTCGCGCTGCGGTTCAGGCTCGGGCAGGCGGGTAGGGTTGACGATGGCAGGGTCGATGTCCGGCGTGGCCCAGACCATGCGGCCGGGCGAGTAAAAAATCTGCGGCAACTCGTCCAGTTCAAACACCGCAAATTCGCAAAAGATGCCGTCGTCGAACATCGCCTTGTGGCCATCCACGGTGTTCTGAAACTGAAACGCCAACGGCCGGATCGCGCTGAGCCAATCCAGGTCGCCAATCAATTCGGCTTTCCGCCCCGGCTGCGCAATCACAAAAAAATCGAGATCCGAATAAGCGTCGATGCGGCTGGTTTCCACGCCCACCGAGCCCAGCCCGAACAGCGCGCGCGCTTTGCCGCTGGCGGCCAGTGATTGGCCGATCTGGTCCAGCCGTTCCAGTAATTGTTGTGCGGTTTTGCCCATCTCGTCGTCTCCGTCGCCGATTGTTCCAAAGCGGTTTGAATGGCGTGGTTGCTAGCATAGACGAGGTTTCTAAAATTGCAATAAGCGCGGTGTGTTACAGCAGTGCGCTGACGTCGCCTTCACGCGTCAGCACCAACGCTTTGGCCATCACGGCTTCATATGAAGTCAGCAACTGATCCGCGCCGGCCGGGGTGGTTTGTGGTTGCGGGATGGTCTCAAACGGATTGGGGATAAACACCGCCCACACTTCGGCCTGGGGCCATTGCCGTTTAACGTGCGCCAGCACGGCGTCGAGTTTGTCGCGATGCTGTTCCGGCTGCATGGTGACAAAACAGATCACGCCTACCTGGCCCGGCGCCAGTTCGTGCGCCATATCCAGTTCGTCCAGCGCCAGATGGCGGCCGTCCATTTTTTGCATGCGCATGATGCGCACCAGGATTTCGGTGGCGATTTCATCGACCACGCTGCCCAGACCGGCCGCCAGAATCAGCTTGTCGCCCGGCACCACCTGGCCCGGTTGCGCCAGCTTGCGGCTTTCGCGTTCGCGCTGCTCGCGCAACTGGCGGCCGACGTTAACGCCTTCGATCACCGAATAGCCTTTGGTTCTGCGCCAGAAACGGGGCGTTTCGGTCAGCGCTTGCACCACGGCGCTCATGGCCGAACCCACCTTGATTTGCTCGGTGCGGGTGATGGCCCGGTCCGCAAAATCCATGCGCGCCAGATGCAGGGCGGGCAGCAGCACGGCGTCGCAATAGGCGGCTGGCGATTTGCGTTTTACATAGCTGCGTGCGCCCTGGATGATTTCTTGCGAATCGCCCGAGAGCGAGCGCTGATAAAAGTTTTCCGGCAGCGTCAGCGCGGGCACTTCGCCCAGCAAGACCTCCAGGATATGCAGCGGCTGGATATAGCGCCCGGCCACCACAAGACACAAAGTCAGCGGCGTGGACAGCACCAGCCCCACCGGCCCCCAGATCCAGCCCCAGAAAATGGCGGCGATGACCACCGCCAGCGGCGACAGCCCGGTGGTGTGGCCATACAGCTTGGGCTCTACCAGTTGCGACACCACCACTTCGATCGCGCCAAACAGAATCAGCGTCATGATCGCCATGGTCCACGTCGGGCTGATGGCAGCCGCCAGCGCCGTGGCGGCAATGGCGGCAATCCACAGCCCCACATATGGCACAAAGCGCAGGATGGCGGCCATCGAGCCCCATAAAAACGCATGCGGCAAGCCGATCAGCGCCAGGCCCAAACCCACCAGAATGCCCACACCGCCATTGACGGCAAATTGCGACAAAAAGAAACGCGACAGCCGTTCGCCCGCATCGTTAACCGCCAGCGTGGTGGCGCGCAGATCGTTTTTGCCGATCACCGAAATCAGCCGGTCGCGCAGCGCCTCGTGTTCCAGCAACACAAAGATCAGCACCACAAACACGATGCCCATGGTGCCCAGCGGGCCGCCAATGCCGCTGGCAAAGCGGCTGATAATCTGGATGGGCCGGGCGGGCGGTTGATGCACTTCCACCTGCAGGCGGCCATTGCCCGGCGTCACGATGCTGTTGGCGGGCGAGGGCGCGGTGCTGGGTTCATCGCTCAGCCAGCGAAACACCCGGTTGGCCGGGCCTGCCACGTCGTCAAGCTTGCCCACCGTCATCTGGTCCAGCATCACCAGCTTGTCGCGCACCGTGGCTTCGTACTGCGGCAGGCTGCTGCCCATACGCACCACTTGCGCGCCGATCACCAGCCCCACCATGCCCAGGCCCAACATCAGCACCAGTACCGCCACCACCACGGACGAGGTATGCCCAAAGCCCACGCGACGGTTGGCGCGCACCAGCGGCGCAATCAGCAAACTGAGCATGATGGCCAGCGTGATGGGGATGAGCACTTCGCGGCCAAAATACAGCAGCGCCAGCATGGCGGCCGCGCCGGTGATATTGGAGAGCTGCAACGCCGTATCGGGGGGAACAAGTCTGGATTTGAGCACGGGGGTTCCGGGTGCATCGGGCTACGTTACGGTGCGCGCGCCTCCAGCCCCAGCCCGCTACGCGCTGTGGCCGATACCGCGCGGGTACGTCGCCAGAAGGTGTCTTTACGAAAGCTGAGAGTATTCATGCCTGGGTTGTAGACCGCAATGCCATTGGCGATGACATTGCCGCCTTCCAGAATATTCAGCTGCAAAGTGTGCGATTGCGGGTCATACGCGGTCACTTCCAGCCGCACGCCGTCCACGCGCTTGCCATCCGCGCCCAGCGCCGCGCCCACGCCATCGCTATCCAGCACCAGCGCCCGGCCGCTGGCCAATGCTTCGCCGCGCAACACAGAATCGCGCGTGGTCCAGATGCCGGTCAGTTCTTCGGGCAAGGCCGTCGCGGCGTACGCCGTGTGCAACAGCAATAACAGCAAGCCAGCGCAAGCCCGGGTTAAACGCGAGGTCATTGTTTTTATTCCGGTTAAAGACAACGCACTCATCATAGACAGCGCCATGCGGGCTTCAACAGTCGTGCCTTTTTATTGCCGGCGCAGCAGGTGCGGCGGGCGGCCTCTAAGATAAGGTTTATCGCCCGCCGCCAAGGACTGCCGCCATGTTGCACCACTGGTCAATCCGCAAAAAGCTGTTGGTTAGCGTCACCCTGATCTTGCTGGCGTCGCAACTGGTGGCCGCGCTGGTGCTGGGCACGCTGTTTCGCAATGCGATGATCGATCGCGTGGAAAACGGCGAGCTCAAGCAAGGCGTGCTGGCGATTCGCAATGATCTGGATCGCTCGTTGTCACTGCCGGTGCAGGTGGCCGCCGATATCAGCAGCAATGCCTATCTGCTGGACTGGCTGAGCGCGGGCGAACCCGAAGCCGGTATCGCCACCTGGCAACGCTACGCCAGCAAGGTTAAGGCCAGCACGGGCTACCCGATCATCTCGCTGGTGTCCGAATCCACGCGCAAGTATTACGACGACGAACACGGCCTGCTGCGCATGCTCGACCCGGCGCATGACGGCTGGTTTGATGCCTTTATGAAAAGCGGGCAGCCCTATGGTTTTAATCTGGGCGTGGAGCCGGGCAAGCCGGTGATGATGTTTATCAACTACCTGGCCGATGACGGCCACGGCCATCGCGCCAATACCAGCGTGGGCCTGGATGTGACGGCCATGGCCAACCGCATTCGCAATTCCGCTATCGCCGGTTCGGGGCAGGTGTATGTGGTGGATGCCAGCGGCAAAATTCAGATCCACCGCGACCCGGCGCTGGTGAAGGTGGATAACAAGGTCGATTTCCGTACGCTGCCGGGTCTGAACGACGTGGCCGACAGCCTGTTGCACCAGGGCGAATTCAATCTGGCGCGTTATCAAGGCCCGCAAGGCGCGATGGTGGCGGTGTCCAGCTATGTGCCGGTGGCCAAATGGTTTGTGATTGTCGAAATGCCCGAAGCTGAAATCAGCGCCGTGGTTAATCGCACCATGCTGTGGCTGGTGCTGGTGGACGGGCTGGCGCTGGCGGTGTCCATCATTCTGGTGATTGCGCTGGTGGGCAGCATCACGCGGCCGTTGGCGCGGCTTAGCGAGGCGATGAAAGCGCTGGCCAGCGGGCGCGGCGATCTGACCGTGCAACTGGATGCGCGCAGCGGCGACGAAATCGGCCAGATTGCCAGCAGCTTCAACGCGTTTATGGGGCAGTTGCGCGACATGATGCTGCGCGTGCGCGACGGCACCGGCCAGCTCACGCAGAGCGTGGCCAGCATCAACGGCATGACGCAACGGCTGGCGCAGGATTCGCAACACAATGCCGAGATGGCGGGCGCAACCGCCGCCACCATCGAGCAAATCACCGTCTCGATCAGCGTGATTGCCGACAACTCGCAAGCCGCCACCGCCAACGTGGAACAAGCCGGGCGTATGTCGGCCAACAGTGCGCAGTCGATCAGCCGCGTGGCGGTTGAAATCAACGCGGTGGCCGACGCCATGCAGCGGCTGCGCGACGTAATGGACAGTCTGGCCGACAACAGCGAAAAAATTGCCTCGATGGCCACGGTGATCAAGGACATCGCGGGCCAGACCAATCTGCTGGCGCTCAACGCCGCCATTGAAGCCGCCCGCGCGGGCGAACAAGGCCGCGGCTTTGCCGTGGTGGCGGACGAGGTGCGCAAACTGGCCGAGCGCACCGGCCAGGCCACCATAGAAATCGCGGGCATGGTGCAGAGCATGCAGTTCGAATCGGGCGGGGCGATTGCCCACGCCCAGCAAACGCAAAGCGCGGTACGCAATGGCGTGGAGCTGGTGCAGGCCGCCATCCGCGATATCGAGGCGATTGAGGGCATGATGCAATCGGTGGTGCGCACTACCACCGATATCCGCGATGCCGCCGTTGAACAATCGCGCGCCACCGAGCAGATGGCGCAAAGCGCCGAACGCTTGTCCAGCCGCGCGCAGGAAGAAGACGAAGAGATCCGCAAGACCTCGGACGTGGCGGCGGCCATGGGCAAACTTGCCGCCGAACTTGCTGCGCTGGTCGCGCGCTTCAAGCTTTGACATCGCGGCAGCGACCGGCGCCATCCCCGGCCTTGATCAAAATTGCCGAAACCGTACGCGAGCATTCTGCGCCGCTCCAACCCGGGTGGCAGAAATTGAATGTTGTATGGCATTTCTGCCAGAATGCCGCGTGCGACAGTGCAGTTTTCCTGCAGACGGGAGACTGCGATGTCCTCACGCAATGTGCGTATCCTGGCCGTGTGCCAGGCGCTTTATACCAGCGCGCTGGCGGCTGATTTAACGCTGACCGGACTGGTCGGCTATCAACTGGCGCCCAACAAAGCCATGGCCACGGTGCCGTTTTCGATCATCACACTGGCCGCGGCGTTAACCACGATTTTTGCGTCGTTATGGATGCAACGCGTCGGCCGCAAACACGGCTTTATGCTGGGCGCGCTGGTGGGGGCGGCCGGGGGCGGCGTCTCGGTGTACGCGATTTTGCATGCTGATTTCTGGTTGTTTTGCGTCGGCACCGCCTCGGTGGGTATCTATCAAGCCTTCGCGCAGTACTACCGACTGGCCGCAGCCGATGGTGTCGGCCCGCAAGACAAAGGTCGCGCCATCGCCACCGTGTTAACCGGCGGCGTGATCGCGGCGGTGTGTGGCCCGGCGCTGGCCAACTGGAGCAAAGGTTTGCTGCCCGGCTCCGCCTTTGCCGGTGCCTATGCCGTCGTCACCATACTGGGTTTGATCGCCACTGCCGTGCTGGGCGTGGGTTATCGCAACGAAGCACCGCACAGCGTGGCCAATGTCGCCGCCGAACCCGCGCGACCGCTGCGCGCCATCGTGCGCCAGCCGCGATATCAGGCTGCGTTGGCCACCAACATCATCGGCTACGCCGTGATGATGTTTTTGATGACCGCCACGCCGCTGGCCATGATGTGCGCGCATCGCACGGTGGACGAGGGCGCGGGCGTGATCCAGTGGCATCTGGTGGGCATGTATGCGCCTGCGCTGGTGTCGGGCTGGCTGATTCGCAAACTGGGTGTTACGCCGGTGGTGATGACGGGGATTGCCTTGTCGGCGTGCACGGGCGTGCTGGCGATTTATGGCAGCAGCCTGGTCAGTTGGTATCTGGCCTTGCTGTGTCTGGGCGTGGGTTGGAATTTCATGTTTGTCGGCGGCAGTACCTGGCTGACGCAAAGTTATCGGCCGTCCGAGCGGGGCCGCGCACAGGCGCTGAGCGAGTTCAGCACCTTTGCCGCCACCGCGCTGGCCTCGTTGTTGTCCGGCCAGTTATTGGCGCACACCAGCTGGATCACCATCAATTTATTGACGTGGCCGCTGCTGGGTGTGGCGCTGTTATTTAATTTGCGACTGTTGACGGTGCGAGCCGCGCAGCCCGCCTGAACGAGGTAAACGCAATGCAAGCTGTGCCCGCGCGCCGGATCGTGATCGTGGTTTATCACAATGTGAATGTGCTGGATGTCGCCGGGCCGCTGGAGGCGTTTTCGCAAAGCGTGCGCATGCGGCCCGAGCTGCCGCCGTTTTATCAGCTGACGGTGGCGTCGCCGCAAGGCGGCGCGGTGATGACCTCGGCGGGCCTGCCCTTGCACACCGTGGCGCTGGCCGACATCGACCCGCTCGGCATTGACACCGTACTGGTGCCAGGCGGCGCCATCGGTAACCACGTGCCCGATGACGTCGCGCTGATCGCATGGGTGCGCCAGCATCAGCACCACTGGCGACGCCTGTGTTCGGTGTGCACAGGCGCGTTCTTGCTGGCGGCGGCCGATGTACTGGGCGATGCCGCCGTCACCACGCACTGGGATCATCTGGCGCAATTGCGCGGGCTATATCCCCAACTGGATGTGCGCGATGAACCGATCTTTTTGCAGCAAGGCCGCATCTGGACCTCGGCTGGCATAAGCGCGGGCATCGATCTGGCGCTGGCGCTGATCGAACAAGATCGCGGCCACGCCATTGCCATGGAAGTGGCGCAGCGGTTGGTGGTGTTTTTAAAGCGGCCGGGCAACCAGGCGCAGTTCAGCGCGCCGCTGCTGGCGCAACAACGCAGCCGCGCCGGCTTTGCCGAACTGCATGGCTGGATCAGCGCGCATCTGACCGCCGATTTGCGCGTCGAGCAACTGGCGGCGCGCGCGGGCATGAGCGTGCGCAGCTTCTGCCGCGCCTATCAAGAACAGCAAGGCACCACGCCCGCGCGCATGGTCGAAACCTTGCGCCTGGAAGCCGCCTGCCGCGCGTTGCAACAACCGCGCGCCTCGATCAAACGCGTGGCCGCCGACGCCGGTTTTGGCGACGAACAAAATCTGCGTCGCGCCTTTTTACGCCGCCTGGGCGTGCTGCCGCAGGATTATCGCGAACGCTTTTGTGCCGCCACCGCGGGGCCGGCAACGCCCACAGCCGCCGCCATGCCTGCCTGAACGACGCAAGCAACGCTTGCCAAGCGCCGCGTTTGATGCGACAACGCTGCCTTTCCTGGTGAGCACCTCAGCATGGCCGATTCCACCCAAGAACTGCAGATCGTCGATATCGAAACCGGTAGCGGCAAAGAAATCGCCAAAGGCGCGCTGATTACCGCGCACTACAACGGCTTTCTGGAAGACGGCACGGTGTTTGATTCGTCGTACACGCGCGGCAAGCCGTTCCAGTGCGTCATCGGTACCGGCCGCGTGATCAAAGGCTGGGATCAGGGTTTGATTGGCATGCGCGTAGGCGGCAAACGCAAACTGTGGGTGCCCGCGCATCTGGCTTATGGCGAGCGGCAAATTGGCGCGCATATCAAGCCGAACTCCAACCTGATCTTTGAAATTGAACTGATCGAAGTGCTGACGCGCGACGAATAAATCGGCCCGCGCACCTGGCGAAAACCAGTAGCGCCGCGCGCCGTCGAGCGCGCCAGCGATGAACTAGACTGGTTTTACAACTCAGATCACTAGAGCCGGAGGAACACCATGGCAATGTCGTGGCGGCAAGAAGGCGGCGTGGCGATCATCACGATCGGCGGCCAGCTTAGTTTTGATATGCACCGCGAGTTTAAAGAGATTGCGTCGGCTGCCATCCAGAGCCCGCTGGTGGACGAACTGCATCTGGATTTTACCGGCGTCACCTATCTGGATTCGGCCGCGCTGGGCATGTTGTTGCTGCTGCGCCAGCGCGTGGAGGGCTACCGCATCGTGCTGCTGAATTGCGGTCCGGGCGTGCGCTCGGTGCTGGATATCGCCAACTTCAGCAAGATTTTTGATATGCGCGACTAGGCGGCCCCGCCGGCAAACAACCCGATCAGGCCGATGGGGTTGTTTGCACATTACGCGCCAGCAAGTCATCTAAAAACCGCAGTGTTTCGACGATATACGGGCCTTTGTTGAGCATCACGCAATCGGCCTGACCCGCCAGCACCACATCACTGACTTCCGCCCGCGACGGCACGCCTTTTTTGGCCATCGTCTCCAGTACTTGCGTCGCCCAGATCACCGGCAGATGCGCCACTTCGCATAATTGCAGTATGTGTTGCTGCGTCGCCGCCAGCGCGGCAAAGCCCATCTCGGCGGCCAGATCACCGCGCGCAATCATCACCGCCACATGCGGATGACGCAGCGCCGCCAGCAATACCTGCGGCAACTGGCGCACCACGCTGGCGGTTTCCAGTTTAAGAATCAGCCCGACGTGGCTGGCATCGTGCTGCGTCAGCAACTCGACAATCTGTTCGACATCGGCCGGGGTTTGCACAAACGACACCGCCAGCAAATCCGCATCGGGCAGCACTTCGGCCAGCGCCACGGTGTCGGCTTCGGTCAGCGCCGCCAACGGCAATTGCGTGTCGGGCAGGTTAATGCCACGCCCGCCTTTCAGTTTGACGCGGCCGCCTTCGGCCTGGGTGATGCGGATATCCAGCCGGTGCGCATCGGCTTGCTCGATGACGCCTTCCACCTTGCCGTCATCAAAGCGGATGCGCTGGCCGCGTTGTACATGCACAAATACGTCTTCGAGCGCGCAACTGAGGATGGCCGCCGCCATGCTGCCATCGGGCCGCCGCACTGCGGGTTGGCCGCGCGTGGAGCCATGCATCAGCACCAGCGTATCGCCCGGGGCCAGCGCCACATAGCCGGGCCGTTGCGGCAGATCGCCCACATGGCCACGGCAGATGACATGCGCGCCACGGCGCAATTGCACCGGCGTGCCGGGCGATACATAGGCGGTGTCTTCGGCTTCGCAAATCAATACGCGGTCTTTGAGCGCGCCGATATGCAGATCACGCCGTTTGCCGCGCACGTCTTTTACCCGCAAGGTGTCGCCAGCCTGGGCTTCGCGCAGGATGGCTTCGTCGATCGGTACGGCGAAATCGGCCTTGGCAGGCGCGGTTTCGCCCGTGATATAGAACTGCACCTGCACCGGGTTGAGGATCAAGCCGGCATCGTTGCGTTCGGGCTTCCATTTGACGACGGCGGCGCGCGGGGTGATGTCGCCGATGCGCAATTTGGGGCCAGCCAGTTCAAACGAGCGCTTGCACGGTTTGCCGGTGCGCTCGGCGGCGTTTTGCACGGCCACGGCGTTGTCGTGCCATTGCGCGGCGTTGCCTTTGGCGCAGTTGATGCGGGCGACGGCCATGTCCTGCAGCAACAAGGCGTCGAGCAGATCAGGGCTGCGCGCGGCGTTGTCGGGCAGCGTGACCATGGTGCGGGCGCAGCCGCGGCGCGCGCCAAACAGATGCTCGGCGCGACGCAAACGCAGGCCGGCGTGGTCGTCCAGCGGGTCGGGGTCGAATTGCGGCGTGCTCAGCCAGTCGATGGCGCGCGCCACGCTGGCGGCGATGTTGCCGCTGGCGATGCCGCGCAGGCCGAGCGTGTGCAGCATCGGTTGCAGGTCGGCGGGGGCGTGCTGTTGCAGCGCCAGAAAATGCAGCAGGTTGCGGCCGCTAACGCGGTTGGCTTCGGCGAGCGGCTGCAGTTGGGCCGGATCTTCGGCCTGGCGTAGTGCGCGTTGCAGGTAGGCAAGTTGCTCTAGCGCTTGATGGACTGCGTGGTGACGCGACATGGCCGTCCTCCGGGGATATGGGTGGGGGCTAGTCTAGGCGGGGAATGTTGCAGGGTGGGGTCATATTGCTGACGGGGGTGATGAATTCCGGATGGGTTGATGTTGTGGGTTGGGTGGACAGATGTGTTTAACCGCATGGGCTGCGGCGCATTTTGGGTGTTTGGCTGGTGCCAGACGGATCGTTTAAATGCTTTAGCCTGCGGTGCGGGTTTGGTGTTCTTTTGTTGGCGGGGAAAACCTTTAAACGCTTAGCCTGCGGCGCATTTTTGATACCCGGGGGTGCCCGGGAGCACGTTACTTTCTCCTACAGCCGAGAAAGTAACCAAAGAGGCCGCCCTTAGCTGCCGCAATGCGGGGGTAGGTCAAAAGCCTCAAGCAAATCCTTTGGGTTGCATAGCTGCCGCTCCGCGGACGCGACGCTCAGTCGGAGCCCCCCGGGTCGCCTCCCTTCGCGCGCTCAGGAGATGGCGTGGCATAGCTACCATCGCTGGCCTCGTTGCTTCGCAACATCGGGTGGGCGTGGATGCTGGGCCGTGACAGTGTATGGGTGGCTCGCTTGCTTAACGCTTTTGGCTACTGCGGTCGCATAGGGTGGGTCTGGACCCACCACCCAATGTGGTGAGAGAAAGACGCAAGCGCCAGCGTTCTTGATGATGGCTTTGGGCGTTGGGTCTTGATCCACACTATGAGTGGCGGTGGCGGTGGCGGTGGCGGTGGCGGCGGCGTTGTTTGTACTGTCTTCGCGAGGTGAAACCGTTGCATCAAAGCTGTGCTATTTTGCGACTTATGACTCGACGGCAATTTTCTTTGGCAGCTCGGTGTGCGCTTTGGGTGGCGCTATTGCAGTTCGCCTTGCCGTTGTTGCATATGGCTGCGGTCGGTGCGCAGCAGCAAGCGGTGGTGCTGTGTACGGGGACCGGGTCGCGGTTGGTTTTTGCGGCGGGGGCCTCGAATCCGGCTGGGGATGGCGGGGCGGGGAGTGGGGTGGGGGTGCAGCCGTGTGCCTTGTGCGCGCATCTGGCGCTCGCCTTGCCGCCGTTGCCCGCGGCCAACGTGAGCGGATTGGCGCGCTATGTGCCGATTGCCGAGCCTGCGCTTGCCGCCATCCCGGTGCGCGCGTATGCGTTTGAATACCCACGCGGCCGGGCGCCACCGGCGGATCGGGCCTGACTTTTATCCAACGCATTCAGCTGGGCGCGCCGCAACGTGCCGCGCCGGCGTTGCATCCCGATCGCATTCAAGGAATAACCATCATGACCCGTCTGGCCCTCGCCGCCGCCCTTTTGCTGACTTCAACATGGGCACTGGCGCACGAATACACCTTCAAAAACCTGTTTATCTTCCACCCCTACACGCGTGCGACGCCGCCCGGCGCGCAAACGGCGGGGGTGTATTTCAGTGTTAAAAACAATGGCGATACGCCTGATGCGCTGCTCGGCGCGGATACGTCTGCGGCCGCGACCGCCAGCGTCCATAGCATGAGCATGCAAGGCAATATGATGAAGATGCGCAAGCTGCCGCAGTTGGACATCCCCGCGCATGGCGAAGTCAAACTGGCCCCGGCGGCGTATCACCTGATGCTGGAAGGGCTGAAGCAACCGCTCAAGCCCAAAGACAGTTTCATGATGACGCTGCACTTTAAACAGGCGGGCGACGTGCAAGTCAAAGTGGTGGTGCAAGACATGGCGGGCGACGATATGGGCGACATGAAAATGTGATGCCGTAGCGCTAACGCGCCACCCGTGTCAGCCGATGCCGCAACGTGGTGTCGGCTGCCACCGCGATGTTGTGGCTGCGGCCACTTTTGATAAACAACGATACAAATTTCAAGGATTTACGCGGAACCGGTCTTCTGCGGTCAGCCCTAACCCGGGCAACCATAACAAACAGGAGAACCTGCCATGCGTTTAACCCAACTCTCTGCTGTACTTGCCGGCGCCACTTTGGCCCTGGCCAGCCTTGCTGCCCACGCCGATGACCGTGACCATGATCGCGGTGGCGATCACGGCGGCAACCGCGGCGGCCCGCAAGGCCAGCAACATCAACAGCCGCAAGGCCGTCCCGACCACGGGCCGCAGCAAGATCATCGCGCCCCGCAAGCACGCCGCCCGGCGCCGCAACGTTATCCCGCTGACTACCAATGGCGTAACCGTGACGAATGGCGTCGCGCCCACGCGCATGCGCTTAACGGCCGCTATCTGGATGACTGGCATCGCGGCTATTACTACAAGCCCGGCCAGTACGTGTGGTACAACGGCCGCGCCTGGCAACCAGCCCGCCCGCTGTCGCAAGCCGAGCTGACGCTGGTGCCGGGCCAGGCTCCCGGTTTGTGGCTGGATATTACGGCGTCGATTCCGCTGAACTAAGCGCGCAACCATCCACGCTAAAAACGCAAAAAGCCCGAGTCAATCATCGACTCGGGCTTTTTGTTTGCCGCGCACTGATCAAAACAGCATGCCAGCGCTTACAGCGTATAACCGTACGACTTGATCACTTCGGCGGCTTTCGGGCCTTTCAGATATTCCACAAACGCCTTCGCCGCCGCGTTGTCCTTACCCTTGTTCAGGATCACCGCGTCCTGGCGGATGGGCTGGTACAAGCCCGGCGGCACAATCCATGCCGAACCGCTGCCGATCTTGCCGTCCTTGTAGATTTGCGACAGCGCCACAAAGCCCACTTCGGCATTGCCCGTGGCCACAAACTGGTAAGCCTGGGTGATGTTCTGGCCTTCCACAATTCTGGGTTGCAGCGCACTGGTCAAACCCAGTTTGTCGATGGTCTGCGTGGCCGCCAGCCCATACGGCGCAGCCTTGGGATTGGCGATAGACAGATGCTGGAAATCGCCCTTTTTGAGCGTATCGCGGTCCACCGTCAAACCCGGCTTGGCCGACCACAGCGCCAGGCTGCCAATGGCATAAGTAAAACGCGAACCGGCGACGATTTCGTTTTCTTTTTCCAGCTTGATCGGCGTTTCATCATCGGCCGCCAAAAAAACCTGGAACGGCGCGCCATTCTTGATCTGGGTGTAGAACTGGCCGGTTGCGCCAAAAGACGCCACCACTTTATGGCCGGTGGCCGCTTCAAAATCCTTGGCAATGGCCTGCACCGGCGCGGTGAAGTTGGCGGCCACGGCCACTTGGACTTCATCGGCCCATGCGAAAGCGACCATCAGGTTTAACGACAATGCCAGCGCAATCGAACGACGTTTCATTGGACTATCCGGTAGGTTGAAATGCGGTTTGAAGATCGGGACTGCCGGCGATTTAGCCGCGCGTCATCGCCTGCGTCAAGCCGATTGGCGCTGACACGGCGGCGTTGGCCGTGTGTTGACGCGCGTTGGTCCGCTTTATTCAAGCCAATAAAAAAGCCCGACACAGCATGCTGCGTCGGGCTTTTTATTTGAGCGCTCGTCCGGCGATTATTTGGCGGGACGGCCGGTTTTAACGCGTTCCACCCCACCGAGCGCGGCGGTCAGTTTGGCGTCGGTCAATTCGCTCAGCAATTGCAGGCCCGCGCGCAGGATTTCGCTTTTCTTGGCTTCGGTGCCCTGGCTAAGCAGGCGCAGCTTCAGGCTGGCGATCTTGTCGTGATCGGCTTGCGGAAAGGTGAAGGTGTCGCGCACCAGTTTCACTTTCTTGACCGTGCTTTTAACCGCGCCGCTTTTCTTGCTGGCCGATTTGGTGTCGGCTGCAGCAGTCTTGCCGGCAGCTGGTTTAGCCGGGGTCGCTTTGGCGACGGGTTTGGCGATTGCGGATTTTGCGGTTGTGGCCGCGGGCTTGGCGGCGACTGCTTTGCTGACCGGTGCTTTGGCCGCAGCGGGTTTGCTGGCGGCAGGTTTCGCAGCAGCGGCCTTGGGGGTGGCGGGCTTGGCGGAAACTGGTTTGGTGGCGGCGGGCTTGGTGGCGGGCTTAGCGGCCGCAGGTTTGGTCGCAACCGCTTTGGCAGCGACCGGTTTGCTGGCGGGCGCGGCAGTGGCCGCGCTGGCCGAGGCCGTTTTAACCGGCGTGGTTGCCTTCGGTTTTGCAGCAGATGTCGTAGCGGGTTTCTTGGTCTGAGCCATGTTGCAATCCTTCGGGTTTTTGCACCCTTGGTTTAACGGTATGAACGGTTTACACCGATCCAGACGGACTGTCTTGCGCGAAAAAATATTTCTTTTTTATTACGGATGCATAGATGAGACAGATATTGAAAGCAAGTTTTGCAACGTAACCCGCACGGATTGCTAGACCTTTAACCTGCAATCGTCCACAAGCCGCGCCGTTTCTGGCGTACGGCGCCTCGCCCTTGGCGCGTAGCCCAACTACGTGTTCGTCAGCAAAAAGTCAGTATTCGAATTACACCACCTAAATAAAACCTTAATAAGTATTCCTTAATATGCAGCGCTTATCGGTGCCAGACGGCCGAACCGCGTCGGAACTGCTCCGCGCGTTAACCGGATTTCCCGTAAGACTATGCAGAAGGATTACTCGATCATGACAATCCGCCAGCGCATTATCTTGCTGACGTTGCTCACCTTTGCCGCGATTGCGGCCATTGGGGGTTACGCCATGCTGCAGGCCCACCACAATGCGGCCGACGTGAAGCGCGTTACAGAAGGCGTGGTGCCCAGCACCCTGGCCTCCGCCGACCTGGTGGCCGGGCTCAAGGACGTGCAACTGGCCACCATGGCGCTGGTGTTTGCGCCCGATGCCAACACGCTGGCCCAGGCGGCTGACAAGTTGGCGCAGCAGCAAAACCATCTGCGTCAGGCCTTGACGCTGCAATTGCAGCAGGCCAGCAACGCCACCCAAAAAGGCCTGGTGCAGCAGGCGCAGCAAAGCGTGGCCAGCTACTTTGGCGCAATCGACGATACGGTCAAATTCAAGCAGGCGGGCCAGCAAGACATTGCCGAAGCCAATCTGTTTGCCAGCGTGGCGCAATATCAGGGCGAACTGGAACAGGTGATCGAAACGCTGCGCGTGGAAAAGAACCGCAGCAAAGACGACGCCATCAACGCGCTTAACCACAGTCTGGCCCGCACGGCCACCACGCTGTCGGGCGTGACGACGGTGGCGGTGCTGATACTGGGCGCAATCGGCGTGATGCTGTACCGCCAGATCGTGCGCCCGATCGGCCAGATGCAATCGATGATGAGCAATGTGGCCGCCAGCCAGGACTTTACCCAGCGTTTGCCGGTGGCGCGCCAGGATGAAATCGGGCGCTCGATGCTCGCGTTTAACACCATGATTGAACAGATCCAGGCCAGCTCGTCGCAGTTAAAGCAAAAGACCACCGATATCCAGTCGATGTTGCAGAACATGCCGCAGGGCATTCTGACGGTGCAGGCGCAAAAGGTCGTGCATCCGGAATATTCGGCCTATCTGGCCACCATTCTGGAAACCGAAGAGATCGCCGGCCGTGACGTGATGGACCTGCTGTTCAGCAATACCCAACTGGGCGCGGATACGCTGGCGCAAATCGACGCCGTATGGGGTGCGTGCATCGACGAAGACGCGATGAACTTTGATTTCAACCAGCATTTGATGGTGGGCGAAATTGAAAAAACCATGCGCGATGGCCGCGTCAAAATCCTGGATCTGAACTGGTCGCCGATTCTGGATGACGACGGCAACACCTGCCGCGTGATGCTGTGCGTGCGCGATGTGACCGAGCTGCGCCAACTGGCGGCCGAAGCCAGCGAGCAACGGCAAGAGCTGGAAATCATTGGTGAAGTGCTGGCGGTAAGCCAGGACAAATTCCACGACTTTATTATCGGCGCGCTGCGTTTTATTGAAGACAACCAGGCGCTGATTCGCTTGCACCCCAAAGGCGATGCCGAAGCGATTGCGCAGCTGTTTCGCAATATGCACACCATCAAGGGCAATGCGCGTACCTACGGTCTGCAGCATCTGACGCACATCGTGCACCAGGCCGAACACACCTACGAAGCGCTGCGCCAACCGCGCCCCGACGTACCGTGGGACCCACGCATGTTGCTGGACGAACTGGCGCAAGTGCGCGCCGCCGTGGAACGCTACGCCCGCATCAACGAAGTCAGCCTCGGCCGCAAAGGGCCGGGCAAAGGCCAGGGCGAACAATACTTGCTGGTGGATCGCGGCCAGGTGCACGACGCGCTGCATCGTCTTGAAACCGTGAACACCAATAACCTGATCGAGCTGGTGGCGGCGCGCGATGCGGTGCGCAAAGCGCTGCGTTTGCTGGGCACCGAGCCGCTGTCGCAAACGCTGGATAGCGTGATTGAATCGCTGCCCCGGCTGGCGGCCGAGCTGGGCAAACTGGCGCCGCGCGTGGTGCTGGCCGACCACGGTTATGTGGTGCGCCATCAGGCGTCCGGGCTGTTGAAGAATGTGTTCATGCATCTGATGCGCAACGCGCTGGACCATGGCATCGAAGACGCCGACACCCGCATGGGCCACGGCAAGACCATGGCGGGCACGCTCAAACTGCATGTGGCGGCGCACGACGCCCAGGTTTATCTGACGCTGAACGACGATGGCCGCGGTCTGGCCTTGCACCGTATCCGCGATATCGCACGCGCCCGCCAATTGCTGCCGGCCGACGCCCATCCCACCGATGAACAGATCGCCAGGCTGGTGTTCTTGCCGGGCTTTTCCACCGCCGCTGTGGTCACCGAAATCTCGGGCCGCGGCGTGGGCATGGACGCGGTGCAAGAGTTTGTGCGGCGCGAACGCGGCGACATTGCCATCCGCTTTGAAGACCAGCGCGTGGGCGCCGCCTTCCGCGCTTTCAGTACCGTGGTCACGTTGCCGGAAGCGTTGTTTGAGCATATCGACACGCCGGTGATCCACGGCGTTTCGACCAGCGCCGCCGCCACGGTTTGATCTAACGATTTCTGGTTTTCTGATTTTTTATTCAAGTAAAAGGACACACACCCATGGCCCAGATTCTGGTGGTTGATGATTCCAGCACGGTACGCACCGAAGTCAGCGAATTTTTAAAAGGCGCGGGTCTGAGTGTGACCGTGGCCGTCGATGGCAAAGATGGCCTCGACAAGCTGCGCGCCGACAGCGGCATCAAGCTGGTCGTCAGTGACGTCAACATGCCCAATATGGATGGCCTGACCATGGCCGAAAAAATCCGCGGCGAACTGCGCAATGCGGCCGTCAATATCGTGATGCTGACCACCGAAAACAGCCCGGCCATGAAAGAGCGCGGCAAGGCCGCGGGCATCAAGGGCTGGATCGTCAAGCCGTTTAATGGCGATGCGGTGGTGGCCACGTTCAAGAAACTGGTCAACTGATCAACACAGGGTTCTGGTAACCAATAATGATGAACACCCTGTGGAGTGTGCTGGCCGGTTTGAGCGCGGGCTTGCTGGTGGCGGTGGGGTTGGCCTGGCAAGCGCATGGCCAGCGCCGCCTGTTGCAGCAACGCCTGCGTGAGCGCGACCAGCGCCTGGCGGGCTTGTCGCAGCATCTGGCCCCCGAAGATGTAGCGCGGCAATTGCAGCCGCTGCACGCCGAAGTGGCCGCCTTGCAACAGCATTTAACGGTGCAACAACAAGCGCATCAGGCCGAACTGAATGCGCAGCAGGATCGCGCCACCGCCGAGCGCCAACGCTGGTTTGATCAGCAAAGCGAAGATCATCGCGCTCAGCTGACCCGTCTGCGCAGCGACTTTGCCACCGAGCACGCCACGCTGAAGCAAGACATTGATTCGCTGCTGGGCATCGTGCGCATCGTCGAGCGCTGGCACGACGAGCTGCAAGGCATTCTGGCCAATAACCGGCATCTGAAAGCGCAAAACGAAGAGTTCGCCCGCATCGTTAAAAACGTGGTGATGCTGGCGCTGAATGCCGCCATTGAAGCCGCCCGTGCCGGCGAACATGGCCGCGGCTTTGCCGTGGTGGCCGATGGCGTGCGCGCGCTGGCGCTCAATTCCGCCGAAGTGGCGCGCCAGTACCAGCAGAACCTGGACAAGAACGACCTGATTACCACCACCACGTTTCAGGACATGCAGGCCAGCGGCAACCTGATCCGCACCGCCGTGTTTGGCCTGCGCACCACCGCCGACAAGATACACGCCACCATGGCCCAGGCCGAGCAGGAATGATCGACGATGTTTAGCCATGCCGCGCTTGAGAATATCTACACGCTGTTCGAGCAATCCATACAGGCCAACGCTGTAGCCCTGCCCAGCGATGTATGCGTGATTGAACGCATTGCCTTGCCCGACGCCAACGGCCGCCCCGGCCACGCGGTGGTGCTGAATATCTCGTCGTATCTGTTCCGCATTATTGCGTTGTTTGATTTTGAGGCCGACGCCACCACCGGCGCGCATCTGGCCCTGCGCGGCCGTAGCGCCACGCCGGTGCTGGAAGGGCAGGCCTTGGTGGATGTTCTGGGCGAGCTGGTCAACATGATTTGCGGCTCGGTTAACCGCAGCCTGTGCGCAGCATTCCGCCACGCCGCGATGTCAACGCCGTTTGTGCTGGAACGCCATTGCGCGCGCTATATCAATGAAGTCGCGCCCACCGCGCAGCAGACGTTTGTGATTACGCTGAATGATTCGGTGCGCTTTGGATTAACGCTAAGCCTGTGCGCCGCGGCGGGCAGCGACATCGATTTCCGCCTGGCGCCCGCGCCGGTGCAAGAAGCGGTGGCGGGCGAGCTGGAGTTTTTCTGAGCATGATCGCCCCGCGCGATACGCAAAACGCCCGGATCAACCGGGCGTTTTTATTTCAGTAGGGCCTACCGACTGCGTTAGGGCCGCGCAATCACCAGGCGTTTGCGGTCGCGGTACACCACCTGCATCGGCACATTGTGCTTTTCCAGCAATTGCCAGGTGTCGGGCTGCACCAGCGCCAGCGGGGCGGGGTCGGTGCGCCAGCGTTGTTCAAACTGCTCCAGCGACATTTGTTTGTCCGGTTCGCTGGTCTGGCCCAGTTTGAATTCATCGACGTATTCAACCAGTTGCACGTTCTGCTTCAGATAAAACGGCAAGGTCTGGTCCCAGGTGCGCACGCTGTACATGGTGCTGTCGGCGCGCAGATGCGGGCGCAACACTTGCACCATGGCGCGGCTGGAGGTGTGGCCGGCGTAGGCGTCGTAACCCAGCAAGGGCAATTGCCCGCTTACCAGGCCCGACAACGCCAATGCAGCCACCATGCCGCTGCGCAGATGGCGCCGGTGCATCCAGCCCGCGACGCCTGCACCCAGCAAGGCCACGGCGGCGGTGGCGTACAGCCAGTACGAGTATTGCGCGTCGCTGGTGGCAATTTGCGGATCGCTGGAATGCGAGGCCAGGATGGGCGCGCCAATCAGCGCAATCAAGCCCACCAACGCTTGGGTAATCACCAGCGCCCAGCCGGTGCGACGGCCGATGCGGCTGATGGCGGGCGCCATCAGCATTACCACCGACGGAAACATCGGCAGGATATACGCGGGCAGTTTGGAACCCGAGATCGAGAAAAACACAAACACAAATGCGCTGTAGATCAGCAGAAAGCGCGAGGTATTAAAGCCCTGCGCCCCTTGCTGCTGGCGCACCGTGTTGCTGATGCCTTCGCGCCAGGCGGCCGGCAACAACGCGGCCCACGGCAGCACGCCGCCCACCAGAATCGGGATAAAAAAGAACCACGGCTGCACGCGTGACGCCTCGTGCGTGGCGTAGCGCTGCAGATGTTCGTGCACAAAAAAGAACTGCGCGAATTCGGGATTGCGTTGCGAGACCAACACAAACCACGGCGCGGCAATCACGGTAAACAGCGCCAGGCCCTTGGCCAGATGCAGTCGTTTCCATAGATGCCAGTCACGCATTAGCACCGAATAAATGAATAACGCCGCCGCGGGGATGAGCAGTCCGATCAAGCCTTTGGACAGCATGGCCAGCGCCATCGCCACCCATGCCACCAGCATGCCGGTGCTGTTTTCGCGCGGCGTGGCGTCGTCTTGCTGCGCCCATACAAAACTACACAAAGCCAGCGTCAGAAACGCGGTAACGCCCATATCCAGCGTCAGAAAATGCCCGCTGCCCACCCACCAGGCACAGCTGGCCAGGACGGCTGCGCCACCCCAGGCCTGGGTTTCGCCATGCGGATCATTGCGCAGCAAACGGCGCAGCGTCACCCACACCATCAGCACCGCGGCAAAGCCGGTCAAGGCAGGCCAGAAACGCGCAGCGAATTCGTTTTCGCCGAAGATGCGAAAGCTGCCTGCGGTCATCCAGTATTGCAGCGGCGGCTTCTCGAAATACTTGATGCCATTCAGGCGCGGCGTAATCCAGTCGCCGCTGTTGAGCATTTCGCGCGCGATTTCGGCATAGCGGCCTTCGTCGGGCGAGATCAACGTTCTGAACCCGGGCGTGCTGAACCAGCACACGGCAAACGCATACAAGGCCAGCCAGCGCACGCGCAGGGCGGCCAGCACGGACGGCCATGCGGCTGCGCCGGGGCGTGGCAGCGAAGTGGGCACAGCGGTGGTAAAAGCGGACGGTTTCACGATGACGGACTACGGTGATTGATACAGGCCGTAGCGTGCGGATTGTTTCTTAGCCAACACATAGCGATACCGGATCGTGCCGCTGGTGGGGGCCGGGCTACCTCGAAAGAGGGCTGCCACACCGTCGCGCCAACCGTAGCATTGCGCTATCAGTCCCCTGGAAGGCCCCGGTTGTTATGCCCGTTTTGCAGTTACGCTGGCCCGCGGTGGTCTGGTCTGGGGTCGCGCGGGTGTTGCCGCTGGCCGCCGTGCTGGCGCTGATCAGCTTGCCCGTGGTGGCGCTGGCGGGTCTGGCCAGTGGCGCGGGCCAGGGACCGCAGGCGGGGACGGCGGCATCGGGCTGGCTGGGGCTGTGTCTGCTGCTGTTTGTTTTATATCTGTTGCATCGGTGGCGCGTGCGCCAGCTGATCGTGCGCACCGAGCTGCAACTGGCCGAGCGCGAACGCCATGCCTGGGCGCTGCATGACACGCTGCGCCAGAGCATGCAGGGTCTAACCCTTCGCATGCAGGCGCTGGTGGACCAGATCAAGGATGATCCGGTGCTGACGCAACGTTTTCTGGGCACGCTGGATCAGGCCGATGTGGTGCTGGCCGATGGCCGCGAGCCCGAGCTGGAAGCGCGCTACCCGGAAGCCAGCGCCGATGATCTGGGCGCGGCGCTGGAACACGTGGCGACCGCCATGCGCGCCATCCATGCGGTGCCGTTTACGCTGACGGTGGCGGGGCATCGCAGCCTGCAATTGCAGCCGTCCGCGCGCGACGAAGCCTTTGCCATCGCGCGCGAGGCCTTGCTGAATGCCTATCGCCATGCCGCCGCCAATGGCGTGGAAATTGAATTGATCTACGGCGCGGATGCGTTCCGGCTGTTTGTGCGCGATGACGGCGAAGGCCTGGGCGCCGCCGCTTTGCCGCCGCCGCCGATCGGGCCCGACCCGCAAGGGGGCATGCAGACCATGCGCGCTCGCGCTGAGCGCCTTGAGGCGATGCTGGAAGTATGGAGTGGCGCGGGGCGCGGCACGGAAGTGTCGTTAACCATCCCGTGCCGCCGCGCGTATCGCCAACCGTGGCGACGCTGGAGCGGGCGCAGCGATTGATCTCGCCCGCCCGCCTGGGGGCTTAGAGTGCCTTGTCCAGAATGCGGACTTTGACGTCGACAATCAGATCCTGCGTGGCTTCTTTATGCGCGGCCATATGCGGCATCTGCATATGCGCGTTGAGCGCGGCCATGTCTTGCCACTGCTCCAGCATAAAAATGGTGTCGGGCGCCAACGCTTGCCACGGCGCCTGGCCTTCGATATCCACCAGCGGCTGATAGCCGCCACAACCCGGCTCGGCCAGCACGCTGGGCAACAGGCGCTCAAACGCTTGCAACACGGCGGCGCGTTGACCCGGATGACAATTGATTTCGGCGATTACGGTAATCATGCGGCGGTAGCCTCGGCAAAGACGTCGTCCAGATGCGCATGCAAGGCCGCGATATAGCTGGGGACGTCGGGGTCTTTGATCACGTCATTACACATGAAGGTGGGCAGCGCTGTCATGCCCAGAAACTGATTGGCTTTATGAAACGGCAGATACACGCCGTCCACGCCCACGCCTTCAAAAAACTGCTTGGGGTCTTCAAAGGCTTCGATCGGCGCATTCCAGGTGACCGACAGCATGTATTGCTTGCCCTGGATCAGCCCGCCCGAACCATACTTCTTGCTGGCGTCGCTGCGGCTGCGGCCATCGCTGGCGTACAACTTGCCGTGGCCATAGGTAAAGACTTCGTCGATGTATTTTTTGAGTATCCACGGCGCGCCCATCCACCAGCCCGGCATCTGATAAATCACGACATCGGCCCACAGATATTTCTGGATTTCGGCGTCGATGTCATAGCCCTCGTCCACCGTGGTCATCTGCACGCTGTGGCCGGCGGCGCGCAGGGCGGCTTCGGCTTCGTGCGCCAGGGTGTCGTTAAGTTGGCCGGCCGAATGACCGAAATGTTTTTTGGCATTGATGATCAGAATCTGGCTCATGGCGGCAGTCCCGGTGGGTGATAGGAAGGCCTGCAGCTTAAAGCGCATCCACACCGCGAAAAACCCGTTGCGCTGCACAACACCCTTGCGTGTCAGTCAACAAAGCGCATGTCAGATGCTTGATCTGGGCAACAATACATTGCCTGCTGTTGCATCGATGAAGCCGTGTACTCAAGCGCAATCCGCAACATAAAAGCATGCCGGTATACTCGCCGTTACATCCGGGGGCGCGTAGTGAACAAGCAAGGCACAGGCAATATGCAGGGCAAAAACAATCAGGGTCATTCCACCGTACGGTTTAACGAAAAAACCGCAGACAGCAACGACACCGAAGTCAGCTACAAACCCATTCCGTCCGAATTGCGCCGCGTGATCAGCGGCAGCCTGCCCATCCTGCGCGCCAATGTGATGCTAGAAGGGCAAAAGGTGGAAGTGCTCGAAATTGTGGAGCGCTATCGCAGCTGGAAAATGATCGGCATCGTCGGCGTGGTGGCGTCCATCGTGCTGGCGCTGGCCACCGTGGGCGTGATGGGCCTGCTGGTGTTGCTGGTGCTGCAACAGCCGGTGTAACCGCGTTATCGCTTCCGCTCGCACCCGACTGATGGGTTGGGACTCGGCGTCTCCGTCATGACCCACCGTTCAAAGCCATGTGCGCGGGCAGCGAACCTGGCATACAACTTTGGGTGGTGGGTCATGACCCACCCTCTGCTGCTTGCCTGGCACACACGGCAAAACACCGGCGTGCGCACACAGACGGTGTTCATCCCACTGCCGGTAAGGGCGTAGCGAGCGCTGGCAGTATCCCGCCAGCGCGTAACCGCCGCTTACGTGGGCGACTTCATGCAGTAGGTGTTATACGCCTCGTTCAAGCCTTTCTTGCCGGCTTTGATCTGCGCCGACAAATCCTTGCAGGCGGCCGGATATTCGCTCTTCGGCAGCGTGGCAAACTTGTCCATCACTTCCTTGCTGTTGGCCTTGGCTTCTTTGCGCGCGGCGGCTTTGGCTTCGCTGGATTTGTGCTTGGAGGCCTTCGGCGTCGGGGTGGTGGCGTCGGCGGCATCATCGGCATAGGCCATGCCACTGCCGATCAGCAGGGTGGCGGACAGCAGACAAAGCAGAGAGGTAACTTTTTTCATTATGCGAACTCCATGGGCTGGGTATGGGCGGCAGGCAAGATTGCCCGCGGCTGGTTTTTGCCCGCTGCGCACTCGCCGCACGCGGGCATCGTATTCACGGTAGCAACAGCACATCGGGAATGCCAGTTTCGCGCAGCCTACTTCAATCTGACACCGCTAGTCGGTGGGCGAGGTGATCGGTCATCCGGACTAAGGGATGCGCTGTATGCGCCAGACGGCCGCACGGCGCGAGTCGGCGCAAATGCGAGGGTCGGCCGGATTTTGCCGCAGTGCAGCATGGGCAGAGTGACCGGAGAGGGACCTAAGCGGCTGATCTGTAACGAATAGTACAGCAGCATGCAGAGCGACTGTTACGCAGTCGGCAGGTTGGTGCGGTCGGCGTTGAAATCGATGCCAGAATCACCGGTTTGACAAGCAAATCAAGCTTCCGCGCAACAGGATGCCTGTGCAAGGTGTGTAAGCCGGATTGGTATGATCCAAGCCATCGGCATAGGGCCGGACCATACCACTGTCAAAAATCGCAGCCCGCTTTCCTGCATGCAGTTGCGCCGTCGCGCGCCGCCAGCACGCTTCAGCTTCAGCCAGCCAGAGCCGCTGCCAGCGCGGCGTCCAGCGTGCCGTAACGAAACGCAAACCCCGCCGTCTGCAAACGCGTGGGCAGCACGCGTTGACCATCGACAAACAATTGCGCCAACTCGCCCAGGGCGCTACGCAGCAGCAACGCCGGGACGGGCAACCACACCGGCCGCCGCAACTGGCGGCCGACCGCGCGGGCGAAATCCGCTTGTGCCACCGCATCGGGCGCGACGGCGTTATAGGTACCGACGACGGTGTGGTCGCCTAATGCCCGCTCAATAATGCGGAGCAGATCGTCCAGATGAATCCAGCTGATGATTTGCTGGCCCGAACCCATGCGCCCGCCCACGCCCAGGCGGAATGGCAGCACCAGTTGCGGCAATGCGCCGCCGTTGGCGTCAAACACCAGCCCGATACGCAATGTCACCAGCCGCACGCCGCTGGCGATCGGCGCGACTGCTTCTTCCACGCGTTGGCACAAGCGGCTGGCAAAACCCTGGCCCGCTGCGCTGTGCTCATCCAGTGCCTCGCTGGCGGGCCGCACGCCGTAATAGCCAATCGCCGAAGCCTGGATCCATACCGCCGGTTTGTGCGTGGCACGCGCCAGCCAGCTTTGCAACGCGGTAATGGTATTAACGCGGCTGTCCACCAGCAGCGTTTGGCGCCGCGCCGTCCACCAGCCGCCAGCGATGGAGGCGCCTGCCAGGCTGACGATGGCGTCCACCGCTTCTTCCGAGGCCAGTTGCGTGATGTTGCGGATGCTGCGCACTGCGCCGTTAAACAGCACATTGGCTTTGTCGGGATCGCGCGTCAGCACGATAACTTTATGGCCTGCTGCCAACAGCTGTTTGATGAGCGCCCGACCGACGAAGCCGGTGCCGCCACTGACCAGAATGGTCCGTGGGCGTGCGTCACTGATTTGCTCGGCCGCTTGTTTATTTGCATTTGCCATGGCGCTGCTCCATTTCTTTTATTTCTGTTTAGAGAGAAATAAACGGGCGAGTTAAAAGCGCTTGAATTGCCGGGCGGCGCACACGCCGTCGCTGCATTGCGGTTTACCCAGCCAGCCACTAATGCGATTGCGATGCTGCGCAAACCAGCGATACGCGCGCTGCAGGACGGGCCGCGCCCAGTGTTGCCGCAGCGGCCATACCATCCAGCCCTTGCCGACCGCGATATAGATCGCGCAAATGGCATCAATCCCGATCAACAGCGTGTGCTGCTCGTCCTGCACGTGCAGTTCGCTGTTCATGGCCGCCCACGTGGCACCGTAAGCGCCGGCATCAAAGCCCGCTTGCTGGATATCGATCATCTGCAGCCGGTGTTGGCGGTCCCACACCGCCAGCCGCCGCATTTCTTCGGCACACAGCGGGCATTGGCTATCAAAAAACACTTTGAGCGTAGACATGGTTACTCCTCCTTATCATCGGGGCCCAGCAGGCGGGCCATCATGCCGCCCATTTTCATAAAGCGTTTGAGCGTGGAAGGCGGCAGGTTTTTAAAATTGTCGTAGCCCGACATCAGCAATTCCATAAACGCCAGCACCTCGTCCATGCGCACGCGGCTAGCGGCTTCCAGTTGGGTATCCTCGGCCGCTTCGATGGCGCATTGACGCAGCACCGTCAGCGTCGGATCGATCTCGCGGCGTTTGCGGCCTTCCGTAATCAGCCGGAAGATGGTCCAGACATCTTGTTCCGCCACAAAATGATCGCGGCGGTCGTCCATCACATGCGTGACGCGAATCAGCTGCCAGCTCTGCAATTCCTTAAGACTGTTGCTGACGTTGGAGCGCGCCACATTCAGCGTTTCGCAAATCTCTTCAGCGTGCAGCGGGCGGTTGGCCAGAAATAGCAGCGCGTGGATTTGCGCCTGGGTGCGATTGACGCCCCAACGCGTGCCCATCTCGCCCCAATGCAGAATGTATTTCCACGCGGTTGGGCTTAAAGCGGTCATGTTTTTCTCTCATTTCTGTATGGAGAGAAATTTACCGCTGCACATATGCCAACGTCAAGTACTGCGGCAGTACGCAAAAAAGGAGCGCCGCAGCGCTCCCTATGCGTGTGCCCTGCCTTGCGGCCGTTTATTCGCAGCTGTAGCGGAAGCTATCGTCCAGTTCCAGCGCCAGTACCAGCGTGTGGATCTTCTGCGCTTTGGCGTCAGCGCAAAGCTGGGTGCGCGCGCTGCCATCCTGCTTGTAGCTGTCTTTGTATTCCGCGTTAAACACCGGCTTGTTGCGGCTGGTAAACGCGCTGTAACCGTCGCATTCCTTGTATTGGTGGCATTGTTCGTTGACCGCGAAATCAAAGCGCTCGACCAGATCGGCGATTTGATCGATGTCATTTTTCAGCGCGATGGCCAGGCCGCGTGCATGGGCCTGATCTGCGAGGAAGCGGTTGTAATCCAGCTGCGTGGCGGCAGTCAGCGCAAAGCCGGGATTGTTGGTGTAGCCGTCAACATTGTCGGGTTCGACGCCGTCGCAGCCTTTGCTTCTGGCCAGATCCAGCCGCGCTTTCATGATGTTGCGCACGTTGTCGGAACGCGTATCCAGCCAGCGCTCGCCGGGCCAGCCATCGAGGTTGTTGCCCAGATCGGTGGCTTTAAAACTGCCGAAATCAGCGCGCCAGTTTTCCGAGCTTCCCGCCGAGAAATAGCACACCACTTTGCGACCAGCTTGATGCAGCGACTGGATCAGCGTGCTGTTGTTGGTGGTGTTATCAAACAGATCAATGTCGTAGACCGCCACGTTGTACGCGGTGTTGACCGGGTTTTTGAGTTGCCACTGCCAGGTGTCGGCCAGCGCGGGTTGCCAGGTGGCGCCGGTGCTCGGCGCGGGTGTCGGCACGGGCGTCGGCTTGGGCGTCGGCTTGGGCGTTGGTGCAGGTGTGGGGGCCGGGGTTGGGACGGGCGTCGGCTTGGGGGTCGGTGCCGGGGTGGGGACGGGCGTCGGCTTCGGCGTGGGCGCAGGCGTCGGCGCGGGTGTGGGTTTGGGCGTCGGTACCGGCGTCGCGGTCGGCGTCGGCGCGGCAATGCGGTAGGACGACGTCACGCCATCAAACTTCACCCGCTCCAGATCCGGCGTATCGCCGCTCAGCACCACCGATTTGCCCGCGTAGGCGGCGTTTTTATACAGCGTTACCTGCACGCCGGCGCGCACGCGCACCGACGAGATGTTGTTGTCCCAGAAATCGGCCAGCGTGCTGGCGCTAGCGTTAACGCACAGCATCTTGCCCGCATAGTTGGGCTGGTTATAGAAACACACCGCGCCTTCGGGCTGCGCGCCGGCTGCATGGGCGAAGGCCGGCACTGCGGCCAACAGCAGCAGGCTGGATTTGAGGGTCAAGCGGGAAACGCATGGGGTAAGCGCCATCTTCATGTCCTGATTGGTTTTAAAGTCGTGCCGTCTGCATGGACGGAGGTGCCGCCAGGGCCGCCATCTGGGCGGGCCGCGCCCCGGATAAGGGACGTATTTGCACCTTGCTGCTTTCAGAAACGGGCTGACTTTAGGCTTTCGACAAAATGCCGGTCAATGGGGTGGGCAGAGCGCTTGGTGCTACGGCGGGACGCGATTCGGGGTGAGTTTAAACCAGGGATTGCTGCTGGCCGGCGACGTGCTGGGCTGCGCATTGGATGCGGCCGATGCTTTGATGCAATACATTGTTTTTATGTGAAATTATTCAAAGCGAGGGCGGCGCAATCCGGTCGATGCGAATGCCGTAAGCGCGGTCAGATCGGTGCAAACTCACTGCGCGCCAAGGCCGCAAATGCTGTCCTGATGGGCCTGAATCAGGTTCGATGAACGGCCGCACAAGCCTGACATACAGTAAGCGCATCTGGCGGTTACGCCGCCTTCCGCCAGCGCGTCGTGCGTTTGTCATCGTGTTGTTTGACAATGGCAAGCAATCGCCCGCAGCCTGGCGAGAGCAGACAAATCCATCCCCCCGGAGGAGCCATCATGCATGTTCAGCCTTATTTGATGTTCGAAGGACGCTGTGAAGAAGCGATCGCGTTTTACACCCAGGCGATCGGCGCGCAATTGCAATACCAGATGCGCTATAGCGATAGCCCCGAGCCGATGCCGGAAGGCCAACTCAAGCCCGGCATGGAAAACAAGATCATGCATTCGGCCATCCAGATCGGCGATAGCGTGGTGCTGGCGTCCGACGGCAACTGTAGTAACTCCACCACCTTTGGCGGCGTGTTGTTAACGCTGAATGTGCAGGATGCCGCCGAGGCCGAGCGCAAGTTCAATGCGCTGGCGCAAGGCGGGCAGGTGACCATGCCGTTGGCGCAGACGTTCTTCTCGCCCGCCTTTGGCATGGTGACCGATCAGTTTGGCCTGGGCTGGATGGTGATCGTACCTGGTGAGATGTGACTTTTGCTGCAATGAGGGAGTGTCAGACAGGCCGCACGTTCGTTTTGGTGCGGCCTTTTTATCGGCGCTGCCTGACAGCGGCGCGGGCGACAGCCGGTGAAGGCGGTGCAGATCCTGGCCTGGCGGGCTTGTGTCGATTGCGGCCCGCGCGTTGCGGGCGTAGGCGCGTGGCGACAGACAATAAAAAAGGCGCCGTGGAGAAAGCACGGCGCCTATTCACCCTTCCGACTTGCCAGTGAGAAGAAAGCGAACTGACGCAATGTACGCGTCTTTGTAATGCGTTTCAACTGACTACTTACATAGAAGACCATGCTGCTGAAACGCGCAACCCGACTTGCACCAAAGCGGAACTGCCCGCGTTTTTGATGCATCGCAGCATCTACGCGGTGTGCAGCGGATTGGTGCAGATATTAACGGGTGGCAGCTTAAATTAGCCTGAATAAGCCGCAGCTTGCAGCGCGTAAGCCAACAAAAGTCTCGATTGTTAGACCTGCGCCGCCTTTTTACGCCAGAGCCAATGCGCTAACGGGGGTACCAGCCCGATCCCACCAATCGACGAACGGCAGATCGGGTGGTTAAGCAACTGTTGCAGTTTCATCAAGCCGTCATGCTGACGCCCAGCTTAAAAATAGCGGCAAAAGCGCAAGAAAAAGCCCGGCGCGCACTGCGGGCCGGGCGGCAAAAAGCATATAAAAAGCTCAGTTTTCGATATCGATCAGCGCGATGCCCAGATTGGGGCGTGCGTGCCGGCGCAGATGCGCGGGCGTCTCGGTGATCTTCACCTCCAGCGTAGGGCGCACGATGGCGTTCTTCAGATGGCCGCCCTTGGCGCTGCCGTCGCGTCGGCCCAGCATGGCGTGTGCGTGCAGGCTGGGGCGCTCGTCGTCGCCCTTGGCGATATCGCCCATCAACGACACCACTTCCACCTGTTCTTCCACCGCAATCGGCAAATACTTTTTCTGTTCCCAGTCAAAGTAAGCCAGCGTGGCGCGCTGGAATGCGCCCAAGGCGATAAACGATGCCGCCAGCACGTTTTCATGGTTGGCAAAATACTGCAGGCCTTCCATCACTTCGTCGCCGGAATCAAATATCAGCACCCATACGCGGGAGCCCGGCGTGGTATCGACCAGTTTGTAGCGCATGCTTTTTTCCTTGAAAAGGTCAGTGGATCGGGGCGTGGGCTGGCGCGGTGGCGGCCAGCCGGATCGGGATTGATTTGGCGGCGGGCACCTTGCTGGTCTCAGCGTGATGCCACAGCGGAATCAACGGGTTGCATTCAGGAAAATAACCGGCCACCGAACCTGGCGGCACGTCATAAGTCATCACCCGCAAACCGCTGACGCGGCGCAACTGGCCGTCGGTAACCACGGTGCTGGCATCCACCAGATCACCGTCTTTAAAGCCTAGCCGGACGATGTCGGCCGCGTTCATCAGCAATACGCGGCGTGTATCCACCACGTTGCGAAAGCGATCTTCAATCGTATAGATGGTGGTGTTGAACTGGCCGTCGCTGCGCACGGTAAACAGCCGCAGGATATCGGGGCCGTAGGCGGGCGTGTCTGGGTCGACCGTCAGCGATTTGGGCACCAGAAAATTGGCTTTGCCGGTTTTGGTTTTCCACACGCGATCGGCCACCGGCATCGGGCGGCGGAAGCCACCCGGTTGCCACATGCGGTCGCTCAGGTCGTGGAAAATCTCGGGCAGCGATTCGCTGATGGCAGCGCGGATCTTTGAGTAATCCGCCACCCACGCATCCCAATCCAGCTTGGGATTACGCGGCAGCAGCGCTTTGGCGATGCCCGCGATAATGGCGGGTTCCGAGCGCAAGGTGGGTGCCGCCGGGGCCACTTGCCCCCACGAACCATGCATGCAGCCGGTGCTGTCTTCCATCGCCACGCATTGCGGGCCGCTGGCCTGGATGTCTTTTTCGGTGCGGCCTATGCAGGGCAGGATATAAGCGACGTCACCGTGGATTAAATGCGCGCGGTTAAGCCGGGTGGAAATCTGCACCGTCAGCCGGATCGAGGGCCATGCGGCTTCCATGCGATCGGTTTCAGGAATGGCGCGGATAAAGTTGCCGCCCAACGATACAAACGCGCGGATGTCGCCTTTAAGCACCGCTTCGCACACATCGACCGTGGCCATGCCTTTGTCGCGCGGCGGTTCAAAGCCAAACTGTTTGGCCAACTGGTCCAGCGGCGCCAGTTCGGGCTTTTCCGTAATGCCCACGGTGCGCTGGCCTTGCACATTGGAATGCCCGCGCACCGGGCAAATGCCCGCGCCGGGCTTGCCCATATTGCCGCGCAACAACAACAGGTTGCACAGCATCTGCACGTTGTCCGTGCCATGGCGATGTTGGGTCAGACCCATGCCATATACGCCGATGACCGCTTTGGCTTGCGCGTACACCTCGGCCGCATCTTGCAAGGCGGCGCGGGTCAGGCCGGATTCGCGCTCGATGCTATCCCACGTGGTCTGGCGCACCGTGGCGGCAAATTCGGTATAGCCGTGGCAATGCTCGGCGATAAACGCGTCGTCCAGCACGCCTTCCGTGCCATCCTGTTTGGCGGCATCGTCGGTTTCCAGTAGGCATTTGCACAAACCCATCAGCGCGGCGACATCGCCACCGGGCATTACCTGGTGATATTGGGTGCTGATCCACGTCGGGTTATCGCCCAGCATTTCGGCGGGCGATTGCGGATTTACAAAGTTGACCAGGCCGCGTTCCCGCAAGGGGTTAAACGTGATGATGGGCACGCCGCGTTTACGCGCCTCTTGCAGTGGATGCAGCATGCGCGGGCTGTTGACGCCCGGGTTCTGCCCAAAGAACAGGATGCAGTCGGCTTTATCAAAATCTTCCAGCAACACGGTGCCGACGCCCACGCCCACGCTTTCGGGCAACGCAGTGGAGGTGGTTTCGTGGCACATATTGCTGCTATCGGGCAGATTGTTGTGGCCATACATGCGCGCCAGCAGCTGATACATATACGAAGTTTCGAGCGAGGCGCGGCCCGAGGTGTAGAACACGGTGGATTTGGGCGGCATCAGCTTCAGCTCCGCGCCAATTTCGGCAAACGCGTCTTCCCAACTGACAGGCTGATAGGTGTCGGTGTGCTTGTCCCAGCGCATGGGCTCGGTCAGGCGGCCCACTTCTTCCAGTTCGTGATCGCCCCAGGTTTTAAGCTCGGTGACCGTGTGCTCGGCAAAGAACGCCGGTGTGGCGCGGCGCGTGGTCAGCTCCCACGCTGTGGCTTTAACGCCGTTTTCGCACACTTCCAGCGGATGCGGCTTGCCCGGCTTGGCCCACGAACAGCTGACACAGGCAAAGCCCTTGGGTTTGTTCTGATGCAACAACACGCCCACATGGCGCATCGCGCGTTCCTGAAACAGGATGGACCCCACCGCTTTGGCCGAGCCCCAACCGCCGGAAGGATGCTCGCGCTCGTCCTCGGACGCTTCGGGCGGCTGCTCGGTCGCGTCCAGCGTGCGATGCAGTTGTTCAAGCTTGTCGACGTGCGCAAAGTCATTCATGCCAGTTTTTCCTGTTTAAACCGAGGTGGCGCGGCCGGGCTGGCTGGCGTGCGGGTGCTGCGAGGCAGACGCTTTGCCAGCGGGCGCTTTTCTGGCGGGCGGCGCGCTGGCGCTTTGCGTGTCGACCGCGCCGCTACGGGTGAGATGTTTATTGGCGGCCATCACGGTCAGATGAGTGACAGTGAGCACGGCCAGCAAGGTGGAAACCAGAAAGATACGCATCGTGTTGCTCCGGCCCGCGCGCGGCGGGCCTGGGTAAGGGCGGCAGTAAAGGGCAAACAAAAGCCCGACAATGCCGCACACGATAGCGCTGGCGCGGTTGTGACAATGTCAGCCACGGCCCTGGCTTGCTGTGGGAATCGACGCGCTTGCGGATTCGACCATTGCGCCACAGCATGGCTGCGCCGCTTGCGCCCGGGCCAGAAACTTCCGATGCTTTACGGCACGCCCGCCGCAGCGGCGATGTTTCCCTCCCCAAGGACCCCCGATGGCCGAATCCGCCACCTTGCAAGAATTGCTGGTGCGTTGCGCCCAAAGCGACGAAAAAGCACTCGAAACACTCTATCGCCTGACTTCACCGCAACTGTTTGGCGTTGCGCTACGTATGTTGCGTAGGAAGGACTGGGCAGAGGAAGTCATGCAGGAGTGTTACGTGCGCATCTGGCAAAACGCCCGCAACTACTCGGCGGCGCAAAGCCAGCCGCTTACGTGGATGAGCCGCATCGTGCGCAATGCCTGTATCGACTGGTTGCGCAAACCGCAGCTGGAAATCCCGGACGCCGACGACACCATCATCAATGAATGGGCCGACGAAGCACCGGGGCCGATGGCGCGGCTGGCGCAGTTTCAGGACAGCAAGCGCATTGCGGAATGCCTGAAAAGACTGGAGGCCATCCAGCGGCAGGTGATTGCGATGGCGTTTTTTGACGACCTCAGTCATAGCGAAATTGCGGCGCGGCTGGCCGCGCCATTGGGCACCGTTAAAAGCTGGTGCCGCCGTGGTCTGGAACGACTGAAGGGGTGTCTGGCATGAATTACCGTAATCCATTATTACAAACACAGCTGGCCGGGCAGTACGTGGTGGGCACTTTGCGCGGCCCGGCGCGGCGACGCTTTGAAGGGCTGATGGCGGCCGATGCGGCCTTGCGCCGCACGGTGCGCGAAACCGAAGACCAGTTGTTGCCGCTGGTGCGCGCAGTGCCGCCGGTAGACCCGCCGGCGCGAGTGTGGCGCCAGATTGCGCGCCGTGTGCGCGCCATGCGCGAGGTATCGCCATGGAGCTGGGGTGGCCTCTATCTTTGGCGTTTGCTGGCGGGCGGTTTTGCCGTCGCTGCCCTGGCGCTGAGCGTGGTGCTGGTGCAACCCAAGCCCGCCGCCACCCTGGTGCCTGCCCAGATGGCGCTGCTGCAGGATAAAACGCAGCACGTGGCGCTGGTGGCGCGGGTGGCTGCGGACGGCTCCGTGCGCGTTAGTCCGCTGGAAAACCTGAGCGGCACCGCCACCAACAAGGCGCTGGAACTGTGGGCGATTCCGCCCGGTGGTGCGCCCAAATCGCTGGGCCTGATCGCTGCCAACGGCGCGACGCTGGTCAAACGGCCGCAGGTACTGGCCGGCGCCGAAGTGTTGGCGGTGTCGCTGGAACCGCCAGGCGGTTCGCCCACCGGCGCGCCCACGGGCCCGGTGTTGTGGGTGGGTAAACTGGTTAATGTTTAAGCGGCGCAATGCAGCGTACGCAGGTGCAAAAAACAGCCCGGTTCGGGCTGTTTTTTTATGAACGATGTGACGAAATTTAGTCGCGCAATCGGGTGGATTGCTGACGCGATTTTGTAAGCTCCAGGATTGACCTATGCTGTCGACTTGCGGCGCCGGGTATCGATCTGTAGGTTCCGCGCTACACCGCGCTTTGCGCAAAGGCGCGCCGATGCTGGCATGGCGGGCGACCGGATGGACAGGCCGCGTGCGGCAATGGCATCGGCATCTTGCAAACGACATAATGCTCAAAGCGGTTTTTTAGCGCCTGCGTAGCTTACGTGTAAGCGCCGAATAATTAATAATGATCAAAACAGGGTGACGCTGTGGGGCAGGTCGCAAAGCCGAAAATGGGCGGGTGACGCGGGCGCGCAACTGTATAACAATCAGGGCCGAAACGTTTTGATGTTGGAGTTCAAACTGGATAGTCAGATCGAACACGGGCTGGCGCCCTTTGGCCAGAATGACCTGTTGGCACGCAGCCGCGCCGCGGTCTGGCACCCGTGCACGCAGATGAAACGGCTGGAGCGCTTGCCGCTGGTGCCCATTGAGCGCGGCGAAGGCGCGTGGTTGATCGGGCCGGATGGCGAACGCTATCTGGATGCGGTGTCCAGCTGGTGGGTCAACCTGTTTGGCCATGGCGAGCCACGCATTAAAAACGCCATCAAGCAGCAACTGGACAAGCTGGAACACGTGATGCTGGCGGGTTTTACCCACCGCCCCGTGGTCGAGTTATCAGAACGCCTGGGCGAGCTGACCGGCCTGGGCCACGCTTTTTATGGTTCCGATGGCGCATCCGCCACCGAAATCGCCCTCAAAATGTCCGCGCATTACTGGAAAAACCAGGGCCGCGAAAACAAGAACCGCTTTGTCTATCTGGCGGGCTCGTACCATGGCGAAACCATCGGCGCGCTGTCGGTGACCGATGTGCCGGTGTTTCGCGATGCGTACTCGGGCCTGGTGCGTGGCAACTTTATTGCGCCGTCGCCCGACTGGCGTCTGGCGCATGCCAACGCCGATGCGCGCGATATGGCCGAAGAGGCCTCGGTGGGGCTGGCGGCCTTGCTGGCCGCGCATCACAGCGATATCGCCGCCGTGATTCTGGAACCGCTGGTGCAAGGCGCGGCGGGCATGGCCATGTACCACCCGCATTATCTGGAACGCGCGCGCGCCTTGTGCGACCGCTACCAGGTCCATCTGATTGCCGATGAAATCGCCGTCGGCTTTGGCCGCACCGGCAGCCTGTTTGCCTGCGAACAAGCCAATATCAAACCCGATTTGCTGTGCTTGTCCAAAGGCATTACCGGCGGCTTTTTGCCCCTGGCCACCGTGCTGTCCACCGACGAAATCTACGACGCCTTCTACGATGAAGAAGTCGGCCGCGGCTTTTTGCACTCGCACAGCTATACCGGCAACCCGCTGGCCTGCGCCGCCGCACTGGCGGTGCTGGATATTTTCCGCGACGACCATGTGATTGCCGCTAACGCCGAGCGCGCCGCGCGCTGGGGTGAACAGTTTGAAGTGCTGGCCGAGCATGCGCAGGTCAAGCATTTCCGTAACACCGGCATGATCTGGGCGTTTGATGTGGTCGATGCCTTGCCCGGCTTTGCGCAGCGCATGTTCAGCGCCGCCCTGCAGCAAGGCCTGCTGCTGCGGCCGATTGGCAATACCGTGTATTTTATGCCGCCTTATGTCATGACCGACGACGAGGCGGCCTTGTTGGCCCGCGGTGCCGGCGAAGCGCTGGAGCAAGCGCTGGCCGGCCCGGAGGAATGGGACGATGCCCCTGTCGCTTGAGCTGCCCGCACCTGATCCAAGGCTGGCTGCGATTGTCGAAAAAGATGCAAAGGTTTTACGGCAATGGTTGATCAGTATCGCGGGTAGCAATGTGGCCGAATCCGGCCGCCAGATTCATGACGCGCTGGCCTCGCTCAACCGCGTGCCGCTTGAGGCGGACGTGCGCCTTAAATTGCTGGACGAATACCGCTCCACGCTGGATGTGATGGCCGGCGAGTTTGCCGCCCGCGGCGCCAGTCAGGGCATGCCGATGCGCGACAAGGCGCGTCAGGCCTCATTGTTGTTGCGCGCCTTGCTGGTGGAATTGTCCATCGGCTACAAGCTGGCGCTGGTGGACCGGCTGGAACGCCGCTCATTCTTTGGCAACAACGCCAGACAGGTGCCGTATCTGGTGCAGCAGGTGCTGCTGCTTAACTACCGCGTCTATCAACTCAGCTGCCAGATGGCGATGCCCTTGCCACCGGGCATGTGGCGCGAAACGCATACGCTGTTCCGCCACGTGGCCGAAGCGCGCCAGCTGGACGAGCCGCATGGCGAAGACGCCGGCCCGCCCGTGGCCGTCATCTACAAACGCATCTTGTTGCTGGCGCTGGCTGACCCGTTGCGCTTTTCAGCGATGGAGCTCGATAAAGTCATCGAGATCATCGACAACTACGCGCCCGCCGCACATTTCCAGCCGTTGTCGCATCTGGCCAGCAGCGGCGGGTTTTTTCTGGTGCAACTGGAAACCGACTTGCCGCCGCATTTTTACGGCAACCGCACGCCCGAAGAAACCGAAGGCGCGACCATGCTGGTCGATACCATCGAGCTGGGCAAAAAGCTGCACAAGATGCTGCACAGCCTGGAAGCCAAAGCGCCCGTGGTGGCCGATCGCGCCAAAATCCAGTTCTGGATGGATGTGGTGCGCCGTTTGCTGAAGCAATGGAGCATTGCGCCGCGCCGGGTATTCCAGCGCATCCATAAAGAAAGCACGGTGGATATCTGCACCGGCCTGCGCGCCGTCACCGCATGCGCCACCCCGGTTGCCCCGGACCTGAACAGCGACATGCTGGATCAATCGGGCGTGGGCAATCTCAGCGAGAGCAGCGGCCAGCAATGGCGCGTACTCAACGAAAGCCCGGGCGGCTATGCCTTGTCGCGCAAGGAAGCCGCACCCGAACGCTTGCGCGTGGGCGAACTGGTGTCGGTGCGCGCCCATGGCGGTGAGGCCTGGTTATATGGCGCAGTGCGCTGGTTACAGCAAAGCGAAGATGGCGGCCTGGAAATGGGCGTGCAGATTCTCGCGCCGCGCGCCGAGCTGGTGTTGCTGCATCCGGCCGATGATTTGCCGGGTATGGCCCCGGTGGCCGCCTTGTTGCTGCCCGAGCTGAGCATGCTGCGCCAACCGGCGCAGATTGTGGCCCCGCGCGGCACGTGGAGTCAGGGCCGCACGCTGCAGACCACGCTGGCCGATGGCAGCACCACGCTCACCATCAGCCGTCTGGTCGAACGCCAGGCCGGCTTTGAATTGTTTGAATTCAAACTGGACGGCCGCCACAGCGCCACGCCCGCCACCGCACAATAAGACAGCTCGTAATCAGTTCCATTGCCCTGATCGGCGGCAATTGTATCGCGGCCGCCTGCGCTCCATATTTAGAACGATGCGCCGGCCGCCCCATTGCGGCATGGTCTGGCCTGTAGCCTTGCTGCTACATCTGTTACAAACCCCGGTAGTCGAACACGCCGCGCCCAGGCATACGCCCCGGCGCGCAAGGAGCATTGGGCATGGATCTGGTCCGGTTAGTGGTTGCGACGCAGGATTACGCGGTGCCGCTGTTGTTTGGCGTGTCGCTGCTGTCGCGCGCCGGTGCGCCGTTGCCCGCCGCGCCGTTGCTGGTGTTGATGGGGGGGCTGGTGGCAGGCACCAGCGGCCGGGCAATTGCGCTGGTGTTGGCGTCCACGATCGGTGGCGCGATGGGCGACATGATCTGGTACTGGGCCGGGCAACGGCTGGGCCGCCGTGTGCTGAGCGTGGTGTGCAAGGTGTCCTTGTCGGCGGACGTGTGTGTGCGCCAGAGCGAAACGCTGTTTGTGCGCTGGGGCGCGTTCTCGCTGTTTGCCGCCAAGTTTGTGCCGGGCCTGGGCGCGGTTGCGCCACCGCTGGCCGGTGCATTGGGCTGGCGCTGGGCCACGTTTGCGCGCTGGAACCTGGCCGCATCGCTGATCTGGTCGGCGGCCTATCTGGTGCTGGGTATGTTGTTCCAGAAGCAGGTGACGCACGTCATCGATGTGATGATCGACCTCGGCCATTACGCCGTATGGCTGGTGGGCGCATTTCTGGTGGCCTATGTGGCGCAACGGTTCTATCGCCGCCATCAAGCCGCCGTGGCCGCACGCATGCGCCGCATTACCGTGGATGAACTGAAAGCCGCGCTGGCCAGCACCAAGCCGCCGCTGCTGATTGATGTGCGCTCGCCCGAAGGCCGCATGCTGGACCCGCGTGCGATTCCGGGCGCCGTCAATATCAGCCTTAAGCAGATCAAGGAATACGCCGCGCGGCTGGAAAGCGATCAGACCGTGGTGCTGTATTGCGCTTGCCCCAACGACGCCTCGGCCGTCGCCGCCGCCGCCATGTTGCATGGCCACGGTCATCAAGGCGCGGTGCCGTTACTGGGCGGGCTGGAAGCCTGGTATGAGGCCGAAGTGGCGGTCGAGGCCTTGCTGGAAGATGCCGACGAGCGTCTGGCCAACCATACGCCGCCCACCATCATTCCGGCCGCGCAATAGATGATATCTGGCTGAACGGAGACTTTCTTCGTCTGACAATTTGTGCGAATCTCGTGGCTTGATGCACCGCATCAATCCCGCCCTTGCCACGAGCCGCCGCCATGCATGCCAATACCGAACGCATCCGCATCATCCACGTCGAGACGCTGTCGGACGACTGGTATGTGCTTAAAAAAACCACGTTCGATTTTTTGCGCGCCAATGGCACCTGGCAGCGTCAGAGCCGCGAAACCTATGATCGCGGCCATGGCTCGACGCTGCTGCTGTACAACCTGGCGCAACGCTCCGTGGTGCTGATCCGCCAGTTTCGTCTGCCCACCTTTGTCGACGGCTACCCCGGCTGGCTGATCGAAGCCCCCGCCGGGCTGCTGGAACAAGCCTCACCCGAAGAACGCATCCGCCTCGAAGTGGAAGAAGAAACCGGCTACCGCGTGCATGCGCTGCAAAAAATCTTTGAAGCCTATATGAGCCCGGGTTCGGTCACCGAGAAGCTGTATTTCTTTGTCGCCGAATACGAAGCCAACCACCGGATCACCGCGGGCGGCGGGCTGGAAGGCGAGGGCGAAGACATCGAGGTGCTGGAACTGCGCTTTGATGATGCGCTGGCGATGATCGCCAACGGCGAGATTGTCGACGGCAAGACCATCATGTTGTTGCAATATGCGGCGCTGCATTTGTTTAGATAAGCAAACGGTGATCTGCATAGTCAGGCAATCCCCTGACGGCCCGAATTGATCTGAAGCAAGCAGACAAGGTCAATTGTGAGTATTTTGATAGCAGGCGTTACAATCGCGCCCCTTCAAAAAACAACGCTCTGCGCGGCTTACAGGAAAGTACAAAAATGGCCATTGGATTGCACAGTCTGCAGCAAAGAATCGTCGCCGCAGTGGCGGCGTTTGTAATCGTCACTGGGGTGGTGATTGCAGGCGCAGCATATTCACTGTCGGCGGCGCAACAACAAACCGAATCCCGCCAGCAAATCAGCGCCGTGGGCAGCGTGCTGGGTGTACATATCGGCAACTGGATCAGCGCCAAGGCGCAGGTGCTGAACGCCTTCAAGCCGGTGCCGCACGATGCCAGCCTGGTCGCCACCATGGGTTTTGTGCGCGATGCGGGCGGTTATGCCAACGTGTTCCTGGCCTACCCCGATGGCACGCAGCAAAACGCCAATGGCGTGGTGCTGCCGCCTGACAATAACGATCCGCGTAAATGGCACTGGTGGAGTCGCGCGCAAGACGAGAAGAGCGCCACCTTTGTTGAGATGCCCTCGGTGGCCGCCGCCACCGGCGCGGCAGTATCCAGCTTTGCGCACGCCGTGGTTGATAACGGCCAGGTGGTGGGCGTGCTGGGCGCGGATGTCGAAATCTCCAGCATCATGCAAGAGCTGAAACGCACCGTGCTGCCGGGCGATGGCTTTGCCTTTATCGTCAATAAAGACGGCAAGATTTTTGCGCATGGCGACCCGCAGCAACTGAACAAAGACGCCACCGTGCTGGGCGATGGCCTGACCGCCGCCGTGATCAGCAAGGCGCAATCCAGCAATGAATTCGCCACAGTGGATATCAATGGCCGCAGCAAGCTGGTGGCGGCGTTTCCGGTGGTGGGCACCGAATTTACGCTGGTGGCCGTCAGCGACGAGGCCACCTTGCTCGCGCCGCTGCGCCAGCAACTGATCAAGACCGCCGTCATCCTGATCGTCATTTTGATTATTGTGATTGCGCTGAGCTGGTTGTCGCTTAAAGCCCAATTGCGCGGCCTGCTGCGCGTGCGCGATGCCATGCGCGATATCTCACGCGGCGAGGCCGATCTAACCCGCCGCATCCAGATCCAGAGCAAAGACGAAGTGGGCGAAACCGCCGAAGCGTTTAACCAGTTTGTCGAGCAACTGAACCGCACCTTTGTCAGCGTGCGCGACAAGAGCCTGCAACTGGCCGGCGGCGTGGAAGAAGTGCGCAACAGCGTGCAGCAAGTGGCGCGCGATACCAACGGCATAGCCGATGTGGCCAGCGCCAATGCCGCGGCGATTGAGGAAGTGTCGGTCAGCGTCAGTGAGATCGCCTCCTCGGCGCAGGAAACCGACGAAGTGGCCAGCCGCACCGGCCAGCAAAGCCGCGACAGCGCCAAAGACCTGAACCGCATTACCGGCGAGATGGAGGCGACCAGCGAAGCGGTACGCTCGGTGGCGGCCATGCTGGATACGCTGGCGCAACGCTCGCAACAAATCCGCTCGATTACCGGGGTGATCAGCGAAATCGCCAGTCAGACCAATCTGCTGGCATTAAACGCGGCGATCGAAGCCGCACGCGCAGGCGAGCAGGGCCGTGGTTTTGCGGTGGTGGCGGATGAAGTGCGCAAGCTGGCCGAACGTACCGGCGGTGCAACGGTGGAAATTACCGGCATGCTGGAAGCCATTGGCCAGGAAACCGGCAACGCCGCAGGCCGGATGCAAGGCACGCTGGATACGGTAACGGCCAGTTCGGAACTGACCCGCAGCGCCGGCGACCGCCTGTTGACCATGGCCGATAGCATGCAGAACGTGGTGGACAAGATCAGCGGCATTGCGCTGGCGACGCAAGAACAACGCAACGCCGCGACGTCGATGGGGCAGACCACCGAGAGCATCAACAACCGCATCGCCCAGGCCGACGCCGACCTGCAAACCGCCAACCAGCGCCTGCAAACGCTGGCGCAACTGGCGCAGGCTATCAACGCGGACTTCGGCCGCTTCAAACTGTAAAGGCAATCGCAGCAGGCGTAGGGTGGGTCTAGACCCACCATTCAAAGCCATAACAACGCACAGTGATCTTGAATACGGCATTGAATGGTGGGTCTGACGGGGACGCCGAGTCCCACCCTATGTTTTACAGCGGGACGCGCATAAAGATCTGGGTGAGGCCAGACAGCGGCCATTGCAGGCTTTTCTGCCAGCGTGGGCTTAATTGCAGCGGCTTCAGCAGCATCTTCACCGTCATCTCGATGGGCAGATTGCGGCGGATCAACGAGGTGACGCGCTTGTTGATATCGGCTTGCTCGGCCGCCGTGCCTTGCGGCTGGCGATAAGCAAATACATGACGCAGCGCGATTTCGGCATCGCTATTGCGCAGTTCCAGCAAGCGCCGCGCCAGCGTGCCAAAGGTGGCCAGGCGGCTTAGTTTTTGCTCTTGCCGATAGCGCAAAAAGAAGTGGTAGAAATTCTTGTAATGGCTGACCTCATCGCGCCGGATGTGGTCGGCAATTTCGCGCAGCACCGGTTCGTCGGTGCACGCGTTGATCGCGCGATACAGGCTGCTGGTGCCGGTTTCCACCACGCAACGCGCGGCAAGTTCTTGCGCGGGCGTGGCTTCCAGTTCTTCTGTCGTGCACAGCTTGCCGTATTCCTGCAAAAAGCTCTCGAACGCATCCTGCCAGGCAAAGTCGGGCCACACGTATTGCACATACATGCGCAACGCACGGCCGTGTTGCATTTCTTCGTGCTCCCAATGCTGCGCCAGCCACGCGGCCACTTCGGGGTCGGCGGCAAAAAAATCCACCAGGTTGCTGGTATACAAATCCGCGCCGCTCTCGATAAACGAAGAAGCGGTCAGCAGGTAAAACATGGTCTGGTTATCGCGGATGCGGTCCAGCTGGATACGGCTGAAATCGATTTTCTCGATTTGCCAAGGCAGCGTACTGGTGTCGGCGGGCGGCGTCATGAGCCTTCTCCTGGAGCAATACGAGTGATGTGCGTGTGGCAAGTAAAGCCAACAGCTATTTAACGCGCATCACCACAAATAGACGACCCCAACATTATGGAAAAATTTCACAAAGCTTTAAGAGTGAGAAATCACCTTAAATAATGCAGGACAAATCCTGCATGCTGCGCTGCAACGCAATGCCGTCGCGCTGGGGCATGGATTTTCAGCGCTGCGGCGCGGTATGCGCACGGGGTTATGCCTCCAGCAGCGAGATGCCGGGCAGCGCGGTCAGGCTGACGTCGCGCACGATGCTCACAAATTCTTGCAGATAAGCCAGCTCGGCGCGCTCTGCCGGAATGGCGGCGTAGAGCTCGGTCGTCAGACCGGTGGCGGTGACCGGGCGCGCCGCGATATAGCCGCGGTCCAGATAGTTCTGCACGCTCCAGCGCGGCAATGCCGCAATGCCGCGCTTGCTGGCCACCAGTTGCAGCATCGCCACGGTCAATTCCGTGGTGCGGCGCGGCGGATTGATGCCCGCCGGGCGCAGCACTTTGCGGATCAAATCGAGCATGTCATCCGGCACTGGATAGGTAATCAGCGTCTCGCCAGCAAAGTCGCTGGCTTCCAGATACGGCTTGTCGGCCAGCGGATGATCGCGCGCCACCAGCGCGACCATTTCACTGACAAACAGCGGCTGATGGCTCACGCGCGGGTCCAGTTCCAGTTCGGATACCACGGCCAGATCGGCACGGCCTTCCAGCATCAGCCCGACCGGGTCGGCATGAAAGCCCGAGACGATATCGAGTTCCACTTCGGGCCAGCGCTCGCGAAACAAATCCATCGCCGGCATCAACCAGTCAAAACAGGTGTGGCATTCCACCGCAATGCGCAGCGTGCCGGCCTCGCCTTCGCGTAAACGCGCCACATCGCGTTCGGCCGTCGCCACTTGCGGTAACACCGTTTGCGCCAACGCCACCAGCTTGTCGCCCGCCGGTGTAAACGCCAGCGTGCTGCCTTTCCGCGTGAGCAGCGGCACGCCGTAATGCTCTTCCAGCAAACGCAGTTGGTGCGAGAGCGCCGATTGGGTGAGATGCAGCCGCTCGGCCGCGCGCGTAACGCTGCCGGTGTCGTGGATAGCGGCCAGGGTTTTGAGATGACGCAGTTCGAGCAGCGATTGCATGATGGCGATTCATGAGTGTGAGTAAAAAATTGAATTGGGATCATACCGTCTGCGCCCGGTACGATACAAGCCAAATTCATGACTAAGGATGTTAACCATGACTCAGGCTCATGTTCTGGGCTTTCCCCACATTGGCGCGCAACGCGAGCTCAAACAGGCGCTGGAGCAATTCTGGCGCGGTGATATCGACGAAAACGCCTTGGCGCAAACCGGCGCGCAACTGCGACGCACGCATTGGCAGTGGCAGCGCCAGGCCGGGCTGGACAGCGTGGCGGTCGGCGATTTTGCCTGGTACGACCAGATGCTGAATACCGCCGTATTGCTGGGCGCGCTGCCCCGTCGCTTTGGCTTTGATGCCGCCACCCTCACTGTGCGCCAGTACTTTGAACTGGCGCGCGGTAACGCCGCACAAGCCGCGCTGGAAATGACCAAGTGGTTTGATACCAACTATCACTATCTGGTGCCGGAGCTGGATGCTGATTCGACCTTTGCCGGCGGCGTCGACTGGCTGTTTTATGAGATTGACGAGGCGCGTTCGCAAGGCCACTGCGCGCGCCCGGTACTGATCGGGCCGCTGACGTTTTTGTACCTGTCCAAATCGCGCGCAGTGGCGTTCGACAAGCTTGATCTGCTGCCGCAAGTGCAAGCCGCCTATGCGCGCATCCTGCAAAAGCTGGCGGCGCGTGGCGTGCAGTGGGTGCAGATTGATGAGCCCATCCTGGCGCTGGATTTGCCGCCGGCGTGGCTGGACGCGTTTGCGCCGGTGTATCGCGATCTGGGTAGCGCGGGCGTCAAGTTGCTGTTGGCGACGTATTTTGAAGATGTGTCGGAACATGCCGGGTTGTTGGCCGGATTGAATGTGGCTGGCGTGCATCTTGATCTGGTGCGCGCGCCGCAGCAGCTGGATGTGTTTCTGCCGCAGTGGCCCGCCGATAAAGTGTTGTCGCTGGGCGTGGTGGATGGTCGCAATATCTGGGCCAACGATCTGGCCGCCACGCTGGTCCTGTTGCGCCGCGCCCGGCAGCCATTGGGCGCGCGGCTGTGGCTGGGCAGCAGTTGCTCGCTGTTGCATAGCCCGGTCGATCTGGCGCACGAGAATCAGCTGGATGCGGAATTGCGTTCGTGGCTGGCCTTTGCGCGGCAGAAGCTGGATGAGATTGCGGTGCTGAAGCAAGGCTTGCTCGACGGCGCCGCCGCCATTGCCACGCCACTGGCCGCATCGCAACGGGCCCAGACGGCATGGCGCAATTCGCCGCGAATTCATCAGCCCGCAGTGCAAGCGCGCGTGCGCGCATTGCGTGATGCCGACAGCCGCCGCAATTTGCCTTATCCGCAACGCCAACCGCTGCAACAAGCGTGGCTGCAACTGCCGCCGTTGCCGACCACCACCATAGGCAGCTTTCCGCAGACCAGCGCCATTCGCAGCGCGCGTGCCGCTTTTAAACGCGGCGAGCTGGATGCTGCGGCATACCAGAGCGCGATGCAGGCCGAGATCGAACGGGCCGTGCGCAAGCAGGAAGCATTGGGGCTGGACGTGCTGGTCCATGGCGAAGCTGAACGCAACGATATGGTTGAGTACTTTGGCGAGCAACTGGCCGGTTTTGCCTTTACCCGCAATGGTTGGGTGCAAAGCTACGGCAGTCGCTGCGTCAAGCCGCCGATCCTGTTGGGCGATGTATCGCGGCCGCAGCCCATGACGGTGGCGTGGAGCGCCTATGCGCAAAGCCTGACCGTGCGCCCGATGAAGGGCATGCTCACCGGCCCGGTGACGATATTGCAGTGGTCGTTTGTGCGCAGCGATATCCCGCGCAGCGAGATTACGCTGCAGATCGCGCTGGCCATCCGCGATGAGGTGGCCGATCTGGAACAAGCCGGTATCCGGGTGATCCAGATTGATGAGCCGGCATTTCGCGAAGGACTGCCGCTGAAACGCCGCGACTGGTCGCGTTATCTGGAATGGGCGGGGCGCGCCTTTCGCGTGTCCGCGAGCGGGGTGGATGACGCCACGCAGATCCACACGCATATGTGCTATTCGGAATTCAATGACATCCTGCCCGCGATTGCGGCGATGGATGCGGACGTAATCACCATCGAAACTTCGCGCTCGGATATGGCGTTATTGCGCGGCTTTGGCGACTTTGCCTATCCCAACGAGATCGGGCCCGGCGTGTACGACATCCATAGCCCGCGCGTGCCCGCGGTAGCGGAGATGCTGCGGCTGATTGCCAAAGCGCAAGCGGTGGTGCCCGTCGAACGCTTGTGGATCAACCCCGATTGCGGCCTTAAAACCCGCGGCTGGCCCGAGACCGAGGCGGCGCTGCGCAATATGTTGCAAGCCACGCGGGAAGCCCGGGCCGCGCTGGCGCAAGGTCGTGCGTTGAACATCGAAGCCACCGCGCCAGCCGCCGTGCCCCAGGCCGCGTGCGCGTGCAAGCACGCATAGCGAAATGGGGGTGGATTGTGGGCGGTAACACGCCGCGGGTGTCGCCGCCTTATGGTCCATGCCTATAATCACCGCACAATACCAACATGATTGTGCAGGGCACCCATGCAACCCCCAAAGATTCCGGACAACGAAGCCGAACGGATCGGCGCACTGCGTGATTTGCTGATCCTTGATACTCAACCCGAAGAGCGTTTTGACAATTTAACCCGCGCGGCCACAGGCTTTTTTAATGTGCCGATTGCGGTAGTCAGCCTGGTGGATTCCAACCGGCAATGGTTTAAATCGGTGCAGGGTCTGAATGTGAGCGAGACATCGCGCGACGTGTCGTTTTGCGGCCACGCCATTCTGGACCCGCAAAATGTGATGGTGGTGGAAGATGCGGCGCAGGATCAGCGCTTTATCGATAACCCGCTGGTGACCGGCGATCCGGACATCCGCTTCTACGCCGGCGCGCCGCTGGTGCTGCATAGCGGCGCCACGGTGGGCACGCTGTGTCTGATCGACCGCAAACCGCGCCAGTTGGGCGAATCCGAGCTGCAGATGCTGGCCGATATGGCCAAGGTGGTGGTCTCCGAGCTTGAGGCCACGCCGAAGGCGTAGCGGGCGTTACCCCGCAAGCTTGTGTTCTCGTTGTGTTCCGGACTTCATACCGCGGGAGACCATCGTCCTCAGCCTACGCGGCAACGTCCATTGTCCAGCGGCCGGCGTCGCTGGTTGATCGTCCATGGCATAAATGAAATGGGCGTTACCCCGAAATAGCCGGGGTAACGCGGCCGACGCGGATCAGGGTTGCATCGGCAGGCACACGCCCGATGCCTTAGCGCACGCCGTATACCATGCGCCGCGCAAACCCTCTGCGCAGTGGCGCAATCTGATCCAGCGCCAGCAAGCCCAGACTGCGTGCATGCTTCAGCGCCGGGTTGGGCCGGTCGAACAGCGTAATCAGCGTATCGGTAAAGTGGGTCACGATGCCGGCATCCTTGCGGCGCAAAGCGGCGTAACGCTGCAGCATGCTCGCTTCGCCCAACATCGGGTCCGGCGTGCTGGCCAGTACATCGGCCAGCACTGCCGCGTCGCGCAAGCCTAGATTCAGCCCTTGCCCCGCCACCGGGTGCAGCGTTTGCGCGGCATTGCCGATCATCACAGTGCGCGGCGCATAGACGCGGTCCAGCGTCTTGAGCGCCAGCGGCCAGCTCTTGCGCGGGCCGACTGCGCTAAAGCCGTCCAGTCGCCCGGCAAAGCGCGCGGCCACCGCCGCCATAAACGCGGCGTCGTCCATGCCGAGGCGTTCTTCTGCCTGCTCCGGCGTTTGCGTCCAGATCAACATAAAGTCCGTGCCAAACGGCAGCAGCGCAATCGGGCCGTCGTCGGCAAAGCGTTCATAGGCGATATGGCTATGCGGTGTGTTGGGCGTCATGCGCGCCAGCACGGCATGCTGGTTATACGGCCGCACGGTTTGCGTAACGCCATGCACCTGATCAATCAGCTTGCCGCCGTCGGCCAGGATCACCAGCCGTGCCGTCATCTGCGCTTCGCCCGCGGCGGTTTGCAGGGTCAGCGCGGCATAGCGCGACAGGGTCTGGATGCGGCTGACGCGCGTATTGGCCGCAATCTGCACGCTGCCCGCCACCATGTGCTGCAACGCCTGCGCCGCCAGCGTTTCGTAGGGCACCACAAAACCCAGCGCGGGCAGATTCAGCTCGTCGGCATCCAGCCCGGTGCGGCCCAGCGAACCTTGTTGTGACACATGCACTTTCTGGATGGCGGTGGGCGCCAGCGCATCGCTCCACAAACCCGCCTCATCCAGCGCCTGGTAACTGGCCCAGCTCAGCGCCAGCGCGCGCGGGTCGGAGGGCGGCGTGGCCGTGGCGTCGCGCGCTTCGATCACCAGCGCCTGGCGGCCCTGCCGCGCCAGCCGTTGCGCCACCAGCGCGCCCACCGGGCCACCGCCCACGATGGCGATATCTACATGCAGCGGTAATTGTTTGACGATCATCTGCGGGTCTCCGCGCGGTTTAGCCGCGCATCAATGCTTCGATTTCGGCGACGGCCACCGGGCAATCGGCGGTCAACACGTCGTGGCCATCAGCGGTGATGACGATATTGTCTTCAATACGCACGCCGATTTGTTCAAACGCCTTGGGCACATTGGCGGCGGGGCGGATGTACAGGCCGGGCTCGATGGTGAAGGCCATGCCCGGCTCCAGCACGCGCCAGTCGCCGTTTTGCTGCTTGTACGCGCCCGCATCGTGCACATCCAGCCCCAGCCAGTGGCCGGTTTTATGCATGTAGAACTGGCGATAGGTGCTTTGTTCGATCGCGTCGGCAAACGGGCCCTGGATGAGGTCGAGGTCGATCAGACCTTGCGTCAGCACATTGACGGCCGCCTGATGCATGGCGTCGTAGCTGCGACCCGGCAGTGCTTCTTGCAGCGCTGCGGCATGCGCGGCCAGCACCAGCTCGTACACGGCCTTTTGCTCGCCCGAGAACTTGCCGTTGATGGGAAACGTGCGCGTGATATCGCTGGCGTAGCCTTCGATTTCGCAACCAGCGTCGATCAGCAGCAATTCGCCATCCTGCATGCGGCGGTTGTTCTCGCCGTAATGCAGCACGCAGGCGTTGGGGCCCGATGCCACAATCGACGAATACGCCGGAAAGCGGCTGCCACTGCGGTAGTACTCGTGCATCAGCTCGGCTTCGACTTCGTATTCAAACTGGCCCGGTCGGGCCGTGCGCATGGCGCGACGGTGCGCGGCGGTGTTGATCAGCCCGGCGCGACGCATGATGTCGATTTCGTGCGCGTCTTTAAACAAGCGCATTTCGTCGATGCGCGCGCTGATATCCACCAGTTCGGTAGGCGCGTGCACGCCGCTGCGGGCCTTGGCGCGCACCGCATTAATCCAGCCCGCCAGGCGCAGATCCCAGCCCGGATTGTGGCCAAAGGCAAAGTACACGCGCGGCTGGTTGGACAGCAGTTTGATCATCTCGGCATCAAGATCATCGGTGGAGTACGCGGCATCAAAACCAAACTTTTCTTGCGCGGCGGCCGGGCCGTAACGATAGCCGTCCCAGATTTCGTGGGTTTCGTCTTTGGGCCGACAGAACAGCACCGCTTGCGGCGTGTCGCCGATGACCTGGGCGTACACGGCCTCGGGCTCTTCAAAGCCGGTCAGGTAGTAAAAGCTGGAATCGTAGCGAAACGGAAAGGTGGAATCGGCGTTGCGGGTTTGTTCGGGCGCGGTGGGCAGAATCAGCACGCCGGCGGGCAGATCGGCCAGCAGACGTTCACGACGGGAAGAATAAGGATGCATGCAGGCTCCAGACCGGCCCGGATCGCGCGCCGGATAAAAAACGAGGGCCCGGACCGGTTGGCCGGGCGTAAAGCGCGATTATAGCGGCGCGGCCGCAGCGCGTCTGGCGCAGCGCCGGTACGGTTGAGCTTGGCAGCGCGCATTGTGTGTTCCAGGGTACAGCAATGCCTTTTTGCCGGAGCCGTCGCGTGCTGGATTATTTCTTTTTGCCGGGCATCGGCCTGGCGATCGGTTTATGGGGGCTGTTTTTTGATGCGCGCAAAAACCTGCACAGCATCGGCACCACGGCGTTGATCGCGATGATGGCGGCTTCGGCGCTGTACACAGGCTGGACTTCGTGGAAAAAAGCCCAGTCCGCAAGCGTGCAAACGCAGCAGGCCATCAAAGACAAAGACAAGGTGATCCAGTCACTCAACGATCTGACTTCGAGCATGGTGCGCGTGGATACCAACGTCGGGCATGTGGATAGCGCCGTCACCAATATCAGCGCGCAGGTGGAAAAACTGGGCAAGGCGCTGGGCATCCGTCCGGAAAACCAGTCGCCGGACAAGATTTCGCAAGGGCTGAAAGCGGCGCAGGTTAAAGCCACGCTGGCCACGCCCACCGTGCTGCAAACCAATGCAGGCATCACCATCCAGTACTTTCCCAAAGATCTGGATAAAGACCTGATCCAGTCGGTGTTGCTGACCAACCTGAAGGACGCGGGCTTTACGCTGCGATCGGGCAATGGCAATCCGACGCTGAAACATACGCCGACCAATAGCGTCTGGTATGGCGCGCAGGTGCCCGCTGAATCGGTGCGGCTGGTGGCGCTGTCGCTGCTGCAATCGGGCGTGCAGTTGCAGTCGATTGCGCCGCTAAGCGATGCAGCCAATCCGGCCAAGGCAAAACTGATCCAGATTGGCTCGCTGGCGGCTGCGGTAAACAAGCCGGTGTTTACGGTGGAGCAGATCAGCACGCTGGATCTGACGCATTAAGCCGGATTATCGCGGGATGGGCGTTTGCGCGGCATCAAACCGCATCCAGTCGGTGCAGGGCTGTAAGCGCGGCGCAGGTATGATGTCGGCTTCGTAAAAGAACGAGTGCGGCGTACCTGCTTATGAAAAAACAAATCCTGCTGTCCCTGAGCCTGGCATTGGCGTTGCTGAATGGCGCGGCTGTTGCGGCAGACGATGCGGCGCTGCGCGCCAAAGTCGTCGGCACCTATCATCTGCAAGGCGAGCGCGAAACCGGTTCCGGCTTGCGTTTGACGCCGGACGGGCGCTTTGAATGGAGCATGAGCTACGGTGCGGTCGACCAGTACGCCAAAGGCAACTGGACCCTGCAAGGCAGCCATGTGTTGCTGGAACCGGTGATGGCCAGGCCGCAATTCCGTTTGTTCACCGAAGAAGAGAGCCGCTTCAAGCCCGCCGCGCCGGGTAGCTGGGTGGCGGTGGTCGGCGTGCCCAATGTGGGCCCGATCCCGGATATCGAGGTGCAGTTTGTCAGCCGCTCGGGCAAGACGGTCACCAAGGCCAGCCTGCCCAATGGCGATGCCGAAATCGCCATGCCCAAATCCGAAATCTGGGCGCGCGCGGGTTTGCGCCGCAAAGACAGCAAGGACGACTGGCAGTGGATTGATATCCCGGCGCCACTGGCCGCTGCGCGTATCGCCGGCTTTGCCGTGGATGATATTTCCAGCGTAGCCCCCGCGCCATTCAAGCAAATGGTGCTGGATGCCAGCAAGGACGAGGGCCTCGCCTGGATTGAAGTGGATGGCCAGCATATAGATCGCACGCTGACCTATTCGCGCGATTAAGCGCAGCGCCTGCCCAGGCGTTACGGCGTGGTGGTCAAACCCACCTTGCTGTAGCGCTTGGCAAACGACTGAAAGCGCACGGTGTTTTCCACGCCGCTGGCGTACGGCTCCAGCTGCTCGCCCACCACGGCGTCGATCTTGTCCAGCCGTGCGCGCGGCGTGGGGTGGGTGGCAAACAGCAATTGCAGATTGCCATCGGCCGGGTTCAGCGCATCCAGATTCTGCAGCACGGCCGCCAGCGCGTACGGGTTATAGCCGGCCCGCGCGCACAGCACCATGCCCGTGATGTCAGCCTCAAATTCGTCATCCTTATCCAGCCCGCGCACATACACTTCCGAGAAGCCCGACGCCAGATTGGCCCCGATCTGCTTGCCCGCGTTGCTGCCTTTGTAGGCTATCGCGCCTTGCACGGCATTGCTGAGCGCATCGCGCCCGGCCGAGGACTGGATGGCGCGCAGGTGGTGGTGGCGCAGCACGTGCGTGGATTCGTGGCCCAGCACGCACGCCAGTTGGGCTTCGCTCTGCATCTGGCCCAGTAAACCGCGCGTGACCAACACCACGCCGCCGGGCATGGCAAAGCTGTTGATGGTGTCGGTGTCGATGACGCCAAAGCGCCATTTGACGCCGCTGGCGCCGCTCTGGCTGGCGACCCACGCGCCCACGTCGTTGACGTAACGCTGTAACGCCTCGTCTTTAACCAGCGGTGCAGCGCCCAGCATGTTGGAGGCCAGACCGTTGCCGATGCTTTGTTCTTCTTGCGGCGTGATGGTGCGGTTGGCGTCGACCACGCCTTTGACCGTGCCGGACAGCGCATTCACCAGATCAGGATTGTTATTGAGCTTGTCGAGCACGTTATTAAGGTCAAGCGCAAAGGTGGACGTGGCCAGACCAAAGCTCAGACCAAGGCAGAGGGCGAGGGCAGGGCGGCGCATTTCAATTGCTCCGGGTGGTGGCGGCGCGCGACGGAATGTCGGGCACCTGGCGCGCCTTCAACGGCACGGCGCGCGCAGTGGTGGCGGCCTGCGTGCTGCTGATCGCGTAATCATCCAGCTTTTGCAGCTGCGCCAGGTCCGGGTGGGTGGCGGTGACTTCGCCGCTGGTGAGCCCCTTGACCCCCGTGGTGACGGTGGTGCCGGACGAGCCCGTGGTCAACACTTTGGCCAGCGTGCCCAGACTGTTGCCGCTGCTGCTGGCCGTGCCACTGCCGGTGCGCACATTCAGTAGCTTGATCCAGCCCGCCTGATTACCGGCTTTAACCTGCATCCACGCGCCCTGGCGCGACACGATGGTGACATTGTTGCCGGGGCTGACGCGGCCCGCGCTGGCAGCATCCAGAAAGGGTTTTTGCTTGAGATCGCTGGCGCGGATGACGGTGCCGGTTTCGGCTTGCGCCAACAGACTGCAGCCCAGCAGCAGGACGCCCACGCCAAGGCGGACGGAGGTTGTTTTCATGGTGTGTTCCCTCTGGAGTCGGATGTGGCCGGCGCATGCGGCTCAAACAGTCGCACGCCTTGTTCACGCCCTTTGACTGCGTGCATGCCGTGATCGGTAAAGCCAAACGTGTCGCCGCACGCATCGCGCGTGGCCTGTGACACCAGAATGCGCGCGACGCCTTTGGTGGCGCCTTCTATGCGGCTGGCCAGATTAACGGTGTCGCCGATGGCGGTGTAATCCAGCCGCGCGGGCGAGCCGATCAGGCCCACCACGGCGGGCCCACTATGCACACCGATGCCGACATCAAACTCGGCATGCAGATCGGTAAGCTCGGCACGGAAATCCTGCAACACCTGCGCCATTTCCAGCGCGGCGGCGACCGCGTGCTGCGCATGCGCGGCGTCGTCGGCGGGTGCGCCCCAGAACGCCATGATGCAATCGCCAATAAATTTATCCAGCGTGCCGCCGTGGCGAAACACCACATCCACCTGGCGCGTGAAATAACGATTAAGCAAGTCGACGATGTATTCGGGCGGGCGGGTTTCCGACAGCGTGGTAAAGCCGCGGATATCCGAAAACAACACGCTGATCTGCCGCGTGCGGGCCTGGGCACTGCGGTCCAACTGGCCCGTTTCGACCAGTTGCCGCGCCACGCGGGGGTCCACAAAGCGGCCGAACATCGCTACCGCTTGCAGGCGGCGGCGTTTTTCCGCCAGCCACGCCTGCACGGCCCCGGCCAGATAGGTCAGCCACGCCCAGACCAGTGGGCCATATAACGGTAATAGCCAGCGCTGCCCCAAAGCCAGCCAGCCCAGCGCCACGCTGGCCAAGGTCAGCAGCAGCAAGGCCAGCCCCAGCCACAGGGCATTCAATCCGAATACAAACGCGGCCAGCAAGGCGGTGCATAACAGCAGCGCCCACGCTCCGGCTTGCCAGCGCGGCGCGGGCCTTAGCCAGTCGCCGTGCTGCAGGTTGTCCATGGCCGTGGCCAGAATTTCGATGCCGGGAAAGCTGCCCGATAACGGTGTGGGGCGCAGGTCTTGCAAACCGGGCGCGGCGGTGCCGATCAGCACGATCTTGTCGCGGAATTCGTCGGCCGGGCGCTGTGGGTGTTCGCGGTTAAAGTCGGCATACAGATCGGCGTGGCTAATGCGCGTATGCGGCTGAGTCCAGTTGAGGGTAAAGCGGCTGGCGCCGGGAATGGGCCAATGCTGGTCTTGCGCCAGTTGTACGGGCAAGGACGGCAGCGTCCAGCCTGCCACGTCGCGCCGCACCAGATATTGCCGGCCGATGCCATCGTAATCGGCCATAAAGTTGATCAGGCCGCCGCGCCAGTCGCTTTGCGCCAGCACCGTGGGCAATAACAGCGGCAGGCTGGCGTTGGCATCGGCCTGCGGGCCGCGCTGCAACCCCAGGCTGGCGGGCAGATCGCGCAATTTGGGTCCGATGCCATCCGCCAGTTGCACGCTGGGCAAATACAGCAGGCCGCGGTGCGCGCTGACGCTGGCTTGCCACAGTTGGTCGCTATCGGGGCGGAACGTGTCGGGCTCGTTGAACATCAGATCAAACACGATTGCACGCGGTTGTTGCCGGGCCAGGCCATCCAGTAATTCGGCATGAATGGCGCGCGGCCACGGCCAGCTGCCCGCCTCATCCTGCATGGCCGTCAGGCTGGCCTGGTCGATATTGACAATGACGATGTCGGTGGCCGCCGGACGTTGCTGCGCATGGCGTGCCAGCAGGCGGTCGTTGACCCAGTCGTCCAGCGGGCGGGTGAGCTGCAACGCGGCGTAATCCAGCGCAATCAGCACCCAGACCAGGGCGAGAAGGCTGAGTGCGGCCCGGTAAGCGGGCAGCGCGGCGCGGCGTTGCAACATGTGTAAACCCGTCAGGATGGTCGCAGGGTTATAGCATGCGCGCGGGCTTTGCCCAATGAAGCGGGGCCGCTTTGTATCAAACTTGTATCGACGAACGGAAGGCGGCTGCGGCCGGGCTCAGGCGGCTTCGCGCTGATGGCCGCGAATGCCCGTCGGCGCAAAGCCGTAGCGTTGGCGAAAGCGGATGGCAAAGCGCGAGGCCGAGTCATATCCCACCGTCTGCGCAATCTGCGTGACTGATTGCGAGGTGCATTGCAGTAGCGTCAGCGCGCTGGCCATGCGCACCTCGTGCAGCAGGCTGCTGAGCGTTAATTGTTCTTGCGCCAGGCGGCGGCGCAAGGTGGCCTCGCTGGTGGCAAAGTGGCGGGCGACTTCGGCCGCGCTCCAGGGCCGCCCGGGGTCGCTGACCAATAACTGGCGCAAGCGCTGACCCAGGCTGCTGCGCGTATCGGGTGAAAACTGTACGCCGGCGTCGGCCAGCCACCACAGCATTTCCAGCATGCGTTGCCGCGCCACCGGTTGCGGCACGCTGGGGTTGGCCAGGCCAGCCACGGCGTGCAGATAGCTGGCGTAAAAGTCGGCGCTGATGGCGCCCAGCGGCTGCAGCGTTTGCACGGTCTGCACCGGGCGGCGTGGTTCGTCGCTGTGCAGCAACGCGGCGGCGGCGCTGATCATGGCGTTATCCCACCCCAGGCTGGTGGCCCTGTAGCCATCCGTGCCGCCGCGCCGGTTGGTGACATCAAACACCAGGCCCGGCGCAAACACCACGGCCTGGCCCGCTTCGATAATCTGCTCGCGTTGTTGCCAGCGCAGCACCTTGCAGCCAGAGCGCACCATCAGCAGCGACGGCTGGTCGATGCAGACGCGCAGCATTTCCATTTCGCCGTATTGCTCGATTTGCGCGGCAAAACCCAAACCGGCGCGGCTGATGATCTGGCGGCTCATGGCGTTAACGACTCCAGGTGGCGGTGTAGCTGGCTTTGCCCAGCGTGGCAAAGTGTGCCACGAAGCCTGCGGTGGCAGGCGTGACGCCGGGCGGCACATCCAGCCGGGCGGTCTTGAGCGCAATCACGGTAATCAGATAGCGATGGCTTTCACCCACGGGCGGGCAGGGGCCCAGATAGCCGGGCTGGCCGGTGTCATTGCTGATCTGCAAGGTGCCCGCGGGCAAGGCATCAGGCTGGCTGCCCGCGCCACGCGGCAATTGCGTGGTGTCGGGGGGCAGATTGGCAATCACCCAATGCCAATAGCCCGAGCCCGTGGGCGCGTCCTGGTCATACATGGTGACCATAAAGCTTTGCGTGCCTGCGGGCGGATTGCGCCAGACAATTTGCGGCGACTGGTTGCCGCCGCTGCAACCAAAGCCATTGGCGATCAGATTAGGGGCGAAGCGATGTCCGGGCAGGTCGGGGCTGCTGACTTCAAAGTCGGCGGCGGTGGCCGTCATGGCGGCAAATGCAAAAAAGGGGATCAAAAGGCGGGGGGACATACTGGCTCTCCGGTGGGTTCAACGGTAGAGCCAGTATGCGTTGCAGTCACCGCGGACTTGATGCGGCATCAATCAAGTTTGGTGCCGATCCGCTCAAACTGCGGAATGCGATGGCGTTACTCTTCGTCCATCACGGCGGTGGTGTACACCTCTTGCACGTCGTCCAGGCTTTCCAGCGCGTCCAGCAGCTTTTGCATCTTGGCCACGTCGTCGCCCACGATTTCGGTTTCGGCCAGCGGCTTCATGGTGACTTCGCCCATCTCGGCTTTGAAACCTGCGGCTTCCAGCGTGTCCTTGATGCCGACGTATTCGTACGGCGGGGTGATCACTTCGATCGAGCCGTCGTCGTTGGTGACCACGTCATCGGCGCCTGCTTCCAGCGCGGCTTCCATCAGCGCGTCTTCGTTGGTGCCCGGCGCAAAGATCAGATAACCACAGTGTTTGAACTGGAACGACACGCAACCGTCGGTGCCCATATTGCCGCCGTACTTGGCAAAGGCGTGGCGCACATCGGCCACGGTGCGTACTTTGTTGTCGGTCAGGCAATCCACCATGATGGCCGCGCCGTTCAGGCCGTAGCCTTCGTAGCGGGTCTCGGCGTAATCCACGCCTTCCAGATTGCCGGTGCCGCGGTCGACTGCGCGCTGGATATTGTCTTTGGGCATGTTGGCCGCCAGACCTTTATCAATCGCCAGACGCAGACGCGGGTTCATGTTGACGTCGCCCCCGCCCATTTTGGCGGCGACGGTAATTTCTTTGATCAGGCGGGTGAACACCTGGCCGCGCTTGGCGTCCTGACGGCCCTTACGGTGTTGGATATTCGCCCATTTGCTATGGCCGGCCATGATGAGACTTCCCTGCTAAAGCGGTTAGAAAAGATAGGCGCGGATTTTAGCACAGCCGGGCGTGTCAGCCACCGTGGCCGAGTCGGCCCAGCGCATACGCCAGCACCGCGCTGACCATCACCAGCAAGGCGGCGCTGCGGCGCTGCCAGAAAGCCAGCACCCCCGCGCTCCAGAGTACACACAGCGCCAGCGCGGGCCAGCGCGGCAACCAGACCCAGCCCAGGCACGTGGGCAGCATGATCAGTAACCAACCCAGCCATGCCGCACGCATACGGGTGCGCCGGTCGGGCGGGGCCGGGGCGAGGTCGGGCAGCCAGCTTAATAAATCGGGCAACACCGTGTCGGCCTGTTCGGCCAATGCGGCCAGCAAACGCGCAGCGGTGGCGGGCGGCGCACCGACGCTGATCAACAAGGCCTGCAGTCCGACAATTTCTTCAGGGCCGGGCAGTTGGGCTGCGGCGTCGTCTTCATCCGGATTGATTTTGCGCACGGCCGCACCGCGCGGCGTACGCCCGGCGCGCACGCTTTGCCAGATCAGGCCACCCAGCAACAGCAGCCAGCTGATAAAGGCGAGGGTGGGGGTGAGCAGGTTAAAACCTGCCAGCAGCATCGGCACCGTGGCGATGGCCAGCGCGGCGTCTTGCGCGCTCTGGTGACTGATGCGGCTGACGCTGCGTGCATGCAGCGCATAGAGTGCCGCGCCCGGCAGGCGACTGGCGCGTAACACCGGCCACGCCAGCAACGGGCCAAAGCGGCGCACCAGCCACAGCGGCAAGCGGGGCGGGTCGGCCAGCGGCGTTTGCAGCGCAGCGATTTCCAACCAGTACCATTGCCGCGGCGTGCCCGCTTCGGCATCGGACAATTGCAAAGCCAGCGCGCGCGGTGCGGTAATCAGCGCGTTCCACGCCATGGCGCGCGGTTATCCGCGCAGCCAGAAATCGAGCAGCAGCCCGACAAAGATGACGCCGCCGATGCGGTTATTGGTCAGAAACGCTTTAAAGCAACGCTGCGGATTGCGATCCTTGATCAGCGGAAATTGCTGGAACAGCATCAGCGCCAATGCGCCCAGCAGCGCCACCGCGTAAATCCAGCCGCGCCCGCTGGTCCAGCCAGCCCAGGCCATGACCGCCAGAAACACAAAGTGGCACAGCATGACCGCCGCCACATCAAAGCGGCCAAAGGTAATCGCCGACGTCTTGATGCCGATTTTCAGATCGTCCTCGCGGTCGGTCATCGCGTACGCGGTGTCATAGGCGATGCTCCAGAACATATTGCCGATCAGCAAAATCCAGGCAATCGGCGGCAGCGTATTGGTGAGCGCGGCGTACGCCATGGGAATGCCAAAGCCGAACGCGATGCCCAGATAGGCTTGCGGGATGGCCAGAAAACGCTTGGTAAACGGATAGCTGGCGGCCACAAACACAGCCGGAATCGACATCCAGCGCGTCAGCGGGTTAAGCGGCAGCACCAGCAAAAACGCCAACAGCGCCAGTATGGTGGCCAGCCACAGGGCTTCTTTGGGCGAGACCAGCCCCGCTGCCATCGGCCGGTTTTGTGTGCGTTCGACGTGGCCATCAAAGTCGCGGTCGGCGTAGTCGTTGATCACGCAGCCCGCCGAGCGCATCAGGATGGTGCCCAGCACAAAAATCGCCACCACGCGCCAGTCCGGATGCCCAGCGCCGGCAAACCAGAGCCCCCACAGAGTGGGCCACAGCAGCAGCAAGCTGCCGATGGGTTTATCCATGCGGGTGAGTTTGAGGTACAGCGTCAGGCGGGAAGGTTTGGCAGCAAGCGTCATGGCAAAAAGCTTCGATCTGGAGCAAGTGCGCAGTGTGCCGTAAAGGCTGTCTGGCTGGAAGCGGCTGCGCGCGCGGACTATGGCGGGCGCGGGGGGCGGCGGGCGGAGTGCGGCCGCTTGGCGCAAATATCGCCAAAGATGCATTTCGATACACGAAAGACGTCGTTTCAGTTGGCGCGGAATGCGTTAATCTTGTCGCCTTCCAGGCGCAGCGCCTGGCATGACCGCCCGCCGGTCTCTTGATTAAATTAATGGAAGCCGCTCAACGTGAACATTTTTTCCAAACGGGCCGTTGCCCTCAGCCTTAGCCTCGGTCTGGTCGCTTGCGGCGGCTCGTCTGATTCGAACACCGCAGCACCGACCGGCTTTACGGTGCTGCCTGCCGATGGCGCGGTGGTGGTCAGCTGGGATGAAGATTCGAGCCTGACGTACTGGTTGTTCAGCGCGCAAAGCACCACGCTGACGCGTGACAACATCCTGCAACAGCCCAGCCCGCGCATTCTGAACGGCGTGACTTCGCCGTGGGCGCAGACCAGCCTTACCAACGGCCTGCCGTATTCGTTCTTGATGAACGCCGCCGTGGGCAGCGACAAAGCTGGCGCATCGACCAATGTGCTGACCGCTACGCCGCAGGCTTCTGGCTACACCTGGACTGCCGGCGTCGCACTGGACAACGTGACGCGCCGCGGCCTGGTGTCGAGCGCATCGATTTATGTGACGGTGGGTTCGGGCGGCAGTATTCGCACCAGCGGCCCGGCCGGCACGACCTGGACTGATCGGACTTCCGGCACCACCAATGATCTGCGTGGCGTGACCTGGACGAGTGGCCTGGCCAATCTGTTTGTGGCGGTCGGCGCCAACGGCACCATTGTCACCAGCCCGGACGGCATTACCTGGACCACCCGTACCTCGGGCACCAGCGCCAATCTGAACAGCGTGGCGGTCAGCGCCGGTTATTACGTGGCGGTGGGTGATAACGGCACCACACTGTATTCGGCCGACGCGGTCACCTGGACGGCAGAAACGCCGTTTACCTCGGCGACGTTGCTGGGCATCAACTACAACATCAGCGACACGAAGTTCTACGCCACTGGCGCGGGCGGCATCATGTTTACCAGCTCCGACGCCACCACGTGGACCCAGGTAACCACCAATACCGGCAATGATCTGTATAGCGTGGCCGCGAACAGCTCGGGTGTGCGTGTGGCGGTGGGCGCCAACGGCACTATTATCGAAAGCACCGATGGCACCACGTGGGCGGTACAAGCGTCGCCGACCACGCAAAACCTGTATGCCGCCGTCTGGGGCACGCAGTTTGAAGCGGTGGGCGCGGGCGGGGTGGCGCTCAATGGCACCACTACCGGTACGGTGTGGACCACGGCCAATTCGGGCACCACATCCGATCTGTATACCTTGAGTTTTGCCTTCTACCGCTTGATGTCTTTGGGCGCGGCGGGCTCCAATACGCTGTCGTACTAAACGGCGTTTGTCGGCAAAAACAACGGCCCCGGCCTGACAGGATTGCAAGTCCTGTTACGCCGGGGCCGTTGTTTTTTTCGATGCGATCAGCGCCGCATCAAAACGTGGGCGGCAGAAATACTTCAGTAACCAGCAAGCGATCCGGTCCGGTAATAAACAGCGAACGTCGCGCCCACAAGCGCGCGGGCAATGGCCCGACTGCGGCGTGCGCCTGTTGCCATAAGGGGTGACGGCGGTCGATCTGCCGCCAGGCCAGCGGGCTACGGCGGATGGTGGGGTCGGCAAACAGCATCGAGCCCAACGAGCGATTGCCGATGCCTTTTAAGCGGCGAAAGCCGCCACGTACGGCGCTGCGCGTGGCCACGCTGTGGGCGTATACCAATGGCGTTTGCCCGCTCATCAACAGCACATCGCGCGTTAACACCCGCGCGCGCCGCCGTTGCTGCAAGGTGGCCAGTTCGTCGCCATGTGGCGGTTGTTCGCGCTGGCGCAGCACGCGCACGCTGAATTGGGGGTAATGGGCCACCAACCGGGCGGTCAGTGATCCGCGCTCGGCCAGCCAGGGCTGCAAGGCGCGGGGAGCAAGGCATCGCGAGTGATGCCAGCGAAATCGGGTGGGCATGGGCGGCGGGGTCGTCGTGCTTTTGTGGGCGCAATTATGCACTGTTTGCACACTGTTTGGCCGTCGCGCGGCATGCACTGTGTCGGGGCGAAATCGGAAGTGTCCGTTAGAATGCGCAACATGACTGCAATCACTTCCTCCCCGGCACAACCCGCGCCGAACCTCCATCCCGCTGGCTTCTGGCAGGGCGCGCGCGACACACTGCCCATGCTGATCGGCGCTGCGCCGTTTGGCATCATCTATGGCACGCTGGCCATTTCGCACGGTTTGCCGGTGTGGGCCACCTTGCTGATGTCCGCGCTGGTGTACGGCGGCGCCAGCCAGTTTATTGCCGTGACCTTGCTGGCGGCGGGCACGTCGGCCCCGATCATTATCGCCACCACATTTATTGTTAATCTGCGCCACGCCTTGTACAGCGCGGCGTTGCTGCCTGCCGTCAGCGCCTTGCCGCGTAGCTGGCGCGCGGTGATGGCGTGGTTTCTGACCGATGAGACCTTTGCCATCGTGTTCCACAAACTCGACAGCGGCGAGCCGGTACGGTTGGCGCGCTTTTATATGGGCTCGGCGCTGGCGATGTTTGGCAACTGGTTGTTCTGGACCAGCACGGGCATCGTGCTGGGCCAGAGCGTGCCCGGCATCGCCAACTGGGGTCTGGAATTTGCGATGGTGGCCACCTTTGTCGGCATCGTGGTGCCCTTGCTCAAAGATCGCTCGCATGTGGCCGCCGCTTTAGCCGCAGCGGCCGTGGCCATCGTGGCGCGCGGTTTGCCTTTTAAACTGGGGCTGATGGCGGCGGCACTGGTGGGGATTACCGTGGGCGTGTTGCTGGCGCCCAAAGCGCAAGCCAGCGTGGAGGCCCAGCCATGAATACCTTGTTACTGCTGCTGGGCATGGCTGCGGTTACCTATCCGGTGCGTGCGGGTTTGTGGCTGCGTGGGGGGCAGATTCCGCCGCGACTTAAACAGGCGCTCGATTACGTGCCCACCGCCGTGCTGACCGCCATCACCGTCCCCGCTGTGTTATTGCATAACGATCAAGTGTGGTTGAGCTGGCATAACGCGCAACTGGCCGGTGCGCTGGTGACCGGCATCATCGTCTGGCGTACGCGCCATCTGCTGTGGGGTATAGGCGGTGGCCTGGTGGTGTATGCGCTCTGGCGCGTGTGGCTGGCCTGACGCCAACGTTGTCGTACAATCGCGGCCATGGCTATAAACCCGCACGCTTCCTCCCCGTTTGCCGCACTGGCGGACGAACTAACCCAACGCCGCGCCGACCATTTGTATCGCCAACGTCCGCTGCTGCAATCGCCGCAAGGGCCCGTGGTGACGGTGGCGGGGCGCACGCTGAATAATTTCTGCAGCAACGATTATCTGGGACTGGCCCACCATCCGGCTTTGGTGGCGGCGGCGCGCGAGGCCGTGGCGCAGTGGGGGGTGGGCAGTGGCGCTTCGCATCTGGTGTGCGGCCATCAGCAGCCGCACCAGGATGCGGAAGACGCCCTGGCCGCATTTGTGGGCAAACCTGCGGCCCTGACCTTTGCCACCGGTTACCTGGGCAATCTGGCCGTCATCACCGGCCTGGTCGGGCGCGAAGACGCGGTGTTTGCCGACAAGCTGAACCATGCTTCGCTGAACGATGCCTGTTTGCTCTCGCGCGCTACCTTCAAGCGCTATGCGCATAACAACCTGACGCAACTGGCGCATTTGCTGGCCAATACTCCCGCGCGGCGCAAGCTGATCGTGGCCGATGCCGTGTTCAGCATGGATGGCGACCAGGCGCCGCTGGCCGAATTGCTGGCGCTGGCCGAAGCGCATGATGCCTGGCTGTTTATCGACGATGCGCATGGTTTTGGCGTGCTGGGCGAGGGCCGAGGCGCCATGGCCGCAGCCGGGCTGGACAGCCCGCGCATTGTTTATCTGGCCACGCTGGGTAAAGCGGCCGGCGGCGCTGGCGCTTTTGTCGCGGCCGAGGCGGTGGTAATCGACTATCTGATCAACCATGCGCGGCCCTATATCTATACGACGGCGGCGCCCGCCTTGTTGGGGGCAGTGACGCAAGCCAGCTTGCGCGTGATCCAGACCGAACCGGAACGTCGCGTGGCCTTGCAGGCGCATATTGAATTGCTGCGCGTGCGCCTGTTGGCAGCGGGCGTGGCGTTAATGCCCTCATCCACGCCGATCCAGCCCGTGTTGATGCCCGATAGCGCGACAGCATTGGCGGCCTCGCAGGCATTACGCCAACGTGGCCATTGGGTGGCGGCAATCCGCCCGCCCACGGTGCCGATGCCACGCTTGCGCATTACCTTGTCCGCCGCCCACAACACCGCCACCGTGGCGCAGCTGGCGGATGATCTGATCGAAATTTTGCGCGACCTGCCTGCAATGCCGGGCGGAGCCGCCGCACCAGGGGATCCAGCTTGAGTTTGTATTTTGAAAGCGTCGGCCAAGGCGCGGACGTGGTGTTTTTACATGGCTGGGCCATGAATGGCATGGTCTGGCGGCAGGTCACCGAGGCGCTGTCCGACGACTTTTGCTGCCATCGGGTTGATCTGCCAGGCTGCGGCCGCAGCGACACGGTAACGCCATACACGCTGCAGCAACTGGTGGATACGGTGGACGCGGCGTTTCCATTGCCGGTGCATGTGGTGGGCTGGTCTTTGGGCGGCGCGGTCGCCACGCAATGGGCGTTGCAGCAAGCAGAGAAAATCCGCTCGCTAACCCTGGTGGCGTCTTCGCCCAGTTTTGCGCAGCGCGAGGATTGGTCATGCGCCACGCCGATGTCGGTATTGCAGCAATTTACTGACAATCTGGGCGGGGACTGGCGCGGTACGCTCAAGCGCTTTGTGTCGCTGCAAACCATGGGCGGCGGCGAGGCGCGCGAGCTGGCGCGGCGGCTGATTGACGACCTGTTTGGCCATGGCGAGCCCGATGCCGCGGCGCTGAAAGCCGGGCTGGAGATTTTGCGCGATACCGATCTGCGCGCTGACGTGGGCCGCTTGGCGCTGCCGGTGCTGCTGCAATATGGCGATCGCGATGCGATGACGCCGCTTGCGGCCGGGCAATGGTTGGAGCAGCACATCGCGGGCGCGCAACGGGTGACGCATCGCGGCGCGGCGCATGTGCCGTTCCTGTCGCATCTGGCCGATTTCGTGGCGGCGCAGCGGCGCTTTCTGCACGACGCCAGTTAGCCGGAGCCGGTAGCACGAGCGAAAAAAACGGGCGCCTGGAGCGCCCGTTTTTATATTGCATTGCCACGCTGAGGCTTATACGCCCAAGCGGCTGAACAACCAGTATAGACCGCCTGCGAGCGCCATCGCGGCAGGCAGCGTCAGCACCCACGCCATCAGCAGATTGCGCACCGTGCTCATCTGCAAGCCCGAATGGTTGGCCGCCATAGTGCCCGCGATGCCCGATGACAGCACGTGCGTGGTGCTGACCGGCAGACCATACATATCGGCAGCGGCGATCGTGGTCATGGCGACCAGTTCTGCGCTCGCGCCTTGCGCGTAGGTGAGGTGGCTTTTGCCGATCTTTTCGCCGACCGTGACCACGATGCGCTTCCAGCCCACCAGGGTGCCCAGGCCCAAGGCAATGGCCACCGCGATCTTGACCCAGGTCGGGATAAAGCGCGTGGCGTTATCGAGGGTCTTGCGATAGTTGGCAACCACCACCGCATCATCGCCGGTCAGTGGGCTGTGCGCGTCTTTCAGCAGCAGACGCAGCGCTTCGGAATTGAGGTACATGTCGTTGCGCACGTTCTGCACCACGGTATTGGGCAGGCGGTTGAGCGTGTCGTACTGCGCAGTCTGGCTTGAGATCGCCGCGGCCAATGCGGTGACGGCGGGCAGCGTGTCCGGCGCAATGGTGCGGGTCTGGATAAAGTGCTGCACGGCGCCGCGGTAATCCTGCGGTGCGGCGTCGCTGCTGTGTTTTTTCAGTGTGGCCTGCACTTGCTGCGATACGGCCTGAAACGTGACCACTTCTTGCTGCGGCAAGGCGCGGTTAAGCGCGTAGGTGGTCGGCAGAATACCGATCAGGATCAGCATGATCAGCCCCATGCCTTTCTGGCCGTCATTGGAACCGTGCGCAAAGCTGACGCCGGTACAAGTGAGCACCAGCAAACCGCGAATCCACCACGGCGGCGGGGCATTGGTCTTAGGTTCTTTGTACAGGGCCGGCGCGCGCACCAGAAATTTCATCAGCAGCAACAGCAGCGCGGCGCAGAAAAAACCCACCAGTGGCGACAGCAGCAGCGATTTGCCGACGTTGAGCACTTGCGACCAATCCACGCCAGTGGTGTGGCCGTTGTTGCCCGACATGAACTGGTTGGCCAGGCCCACGCCGATGATGGAGCCAATCAGCGTATGCGAACTGGACGCGGGCAGGCCGAGCCACCAGGTGCCCAGGTTCCAGATGATGGACGCAATCAACAGTGCAAATACCATCGCGAAACCGGCGTGGCTGCCAACATGCAGAATCAGCTCGACCGGTAGCAACGAGATAATCCCGAACGCGACCGCGCCGCTGGAAAACAGCACACCAAGAAAATTGAAGAAGCCCGACCACACCACAGCAAAAGTGGCGGGCAGCGAGTGCGCGTAGATGACGGTGGCAACGGCGTTGGCGGTGTCGTGAAAGCCGTTGACGAACTCGAAGCCCAGCGCGATCAGCAGTGCGACGCCCAACAGGATGTAGGGCAACCAGCTGCTGGTGGCGGTGGCGGCGGCATCGATATCGTGCGCCAGGCTGAAAACGGTAAACACAATGCCGCCCAACAGCAGTAAACCAAACAGCCCGATCGCGAGTGGGCCGTTCTGTTTTTCGAGCGAGGGGCGTGGGCCGCTGCGTGCGGCCTCGAACGTAGTAGCGTCGGACATGGCACATCTCCGTGGGTTTGTGCGCCCGACGCTACGCGTCGTGTGTTGCAGATTGATGATCGTTTGCTGACGTGCGATCGGTGGCGGAACTATTTGCGGCACAAACAAAAACGCCCGGAAAAACCGGGCGTTAGCGTATGCGATCAATACTGACGTAAGAGCACAGATCAGCTTTACTCGCCTTCGCGTCGGGGCGCGCGGCCCATCAGCGTTTGCAGCACATCCACCACGGCGGCGTCGTCGAACAGCACGCGGCAAACACCCGCGGTAATCGGCATATCCACGCCCAACGCCTGCGCCTGACGCAGCACTTCGCGCGCGGCGGGCACCCCTTCGGCCACGTGACCGAGGTTTTTCAGCACATCATCGAGCTTGAGGCCTTCTGCCAGCAGCAAACCGACGCGGCGATTGCGTGACAGATCGCCCGTGGCGGTCAGCAGTAAATCACCAATGCCGGCCAAGCCCATAAAGGTCTCGGGGCGAGCGCCTTGCGCCGCGCCAAAGCGCGCCATTTCGGCCAGACCACGCGTCAGCAGCGCTGCACGCGCGTTGAGGCCGTAGTTCATGCCATCGCAAATGCCGGCGGCAATGGCCAGTACGTTTTTAACCGCAGCGCCAATTTCGACGCCGACCAGATCATCGCTGGCATACAGGCGCAGCACCGACGTATTGAGCGCGGTGGCGGTGCGCTGGGCGAAGTCAGCATCGCTGGCGGCAATGGTGACGGCCGAAGGCAAACCGCGCGCCACTTCTTGCGCAAAGCTGGGGCCGGACAACATGCCGCGTGGCACATCGGCAGGCATTTCCTCGTCGGCAACCTGATGCGGAAACTTCATCGTGCCCGCTTCCAGCCCTTTACAGGCCCAGAGCACGGGCGCGCACGAACCCGCGGCAGTGAGCGCTTTAAGCGTCGGGCGCAAGCCGGACAGCGGCGTTACCAGCAGGATCAGCTCGGCGCCCGCAATGGCGGCCGGGAGATCGGCATGGACACTCAGACTATCGGGAAACGGAGAATCAGGAAGATAACGCGTGTTGGCGCGCGCGGCCTGCATATCGCTGGCCTGTTGTTGATCGCGACACCACAGGGCCACCTGATGCTGGCCGGCAAACCGGATCGCCAGCGCGGTACCCCAGGCGCCTGCGCCCAGAACTGCTAGTTTCATGCGCCCCAAACCTCTTCAATACGAACATAACCAGTTGCGCCGTCGCGATGTTTGACCTTGAGCCAGCCCGCGCGATTGTTATCAACCAGTTCGAACAAGACGTCTTTGTCGGCGTGCAACACCACGGGCGATGATTGATCCGCCTGCTGGCGAACATCAAGCGCCTTGATGGCCACGACAATATGTTTGGTGGATAGATCAGCCTTGTGAACCCAGGCCAGCGTGCCGTCGCGATCACGTACCCGCACCCACGCGTCAGCTTCGGACAAGACTTCGACCGGCGTATTGCGGCTGATCACAAACAGCTTTTGGGCGGAATCTTGCGGCGCCTGGTACAGCACAACGCCATGGCGGACGGCTGAGCGGATATCGAGTGCGTGCACCGCGCCACTGCATAGCAGCAGCGCGGTGAGCAGCGACTTAGTGAGTCGTTGCGTCGGCATCGGCGCCTTCAGCTTGCTGAGCGCGTTGCTGCAGATAGATCGCTTCGAAGTTGATCGGTTGCAGCAGGAAAGGCATGAAACCGGCGCGCGTGGTCAGGTCAGACACGGCTTCGCGCAGGTACGGGAACAGGATGCTTGGGCAGCCGATGCCCAGCAGCGGTTCCATTTCTTCAGCAGGGATGTTTTCGATGGAGAACAGGCCGGCCTGAGTGGCTTCGACCAGGAACAGGGTGCGTTCGCCTACCTTGGCCTGGATGGTGGCGGTCAGCTGGGCTTCATAAAAGCCGTTGTCAAAGCCGGTGGCCTGGTTGCGGAACTGCACGCTGAACTCAGGTTGCTCTTGTTCCATGAAAGCGCCGGGGCTGTTGGGCGATTCCAGCGAAACGTCTTTGACATACACTTTCTGAATCGCGAAAACCGGTTGCTTCGCGTCTTGGTTCTGTTCGCTCATCGCGACATCCTTCCTTGTATTGCGGCGGGGCCGCGCGCTTCTTGATTTAAAAAAACCGTCTCATGTTTGCTTGAATGCCAAGTGCGCTGCATTCGGGCCACAGCGCGCAGAGCGCCATGACTGCGGCCGAAATCATCGCACGAAAGTCCGGGCGCTGCCAGCTTCAGTCATCCGCCAGTAAGGGCGCCAGGCCACCCGCCCGATCCAGCGCGGAGAGGTCATCGAAACCGCCGACGTGAGTGTCGCCTATATAGATTTGCGGCACGGTGCGGCGGCCAGTGCGTTCCATCATCTCTTGCTTGCGACCGGGTTCCAGATCCACGCGGATCTTGTCGATCTGTTCTACGCCTCGTTGCGACAGCAGTCGCTCTGCCATGACACAGAACGGGCAAACCCCGGTGGTATACATCAATACCTTGGCCATCTTGTTGCTCCTTATCAATGCATTCTTTAATGCGGCGCCAGGGAAGCATGGTGGGGGCAAGCGCGACTGGCATCAAGCGGCTAACCGGCCAGTACAGATATATGGGCTTTTCTGGCACCACTAATATTACATACCTAAAATCTGGATTTGCGCAGGAAAGGGCGTGCTGATTGCGCTGATTGGCGCTTTTTTGAGGAGTTTTGATAACGCGGGGGAAAGGCGTTTAAAACGGAATACTGATATGCCTTCAAAAATCTTTAACAAAGATTTGCT
>NZ_LAQT01000004.1 GCF_001294205.1 Amantichitinum ursilacus
GGTGGGTCGGGACCCACCCTTCAAAGCCAATTGCCACAGACTGGGGTCTTGGCATACCACTCTGAATGGTGGGTCTTGACCCACCCTATCTCGCCACCCAGCGCCAGCACCGTGGTTGCGGCCATCACATACGGTGGGTCGAGACCCACCATCCAAAGCCAATTGCTACAGACTGCGGTCCTGGCATACCACTCTGGCTGGTGGGTCTTGACTCACCCTATGCACTCTGGCTGGTGGGTCTTGACCTCCCCTATGCACTCTGGCTGGTGGGACTCGGCGTCCCGTCCAGGCCCGCCCTGTCTAGCCACCCACCACCGGCACCATGGTCGGCAGTTCCAGCGGCAATTCGGCGCTTTCGTGTGCGCGCGACACCTGCGCCGTCGGCACATCCTCAATCCACGCCACGCAGCTGTTGCCCGGCAGTTCGCCCGTGCTGGCGCTATTGCTGGCGCCTGTGGGCGTTTCGTACAGCATGCGGTTGATGTCGAGCTGGCCGGTGGCGCGCGATGCCCAATCCGGCGCTTGCGTCAGCGCCAGTGGCGCGTCGTCAAAATTGGCGAACAGCGTCAGCGTGCGTTGATCAGCCAGCTTCCATTGCGCCACCAGCGCCTTGTCCGACAATGCCGCTGCTTGCGTAGCGCGTGCGCCGTCCAGCGCCGGCGCGATGGCGTGCTGGCGGATGGCCAATAGCTCGCGCGTCAGATCCAGCCAGGCCGTGGCCTCTTCATCATCCAGCGGCGGCATGCCCGGTTCGGAATCGGTAAAGGTTTGCGGCTCATTGGGGTCCGGAATTTGCGCGCGTTTCTGCTCATCCTTGAAGGCGGCAAAGTGAGCAAACTCTCTGCGCCGCCCGTTACGCACCGCTTCGGCCAGCTCGCCGTGGTGGTCAGTAAAAAACAGGAACGGCTGTTTGCTGCCCCACTCTTCGCCCATAAACAGCAGCGGTATTTGCGGGCACAGCAATTGCAGCACCCGCGCCGCGCGCAATTTTTGTGGAGAAGTCAGCACCGTCAGGCGTTCGCCCATGGCGCGATTGCCGATCTGGTCGTGGTTTTGCAAAAAGAAGATAAACGCGGTCGGTGGCAGTAAACCGCTGCGTGCGCCGCGATGTTCGCCCTCGCGCAAGGGCCACGGTTCGCCTTGCCAGGCAAAGCCTTCGCCCATGCAACGCACCAGATGCTGAATCGGCGTGCGGCCGTCGGGCGTGTGCGCAAAGGCGGAGTAATAGCCTTCGTCTTCGCCGGTCAGCAACACGTGCAGCGCGTTATGCGCATCGTCGTTCCATTGCGCGTCATAGCGCGGATCGTTGGCGATATCGTGACTGCCCTGGCGCAGCAATTCGGCCGAGTTCTGTTCGTTTTCCAGCATCAGATGCACGTGGCGATCGGGCGCGACGCCCGCGCGGATATTGCGCGCCAGATCGGCCAGCCAGGCGTCGTCGGCAATGGCGTGCACGGCATCAAAACGCAGGCCGTCAAAGTGGAAATCGTTAAGCCAGTACAAGGCGTTTTCCAGCCAGAACTGCCCCACTTGTGCCTGGCGGAAATCGATCGCCTGGCCCCAGGGCGTATGCGGGCCGTCGACAAAGAAGGTTGAGGCATACGCATGCAAAAAGTTACCGTCCGGGCCGAAGTGGTTGTACACCACGTCCAGAAACACCTGGATGCCCAGGCCATGCGCCGTATCGATCAGCTGATGCAGTTCGTCCGGCGTGCCCAAGGCTTCATGCACGGCAAACGGCAGCACGCCGTCATAACCCCAGTTGCGATTGCCCGGCGTAGCGGCAATCGGCATCAGTTCGATGGCGGTGATGCCCAGCGCGGCCAGTTCGGCCAGCCGATGGCGCACGCCATTAAAGCCGCCCGAGGTGCCCACATGCAGCTCGTAAATCACTGTCTCGGCCCAGGGCCGGCCCAACCAGGCCGGATGTGGATTGGTCCACGCTTGCGCATCGGTGACCACGCTCCAGCCGTGCGGGCCACCCTGCTGCAGGCGCGAGGCCGGGTCGGGCAGGATGCGCTCGGGCTGTTTAAAGCCGTAACGCGTGCCCGGCTCGGCGTGCGTGGTCAGTTCAAACCAGCCATCGCCCGAGGGCGTCATCGGCTGCGGATCTTGCTGGTAAATAGCCAGTTGCAGTTCGGTTAGATCAGGCGCCCACAACCGAAAACGGGTCTGGCCGTCGCCGATATAACGAGCGCCCCAGTTCGGGCTGTCGGAAACGGATTCGTTCATGCATTCCTCGCAGGGTTTCAATGGTTTGGATAGAAAGTGGCAAGCTCATGGATTGGCCTTTTCGCGCAGGCTGAGCACGCGGTCGGCCAACTGGCCAAGGCGGCGCAAGATGGCTGGGGCCAACTGGATATCGTGCAGCACCGTAATCGCCAGGCTGCGTGCGGCGGCTTCCAGCATCAGCAGATCCAGCACGCCTTCGGTCAGCGCGCGGTCGATTTCGCCGCTGTCACCGTCCCACGCTTCCAGCCATGCGGTCAGCGCAGCCACGCGCAAGGTGCTGCGCACCATCTCGATCAGCCGTTGGCGCTCGGCATGCGGCGTGGGCATGGTGTGCGCCGGATCTTGCGACGCGGTGTCCAGCGCCATGTCCAGCGATTCCAGCAGCCCCGCCACATCGCGCATCGGCGTGGTCTTGATGCGTTTCAGCTCGGGCTCGTTGGCGCCAAAGCCGCCAAACAACACGTCGTTGAGCGCCATCAGCACATTGTCGAAGCTCATCGCGCCATGGATACGCTGCAGCCGTGAGCCGACCGCACGCGTGGCGATCACTTTGCCGGCGTCTTGCAGATCGAGTTGCAGCGCGCTCAGGTTGTCGAGGCGCGCTTGCGCGTCTTCGGGCAATTGATTGCGCAGCAAGGCCAGCGCATCCAGCGCTTCACGCAGCCGCACGTGTGCCCGGTCGGCCCACGCCGTGGTGTCTTCCGTTGTGGCCGGACGTGGGGCAAAGGCTTCGTCGCTGGTATTGGCGGCAAACAGTTTGTGCATTTCGCCCAGATGCAAACCGGCGGCGCGCACTGGTGGCGTCAGGTTGTCGAGCAAATCAACAAACCAGTCGCTTTGTTCCAGCGCCGGGCGTTGTGCGGCCGAGGCATCGGCGGCGGCGGCCACCGACAACAGGTCGTTAAGACTGCGGTTGAGGTTATCGACAATCCATGTGCTGGCGCGGCCCTGGTTGCGCACAAAGCGATGCATGACCAGCAGCGTGTTTTCGTCGCCATTGGCGTCCACGCGAATGCAGTGGCCCAGCCAGTGCGGGATGCGCTCAAAGTTTTGCTCGGCCAGATAGCGCAGCAATTCGGTTTCTTCGTGGATGCCGTGTTCGATCAGCCGGTCCATCTTGATGACGGCCAGATCGTCCACCACCAACAGTCCGCGCATGTCCTGCACTTCCACCCAACGCACCTGGGCATCTTCGGGCAGCGTCAGATCAGGCGTGGGGTCGGGGGTTTCAAAGCGCAGATGGCCGCCGTCGGGTAGAGGGATTTCACGATGGTCGGCAAAGGCTTTGACGAGGCCGCGCGCAAACGAATCGATGCCCACGGCGTCGGTCAGATAACCCAGCTGGCGGCCACGGCGCACGCGGAACAGCGCGCGTTGTTCCACCAGCGCCGGCATGCCCTGCTGCTCCCAGTAAATACCCAGCGGCAGCAACCACGAGCCAGTTTGCTGGCCGTCGCTGACTTCGATTTCGCACAGATAAGTGCCCAGGCCGCCCGGTTCGGTGGGGCGCTCGTCGATGCGTGCCATATAGGCCAGGCGCACGGGCAAGCGTTGCGAGCCCGGATACCAGCGCCGCACGGTCAGATACGCGGGCAGTACTTCGCGTTCCAGTTGCGCGCGATGGCCATCCTGGTCGCTGAGCAGCGTTTCCAGCGTTTGCACCGTATTGCGCACCACCAGCGTGGTCAGTTCGGGCATCGGCGGTTCGGCCACCTGGCTCCATGCCGGACGCTGCGCTACTTCCGAGATTTCGAGCCAGTAAAAGCCGTACGGCGGCAAGGTCAGCGTATACAAACCGCTGCCGATTTCGGGGAACGGCGCACCGCCCATCAATTCCAGCGGAATGCGCCCGGCGTAATCGGGAATATCCAGCTCGACCGCCTGTGCGGTGCGCGCCAGGTTGGCCACGCACAGCAACGGCGCTTCGCCCGGCATCTCACGCAGGTACGCCAGAATGCGGCGGTTGCCGGTATGCAGAAAGTTGATGGTGCCGCGGCCAAACGCGTGGTGGCGTCGGCGCACGGCGATCATGCGGCGCATGCTGTTGAGCAGCGAATGGCCATCGCGGATTTGCGCCTCGACGTTGACAGATTCATAGCCGTACAAGGTGCCCATCACGGCGGGCAGCACCAGTTGTTCGGGGTCGGCCAGCGAAAAGCCGCCATTACGGTCAGGCGACCATTGCATCGGCGTACGCACGCCATCGCGATCGCCCAGATGGATGTTGTCGCCCATGCCGATTTCATCGCCGTAATAAATCACCGGCGTACCTGGCATCGACAGCAACAGGCTGTTCATCAACTCGATGCGGCGGCGGTCACGTTCCATCAGCGGCGCGAGGCGGCGGCGGATGCCCAGGTTAAGCCGGGCGCGGCGGTCGGCGGCGTAGGTTTGCCACAGATAATCGCGCTCGGCGTCGGTGACCATTTCCAACGTCAGTTCATCGTGGTTGCGCAGGAAAATCGCCCACTGACAGTTGTCGGGAATATTGGGTGTCTGGCGCAGGATATCGGTAATCGGAAAGCGGTCTTCACGCGCGATGGCCATATACATGCGGGGCATCAGCGGAAAGTGGAACGCCATATTGCATTCGTCGCCATTGCCAAAGTATTGCTGCATGTCTTCGGGCCAGGCATTGGCTTCGGCCAGCAACATGCGGCCGGGATAATGCTCGTCCATAAACGCGCGCAGTTTTTTCAGCACGGCGTGGGTTTCGGGCAAATGCTCGTTGAGCGTGCCTTCGCGTTCGATCAGGTACGACACGGCATCAAGGCGGAAGCCATCCACGCCCATATCCAGCCAGAAACGCACCACGCGCAAGACGGCTTCCATCACGCGCGGGTTATCAAAGTTCAGATCGGGCTGGTGGGCAAAAAAACGGTGCCAGTAGTACTGGTTGGCCACCGGGTCCCAGGTCCAGTTGGATTTTTCGGTATCCGAAAAGATGATGCGGGTGCCGGCGTATTTCTGGTCGGTGTCGCTCCACACATAAAAATCACGCCAACGGCTATGACGCGGCGCCTGGCGCGCGCGCTGGAACCAGGCGTGCTGGTCGGAGGTGTGGTTGAGCACCAGATCGGTAATCACGCGCAATTTGCGCGCATGCGCCTGCGCCATGAATTCACGCGCGTCGGCCAGCGTGCCGTAGTCGGGATGCACGCCTTTGTAATCCGACACGTCGTAACCGTCGTCCTTGCGCGGCGACGGGTAGAACGGCAGCAGCCAGATCGCATCCACGCCCAGCGAGGCAATGTAATCGAGCTTGGAAATCAAACCTTTAAAGTCGCCGATGCCGTCATTGTTGGCATCCATAAACGACTTGACGTGCACCTGATAAATGATGGCGTCGCGATACCACAGCGTGTCGTTGCCGCCCTCGGCTGGCGGCCATTCCGCCGGGCGCACTGCGTGCTTGCCGCGTGTGTTGTTAGCCATAAATCACCTCCGCAAGGTGACAAACCAGAGAGGCAGAATCGACGCTGTACAAGATATATCCCTCGCGTTGCTTATGGTTGGTCCTACAGCGGGTTCAGTCGCAGGCCGCGGGCCACTGGGGTGCGGCTTACGTACATTGATTTGATCCGCGCACGCCCTGGCGCACTTACCGCTGTTGCTGACCTCATCAGGATAGACAAACCGGCGCGTAAAGCTGCCAGCCAATACGCCATTGCGCGTAGGCCGTGCCCTTCTTTTTGCTCAAGCCTTACCTGATGGAGTAACCCGATGGAGCGATTTCATACTGCGTATGACTGGATAGTGACCAACCTGATGGAATTTGGCGTCAACGTTGGCGTGGCCCTGTTGATATTGGTCATTGGCTGGTGGTTGTCCAACCGCGTTAACGCGTGGCTGAACCGGTCGCTGGCGCGCACCCACGCCGACGCCACCATCCGGCCGGTGCTGGCCAATGTGTTGATGTGGGCAGTGCGGGTGGTGGCGCTGGCGGCGGCGCTGGAACGCTTTGGCGTGCGCACGGCCAGCATCATCGCCGCGCTGGGTGCGGCCGGTCTGGCGATTGGCCTGGCGTTGCAAGGCACGCTGCAGAACATTGCGGCCGGTTTCATGATTCTGCTGCTGCGGCCGTTTCGCGTGGGTGACTACATTGAAGGCGTGGGTAATGCCATCGCCGGGACGGTGGTTGAGATCAACCTGTTCCACACCCGCCTGACGCGCGTCGATGGCGCGGGCATGTTTGTGCCCAATAGCCAGCTGTGGAGCAATGCAGTCAGCAATTACACGGTAAACGGCACGCGTCGCATTGAAACCAGCGTGGCGGTGCCAACGGCGGAGGTGGATCGCACCATCCAGAATCTGCAAGGCCTTGTATCGCACGACGATCATATCCTGCATGACCCCGCGCCGCAGGTGCTGGTCAGCGAGCTGACCGAAACCGGCGCGCGCATTACGGTGACGGCGTGGGCCAATACCGACCATTTTGCCGAGGCGAAAGCGGCCTTACTGGCGCGCGTGCACCCGGTACTGGAAACCGAGCCGGCTTGATCCAGCGGTGGCAAGGGATGCCACAGGCCGTCGTCGTCCAGATAACCGCCACTGAGACGGCCCGGCTGCAGCGGCAACCAGTGCGTGCTGCCGGGCGCCAACAGCACATCGGTCTGGCCCTGCTCCGGGCTGCCTACGCCCACCAGCTGCAAATGAAAGGGGGTCGGGTTGGCGAGCAGCAGTCCGCCGGCCTGCCATCGATGCTGCAACTGCTTGATTGCGTGGTTCGCCGCAGGCAACCCGGCAGGCCGATACAACACCTTGAGTTGCAAGCGCGTGGCCAGTTCGATCCCGGCCGGGCTGGTATCGCCATGTGGAGCGATGGCGTTGAGGTTAAGCCAGTACAGGCTTTCTACGTTCGGCCCGGCTGGGGCCACGCCCGATTCGTTTAGCGTGGGCACCAGCCGTAGATTGATGATTTGGCCCGGCGCTAACCGGAACAGCGCGGGCACCGGCATCACGGGCGCGATGGCGTTTTCCGGCGTGCCATCGGGTGCGCCCCGGTCTACCCACGCTTCGATCAACAGAGGCCAGGTTTCAGCATTGGCCACCTGCAGGGTCATGCTGGCTGCGCCCACCGTGTAGACCAGGCGGGTACGGCTGATGACCAGCCCCGCCGCAGGCGTATGTGCGGCGGCACTGGCGACCAGCGCACTGAGCAGCAGGTGGCGCAACCAGCGCGGCCGGATCATTGCACTTTTACCAGCACATAGGCGCGCGTGCGCACCCGGCCCGCTTGCGGCGTCTGCCCGGGCAGGCGCATTAGCGTGGCGGTAAAGCTGCGGCGATAGCGCCGGGTGGCCCCCAGGTTTTCTTGCTGCACGGCGTCATCAAGCACCGGATACCAACCGCTGCCACCCACCGCATCGCTGGCCAGCAGTTGCAGCGGCCGCCCGCGCGTATCGGACAGGCGGATGCCCACGCCAGTGGCAATATCGGCGGCGCTGCCATAGCCATCCGACAGCAGAAACTGCCGGGTATCCACGCCGGGGATATTGAGTAGCGCCGCAGGCAAAAAGCCCAGCGCAGATTGTCCCTGCACGGTACCGCTGGCAAACGGGAGCATGCCGTTCAAGGACACCGCGCCATGGTTGCAGACCAGTTGCACGTCCCCCGACACTGAACGCGTGCCGCCTGCAGCCAGGCTGGCGGTACTGATCGGCGCAAACAGCAGCGGATGGCCTTGCGTGCTGACGGTGCACGAGGCCGAACGGCGTATCGTGACATTGCCCCATAACCCGATAGCGCCCGGCCAATCCAGAGGCCAGCCCGCGCGATTGCTTGCGGCCAGATCGCCCGCGCGTAGCCCCGCACCGATGCCGCCACCCTGAAACGCCAGATTGCCATTCGGCAAGCTGGATGGCCAGGCGCCGGGGCCGGACCAGCCTCCTGTTTCGGGGCCACGCAGGGCTTCGACCTGAATCGCGCTGAAATGCTTGACCTTGACCAGCAAATAACCCGCGCCGTCGCGCTCCACCGTTAACGGGCGGCGCTGCCAGAAATGGCTGAAATACTGGCCGCTGGCGATGTTGAGCATGCGCAGCAGCATGCCGGTCAACGCGGTTTGGTACGCCCGGGGCAAGCCCACGGTGGCGCCGGCTTCGATCTGGCCAGTGATCTCGTCCTGAGCGTGGGTGGCATAAAACTCGTACAACTTGCCTTCTTCATCCGGCGTGCAGCGATACAGCACCTGGTCCGGATCGAGCATGGGCTGCGCCATCTGGCCCAGCGTGATCACCCCCGACCCCAGCAGCGTACCGATCGGCTGCATCACGCCCTCTTCCAGATTGATAACGGCGGGTAAGCCACTGGCGCCCTGTGCCGAAAATGCGCCGGTCCAGCTCCCGACGCGGCCATAGGCGGGGTCGACATAGCTGAGTGCACTGGGCGCGGGCAACTGCGTGTAACTGACGCGAGCACATTCGGCGAGTGCCGTATGCGCGAGCAGTACCGCGATTGCGCTCAGCAGCAGGCGCGCGTAGCGCAAGACCATCATCGGGCGGCCGCTCCGGTGGCCATGCGGCAGAGTGTGGCGGACGGCATCCCGGCGCGACTGGCCTCGCTGCTCGCGGCGGGCAACTGGACCCGACAACGCGCGCCCGGCTGGTCACCCCACTGCACGCTCAGTTCTGTCACGTCTTCGGCGACGCGCGCATACAACTGGCTTTGCTGCCCCACCAGGCCCAGCAGCTGAGCATCCGGACCGTAGACATCCGCGCCAAACGGCAGCGGCTGTCCATCATCGCGCGCCAGTCGCAGCAACACGGCGCGGCCGCGCCGGGTTTTGAAGCGCAACCGCGGCACCGCGCCTGCATAGGGCGCAACCCGTTGCTGGCTGGACAGCAATTCGGTGGCCGCATCCAGCGCTTGCGTACCCAGCGTGACGTCGTTGTAGCGATACGGTTGCAGGGCCGTGATCAGCGCGTACCCTGCACCGTCGATGGTGGCACCAGAACCATCCCGCACATCTGCTCCGGCCGCGCCCGGCGCTTCGACCAGGCCAAAGGTGTCAGACAACCACGGCCCGGTGGTTACGCCTCCGGCATGCGCCACCACTGCACCGCGCGCGCTCAGCCCGGCCTGCCGATGTGACTTGCCCAGCGCCGCGCTGGCGCCAAGCGTCACGGCGGCCAGATTCTGCTGCAGGCTGACATCCAGCGCCGTATTGCCCTGCCGGGCCTGGGTTGCGGCGATACCATAACTGGCGCGCGTGCCCAGCGTACCGCTGAGCGTGGTTTGCAACTGGCTGATGGTGGACATATCGCTGCCGCTCTGGCGCGTGAGACTGGCCCCAACCGTGCGCTGCTCACCCCAGTTGCCCGAGACCGAGAGCAACGCGGTGTTCCCTTGCGTGCCACGCATCCCGGACTGAGCCGAGCGGCGCTGCCGCGACAACATGGCGGTCAGGCTCAAGCCGGACACCGCCACGCTGTAGCTGAGCTGATAATCCTGGGTGGGCGCTTCATCGCCGCGTCGCAACAGCGCCGAAACATACAACTGACCCCAGCGCCCCAAGGGCTGGTTGCCAGTCACACCCAGTTGCCGGGTCGCGCCGGTACATCTATCGGCGTAGGTCCTGATGCTGGCTGTCAAATCCAGACAACCGGGCGATCTTTGCAGCCATTCAAGGCCCACGTTGGTGTCGGCGCCAGCAAGACGCTGGCTCCAGCGGCCTGCCCACTGCCAGCTGGCGCTGTGCCCGCGCGAGCGCGCCAGCAGCACATCGAAACCAAACGCGCCGAGTGCGGTGGCGAGTACTACGCCGCCCGCGCCCGCAGCGTAACCGCTCGCGCCGCGCACACCCGCGTTTGCCGTCAGCATATTGTTGATACCGGCTTGCCAGTCCAGCTGCGCCAGCGCCGTGTTCGGCACATCGGCAACTCGCCCTGCTGCCCACGCCACCCGCTGCTGGCCGGGCCGCAAGGACTGCGGCAATGCCACGTACGGCATCGTAAAGCGCTGCACCTGGCCATCGGCTTCGGCCACTTCCACCCCCAAATCACCGTTGATGCCCGCGGGGTATAAATCGTCAATGACGAAGGCGCCAGGCGATACCGTGGTCTGGTACAGCAAGACGTCGCCCTGGCGGATGCTGACGCGCGCGTTGCTGGTGGCAACGCCGCGCACCACGGGCGCATAGCCGCGCAATCCATCGGGCAACATCCGGTCATCGGTAACCATCTGCACGCCGCGCACCATAACGCTGCCAAACAGATGGCCAGGCGTGGGCGCATCACCCACCAGCAACTGGCTCCGCCACGCCGGTAAAGGCCGCTGTAACCAGGTGCGGTCGGCGTGCCAGCGCACGCCACCGCTATTGCCCGCAGCGTTAAAGCTGGACTGCTGGCGTAGCTGCCACAATCCGGCGTTGGCTCCGGTTTGTACCGTTGCAAATAGCGAAGGCGCATTGTTTTGAGCGGACTGCGCCCACCATGCGCTGGCGTCATAGTTGGCAAATAACACCGGCACGCCGGCATCCAGTTCAGCCAGCGACACGGCGCCGGTATGCTGCCGCGCCAACAGCGCCTGGGGGACGGCCAGATCGAGCCGGAGCCGCGCGCTATCAAACTTTGCCGTCGCGCCAGGCGCCCAATCGGCCAGCGGACGGCAGGCTGCGGACGGCATCGCCGCAGCCGACAATTGCACGCCCGCCGCGTGCAGCAAGTCGGCGGACAGGCATGGCGCAATTTCATCGTCCGGCATCAACTGAAAAACCACCGCCGCGCGCTGCACAAAGCGCCGTTCGATAAATACATCGACTTCGTACACGCCGGGTGCAGCCCGGTCGGTTTTGGCAAAGCGCGCCAGGCCACCGCGCGGAATGGACTTGCCGACCAGCATGTCTTCATCAAACTCGATACTTTGTTCCGCAAGCACGACGGCGCTATTTGCCATCAGCGCGCTCAGCATCAGGCTGCTCAGCCAGCGCGGCATTAAGGGTAGTTTCTGCCTGGGTAATGCCGCCATAATCGTTGATCAAGGAAAATTGCAAAGGCAGCGGCAACGCTGAAACGGGTAAAGCCCAGGTCCAGCTGCGGCTGGCACCCGGAGCGACCATATCCAGTTCGATTTCGCGCGATTGGCCGGCAATCTGCACCCGCGCCCGCGCCAGTGAGGCAAACCATGGGCCCGGATTAGTCACGATCAATTGATCAGGTGCCCGAAAAGAAAACACCAGTTTTTTGATCAGGTCTGCAGGCTTGCCCACTAATCCCGGCGGTCGATAAAACAATTTAAGCCGGTCGCGTACGATAACCTTCAATTGATTGCTGGCAGCAACATCCGCATTACGCGGCGGCAATTGCACCATATTCAAATAAAAGATTGATTCTTTATCTTGCGGCAATTGGTTTGCATTACCGGAAAACAGGATGCGTACGCTTTGCCCCGATTCAGGCTCTATCCGGAATAGAACCGGCGTAATAATAAAAGGCGCATCGGCTTGCTCTGGCGTGGAAAGCGGGTTATCGATATCGGCCCATAGCTGCACCACGTAGGGCGTATCACCGCTATTGCTCACCTGCACCGTGTGGCCCGCTGCCCCTCCCGGATAAATGACACGCGTGTTGGGCAGGGTTACCCCACTCCAAACCGGCATGGCGGCGGCACACGTCAGCGCCGCCATGCCGAACAGCGCATTACTTATACGAAATCGCATACTGCACGCTGCCCGCAACGCTACCGGCGCCTGCTACGGCGTCGGCCACATACTCAACCGCGTATTTGCGGGTAGCGCTGGTGGCGCCGACGGCCACCTGAACGCCCGTTTCGCCCTGGCCTGCCAGATTGACCACCCTATAAGCATTGACGGGATCCACAATCTGCAGGCTAACGCCCGTGGCGTCGCCCGTATTGGACATGCGACCCGCCGCGTTGGGGGTGGTGGCGATAAATACGGTCTTGATATCCAGCGCTGTGGTGGCCACCGTACAACCGCTCACCTCCATAGAGAACTCAGTACGGCCTGCGGTCATATTGGCGGCGGTGAGTTTGGAAATAGGCGTGGTCGGCAACAGCACGATCGGCATGGTTTTGTTGCCGTTGATCGTCACCTGGCAGGTTTGATTGGTGACTTCACCCTGAAATTGCAGGGTGTTATCACTCAATGCAAAAGCGGCGGCGGGTACAGTAATGGCGGTACAGATAAGCAGGCGTTGAATGAACATGATGGCATCCATAAAGGCTGACAATAAATATCCGGCGAAATCGACCCATTAAAATCGAAAGCAACCGGACTTTTGTTTTCAAGTGCGAGGCACAATTTACGCAAATTAATGCCAACCCTGGATGAGACTAATCGCAAACAAATACGCTATGCCTAAAAAAGCGATCACCATTTTATATATACGCCGAAATTGGTGACGGCAATTAATCCGCCACAGCAATTAGCGGGTGTATATCGCGCAATAAAAAGCCGCCCACAAGGGGCGGCCGGTGTATATCTGCCGTCAATAAAGCTTAATGCGGCGTCGCGCCGGTGCGCATTTCGTTAGCCAGATCGGTGGCGTGATAAACGCGGTCCAGCGCCTGCAGGATGGCCCCGCTGTGCACTGCCACCGAGCGGTTCAGTACCGGATCGTAATAGAACGCGCCGCCCAGGCTATGGATGTTGCCATCAAAAATCAGGCCCACGATCTGGCCTTGCTGGTTGATGACCGGGCTGCCGGAGTTGCCACCAATGATGTCGTTGGTGGTCACAAAATCAAACTTCTGCTGCAGATCAAGCTGCGCTTTGGCGGCCAGCCACGTGCCAGGCAACGCAAACGGTTCGGCGCCGGTGTGACGCTCGAATGCGCCCGCAAAGGTGGTAAACGGCGTGACCGGGGTGCCGCGCTCATCCCAGCCCTTCACCTCGCCATAAGACAAGCGCAGCGTGAAGGTGGCGTCGGGATACACGCTGCTGCCCAGTTGGGCAAACGTGCTTGTGCGATCAATTCGGCATTCTTTTGTTCGACTGCTTCCACGTCCTGTTCGTAACGCTGACGCACCGCACGGGCCGCCGGATCGATCTGGCGCGCCAACTGAATCATCGGATCTTGCGACGCCGCCACCGCAGCCGCGCCACCCTGCCACAAGGCCTGACGCAGCGCGATGTCGCCCAGCCGCGTGCCATCAATCACGCGCGTGGCCACCTGGCGCGGCGATTGTTTGCCCAGCACGGATTTCACAAAGGCGTCATCCGGCCCCAGCAGCTCGCGCATGCGGGTGAGCGATGCGGTGAGCTTGGTCTTTTCGAAATCAGGGTAGATAGGCGCGCTGGAAAACAGCTTTTGCTCACGCTGCGGCAGGTCGGATTCGTGGAATTCCCGCAGCCGTTCGGTATTGGGTTTGGCGCGTTCCGCCGCGCCCCGCACCAGCGTACGCGCGATATCGAAATACTCGCTGTCAAAGCCACCGCCCATTTCCTTGACCACATAATCGGGCTCGATCTGCGTGTAGACGGTCTGCGCCCTCGCGATGGCATCCCATGCGCCGCCGGCCTTGTCTTTCAGTGCCGGGGTGGCGGCAACAAAGGCGCGCAGCGAGGCTTCATCCTGTTGCTTTTGCGCCATCACCTTTGGATCTTGCAACGCTTGCAGCTGGCCGAACATGGCTTTGTAGCTGTTCTCGATATAGAACAGATCGGTATGCGCCACGCGCGCCTGTTCTGCGCCTTCGGTACTGTATTGCCGCAACATGCCGCGCTCTCCCGCCAGCTCCAGCAGGCGGTGCTGCAGGCGGATATCGCGCAGATTGGCCAGTTGGGCCATGGTCAGCAAGCGGCGCGTGGTGCCGGGATGGCCGGTTACAAACGTCAGTTCGCCTGCTTTGGCGCCGTCGGCGCTGAGCGGAAAATAATCGCGGGCCTGTGCGGGCTTGCCGTTCTCGTAAACGCGCATTACCGACATATCCAGCGCGTAGCGCGGAAAATTAAAGTTGTCCGGGTCGCCGCCAAAAAAGCCGATCGCCGCTTCGGGCACAAACACCAGGCGCACATCCTGGAAGCGATGGTATTGATAAAGGTGATATTGCCCGCCGTGGTACAGATCAACCACATCGCAGCGCTGCGTGTCTTTGGCGGTGCCGACACACGCCTGGGTAAGCTGCGCTTTGACCGCGTCTTGCGCTTTCTTGAACGCATTGCCATCCAGCCCTTGCGTAGCGGCTTTGACCTGCTGCGTCACATCGGTAATTTTTTCGAGCCGATTGATCTCGATCTCGGGGCAACGCACTTCGTGCGCCAGGTCGTGCGCCAGAAAGCCCAGTTCGACAAAGTCTTGTCTGGCCGTCGAAAGTTGTTCCACGCAAGACACGGCGCAATGGTGATTGCTTAACACTAGGCCATTCGGCGAAACAAACGACGCTGAACAGCCGTTGGCAATGCGCGCGGACGCATGCATCACCTTGTCCACCCAGGCCGCATCGGGGCTGAAGCCATATTGCTGTTTGATCTGCGCGGCGGGCAGATTGTCCAGCGTCCACATCCCTTCCGCTGCACAGGCAAGCGTGGGCCACATTGCTACTGCCAATAACCACTGACGCACGTTTTGCTCTCCAGGTCTGATTGTTATGCACCTGGAATAATAACAAGCCCATCCGACCACCCGGATAGACACAGACAATAAAAAACCGGGCACAAGGCCCGGTTTTTTGTACAAGCAATCCGCTCAATCGACGAGCGGCGCGCTTTAAGCGCCTGCCTTGTTGGCACGACGACGGTCGTGTTCTTGCAGATGGCGTTTGCGGACGCGGATCGATTGCGGGGTGATTTCGACCAGTTCGTCATCATCGATAAACTCGACGGCTGATTCCAGCGTCAGCTTGATCGGGGTGGTCAGACGCACGGCTTCATCAGTACCCGAAGCGCGCACGTTGGTCAGCTGCTTGCCCTTGATCGGGTTAACGACCAGGTCGTTATCGCGGCTGTGAATACCAATCACCATGCCTTCGTACAGCTTGTCGCCCGGGCTGACGAACATACGGCCACGGTCTTCCAGCTTCCACAGCGCATAGGCAACGGCTTCACCGTTATCTTGCGAGATCAGCACGCCATTGTGACGGCCCGGCAGGTCAGCCTTGACCGGCGCGTAGTCATCAAACACGTGGCTCATCAGGCCGGTACCGCGGGTCATGGTCATGAAATCAGACTGGAAGCCGATCAGGCCACGTGCCGGAATGTGATATTCCAGACGGGTACGACCGCGGCCATCCGATTCCATATTGGTCAGTTCGCCACGGCGACGACCGATTTCTTCCATGATGCCGCCCTGGTGTTCATCTTCCAGGTCGATGGTCAGGTTTTCGTACGGCTCGCACTTCTCGCCGTTCACATCCTTGTACACCACGCGCGGCTTGGCGACGGCCATTTCAAAGCCTTCGCGGCGCATGCTTTCCAGCAGAATGGTCAAGTGCAGTTCGCCACGGCCCGAAACGCGGAAAATATCAGCATCGGCCGTGTCTTCAACGCGCAGCGCAACGTTGGTCAGCAGTTCTTTGTTCAGACGGTCGCGGATCTGGCGGCTGGTGACGAACTTGCCTTCCGTACCGGCCAGCGGCGACGTATTCACCATAAAGTCCATGGTCAGGGTCGGCTCATCGACGCCCAAGACCGGCAAACCAACCGGGTTTTCGCGATCACAGATGGTGACGCCGATACCGATTTCGTCCAGACCCGAGATGATGATGATGTCGCCCGCCTCAGCGCCTTCAACCGGCACGCGTTCCAGACCCTGGAAGCCCAGCACCTGGTTGATACGGCCCGACGAAACTTGTTCTTCGTGGTTCATCACCACCACTTGCTGGCCCGGCTTGATGCGGCCGTTCAGCACGCGACCCACGCCAAGGCGGCCGGTGTAGGTGGAGTAATCCAGTGCGGCGATCTGCAGTTGCAGCGCGGCGTCCGGGTCACCCGCAGGCGTCGGCACGTGCTTGAGCACGGTTTCGAACAGCGGACGCATGTTGTCGGATTGTTCATCCAGCTCAAGCTTGGCAAAGCCGTTCAGGCCGGATGCGTAAATGATCGGGAAATCGAGTTGTTCGTCGCTGGCGCCCAGCTTGTCGAACAGATCGAAAGTCTGGTCCACCACCCAGTCAGGACGCGCGCCCGGACGGTCTACCTTGTTGATCACGACGATGGGGCGCAGGCCCAAGGCCAGGGCTTTCTTGGTGACGAAGCGCGTTTGCGGCATCGGGCCTTCAACGGCATCGACCAGCAGCAGTACGCCGTCAACCATACCCAGCACGCGCTCGACTTCACCGCCGAAATCCGCGTGGCCGGGGGTGTCGACGATGTTGATGTGCACGCCTTCGTATTCGATTGCCGTGTTCTTGGCCAGAATCGTGATGCCACGTTCTTTTTCCAGATCGTTGCTATCCATCACCCGCTCGTCAACCTGTTGGTTTTCGCGGAAGGTGCCGGATTGGCGCAGAAGTTGATCGACCAGCGTGGTTTTACCGTGGTCGACGTGGGCAATAATTGCGATATTACGGATGGCGCGCGTCATGGGTGGGTTTGGCTAACAGTCTGAAAAGCCGAGGATTGTACCACGGGTCGATGACAATGCGTTTTCCGTTCTGATATCTGTACCGATTGGTCTGGGCAATGCCAGTTGGCGCACGCCTCAATCCGGCTTAAGCGCTTGAGCGCGCAGCCATTTCGACCGCATCGCTGGTGCGCACAAATAAAAATGCCGACCCGAGAAGGTCGGCATTCTCAGAACCAAAGCACTGCGGCGTTACGCCACCAACCGCGCAAACGCCTTTTCCACACGAGCCAGGCCAGCGTCGATTTCGTCGTCGCTGATCACCAGCGATGGCGCGAAGCGCACCACGTCCGGGCCGGCGGCGAGCACCAGTACGCCTTCTTCGGCGGCGGCGTTCAGCACATCGCGGCTGCGGCCCGCGTATTCGGCTTTCAGCTGCACGCCAATCAGCAGACCCATGCCGCGAATTTCAGCCACGACCGGGTATTTATCGGCAATGGCTTGCAGGCCGGCGCGGATGCGTTCGGATTTTGCTTTTACGCCGCTCAGGGTTTCCGGGCGTGTGATGATGCTGATGGCGGTGCCAGCGACGGCGGTGGCCAGCGGATTGCCGCCATAAGTGGTGCCGTGCGTACCGGCCACCAGATGTTTGGCCACTTTCTCGGTGGTCAGCATCGCGCCAATCGGAAAACCGCCGCCCAAGCCCTTGGCCGTGGAAAGAATGTCCGGCACCACGCCGAAATCCATATAGGCGTACAGGCTGCCGGTACGGCCGTTGCCGCTTTGCACTTCATCAAAAATCAGCAGCGCGTTGAACTTGTCGCACAGCGCGCGCACGCCTTGCAGGAATTCTTGCGTGGCCGGGGTAACGCCGCCTTCGCCCTGGATCGGTTCGATGATGACGCACGCGGTGTCGTCGTCGATCAGCGCTTCCAGCGACGCCAGGTCGTTGTATTTAAAGTGTTCGATGCCAGCGGGCTTGGGGCCAAAGCCGTCGGAATACTTGGGCTGGCCGCCCACGCTGACGGTAAAGAAAGTGCGGCCGTGGAACGAATTGAGCGCGGACAGCACTTTGTTTTTACGCTCACCGTACTTCTCGATGCTGGCGCGACGCGCCAGCTTCAGCGCGGCTTCGTTGGCTTCCGCGCCCGAATTGCAGAAGAACACGCGCTCGGCAAAGGTGTGCTCCACCAGCGTCTTCGCCAGCGCCAGCGCCGGTTCGTTGGTGAATACATTCGAGATGTGCCACAGCTTGTTGCCTTGCTCGGTGAGCGCGGCCACCAGTTCCGGATGGCAATGGCCCAGCGAATTGACGGCAATGCCACCGCCGAAATCGATGTATTCCTTACCGGCCTGATCCCAGACCCGGCTACCCGCGCCGCGTACCGGCACGATTGCGGCAGGCGCGTAATTGGGAACCATATATTGATCATAATCGGCGCGGCTGAACGGCATCGCTGTTCCTTTACAAGCTGAGGGGGACGAAACCGGCATTCTAGCAGGCTTCGTCCAAATCAAAACGCCGCCAGCACCTGATCGGTGCGGGCGGCGTGCAGGCGCCATCTGTTACGGTCAGATCGTCACTTGCTGCCCGGCCAGCAGCAACCAGGTTTCGACCACGGTGTCGGGGTTCAGCGAAATGGTTTCGATGCCCTCACCCACCAGCCATTGCGCCAGATCGGGGTGATCAGACGGGCCCTGGCCGCAAATGCCGACGTATTTGCCGCGCGCTTTGCAGGCTTTGATGGCCATGCTCAACATCGCTTTCACCGCGTCATTGCGCTCATCAAACGACGCGGATACCGGCCCGCCCGAATCGCGATCAATGCCCAGGGTCAATTGCGTCATATCGTTGGAGCCAATCGAGAAGCCATCAAAATGATCGAGAAAGCGATCCGCCAATACCGCATTGGACGGAATCTCGCACATCATGATTACGCGCAGATTGTTTTCGCCGCGTTTCAATCCATTCTGCGCCAGCAATTCGATCACCTTTTCCGCCTCGGCAACGGTGCGCACAAACGGGATCATCACTTCGACGTTATCCAGCCCCATCACGTCGCGCACTTTCTTCACCGCGCGGCATTCCAGCTCAAAGCAATCACGGAACGACGGATCGATATAGCGCGAGGCGCCACGGAAACCCAGCATCGGGTTTTCTTCATGCGGTTCGTATTGCGGGCCGCCAATCAGATTGGCGTATTCGTTCGATTTAAAGTCGGACAAACGCACGATTACTTTACGCGGCCAGAATGCTGCCGCAAGGGTGGCAATGCCCTCAGCAATCTTGTCGACATAGAAATCAACCGCCGAGCGATAGCCAGCAATGCGTTCTTCCACCTGCGCTTTCAATTCCGGCTGCAGATTGGGATAAGCCAGCAGCGCCTTCGGATGCACGCCGATCATGCGGTTAATAATAAATTCCAGCCGCGCCAGGCCCACACCTTCATTGGGCAATTGGCAGAATTCAAATGCCAGATCGGGATTACCCACATTCATCATCAGCTTGACCGGCGATTCGGGCATTTTCTCCAGCGAAACATCCACCCGTTCAAACCGCAGCAAGCCCTGATACACGTTGCCGGTATCGCCCTCGGCACACGACACGGTCACTTCATCGCCTTCGCGCAATACGTGAGTGGCGTCGCCGCAGCCCACAACCGCGGGGATGCCAAGTTCACGCGCGATGATGGCGGCGTGGCAGGTGCGGCCGCCGCGATTGGTGACAATGGCGGCTGCGCGCTTCATCACCGGCTCCCAATCGGGGTCGGTCATATCCGAGACCAGAACATCGCCAGGCGCAACGCGATCCATTTCGGATACGTCTTTAATAATGCGCACCTTGCCCGAACCAATTTTCTGGCCAATGGCGCGGCCTTCAGTCAATACCGTGCTGCGTTCGTGCAAACGGAAGCGGCTTAATTTATCCGCCGCGCTTTCTTGCGATTTAACCGTTTCCGGGCGCGCTTGCAGGATATACAGCTTGCCATCGACGCCATCCCGACCCCATTCAATATCCATGGGACGGCCATAATGTTGCTCAATGGTGACGGCATAGCCGGCCAGCTCTTCCACCTCGGCATCGGTTAAAGAAAACTGGCGGCGCTCGGCTAAAGGCACGTCCACCGTACGCACCGATTTACCGGCCACGGTTTCGGTATCGAATTCCATCTTGATGGCTTTGCCGCCCAGATGTTTGCGCACAATGGCCGGACGCCCCGCTTTCAATGTGGGCTTGTGCACATAGAATTCATCGGGATTCACCGCGCCCTGCACCACCGTTTCGCCCAAGCCATACGACGCGGTCACAAACACCACCTGATCAAAACCGGTTTCGGTATCAATCGAGAACATCACACCCGCCGCGCCCAGATCAGAACGCACCATGCGTTGCACACCAGCCGACAGCGCCACCAGTTTGTGATCAAAGCCTTTATGCACGCGATAAGCGATGGCGCGATCGTTATATAAAGAGGCAAATACCTCTTTGATGGCGTGCAGGATGTTGGCAAAGCCGCGGATATTCAAAAACGTTTCTTGCTGGCCGGCAAACGAGGCATCCGGCAAATCTTCCGCCGTGGCCGAAGAGCGCACGGCGACCGTGGCGTCGTCGCCCAATAAGGCGTAATGCGCGGCAATTTCGTTTTCCAGTTCCGGCGGAAATGGCGTGGCTACAATCCATTCACGGATTTGCTTGCCGACGACGGCCAGCGCTTTGACGTCATCCACATCCAGCCCTTGCAACGCCGCGTCGATACGGCCCGCCAGGTTTTCGTGCGCCAGAAATTGCCGATACGCATCGGCTGTGGTGGCAAAGCCGCCAGGTACGCGCACACCCTGATTGGCCAGTTGCGAAATCATCTCCCCCAGCGAGGCGTTTTTGCCGCCGACCTGGTCGACCTGATGCATGCGCAGATGCACAAAATCGATCACGCGGGCGTGGGGGTCGGGCGCGGTTGCGGTGGGTTGCGATGCGGCGGGGTGCTCAGCGACGTTCATGGCGTACCTCGTCAAAAAATGTTGCGTTGCAAAACAGGTTGGACCCATTCTAGGCTGACACTTGCTAGCGCATAGTGGCGAAATCCATTACAGGAAAATCCCGCATGGGGAAAGCCGCAACAGCGCTGTATGACTTTGATTTTGCGTTTGATTCTGCATTTAAAACAGCGCCATGGGTACTCCTCCCGAGCACTGGAAACGACGTAAGCAAACTAATCACATTCTGCGAATTTGCTTGCCGTAATGCGGCCATGTGATAAAACGATGAGCTACAGGATTACGCCAATGACGAACCGGATTGCGATCCCGAGAATGATTTGTTTTGCCTGTGCCATTGCGTGACCAAACCGGAGAACGTTGTACATGCCGCGCACCGCCTTTTTTGTGTCTGATCGCACCGGCATTACCGCCGAAATGCTTGGGCATTCTTTGCTGACCCAGTTTGACGACGTTAATTTCCGCCGCATTACCCTGCCGTATATCGACAACCGGGATAAAGCCGAAGAAACCGCCACGCTGATCCGGCAACAGGCGGCGGCCGATCAATGCCGGCCGATTGTGTTTTCCACGATGGTGGATGCCACGCTGCGCAAGATCATTCACGTGGAAGAGGCGCTGACGCTGGATTTTTTCCAGATCTTTATTGATCCGCTGGAACGCGAATTGGGCCGCGAGTCATCGCACATCCAGGGCAAATCGCACGGCATCAGCAATTTTGAGGAATACAAAGCGCGCATCGATGCCGTCAACTTTACGATCAGCCACGACGACGGCGTCATGCCGCGCGATCTGAACGAAGCCGACATTATCCTGATTGGCGTATCACGCTCCGCCAAAACCCCCACGTGTTTATATCTGGCGCTGCAATACGGTATTAAAGCGGCCAATTACCCGCTGACGCCTGAAGACTTTGGCGCGCACACGCTGCCGCGTCTGCTATTGCCCTATCGCACCAAATTGTTTGGCCTGACCATCGATCCGGAACGACTGTCGCAAATCCGCGAAGAACGCAAACCAGGCAGCAAATATGCGCAGTTTGATAATTGCCAGTTTGAAGTCAACGAGGCCGAAGCCTTGATGCGCCACGTGGGCGTGCCGTATCTCAGCTCAACCACGCGCTCCATTGAAGAACTGGCCACCAGCATCATGCATCGCGCCGGTCTGGTGCGCCGCACCTTTTAAAGTATTGCTCGCCTACCCTCAGGGATTTGCCGCCTATGCCCCGCACTGCGTTTATTGTTTCCGGCCGCACCGCCATTACCGCAGAAATGTTGGCGCATAGCCTGATTACGCAGTTTGAAGACGTAACCATCCGCCGCATTGTGCTGCCCTATATCGACACGCCCGAAAAAGCCGAGCAAGCCGTGGCGCAAATCCGCGCGCAAGCACTAACGGACCAATGCAGGCCGCTGGTATTCAGCACATTTATCAATGCCCATCTGCGCCAGCTGTTTGATATTCCCGAAGCGCTCATGATGGATTTCTTTGAATCCTTTATCGGCCCGCTGGAACAGGAATTACAGCGCCCGTCCGGCCATACCGCGGGCAAAGTACATGGCATCGCCAATTTTGAAGAATATAAAAACCGCATTGATGCGGTTAATTTCACCACTGCGCATGACGATGGCGGCATGGCCAAAAACCTGCAGGATGCCGATGTAATTCTGGTGGGCGTATCGCGTTCGGGCAAAACGCCCACCTGCCTGTATCTGGCGCTGCAATACGGCATTAAAGCGGCCAATTATCCGTTTACGCCGGAAGACTTTGCGCAACACGCCCTGCCCAAGCCGCTATTGCCATTCCGGCACAAATTGTTTGGTATCACCATCGAGCCAGAACGGCTGGCGCAAATCCGCTTTTCGCGTAAGCCAGACAGCCACTATTGCAAGCTGGAAACCTGCCAGGACGAAGTGGCGCAGGCCGAAACGCTGATGCTCGCTGAGAATATTCCGTACCTGAACACCACGCGACTTTCGATCGAAGAGCTGTCGACCACCATCATGCTCAAGGCCGGGCTGAAGCGGCGTTGTTATTAGGCGCGCGAGGGCTCAAAAAACCCCGGCAAAATCTTTCAACATTTGACAACCGCAGCTTTCCGACTACAGCCAGCGCGGGTTAAACTCTCGCCTTCGTTTCCTTCGCCCCTTGCCGCCGCTTACACATGTCCAACGCCCGCTCTGATGTCTCCGCTTTCGAATTTAAAAGTAGCGGGTTAAAACTGCTGACCTTTGTGCCAGCCACGCTGGACGTCGCCGTGCTGGACGCCGCGCTGCAACAGCGCCTGGGTGGCCGCGAGCATATGTTAAGCAACGAGCAGGTAGCGCTCGATTTCAACCAGTTGCCGCAAACGCCCACCGCGGCGGAAGTCAGTGCCTTGATGGCCGTGCTGCGCAATTACGCGCTCAAGCCGGTAATGGCGCTGGGTGGCAACGACGCGCAACAAGCCGCCGCGCAAGAAGCCGGCTTGTTGTTGCTGGATGAAGAAACGCGGGTGGCCGCCGCTGCCGCAACGCCCGCACCGGCCCCCGCACCCGTCGCCGCGCCTGAGGCCGCCCCGGTGCGCGCGCCCGCCATGGTGATTACCCGCCCGGTACGTACCGGCCAGCAGGTTTATGCCAAGGGCAGCGATCTGGTGGTGTTGGCACTGGTGTCCAATGGCGCCGAAGTGATCGCCGATGGCCATATCCACGTGTATGCGCCGTTACGCGGCCGTGCCCTGGCTGGCGCACGCGGCGATACCAGCGCAAGAATTTTTACCACCAGCCTGGAAGCCGAGCTGGTGTCGATCGCCGGGGTGTATCGCACGCTGGACGAATCATTGCCGGCGTCGGTCAAATCAAAACCGGCGCAGGTTTTTCTGGATCAAGACAATCTGGTTATAGAAGCACTGGCGCTTTAAGCGTCCAGGCCAACACCAACACTGCAGAGATAAAAGGGATTATTCGTGGCCAAAATCATTGTTGTCACTTCCGGCAAAGGTGGCGTGGGCAAGACCACCACCAGCGCCAGTTTTGCCTCCGGCCTGGCATTGCGCGGCTTTAAAACTGCCGTGATCGATTTTGACGTGGGTTTGCGTAACCTCGATCTGATCATGGGTTGCGAACGCCGCGTGGTGTATGACTTCGTCAACGTCATTCAGGGCGAAGCCACGCTGCGCCAGGCGCTGATCAAGGACAAGAACAGCGACAACCTGTTTATCCTGCCCGCCTCGCAAACGCGCGATAAAGACGCGCTGTCCAAAGAAGGCGTGCAAAAAGTGCTGGAAGAACTGGCGGCCGATGGTTTTGATTACATCGTCTGTGACAGTCCGGCTGGCATCGAAACCGGCGCTTTCCTGGCGCTGTATTTCGCTGATGAAGCCGTGGTAGTTACTAACCCGGAAGTCTCGTCGGTGCGCGATTCGGATCGCATTATTGGCATTCTGGATGCCAAATCGAAGAAAGCCGAAGAAGGCGGCCAGGTTAAAACGCATTTGCTGGTTACGCGTTATTCGCCCAAGCGGGTGGATAGCGGCGAAATGCTGTCGCTGGACGACGTACAACATCTGCTGCGCATTTCGCTGATTGGCGTGGTGCCGGAATCCGAAGTAGTGCTGCAGGCGTCCAACGCGGGCGCGCCGGCGATTCATTCCGCTGGCACCGATGTGTCCGAGGCGTACAAGGACGTGGTGGCCCGTTTCCTGGGTGAAGAAAAACCGCTGCGCTTTATTGAAGCGCCGAAGCAGCCGTTCTGGAAACGGCTGTTCGGAGGCTAAACCATGTCTATCCTCAGCTATTTCTTTGGCGAAAAGAAAAAAAGCGCCAGCGTGGCGCGCGAGCGTTTGCAGATTATTCTGGCGCACGAACGCGCCGGTCGTGACGCACCCGATTATTTGCCGCAACTGCAACGCGAGTTGATTGAAGTCATCTCCAAATACGTGGCGATCAATCCGGACGACATCAAAGTGCAGCTCGACAAGAAAGACGATTTCGAGGTACTCGAAGTCAACATCGTGTTGCCCGAGCACGCGCGGCGCTAGAATAACGGCATTGTTTCTCATCACAATGCAGCACAAAGAGAGGCCCGTCCTCTCTTTGTGCTTTTTACGCGCCGTCCCCATATGCTTTTGTTAACGCATGTTTAATTGCAGCAATGCCAGGACGGGCGAGGAAAAATCAATATGTCAGTCACCATCAAGAACGCCGAGGACATCGCCAGGATGCGCGTGGCCGGCCGCCTGGCCGCCGAAGTCCTTGATTACATTACCCCGTTTGTCAAACCGGGCGTCACCACCGAAGAACTGGACCGGCTGTGCCATGAATACATGGTAAACGTGCAAGGCACGATTCCTGCGCCGCTCAATTATCAGCCGCCGGGTTATACGCCCTACCCCAAGGCCGTTTGCACTTCGATCAATAACGTGGTGTGCCACGGCATTCCCAATGACAAACCATTGAAGAATGGCGATGCGCTCAATATCGACGTGACCGTCATCAAAGACGGTTATCACGGCGACACCAGCCGCATGTTTATGGTGGGCGACAAGGTGCCACCGCATGCGCAGCGCTTGTCGCAAGTGACCTTTGATTGCATGTGGATCGGCATCGAGCAAGTCAAGCCGGGCGCGACGCTAGGCGATATTGGCGAAGCCATTCAGCGCTATGCCGAGAAAGCCGGTTATTCGGTGGTGCGCGAATTCTGTGGCCACGGCATCGGCACGCGGTTTCATGAAGATCCGCAAGTGGTGCATTACGGCAAAGCCGGCACCGGCATGGCGCTGGAAGCCGGCATGATCTTTACCATCGAGCCGATGATTAACGCTGGCAAACGCGAAATCCGCGCCATGCCCGATGGCTGGACCATCGTCACGCGTGATCGCTCGCTGTCGGCGCAGTGGGAACACACGGTGCTGGTCACCGAAACCGGCTACGAGGTGCTGACGCGCTCGGCTGGCGTGCAAGACAAACCATCGCAATATTTGCTGGGATAAGCACATCGATATGAGCGAACTGCGATCCGTTGGCCAGATCCGCGAACATCACGCTGCGCAAAAAGCCGCGTTGCGTGAGCGCTTTAGTTGTCCGCAGCGCGCCGCGCCGCTATTGCGCGCCCTGGCGCAATTAACCGATCGCACTTTGCAGGAATTGTGGCAGCGCCACGACTTTGCCGACGACACCTTGCTGGTGGCCGTGGGCGGCTATGGTCGTGGTGAATTGTTTCCGCATTCCGATATTGATTTGCTGATTCTGCTGCCCGACCAACCCTCCGCCGCCGCGCTGGAAAAGCTGGAAATCTTTGTCGGCGAATTATGGGATATCGGGCTGGAAGTGGGCCACAGCGTGCGCACCATGGCCGATTGCCTGAGCGAAGCGGAAAAAGACATCACCGTGCAAACCGCATTGCTGGAATGCCGCTGTTTGTCCGGCGACCCGGCGCGCTTTGCGCAATTCCGTGAAGCGGTTTACCAGCATATCGACCCCAAAGAGTTTTTTGACGCCAAATTGCTGGAGCAACAAGCACGCTACGGCAAGTTTGAAAACGCCACCTACAAGCTCGAACCCAATCTGAAAGAAGCCCCGGGCGGCTTACGCGACCTGCATCTGATTGGCTGGATTGCCGGTGCGTTGGGTCTGGGCCACGACTGGCGCAAGCTGGCCGCGATGGGCATGCTCACCCGGGAAGAAAGTCAGAGCCTGCGCCACGCCGAGCGCGTGCTGCGCACCATCCGCATCCAGTTGCACTGGATCGCCCGGCGCCGCGAAGACCGCATTCTGTGGGATTACCAGCATCAACTGGCGAGTGATTTCAAGCTGGTGGACAACGAACGCCAGCGCGCCAGCGAGCAATTGATGGCGCAGTACTATCTGGCCGCGCGCGTGGTGGGGCAATTGACGCCGTTGCTGGTCCAGGCGCTGCGCTCGCGCATCTATTCGCAAATCGGCACCGACATTACGCCGCTGAACGAGCGCTTTCAGTTGCGCGGTTCGTCGCTGGAAATTGCTGCGCCCGATGTCTTTGAAAAACACCCCTCGGCGATGCTCGAATTGTTTTTGCTATACGAGCAACAGCCTTACGCCACCGATATCGCCCCCGAGACGCTGCGCGCGCTATGGCATGCCCGTTCGCTGATCGACGACGACTTCCGCGCCGATCCGGCCAACAAAGCGATGTTTATCGATTTGTTCCGCCAGCCGCGCGGCCTGACACACAGCCTGCGTGCGATGAACCGCTACGGCGTGCTGGGCCGCTATCTGCCGCGCTTTGGCGAGATCGTCGGGCGCATGCAGCACGACTTGTTCCACGTTTATACGGTGGACGAACACACACTGATGGTGTTGCGTAATCTGCGCCGCTTTGCCATGCCGGCGTTTACACACGAATACCCGTTCTGTTCGCGCCTGACCGAAGAATTTGAACGCCCGGAAGCGTTGTACCTCAGCGCGCTGTTCCACGATATCGGCAAGGGCCGCGGTGGCGATCACTCCACGCTGGGCGAAGCGATCGCCGAAAAATTCTGTGCCGAGCATCCGCTGCACCCCGATGATCGCGCGCTGATTCCGTGGCTGGTGCAGCAACATCTGGTGATGTCGCAAGTGGCGCAGAAGCAGGACGTGTATGACCCCGACGTCATCGCCGATTTCGCCAAACGGGTGGGCGACCAGCGTCGGCTGACCGCTTTGTATCTGCTGACCGTGGCCGATATCCGCGGCACCAGCCCCAAGGTATGGAATGCGTGGAAAGCCAAGTTGCTGGAAGACTTGTTCAAAGCCACCCAACGCTATCTGAATAGCCAGAACATCGGCGTGCGGTCGTGGGTGGAAGAACGCCAGGAAGAAGCGCTGCGCTTACTGCGCCTGTACGGCCTGCGCCCCGATGCGCATGAGGCTTTCTGGAAACAACTGGATACCGTCTACTTTCTGCGCAACGAAGCGCGCGAGATTGCCTGGCACACCCGGCAGTTGTTTACGCGACTGAACACCGACGAGCCCATTGTGCGTGCGCGCTTGTCCGAGACCGGCGAAGGCTTGCAGGTGCTGGTGTACACCAAAGATGTGCCTGACTTGTTTGCGCGGATTTGCGCTTTCTTCGAGAAAGCGGGCTACAGCATTTTTGATGCGCACATCCAGACCACGCGCCATGGTTACGCGCTGGACAGCTTTTATGTGTATATCCAGGACCACGCCGGGCAAAGCTATCGCGACCTGATCGGCTATGTTGAATACGAACTGGCCACGCAGATTGCGCAAAATGCGCCGTTGCGCGGCCCGGGGCGTAGCCGTATTTCGCGCCAGCAAAAGCATTTCCCGATCCGGCCCGGTGTATCCATCCGCCCGGACGAGCGCGGTGGGCGTTATTCAATCGTCGAAATCGTGGCAGGTGATCGCGCCGGTTTGCTGTCGGCGATTGCGTCGATTCTGGCCACGCACCGTCTCGAAATCCACGCCGCCAAGATCATGACCTTGGGCGAACGCGCCGAAGATAACTTTGTGGTGTCGGGCAATGTGCTGGGCGACGAACGCGCGGTGCGGCAGATTGAGGGTGAAATTCTGCAGGCGCTACAAGCGGCGTAATACGGTGCTGGCGTGATGGCGTTGGCGCGCGGTGTGGCGTGGTAAGCGCACTCTGCGTGCCGACCATGCAGAGCGCCACGCCGCCGATTACAATCATTTTCTCAAAATAGCTTCTGGCCCGAGGTTGCATGCCGCGCAAGAACCTGCGTTCTGTGTTGATGGTTGCCTTTGCCGCGGTCTCCGCCATCATGGCGCTGAGCCTGTCGCTGGTGCTGGGCCATCTGGCCACCGAGCGCCAGCGCGAAGATATCGGCGAGGCCATCAGCGAACTGGCCGGTCAATTACGCGACCAGCTGGATCGCGGCATGAACCAGCGCGTGCGCGATATCCAGATCATCGCCGCCTTGCGCCAGGTGCGCGATCCGTCCACCAGCAAAAACGACAACCGCGCCGTGCTGGACAAGCTGGCGCAAACCTTTCCCAATTACGCCTTTATCGGCATGGCCAGCCCTGACGGCATCGTGCAATACGCCACGCACGGCTTGCTGGAAGGCAAAAGCGTGGCCGAGCGGCCGTGGTTTCAGGCGGGCAAGCGCGATCTGTTTACCGGCGACATCCACGAAGCCAAATTGCTGGCCAAATTGCTCAGCCCGCAAGCCAATGGCGAACCGCTGCGCTTTGTCGACGTCGCCACGCCCGTGTTTGATTTGAATGGCCAGTTTCTGGGCGTGCTGGGCGCGCATCTGTCGTGGGCGTGGGCGCGCGGGCTGGAACAAAACGTGTTTACGCCCGCCCGGCGCAACCAGGGCATCGAAACCTTCGTGCTTAATCGGTCCGGTGAAATCATCCTCGCCCCGCCCGGCGTTGACCCCGCCACCGTGAAACTGCCGCGCAATCTGCCCACGGCCGAAGCAGCGGGCGAGCCGGTGACGTGGCCCGATGGCAACGACTATTTAACCTCTCTGGTGCTGACGCATGGCGAGCAGAACTTTGCGGGCTTGGGCTGGAAAATCGTGGTGCGCCAACCTACGCGTATCGCCTTTGCGCCGGTGCGTAGTCTGCAACTGACCATTCTGGTGGTGGGTGCGATAGGCGCATTGGTATTTGCGCTGCTGGGCGCCTGGCTGGCCGAAGCGATTGCGCGGCCGATGTTGCGGCTGGCTGAAGCGGCCGAACGTTTGCAACAAGGCGAAAGCGGCCTCGAAATTCCGCTGGAAAACCAGTACAGCGAATCGGCGCGACTCTCCGCCTCGCTGCGCCATCTGGTGGCGGGTCTGAATGACGAACGCAGCAAACTGGCCACGCTGAACCAGGCGCTGGAAGAACAGGTGCACGCGCGCACCGATATGCTCGACCGCGCCAATATGCATTTGCTGTCCACGCTGGAAGAACGCGCCAGCATGGTCAAACAGCTGGAAGAACTGGCCAGCACCGACAGCCTGACCGGTCTGCTGAACCGCCGTGCATTCTGGCTGCGCGCCGATATGGAATACAAACGTGCCGCGCGCTCAGGCACTCCGCTGTCGTTGGTGATGTTCGATATCGACCATTTCAAGCGCATTAACGATGCCTACGGCCACGACGTGGGCGATGAGGCCTTGCGACAACTGGCCAATGTGGTGTCGGCCAGCCTGCGCGAAATCGATCTGGTGGCGCGCATGGGCGGCGAAGAATTCGCCCTGTTATTGCCCGAAACCGCCGTCGAGGGCGCGCAGCTGGTGGCCGAACGTTTGCGTGAGCAAGTCGCGCAAATTCGCGTGCCGGTGGCCACCGGTGGTGTGGTCAGTTTTACTGCCAGCTTTGGCATCAGCGCGTGGCCGCAAGAACTGGGGCTGGATCACGCGCTGATCCGTGCCGACCAGGCGCTGTATAACGCCAAAAACGGCGGCCGCGACCAGGTGCGCATTTACGAAGCACAGAGCTAGCCGCACTGGCCCCCGTCAGCGCGGCCGCGGGCTATCAGGCCCGCGCAGGGCGGTTTCGTGTGTAAAATGCCCGACGGACATTACACAACACCATATAAATCAGCCATCTGGACTCGACTTCATGAAGCCCCTTAACGGCCCTCTCCTCGCCCGTATCGCCGCGCAAGTCGGCACGCCTTGTTATGTGTACGATGCCGCCGTAATCCGCGCGCGCATTGCCGAACTCAAACAATTTGACGTGATCCGCTTTGCCCAGAAAGCCAATTCCAATACCCATTTGCTGCGCTTGTTAAAAGCCGAAGGCGTGATGGTGGATTCGGTTTCGCTTGGCGAACTGGAGCGCGCTCTGGCTGCGGGTTACAACGTGGGCGGAGAACCGAGCCCGGTGGTGTTTACCGCCGATATTCTCGACCGTGCCACGCTGGCGCGCGTGGTGGAACTGAAAGTGCCGGTTAACGCCGGTTCGCCCGACATGTTGAAGCAGTTGGGCGAAGTCAGCCCCGGCCATCGCGTGTGGCTGCGCATCAACCCGGGCTTCGGCCACGGCCACAGCCGCAAAACCAATACCGGTGGCGAATTCAGCAAACACGGCATCTGGTTTGAACAACTGGGCGCGGCCATCGAGCTGGTCAAGCAGTACCGACTGGATCTGGTGGGCCTGCATATGCATATTGGCTCGGGCGTGGATTACAGCCATTTAAACCGCGTGTGCGACGCCATGGTCGAGCAAGTGCGCCAGTCCGGCCACGATATCCGCGCCATTTCTACCGGTGGCGGTTTATCAATTCCGTATCGCGCCGATGACGAGACGCGCGTCGACACCGCGCATTACTTTGCCGTGTGGGATGCCGCGCGCAAACAGATCGAGGCCATCGTCGGGCATAAAGTGCATCTGGAAATCGAGCCGGGTCGCTTTATCGTGGCCGAAGCGGGCAAGCTGCTGGCCGAAGTGCGCGCCGCCAAAACCGCAGGCAGCATGCATTACACACTGGTGGACGCCGGCTTTAACGATCTGATGCGCCCGGCCATGTACGGCGCTTATCACGAGATCAGCTTTGTGCATGCCGATGGTAGCGAGATTGCTGGCGAACCCATCTCCACCGTCGTCGCGGGCCCGTTGTGCGAATCGGGCGATGTGTTTACGCAAAAAGCCGATGGCATTCTCGATCCGCATGTCTTGCCGCAAGCGCAAGTGGGCGATCTGGCGGTGTTCCACGACGCGGGCGCTTATGGCGCTTCGATGTCGTCCAATTACAATTCGCGCCCCTTGGTGCCCGAAGTGATGGTGGATGGCGAACAATTCAAAATCATTCGCCGGCGCCAGACACTGGCCGAATTGCTGGCACTGGAAGATTGAGTGCGCCATTGCCGCGTTGATTAAACAAGGACGTCTACGGACGTCCTTTTTTTTATTGTCGTCGCGTACCCGTCACGTAACACACTGCAACGATAACTTCATTTCCGCTGCCGGATTTCCGTCATATCGCGCTCGCATGCTCGCGCTGCAACGTGCTGGGGCCGTCTGCCAACGGCCCTGCCGCGTCCGCACCTTCTTATAAATTGACGGAGTGCAGGATATGAAGCGAAACAAGCGGGTTAATCTCAGCAAAGCCATCGCCATCGCGCTATTGCTCAACCCTTTATTTGCTACCGCGCCGGCCATGGCCGCCGATGCCAATGCGGCATTTATTGCGCCAACGGTGTGGAATACGCCGTTGAATAAAATCGCCCAGGTGGCCTGCCATAATTGTTATCAAAAACAATATGTCGGCGTATTCAAATCGGTATTCGAGAGTGTGCGTACCATCGAGGTCGATTTTTGGGATCAGCAGGATGCGGTTTCGGGTGGCTCCGCCAAACACTGGTTTGTGCGCCACGATGCGGGCACCCTATTCCAGTCTGGCAATGACAATAATTGCACGGGCGACGGCAGCGGCAAAAACGATCTGGCCGCTTGCCTTAACGATATCAAGGCGTGGAGCGATGCCAATGCCGGGCATTTTCCTATCACCGTCATTCTGGATAAAAAACAAGGCTGGTCCAAAGCCAGTTCGCAACGCACGCCGGCCGATCTGGATGAACTGGTGGGCAATATCTTTGGCAATGCGCTGTTTACCCCGGCTGATTTAGCCAATTACGTCGGCAGCAGTAAAGCATTGCAAACCGATATCGCGGGCAAAACCTGGCCGACGCCCAATGTATTGGCGGGCAAGATTCTGCTGGTGCTTAATCACACCGAAAACCAGCGCTTGTCCGAATACGCTGAAGCGCGTGGCGCCAATGCCAAAATCTTTATCTCGCCAGTAACGAATGGCCAGAATGATATCAATGGCACGGTCAGCGGCATGTCGGCGCAGGCGTCCGCCTGGGTGGCGATGAACAATATGAGCAACGGCGACAAAGCGTGGGCAGTGCAAACCAATGCGGCCGGGCATCTGGGCCGGGTTTATGGCGATGATGGCGTTTCGTTTACCCAACATATCGGCGAGCAGATTCATTTATCGGCGTATTACGATTTTGCCAGCAATAAAGACGGCAATGGCTATCGTATCCGGCCGTTTTAAACAACTGGATGAGCATGACCGCCCGCGTTGAGCCGGGCTCAATAAAAAAACCCCGGCCAAATAAATGGCCGGGGTTTTTTATCGGGATTGCCCGTTTGGGCGGATCGATCAAAAGCGATATTTAAGCCCCGCATTGGCCGCATTTGCCGCCACATTGCCGGTTTTAACAATGCCCTGGTAATTGAGATACACATCCAGCGCCGCGCCCAGCGGATATTGAATGCCGATGCCTGCGGTGACCAGGCCGCGCTCGGTTTCAGTACCGGGAATCACAAAGCGCGTGCCATCTTGCGACGCCACCGTCATTGCACGCGACGCGCTGCCGGTTTCATAGGCGTAATCCAGACTGGCTTGCAATTGCGCCTTGCGGCTACCCTCGCCGGCAGCGTAGTTAATGGCGATGCCGGCAAACGGCTGCATGCTGTGCAGCGTGGCCGCTTGCACATTCAGGTTCTGGCTGGTGGGGCCGCTCTCGCTAAAGGCCTGGCCGTGGTACAGCGCATAGCGTGCGCCCAGCCGCGGCGTCAGCGTCCACGCGGCGGTTAAGGCGGAAGGCAAACCGGCTTGCAGCGCGCCGCCCAAGGTATAGGCATGAGCGTCGGCGGTGGCATTGCCCAGCGTGGCAAACTGGCGCGTGCTGGATAACCAGCTGTAGCCCGCGCCCAGCGTGCCCGCCAGTTGCACGCCGCTGGCGGTATCGGTTTGCGCGTAGCCCGTCAGCGCCAGCGTATCGATCTTGCCGCTATTGCCGGTGTCGTTTTCTTCGACGCGTGAATGGCCGTAGCTGATGGCGTCGCCCAGCGTCCAGCCGCCTTTTTGCGTATCCGCGCCCGCGATCAGACCAAAGTGCTCATCCTTGTAGCCGGGCGCGCCGCTATTGGCATCGGTGCGCACGTTCTGACCTTCGGCCTGCATCCAGCCGTTCACTTCACCCGGTGCGCCCGATGCATGGCGCGCTTGTAGCACGGCATCGGCCAATCGTTGGGTTTGCAGCAAGCTGGATGAGGCCATTGCGCCGAACAGATTGGCGTTGGTGGGGGCGATGACCACCGGCGTCGGCGCTGGGGCCGGGCTGGGCGCAGGGCTGGGGGTTGGCGTGGGGGCCGGCGTCGGTGTCGCCGTCGCCGCGCCTTGCAGCACCAGGTTTACGCCCGTGCCACTGACCGCCACGCTTTGCGTCATGCCGGTCGGCACATTGCTGCTGACATTCGCAAAGCTGCCGCTCACGCTGTTGGCGCTGAGCACGTTAAACGTACTTGCGGTGTAGGTGCCCGGGCCGTACAGCAATTGCAGCGTGCCGCCCAGGTTGGCGGCGCCGTTGACCTTCAGTTGGGATGCGCCGCTGGGGCTGACATCAATCAGCAAGGTACCGCTGGCGCTCTGGCTATAGTTGCCGTTGATGGTCAGCGTGCCGATCGAACCGCCGGGCCGCACGATGCCTGCGTTGATGACATTGCCCACCACGCTACCGTGGCCGCCCAGTGTGCCGTCCGCGGCCACTTGCACATTCCCGGCGAGCACCGCGCTGGCATGGCTGGCATCGCCAATCTGCAGCACGCCGCCGCTGACGCTGGTCAGGCCGGCGATCTGGGTGTTGCCATCCAGAATGGTGGTGCCGGCGCCCACGCTCAGGCTGGCAAAGCGACTGATGTTATCCGCATAAACAAACGAATTGCCTGCGCCCGGCACGATGCTGAGCGTGCTGTTGCCACTGCCGCCATCCAGATCGCCACTGATGCTGGCTGCGCCGCCCACAATCTGCAGGCTGCTGTCGCTGCTGCCAAAGTCCACCGCTTTGCCGGTGCCATCGGCTTTGATCACGCCCGCATTGATCAGATGCGTGGTTTGCGCACCGGCCGCCACCACCGCCGCGCTGCCGCCGCCTTCCAGCGTACCGCCGGCCTGGTTGTTGATGGTGACGGTAAAGCCGCTGTTGGCGCCGGTCATGGCGATGGCGGAATCGGTCTGACCTTTGATCAAACCGCTGTTGGTGATCGTGGTATCGGCATAAATGCCCTGTACCGGAATAGTGGCGCTGGTGATTGGGTCTTTATCGAGGCCCGCCAGGGTAATGCCGCGACCGATGCCGCCGTTGATGTTGTCGCCTTCGATGGTGCCGCTGTTGACGATGCTGCCGCCGCCCACGGTCACACCCTCGCTGACATCGCCATTGGCCTGGGTGGATTTGATGATGCCGCTGTTGGTCAGGTTGACCAGGCCGTCTACATCCACGCCATCACCATCCGCCGCCAGGCCGTTGCCGGTAATGCTGCCCGCGTTGTTGATGGTGACGACTTCCAGCGCGTTAACGCCATCCACGTTAATGCCGGAGCCATTGGCCCCGGTGATTACGCCGCCCGCCTGGTTAACGATGCTGAGCGCGAACGCGCCCGTACTGGTGCTGGCGTCGGGGCCACCGGTAATGCCATGCCGCGCGCCTTCCACCGTGCCGCTATTGCTAATGCTGATGCCGCTGTTGGTTTGCGCATCAATGCCATCGGTGCCACTGGTGCTGCCCGCGTTGCGCGTCGATTTGATCAGGCCCTCGTTGATCACCACGCCGTTAACGCCGGGGCGCACCGCATCGGCTTCATTGGCGGTGATGATGCCGGTGGCGTAATTGTGCAGCTGGTTAACGCCGGTGGTGATGGCGGCAAAGTCGATAGCTTGCGAGCCCCCGGCCGAGTTGTTGGTCGAGGTCAGCGTGCCGTAGTTATTAAAATAGATATTGCTGTTGGCTTTGTTCATCTGGATCACGTCGCCATCAAACGCACTGATGAGGGCACCCGCCAGATTGTTGACGGTGAGTGTCAAGCCGCCGGTGTTATCGCGGATGCCGCGGCCCGTGCCGGTCTGGGTGATGCTGCCGCTGTTGGTGATGGTGGCATTGCCGGTTACGGTGACGGCCACGGTGGCTCCACCCAGCGTTAGCGTTCCGCCTTGCTCCACCACGCCGGTCTGGCCCGCCGCCAAAGCCTGCGCTGTGCCTAGCGTTTGCCCCGTGAGGACATCAAACGAGCCAGCGGCCAGCGCCGCATTTTCTACCGTCAGTACACCCAACAACACGATCAGTTTTTTCATTATGTGTGGCCTGTAAGCTCCGCGTGGAAGGGCGGAAGTCTGCAAGGCCGTTATGACGCCCGCATTACAGCGTTACACGCACGCTACAGTGCGGCGCGCTGACGTGACACGCGATACATCGCGCCAATACGGAACACGCGGTCGCGCGCCTGGTCCGTTTGATAGTCGCTGGCTTTGGCTGCGCCCGCTAAGATCAATCCACCACCCTTAACAACAACAGGATCGCCATGCCCGCCGAAATGGATGCGCGTACCGCCCGCTTGCTGCCCTGGATCGTCGCCATCGCGTTTTTCATGCAGATGTTAGACGGAACCATACTTAACACCGCCCTGCCCGCCATGGCCGCCAGCCTTAACGAAAGCCCGCTGCGCATGCAGTCCGTGGTCATTGCCTATTTGTTGACGGTGGCTTTGTTGATACCGGCCTCAGGCTGGATTGCCGACCGCTTTGGCACGCGCCGCGTGTTTTTTAGCGCGATCTTGCTGTTTAGCCTGGGCTCTCTGTTCTGTGCGCAAGCGCCGACGCTGACCACGCTGGTATTGGCGCGCATTGTGCAAGGCCTGGGCGGGGCGCTGATGGTGCCGGTGGGACGGCTGGTGATCTTGCGTGCCTATCCGCGCGCCCGGCTAGTGGAAGTGCTGAGCTTTGTGACTTTGCCGGGCATGGTGGGGCCACTGGTGGGGCCGACGCTAGGCGGCTGGTTGGTGGAATACGCGTCGTGGCACTGGATTTTTCTGATCAATATTCCGGTGGGCATTGTCGGCTGTGCCGCCACCTGGAAGTTTATGCCCGACTTACGCGCCGCGCCGGGTGCAATGTCGCGTTTCGATAGCATGGGCTTTGTATTCTTTGGTGCGGCGATGGTGCTGATCTCGGTGGCGCTGGAAGGTCTGGGCGAACTGCATCTGGCGCACGCGCGCGTGATGCTGTTGTTGATGGCCGGGCTGGCGTGCCTAGCGGCCTATTGGCTACATGCGGCGCGCAACGAACATCCCATTTTCCGGCTGCAGTTGTTCCACACGCATACCTACGCGGTGGGCATCCTGGGCAATCTGTTTGCACGCCTGGGCAGCGGCGCAATGCCATTCTTGATGCCGCTGTTGTTGCAGGTGGGACTGGCCTATTCGCCCTCGAAAGCGGGCATGACCATGATCCCGGTGGCGGCATCGGCCATGTTTGCCAAAGCCATTGCCAAACCCCTGATCGAGCGCCTGGGTTATCGCCTGCTGCTAACCGGCAATACGCTGTTGCTGGGCTGTCTGATGATCAGCTTTGCCACCATCAGCAGCGACACCGCCTACCCGATGTTGCTGCTGCATCTGGCGATTTTTGGCGCGGTCAATTCGATGCAGTTTACGGCGATGAATACCGTTACCTTGATTGACCTGAGCGACGTGGATGCCAGTTCCGGCAACAGTTTATTGTCGGTGGTGATGCAACTGTCGGTCAGCCTGGGCGTGGCGGCCGCTGCAGCGCTGCTGGCGGGCTTTGCCAATGAATATGTGCACCCAACCCAGCCGCAGCTGCTGCAATCGTTCCACTACACCTTTATGTGCGTCGGCGTGATGGCGATGCTGGCGGCGGGCATCTTTCTGCAATTGCCGCCCACATCGGGCAAAGTGCAAACCGAAGTGCCGCCACCGGGCCAGCAGGTGGGCGATCATCTTTAGGCGGGCGGTATGCCGCGCCCGCCCATATCCAGGAGAACCAGCATGACTCAGGTCCACGTTTACGCCGCCGCAGGTTTTGAAGAAGTTGAACTGGTGACCACCGTCGACATCCTGCGGCGCGCCGAAATCGAAACGCTGCTGGTATCGCTGAACGAAGACCTGGCGGTGACCGGATCGCACCAGATGACGCTGCAGGTGGATCTGACTTTTGCCGAGGCCGCCGTGGAAACGCCCACCTTGATTGTGTTGCCCGGTGGCCCGGGCGCGAATGTGATGTTGCAGCACGCGCCTTTGCAACAGCGTTTGCGCGAGCAGATTGCGGCCAGTCGGCCGGTAGCGGCCATTTGCGCCGCGCCCAAGGTGTTGGCCAAGGCTGGTTTGTTGCAGGGCAAAAAGGCGACGTGTTTTCCGGGCTTTGAATCGTTGCTGGCCGAAGCGGGCGCCATCGTCTCGCCGTATAACGTGGTCAGCGACGGGCTGATTACCACATCGCGCGGCGCGGGCACGGCGGCTTTGTTTGCGCTGGAGCTGGTGCGGCTGCTGGGCAAAGACAACGCGGCCCATCAAGTGGGCCGCGCGATGCTGTATCTGTGAGGATTGCTGCGGTTTAGCGCGCGTACGGATTGGTCGGCGCGGCCGCGGCAGGCTTGCTCAACTCGTAAACAGTCTTGCTGCGCAATTTAAAGTATTCGGCGGCGTGATACAGATTCTCGGAATGGCCGACAAACAACAGCCCATTGTTTTTCAGCAACGGCGCAAACCGGCGCAGGATATTAAGCTGCGTTGGTTTATCGAAATAAATCATCACATTGCGGCAGAAAATGGCATCAAACGGGCCGCGCACTGACCAGTTGGTTTCCACCAGATTGAGCTTGCGGAACACGATCATGTCGCGCAGTTCCTGCTTGGCCTGATAGTTGCCATCGGGCAAGCGATCAAAAAAGCGGCGTACGCGCGCGCTATCCATCTTTTCGACTTCGTCACCGTTGTAGATGCCGCGTTTGGCGGTTTCCAGCACGTTGGTATCGAGATCGGTGGCGATGATCTTGACCGGCGGGCGCAGGCTGTCCAGTGCTTCGCAGGCGGTGATTGCAATCGAATACGGCTCTTCACCGGTGCTGGAGGCTGAGCACCACACGTTGAGCACACCTGCGCTGCGATTGGCCTTCAAATGCTCGGCCAGCATCGGAAAATGATGTGATTCGCGGAAAAACGACGTCAGGTTGGTGGTCAGCGAATTGGTAAACAGCTCGAATTCCTTGCTGTCGCCACGTTCCAGCACCGCCAGGTATTCATTGAACGAGCGCAAACCCAGTGCGCGTAAACGCTTGGCCAGGCGGCCGTACACCATGTCGTGCTTGGCCGGCGTCAGCGCGATACCGGCATAGTTGTAGATCATCTTGCGGACTTTCTCGAAGTCCTGTTCGGTGAAAACGAACTCGCGCTGCGAAGCATTCAGCATGTTGTGGGCACCTGGTCAGAATCCGCTTATCTACTCATTTGGCATAGGGTAGTGTCAAGCTGGTAGCGCGCCTGGGCTGCGGGCCCAAGCCGCGCTGACTAAAGCCCCAGCTGATCCCACATGGCGTCCACGCGAGCCACGGTGGCCGCGTCTTTATCGATGGTGCGGCCCCATTCGCGCGTGGTTTCTCCCGCCCATTTGTTGGTGGCATCGAGGCCCATCTTGCCGCCCAGGCCACTGATCGGCGAGGCAAAATCCAGATAATCGATCGGCGTGTTTTCCACCAGCGTGACATCGCGCACCGGGTCCATGCGCGTGGTGATGGCCCAGATCACCTCTTTCCAGTCGCGCGCATCGACGTCCTCGTCCACCACCACGATGAATTTGGTGTACATAAACTGGCGCAGGAACGACCACACGCCAAACAGAATGCGCTTGGCATGGCCCGGATATTGTTTGCGGATCGACACCACCGCCATGCGATAGCTGCAGCCTTCGGGCGGCAGATAAAAGTCGACGATTTCGGGAAACTGCTTTTGCAGGATCGGCACGAACACTTCATTCAACGCTACACCCAGCACGGCCGGCTCATCGGGCGGCTTGCCGGTGTAGGTGCTGTGATAGATCGGGTTGTCGCGTTGCGTGATGCGGTCGATGGTAAAGACCGGAAAATAATCCTGCTCGTTGTAGTAGCCGGTGTGATCACCATACGGGCCTTCGAGCGCGTGCTCAAAGCCACTGGGGTGATTGGCATCGGGGTTGATATGGCCTTCGAGCACAATCTCAGCCGATGCGGGCACTTGCAGATCGCTGCCGATGCATTTGACCAGCTCGGTCTTGCTGCCGCGTAACAAGCCGGCAAATTGATATTCGCTGAGGCTATCGGGCACCGGCGTGACCGCACCGAGGATGGTGGCCGGGTCGCACCCGAGCACCACCGCCACCGGATACGGCTGGCCGGGGTTGCGTCTGGCATGTTCGCGAAAATCCAGCGCACCGCCGCGATGCGCCAGCCAACGCATGATGACTTTGTTGCGGCCTATCACCTGCTGGCGATAGATGCCCAGGTTCTGCCGTTTTTTCTCGGGCCCCCGCGTGACCACCAGACCCCAGGTAATCAGCGGCGCCACATCGCCGGGCCAGCAATGCTGCACCGGGATCGCGGCCAGATCGACATCCGGGCCTTCAATCACGTTTTGCTGGCAAGCGCCCTTGCCCACTACTTTGGGCGCCATATTCAGCACCTGCTTCAACAGTGGCAGTTTGTCCCACGCGTCGCGCAGCCCTTTGGGCGGCTCCGGCTCTTTGAGGTAGGCCAGCGTCTTGCCGATCTCGCGCAGTGCGCTGACCTGATCCGCGCCCATGCCCAACGCCACCCGGCGCGGCGTGCCAAACAGATTGCCCAGCACCGGCATCGTGCTGCCGGGCACATTGTCGAACACGATGGCCGGGCCGCCCGCACGCAAGGTGCGATCGCAGATTTCGGTCATTTCGAGATAAGGCGAGACCGGCACGCTAACGTGCTTGAGTTCGCCCAGCTTCTCCAGTTGCGCCATAAAGTCGCGCAGATCGCGGTATTGCATGAGATTCCGTCGGACAAAGATGAGGTTTGATACGACCAACACCAGAGGATAGGCCCACCCTCGGCGCGCCGTAATGCAAAAGGCCGCGCGGCGTACCGGGCGGCCCTGCTGGCGGCTATTCTACGATCACTCTGCGCTGAGCGTCATGCCAACGTGATAGATATCGCCCGGTTGCAGCGTGGGCGAGTAATCCCACATATCGCCGCGTTCCACGCAGACGTAGCCGACATAATTGCCCGCGCCGATGTCCGCGATGCGCGCGGCGTTTTCCCATGGGTTCCACACCACGGCGCAATGCGTTTCGGCGCTTTCGATCACGATCTTGCCCTTGCCGGTGCTGATGGTTTGCACCTTGGGCACATCCAGATAGACGCGATCGGTGGGACCGGACAGTTGCAGTTCGCCCTCTTGCGCGATGCGCGGCTTGTCGGCGGGCAGCGTGTCGATGTATTCGGTGCCTTCCAGGCCGTGAATAACGGCTTTGCTGACGTCGGGCACGGCAAAATAGGTGTGCAGCGCAAACGAATGCAATTGCGGTTCCTGGCCCAGATGCTGCGCTTGCAGATCCAGATGCAGTGTGCTGCCCACGGTAATGGCCAGGCGGTACACAAAGGCGTGCGGCCACAACGCGCGCGAAGCGTCGTTGTCACGCAGTTCCAACACCACGCGCGTGCTGCCGTCGTCATTGGCGGCGGCTTCGATCACGCTCCAGTTTTCGTTGCGGGCAAAACCGTGCTTGGGCAGATCGTCATGCTCAGGATGGGCGCCAAACCACGGCATGCACAGCGGAATGCCGCCACGCACCGCTTCGCCGGCCTGCAAGACCAGTTTGGGCGACAGCCACAGCAGGTCGTCACCGCCTGCTGGCACAAACGACATCAAATGCGCGCCCTGCAACGCCACCACAGCCCGGCCTTGCGCGTTTTCAATGACCAATACAGGCAGACCCGCGCCATCGGCTTGCGGGTAAAGCTCGCGCGAGTCGCGCTGGCTGATACCAGGCACGGCGTTGATCAAAGCCGCTTCGGCAGGACTGAAAGACATGGCGATGTACTCCGGGATATGGGTTTGGAGGCGAATAATCCGCGCGCACCGGCTGCAAGGCAATGCACGGCGTCGCAACTGCGCAAGGCGGGCAATGATTTGCAGCGCGTGTCGTGATGGCCAAAGCATGCTGTCAGCAACGTCCGCCAGCATAGCAGATAGTCGCAGCGCTAGTGCTTGGGCACGGCGGCGGGCGTAGGGACACCACTGGGGCGCGAGGTACGTTGTTCGTACGGATACGTATGAAACGGGTCAAGCCAGCGTGAGCACCACTTGAACACCCGGCGATAGGCGTCATCGGTGGCCGACTGGTTAAAGCCGACCATCACACCGCCGCCAGGATGGGTATCGTTGGCAATATCTTTGCGCAAATGGACTTCGAGGCCAGGATCATCGAAGTCGTGATAGACATCGGGATAGCTGACCAGGCGAAAGGTATCCATGCCCGAACGCGTGACCAGATCGCGGCACGGTTCCACCGGCGTCCAGTCATCGGCCTCTCCCATCAGCATCAGCGTGGGCGCGGCGGGTTGATACGGTTGCGCGGTACGCAGAAATGAACCACAGCCCGGGTAGAAGGCGACGGCGGCGCGCACGCCGGGATTATCCCGATCCATCAGCGCCAGCACGGTGGTTGCGCCTTGCGACCAACCCAGTACGGCGATGCGACTACTATCGATTTCTTTGCGACTTTTAAGCCAGTTGACCGCGCGTTGCGCATCTTCGGCCCGGCGCGTTGAATTGAGTGCGCCCTTGCTGGACGCGGTACAGGTTTCGCGCACCCCGCGCGGGCCAAAGCTATCAACCATCAACACGCCGTAGCCCAGTTCTTGCAACAGGGCCGCCATATGCGCGGGCCGTGTGGCCAGCACGCCGGGCTTGGCCCACAAGCCGCCACAGCCATGCAGCAGCAACATGCCGGGCGCGTTGCCCGTGGCAGACGGCGGGGCCATCCATTCCGCGGGCAAGGTAATGCCGCCAGGGCCGGCGATCTCGACACGTGCAGCGTCTGCCGCGCCGGCACACGCCAACAGCACGGCGACTGCCGTCCATAACATCAGACGTTGCAAAAGAAACCGGTACAGCGTGGATAACAAGAAATAGGGCAACACGATATCCGCATTAATGAGTCTGGCCGCAGCACCTGCGCGCCATGCACAAACCGTTACTGCTTGAAACAGACACAGGATTGCGGCGCACTCTAACACAAATGAGCTTACGGGCCGAAGGTGCGTTTGCGCGCAGCCACACCGGCGCGCACCAAAACGATGCCAGCGGCATGCGGATTTATGTGCTAAATCAATGAGGTAGCCGCTGACCGCGTCGCAACACGTAGTGCCCGCGCACCCTGCCCCAGGAGAAAGGCAAGATGGCCGATACCCTCGAGATCAGTATCGATGCCAACGGCATCGCCCGCATTGCGTTGGCGCGGCCCGAGGCGGGCAATGCCATCAACGATGTCATGCTGGCCGAACTGACTGCGGCATTGGCCGGGCTTGGGCAAAACGAGGGCCTGCGCGTACTGATCCTCACCGCCCAAGGGGAGCGCTTTTGCAGCGGCATGGACATGACCTGGCTCAAGCGTGCCGACGTAATGGACGCGCCGGGCAATTTTGATGAGGCGTTGCGACTGGCGCGCTTGCTGCAATTACTGGACCGGATCCCTACCCCCACCATCGCCTGTGTGCATGGCAATGCCGAAGGCGTCGGCGTGGGACTAGTGGCCTGTTGCGATATGGTGGTGGCGGATCGCACTACGTCATTCTGTTTGCCGGAAACCCGGATGGGCGTGGCACCCGCGATCATCGCGCCTTATGTGGTGTCGCGCCTGGGCGTCGGGATGGCGCGGCGTTATATGCTGACCGGCGAAGCCATCAAAGCCGAACGCGCCGCGCAGGCCGGGTTGGTACACGAAGTGGTCGATACGCCGATACAGATGCGGGAATGCGTCAAAGACTGGGTGGAAGCATTGCTGAAGGCGGCGCCGCACGCGGTGGCGACGGCCAAACGCATGATCACCAATGTGGCTTATCGGCCGGTGGATGATGCGTTGATTTCGGATAGTGCGCACCGGATTGCGCATTTGCATACGCATCCGGAAGCAAGGGAAGGCATGGCGGCCACGTTGGAACAGCGGCCGCCGCACTGGTTCAGATCAAGCGATTCCTGAAGGCGGGATGCTGCTGGCGTTCGGTTGCAACGGCTTCGGCTACTGTCATCAAGCGCAGTGCAGGTTGCGGCGCATGCAGCAGCGGCGTGTGGGCGGTCTGTTGTTCTACCGGGTCACCCATCATCAGCGTGGTCGGTGCATCGGCCAATGTTGCGCCCGATTCCATTTCAAAATAGTTGACCATGATTGTTTCCTCGTGAGCGGGTAGTAAGGACTGCCTTACCGCATATATCGGCCTGTTCGTTCCAGATTTCAATAGTTTTCTGATACAGATCAAACCAGTGTTGCGTTTGAGCGGAACAACGGCAAATTCAGGAAATATCACTTACACACAGCAGCATGCCATAAAAAAAAGCGGCACAGTAAAGTGCCGCTTTTTTCTTACATCACGCCCCGCGCTTGCACGCGGGTCTGGATGCGCGCCGCGTTATTCCGACTTGGCCGCGCGAATTTCAACCTTTTGCTTTTTCTGCAGATTGGCCATGTAGCTGGCCATCTCGGCACCCGCGTAGGTCTGTTCCATACTTTGCGTCAGCTGCGCACGCATTTCCGGGGTCATGGCCGGAGCTGCAATGGCTTTTTCCACCTTGTACACCACAAAGCCCTGGGCCGGATCAGCACCGCCCACATACGCCGGCAGCTTCTTCACATCGACGTTGAACACGGCCTTGACCTGATCCGCCGGCACCGCCGGGTTGCCAAAGCGACCCAGTTGCGTGGGTTGTTCGGCCCATTTGATCTCAGCCGCTTCGCCCTTTTGCAGCGCGGCCAGCTTTTGTGCGCCGTCGGCAGCGGCCAGCTTCACGGCCTTCTCGTGCTTCAGCTTGCTTTCAATATCCGGGCTGGCCGTCGCCAGCGGCGGGACTTGCGCGGCCTTGTAGTCGATCACACGGGCGGAGACCAGCGTGCCCGGCTGCACTTCAATCGCTTCAGTGTTGTGCTTTTTCTTGAGCACATCATCGCTGAACAACGCTTCGGTCAGCTTGGGGTTGCTCAGCGCCGGGTCTTGCGCGCCTTGACGGGTTACCCAGCCGCTCTGCGCGGTTTGCAGTTTCAGCGCATCGGCAGCGGGCTTCAGACTGTCGGCTTGCTGATAAACCAGCTCGTTAAACTTGTCGAGGCTGGACTGATATTGCGTCTGCGCCTTTTCAGCCTTCACCTTGTCGGCCACTGCGGTCTTCACATCGGCCAGCGAGGTGGTGCGCGCGTCTTCCAGCATGATGATGTGATAACCAAACTGGCTTTCCACCACGTCGCTGATCTGGCCTTTACTGAGCTTGAATGCGGCATCGGCGAATGGCTTGACCATTGCATCAGCGGCAAACCAACCCAAATCGCCACCCTGGTCTTTGGAACCCGGGTCTTGCGACTCCGCTTTGGCCACGGCGGCAAATGAAGACGGATTGGCCTTCACTTGCTTGTCGATGGCCTCCGCCTTGGCTTTGGCGGCCTGCTTGTCAGCAGCGGACGCGTTGGGCTGTACCGCGATCAGGATGTGTGCGGCTTTGCGTTCATCCTTGGCCAGCTCGGCCTTGTGTGCGTCAAAGTACTTCTGGATTTCGGCATCGCTGACGGTTTGTTGCTGCGCCAGTTGCGCGGCCGACAACACCAGATATTCCACCCGTACCATTTCAGGCGCTTTCAGATCGACCTGGTGGGCGTCGTAATATTGTTTGATTTCGGCTGGAGTGACGCTGGCCTTGCCCAGATAGTCATCGGCTTTGAAAACCGAAGTAACCACTTCGCGCCGTTCGCCCATCAGGCGCGCTGCGTTTTCGATGACAGCGTTGGGCACCACCACCGAAGCTTGCCACGGCGCCATCAGTTGGCGGCCTGCCAGATCTTCGCCCACATCTTTCTGGAACTGCAGCGGTTGCATGCCGTTGGCCGACAGCACCTGTTCGTATTTGGTCTTGCTGAACTGGCCGTTGTCCTGGAATGCCGGGATTGCGGCAATCGCGGCGCGCAGTTGCTCGTCGCTTGGGGTCAACCGCAAATCGCGGGCTTCATTGAGCACCAGTTGACGTTCGATCAACGCGTTCAGCACGGTCGGCTTTTGCGCGCCCTGCTGGCGACGCATCGCATCTTCGACCTGTTGTTCGCTGATCGTGGTGTTGCCCACTTTGGCCAACCAGTCGCTGCCACCTTGCGAGGCCGCGTAACCGCTCCAGCCGAAGCTGACGATCAAGCCCAGCACAACCGCGCCCAGCAGGACCTCGACCATTCTTCGGTTCTTTTGCACCAGATCAAACATGAACAGATACACCTTCGTAAGTAGACTGGGGCGTTATCATGCCAGAAGCAATGCGCAGCGTCTGCTAGCAAAGCAGCACAACAACACCGTTGATACGGGAATTAACGGTCGAAGCCGGATTATGAGAATTTTCGCGAACGCGTAAAAACAAAAAGCCAGGCATAAAGCCTGGCTTTTTGTTGACATCTGGCGGAGCGGACGGGACTCGAACCCGCGACCCCCGGCGTGACAGGCCGGTATTCTAACCAACTGAACTACCGCTCCAGAAGAGTCGGCGATTATAACAGGTTTGTTGTAAAACTTGCAAATCACCTTGGTGGGTAGTAGTGGATTCGAACCACCGACCCCCTGCGTGTGAAGCAGGTGCTCTAACCAACTGAGCTAACCACCCCCGGTCTTACGCTGCAAGGTTTCCCTCAGCAGCAAAGACAATCATTGTACTGCATCTTTCAGCGATTTGCCAGCACGGAATTTCGGTTGCTTCGCAGCAGCGATTTCGATGGTCTGGCCGGTACGCGGATTGCGGCCGTTGCGTGCTTCACGCTCAGCCACGTAGAAAGTGCCGAAGCCAACGAGAGTCACTTCGTCGCCACCTTGCAGTGCCTTGGATACAGCTTCGATGGTTGCGTCCAGCGCTTTGCCAGCGGAAGCCTTCGACAGGCCTGCGGATTCGGCGATTGCGTCGATCAGTTCAGATTTGTTCACTTACGTCCCCTTTCATTCTGGTTGGATAGGTCCGGTCAGCCGATTGCCTGAGCTTTATAGCAAGCGGCAAAAACGCGTGTCAACTAGTGCTTGGTCGGCTGTGTGCCAGTTTCCACGCCGGGGCGATCTGCCGCTGGCGTATTGATCGCCTCCGTGCTCGCACCGTTTTCTGCTTCGGCATGCTCGGGCTGTCTTTCAAGCGCATGTCCCAGCACCTGATCAAACCATTTTACCGGATGAATGGCCAAACCGCGCTTAACGTTATCTGGAATTTCAGCCAGATCCTTAACATTTCCTTCAGGAATCAGCACGTGCTTGATGCCACCGCGGTGCGCCGCAAGCAGTTTTTCCTTCAGGCCGCCGATCGGTAACACCTCGCCGCGCAAGGTAATTTCGCCTGTCATGGCCACATCGCAACGCACCGGAATCTCTGTAAGGATAGAGGTCATTGCAGTAGCGATTGCGATACCCGCAGAAGGCCCATCTTTGGGGGTTGCCCCCTCCGGCAAGTGAATATGGATGTCGTGTTTTTGATAAAACTCGGGATCAATGCCCAATTGGGCCGCCCGCGTGCGCACAACAGACAGCGCCGCCTGGATCGATTCCTGCATCACATCACCCAGTTTACCGGTCTGGATCATCTTGCCTTTACCCGGCAATTTCACTGCTTCGATAGTTAACAATTCGCCGCCGACTTCAGTCCACGCCAAACCTGTGACCTGGCCCACCTGGTTCTGTTGCTCGGCCATACCGTAGTCGTAACGACGCACACCCAGATATTTGTCGAGGTTTTTGGCGTTAACCACTTGCTTGCGATCCGAAGGTTTAAGCAGCAGGTTTTTCACTACCTTGCGGCAGATCTTGGCAATCTCGCGGTCCAGGCTACGCACGCCCGCTTCACGCGTGTAATAACGCACGATGTCGCGCACGGCACTGTCATTCACCACCAGCTCGCCGTCTTTCAAACCGTTGGCCTTCACCTGCTTGGGCACCAGGTACTTGAGCGCAATGTTGACCTTTTCGTCTTCGGTGTAGCCCGACAGACGAATCACTTCCATCCGGTCCAGCAACGCCGGCGGGATGTTAAGCGTGTTGGCGGTGGCCACAAACATCACATCCGACAAGTCGTAATCGACTTCAAGGTAATGATCGTTAAACGAAGAATTCTGTTCTGGATCAAGCACTTCCAACAACGCAGAGGACGGATCGCCGCGGAAATCAGCTCCCATCTTGTCCACTTCATCCAGCAGGAACAACGGGTTTTTGACGCCAGCCTTGGTCATCGATTGCAGGATTTTGCCGGGCATCGAGCCAATATAAGTGCGGCGGTGGCCCCGGATTTCGGCTTCATCGCGCACGCCGCCCAATGCCATCCGCACAAATTTGCGATTGGTGGAACGGGCAATCGACTCGCCCAGCGAGGTCTTGCCCACGCCAGGAGGGCCAACCAGGCACAGGATCGGGCCCTTGAGTTTTTCGACGCGGCTTTGCACGGCAAGGTACTCAAGGATACGTTCTTTCACTTTTTCGAGACCGTAGTGCTCTGCGTCGAGCACTTCATCGGCAGCAGAAATGTCCTTGCTGATCTTGGTCTTTTTCTTCCACGGCAACGCCAGCATGGTGTCGATATAGTTGCGTACCACGGTGGCTTCGGCCGACATCGGCGACATCATGCGCAGCTTTTTCAGCTCGGCTTCGGCCTTTTCGCGCGCTTCCTTGGTCATGCCCGCGGCTTTGATGCGCTTTTCCAGATCGTCGAGATCAGCGTTTTCATCGAGCTCGCCCAGTTCTTTCTGGATGGCTTTAACCTGTTCGTTCAGGTAGTACTCGCGTTGGCTCTTTTCCATCTGGCGTTTAACGCGCCCACGGATGCGTTTTTCCACTTGCAGAATGTCCAACTCGGTTTCGAGCTGCTTCAGCAAATGTTCCATACGCTTTTTGACGTCGCCCATTTCCAGCACTACCTGCTTTTGCTCCAGCTTGAGCGGCAGATGAGCGGCGATGGTATCAGCCAGACGGCCAGCCGCTTCGATGCCAGACAGCGAGGTCAGCACTTCGGGCGGAATCTTTTTGTTGAGTTTGACGTACTGGTCAAACTGCGACAGCAAGGCGCGGCGCATGGCTTCGGCTTCGTGGCCTTCGTCATCGGCTGGCTCATGCGGCAAGGCTTCGGCGCTGAAATAACCGTCTTCGTCTTTCAGCGACAGCATATCGGCGCGCTGCAGGCCTTCCACCAGCACTTTGACCGTGCCATCCGGCAGTTTCAGCAACTGCAGTACGGTGGCGACAGTACCGACGGGATAGATGTCCGCCATAGCGGGTTCATCTTTCTGGGCATTCTTTTGTGCCACCAAAAGGATGTGGCGACCGCCTTCCATTGCAGCTTCCAGCGCGCGGATCGACTTGGGCCGACCGACGAACAGCGGGATAACCATATGCGGGAACACGACCACATCCCGCAACGGCAGCATGGGAAAGGACGCGACTTCAGGGGGCAATGCATGATTTTCTGACATCTTTGGGGCCCTGAGGTGGTTGGGGAATAAATCAATAATGTGGCTTGAGGCCACGAAATTCAACGTGCGCAGCCACTTTTGCGCCATCGGACGCTCAGTGGCGCGCGGCCGCTTTTCCGCTTGTCATCGCTATGTTGCTGGCAACATTGAAAAAAACCGGCATAAAGCCGGTTTTTGATGATTACGCTGCGGCAGGTTCAGCCGGGTCAGACGGTACACGTTGCGGCGCCGCGCCCTGAGTAATCACGTTTTCGTCCACGATCACTTTCGAAACGCCTTCCAGCGCCGGCAGTTCATACATGGTGTCGAGCAACGATGATTCCAGAATCGAGCGTAGACCACGCGCACCGGTTTTGCGTTCCATCGCCTTGCGGGCAATGGCGCTCAAACCGTCTGTTGTCACTTCCAGCGTCACGCCTTCCATGTCAAACAGTTTCTGATACTGCTTGACCAGCGCATTACGCGGCTCGGTCAGGATCGAAATCAGTGCGGCTTCGTCCAGCTCTTCCAACGTGGCGGTAATCGGCACACGACCCACAAATTCGGGGATCAGACCAAAGCGCACCAGATCGTCAGGCTCGACGTCGTGCAGCAGCGCGCCAATACCCGAGGTATTGTCTTTGCTGACCACGGTCGCACCAAAGCCCATCCCGCCCTTCTCAGAGCGATTACGGATGATCTTGTCCAGCCCTTCAAACGCGCCGCCAACAATAAACAGGATGTTGGTGGTGTCGACCTGCGGCATGTCGTGATTCGGATGCTTGCGACCACCATGCGGCGGTACCGAAGCTACCGTGCCTTCAATCAGCTTCAGCAATGCTTGCTGCACGCCTTCGCCCGACACGTCACGCGTAATCGACGGGTTTTCGCTCTTGCGGGCGATCTTGTCGATTTCATCGATATAAACGATGCCGCGTTGCGCCTTCTCGATGTCGTAATCGCATTGTTGCAGCAGCTTGGCGATGATGTGCTCAACGTCTTCACCCACATAACCAGCTTCGGTCAGCGTGGTGGCATCGGCGATCACAAACGGCACATCCAGCAACTTGGCCATGGTTTGCGCCAGCAACGTCTTGCCCGAGCCCGTCGGCCCGATCAGCAGGATGTTGGACTTGGACAATTCCACGTCGCGATGCTTGTCGGCCTTGGTCGACAGTCGCTTGTAGTGGTTGTACACGGCCACAGCCAGAATTTTCTTGGCGCGCTCTTGCCCGATCACGTACGAATCCAGCGTCTCGCGGATTTCGGTCGGCAACGGCAAGCGCTTGCCATCCGGCGTCTGTGTTTCTGCTACGGCGCCGATTTGCGCATTGCCTTCCTCTTTGAGGATGTCATTGCACAGCTCAATGCACTCGTTGCAAATAAACACTTGCGGACCGGCAATCAGCTTGGTCACTTCGTGCTGGCTCTTGCCGCAAAACGAGCAATAGAGCAGCTTTTCTTTGGATTTGTCTTTGGGTTTGTCAGCCATATCCCCCCCTCGCGCCGGAGCGGACCAGGAAAAAGAAAACCGCCAGCAGAACACTGGCGGCCACTATCTTAACATCAGTGTCAGGCCTTGCCTGCGCGTGACACCAGCACTTCGTCGATCAAGCCATATTTCGCCGACTCTTCAGCACTCATGAAGTTGTCGCGATCGGTATCACGTTCAATCGTTTCGATCGGCTGACCGGTATGGAAGGCCAGACGCTCATTCAGCGTACGCTTGGTCTTCAGCAGTTCACGCGCATGGATTTCAATGTCCGATGCCTGACCCGCCAGGCCACCAATCAGCGGCTGGTGAATCATGACACGCGAATTCGGCAGCGCAAAACGCTTGCCCTTCTCGCCCGCCGTCAACAAGAAGGCGCCCATGCTGGCCGCGAGGCCCACGCACAATGTCGAAACATTGGGCTTGATAAACTGCATGGTGTCGTAAATCGCCAGACCGGCCGTTACCGAACCACCAGGCGAATTGATATACAGCGAAATGTCCTTGTCCGGGTTTTCCGATTCAAGGAACAGCAATTGCGCAACGATCAGATTGGCACTTTGATCATTGACCGGGCCGACCAGGAAGACCACCCGCTCTTTCAGCAAGCGCGAATAAATATCGTACGAACGCTCGCCGCGCCCGCTTTGCTCGACCACCATGGGGATGTAGCCAAGGCCTTGCGGTTCAAAATCTGAGTGTTGCATGGTTTTCCTCACGAGAGTTGGATATCCGGTTACTGCTTCCGGATACCCAACGACGGCATCCGGACCGCTCAAGCCTGTTGTTGCTGGCCCATCAATTCTTCAAAGGACACCGGCTTCTCAACCGTCTTGCCCTTCGACTGCACGAAATCAACCACGTTGTCTTCCAGCGCCATCGATTCCGGGCCAGCCAGACGTTCGCGTTTTTCGTAGTACCACTGCACCACGTCGGTCGGATCTTCGTAGTTCTGAGCCAGATCTTCGATGATGGCCTTTACCTGTTCCGGCTTGGCTTCCAGACCGTTGGCTTTCACCACTTCGGCCAGCACCAGACCCAGATGCACGCGACGCTTGGCTTGCGCTTCAAACATTTGCGGCGAGAACGGTACCAACTTGGGATCAATGCCACGCTGTTTCAAGTCAGCCTGAGCAGATTCGGCCAGGCGACCGATTTCCAGACCCACCAGCGATTTTGGCAGCTCGACCGGCGATGCGTCGATCAGGGCGCTCATCACGCTTTCTTTGGCGCGGGCCTTCAGGCGGAAGCGCACTTCGCGCTCCAGGTTGGCTTTGACTTCTTCGCGCATCTTGGCGATGTCGCCATCCGCAATGCCCAGGGTCTTGGCAAATTCAGCGTCCACTTCAGGCAACTGCGCTTGCGCTACATTCTTGACGGTGATTTCAAAGGTGGCGGTTTTGCCAGCCACGTCTTTGCCATGATAGTCAGCCGGGAAGTTCACTTCCACGTTTTTGACTTCATCTTCTTTCATGCCGGTAATGCCAGCCTCGAACTCGGGCAGCATCTGACCTTTGCCCAGCACGAACGCGTAGTTTTCCGCGCTACCGCCTTCAAACGGCTCACCATCGATAGTGCCTTTGAAGTCGATGATCACGCGGTTTTCGGCTTCAGCCGGCGTGGTGATGCGCTCGTAGCGGGTGCGTTGACGACGCAGGATATCGACAGTCTTGTCGATTTCGGCATCGGAGATTTCCAGCGTCGGCTTTTCAACTTCAACGCCAGCCAGATCGCCCACGGTCACTTCCGGATACACCTCGAAAGTGGCGGCGAACTGGAAATCAGCGTCTTCAGCGCTGTCTTTCGGCTCGAAACGCGGGTAGCCCGCCACGCTGAGCTTCTGCTCTTGCACGGCATCCGCAAACGAACGCTCAACGGTTTCGCCCAGCACTTCTTCCTGAACGCGGAAACCGTATTGTTGCGACACGATGCTCATCGGGGCCTTGCCCGGACGGAAGCCGTCGATCTTGGCCGTCTTGCTCAGGCTTTTCAGGCGAGCGTTGACTTTAGAGGCAATCTGATCACGGGGAACGGAGAAGCTGAGACGGCGCTCGAGCCCGCTCAGGGTTTCCAGTTGTGCTTGCATTTGGTAATCCATCCTTCGCTTGTGACTCAGGCCGACAAGCCATGCTTGGGCCAGGCTGGGCCGGTATCAAAACCAGCCCCGTAATGTGAAGCGCGCGCGACAACACGAAACAGCGTCGCTCAGCATATTGCAGCTGGCGGCCGCCTTGCTCGCATCACCATCGCACGCCGCGGTAAATTTCGGCGCCCATTTAATCAGGGTCAGGCATACGAAAACTAGCCCGCTAGCATAACGGAAACAGCGCGGTTGTTACAACGACCGGCTGCAGCATCGGCATTGGTCGCCCTTCCGATGCGAGGCCCGGGCGTTGCCCTGGGTTGGTGGCGCTTATTGACGTTGCACTGCCGCGCTACAGACAGAAGAAATTACTTGACACTTACAAATTTCAATTGATTTGCAGTACCCATCCCGTTGAATTCACAGGGTTATGCTAACCACGGATTTGTTCCCCTCGCGTTAGCTGACAATATTGTCAGTTAACTATTGACGACACCGACGTTAATTACTTATTCTGTAATTGTGAAGATTGCCAGAATTCAGCGTGAGCTACACCTCCGCGCCGGGCGTCGCCCATCCTGCGCTTGCACACTCAAAAAACCATAAAACATCGTCAACCGACAGCCTGCGCGGCGTGCATCGTCGCTGCGGCGACTTTAATCGAGATTCGTCGGCACCGCCCCGAACCCCGAGGAGTAATGATGAACAAGCCAAAGTCTGCGCGCTTTGATCTGCTTGACGGCCTGCGCGGTGTCGTAGCGCTGGCCGTCGTCACCGACCACATTAGCCGGATTAACGGGCTAGTCTGGGCAGGTGGCGCCTGGATTGCAGTGGATATTTTCTATGTGCTTGCGGGCTTTGTGCTTGCCTATGGCTATGGACACAAAATCCTTGGCGGCATGAGCTTTCTGCAATTCGCCACCGTGCGCGTCATCCGGCTTGGGCCCATGTATTTCATCGCTTTGGCTGTGGGATTGCTCGGCACCTTGTTGGCCATGCCCCAGATCAGCGTTGAAGACATCAACCATCTATTAAAAGTGGTATCGCTCAATCTGGCCTGGCTACCGTATTTCTCCGTGGCGCCGTGGCCTCTGGGCCCGGGGCCCGCCATGGTGCATGCGCCCGTGTTCCCGCTTAACGCGCCCGCCTGGTCGATGTTTTTTCAGCTGTTTGCCAACTTTCTTTTCTTTTATTACCTACACCGGTTTCGTAAACACATCCCGCTGTGGATAGGCGTTACCGCCCTGCTGTTGTTTATCCTGGGTACGGTGATCACCCGGCAGACCAATCCTGGTTGGGACTCATCCAATTTCTTTCTGGGTTTCGGCCGCGTTACCGCCGAATTTTTCTGCGGCACCCTGATTTATTCGCTTGGCATCTACACCCGCAAATTTCCAGCGTGGATGCTGTGGCTGGTGGGCGGCATGCTGCTCGCGTGTTTTGTGTTCGGCAACAGCCGCGTATTGTTCGTGGCATCGATTTCCTTGATGCCCGCAACGCTGATCCTGATGTTTTCCGTGCAGATCGAAGGCTGGTTTAAACGCCTCTGTCAGAAATTGGGCGATATCTCATACCCGCTGTACATCATGCACATCCCGCTGTGGCAACTGCTCTACACGCAGATGAATGTGCAGATATTCAGCCCAGCGCTGCGCACCATCCTGTTTGGCGCGTTGTGCATTGCTGTTTCACTGGCCTTGGTCAGAGTAGACAACGTGGTCCGGAAATGGCTCACGACCCGGCTGACTTTCCGTAAAGCTGTGGTCGCTGCCTGATACCAGCCGCCACTTGAAGCCTCAAGCGACGAAGCCCCTGCGCCCACGGGCTTCGTTGTTTTGGCGCGGACGCCATGCTCATCCACGCGCCACGTAATCCGCTGCGGTTTGCACAGCATACTCAGCCCACGCCATACTGTGCCCCCCACCAGGGGCCACCGTGGAATGTTTATTTCTGGAGAAAACCGAATGTCTTATGTTGTCCGGCGCGCCGTTTCCGCCGACCATATTGCAATCAGCGAAATCGCAAAGCGCACTTTCGCACTTGCCTGCCCGCCTCAGACGCCAGCCACGGAAATCGCGACCTACATCGCACAGAATCTTCAGTCCGAAGATTTTCTAAGGATGAGTACGGACCCCAGCGTTTCATTGTGGGTGGCCTTGCACAAGGACGTTCCAATCGGCTTTAGCCTGATCAAGCACCAGCCAGAGCCGCTCCAGATCGCCCGCGCCGATGGCATCCCGGAGCTTTCAAAATGTTATGTACTGGTCGAGCATCACGGCGCCGGCGTCGCTAGCTTGCTTGTGCAACGCTCGCTGGAACAACTACACGGCCCGGTGCGGCTTACCGTCAGCGAAGCCAATGCCAGGGCCATCGCGTTTTATCAACGCAACGGCTTCGAAATCATTGGCGAGACCACGTTTCAGGTGGGCGATGATCTGCATCGCGACTGGGTGATGCGCCGCGGCTAAGTGCCTCAGCGGCTCAGGCGCTGGCTGCCTGATTCCACCGGCGCCTTGCAAGGCCCGCCCGCCTGGGCCTTGCCGCAGATCGCATCAAACCAGAACGCCACCACCATCAATCACCAGCGTCTGCCCGGTCGCAAACGGATTGGTCATCAGATACACATAGGCCTGCGCAACATCCGCAGCGGCTCCAATCTCCCCCACCAGCAAACGCGCACCCACTTCGCGATACAAAGCCTCCCGTTGCTCGGGTGGGATGTTTGACCACAGCGCGGTGCGGGTAAAGCCCGGGCTCACGATGTTGACACGCAGCGGCGCCAGCTCCACCGCGAGTGCTCGCGTAAACGCTTCCATCGCGCCGCAGATGCTTGACGCCACCGTCCACCCCTTCTGTGGCCGGGCGCTGGCGATCCCGCTGGTCAACACAATCGACCCGCCGTGCCGGATCTTCGGCGTCGCTGCCTTCACCGCCGCCATCGCGCCAAACACCCGCACCTCAAACGCCTGACGCGCGAGCTGGGCATCCGTATTGGCAAGCTCGCCCAACAACAGGCTTTCGCCCGCCGTATAAACCAGATGGTCGATCGCGCCCAGCGCGGCAAACAGATCATGCACTGACCCCGCGTCCGTCAGATCCGCCACATACCCGGTCCCCCCCAAGCCCAACGCGACGACGGCCGCATCCACGTTGTCTGCACGCGAAGATACCACCACCACAGTCGCCCCTTGCTCCAAGGCGGCCCGCGCCACCGCAAAGCCGATGCCCGACGTGCCACCCAGCACCACCACATTCTTGTCTTGCAAAGACATATTCACCCCCTTCAACCGAGCCACATGGCGCAGGGCAAAGTCTGATTGCATCGCAAAACTTGATAAACGATCATCCGCTAACGCGACCCCCAATCAGGATTTACGAATGGATCGCTTTGCCAGCATGTCGGTGTTTGTGCGCGTGGTGGAACGCGGCAGCTTTGCCGCCGCCGCCGAAGCCAGCGGAATGACCGCCACGATGGTCGGCAATCACGTGCGCGCGCTTGAACATTTGCTGGGCGCGACACTGATCAATCGCACCACGCGGCGGCAGCATCTCACCGACACCGGCCGCGGCTATTACGAACAATGCGTCAGCATTCTGGCGCAGCTGCAAGCCGCCGAAATCGACGCGCGTGATGCGCGAACGCGGCCGCGCGGACGTCTGCGCATCAGCGCGCCGGTCATCTACGGCACCTGCCGCATCGCGCCCGCGCTCGATACCTATCTGGCGCGCTATCCCGACGTGCAGGTGGAGTTGATCCTCAATGACCGCTGGGTAGATCTGATGCACGAAGGTTTCGACGCCGCAATCCGCGTCGGCGTACTGCCCGACTCCAATCTGATTGCACGGCCGCTGCAGCCCTCAGCGCGCGTGGTCTGCGCCGCGCCCACCTATCTGGCGCAGTATGGCACGCCCGCGGCGCCGCCAGATCTGCTGCACCATCAATGCCTTGCCTTCCGATTTAATGGCGGCCCCGAGCGCGACTGGCGCTTTAAAATGGCCGATGGCGCGGAGCAGAGGATCCATGTGCCCGGGCGGCTGGACATCAGTGAGGGCCACGCGCTGCGTGAGGCCGCGCTGGCGGGACTGGGCATCGCACGCTTGCCCGAGATGATGCTGGAGCACGACCTGGCCGCTGGCCGCCTGGTCCGGCTGTTCGCGGAACTGCCGACCTATACGTTTCCGGTGCATCTCGTGTATCTGCCCGAGCGCAAACTCAGCGCCAAGCTGGCCAGCTTTATCGAATTTGTGGTGTCGCGATTTGGGGAGGCGCAGAGATCCTCACTCACCCGCGCCCGGTCGGACGGGTGAAGTACGATGCAGCACGATTGTCGACGCCGCCGCGGCGGTCCGTGCGCGGCCAGAAGCGCGCCGCATTTCTCGCAAAGCGTCCCGCGATACCGAATAAGCCGACCTTAAAAAAATCGCCGCAATGGCCCCGCCCACCGCAATATCCGGCCAGCGCGAGGCAGATAGATACGTGGCCGCTGCCGCGAACAACACCCCCACATTAGCGATCAGATCATTACGCGAGCAGGCCCAGGTTGAACTCATATTCAGATTGTCAGCGCGATGACGGAACAACAATGCAAAGCAAATCAGATTGGCCGCCAGTGCCACTGCGCCCGTCAGACTCATGGTCACGGGATCCGGAACGACCGGGCTGAGCACCTTATGCAAGGCTTCGGCCAATACGCCCAACCCGAACAGCAGCATGAAGCCGCCCTTGGCCAGCGCCGCCCTTGCCTGCCAACGCGCCGATCGGTTCAACACAAACAGGCTGAAGCCGTACACCATCGCGTCGCCGAACATGTCGAGCGCGTCGGCAAGCAACGACGTGGAATGACTCCACCATCCGGCAACACCTTCCAGCACAAACATGGCGGCATTGATGCCCAGCACGGCCAGCAGAATGCGTCCGTGTTGGGCACGCAGGGCTGCAACCTCACAACTTTTTTCTTCGCAACAACTGGCCATGGGTGGACTCACGCGGCAGGGATATGCTGAAGTAGAAACCCTGAAGCCACTTCAAGGTCAAGCCAGCATGAAAATCGGAGCCCTCGCCCTGGCCGCTCATTGCACCACCGAAACCATTCGATTTTATGAAAGCGCAGGCTTATTGCCGCCCCCCGCGCGCACGGCAGGCAATTACCGCCAATACGACGAGCAGCATCTGGACCGGCTGCGCTTTATTCGCAATTGCCGCGCGCTGGATATGACACATGCTGAAATCAAAACGCTGCTGCAATTGAGAGATATGCCGACTTCCGAATGCGGGCCGGTTAATGCGCTTATTGATCAACACCTGGCCGTCATTGATCGCCGCATTGCAGAACTACAGCATTTGCGCGCGGAAATCCGGGTTTTGCGTGACTGCTGCGTGGCGGTGCACGAAGTTTCAGATTGCAAGATCTTGCAGGGTATTTCGGAGATGCCCGCCGATGCCCGGCTTGGCCGAGGCCGCGTGGGCAATACCTAGAGGCAAAAAAGCCCGGAATAATCCCATTAATGGCGGGGTTTTCCGGGCTTTTGCGAAGTTTGGCGACTTCTGCGCAGGGCGCATTAAATGACTTTAATAACAGATGCTGATTGGAAATCCTTTTTCATCCTGGCTCTCAATGAGCTTGGCTGCGGCAGCTCGTCAGCCGCCAGGAGCTCATCCTGGTGCTCCTTGGACCACCTTCCAAAGGTTGACCGAAGACTGCGGGTACTGGCAAAGCGGATTGCCTCGCAAGATTGACATTTCTGATATTGGAATTGCTGATGGTGGCCCCTGGATGCAACCGTTCAATTATTCCGATATCGCCCATAATCATCCCTGCCGAGTTCTACTGGGAAATCCCCTCGCAAGCAGGATTTGAAAGCGGATTTCGTACTCAGAAAATCAGTGTTTTATCGGAAAGACTGGACAAGCCAAAACATTCCACACCGTCTTACTAACAGGATTCTTGAGATGAAATTTTATTAGGCGGGCCACCGCGCTCGTCTGCAAGAAGTCACATGCATTTGCACCACTTGAACGAAAGGCACCATAAAGACCGCGTGAACACGCCCGAGGCGGTCCAGTTCGCATACGCGCCCACGTATTCATCGAGAATGTGGGAGATCGATATGGCGATGATCGTGGGTCAGATATCAACCTTTATCATGTCGATAATTTCCTGGGTGGCGGCAAAGAAGTAGTCCGCGTCTGGAAGCTCGGCCCGGTTAACGGCACATATCAAAAAATCAAATTTATAGGTTAATCAGATGTTCAAACGATTTCTGTTTTGCTTTGTGCTGATGGCGGTGTCATCAATTTCGAATGCAAATGGCACTGTCGATTTCCAGACCGACATTATCCCATTGATAAACCAGAAGCCTTTCTTTGCAAAATTCCTGACCGATCACCTTGAGTTCTATCCTGCGGGTGACGCGATAACGATTGGCCGTGAAGTGAACCCCAATCTTGCGCTGGTGCGAATTGGCCCGTACACCCTGAACGCCCGTGAGAAGGGAAGCAAGGGACTATGACATTGAAGTCACCATCTACACGGTCACTCATTTTTTCCTGAAAAATGGCAAAGAAGTGAACGGGCCTCAAATCAAAGGCGTTGTTAAGTTCACGGAAGACTTCGACAGTATTGCTGTAGCAAAGTCAGAGACGCCAATGCGAGCGGACAAGGCAAACTGACCCTGCTCAATCGCCCGCGCGAAAAGTGCAAGAAACTGCAAGATTCCGCGCGAATCGCGCCCTCGCAAAACGGGCCGACCCGCCGCGCCAGCTAAAGGCGTTGGCCAAACTGCAAGACTGCAAGAAAAGTGCCCCATTTAGCGGGCAGGCGTGGCGGGGAGACGACTGCGCGCCACGGCGAAAGGACCAGCGCCGTTCGGCACCGTGGGGCCGCGGCTCAGGGCGTGATAAAAGCGAGCGCAGTTATTAACTCACACCGCTACGAGATCGAATTGCCCGACGGTTCAATCATTTCCGGCACGACCGACGAAGGCGGCTTGACCGATAAGGTTGCCGCTTCAAATGCAGGTCAGGCGAAGCTCAAGGTATTTGACTTTGAGGTAAGCGAAAATGACTAGGCGCGTATTGCACCGGCAAGCCGGCACGCTCACCCCAACCAGCGATGCCGCCCCATAAATGGCACGCGCTAACAATTTGCCGCAGTGACCGCATCGGATGTCTGACATCAAAAGGTCCTTAGAAAATAGAACGATCGTTCTATTTAGCCACATCAGCGATTAGAGGGCTGGCGCGAAAGTGTCGGTGTCAGCCATCAAACTGCGCAGGCCATGCCAAGCGCTTCAGTGACTCGTGGAAGCGTTCTTGGAATGCCGTAGCGCAATGGAAGGAATCTTGCGCGCGACCGCTCGCTAGATCCGCGCTGCCGACGATCAGCGCAAATTGACCCCCTGAACCAGCAGGCGCAACTTGCGCGTTTTGTAATGATTACAAACGCAATGGCTATGAAGCGAATCATCCGCGTCGGCGACAGAACCGATCACGGCGGCACGGTACTGGAGGGTTTCCCGGAGTGGGTTGTTGATGGCAAGGCGGCGTCAGGTGTCGGTCATCGGGGCACATGCCCGAAGTGCAAAAAGGAATTCGTAATCGTCGAGGGCGCCCAGACCGTAATCGTGTTCGGTCGGGCCGTCGCACTGGAAGGCATGATGACGAGCTGCGGAGCAGTCCTGATTGCATCGCAAGACATGGCGACGGTCGACGTTTACTCGGCAGCGGCCGCTGGATCTTCTGCGGCGATATCGGGCGCCTACGCAGCGATGCCTCAGCGCGCTCAAGCGCGGCAGTTGACCGCCGCCGAACGCGCGCAAGAACGCCTCGAACGCGCTGAGCAGCGCCAAGCTGACCGCCGTGCTGAAAATGAGCAGTATCTTCTGAATCCGAACGTGAAGGCCTTGCTGGATACAATCGCGTGGGCGGAGGGTGGCGAATACAATTTCAAGTATGGTGCGAATCCCGGTAACGCGCCCCGCTGGAGGTTTGATGACTACAGCACGCATCCGGGCGTGGGCTTGGGAGGACGGATGACCGCAGCCGGTCGCTATCAGATTACGCAGCCGAGCTGGCATCAGAATGGTGCCATCATGCAGGGGATTACCGATTTCAGTCCGCACTCTCAGGACTTGATGGCCGTCGAATTAATACGCTCCAATCACGTTCTTGATCGCTTGATTGCGGGCGACCTGCCCGGAACACTGGATAAATGCTCGTTCACCTGGTCATCGTTGCCAAGGGGGCCGGGTTTACCGAATCGTTACCCGGGTCAACCCTACAAGCATTACGAAGATGTACTGCACACCTTCATATCAAAGGGAGGCACCGTTTCGCAATGATTCTTGCTGCACGCAGTATCTGTCTGGCAGTTGTGCTAATCGGTGCGCAGCCTGCTATAGCCTCTGACAATCCTTCGTGGCTGAACAAGCAGATGACGTTCAAGCAAGCTCGCCGCGCCATTTTGCGCGCTGGCTGGCAGCCGATCCGCTCCGATGATCGAGACCATGACTATGGTGTTGTCAGCGCGCTGCATCACAAGGGGGTGAAAGAGATCACCCAATGCTCAGAAGGCGAGAGTTTCTGCAACTTCTATTATCGTAAACAAAATGAATGCTTACGCCTGATCACCATTGGCGAACAACTGCCCGCCCTCAAGGTCTACGATTGGACCTCGGAGTGCCCTGACGAATAGTGTGGCCCGGTGTTGGTCCACCGGTCAGTCCACCGGTCAGTCCACCGGTCCGTCCGCCGGTAGTTGTTCCCGCCCGGCGTATGCTGAACCACACTGGGCCCTTCGCCACAGCAAACCAGGCGAGGCCACACGATGGAAGCGATCAACTTTTCGCGACCCAGTGTCGAACGCATCATTCAGTCCATGCGCCAGCACATCGCAGGTTTACCGATGGACAGCATGGACGAGCGGCTCGAGCTGGCCGCATGCGCGCACCTCAAAGCCTCTTTCGACAACGGGACGTCGCGCGGATGCCCATTCTTGGTTTTTGGCAGATGCGCCAACCGACGGGAGAAATCCACGTAATGCCACTCGAGGGCGCATATCTCTCCCGCACGCATTCCGGTTTCAATCGCGAACAGCAAAGCCGCCCCGACCCGCGCCATCTGCGTGACGCACAATTCTTCGGCGCAATAGCCCGTCGCCAACGTTAGCCGCTCGATGTCATCAAGAGTAACGCGCCGAGTGCGTGCCGGCGCTTGCGGGGGCCGCTCAACACTCGACATGGGATTTTCGGCAAGCCAGCGCCACTCACATACAGCGATTCCGCAGGCGTGTGACAGGCTGGCCCACTCGCGTCGCACGCTATTTGGCGTGACCTCTTTCAGGCGACGGTTGCGCAAATCCGCGAAGTGCTCCGGTCCAAGGTCTGGCAGACGGATATTCGCAAGCTTTTCATCGCGCGCAATGCGTTGCATGCGAAGGGTGTCCGGCCGCGCCCCCGTTTGGTGGGAATCACTTCTTCGATATAACGTTCAAGCAATTCCCCAAAGGTGCGATTCGGTGCCGCGCCGCGTTTGCCGGCGGCAATATGGCTCTCTATCTTCGCCGCCCATGCAAGAGCTTCAGCTTTGGTGCGAAAGCTGTCAGAAACGTCAACCTCGCCTTTACGGATGCGAGCGCGATAGCGCCCAGCGCGCTTCTCAATGGTGGCCATCTTTTTTAGGACAACCAGTGGGACAAATTTGGGACAAGGCAGAGTGTAAAACGGGGGAAAACTGCGGTAAATAATGGCCGTAAAAGTAAAAAAGCCCGGAAACCCGTCAATGACGGGGCTTTCCGGGCTTTTGCGAAGTCTGGCGACTTCTGTGTCTGGTGCGAGCGGGGAGACTCGAACTCCCACGCCTTTCGACACTGGAACCTAAATCCAGGGCGTCTACCAATTCCGCCACGCTCGCATTGCCTTGTGCACCCGTTGCCGGGATGTCAAAACGGTCTGGCACCTACTTGTAAAGCCGTCCGCGCCGACCGCCGTTTTCAGGCAGACCGGGAGTATAAAGGATATGTCGCACCAAAAACAAACGCTGCGCTCGCCCCTGCTGGCCGCGCGCGGTTTATGGCATACTCGCGCCGTCAAACGGGGCTAAACTCCACGCCGATCTATAGTAAGCAAAGGCTGGCTTTTTTGCCGCATTCATCCTGCATTGAGTGACCGTATTCGTGAGCCTTTCCCCGACTTCTTTTGCCACCCTGCGCGTCGTTATCGACGGGCCGCCCTCGCCGGATACGCCGGTGCGCTGGTGTGGTATCGAGCCTTCCGGCCAGCTGCAACATGGCAGCGGCACGGTGGCGCAATGGCCGCACGCTGCCGCGATCGAGCTGCTGGTGCCCGCTACGCGTTATTCGCAATACCTGCTGGCGCTGCCGGCCCAATCGATGCAAAAGCTGCGCGCGCTCTTGCCGCATGCGCTGGAAGAACGCGTGCTCAGCGACACCAGCGCGCTACATCTGGCCGCAGGCCCGGCCGCCAATGCCGAAACGCGTGTGGTGGCCACGGATCGCAACTGGTTGCGCGGTTGGGCCGGTTTGCTGGCCAACACGCAGCATCGTCCGCGCGCGGCCTATGCGATTTCCGATCTGGTTGAACCCGCTGATGAAACCTCGCGCGCCGTGATGGATGGCGGCGTGATGCTGGTGCAGCACGACGAAGTGGCGTGGTTTGACGACGCGCAGGTGGCAACCGCCTGGATGGCCGACCGGCCGGTGCAGGATCTGGCATGGCCCGATCTGTGCGGCGATCCGGCGCGCGTTGACGCGATCAATCTGTTGCAAGGCGAGCTGTCGCCCAAAGTGCGCGTGCCTGTCGATGTGCTGCGCTTGCGTCGCGCCGGTATCTTGCTGGCGGCTGTGGTGTTGGTGGCGTTGGTTAGCGCGTTAATCAGTTGGTGGTCTTTGCGCAGCGATGTGGCCTCGCTGCAACGCGAGTTGCGCCAGACCTTTGCCGCCGCCTTCCCGGGCGTGCCCATTGTGGACCCGGTGTTGCAGTTGCAAAGCCAGTTGCACAGCAGCGGCGCGGATCGCGGCAACAACAGTACGGGCGATCTGACCGCAATGCTGCAAAAGCTCGATGGCATTGGTCCGCTTAGCCTTAAGCGTTTGCGCTATGACGCCGGCCAGTTGCAGATCGACGTCGCCACTGCGGACGTGGCCGCCGTGCAGCAAAAATTGACCAGCGCTGGCCTTAAAGCCGACGCGCAAGCCGGGGCCGGTGGCGTGACCACGCTGCGCCTGGGCGGAGCCGCACAATGAAAGCCAGATTCCTTGCCTTCTGGTTAGCACGCGCGCCGCGCGAACGCGCCATGCTGGGCGCGGCAGCGGCCGTTATCCTGATTGCCTTGTTATATGTGGCGCTGTGGGAGCCGCTGGTTAACCAGCGTGCCGTGCTGGCCAAACAATTGCCGCGTTTGCAGGCCGATCTGGCGCAAATGCAGCGCAGCATCGCCCTGATCAAAGCCGCTGGCGGCGCACCGGGCGTGGCGCGCAGTGACGATCTGCGCCAGGCCGTTACCGCTAGCCTGGGTCAACGCAATATCAAGGCTGATATCCAGGCCCAGCCCGACAATCGCTTGAAGATTGATGCCACTGAAGTGGCGTTTAGCCAGGTGCTCGATTTACTCAGCGGTTTGCAGCGCGAAACCGGCGCCCATGCCGTTAGCGCGGATATCTCCAGCCAGCAAAGCAATGGCATTGTCCACTTCACCGCGGTGGTGACTCGATGAAACGTTATCGTCACCCTTTGATGTGGCTGGGCCTGGTGCTGTTTGGTCTGTTTGCGTTGCTGCGCTTGCCCACCGTGTTGTTCGCGGCAACTTTGCCTGCGCCGATGCAGGCGGGTGATGTCAGCGGCACCTTATGGGAAGGCCGCATCGGCCAGTTGGGCATAGGCGGCCAGCAATTGCTGCAAGACGTGCGTTGGCGTTGGCAACCGGCCGCGCTGCTGAAAGGCGCGCTGGCTTGGCAACTGGATACACGTTATGCCGACACGCCACCGGGCAGCGCGCGTGCCGTTCTGTCGGCGGCAGGATGGCGACTGGAAAACGTGGCGCTCACCGTGCCCGCCAGCCCGCTGATGGCACAAGTCAAAATGCTGTCGCCGTTCCAGCTGGGCGGCGATCTGCAGATCCGCGCGCTGGCCCTGGCGCAAAACCATTACGAGCAGACCAGCGTGTTGTGGCAAGACGCCAGCTCGCTGGTTACGCCGCAGGTTAATCCGTTTGGCAATTATCTGATCAATGTGCAGCAACAAGGCAGCGCTACCAACTGGTCCATGCAACCGCAGGGCGGCATGCTGGCGATCAGCGGTGGCGGCGGCATCAGCAATAACGGCCCGACCGGCGCACTGACCTTTACCCCGACGGCAGGCAAAGAGGCGATGTTTGCCGCGCTGCTGGACCGCATGGGCCCCAGCCATACGCTGCAATTAGGATCACGCTGATCGACACGGTTGCCGCGCGCCGGGGCGCAGCTATACTGGCCACAGATTGCAGGCAACCCGCACACTCGTTTTTACAGGACCGAAAAAATGAAAAAAATCGAAGCCATCATCAAGCCGTTCAAACTGGACGAAGTGCGTGAAGCGTTGTCCGAGATCGGCATTTCTGGCCTGACCGTCACCGAAGTCAAAGGCTTCGGCCGCCAGAAGGGTCACACCGAGTTGTACCGTGGCGCGGAATACGTGGTCGACTTTCTGCCCAAGATCAAGGTTGAAGTGGTGCTACCGGCCGACAAGGTCGACGCCGCCGTCGAAGCCATCCAGGTGGCCGCGCGCACCGGCAAGATTGGCGATGGCAAGATTTTTGTCACCAGCGTCGAACAAGCAGTGCGTATCCGTACCGGCGAGACCGACGAAGACGCGATCTGATCGCTGGCTGCCACCGCCCCCCAAAAAAAACCGGCCCACGCCGGTTTTTTTATGCCTCAGACGGATCGATATCGATATACCAGCGCACGCCCGGCGCTTTCTTTTGCAATAACTCGCCCATCAAAAAACGCATGGCGCTTTGCAAGGCCGGCCGCGACGAGGAAGACACCAGCACCTGCGCACGTTCCTGATTGGCTTTGCGCATCATCAAAGCCGGGATCGGGGCACCGGCGTGGATGCCTGGTTGCGTGCGCAGCAACTGCACTGCCTCGCGCAGATAGGTGACCGCGCGCATCAATGTTTTTGATTCGGCGCGCAACATGGCCCACGCCGAATACGGCGGCAAATCGTTGGCCTTGCGTTCCTGCAATACGCGATCAGCAAAGGCCGCATAATCGCCCGACATCAGTTGCGGATAAAACGGATCATCGTGATAGCGCGTCTGGATCAGCACGCGTCCAGGCAAGCCCGCGCGCCCTGCCCGGCCCGCCACTTGCAGCAGTTGCGCAAACAGCCGTTCTTGCGCGCGGAAATCGGTAGAGAACAGCCCGGCATCGGCATTGACCACCACCACCAGGCTCAGCCCGGCAAAGTCATGCCCTTTGGCCAGCATCTGCGTGCCGACCAGCAAACGTGCTTCTCCGGCGTGCACTTGCTGCAACATTGCGTCCAGACTGCCCTTGCGCCGCGTGTTGTCGCGATCGATGCGCAGCGGCGGCGTGTCAGGAAATAAACCGGTCAGCGTTTCTTCCAGGCGCTGCGTGCCAAAACCCAACGGTTGCAGATCGGCGTTGCCGCAATCGGGGCATTGCGCGGGCGGCGGGCTTTCCCAACCGCAATGGTGACAGCGCAGGCGCCGGTCTTCGCGATGCAGCACCAGACGGGCGTCGCAGCGCTTGCATGATGCGATCCAGCCGCATTCGTGGCACGCCAGTACCGGCGAATAGCCTCTACGGTTGATAAACACCAGCGCCTGTTGCCCGGCATCCAGACAATCACGCAGCGTATTGATCGCGGTCTGCGTCAGGCCATCAAACAAGCGCTGTTGTTGTGTGGAGATCAAGGTCATCTGCGGCGGCTTTGCACCCGTCACTGCGCGCTGGCCCAGCGTCAGCAGCGTGTAGCGACCTTCGCGCATATTGCGCCAGCTCTCAATCGCAGGCGTGGCGCTGCCCAGCACGATCGGCACTTGCGCCTGGCGCGCCCGATACACCGCCACATCACGCGCGGAATAACGGAAGCCCTCTTGCTGCCGGTAGGACTGATCGTGTTCCTCATCCACCACAATCAGCGCCAGATGCGGCAAAGGCGTAAACACGGCCAGCCGCGTGCCCAGCACAATGCGCGCGCGGCCTTGCGCGGCCAGCAGCCAGTTGCGCGTGCGTTCGCCATCGGCCAGGCCGCTATGCAGCGCGACGATGTGTTCATGCGGAAAGCGCAGCCGAAAGCGCGCTTCCAGTTGCGGCGTGAGATTGATTTCGGGCACCAGCACCAACACCTGGCCACCATGCGCCAGTCGCGCTTCGATTTCGCGTAAATAGACTTCGGTTTTGCCGCTACCGGTTACGCCGTACAGCAAGAACGGTTGATAGCCTTGGGCGGCATTCAGCCTGGCCACGGCGCTGGCCTGGCATGCGGTTAGATCAGGATGTGCACTCGCCTGGGGCGGCGCGGTATCTGCTTGCGGCACGGCCTCGACCACCCAACCCGCCGCGATCCATTCTTTAAGCCAGCGTCCGCCATCGTGGGCCACGGCGCGCACTTGTTCGATGCTGCGCGGCACGGCCAGCGCCTCGGCCACGGCACGCTGCTTGTGCGCGCGGGGGCTCAGTTGGCCCAGCAATGCCGTCACGTCCAGCGCCTGCCAGAATTGCAGCGCCTGGCCGCCCTGCCACGGTTGTGGCTGGCGCAAGGCGCCGGGCAATGCCGCAGCAATCACTTGCCCTAATGGCCAGGCGTAATAGTCAGAACAGAATTTGCACAGCGCCAGGATGTCGGCGGGCAACGGCGGCATGTCGTCCAGCACCGCTTGGGACGCTTTGAGCTGGGCCACGGTCAGGCCTCGGGCGGGGTCGAGTTCGGCGCTGACGGCGACCACCACACCGGCCAGCGTCTGCTTGCCGAACGGCACGACAACGCGGCTGCCCACTGTTGGCGCAGGGCCTGCCCAAAGGTAGTCAAAAGTGCGCTGGAGCGGCACATCAAGTGCCACTTGTAAGTAACTGACGACCGCAGCGTGCACCAGTTTATGCCATCCAAAAATACCCACAGTTATTGTGGATAACTTTGTGAGAAAAATGCGGGTATGCGCCCCTAACCCGCATTACATCTTGATCACAGCTAGGTTGCCTATTTTTTACACGAGAAATTAAAGTCGTTTAAAAACAGCAACTTAGAAAAAATGACACGTTTTGTCGATTCATTGCGCAGAGGGCTTGACAAAGCCCGTTGAGGCTGCCCAACGCTGTGTATAACTCATCTCTACTTGACGCGGTGCCGCATTAGCGATACGGGCAAATGTATCGCTTTTAAAAAAACGGCAAAATCTTAGTCATGATAGGGTAATGAAAGCTTATGCACGCTTTCGACCAAGGCGGCGACATTTTCGGGCGGCGTAAACTGGCTGATACCATGTCCCAGATTAAACACATGGCCTGCGCCATGACCGTAGGAAGCCAGCAAGCGGCCCACTTCAGCTTTGATCGCATCGGGCGATGCCATCAGCGCATTCGGGTCAAAGTTACCTTGCAACGCGACGCGGTCACCCACACGGCGGCGGGCAGCGGCCAGGTCCACCGTCCAGTCCAGACCCAAGGCATCGCAACCGGTATCGGCCATCTGTTCCAGCCACAAACCGCCGCCCTTGGTAAACAGGATTACCGGCACTTTGCGGCCATCGGCTTCGCGCTTCAGCCCGCTGACCACCTGCTGCATGTAACGCAGCGAGAATTCCTGATACTTGCCGGCAGCCAGCGCACCACCCCAGGTATCGAAAATCATCAGCGCTTGCGCGCCGGCGTCTACCTGGGCATTGAGATACTCGACCACGGTGCGCGCATTCACATCCAGGATGTGGTGCAGCAGTTCGGGCCGGTCGTACAACATGGTTTTAACGCGGCTAAACGTATCCGAGCCGCCGCCCTCGATCATGTAGCACGCCAGCGTAAACGGGCTGCCACTAAAACCAATCAACGGCACACGGCCATCCAGCGCCTTGCGGATGCTGCTGACGGCGTTGAATACATAACCCAGTTCCGCGCCGACATCGGGCACGGTCAATGCCTTGATCGCGGCTTCGTCGCGCAGCGGGCGTTCAAACTTGGGGCCCTCACCTTCGGCGAAGTACAAACCCAGGCCCATGGCGTCCGGCACTGTCAGGATGTCGGAGAACAGAATGGCGGCATCCAGCGGAAAGCGTTCCAGCGGCTGCAGCGTGACTTCAGTCGCGTAATCCTGCGATTTGCACAGATCCAGGAACGAACCCGCCTTGGCGCGCGTGGCCCGGTACTCCGGCAGATAACGGCCCGCCTGACGCATCAGCCACACCGGCGTGTACGGCACCGGTTCGCACATCAAAGCGCGCAAGAAAACGTCATTCTGCAGTGGGCTAGCCATCGAGCGGGGTGTCCTGTTGTGGTCGCGTGGGCAAAGCCAACGCGGGGCCGGATGTTGCCAAGGGGCACGGATAATACCGGCTTGCGGCAACGGTGCCAAGCGGCAATCAGCGACAAAGCGCGGATTTATAACTCAAATCCGCACTTGGGCTGGCTGGGCCGCACTGTAAAGATCGGGTGTTACAGCGTCAGGTAAAAGCGCTGGCGCTCGCTGCAAGCAGTGCGTCGCAAAATCAGAATCAGCAAGGCCGCTGGGTCCAGCCGCCGCGCTGGCATTTCCAGTCTTGCCGTGCGTGCGTAATTTGCCAGGTCTTGCCGACAAAGGCTTGCTGCAGCTCATAGCGTTCGGCACTGCGCGGCGTGTTGCGCAGTCCTTGCAGCAACACCGTCACGCTAACGTGCTGCAAGTCTTTGCTATAAGCCAGTTGGGTAATCTGCAGGCGCTGATATTCAAACAAGCCGTGCTCGTCCGAAACATGCTCGTTCAGAAAACCCAGCGCCACCTGCACCGGATGTTCGCCTTCGCGCCCGATATACACAGGACGCGTCAGCGCCGCGGCCACGCTGGCGGTTGCCGGCGAGGGCGCTGCGCCAAGGTCCAGCGCGTCATCGTCGCCGGCCGCCAATACCAGCGCGGGCAACAGCGCCAGCGCCGCGCCGCAGCGCAACCAGCCCGCGCGCATCACGCCTGGCCCTGGGTGGCCCAGGTGTCTTTCAGCGTTACCGTGCGGTTAAACACCGGTTTGCCACCCGCCACATGGTCTTTGCGGTCGGTCACAAAGTAACCAAGGCGCTCAAACTGATAGCGCGTTTCGGGCGCGGCATCACGCACCACCGGTTCTACGTAACCGGTAATCACGGTCAGCGAAGCCGGGTTCATAAATTGTTTGAAGTCGACATATTCGCCGTCATCACCGCGCACCGCATCGGGCCGCGCCACGGTAAACAGACGGTCGTACATGCGTACTTCGGCCTCGATAGCGTGTTCGGCCGAAATCCAGTGGATTACGCCCTTCACTTTGCGGCCCACCGGGTTCTGGCCCAGCGTGTCTTTGTCCAGCGAGCATTTCAGCTCAACCACCATGCCTGCGCTGTCTTTGATGACTTCGTCACACTTGATCACATAGGAATAGCGCAAACGCACTTCGCCACCAGGCGTCAGGCGCTGCCACTTGGGCGGCGGCACTTCGGCAAAGTCTTCGCGCTCGATATAGATTTCACGCGCCAGCGGAATCTCGCGCTCGCCCCATTCTTCATGATGCGGATGGAATGGCGCGCTGCGGCTGCCGGTAACGCCCGGTTCAAAGTTGGTCAGCGTTACCTTGATCGGATCAAGCACGGCAATCACGCGCGGGCTGGCTTCTTCCAGCGTTTCGCGCACTGCGCCTTCCAGCGAGGCAAAGTCGACCACATTAGGCGTCTTCGACACACCGGCGCGCTGCGCAAACAGGCGGATGCCTTCCGGGCTGTAACCACGGCGGCGCATCCCGCTGATGGTAGGCATGCGCGGGTCATCCCAACCCGTTACCAGATGTTCTTCCACCAACTGGCGCAGCTTGCGCTTGGAGGTGACCACGCTGAGCAATTCCAGACGCGAAAACTCGATCTGTTGCGGGTGCGCCGGGATGGTGATGTTGTTCAGCACCCAGTCGTACAGCGGGCGATGGTCTTCAAATTCCAGCGTGCACAGCGAATGCGTAATGCCTTCCAGCGCATCCGAGATGCAATGGGTGTAGTCGTACATCGGGTAGATGCACCACTTGTCCCCGGTTTGATGGTGCGTGGCGCGGCGGATGCGATAGATCACCGGGTCGCGCAGATTGATGTTGCCCGAGGCCATATCAATCTTGACGCGCAAGGTCTTGCTGCCATCGGCAAACGCGCCATCGCGCATCTGGCGGAACAGCGTCAGATTTTCATCGGGCGTGCGGCTGCGATACGGGCTTTCTTTGCCCGGCTCGTTCAGGTTGCCGCGGTACTGGCGCATTTCTTCGGGCGTCAGATCATCCACATAGGCTTTGCCAGCCACGATCAGCTCTTCGGCATAGGCGTACAGCTGATCAAAATAGTTGGAGGCATAACGCACCTCGCCTTGCCACTGGTAACCCAGCCACTGCACGTCTTCCTGAATGGCGGCAATGTATTCGTCTTCTTCTTTTTCCGGATTGGTGTCATCCATACGCAAATTGCACAGGCCGGTGTAATCCTCAGCCAGACCAAAGTTCAGGCAGATGGATTTGGCGTGGCCGACGTGCAGATAGCCGTTGGGCTCGGGCGGAAAACGCGTGACGATGCTGGCGTGCTTGCCGGAGGCCAGATCGGCATCGATGACTTGACGGATGAAGTTGCTGATCGGTGCGGGGGCTTCGTGGCTCATAGCGGGCTTGCAGTAAGAGGCAAAGGAGCGATTGTAGCGGAATTTTGTGGCGGCCAATGCAACTGGCAATCCCGTTTGGGGGCGGGTATGGCGCGGGCCGCCTGGCGCGCCGGATCGAAGCAAACGTAAACCGGCTTTTGAGCACGTGCCCATCGCCAAGCCGGGCGGCATCGGGACGCCCTGCCAGACGCGTCCGTCCGCGCACTGCTGGACGGCAGATCGTTTGCCCGTATCAAACAGTCGAAGCCTGTGGCGTAGTCATGACGTTGGCATGGTGCCACACGCCGGTCACGCCACAAGGAGCTGACCATGGATCGTGCTGCCTTCTCTGATTATTCCCACATGCTGGTCTCCGACCATCAAGGCTGGGACCGCCTGCATGCGCATACGCCCACCGCGCGCCTCACCTTCTTGCGCATGGTATTGCCGCTCTCGGCCTTGCCCACGCTGATGTTGTTGTACGCCGGGGCCAGCAATGGTGGCTATTACGCGCCGGGGCTGGCGTTATCGGGCTGGGCCGGCTTTGCGCTGCTGTTTATGGCGGCGGAGTTGTTTACCGTGCGCTTGATGGGCGAGCTGATCCATCGGCTCGCGCGCGGCATCGCGCCGCACACCTCGTTTGATAGCGCGTTTTTACTGGCCTCGCTAGCGGCCGTGCCGTTGTGGATTTCGTCGCTGACGCTGTTCGTGCCCAATGTGCCGTTCAATATTGGTTGCGCGCTGGCGGGCATTATCGCGGCCTGCGCCATGCTGTATCACGGCGTGCCCGCGATGTTGAGCCACGCGCGCGATGAAGACACACGCGATTTGACCTGGCTAACCCTGTGGATCGGCGTGGGCGCGTGGGCCATCCTCAGCGCCATCGCAGCCTTGCCGGTGATGGTGCGCTGAGGCTGCGCGGGGCATGCGGCCAAGCCGCTACGCTCAGTTGGTCAGCACCTTTAGCGACAGCACGGTTTCCGCGATATACGCGGTGCCATCGAGGAAGTTGTCGCCAATAATCCGCTCCAGCGACAGCGACGGCACGATGGGTTGGCGCGGGCCGCTGCCGTTACCGGTGGCCAGCGAATAGTCGATGCCAAAGCGGGTAAGGCGCGAGAAACGGCGATTCATGCCCGGATTGATAAACAAATCCTTGGCGGCGTTGCTGGCGGCATGAAATTTAAGCCGCCACAAATAGCCGCCAGGGTAGTAATCGCCCTGGATGCCGATATAACCGCCGGCCGCCGTGCCACTGGTTTGCCCTTCCGGCACTTCGGCCAGATGGTCGACGTAAACGCCCGCCAGCGGATAGACAAACCACGACATACGGCCGCGCGTATACGGCTGCCCGGACACCAGCAAATTCGGCACGATCAACCGCGTATCCACCGCGATACCTTGCGTTAGCGTATCGGCTGCCTTGTCCTGGCGTATGTTGAAGTTGGCTGAAGTGCCCAGCGCAAAGCCATCGCGATCGGCATCGAACACCGTGCCCGCCGCGCCCACTTGCAAACCGCGTGAATTGGAGGGGCTGGACGACGCCGAATTGTGGTTGGCCCAGATTGACGAATACCAGCTCCAGCCCCAGTCGTGCAGTTGCTGTGGCAGAAATTTATTGCCCATCCGCCACGTCAGCGCGGCCTGAACCAGCGAGGACGAATTCTCGTCGCCGCTCTTGGTGACCGAGATCACCGCCGGGTTGGTGGCGTTGGGGCCGGGCGCATCGCGCAAGGCAAAGTCTTGCCAGAAATGATGCTCGGGCTTGGCGGCAGCCACGGCTGACGCGTCCGCGCCCGCAGGCGCCGAGGCGTCGGCCACCTTGGCGGCGGCCGGCGCGCTGGCGTCGGAAACATCGCCGCTAATGGGCGGAATGGCAGCGTCCGGCTTGCCAAACCACTGGTCATAGCAATTAAGGCGCTGGTTGTTATCCACCAGATCGTGACACGGTGTGGCGAACACAAACGCCGCACTGAACGTGGAGCTCAGCGCCAGCAAAAAGGTCGAAGTGCGCATGGCGGGCCGGACTTGGTTGTCTACGTTTGTCAGGCTAAAGACATCCTGCCGCCAACGCTATCGGCCGATGACCTACACGCTGCCGGGCAAAGCGCTCACCTGATACAAACGCGTTACAAGCCACCTCACAAATAGAATTCAAGGCCATTGTCGGGCACATCCAGTTCCATATGCGGCCACGTCATATTGGCGCTCTGGTACGGGTACAAAGGCTCGCCGCTGGTCTTGCGGAATTCGCTGGGGCTGACGCCCACGCGCTTGCGAAACACGCGCGAAAAGTAGAGCTGGTCTTCATAACCCACCGTGCCGGCGATGCGTGCGATCGGCGTTCGCGAGCTATGCAGCAAATGCTTGGCCAGAATAATGCGTTGGTCCTCGCGCCAGCGCAGGATATTGACGCCCACCTGCTCGCGAAACAGATGCGCCAACCGTGATGGCGACAGGCAAACATGCCGGGCTATTTCATCCAGACCAATATCCTGGCCCAGATTACGCGTAATAAACTGACAGGCTTCCTGCACCCGCGCATCCAGCGATTTGGGCTGGTTTTCGGGCGAGACTTCATACGCGCGGATCAGCAGGCGTTCCAGCAAATTGATGGCCAGCTCCTCGCTGGTGACACGGCCTTCCCGGTGCGTGCGATCGATCTGCTGAAAGAGTTCGTCAAACTCCGCCACCAGCTGCTTGTCCGGAAGCCGCAGTTTGCCCACCTGGCGCGTGTGGTCTTGCCACTTCAGCCACGGCGCCCAGTAGGCGCGTGGTCGGAAATAAATCCAGCGGTGATACCAGTTGGGGCTGCCGGGCGCGCGGCCGTAGTAATGCACGGTTTCCGGCGCAAACAACAATAGATCGCCCGGATCGGTATAGAAGGCATCTTCGCCATCAAACACCTTGCCCTGCCCGGCCACCGTCATATTAATGATGTAGCCCTGCATGCCTTTGGGCCGGTCGATCACAAAATCGAGCGGGCCATCTTCGATGATCGGCGTAATGCCGGCCACCAGATACAGATTGAACGAATAACCCGGCATCAAAGGATCTAGCGTCTGCGATTCTGGCGAGGACAGCGGCATGGTTATCCTGTTAGGTCAAAATCAGTGGCCACGCCCTCGTGGCGTGGCCTGAGCTGAATAGGGGGACGGAACTGGCTCGGCCTCAGCCGCCAGACTCAAACGCGCGCCTTGGCTTTCTGTTTGTAGCGATCAAAGATCACGGCCGCCAGCAGGATCAGACCACGCACCACGTATTGCGCAAACGGCGAGATATTCATCAGGTTCATGGCGTTTTCAACGGTGCCCAGAATCAGCACGCCCGCCACCACATAGCTGATCTTGCCGATGCCGCCTTTCAACGACACGCCACCCAGCACGCACGCCGAAATCACAGTCAGCTCCAGCCCCAGCGAAGTCATCGGCTGGCCGCTGGTCATGCGCGACGCCAGCACCACCCCCGCAAAACCCGAGATCAGACCCGACAGCGAGAAGATGGCAATCTTGGTGCGCACCACGTGCACACCGGCCAGCCGTGCGGCTTCTTCGTTGCCGCCAATGGCCAGCGTGTTACGGCCAAACAAGGTGCGCCGGATAATGAAGCCAAACACGATAAAGCACGCAATGGTGATCCATACCGGCGTGGGCAGGCCGAAGAATGACGAATTGCCCAACGTAAAGAAGCTCTCCTCGGATACGCCCACTGCCTTGCCGTCCGAAATGATATAAGCCAGGCCGCGCGCAATCTGCATGCTGGCCAGCGTGGTAATCAACGCATTGATGCCCAACCACGCCACGATAATGCCGTTGAGCAAGCCAAACACCAGCCCGGTGGCCAGGCCCGCGAGCACGCCCCACGTTACGCTGCCGGTGGCATTGATGATGGTGGCGCAAGACACGCCGGCGCACGCCACCACCGAGCCCACCGACAAATCAAAGTCGCCCGCGGCCAGACAGAACAACATGCCGCAGCCGACCATGCCCGCCAGCGACACCGCCAGGCCCAGGCCGCGCATGTTCATCATCGATAAAAAGTTGGGGATAGTGCTGGCGCACGCGATAAACACGACGGCAAACACCACCAACATGCCGTATTTGTCCCAGATATGGGCCAGCACATTACGGCTGGGTAATTCAATCGCCGGTACAGCGATACCGGGTGTTGCATTGGCTTTAGACATGATGGCGCCCTCAAGCGACGGAAGCAGAAACGGGATTGATCGGGTTATTGGCCGGCTCGCTCTGGCGCAACATCGCCAGGGCCAGCGCCTTTTGTTCGGTAGCTTCGTCGTGCAGCAATTCGCCCACGATGCGGCCTTCGCGCATCACGATGATGCGATCGGCCAGGCCCAGCGCCTCGGGCAGATCGCTGGACGCAAACAGCACCGAGATGCCGTGCTCAGCCAGGTCGTAAATCACGCGATAGATTTCATGTTTGGCGCCCACGTCGATGCCACGGGTGGGTTCGTCCAGCAACATGATTTTCATGTCCTCGGATAACCAGCGACCCAGGATGGCCTTTTGCTGATTGCCGCCAGACAGATTCATGATCAATTGATCATCGCTGGGGGTTTTGATGTTCAGCTCGCGCACCATTTTTTGTGCGTTGCTGCGTTCCCATTTTTCGTTGATCAAACAACCGGCGCTGAGCGTGCGGCGGCGCGCGCTGATATTGATGTTGTCGCGCACGCTATGCACCGGCACGATGCCCTCGGCCTTGCGGTCTTCCGGGCACAGCATCACGCCTTGAGCGATGGCGTCGCCCGGACCGCGGAAGCGGCGCGTTTTGCCGTCCACCGCGATATGGCCGGAGAACAAGGGCGATGCGCCAAAGATGGCCTTCATCAGCTCGGAGCGCCCCGCGCCCACCAGCCCGAACAGCCCGACGATTTCGCCGCGTTTTACCTGCAACGACGCGGGCGCGCGCAAACCGGGCGCCAGCACATCACGCACTTCCAGCCGCACTTCGCCGTGTTCGCGCGGGCGATAGCCATAGATATCACCCAATTCCCGCCCGACCATCGCTTGCACCAGCTGTTCGTTGGACACCTGGCTGATATCGCTCCACGTATTTACATAACGGCCATCTTTAAACACGGTAATCGCATCGCATAAATGAAAGATTTCTTCCATGCGATGCGAGACGTACAGAATCACACGGCCTTCGGTCTGCAATTCGCGGATAACGCGAAACAATTGTTCGATCTCGCGCGCCGATAAAGAACTGGTGGGTTCGTCAAAGGCAATCACTTGCGCATTACGCGTCAAGGCCTTGGCGATTTCCACCATCTGCCATTGCGCAATCGACAAGCGCCGCAATGGCGTATCGGGGTCGATATGCATGCCCAGATGCTGCAGGCGCTCCGCCGCCATGTCGCGCAGCCGCTTGCGATCCACCACGCCGAATTTATGCGGCAATTGCCCCAGGAAAATGTTTTCAGCCACGCTCATTTCGGCGGCCAGATGCAATTCCTGATAAATAATCGCCACGCCCGCATTCAAGGCATCAAGCGTGTTATTGAATTCAATCTTGTTGCCGCCGATTTCCAGATGCCCGCCGCTCGGCTGGTACATGCCCGACAGGATTTTAAGCAGCGTTGATTTACCCGCCCCGTTTTCGCCCATCAGCGCGTGGATCGAACCTTGCCCACAGGTAAACGAAATATCCTGCAGCGCTTTAACGCCCGGAAACACCTTGCTGATATTGCGAAACGCCAGATAAGCACGATCAGTATTCATGGCAGCAACTCTCATACAACTTGCATTCAGACAGTCTGGACCAACGCCAGAAAACGCGGGTGGCAGCGCCCGTGGCGCACCACCCGCCGGGGCGATTACAGACCCTTTTTCTTCAGCTCATCTTTGTAGTTGTCGCGCGTAATCAGCACGGCATCGGTTACTTCGGTGAACTTGGCTGGCGCTTTGTTATTGGCCACCCACTCGTGCAGCATCTTGATGGACTGATAGCCATGCACATCCGGCGCCGGCAGCAGCGAACCATAGAAGCCGGTGGCGCTGGATTTGCTCAGTTCGTTCTTGGCATCCACACCATTGATCCCGACGCCGATCACGTTAGCCGCCTTGAACCCCTGGCCCTCGGTGGCACGCACGCCGCCCAGCACGGTGTTGTCATTCATGCCGATGACCAGCCAGTTCTTGACGTTGGGATGTTGCACCAGCATCGAATTGGCAGCGTCCAGCGCGCCAGGGATGTCGTTGGTTTTGGTCGGTACGGTGTAGATCTGGCCAGCCGGAAAGCCCGCTGCCTTCAACGCGCTCATCGAGCCATCGGTACGGCGGCGTGCGGTATCGAGTTCGTTGGCGGTAATGGCCAGCACGCCGGTGTCTTTCACGTTCCAGTTACGCTTTTTCATTTCTTTGTACAGCTCTTGACCCTGACGCTCGCCCATCTTGGTGGCGGCCATCATCAGCAGCGGCACATCGGTCATCGGCGCGCCTTTGGCGTTGACGAACTGGTCATCCACCGTCACCACTTTAAGGCCCAGCGAATTGGCCTTGGCCATGATGGCCGGGCCCAGTTTCGGATCAGGCGTGCAGATCACAAAACCTTTGGCGCCGCCTGCGGCCAGCGTATCGATGGCGTTCAGCGTTTTTTCGCCATCGGGTACGGCAATCTTGATGACTTCGAAGCCCATGTCCTTGCCGGCTTTCTCGGCAAAGGCCCATTCAGTCTGGAACCACGGCTCTTCGGGTTGCTTGACCAGATAGCCCAGCTTTTCTGCGGCGTAGGCACTGCCTACCGACGCGAACATTGCACAGCTCAAGGCAAGAATTTTGACCATTTTGTTCATATTCGACTCCGTTATCAGTGTGCTTTGCGAGTGTTCGTACCTGATTTCCCTGTAATACGTGCCTGAACATCCCACACACGTCGCGCCGGGCATTTCTTATAAATCGGGCTGCAGGCCGCGCTATATAAGAATTCGACAATTCAGACGCTGCTCAAGCTGGGCGGATTATAGGGCCGCAAGTTCGTAGTCAAAATGATCAAATTACAGTTTAGCGAATTTGTGCATATGTTCGGCAGATTTGTGCGGGTTTGTCCATGTAAGCCACGTCAATTTACTGACATCAAGCGTTTAGTCCATATCTACAACCAAGCCTTCCTTATTTGACTGAGCGCAGCGGCCCTATTCTTGCGCAAAACCACAAACCACCAGAAAAAGGGCTGCGCTGTGACATCAGTCAATATATCCATAGGGCTGGATTTCGGTAGCGATTCGGTACGCGCACTGGCGGTGTCGTGTCAGGACGGATCCGAGCTGGCGACCACAGTTACTTACTATCCACGTTGGCAAAAGGGCCAGTTTTGCGTAGCCACGCAAAACCAGTTTCGTCACCACCCGCTCGACTACATCGAAGCCATGCAGTCCGCCGTGCGTGGCGTAGTGGCGCAGTTGTCGCCCGAACAGCGCCTGGCCATCGTCGGGCTGGGCGTGGACACCACGGGCTCAACGCCTGCGCCTGTGAATGCGAATGGCGATGTGCTGGCGTTGTTGCCGCAATTTGCCGACAACCCCAACGCCATGTTTGTGCTGTGGAAAGACCACACCGCGATCGAAGAAGCCGAACGCATTACGCGTCTGGCGGGCGAGCACGGCGACTACGCGCGTTATATCGGCGGGATTTATTCGTCGGAATGGTTCTGGGCCAAGATCATGCATGTATCGCGCGCCGACGCCGCCGTGGCCGAGGCCGCAGTCAGTTGGGTGGAGCTGTGTGACTGGGTGCCCGCCTTGCTAAGCGGCACCACTGCGCCGGACCAACTGAAGCGCGGCCGCTGTGCCGCCGGCCACAAAACCTTGTGGCATCCGCAATGGGGCGGCCTGCCACCCAAAGACTTTGTGCAAGCGCTCGACCCCATCCTGGTCGAACAACTGCCCTACCCGCTGTTTACCGATACCTACACCGCCGATGTGCCAGTGGGCCGCATTACGCCGGAATGGGCCAGCAAGCTGGAACTGCCCGAACACGTGATCATCAGCGGCGGCGCTTTTGACTGCCACATGGGCGCAGTGGGCGCCGGTGCGGGCGAACACGCGCTGGTTAAAGTGATCGGCACCTCCACCTGCGACATCCTGATCGCCGACGACGCGGTCATCGGCCCGCGCGCCATTGCCGGCATCTGTGGCCAGGTGGATGGCAGCGTGGTGCCGGGCAAGATCGGCATGGAAGCGGGCCAGTCGGCCTTTGGTGATATGTATGCCTGGTTTGGCCGCCTGCTGGCCTGGCCGCTGCAACAAGCCAGCACCGCCAAGCCCCATCTGGCGGCCGACCTGGCCGAAATCCAGGCCAACTTGTTGCCCGCGTTGGCCGAAGCCTGGGCCGCCAACCAGAACCTGCAGCATCTGCCGCTGGTGCTGGACTGGTTTAACGGCCGCCGCACACCGTATGCCAACCAGCGTCTGCAAGGCGTGATCGGCGGCGTTAACCTGGGCACCGACGCGCCCGCCTTGTTTGGTGGCTTTATCGCCGCAACCGCCTTCGGCGCGCGCGCCATCATGGAATGCTTTACCACGCAGGATGTGGCGGTCAGCAGCGTGCTGACGCTGGGCGGCATTGCGCGCAAATCGCCCACCATCATGCAAGCCTGCGCCGATGCAATGAACCGGCCGGTGGACGTGGTGGGCTCGGACCAGTGTTGTGCGCTGGGCGCCGCGATTTTCGGTGCGGTGGCTGCGGGCGTGCACGCCGACGTCGCCACGGCGCAAGCGGCCATGGCCAGCAAGATTGAACACACGTATCAGCCCGACCCCACGCGCGTACCGCAATACGAAGCGCTGTATCAACGCTATCGCCGCTGGGCCGCCGCCACCGAACCGCTGTACGCCAAGGAAGCCTGAAATGAGCCTGCTCGAGCTTAAACAGCAAGTGCTGGAAGCCAACCTCGATCTGCCGCGCCATGGTCTGGTGACGTTTACCTGGGGCAATGTCAGCGGCATCGATCGGGCGGCGGGCCTGGTCGTCATCAAGCCCAGCGGCGTGGAATACGAACGCATGCAGCTCGACGACATGGTGGTGCTAACGCTGGCGGGCGAGCGCGTGGAAGGCACGCTGCGCCCGTCCTCGGACACCCCGACGCATCTGGCGCTGTATCGCCATTACGCGGACATCGGCGGCATTGTGCACACCCATTCCACGCATGCCACGTCGTGGGCGCAAGCCTGCCGTGCCATCCCGGCGCTGGGCACCACGCACGCCGATTATTTTCATGGCGCAATTCCGTGCACGCGGCCGCTCACGCCGCAAGAGGTGGAAGAAGCCTACGAGGCCAAAACCGGCAGCGTCATCATCGAAACACTGGGCGAGATCGAGCCCTTGGCCATTCCCGGTGTGCTGGTCAGTGAGCATGCGCCGTTTGCCTGGGGCAAAGACGCCCACGCCGCCGTACACAACGCCGTGGTGCTGGAAGAAGTGGCGCGCATGGCCTTGTACACGCTGATGATCAACGCTAGCCAGCACGCCATTCCAGACCATCTGCTGGACAAACATTACTCCCGCAAGCACGGCAAGAACGCCTATTACGGCCAGACCAGCCAGCCTGCCTCCTCCACTCCCGTTTCCACGACCGCGGCACGCCGCGTGGCTTGATCGCCGTATATATCAAAGGACCTTCGCAATGGATTTTTTCAAACAACTGGAAGTCTGGTTTGTGGTTGGCAGCCAGCATCTGTACGGCAAAAAAACCCTGGCCCAAGTGGCGCAGAATGCCGAACGCATCGTTAATGGCCTGAATAGCGAAGGCAATCTGCCGATCAAGCTGGTACTGAAGGAAACCGTCACCTCGCAAGACGGCATTCTGCAAGTGTGCCGCGACGCCAACCACGACCAGAACTGTGTGGGCGTAGTGACCTGGCTGCACACCTTCTCGCCCGCCAAGATGTGGATCAATGGCCTGCAGGTGCTGGAAAAACCGATGATGCAACTGCATACGCAGTTCAATTCGGTGGTGCCGTGGAACACCATGGATATGGACTTCATGAACCTGAACCAGACCGCGCATGGCGGCCGCGAGTTCGGCTTTATCGGCGCCCGCATGCGCAAGGCCTATCACGTGGTGGTGGGCCATTGGCAAGACCCGCAAGTGGCCACCGAGCTGGGTGAGTGGATACGCGTTGCTGCCGCCGTGCATGACAGCAAGCAACTGCGCATTGCCCGCTTTGGCGACAATATGCGCGAAGTGGCCGTAACCGAAGGCGACAAGGTCGCCGCACAAATCCAGTTTGGCTACGCCGTACATGCCTACGGCCTGGGCGATCTGGCCAAAGTGGTAGAAGAAGTCACCACCGAGCAAATCGACGCGCTGGTGGGCGAATACGAAGCCACCTACCAACTGACTGACCATATCGGTTCGCAAGGCGAAAAACGCCAGCATCTGGTGGACGCCGCGCGTATCGAGATCGGCATCAAAACCTTTCTGGATAAAGGCAACTTCAAAGCCTTTACCACCACCTTTGAAAACCTGTACGGCCTGACCCAATTGCCCGGCCTGGCCGTGCAACGCCTGATGGAACAAGGCTATGGTTTTGGCGCGGAAGGCGACTGGAAAAGCGCGGCGTTACTGCGCGCCGTCAAGGTGATGGGCGCGGGCAAGCAAGGCGGGTCGTCCTTTATGGAGGACTACACCTATGACTTCACGCCGGGGAATGAACTGGTAATCGGCGCGCACATGCTGGAAGTGTGCCCGTCCATTGCCGGCGACCAGAAAGCGGTGCTGGATGTGCAACCACTGTCGATCGGTAAAAAAGCCGATCCGGCCCGATTGATTTTCAGCGCCAAAGCCGGCCCCGCACGCAACGCCACGCTGATCGATATGGGCAATCGCTTTCGCCTGATCGTCAACGAACTGGACGTGATTGACCAGCCGAAACCGCTGCCAGTGCTGCCGGTGGCGCGTGCGGTGTGGAAAGCGCTGCCCGATCTGCGCACTGCCGCTGCGGCCTGGATTTACGCCGGTGGCGCACACCACTCAATCTTTGCGCAAGACGTGAGCGCCGAACAACTGCGCTTGTTTGCCGAGCTGACGCGCATCGAATACCTGCACATCGGCGAAGAAACCACCATCAATGACTTCAAGAACCAGATCAACTGGAACGAGGTGTATTTCAAGATTTGCGACCAGTAAGTCCACGTACAGACCAGTTCACCGCAGGGGTATTCGGGGAATGGTGTCGCGGTGTTATCCCTGCGTCCTCCTCCACCGCGACGCGACATACGCAACTATCCAGAAGGCCGTTTGCGCCTTCACAGCGATCAACCCTGCGGGGTTGATCGCTGGTCATTTTTTACTTTTGTCCGCTTCAAAACTCGTCATCATCCAGAGCTGCCTTGCGAACGCGTTGCGCCAGCCCAACTTTGCTTAACAAAGACTGGGCGGGCATGGGCGCCAACAAATCCAGCGCGCCCAAGACCTTGAACGTGCTCAGCCAGATCGAAATCCGCACTGCGACGTCGCCTTTTTCCATGCGTACAACCGTCTGCTGCGCAACGCCAACCCTTGCGGCCAGATCGTCGAGCGTGATTTTTTGCTGCCGCCGCAAATTGGCCACGACTTGGCCCCACAGGCGAATACGTTCTTCAACTTGGGGATGCAGGACGGCGTCAGTCGTGGTTTGGCGCGGCATGGTTTGATGATATGTCAGTGATTAATGTATTTAACCTACGCCATATCATCGGACCAAATGACCTGAAATCACAGCCCCTGCCGCGCCGCCGACTCCGCACGCCCGCGCATCACCGAGCGATACAGCACCCAGGTCAGCACCACGCCCGCCACCGCAGCCAGACCCGCCATCAAGAAGATCGGCGGATAGCCGTAGCCGCTAATAATAAAGCCCGCAACCGGGCCGATCAGGCCAAGCGCCACGTCGAGGAAGACGGAGTATGCGCCCAGCGCCGAGCCACGGCTGGAGGCAGGCACCAGCGCCACGGCCTCGACGCCCAGCGCCGGGAAGATCAGCGAAAAGCCGCAACCCGTCAGCGCCGCGCCCAGCATGGCCCAGATCGGTTCGGGCGCCAGCCACAGCAGCATCAACCCGACAAACTCGACCCCAAACGACACGATGGCCACGCGAAAGCCGCCATAGACATTAATGCTGCGAGCAAACACCAGCCGAGTGCCCACAAAGCAGATGCCAAATACGCTTAGCGTAAACGCGGCATCGGGCCAGTGTTGGCTGGCATAAAACAAGGTAACGAAGGTGGCGATAACGCCAAAACCCGCCGAGCCCAGCGCCAGCCCCGCGCCATAGGCAAAGACGCGGCCAAGCACGCTGCTAAAGGGCAGGCGTTCACCATGCACGATGGGTGCGGGCGGACGCGGCCATGCGCACGCGATGCCGATCAGCCCCAAGGCCATGACCACGCCTGCGATCAGCTGGAAGCCGCCCCACTTCTGCAACGCCACGCCCAACGGAGCGCCCAGCGCCAGTGCGCCATAGGTGGCGACGCCATTCCAGGAAATCACCTTGGCGGTGTGGTTAGCACCCACGGTGCCGATGCCCCAGGCAATGGATCCGGTGCCCACGCAGCTTTCCGCAAAGCCCAAAGCACAGCGGCTGGCAAACACCAGCGCCAGGCTCAGCAACGGTATTTGCTGCGTCAGGGCCGCGCCCATCAGGCACACGCCACTGAGCACATTGCCGCACAGTCCGTACATGACGGTGCGCTTGGGGCCCAGATGATCGGCCATGCGCCCGGCCTTGGGCCGGCTAACCAGCGTGGCCAGGTATTGCACGCTGATCACCAGACCGGCCAGCACCGAGCCATAGCCCAGATCCATGTGCACATAGGTAGGCAGGATGGCCAGCGGCAGGCCGATGGTCAGATAACACAGAAAGGTGAACATCACGATGGAAACCACGCGCAGGGTAACGGGCCCTGCGCTGGCGGGTACGGCGGAAGTAGCGGACATGGGGGCAGTGGTAACGGCAGCAAAACAATGTTAACGATAACAAGCCCGGGCGGGTGGACACCGCCCGGGCTGCGTAAGGCGTCATGATAGGCCGATTTGGCGCGCTGCTGTTGTATGATGCCCGCCTCTTCAGCCGAACCGAGTGCACTGCAACATGCCGTATCTTGCCGCCATTACCCTGGTGTGGGCCGTGTCGTTCAACCTGATTGGTGTGTTTCTGGCGGGCCAGGTCGATAGCGACTTTGCTGTGCTGACGCGGGTGGCGCTGGCCGGGTTGGTATTTTTACCGTTCACGCGCTGGCGCAATCAGCCCACTGGCCGCGTGGTTGGCACCCTGCTGGCGGGCGCATTGCAGTTTGGTCTCACCTATCTGTGTCTGTATCGCTCGTTCCGTTTTTTGAGCGTGGCGGAGGTGCTGCTGTTTACCATCTTCACGCCAATTTACGTCACGCTGCTGGACGACCTGTTGCAACGGCGCTTTCAGCCACGCGCCTTTGCCGCGGCGTTGGTGGCGGTGATTGGCTCGCTGGTCATCCGTTACGATCATATTGATAGCAATGCCCTCACCGGTTTTTTGCTGCTGCAACTGGCCAACGTGACCTTTGCCGCCGGCCAGGTCGGCTATCGCTACGTGGTGCGCCGCTATCCAGACAACCAACCGCAATATCGCAGCTTTGGTTTCTTCTTCCTGGGCGCGCTATGCGTGGCACTGCCGTCATGGTTGATCTTCGGCAATATGGCCAGGCTGCCGCATACCCCCACGCAATATGAAGTACTGGCCTTCCTTGGCCTGATCTCGTCAGCGCTCGGTTTTTACTGGTGGAACAAGGGCGCAACCCGCGTCGATGCGGGCACTCTCGGCGCGATGAACAATATGCATATCCCGGTGGGATTGCTGATCAACCTGGTGGTGTGGAACCAGAACGAGAACATCCCGCGTCTGCTGCTTGGCGGCGCGATCATGGCCAGCGCTTTGCTGATCAACCGGCGGTGGCACTAACGCACTTTGCGGAAAGTGAGGTTGATGCGGCATTCACCCGTGGCGGCATGGCTGCCCGCGGCCAACGGGGCGACGCCGTGATACGCCAGCCGCGATGGCCCGCCCCATACCACCACGTCGCCATGTACCAGGCGATGCCGCGCGGTTTTGTCGTTGCGCTGCAGCCCGCCAAACAGAAAGGTGGCGGGTAAACCCAAAGACACCGACACGATGGGCGCCCGTTGGTCGAGTTCGTCCTTGTCCTGATGCAGCGACAAGCGCGCGCTGGCCACATAGCGATTGATCAGACAGGCCTGTGGCTCGAAGCCAGGGTAACCGGCCTCTGCAGCAGCACGGCGCGCCACATCAGCAAACAGCGCGGGTAAGGCGGGCCAATGCCGACCTGTCTGCGGATCGATCGGGTCGTAACGATAACCGCGCGCATCCGACACCCAGCCCAGCGCGCCGCTATTGGTCATGGCCACCGACATGGTGTAACCACCGGGCGTAATCAGATGGCGAAATGGCGCGACGGCCTCAATCTGCGCCACCTCAGCCAAAAGCTGGGGCGCTTGCGCCAGCACAAAGCCATGCAGCAACCATGCGCCCGCCGCCAGTTCGGTGCGCGTCTGCGCGGCGGGTTCTTCCGCGAAAAGATCAAGCGTATAGCCAGCCATCGTTATCCCGTAGCTTGCGTGGCGTGCGCCAACGTTGCGTTGCGTTCCGCCAGCGTTTTTTCCAGATCGATCAGCGCCTGTTTGCGCGCGATACCCCAGCGATACCCTGATAGCGCGCCGTCATTGCGTACCACGCGATGGCACGGAATCGCCACCGCCAGCGCATTGGCTGCGCACGCTTGCGCCACGGCGCGCACGGCTTTGGGCGACGCGATACGCGCCGCGATCTCGGTGTAGCTCACCGTGCTGCCGGGCGGAATTTCGCGCAGCGCCTGCCACACGCGTTGCTGGAATGCGGTGCCGCGGATATCCAGCGGCAAATCCAGCCCCAGTTGCGGCGCTTCGACAAAGCCGATCACTTGCGCCATCCATTGCTCAAACTGGCTATCCCCGCCGATCAGTTCAGCGCGGGCAAAGCGGTCTTGCAGATCAGCCACCAGCGCGGCCGGATCTTCGCCCAGCAAAATGCTGCATACGCCCAGCGGCGTGGCCGCCACCAGAATGGCGCCCAGACTGCACTGGCCCACGCCAAAGCGGATCTGCTGGCCCGGTGCGCCTTTACGATAGCCATCCGGCGTCATGCCCAGCATGTCTGGCGCGGCGGCGTAAAAGCGGCCGCTGGAATTAAAACCGGCCTCGTACAGCGTTTCGGTCACACTCGTGCCCGCCGCCAGTTGCTCCCGCACGCGGCAGGCGCGTTCTTGTTGCGCATAGGCCTTGGGCGTTACGCCGGTATGGGCCCTGAACAAGCGATGAAAATGCGCGCGGCTTAAGCCCACCGCAGCGGCCAGATCGGGCAATGCGGGCGGCTCGGCGCTGCTTTCCAGTATGCGGCAGGCGGCGGCGATGGCGGCGGCCTGCCGTTCGGCCAGCGAGGCCGCATCGGGATGGCAGCGTTTGCACGGACGCAAACCCGCCGCGCGCGCATCGGCGGTGCAGGCATAAAACGCCACATTCGGTCGCAGCGCATGGCGACTGGGGCAAGACGGCCGGCAATAGATGCCGGTGGTGCGCACGCCATACCAGAACACGCCATCGGCCGCGGCATCGCGCGCCAGCATGGCCTGCCAGCGTGCGTCGTCGGTCGCGTAATCAGTAATGCCGGTTTCTTGTTCCATAATGTCCAGATCGGTCATGGCGCAGCCCTCGGGTTGATTGCAATGTCTGCAGCTTGCCGCGCTGCCCCATGCTGCGCACTCCGCCGAGTGCTTTCAAATTTTGGCGTCTTACGCCCAGGATAAAACATGACAGAACGCGCCGCAGAACTCGCGCAAAAGCTGATCCGCAATTTTAACGAGGTGGCGTTAGACCACGATCAGCGCGCGCCCTTGTACGACACAATGTGCGCCCGCCTCGGCCCCGGCACCGTGGCGCGCAAACTGGGCGCCAGCATCGATACCGTCGCGCCGGGCAAGATGTCCTGTCCGTACCACGCGCACCATGCGCAAGAAGAAATGTTTGTCATTGTGCAAGGTACTGGCACCTTGCGCGTGGCCGATGAGCGTTTGCCGGTTAAAGCGGGCGACGTGATCTTTATTCCGCCCGGCCCCGAATATCCGCATCAATTAATCAATACCTCGGATGCGCCGTTGCAATATCTGTCGATCAGCACGCGCGATACCCCGGAGATTGTGGAGTATCCCGATTCCGACAAGTTTCTGGCCACTGCGGTATTGACGGACGGCACGCGATTCCAGGCTTTGCAAAAGCGCAATCGCGATCTGGACTATTGGGACGGCGAGCCCTGAAACAAATCAGGGCGGGCGTGGCTGTTGACCACACCCGCCCTGCTCATCCGCAAAAACCGCAGTGACTGGCAATCAAGCCTTGCTGCCCGTCGCCGCCGCATGGTCTCCACTGGCCAGCCGCATAAAGCTGACGCCCGCCGCTACCACCGCAAACGCTGCGCCCAATATCAGGCTCATGCGTGTGCCATGCAGCGGAAACAGGCCAAACATCAACGCCACCAGCGAAGCGCCCATGGTCTGCCCCACCAGCCGCGCCGTGCCCAACATGCCGCTGGCGCCGCCACTGCGTTGCGGTGGCGCCGAACTGAGCAAGGCGTAGTTGTTGGGCGACTGGAAAAAGCCAAAACCGATACCACACAAGGCCATGCGCCAGATGATGTCGCCATCGCCCGGTGCATTGGGCAGCATGCCCAGCAACAGCAAACCCAACGCCAGCAAGCCCAGGCCCACGCCGCCCAAAGCGCCGGGCGCATATTTCTTTTCCACCAGTCGCCCGGCCAACGGGGCGATCACCACAATCGCCAACGGCCACGGCGTGAGCAGCAAACCGGTTTCCGTGGCGCTGCGGCCCAGGGTTTCTTGTAGATAAAACGGCAGCGACACCATGCCCAGCATTTGCGCGCAGAACGAACAGATCGAGGTGCCCACCGACAAGGCAAAAGTGGGAATGCGCAGCAAATCCACCGGCAATAACGGCGATTGCAAGGTCAGTTGGCGTTTAACAAAGAAATAGCCCACCCCGATCGCAATCACCAGCATCGCTGTAATCAGCCAGCGATTGGCCTCGTGCCCAAAGCCATTAATGGCAAAGATCAGAAAACCAAAAGTAATCGCATTCAGCCACGCGCTTTGCATATCAAAACCATGGGTGGCTTGATGCGGATTGTCGGGCAGCGAGCGATAGCCCAACACCAGCGCCAGCAAACCAATCGGCAAGTTAACCGCAAACAGCCATTGCCACGATGCCACTGACAAAATCGCCGCCGCCACCGTCGGGCCTGCGGCGCTGGATAAGGCCACCACCAGCGAATTGATCGCCATGCCGCGGCCCAGATAACGCTTGGGATAAATGATGCGCACCAGCGCCGTGTTCACGCTCATGATCCCGGCCGCGCCAAACCCCTGCACGATGCGCGCCATGGTCAGCGTCACTAACGAATCCGACAGCGCGCACAACACCGACACCAGCGTAAACACCACCAGGCCCATCTGATAAATACGCCGGTAGCCAAAAATGTCGCCCAGCGAGGCAAACGCCAGCAGCGAAACGGTGGTGGCCAGCTGATACGCATTCACCACCCAGATCGAGCTGGCTGGCGTGGCGTGAAGATCGCGCGCGATGGCGGGCAAGGCCACATTGGCAATGGCGCCATCCAGCACCGCCATGGTGATGGCCATGGCAATCGCCAGAATGGCCCAAGTGCGTTGTGGCGGCGCAAGGCCGTCCTGCGGAACAGGGGATGATGAGGCGGAAGTGGTCATGCGGCGGTCCGGCGGTACGGCGAGGAGAGCAGCCAGTCTAGAAAAGCGCCCCTTTAATGTCGATAATATCAATCGACCCGTTTGATACGCCCTTCGACTCAATCGCCATCTGGAAAACACCGGCATGGAATTACGCCAACTGGAATACTTTGTGGCCGTGGCGGAAACGTTGCATTTCGGCCGCGCTGCCGAACGGCTGGGCATGACGCAGCCGCCGCTCAGCCAGCAAATCCAGGCGCTGGAACGCGATCTGGGCGCGCAGTTGTTCGAGCGCACCAACCGTCGCGTGCTGCTGACCGGCGCTGGCCAGGTGCTGCTGGATAACGCCCGCATCATCCTGCAAAGCGTGGCGCGCACGCGCGAACAAGTGCAGCGCGCGCATCGCGGTCAGACCGGCGAACTACGGTTGGGCTTTACGCCGTCCGCGCCGTTTACCGAGGCGTTTTCGCAAGTGCTGCGCGAGCTGCGCACCGAGATGCCGCAAGTCAACCTGGTGCTGAACGAGATGTCATCGCAAGCGCAGGTGAATGCGCTGATCGAACGGCAACTGGATATCGGCATGATCCGCGGCCTGAGCTTGCCGGCCGGCATTGAGGCGATGGAGGTCAACCACGAGCCCATGGTGGTGGTGCTGCCCACCGACCACCCCGCCGCGCAAGGCGACCCCAGTGTGCCGATTCCGCTGGCGCGTTTTGCCAATGACGATTTTGTCTGCTTTCCACGCAATATCGGCATCGCGCTGTACGAACAGATTCTGGCGCTGTGCCGCGCGGCCGGATTCAAACCGCGCGTGACGCAAGAGGCGCGCGAGCCCTCCACGCAGATTGCGCTGGTGGCGGCGGGCTTTGGCGTTGCCATCCTTACCGGCCTGCAGCAGCGGATTCAGGTGGACAAAGTCACCTACCGCACGCTGGCCGACGAAGGCGCGCGCACGGCGGTGTGGATGATTTATCGCAAAGAGCGCCACAGCGAACTGGTGCAGCGCGTTATTGATCGCGTGCGGGTGCGCAGCACCGGTCGCTAAGCGTACCGGAGATGCGCGCCCTGCCCGCTGGCCAGCAAAAAGCTCAGTCTTCCGCTTTGGCCGTGCATAACACCGGCTGCGCTGCAGCCGCCACAGCCACCGACGTCGCCGCAGCGGGCGCCACGCGCAGGGTAAGCCAGGCAATCACGCCAGCAATAAACGTTAACGCCGCCAGCGCCAGGGCCATATCGTGGAAGGCTTCGCCATAAATCGACACCCAAGCCGCATGCGCCACGCCCGGCCACTGCACGCCGGCCTGATGCAGATCGCCCGCAGCCAGGGTATTGGACAAGGTCACCACCGGCAGACCGCTGCCGCTGAGATGATTTAACAGCGCGCCTTGCAGCAATCCCACCAGCACGGCGCCGGTGATGGCCAGCGCTACCGATTCCCCCGCCACCCGCACGGTGGCGAAAAAGCCCGTGGCCATACCCGCCCGTTCGCGCGCCACCACGCTGATGGCCAGATCGTCCATCAAACCCCACGGCAAGCCCGCGCCGATGCCAATCAGCAACATCGGCCACGCAAACGTGCTGCCGGCCGAGCCCGGTTCGATATTGGCCAGCCACAACATGCCGACGGTGGAGATGGCAAAGCCGGCCAGGCATAAGGTGGCGGCGCTAAACCAGCGCGTCATCAGCGCGCCCACAAACGGCACGATCAGCATGGGTGCGGCCAGCGCCACCATCATCAAGCCGGCGTGCACCGGGTCCCAGCCTTCCACGCCAATAAAGCGCACCGGCAGCAAGATCAGCGGCACCACAAAGCTGAAGGCAGTGCCAAACGGCAACGCCTGAGCGCCCAGAAAGCGGCGGTTGCGAAACAGGCTCAAATCCAGCATCGAACGCGGATGGGTGCGTTCCACCTGGATAAACACCGCCAGAAAGACAGCCGCGCCCGCCAACAGCGCCAGCGTCGGCAAGCTGGTCCAGCCCGATTGCGGGCCTTGCATGATGCCCAGGTTGAGCAGCAGCAACAGCGCGGTAAACGACAAGGTGCCCCACACATCCACGCCTTTGGCATCGGGGTCGCGCGACTCATGCATGCGCGGCACGCCAAACAGCAGCACCAGCGCGCTGATCACCACGCTGGTCATAAAGATGGAGCGCCAGCCCATGTTTTCGATCAGAAAACCCGCCCACACCGGCCCGAACGCCAGGCCCACGCCAAAGCTGGTGCCCAGCAGACTGTAGGCATGCGTGCGCGCCGGGCCTTCAAATTCATGCGCAATCGAGGCCGAACCGCCCGCCATGGTGGTGGCCGCCGCGATGCCTTGCAGCGTGCGCAATACAATCAGCGTGGTTAGATCGGGCGAGAAGGTTTGGGCCAGCGAAGTCAGCCCGAATGCCACCGTGCCCCACGCAAACATACGCTTGCGGCCAAAGCGGTCGGCCAGTGCACCGGCCGCCATCACCGCGCTGCCAAACGCCAGGATAAACGCGTTCACCACCCAGGCCAGCGCCAGCGGGCTGCCGCCAAAGGTTTTGCTGATGGCCGGGATGGCGATGCCGGGCGCGGTAAAGCTCAGCGGCATCATCATGCCCGCCAGGCAAACGGCGGCCAGAATCAACGCTTTGCTGCGGCTCTGCGCGGCCGTCTGGGCGTGGGGAGGATGTGCGAGAGGAATGCGGTCGGATGGCATGGGTGTGGCTCCAGGTTGGCAATGAGAACAACACGCCTGGCCAACAATCGCTTGCAGTGCCAGGCATCGTCGCAATATATTTGTAGTGATCGACACAAATATGATTGCCACGCTCAAATGCGCTGTCAATCATTTTTTGTAATGGTCGTTACAGAAAGGAATCCGCATCATGGCTGAAAGAGGCCGTCCGCGCTGTTTTGACCGGGAAGCCGCCCTGCGCAGCGCCATGACTATTTTCTGGCGTTACGGCTACGAAGGCTCTTCGCTGGCGCAATTGACGGAAGCGATGGGCATTAATTCGCCCAGCCTGTATTCCAGCTTTGGCTCCAAACAAGGTTTGTTCCGCGAAGCGGTGGACCAGTACGACGCCGAAGAAGGCGCCACCATCCGCGAAGCGCTGGATGCGCGCGCCGACGTGCGCGAGGCCATCCAGCACATGCTGCACACCAGCGCGCAATGCTTTAGCGTGCCCGGCAAACCCGCTGGCTGTATGGTGCTGCTGGCCGCCACCAACTGTACGCCCGAGAACGCCGGCATCTGGGAATATATGAGCGACCGGCGCAAGCGTTCCACCGCCATCCTGCAAGCGCGGCTGGACCGTGGCATTGCCGACGGCCAGATTGCCGCGTCAGTCGATACCGAAAAACTGGCCGCGTTTTTTGGCGGCATCCGCAATGGCATGAGCATCCATGCGCGCGATGGCGCGTGCCGCGATTTGCTAATGGCGATGGCCGACGCCGCCATGGCTGGCTGGGACCAGCTGACGGCGGCGCCGGTGCTCACGTCGTAACACGCGCGGGCAATTACGGCGCGGTCACGATCTTCGTCGCGGGCGCATACCCGGCAGGTTGGCTGTGCACCGGCACATTGCCGTGAATGCGGTGCTGATGGTTGTCGGCAAACATGTAATACGGAAACGCGGTGGCGGGCGCGCTGGCAACATCCAGCCGCGCCACCAGTTCGGGTGGAATCTCAAACTGGTTGGATTGCAGCGTCTGGCGCAACTGCTCGGGCTTGGTGGCGCCCACGATCACGCTGCTGACGCCTTTGCGGTGCGACAACCAGTTCAGCGCTACTTGCGCCATCGGCTGGCCCAGTTGCTGCGCCACGTTTTCCAGCTCGGCCACAATCGCAAAATTGCGCGGCGTTAACTTGTCAAAACCGGGTGCGGGATTGGCCGCCATATCCTGCAAACGTCCTGCCCCAAACTGGCCGCTGCTGCTGGGTTTGTATTTGCCTGAGAGCAAACCGCTGGCCAGCGGGCTCCACGGCACCAGCCCCATGCCCAGCTCGACCGCCAGATCGGCAAACTCGTGCTCGGCGTTGCGCTCAATCAAGGAGTATTCCAGCTGCATGGCCGCCACCGGTTCAAAGCCGCGCCATTGCGCCAGCGTTTGCGCGCGCGCCGCATACCAGGCCGGCGTATCCGACAAGCCCACATAGCGAATCTTGCCCGCGCGCACGGCATCGTCCATGGCGCGCATCACCTCATCCACCGGCGTCAAGCGGTCCCACGTATGCAGGTAATACAGATCGATGTAATCGGTGCCGAGGCGCTTGAGCGAGCCTTCCAGCGCACGCAGCAAGTTCTTGCGGTGATTACCACCGGCGTTGGGGTTGCCAGGCTCGGCGTTGTAGCTGTACTTGCTGGCCAGCACCACGCGGTCGCGCACGTGGGCGTCGGCAATCATCTGGCCCAGCCATTGTTCGCTGGTGCCGTTGGTGTACATGTCGGCGGTATCAATAAAGTTGCCGCCGCTATCCAGATACACATCCAGCAAGGACTGGGCGACATCGCGCTCCACGCCAAACCCCCATTCGGTGCCAAACGTCATTGCGCCCAGGGCAAACGGGCTAACGCGTAATCCAGAACGACCCAGCAATTGATAATTTTGCATGATGCTTCTCCGTGTGAAGGTGGCGATGGCTTGAAGACCATGGCAAGCATCATGCGCGCTGCTATTCTTCGGAGAAACCCATGCTGGATGGATAGACCATGAAGTCAGGCTTCAAAATAGACCCGGCGCAACTGCCCGCTTTGCTCGCGTTTGAACGGGTAGCGCGGCATGGCCAGTTCAGCAAGGCGGCGGATGAGCTGGGCGTGTCGCCGTCGGCCTTGTCGCAAACGCTGCGCACGCTGGAAGCCCGCGTCGGCGTGCAGTTGCTGACCCGCACCACACGGCGCGTCAGCGTGACCGAAGCGGGCATGCGCTTGCTGGCCGGCGCCGCACCCGGGCTGGCGCAAATCGAAGCCGCGCTGGCCGAGCTGGAAGATTTGCGCGATCAGCCCAGCGGCACCTTGCGCATCAATCTGCCGCGCATTGCTTATCGACTGGTCATCGCGCCGCATCTGGCCGGCTTTATGCAGGCCTATCCCGAGTTACGCGTCGAATTTCGCCTGGACGAAGGCTTTAGCGATATCGTCGCCGACGGCTTCGATGCGGGCATGCGCTTTGGCGAGAGCGTGGCGCGCGGCATGGTGGCGGCGCGGCTGGGCGGTCCACGGCGCATTGCGGTGGCGGGCACGCCCGAGTATCTGGCGCGCTACGGCACGCCGCACGCGCCGGAAGACTTGCAGCGCCATGATTGCCTGCACTACCGCTTTATCAGCAGCGGGCGGTTATACGCGTGGCAATTTACCCGCGACGGGCGCGAGTTCGAGATCGAGCTCGAAGGCCGGCTGGTTTACAACGATATTTACGATATGGTCGACGCCGCCCGGCGCGGCTTGGGCCTGGTACATATCACTGAAGACCTGATCGCCGCCGACCTGGCCGCAGGCACCTTGCAACGCGTGCTGCACCCCTGGTGCGCGCCGTTTGCGGGCTTCTATTTGTACTATCCGCACCGCGCGCAGATGCCACGCAAATTGCGCGTGTTTACCGACTGGTTTCAAAGCAAAAACAACAGCTGAAAACAACAAAGGCGCCATTTTTAGCGCCTTTGTTGTTATTACCTGACCCGGCCACGATTACAGCCGGAACTTGCCCACCATCTGGTTCAACCGTTGCGCCACCAGTTCGATTTCGCCGGCGGTATCGGTCGCGCGGTGAATCGACGCCGTGGTTTCTTCCACCATCTGCGAAATTTCTTCCACGCGACCGGCAATGCTGTTGCTGGCCTCGCTTTGTTCGCGCGTGGCGGTGGCCATTTCGTTCAGGCGCGCCAGCGTGGCTTCGGCGCCGCCATGAATGCGCTGCAGCGATTCCGCCACGTGTTGCGCCAGCTCCACGCCGTGCTGCACTTGCGGCAACGCTTCGTCCATCACCGTCACCACCGAATCGGTCTCGGATTGCACCGCAGTCAGCATTTTTTCGATATCGACGGTAGCGCTGCTGGTGCGTTCAGCCAGCTTGCGGACTTCATCGGCCACCACCGCAAAGCCGCGGCCTTGTTCACCGGCGCGCGCCGCTTCAATCGCCGCATTCAACGCCAGCAAATTGGTCTGGCCCGCAATCTCTTTAATCACGGCGGCGATGCTGGAAATCTGCCTCGCCTTGGCGTCCAGATCACGAATCTGGCCGGAAGCCCGCGCCACGCTATCGGCAATATGGCCCATCGACGACGACGCCAGATTAACCTGCCCCACGCCTTCGCCCGCCAGTTCGGTGGCCATGCGTGAGGTTTTCTCCGCGTCGCCCGTGTTATCAGAAATATGGTTGATGCTGACCGTCAGCTCTTCCATCGCCGCGGCCATGGTGGAGGTGGAATCGGTCTGGCGGCCAGCGGCGACCGAAATCTCGCGGCTGGAGGTGGCGATTTGCGAAGCGTGTTGTTCCAGCTGACGCGCGTCGCGCGCGATCTCGCTCATCACGCCGCCCAGCGTGGACTGCATGCGTTCCACTTCGCCCAGAATGCTGCCCTGGCGTGCGCGCGGGCCGCCGGTTTGCACCAGATCACCCGACGCGACGCGGCTGACCAGTTTAACCACCTGATCCGGCTCGCCCCCCAGCGTTTGCACCAGCTGGCGCACCGCGTAAATCAGGACCGCGCCAATGATCGCGGCCAGCACCAGACACACAATCACCTGCCAGCGCGCGTTGCTCCAGAAGCGCGCATCGGCCTCGGCAAAGCTGATGCCACTGCCGACCACCCAGCCCCACTTGGGCGTACGCACGGCCACCGACAGCAGATCGACCACCTTGCCGTCGCGTTTGGAATCCCACCAGTATTCGGTCAGCCCGCCCCCTGATTTATCCAGTGCGGCGGCGGCAATTGCGCCCACGCTATTGCCTTTGGAATCCTTGAAATCATTAAAGCTGGTGCCGTGCAATTGCGGGTCCAGCGGCGCGGCCACAAACAGCAGTTTGTCGTCGGTGACGTAGACGTATTCAGAATCGTGATATTTGTTTTCGCGCAGGATTTGCGTGGCCACCGCCTTGGCGTCGGCTTCGCTCATCTTGCCGCTGGCCGCGACATTTTCCAGCTGCACGATGGTGTTGTAAGTGGTCTTGACCAGTTGCGTAATGCGCGCATGGTTATCGGTGTTGCTGGCCGTGCGCAGCACATACAGGCCCACCAGCATGGTGCCGAGCAAGAACACCAACACCAACACTGTAAGGCTCCACGCCTTTTGTTTTAAAGTCATGACCACTTCCTCTGGGTTTGCTTGCAGATCGTAATTTTAAAATGCCCTGCTATTCGGTCAGCAATATGACGCATTCATGACACATTGAGAATAGCGCCTCGCCCTGTTTGTACGCGCGACATGCAGCGCAAGCGACGCCTCACACGTCGGCGCCGGTTTGCTGCTTTTCTCGATAACGCGCCAGGGAAGTGCGCGCCTGCTTACGAATTGACGCTTGTACTGGCGGCAACCAGCCCAGCAGCACGCCTTTTAAACCCAAGGCCTGACGTGCCCAGCGGTACAAATCAAAGTGGTCCACATGCGTGGCAATGCGGCCGTCTTCAAAGGTAAATTCGGCGTGCACACGGTTAATCACTTGCCGACCAGTCTGACTAAAGCGGTAAACCGCCACCCAATCCGCGCTGCCGCTGCGCTGGTCTGCTTTGACATGGTCGAAGGTTAAAGAAAAGTCTTGCGCGCGTTCGGCCAGCATCTGCCACATCGCCGCAATTTCGTCGCCGTGCAAGGTGCCAAAGGCCGGATCGGTAAAAATCGCGTCGCGGCTATAACACGCCGCCATGCTGCGGGCGTCGCGCTGCTGAAACGCGGTGTAGAACTGGTGTATCAAGTCGCTATGCGGATGAGCCATCGTCTGATCTGGGTTATAAGTATGCGTACAGCATAGTCGATCAACGGTCACGTGCGGGTTCCGCGCATGCGGCGCAGCGCGCGCGCCACACAATCGTTGCTGTGCTGCCATTTTCCGCCCGCAGATGATCAGGCCGCCCCACACCTCATGAACCTCGATCCCAAACAGACCGATGCATTACGCGCCGTGATCGAAACCGGCAGTTTTGAACAAGCCGCACAGGCCTTGTTTGTGACGCCGTCCGCCGTGTCGCAACGCGTGCGGGCGCTGGAAATCGCCTTGGGCAGCGCGCTGTTGCTGCGCACGCGCCCGGTGCGCGCCACGCAGACGGGCCAGCGGCTGCTGCAATATCTGCGCCGCGTGGCCTTGCTGCAACATGATCTGGACGAGGAACTCAATCAGGCCGGGCGCGCGCCCTTGTCGATCAGCGTGGCCGTCAACGCCGACACGCTGGCGACGTGGTTTATGCCTGCGTTGGGCGATTTGCTGAGCAAAGAACAGCTGTTGCTCGATCTGATCGTGGAGGATCAGGAACATACCTATGCCTTGCTGGAATCGGGCATGGCCATCGGCTGCGTCAGCACCCAGACCAAGCCCATGAAAGGCTGCGTGGCCGAACCGCTGGGCGCGATGCGGTATTGCCTGGTGGCCTCGCCCACCTTTGCGCAACAGTGGTTTGCCGCCGGCCTGACTCGCGCCAGCGCGCGCAATGCGCCAGTGGTCGCGCAAACGCATAAAGACGAATTACACGTCTCGTTTCTGCAAAAACAGCTGGGTTTGCCCGCAGGCAGCTACCCCTGCCATTACGTGCCCGGCGCCGAGCCGCAACGCAGCGCGATTCTGGCGGGCATCGGCTACGGCATGCTGCCGGAAAGCTTGATTGCGACCGCACTGGCCGATGGCGCGTTGGTCGATCTGGCGGCCGCGCACGCGGTTGAAGTGGCCTTGTTCTGGCATGTCTGGCAAGTGCAGTCGCCGCGGCTGGAGGCCTTATCCAGCCAGTTTGTGGCACGCGCCCGCACGCTGTTGGCGCGCTAGCCTGCTTTCAGCATTCGACGATATTGACTGGCACTTCCACCACATTGATGGCCAGACCGCCACGGGCCGTCTCTTTATATTTGCTGTGCATGTCGCGGCCGGTATCACGCATGGTTTTGATCACGCGGTCCAGCGACACAAAATGACTGCCATCGCCGCGCAAAGCCATGCGGGCGGCATTGATGGCCTTGATCGACGCCATGGCGTTGCGCTCGATGCACGGCACTTGCACCAGGCCGCCGACCGGATCGCAAGTCAGGCCCAGGTTGTGTTCCATGGCGATTTCGGCGGCGTTTTCCACTTGCTGCGGCGTGCCGCCCAGTACTTCGGTCAGCGCCCCGGCCGCCATCGAGCAGGCGGAACCCACCTCCCCCTGGCACCCCACTTCCGCGCCCGAAATCGAGGCATTCAGCTTGAACAAAATGCCGATCGCGCCCGCCGTCAGCATAAAGCGCACGATGCCCGCGTCATTGGCGCCCGGCACAAAGCGCGCGTAGTAATGCAGCACTGCGGGCACGATGCCGGCGGCGCCATTGGTGGGCGCGGTAACCACACGGCCACCGGCCGCATTTTCTTCGTTAACGGCCAATGCATACAGATTGACCCAATCCAGCACCGTTAGCGGGTCGGTCAGCGCGGCTTCGGGTTTGGCCAGCAACTGGCGGTACAAATCGGGCGCGCGGCGCCGTACTTTCATGCCGCCAGGCAAAATGCCATCACGCGCCACGCCACGCGCCACACAGGCTTGCATCACCCGCCAGATCTCCAGCAACTGCGTGCGGATGCTGGCTTCATCGCGCCAGGCCAGCTCGTTTTGCAACATCAAGTCGCTGATGCCAAGGCCATGCTCGCGACACTGCGCCAGCAATTCGGCCGCATTGCTGAACGGATAGCGCAGCGCCGTCGCCCCCGGTGGCACAAAGCCTGCGGCCACTGCGGCCTCGTCCACCACAAAACCACCGCCCACCGAATAGAACGCGCGCTGGTCCAACTGGCCGCCTGCGGCATCAAATGCGGTAAAGACCATGCCGTTGGGGTGGTACGGCAGCGCTTTGCGCTTATGCAAAATCAGATCGGTGCTTTCGATAAAAGCCAACCTGTGCTGGCCCAGCAGCGCCAGTTGTTGTTGCGCGCGGATTTGCTCAACCAAGGCGGGCACGATATCGGGGTCGATCTGGTCGGGCGTTTCGCCTTGCAAACCCAGCAGCACGGCAATATCCGAACCGTGACCTTTGCCCGTTGCACCCAGCGAGCCAAACAACTCGGCCCGCACGCGCGCCACCTGCCCCAGCACACCGTCGCGTTGCAAACGCTGCGCAAACTGCCGCGCCGCCCGCATCGGGCCGACGGTATGAGAACTGGAAGGGCCGATACCGATCTTGAACAGATCAAACACGCTGATGGCCATGCGCACGCCGCTATCAATAAGGGGGATCGGCGGCAGCCTGAGCCGGAGCCCCTGCAGCGTCAACCTGCCAACAACCCGTACGCCCGCACGCCCACCGCCGATACGCCAGCGATACATATCAGGCGCAAACCGACAAACGTGCGATACATGCTGGGGGTTTAATGTGCAGTGCGTTCATGCGCCCACGGTGGGCGTACTCGGAGGGTTCATCATGGTTAGCGCAGTGTCGTCCAGCAATTTCAGCCTTGGCTCACTCGCCGCGTCGTCCTCGTCAGGCAGCAGCAAAAACGCCACGCAAGAGGCCGCATTGCAGCGCCAGTTGGCAGCGCTGGAAAAATCGCTGAGCAAGATCACGCAAAACAGCAGCGGCGCCGATCAGCAAACGGTGGAAGCGCAAACGCGGCTGATCGAGCAGCAAATCGAAGCAATCCAGCAGCAGATTGCGGCTTTGCAGCAGCAGGACTCCGCGTCGCAAACCAATTCCACCACCACCTCGGTCAGTAGCACCACGGGCGATACCACGACCACCACCAGCGTGACCACGTCGAGCAGCAGCAACAATCTGATCGATACCTACGCCTGAACGGTTTACGCCGAATATCGGCGCCAGGCGGCAGCCAGGGCCGCACTGGTATTGTTGCTGCGCCGCGGGTGGGGCCTTGCATGCACTATTTGCCCGGCGCAAGCACATATGCACATGGCATAGCGCGGGGCGCGCTTGCATGCTGGCGGCGCTGCCCGGTCACAAGTGGTATTGCACATCGCGCCACAGTCTTGCGATAAACGGTATTAGCCATCGCGCTTAATCGCGGCGCTTAATTGGCGCCCAATAAAATTAATCGCGTAATTACCGTTTTTTGCTTATCTTTGCAGAAATGCGGATATATATGGCGCGACGCCGTATAAGGATTTTCGCATTTACCCCGTCGCCTGTGCTGTATTGATCGGGATTTTGCTTTTGGCCGCTTGAAAACATTGCGGCCCGATGCCATCTCGCAGCAACAAAGAGGAACTTCTCTTTGCCTATGGTGCCGGACTACAGGCCGCATACAGCGGCGCTGACGCACGTTATTCGAGAGATCTGGATTCCATGATTTATCCCGCATTACCCGAAGGCGTATTGCCGACCGATCACCCGTCCGTATTGTTTCTGACCCCCGCCGAGCGCGAGAAAAGAAATGGTGCGCCCCAATCCGATGCAGCAGCACCGGTTGATGCGATTACGCGACGGATACAACGCCAGGCCGTACGCCGTGAAATTTTACTTAAAGTGACTGAGCGCGCGCGCATGCTTGGCGAATCGCCAGATCAATTGCTGGAATGGGTTTATGCCCAAATCCAGCCGGTGCAAGCCTGACCGCCAGGCATAAAAAAACCCCGCAGTGGCGGGGCTGGAAATTTCCATTTTGTATTGCCTGAGCGTGCTCACGATCAGACTCGTCCGATTATAAATGTTGCAGCGCAACGCGCAACCAATGCGGCCGCCACGGGCCCGCTGCTGCTCCATCAGCGGCAGCGCGAGCGTGGCAAGGAAATCCGGACACTCGATTCGACCCTGAGCGCCGCCTGGTTAGTCCGTCTGCCCGTTCAGGCTGGACCAACGGCGTAGCGCACGGGACGAGCGCAACCATCTCAATATTAATTTTCGCTTATATTGGCGCACAGCCATGTCGCGGCGTGCCCTGCCCATTTCACGCGCCCGGTTTGGCCGCTCAAGGCTCAATACATCACAAAAAATAAAAGAGGAGCATCGCATGCGCCGATTCTGCCTGCCTGCCCTGTTCACGAGCGCATTGCTATTGAGTGCGTGCGCTCTCGAACCCATAACCAGCCCCGAAATAGCCATGGGCAGCCCGATTGTGCTGCCCAATCGCGTGCCGACTTACGCGACCCTCGTCGTTGCCGCACCGGAAAAACCACGCCACAAACCCAAAGCGGCCAAAGCCAGCAAAGTGGCCAGCGCACGCGCTGCGCCAGGCAGTTTGTTTGCGCGCCTCAAGCCCGGCATGAGCCGCCGCCAAGTGGAAGCGCTGATCGGCTTGCCCGGCGACGTACGCAGCACACGTGCAGCGCAAGGCAAAGCGGCCAGCAGCCCGAGCGAACTGGTGGTGGTATCGGAAGAGACCTTTTACAAGCAGGAAGGCAGTCTGGTGTTTGGTAAAGGCGGCACAGTGTTAACGCGCATCAATGTGGACACCGGCGCCAACGGCATTCAGTAAACCGGCGGTTGGGAACGCGCCGCGATGCTCGCTTGCGGTAACAGCGTTTGCGTAACGATGTCGCGCAGCCGTTGCACGGCCGGTGCCGGGTTGGCGTGATGCCGGTGCAGCGCCAGTCCCAGCTGCGGTAAGGCGGGCAGTGGCGGCAACGCCGCGCTGACCGTGTTGCTATCCAATGCGCGCAAGCTGGAAGGCAGGCCTGCGGGCGTACGCACCGTCACCCCCAAACCTGCCGCCACCGCCGCCCATACGCCGCTAAGGCTGTGACTGGTAAACGCAATGCGCCACGCAATCCCGGCCGCATCCAGCGCCGCGGTCGCTGCGCTACGCATCAGACACGGCGCGTCAAACACCACCAGTGGCAAGGGCTCGCCCGGCTGCAACAAAAGCGGCTGTGCGCGCGCGCCAATCCATTGCATCGGCCATTGCGATAAATGCTCCGACCACGACGAAGTGCCCACGCCCTCCCACGCCAGCGCCAGATCCAGTTGCCCGGTTTGTACTTGCTGCAGCAGCGTGGCGTTACGCGCCACTTGCGCTTCGATGCGCACGGCCGGATGCGCCCGGGCAAAGCGGCCTAGTACCTCGGGCAATAACTGCTCGCCAAAGTCCTCCTGCAAGCCAATCTTCACCACGCCATCCACTTGTGCGCCGCGTAATGCGCTGACTGCTTCATCGTTCAGCGCCAGCAAACGCCGGGCGTAGGCCAGCAAGGTCTCGCCCGCGTCGGTGGGTACCACATTGCGACCGGCTTTACGCAACAACGGCAATCCTGCCTGCTCTTCCAGCTTTTTAAGTTGCGCGCTGACGGCCGAAGTGGAACGCCCCAGCGTCTCGGCCGCGCGGGCGTAGCTGCCCAGCTCAATGCCTGCGACAAAGGTGCGCAGATTATCGATATCAAAGTGGGTGTGCGCCATCGCCATCATCCTGTTTTATCGAACTATACATCCATAACTTTCCAATTTTCAGGACAGATTGAGCGCGTTAAGGTGGCTGCATGTCAACCGCGGAGAGTTAACGATGGAAAACGCAAGCAGCATGCGCGGCATGGGCCAGGCCGGCTTTGGCCAGATCGCGCCGCATTTTGCCGAGATTACCGACGCCGTTTTATTTGGCGATATCTGGCAGCGGCCGCAGCTCACGCCACGCGATCGCAGCCTGATTACGGTCGCCGCGCTGGTGGCGCTGTATCGCACCGAACAACTGCCGTTTCATCTGCAGCGCGCCTTGTTGCATGGCGTAACGCAGGCGGAACTGGTCGAACTGATCACGCATCTGGCGTTTTATTCCGGCTGGCCTACGGCGGCCTCAGCACTAGCCGCCCTACAAAACCTGCCCAACCCCGCCACCGGAGAATAAATATGCCTTTCGCCCATATCCATTTAAACGCCAGCCAGCCGGTCGAATGGCTGGATGCAATTTCGAGCCAGTTGCAAACCGCGCTCGAAACCACGTTTGAGGTACCGGCCAACGATCTATTCCAGGCCTTCTACCGGCATCAGCCCGGTGAATTGCGCTATCACCCCACCTACCTGGGCGGCCCGCGCACCGAGCAATTTGTGCTGATCCATCTGTTTACCGGCCGCGCACGCAGCAATGCCGTCAAACAGACGTTTTATGCGCGACTGGTGCAGTTGCTGGGCGTGACACCGGGCATTGCGCCGGAGAATGTGATGATCCTGATCAACGACATGCCGATGAGTAACTGGTCATTTGGTGGCGGTGTGTCTGCCGCGCCGCAGGAGGCGTAATCATGCTGGCCATGCAATATCGCTTTGTGCTGCCCGCCGATTACGACATGGACATCATTGCGCGGCGCATAGCGGATAAAGGCCCGTTGCTGGATGACTTTGACGGCTTGATTCTCAAAGCCTATCTAAGCAGTCGCCGCGACACTGCCCACGCGCCGGCCGCAGAAAATAGCTACGCCCCGTTTTATCTATGGCAAGACAGCGCCGCGATGTTCCGCTTTTTAAGTGGCCCCGGCTTCAAAGCGCTGACGCAAGATCTGGGCTGGCCCATCATCCAGACCTGGGCAGTGCTCGACAGCTGGTTTGCCCCCGATGCACGCAGCGCCCGTTACGCCGCATGCAGTCTGAATCCGATTACGCCGTACTCCGACCTGGCCCGATTACGCGAACCCATCCCGAAAACGCCCGATTTGCTGGGCTGGATCAGTGGTTTCGAAATGGTGACATGGCATCAGGTAAAATTCACACTATGGCGCGAGGCCACTTTAGCGAATACGGGGGCCGCCGATGATCGGCGCTGGCAGGTTGGCCATATCGCAGCGCCAGCATTGGCGCGGCCTGGCGCTTAGGTAGCGATCGCCGTTTATCGCGCTCAACGGCATAGGTAACGCTGCCTAGGTAGAACGCCGTATGTAATATTGCTACATGGTTTTTGCGGTAGTTTCTTTAGTTTAACTACACGTTTATGATCGCTACATACCCCAACGCCACAAGGCTAACGATCATGATCACGCAACCTCGTACTACTGAGCCCGCTCCGGTTGTGCGCGTCGCCGGCTGGCAGATTCTGGTAATGCTGATGATGATCGTCGGCGTCGGCTTCTCGTTTTACAAGGCAGGCACCGGCAGCGATTATTACACCGAAGCGGCGGCATCGACCCCGGCGCAGGTGGCGATCAAATAATCGCCCGCGCGCTTGCAACCCGCGCGCTACGCGTAATTAATAAAAAACGGGCAGATTGCTGATCTGCCCGTTTTTTTTTATGGCCGCTGCACCACATCACTTCATCGTCGGCATCACAAACTCGGCCCCGGCCGCTACGTTATCCGGCCAACGTTCGGTGATGGTTTTAAGCCGCGTATAAAAGCGCACACCTTCCGGGCCATGCATATGGTGGTCGCCAAACAGCGAGGCTTTCCAGCCGCCAAAGCTATGGAACGCCATAGGCACCGGAATCGGCACATTCACCCCCACCATGCCAATCTGCACATGGCTGGCAAAATGCCGCGCCGTCGCCCCGTCGCGAGTGAAAATGGCCGCGCCATTGCCAAACTCGTGGGCGTTAACCAGATTTAGCGCGGTCGCGTAATCGGGCGCGCGCGTTATCGCCAGGACCGGGCCAAAGATTTCTTCGCGATAGATTTTCATGCTGGGGGTAACGTGATCAAACAAGCTGCCGCCCAGAAAGAAACCGGCCTCGTGCCCGGCCACGTGCAGACCGCGACCATCCACCACCAGATCGGCGCCTTCCGCCACGCCACTATCGATATAGCCACGCACCTTGTCGCGGTGCGGCGCGCTAATCAGCGGGCCCATTTCCGCCTGACTATCCAGCGAATACGACACACGTAATTTAGCCAGCCGCGCCACCAGTTTTTCGCGCAACGCATCGGCCGTCGCCGCGCCCACGGGCACCACCACCGAAATCGCCATACAGCGCTCGCCCGCCGCGCCATAAGCCGCGCCCATCAAGGCATCGGCGGCCTGATCGAGATCGGCATCGGGCATCACTACCATGTGATTTTTGGCGCCACCCAGCGCTTGCACACGTTTGCCATTGGCGGTGCCGCGTTGGTAGATATAACGCGCGATGGGCGTCGAACCGACAAAGCTCAGCGCCTGGACGTCCGGATGGTCCAACAAGGCGTCCACCGCCACCTTGTCCCCTTGCACCACGTTAAATACGCCATCCGGCAGGCCCGCCTGTTTAAGCCATTGCGCCAGCAACAGCGACGCGCCGGGCACGCGCTCGGACGGCTTCAGCACAAAGCAATTGCCGCTGGCCAGCGCCACCGGAAACATCCACAGCGGCACCATCGCCGGAAAGTTGAACGGCGTGACGCCCGCCACCACGCCCAGCGGCTGACGCAAGGAATAGCTATCAACGCCGGTGCCGACGTTTTCGGTCATCTCGCTTTTAAGTAACGACGGGATACCGGTGGCAAACTCCACCACCTCCAGCCCGCGCTGGATTTCGCCGACGGCGTCGGCCAGCACTTTGCCATGCTCGGTCGCGATCAGATGCGCCAGCGTATCGATATTGTCTTCAACGATCTGGCGAAAGCGGAACATCACCCGCGCGCGGCGCAGCGGCGGCGTGGCAGCCCAGGCCGGAAACGCCGCTTTGGCACTGGCCACGGCGCTGGCCACTTCGTCCACATTGGCCAGGCTAACGCGGCCACTGACTTTACCCTCGGCCGGGCAAAACACTTCGCCAAAGCGGTCGGACTGACCCGCGACGGCCAGGCCATTAATCCAGTGGCCGGCCAGCTTGAGTTGTTGCAAATCTTGATTGGATGTCATGCGGGGGCCTTGGTCAGTGATTGGGCACGCTGCGGATCAGGTCGCGCAGGCAGGCAGTCATGGTTTCGATTTCGGCAGGCTGGGCAATAAACGGTGGGCCCATCGCCACGGTGTCGCCGGTCACGCGGAACAGATGGCCTTTTTGCAAACCGGCCTCAAACACGCGATAGCCGCGCAAACCAGGCTGACCGGGGATGGGCGCCAGGTCCACTGCCGCCGCCAGGCCCATATTGCGGATATCGGTGATGCTGCTTTCATCGCGCAAGGCATGTACCGCATTTTCGAGCACGGGTTCCAGTGCGCGTGCATGCTGCAAATGGCCTTCACTATCGATCAGATCAAGCACCGTATTGCCCACAGCCGCCGCGAGCGGGTGGCCGGAATAGGTGTAGCCGTGCATGAATTCCACCGCGTGAGCCGGGCCGGTCATAAAGGCCTGATAGATTTCGGGACGCACAATCACGCCGCCCAAGGGCACCACGCCATTGGTGATGGTTTTGGCAAAGCAGATCATGTCGGGCGTCACCCCAAAGCGCGATGCGGCGAACCAGTCGCCCAGGCGGCCAAAGCCGCAAATCACTTCATCAAAAATCAGCAAAATGCCGTGCCGGGTGCAGATGTCGCGCAAGCGCTGCAGGTAGCCTTCGGGCGGTGCCAGGACGCCGGTTGAACCCGCCATCGGCTCAACGATAACCGCGGCAATCGACGAGGCATCGTGCAAAGCCACCAGCTTTTCCAGTTCGTCGGCCAGATGGGCGCCCCATTTGGGCTGGCCGCGGCTGAATGCCATTTCCGACAGATTATGCGTATGCGGCAAATGGTCGACGCCATTGAGCATCAGCGGCGCAAACATCTTGCGGTTGGCCACCATGCCGCCCACCGACACGCCGCCAAAGCCGACGCCGTGATAGCCGCGCTCGCGCCCGATCATGCGAAACCGCGTGGCTTCGCCGCGCAGACGGTGATAGCCGATGGCGATCTTGAGCGCGGTATCAATCGATTCCGAGCCGGAATTGGTAAAGAACACATGATCAAGCCCAGCCGGTGCGCGCTCGGCAATGCGCTCGGCCAGGCGTAAGGTCTGCGGATTGGAAAACTGGAAACCGGTACCGTAATCCAGCGTTTCAGCCTGGCGTTTTAACGTTTCCACAATGGCGGGATGGCCATGGCCCAGCGGCGTGCACCACAAGCCCGACAAGCAATCAAACAGCGTCTGGCCGGCCGCATTCTGGTAATACGCGCCTTTGGCCGACACCAGCGTGCGTTGTGCCGGGTTGTCCTTAAAGGCGCGGTTGCCCGTAAATGGCAACCAGGCGGCTTCGGCATTGATGACGGGGATGTCGTGCGTGGTGCCCATGCGCTGCTCCTATCGATAATGCTCAACAGCCTAAAACCCGCGCTGCCGATTGCCTATATACAGTGCGACGGTTAAGCGCTGGGGCTGTCTATAGCGATGCAGCAATACAGTTGGCCGGAGATGGCTTGCTTGCGCGGCGATATAACGATCTGGCACAGTAAGACGCATCAATCTGTATATAAACACTGCCATGACCGAATCGCTGTCGCTGCGTCTTGATCCTGCCCATACCCTGCCCTTGGTAAGCCAGTTACACGATGCATTGGCGCGTCGCATTGAGAGCGGCGCGCTGCGGCCCGGCACCCGCTTGCCCTCGGTGCGCACGTTGGCGCGCGAATGCGAGATCAGCACGCTGACGGCGACCAATGCCTATAACCGGCTGGTGGCGTCGGGGCATGTGGAGGCACGTCGGGCCAGCGGCTATTTTGTGCTGGCACGCACCCGCAAACGCAATGCAGCCCCGACTGCCGGCCCGCGCGCGCAAGACGCACTACTGCTATTACAACGCGTGTACGGCGACGACAGCCTGACGCTGCAAGCCGGTAGTGGCTGGCTGCCCGAAACGCTAGTGTTTGCCGATGGCATCAAACATGGCCTGGCGACGCTGGCGCGACGACAACCGAGCGCCTTCACCCGATACGGCCATGCCTATGGTTATGTGCCGCTGCGACAGCAAATCCAGACCCGGCTTGCCGCACGCGAAATCGAAGCCGCCGAACAACAGATTGTGCTGACCCACGGCGCCAGCCACGCGCTGGACCTGATCGCGCGCGCCTTGTTGCAAACCGGCGATACCGTACTGGTGGACGATCCCGGTTATTGCAATTTGCTGCCCGGCTTACGCGCGCTGGGCGTCAATATCATCGGCGTGCCGTTTACCGCGCAGGGCCCCGACCCGCTGGCGCTGGAACAGATCGCACGCCAGCACCAACCCAAGGCGTTTTTTACCAATAGCAATCTGCAAAACCCGAGCGGCGCATGCTGTACGCCAGCGACCGCCCACCGCCTGCTGCAACTGGCCGAGCAGCATGATTTTTATATTGTGGAAGACGACATTTTTGCCGAGCTGCACCCCGGCACCGCGCATAGCATCGCCAGCCTGGACCAGTTGCGGCGCGTCATCCACGTCGGCAGTTTTTCCAAAACCATCTCGCCCGCATTACGCGTCGGCTTTATTGCGTGCGAGACCGGACTCGCGGAGCGGCTGGTATCGCTAAAAATGGCGCAAGGCCTGACCACTTCCGAAATCAACGAACAACTGGTGCACGTCATCCTGAGCGAAGGCACGTTGCGTGGGCATTTAACGCGTGTGCGCACGCGGCTGGCGCAAGCGCAGCAGCAAGTTAGCGAGGCGTTATTGGCGGCGGGCTATCAGTTGGCGCATCGGCCAGTGGGCGGGATGTTTTTGTGGGCGGGCGTGCCCGATGGGGTCGAGGTGAACCGGCTGGTGGAGCAGGCGTCGGCTGAGGGCATCTTGTTGGCGCCGGGTTATTTGTTCCGGCCCGATTTACGTGCCGAAGCGGCCTTGCGTATCAATGTGGCGCATGCCGACAACGCGGCGTTTTATCGCTTTTTGCAGCGCCAATAACAAAGGCCGGGGCACGAATCCAACATCGTGCCCCGGCCTTGTTGGCCAGCGTGTTATTTATTCGCCCGCTTCATCGCTGGCGTCATAAAACTCGCCTTCCACTTTATCGAACGCCGCACCCACCGGCGCATCGATGAAAGGAACAATGCTCTGATCGTAATTGGCCAGCACATTCAGATCGAGCAAGCTGAAATTTTTCGGGTTATCGATATATTTATCGTCCTCGTCGCCGGCAAAAAAGCGCCAACCACTGTCCTGGTCGTCTTCGGGTTCTTCTCGCACCATATAACCGACCGGTGCACCGTCGACCACTATCTTGTCGGTGGTCACACAGAGGCCGCGCCCGCTGGCCAGATCGGCCAGTTCTTTATGATTGAGCTTGTAGTGTTTTTGCATGATGGCTCCTGCGCGTTGTACTGGGAACAGCCAGCATACCGGAGCGCTGGCGGCGGCTAAAGCACTTGTATTGTTGTATTGCCGCCGCCCCGGCGTACACCCGATTGCGTTTGCAGCAGCCTTCATCGATATTCGGCTGACCACATGCGGCGGCGGGAACAATGAATGAGAAAGGCACGGGGCTGGCTGCTGAACCTGGTTCTGACGGCGTTGATGCTGGTCCACAGCGCGGCCGGGGCGGCCACGCACAGCGCACCCAACCAGGTGTTGATTGGTGCGGAAGACGACTGGTATCCGTACTCGGGCCGCATCGATGGCGTGGCGCGCGGCATGGCCGAAGACATCGTGCAGGCGGCGTTTGCTGCAGTGGGTGTGCAGGCACAATTTGTGTCGCTGCCTTACGCGCGTTGTATCCGCATGGTGCGCGCGGGCGAGCTGGTCGGCTGTTTTGATACATCACGCACTGCGCTCAACGAGGCCGACTATCTGTGGCCGCAACATCCCTTGTTTAACAGTCGCGCCCTGATCTTTGCCCGCGCCAGCCGCACCACGGTGCGCCACGATCTGGGCGTGGCCGATCTGATCGGCAAACGTGTGGCCATTACCAACGGATACGAATACGGCACCGAGTTCGATAGCAATCAGGACATCCGCAAGGAAGTCACCTCGCAAAGCATTATGGGATTACGCATGCTGTTGCTTGGCCGCGTCGATTACGCCCTGGCTTTCGAGAAAGTCGCGCAATCCCTGCTGCGCACCAACCCGGAAGAACTGGGCGGCAAGGTGGAACCGGTAGGTCTGGCGGCCGAGACGTCACTGTATTGCGTGTTCAGCCGCAGCCATCCGGATAGCGTTTTTTTTCTGCAGAAATTCAACGACGGCATGAGCCGTATCATCGCCAGCGGCGAGTACAAAACGATCGAAGCACGCTGGAAATGACGCAAAAAATCCCGCCACACGATCTTCACATTTGTTGATCAAAGTCGGGTTGTTCGCCAATTATCCCGCACTACGATGCCCTCCGAGACGCCAGCCCACCCCCATGTGCTGGCGTCATTTTCCGGAGGCGCCATGCGCAAAAAAACAACCGCTCTCACCGCACACCACCTCTCTGCCCTGCACCGTAGCGCCGCGTTTTACGCCGCGCCCACCACGGAGGGCACCCTGTGAAACACAACTACATCGCCGTCGATTGGGGCTCCACCAATCTGCGCGCCTGGCGCGTTCAGGACGGCGTCTGCACGGATCACCTGCAATCAGAACTGGGCGTGACCCGGCTGGCGGGCGCAACACCGCACGCCGTGTTCCAGCGGCTGTTGTCGCCATGGCTGCACCAGCACGCCATGCCCGTGGTGATGGCTGGCATGGTGGGCAGTAACGCGGGCTGGATCGAAGCGCCCTATCTGCCCTGCCCGGTCAGCCTGGACGAACTGGCGGGCCAGATGCTGCCGGTGACCGAGGTGTTTCCGGTCAAGGCCTGGATCGTGCCCGGTCTGTGCGTTAACCGGCACGAAAACCACAACGTGATGCGCGGCGAAGAAACGCAGCTGCTGGGTGCCTATCGCGAACAGCCCGCCCCGTATTACGTGCTACCCGGCACCCACAGCAAATGGGCCCAACTGGACGGCGCACGCGTGCTGGATTTCCGCACCGTGATGACCGGCGAGCTGCATCACCTGCTGCTGACGCAATCATTGCTGGGCACGGGCCTGCCGTCGCAACGCGCGGCACCCGAGTGGTTCCATCGCGGCCTGCAAAGCGGCCTGACTGATCGCAACATCCTGCGCGCCTTGTTCGAAACCCGTGGCGCGCGCGTGCTGGGCGCATTGCCCCCCACCGCCGTCGGCGACTGGTTGTCGGGCTTGCTGATCGGCAATGAAGTCGGCGGCATGCTGGCGCAGTGGGCGATTCCGGCGGGCGCCAGCATCAACGTCATCGGCAATCGCAACCTGGGCCAACGCTATCTGCAAGCGTTTGCGCTGGCGGGCATCGACGCCACCGCCGTGGATGGCGAGGCCGCATTCCAGAACGGCATCCGGAGCCTGATCCATGAGCAATAACTCCCCCCTTCCGCTCATCGCCATCCTGCGCGGCATTACGCCGCAAGAAACCCCGGCGCATATCGAAGCGTTGATCGACGCGGGTTTCGGTCTGATTGAGATACCGCTTAATTCGCCCGACTGGCACAGCAGCATTGCGCTGGCGGTGCGCCAGTTTGGCCAGCGCGCGCAGATCGGCGCAGGCACCGTGCTGCAGCCCGCGCAAGTGGACCAACTGGCGCAACTGGGGGCACGGCTGATCGTCACGCCCAACACCAACCCGGCGGTGATTTCGCGCGCGGTGGGCCATCAGCTGCAGGTGTACGCCGGCTGCGCCACCGCCACCGAGGCGTTTACTGCGCTGCAAGCGGGCGCACAGGCGCTGAAGATTTTTCCGTCCAGCGCCTTTGGCCCGGCCTATATCAAGGCGCTGAAAGCGGTGCTGCCCGCCGCCGTGCCGGTGTATGCCGTTGGCGGTATCACCCCCGCCAACCTGGCCGACTATATGGCCGCGGGCTGCGCGGGCGCAGGCCTGGGCGGCGACTTGTATCGCGCAGGCCAGAGCGTAGCGCGCACCGCCGAACTAGCGCGCGAATTTGTGACTGCTTACCGGAGTATCCAATCATGAAAATCACCCGTCTGAGCACTTATCGTCTGGCCCCACGCTGGATGTTTTTGAAAATCGAAACGGATGAAGGCATCACCGGGTGGGGCGAACCCGTCATCGAAGGCCGCGCCCGTACGGTGGAAGCGGCGGTGCACGAGCTGGGGGAAATGCTGATCGGGCAAGACCCGCATCGCATCAACGACCTGTGGCAAACCATGTACCGCGGCGCGTTTTATCGCGGCGGCCCCATCCTGATGAGCGCCATTGCCGGCATTGACGAAGCGCTTTGGGACATCAAGGGCAAAGCGCTGGGTGTGCCCGTGTACCAACTGCTGGGTGGATTGGTGCGCGACAAGATCAAGGCTTATAGCTGGGTGGGTGGCGACCGTCCCGCCGACGTGATCGCGGGGATCAAAACGCTGCAAGCCACCGGCTTTGATACCTTCAAGCTGAACGGCTGCGAAGAGATGGGCATTATCGATAACATCCGCAAGGTGGATGCCGCCGTGGCGGTGGTGGCGGAAATTCGCGCTGCCTTTGGCAATACCATCGAATTCGGGCTCGATTTTCACGGCCGCGTCAGTGCCCCGATGGCGCGCGTGCTGATCAAGGAACTGGAGCCGCACCGACCGCTGTTTATCGAAGAGCCGGTACTGGCCGAGCAAGCCGAGTACTACCCGCGTTTGCAAGCCGCCACGCATATCCCGATCGCAGCCGGCGAGCGCATGTTCTCGCGCTTCGACTTCAAACGCGTGCTGGCCGAGGGTGGCCTCGGCATCGTGCAGCCCGATCTGTCGCACGCGGGCGGCCTGACCGAATGCCACAAGATCGCCGCCATGGCCGAAGCCTATGACGTCGCCGTGGCGCCGCATTGCCCGCTGGGCCCGATTGCGCTGGCGTCGTGCCTGCATCTGGACTTTGTGGCGCGCAATGCCGTGCTGCAGGAACAGAGCATGGGCATCCACTACAACAAGGGCGCCGAGCTGCTCGATTACGTGCTCAACCCGCAGGACTTCAGCATGGCCGACGGGCACTTCCGCCCGCCCACCAAGCCGGGCCTGGGCGTGGAAGTGAACGAAGCGCTGGTTATCGAACGCAGCAAGAGCGCGCCCGACTGGCGTAACCCGCTGTGGCGCTATCCCGACGGCGCAGTCGCCGAATGGTAAACACGGGCGCGTCAATGATTACCCCTGACGGCGCGCCGTAACCCGAAGTTTTATCCCGCAACACCATAAAAAATCGTGGGCAACGGCTCCGCGAGGAGCCGCTACGCCCCCGTCAACCGCTCTCTTTTGGAAAGTCGATCATGCAATCCTCTCAAACTGCTACTCCGTCCTCGCCGCAAAACACCGCGCCAACCGCGTTACAAAAACCCACCCGACGCCGCTACCTGACGTTGGTGATGATTTTTATTACCGTGGTCATCTGCTACGTCGACCGCGCCAACCTCGCCGTCGCGTCAGCACATATCCAGAAAGAGTTCGGCATCAGCCGCGCGCAGATGGGCTATATTTTTTCCGCGTTTGCATGGACCTACACCGCGTGCCAGATTCCGGGCGGCTGGTTTCTCGATCGCGTGGGTTCCAAGCTCACGTACTTTATTGCGGTGATGGGCTGGTCTGTCGCCACCCTGTTCCAGGGCTTTGCCGGTGGGCTGGCTTCGCTGGTCGGGCTGCGCGCCATTACCGGTCTGTTTGAAGCGCCCGCGTTTCCCACAAACAATCGCATGGTCACCAGTTGGTTTCCCGAGCAGGAACGCGCCTCGGCCGTTGGCTTTTATACCTCGGGCCAGTTTGTCGGGTTGGCATTTCTAACGCCGCTGCTGATCTGGATTCAGGAATCGCTCAGCTGGCACTGGGTGTTTATCGCCACCGGCGCTGTCGGCATCATCTGGGCGCTGGTCTGGCATTTCGTCTACCAACCGCCACGCAAGAGCCGCGGCATTAATCAGGCCGAGCTCGACCATATTGCGGCGGGGGGCGGCATGATTGATGGCGACGCGCCCTCCACGCAAAAATCGCGCGGCAAGGTGACGGCTGCAGACTGGAAGCTGATCTTCAATCGCAAGCTGGTGGGCGTGTACGTCGGGCAATTTGCGATCGCCTCCACGCTGTGGTTCTTCCTGACCTGGTTCCCCAGCTATCTGACCCAGGAAAAACACGTGAGCGCGTTGACGGCAGGCTTTATGACCACAGTGCCATTCCTGGCTGCGTTTGTGGGCGTACTGTTGTCGGGCTTTGCTGCAGACCGCATGGTCCGCGCAGGCAAATCGATTGGCTTTGCCCGCAAACTGCCCATTATCAGCGGCCTGCTGCTGTCCACATGCATTATCGGCGCCAACTACACCGAAGACCCCGTGTGGATCATGACCTTGATGGCGATTGCCTTCTTCGGTAATGGCTTTGCCTCGATCACCTGGTCGCTGGTGTCGTCGCTGGCGCCACTGCGCCTGATTGGCTTGACCGGCGGTGTGTTCAATTTTGTGGGTGGCCTGGGCGGCATCACCGTGCCGTTGGTCATCGGCTACATCGCGCAGGATTACGGCTTCGCCCCGGCGTTGGCGTACATCTCGGTGGTGGCGCTGATTGGCGCCTTGTCATACATCTTTCTGGTGGGCGAAGTGCGGCGCGTGGGGGAATAAGCCCCAGCCGCAACTCCGTTAACTGCGGCGGTGGCGCGCTTGTTGCGCCGCCGCTTGCAGCTGGTTGGACAGCATACCCGCCTGCTCCACCGCCATACGCACCGCCTGCAAGTGATGCTGTGCCTTGGCGCCAGGCACCGGCGTCTTTTGCAGCGAACGCGTCAGCAAACCCAACTGCCCCAACATCACCTGGAGCAAGTTGTTGAAGTCATGCGCCGCTTCGCTACTGATATGCCCATCGCTGCCGGCGTCGCGCGCATGACGCAACGCTTCGGCCGCAGCATGGCGCTGCGTGACATCGCGTTGCGAGCCGAGGAAATAGCGTAACTCGCCGTCAGGGTCAAACACCGGCGAGATAAACAGCGCGTTCCAGAATGCCGAACCGTCTTTGCGATAATTAAGCAGCTCCACCGCAATTTCGCGCGGCCAGTCCAATGCGTCGCGCACCTGCAACACGGTGTCGGCGCGCGTGGCCTCGCCCTGCAAAAAATTGCAGTTGCGGCCCATCACCTCGTCCACGCTATAGCCGGTCAGGTGAGCGAAGGCGGCGTTGGCAAACACCAACGGATGGCCGTCGCTACGGGCGTCGGCCATCACCATCGGTACGCGTGTTTTTTGCAGCACCGCATAAAACACATCGCCTTCGCCAAACGCGGCGAACTGACGCAATGCATCTGCATGCGGTGCCGGCCAACGCGGCGATACGGGTTTATTCAACACGCCGCTTACGCCTTGCCCAGCAGCTTGTGTTCTACCGAACGCGAAAAATCTTCGGTATCGCCTTGTGCTTCACGACGGAACAACACAAACGAACGGCCCGTTACCTGGAATTGATCGCCGCCATTAAAGGTGGGCAAAGATTCCGGCTCCGGATTATTGGTATCGATCAGGCAGGTCCATTGTTTGTCCGATTCAAAATCAGGCAATTTGAATTCGACCAGATCGTGCCAGGCATTAAACACCAGCAACAGCGTGGTATCGGCGGCCGGTTTCATGATGGCGCTGACGGCGGCGCGGCCGTCGATCAACATGCCAAAGCAACGCATATTGCCTTCGCCCCATTGCTCGCCGGTCAGCTCTTCGCCAGCAGGCGACAACCAGGTTACATCTTTGGTTTTGAGCTCGTCATTCCATTCGGCCGTCAAAAAGCGACCACGGCGCAATACCGGAAACGACTGGCGCAACAGGATCAGCTTTTTAACAAAGCGCTGCAGCGACGCGCCCTTGTCATCAATGCCTGCCCAATTCAGCCAGCTGATTTCATTGTCCTGGCAATAGGCATTGTTATTGCCATGTTGCGTATTGCCGAATTCGTCGCCCGCCAACAACATCGGCGTACCCTGGCTTAATAGCAGTGTGGCCAACATATTGCGCTTTTGCCGCTCGCGCAGCGTGATGATGCCTTCATCATCGGTCTCGCCTTCTGCGCCGCAATTCCACGAATGATTGTTGGAACTGCCATCCTGATTGTTTTCGCCATTGGCTTCGTTGTGCTTGTCGTTATACGAAACCAGGTCGTTAAGCGTAAAGCCGTCATGTGCGGTGATGAAATTGACGCTGGCCCACGGGCGGCGGCCGCGTTGATTAAACAAATCACCCGAAGCAGTCAGGCGCGTGGCCAATTCCGGCGATTTGCCTTCATCGCCCTTCCAGAAACTGCGCACGGTATCGCGATAACGGTCATTCCATTCGGCCCAGCCCGGCGCAAAACCGCCAACTTGATAACCGCCCGGGCCACAATCCCACGGCTCGGCAATCAATTTAACGCTGGACAAAATCGGGTCCTGGCGACAGCACTGCAAAAAGCCGCAGCTTTCGTCAAAGCCATAATCTTCGCGGCCCAGAATGGTGGCCAGGTCAAAGCGGAAACCATCTACGCCCATTTCGGTGGCCCAATAACGCAGGCTGTCGGTCACCATTTGCACCACGCGCGGATGGCTCAGGTTTACGGTATTCCCGGTGCCGGTATCGTTGATGTAATAGCGGCGTTGATCCGGTATCAAACGGTAGTAGCTGGCGTTATCAATGCCTTTATAACTGAGCGTCGGGCCCAGTTCATTGCCTTCAGCGGTGTGGTTGTAAACCACATCCATAATCACTTCGAGGCCAGCTTTGTGGAATTGCTTGACCATCTCTTTAAATTCGCTGATCGAATCGCTGGAGAAATAACGCGGGTCGGCGGCAAAAAAGCCGAGCGTGTTATAGCCCCAATAATTGGTCAGACCGCGATCCAGCAGATAGCTGTCATTGACAAAAGAATGAATCGGCAACAGCTCCACCGAGGTAACGCCCAGATCCTTGATGTATTTAATAACATCCGGCTGCGTTAGCGCGGCAAACGAACCGCGCAGTTTTTCCGGCACTTTCTCATTCATTTTGGTAAAGCCGTGCACATGCAATTCGTACAGCACGGTGTGTTCCCAAGGCACGCGCACGGCGCTTTCCTGGGTCCATTCAAACTGGCTATCCACCACCACGCATTTCGGCACAAATGGCGCGCTATCGCGTTCATCAAAGCTCAGATCGGCGTCGTCATGGCCCAGCGTGTAGCCGAATACCTCGGGCGCCCATTTCAGTTCGCCCAGATGGCGGCGCGCATACGGGTCGAGCAGCAATTTGTTGTGGTTAAAGCGATGGCCATTTTGCGGATCGTAAGGGCCATACACGCGATAGCCATACACCAGACCGGGGCCTGCATCGGGCAGATAGCCATGCCAGATTTCATCGGTAAATTCGGGCAGCTCGATGCGTTCGATTTCTTTGGTGCCGGTTTCATCAAAAATGCACAGCTCCACCTTGGTGGCGTGGGCGGAAAACAGCGCGAAATTAACGCCTTTGCCGTCCCAGGTGGCGCCGCGTGGGCCCGGGTTGCCTTCAGTCATACGGGTGCTGGATGTCACCATTTGTGAAGCCTGCCGAAGTCGTTGTGAGATTGCCCGCAACTGTGCGCGAAGCCCCGCACTGCAACAATTGAGCGCAAGAGGATAAGACTATAGGAATGCGCCTACTTGCCCGGGCAGCTGTAGTCGCGGGCCTTACACGCGGCGTCTGGTTGCGACTACGTGAGCTTGCGTGCGTGCTTGACGGCGATGACGACCCTGCGCGCCTAGCATGGTTCCATCATTAAAGCGCAGCACAGGAGCACGCCATGAAACTCGCACTCGAAGCCGCGGTGCTTGCCGCCATCATCGGGCTGGGCGCAGTGGAAATCGCGCACACCGAAGACCCCGCCTCTGCCACGCAAGCCGCCAACCCGTCGGTGGCCGCACCCGATATCAAGTTTCTGGAATCCGCTGCCCGTTATGCCAATGCCGATATCCAACTGGGCCAGATTGCGCAAACCCAATCCAGCATCCCCGAAGTAAAAGCGTTTGCGCAGCAGATTATTACGCTGCAGCAAGCGCATTTGCAGGCGCTGGACAAGCTGGCCAAAAACAAAGGCATTGTGCTGCCGACCGAACCCGACGCCGAAGCGCTGACGCTGGCCAAGCATTTAAAGACCCAAAAGAGCCCGATGTTTGAGCACGACTATCTCAGCCTGGGCGTCGCCAAGAAAAAGCTGGACGCGCAGACGCTGTATATGGATGAAACCGAGCACGGCAAAGACGCCGATATCAAATCGATGGCACAAACGTCGATGCCGATTCTTGATGATCAGTTGTCGATGGCGCGTAAGTTGCTGGCCAACTCGCGCAGCGAATAACAAGACACTCATTACAACTCTGGAGGATAAGGATCATGCCTGCGCAGCCTGTACGCAAAGCGGTTTTCCCGGTCGCGGGTTTCGGCACCCGATTTTTGCCGATGACCAAGGCGTCGCCTAAAGAGATGCTGCCGATCGTGGACAAGCCGTTGATCCAGTACGCCGTGGAAGAAGCGGCGGCGGCGGGCATTACGCAAATGATCTTTATCACCGGGCGCGGCAAACGCAATATCGAAGACCATTTTGATAAAGCATATGAACTGGAAGCCGAACTGGCCGCACATGGCAAAGAGGAATTGCTCAAGCAAATCCAGTCGGTGATTCCCGATAATCTGAGTTTTACTTACACGCGCCAGGTGGAACAACGCGGTTTGGGCCACGCCGTTTTATGCGCACAACCGTTGGTGGGTAATGAACCGTTTGTGGTGATTCTGGCCGATGATTTGATTGATGCCGAAAGACCGGCAATCCGCCAATTGCTCGATATTTATGAAGAACATGCGTGCAGCGTAATTGGCATGCAATCCGTACCCCCTGAAGACACCAAACAATACGGCATTATTTCGGGCTCGGAATTGGCGCCCCGATTATATTCGCTGGATGGCATTGTTGAAAAACCCGACCCGGCCGATGCGCCCTCCAATTTCGGCGTTGTAGGACGTTACGTTTTTACGCCGGAGATATTTGAAGTATTGGCGCAAACCACGCCCGGCAAAGGTGACGAAATCCAGTTAACTGATGCGATTGAAACCTTGCGCCGCCAAGGCAGCCCGATTCGCGCCTACGCCTTTGAGGGCGAGCGCTACGACTGCGGCAGCAAGCTGGGTTATCTATGCGCCACCGTCGACTATGGCCTGCGCCATCCCGACCTGGGTGAAGCATTTGCGCGCTATCTGGGCGTTAACCTGCCCTACACGCCGCACCGCATTCCCGTGGACGATCCGGGCGCTGGCGGTACATCAATCCTTTAACGGTTATGCAATTACAGGCGGGATTAAACCCGCCTTTTTGTATTTATTACCTCAATATTATTGATTGATGTTCTTGTCAGACAAATCGCTTTTATGTCCCGATCAGATGACGAAAATTGTAGGACGCAACCGACCGCTTTATCAGCCCTGACTCAATGGGTTTTTAATGGCTAATGTTTAGAATGCAAAGCGTGGAGTCCGGAAACAATATTGGACAACCTTAATCGTACCAGGAGGAAATGATCATGCTTCATTATGCCGTCGTATTCTTTATTATCGCCATTATTGCTGCCGTCTTCGGCTTCGGTGGAATTGCAGCAGGCGCCGCAGATATCGCTCGTATTCTGTTCTTCTTGTTCCTGGTTATTTTCCTCGTCAGCGTTGTGCTGGGCTTTATGCGAGGGTGGTAACGAGGTTGTAATGAGCTAGCCGCCAGGCGCAAGTGCCCTTACTGGCACGGCCCCTGGCGGTTTTCTATTGTTAGTGATGGTTTTGCACCAAGTACAGGGAAGTCATGACCGCTCCAGATCACGTTCGCATCCTGGTGGCCGATAGTCATCCTATCGTGCGCCTGGGCGTCGCCGACTCAATCCACACCGAGCCTGATTTAAAGGTGACCGGTGAGGCCGCCAGTGGCGATGAAGTGATTTCTTTGCTGCGCAAACATCAATATGACGTGATCTTGCTGGACATCGCCATGCCCGGTAAAAACGGTCTGGATACATTGCATGCCATCCGCCAGATCGAGCCGGCGCCCGCCGTGCTGATCTTTAGCGAATATCCCGAAAGCCTTTACGCGATCAGCATGTTGCGCGCCGGTGCGAAAGGTTTTATCAGCAAATCCGATCCGCCTGCCGCGCTGACGGGCGCGATTCGCCGCGTGGCTTCGGGCAATCATTATTTAAGCGACGCCACGCTTAACCAGTTGGTGAGCCAGGTGACCTTGTCCAGCGACCGCCCGATGCACGAAACACTGTCCGCGCGTGAATTCCAGATTTTTTATCGCATTGCGATCGGGCAAGACCCGATGCAGATTGCCAAAGAACTCAATCTTTCGGCCAAGACGGTCAGCAGTTATCGCAGCGGTATTCTGCAAAAGATGGGATTTGGCTCAAACGCCGATCTGATCCGCTACGCGATTCGCGTCGGCATCGTCAAATAAGCACGCCAGGGTCAGGCCACCGCGCCCGACGCTTGCCACACACTCACTTTGACCGGGCAATGCAAGGCCGTCGCCAGATGGTGTTCAATGCTGGCCGGAGACGGAATCTGCAGGCCTGCGCGCAAACGTAATTCCAGTTCCAGCGTACCGTTAATGTAATGCAGCACCACCTGCCAGCCACCCTGCTCCACATCGCCCAACATTTCGCTAAGGGCGCTGACCACATCGCGTCGCGTCGGCAAGGGCACATCGGCCGGAGCATCCATTTCGCGCGGGTCGATATGCACTTGCACATCCAGCACATCAAACTGCGCCAGCACCGCGCGGCGCGCCAACACGGCCACGTGGTGGCCTTCGCTGACGCTGATATGCGCATCGACTTCCAGATGCACGTCGACCAAAGCGGAATCGCCCATCTTGCGCGTGCGTAGATCATGCGCATTCAACACGCCGGGTGTGTCTTCGAGCACCTTGCGGATGGCTTCGACTTGCGGCGGCGGCAAAGCGCGGTCCATCAGGTCGTTCAGCGCGTCCCAACCGAAGCTCCAGCCCATGCGCCCCACCAGTACGCCGACGATAATGGCGGCTAACGGGTCGAGCACCGGAAAGCCCAGCATATTGCCGATGACGCCCAAAGCCACCACCAGCGACGATGCCGCATCGGAACGCGCGTGCCAGGCGTTTGCCATCAGCATGCTGGAATTGACGCGTTTGGCCTCACGCATCATGTAACGAAACAGACCTTCTTTGGCGACGATGGCCGCCACCGCCACCCACAGCGCCACACTATGCACGGCCGGGATGCTGGACGGATCCTGGATGCGTTCAACCGCGCGATACAACATCACGCCAGCCACGCTGAGCAGCAAGCCGCCCAAGGCCAGCGAGGCGGCGTTTTCAAAGCGCGCGTGGCCATACTGGTGATCGGCGTCGGCGGCTTTGTGGCTGTGTTTATTAGCAAACAACACCACAAAATCCGACAGCAGATCGGACAAGGAATGCAAACCATCCGCGATCAAGCCTTGCGAATGGGCAAACACGCCGGTCACCAATTGGCCGATGGTCAAACAGATATTGACCCACACGCTGACCCAGCTGCTGCGCGAGGCTATGGCCTGGCGTTGTTCGCTGCTCAGCGATGCGGTTTCGCGGTTTAAATCGACGCGTGACAAATCAGCTTTCTGCCTCTTCGGTTACCGGCTCGTCTTCTTCCGGCAAGCGGATCAGGCCGGTGTGGAAACCGTATTCATAAACTTCGCCATAACGGCCCCATTCGATGGCCACCTTGAGCACACGTTCTGCTTCGTCCGAGTCCATCGACTCGCGCAGCATGCGCAAGAATGGCTCTTCTGGCAACTCGCCCGAATCGCTGCTTTCCAGGCTATGCCGGATATGCGCGGCCAGTGGCACATGCGCCAGTAACTGCGTGCCAAAGATTTCCTGGCGCTCGGTGTTTTCGGCCTGCACGTAGCGCTGGCCCAAAGGCGTGGTAGCGATATCGCCATGTGCCACTTGCGCCAGGCCCAACAAATGCAGCGCATCAGTGAGCGGCAGCAGCTCATCATCGGTCAGCTCGGTTTCTTCGCCCAAGGCCGGCAAATCGGCACGGCCGTTAAAGGGCGGCTCGGACAGCATTTCCAGCAAGCTTTCCATGCGGCTGACGTCGGCTTCCGGCAGGCGATAAGCCAGATGCAGATCGCTGGCGCCTTCCGTAGTTTTGCCTGCACGGGTGCGGGCCGTCATCAAGGCGTAGACCTCGTCGATCAGGCTGCGCACTTCCACGCTTTCGGGGTTACGCGGCCGCGGCAACGAAATACGCAGTTCGGCGCGCACACGGCCCGGATCGCTGGCGAAAATCAGTACGCGATCGGCCATCAGCACGGCTTCTTCGATGTTGTGCGATACCACCAGAATGCCGCGCATGGGCGTTTGTTTGCTTTCCCACAGCTCCAGCATATCGTCGCGCAGTTGTTCGCCAGTCAACACATCAAGGGCGGAAAACGCTTCGTCCATCAGCAGGATATCGGGCTCGACCACCAAGGCGCGGGCGATGCCGACGCGCTGGCGCATGCCGCCGGATAATTCACGCGGCAAAGCGCCATTAAAGCCGGACAGGCCGATCAGCTCGATGGCTTTTTCGGCGCGTTCTTCGCGCTCGGCTTGCGGCACGCCGCGCGCTTCCAGGCCCAGCTCCACGTTCTGTTGCACGGTCAGCCATGGAAACAGCGCAAACGACTGGAACACCATCGACACACCACGCGTAGGGCCATAGATGGGCTGGCCGCGATAATGCACCGAGCCATCATCCGCCGGAATCAACCCCGCCATCAGCCGCAACAAGGTGGATTTGCCCGAGCCGGACTGACCCAGCAAGGCCACGATTTCGCCTTCGGCCAAAGTGAAGTCGACATCCTCCAGCACGGCGCGCTGTGTGCCATCGGCCGAGCGGAACGATTTGCCGACGCCTTTCAATTCAATCAATGCATTTGCCATCTTGGTTCTCCCGCCTGCCGCGGTGTATTCAGTGGGGTGCTACTTAGGGTTGCTTGTGCGCGGCGCTTAGAAATGCATGCGCTCTTCGGCCAGCCGATACAGGCGGCGCCAGACAAAGTGGTTCAGGCCCATCACAAACACGCACATCACGCCGATGCCCAACGCAATGCGCGGAAAGTCACCCACTGCCGTCATATGCGCGATATAGCTGCCCAGGCCATGCGCTTCGAGCGTGGTATTGCCCCAGGTCACGTATTCCGAAACGATGCTGGCGTTCCAGCTGCCGCCACTTGCGGTAATCGCGCCAGTCACAAAACTGGGGAATACGGCGGGCAGCATATAGCGCTTCCATTTCAGCCAACCCGTCAGACCCAGATTGCGTGCCGCATAGCGTAATTCGGTGGGGATATTGGATGCGCCCGCGATTACGTTAAACAGGATGTACCACTGCGTCCCCAGAATGATCAGCGGGGACAGCCAGATATCCGGGTGCAGATTGAATTTGACGATAACCACCACCGCCAACGGAAAGGTCAGGTTAGCGGGGAATGCGGCCAGAAACTGCGCAACCGCCTGCAAGCGATCCGCCCAGCGTGGATTCATGCCGATCCACACGCCCACCGGCACCCAGACCACGGCGGCCAATGCAATCAGGATCATCACGCGCAGCAAGGTGTAAAAGCCCAGCAAGAACACATGGCCCACTTCGGCAATACCGACTTCGCCAAGAATGAAGTGCGACAAGCGATAAATGGCAAACAAGGTCAACGCTGCAATGACGGCATCCCACACGCGCTCTGCCGTGCTGTTATGCGTGCGCTGGCGCGACATGATCGAGGTGCCGTCATGCTTTTTGCGAAAATAAACAAAGGTGCGATCAATCACCGAAAAGCCGCGCAACATCATGTTCTGCATGCGATCAGTGCGGCGCAGCCACGTCAGCAACCAGGACGACTGGCCGCCGGTGCTGCCGGTTTCTTCAAAGCGGAATTTGTCGGCCCACGCCAACAGCGGGCGGAAGAACAGTTGGTCGTATAACAGAATGCCGATCAGCATTGCCAGAATGGCCCAGCCGATCGCGCCCAGATTACGCGCTTCGATGGCGGCGGAGATATACGAGCCGATGCCGGGCAGCTTGATGTTCTGGTTGGAGACCGAAATGGCTTCGGAGGCGACCACAAAAAACCAGCCGCCCGACATCGACATCATCATGTTCCACAGCAGACCGGGCATGGCGTATGGCATTTCCAGCCGCCAGAAGCGATGCCAACCGGAGAGCTGAAAAATGCGCGAGGCTTCTTGTAGCTCGGACGGCACGGTGCGGAACGATTGATACAGGCTGAACGCCATATTCCACGCTTGCGAGCAGAAGATGGCAAAGATGGAGGCGCATTCCACGCCCAACAGATTGCCGGGAAACAAAGCGATAAAGCCGGTGATGGTAATCGACAAAAAGCCCAATACCGGAATCGACTGCAGAATGTCGAGCATCGGAATCAGGACTTTCTCGGCCGCACGCACCTTGGCTGCCAGCGCGGCAAATACGCAGGCAAATACCAGCGAAAAACCGAGCGCGATAAACATGCGCAACATGGTGCGCAGCAGGTAATACGGCAGCCAGATCGGGTCGAGCGTAATGGGCAATTGCGTGCCCACCTGGTACGGCGTGGCCATCTGGCTGGCGCCATAGCCCAGCAGAATCAGCGCGCTCAGCACCAACGGCAGCAGCGCCCAATCCCAACGGTTGCCGGTGTCGACCACACGGCGCGGCAAAAACTGGAAGCGATCCAGGTTCATCATTGTTGTTCTCTTTATTGCAAGCGGGACCGCGCCGCGGCGGCGTTCAGGTCAGAACCGCGATAATCCAGTCCGGGTGTAACGGCAGACCCGCAAAAGCGGCCACCACAAAAGCTGTGCCCGTGGCGCCAAACACCCAGCTCACCGCCATCAGCCAGCGCAGGTGCGTCAGCGCGGTGACGCCAGCCATGGCGATGGCGATGCTTAACAGCGCGTCGGCCAGATCAAACTGGTCATCCCGATAGTTTAGTTTGTCGTACAGCGCATCTTGCGCCTGCGCGGTCTGGCGTAATTGCGGCACTTCTTTATCGTAGTGCGCCATCTGGCTGGCCAGGGTCGCGCGCGCTTGCTGTGCGGGCGCGGCGGACGAAAGCGCCGATATTAGCAGATCGGTGTTTTCAAGCTGATGACGTTTAAGCCGGGTCGACTGATATTCGTTCCATGTGTCCAGCGCCTGCATCTTGGCTTGCTGCATGGCCTGGACGATATTGTCGTCCTTGATTTTGGCCATGCCCATGATCACTGACAGGATCAATACAGTCAGGCCCACCCATTGGTTTAACCGACGCTCGCCACTTTCTACCGATACATCCACATCCATTGCCTTAATCCCTGCATATCTGGTGGTCAGCCCCACTCAACGCTGTAAGCATCCTGCGGTTTACCTGACAACGACAAATAGTTGCGGCGATCACCGACCACCTTGCGCCACCGATCTCCTGAAACTGCCAATTGGTAATAAGTCCTGTCATCGCGGCGTGAACGCGGCGCGTTGTTCAGGTGCATTTCCCTGATCGTTCTTATCCGGCAGGCTGGCCCTCTCTCCCGGCCTGACCGGCTTTTACAGGGCATAGCCCCGGAAAAGGACCGATCAGCCGCCGAATTTATTAAGTGCCGTGCGGGCCGAGCGCATTTGCTGCAGCTAGAATCAGATTTTGTATCCGCCCCTGGCCTGCCCCACGTGCCTTATACCCGTCGCCCCACCTGGTTTAGCTTGCCTTTGGCCTTGTTGATCGAGCTGCAAGCCTGGCTCTGGACGCATGTGCGCCCGATGGTGGAAGCGTTTTTGACATTGCCGTTGTGGCGGCGCCTGGGCTTGTGGTCATTTGCATGGTTGTCACGTCGCCCGCCCTGGCAGGCGATGATCGTGGTCAGCGCCCTGTTTATCGCGTTTGAGCCACCCAAAATCCTGGCGTATTACTGGATTGCCCGGCATCACTGGATTAGCGGCGGGCTGCTGTATAGTGCGACCAAATTGCTGGAAGCAGGCCTGGTGGCCGTCATCGAACGCGCTTGCCGGCCCGCGTTGCGTAAAGTGCCGATGTACCGGCGTATTTATATATGGATAGCCCGCGCGCGACGCTGGGCGCGTAACCGGTCCCGCCCCTGGCGGCTGCGGTTACGCAAATGGCGCCGCCGCATGCGGCGTCTGGCCCGGCCGTCGCCGCATTGAACCACCGATTTATCTCATAAACAGAAATGCATTCAATGACCGCTCGAATTGTTAGTTTGTTGGTGTGTGTATCCCTACTCTCCGCCTGTAGTCACGAAGATCCGAATTCGCCGGTTTACAAGCGCAAACAAGTCTTCAAGCAAATGCTGCATACCAGTCAGGACATGCGCGACATGCTGCGTGGTGAATCTGACTGGAAGGCCGACAAATTTGAAGCCGATGCCGCGCAATTGCAGACGTTGGCGCATCAACCGTGGCAATGGTTTGCCGAATTGGGTAAAGACGAAGGCAAAACCGCAGCCAAAGCAGGCACCATCAACCTGAACCGCGCCGACTTCGACCGCGACGCCAGGAACCTGCAAGACGCTACTGACCAGCTCAAGCAAAAAGCTGCTACCCGCGATCCCGCCCAGATCCGTCCCGCCTTTGACGCCGTGGAAAACCGCTGCACCGAATGCCATAAGCAGTTCCGCGACTTTTAAACTGCCGCGCGCGTGAACACCGAGCCGGACTTGATGCTGTCATGTCCGGCTTTGTTTTTTTAGGGTGTGCGGGCCTGGCGTTGCTGCTCGGTTACTTGGGCAAACCGCGCGTGCTAAAACGAGACCGGTTTTGATTGGGTTTTTGTTAGCTGGATGTTGCGGGCAGGATGTGCGGCTTTGTTGGCCTGGTGCAGGAAGGACGGTATGCAGGGGAGCAATGCGGCATTCGACGAGGGCCAACGGTTTTGACATGGCGAGCGAAGCAAGCCGCAACAGCGAAGCGCATTGCGCAAATGCCCGCAAATAAGCAGCAATCGATTCAGCAGCGGGGAAGTTCAGCGATGGTGAGGGCGTAGCGAGCGGTCGCAGGTTGAAGGCCGCCGGAACGGAGCAACCGGAGTGGCCACGCGGGCCATGAGGATTGCGAGTACCGCCCGACTTCAAGATGCGTCCGCGCAGTAGCCAACAGATATATTGGCGTCCCCACGGGGATTCGAACCCCGGTTATCGCCGTGAAAGGGCGGTGTCCTAGGCCTCTAGACGATGGGGACGAGGCGATATTGCATTCAAGCAATAAGGACAACAGCAAGGGAATGATGGTGCACCCGGAGCGATTCGAACGCCCGACCCTCTGGTTCGTAGCCAGATACTCTATCCAACTGAGCTACGGGTGCACTGTCATTTGCTGCTTTACTACTTCTTACTACACTTGCGAACCGCCTGCGAGTAAGTCCGCTGGCGGAGACGGAGGGATTCGAACCCTCGATACAGGTTTAAGCCCGTATGCTTCCTTAGCAGGGAAGTGATTTCAGCCACTCATCCACGTCTCCGTCAAGGGAAGCGGGATAATACCGTGCAACCCCCAAGCCGTCAACAAAACGCATCAATTAATCTGTATAAAAACCTCAATCGCTTGATTGCTAAAGCAAAACAATTCTGGCGAAAAAATCCGGGCCATAAAGGCCGGGCCTTCGCCCAGCGCAAACGCACATCAATTATTGCAATTCGGTGATTACAGCAATCACAAATTGCATCGCCCAATTGGTTTTGCCGTCGTACACAAACAAACAGCCCCTTGCAGCTACGGTGTTTAATCGCGCTACAAGGGGCTGTTTTATCGGATATACCGAAATGACTGACTAAACGCTCAGGCGGCCTGATCCAGACCAAACGCTTTGTGCAATACGCGCACGGCCAGTTCCAGATACTTTTCGTCCACGATGACCGAAATCTTGATTTCCGAGGTGGAGATCATCTGGATATTGATGCCCTCTTCCGCCAGCGTGCGGAACATGGTGGAAGCCACGCCCACATGGCTGCGCATGCCCACGCCTACGATCGAGATCTTGCAGATCTTGTCGTCGCCCGACACGCTCTTGGCGCCGATATGGTTCTGCACGCCTTCCAGGACTTTAATCGTGCGCGGCAGGTCGTTTTTGGGCACGGTAAAGCTGAAATCGGTGGTGCCATCCTGGCCAACGTTCTGGATGATCATGTCGACGTCGATCAGGGCATCGGCAACCGGGCCCAGAATCTGATAAGCGATACCGGGTTTGTCCGGCACACCGATCACGTTGATACGCGCTTCGTCACGGTTGAATGCGATGCCGGAAACGACGGGTTTTTCCATGTTGCTGTCATCCTCGAAGGTAATCAGCGTGCCCTCGCCTTCGTCCTGGAAGGACGACAACACGCGCAATTTAACGTTGTACTTGCCGGCAAACTCAACAGAACGAATCTGCAACACCTTCGAACCCAAGCTGGCCATTTCCAGCATTTCTTCAAAGGTGATGGTCTTGAGCTTGCGGGCTTCGGGCACCACGCGCGGATCGGTGGTGTAGACGCCGTCGACGTCGGTGTAAATCTGGCATTCGTCCGCACGCAGCGCAGCGGCCAGCGCCACGCCGGTGGTGTCGGAACCGCCCCGACCCAAGGTCGTGATATTGCCTTCTGCGTCCACGCCCTGGAAGCCCGCGACGATGACCACGCGACCGGCATTCAGATCGGCGCGCATGTTTTCGTCGTCGATGGACTGAATGCGGGCTTTGGTAAACGCGCTATCGGTCAGGATCTTGACCTGGCCACCGGTATACGAACGGGCTTCCAGGCCCAGTTCTTTCAGCGCCATGGCCAGCAAGCCGATGGTGACTTGTTCGCCGGTGGACACAATCACATCCAGCTCACGCGGATCGGGGGTGGCCTGAATCTCTTTGGCCAGCGCAATCAAGCGGTTGGTTTCGCCGCTCATGGCCGACAACACGACCACGAGATCGTGTCCTTGCGCTTTAAATTTGGCGACGCGCTTCGCCACATTTTTGATGCGCTCCGGCGAGCCGACCGAAGTGCCACCGTATTTCTGGACAATCAATGCCATGATGCAACCTGCTGGTTGATGAATACGAAGTTGTAAATTATTTGATAAAGCGGGTCATTCTAAAGAACAACCCATGCTTTTTCGAGTCTGGTTTTTGCTTGAAGCATGGCTCTTGCGAGCCTTGTGGTCAGACATTGCCATCGCCATGGCGAAGCATGCAAGTCCAACCCGTGTTTTAAACGCGGCCGCAGGATCGCTCCGGCTCAGGCATCTACAAACGGTACGCGGGTGGTAACCGCGCACATTAATTCATAACCCAGCGTGCCGGCCGCAGTGGCCACGGCATCAATGGGCTGGTGTTGTCCCCATAATTCCACTTTGCTGCCGATGTGCGCGTCGGGCACGGCGGTTAAATCCACCGTCAACATATCCATCGACACCCGCCCCACCAGGCGCGTGGCGACGCCGTCGACCACCAGCGGCGTACCCGTGGGCGCAACGCGTGGATAACCATCGGCATAACCACACGCCACCACCCCGATGCGCATGGCGCGGTCGGCGGTAAACGTTGCGCCATAACCCACCTGATCACCCGGTTGCAGTTGCTGGATGGCAATCAGCTCGGATTGCAACGTCATCGCGGCGCGCAGGCCCAGATCATGCGCGCTGCGTTGCGCAAACGGCGATGAACCGTATAACACGATACCGGGGCGGTTCCATTGGCGATGGGTTTCGGGCCAGGCAAAAGTCGCGGCGGAATTGGCCAGCGACTGCGGCAGATCCAGCCCTTGCGTCGCGGCATTAAAACTGGCCATTTGTTTGGCGATGCCCTTCTCGGGTTCATCGGCGGTGGCGAAATGCTGCATGACCGTCACGCTGGCCACATTGGCGCAGCGCTGCAGCCGCGCGGCAATCTCACGCGCTTGCGCCGCCGGAAAACCCAACCGGTTCATCCCGGTATTGAGTTTTAAAAAGATATTGAGTGGGCGCGCCAACTTTGCATTTTCCAGCCATTGCAAATGCATGGGCTGATGAATCGCCACGCTAAAATCATGCTGGGCCGCTGCAATCAATTCGGCCTGACTGAATACGCCTTCCAGCAACAGAATCGGCTGGGCATAACCCCAATCGCGCAATGCCACGGCGCGATCAAATTCCAGAATGCCAAAACCGTCAGCGTTATATAAAGCCTGCGCCGCACGTTGCAAACCATGGCCATAGGCATTGGCTTTAACCACTGCAAAAGTCTTGCTGGCGGGCGCCAGTTGCCGGGTCAGTTGGTAGTTGTGTTGCAGCGCGGCGCTGTGGATCAACGCCTGGATGGGGCGGGTCATGGTGTGGGGGTCAGGTTGGGTGGCAGTGCGCGGCATTAAAGCCGCATCCGGCGCGTACGTCACTTGGAGTTTTCACGCACCTTGTCGCAAAGCAGTTTTTCGCCAGGTTTAACCGGGCCATGCTGATGATGCGCCCGGCGATGCCGCACGTACCAGATCAGGCTGAACGTGGCCAGGCCCGCCAGCAAAAACCACATGCCGGTCTGGCCTTTCTCGATGGCGTGCTGCAGCCAGTCACGGTTATAGGCGCCGTAATAGCCCAGATAAACCCAGATCGGCACGCTAATCAACGCGGCCAGACCATCTGCCAGCAAAAAGCGCCAGAACGGTACGCAGCGCGACATACCGGCCGATAAATAAATGGGAGTGCGCAAGCCAGGCAGAAAGCGCGCTACAAATAAAACGCGATAGCCATAGCGGCGGAATTTGTCTTGTACAGCGGCATAGCGTTGCGGCGTCATGACATGCGCCACCCAACGCCATTTCAGCGCTTTCTCCCCAAAATGGCGGCCAATAAAAAACATCAGCGCGTCGCCACACAATACCCCGGCCATGCCGACCAGAAACATCGTGTGTTCATTGGCATAGCCCATGCCGGCGATAATGCCGCCCGCCACCAGGGTAATGTCTTCAGGGATAGGAACGCCAAAGCCGCAGACCACGAGCACGGCAAATACAGCGGCGTAGCCGTAATCAGTAAATACAGGAAGAAGGTATTGCAGAATATCCATCAGAGATAGCCAAACCACCCAGCGTTGCCATAAGGGCGTCTGTTACGCGGTGCCTTGCGAGTCAGACTTTGTATCCATCTTGTTGCTAGCCAGCGGTTGGTGCGGGGTGTTCCCGTGCCAGGATTTTGCCATCATAGCATGCATCCCCAAGCCCACCACCAGCCTGCACTGCCGATTGGAACATCGATGTAACAATTGATTCCCGCAAACACCCAGCCCATCGTCACTGGTTTTTATCGGCCTGGCCGGTACAAACATGATATAAACCGTGCGTCATGGCCGCCTGGCGATGACCGGGGCGTCAACCATTTTCGATCAAAATCGCCGGTTAGAGCCGCCGCGCTGCAACCTCTGCGCGCGGGGCCTCTCGAACTACCGACTTCCAGGACAGGGCATTTCACGGCATGGATCGTGGCTTTTTTATTATTTTAGGTGCGCAATTCTTGTCGGCGCTGGCCGATAACGCCCTGTTTATCGCGGCGCTGGCGCTGCTGCGCGAGCAAAGCGCACCCGAATGGCATCTGTCGATGCTGCTGTGGTCATTTACGGTTTCCTACGTGGTGCTCGCCCCTTTTGCCGGTTCATTTGCCGATTCCATGCACAAGGGCCGCGCCATGATGATCTGTAACGGCATCAAGATGCTCGGTTGCATTGGCATGCTGTGCGGCGCGCCGCCGATTGTGGCATACGCGCTGGTCGGCTTTGGCGCAGCCGCTTATTCGCCCGCCAAATATGGCTTGATTACTGAATATCTGCCGCACGAAAAACTGGTCGAAGCCAATGGCTGGCTGGAAGGCGCTACCGTCGGCGCCATTATTTTCGGCACCGTGCTCGGTGGCGTGCTGGTCGGGGATCGCGCCAGCGATTGGTACGATCAATTTGCCGCCAGCGACTTCATGTCACCCGCGCAGTTTGCAATGTGCGCCATCATTGGCCTGTATCTGTGTGCGGCGTGGCTCAATGTTTATATCCCGCGCCTCAAGGTGCACCTCAAACCGCTGCATCTGGATCCGGTTTTTCTGGTCAAGGAATTCTGGTGGTGCGCGCGCCGGTTATGGCGCGACCCGCAAGGCCAGTTGTCTTTAGGCGTTACCACCTTGTTCTGGGGTGCTGGCGCCACGATGCGGCTGGTGGTGCTCAGTTGGGCCATCATCTGGCTTGACTACAGCATGGAACACGCCACCCGCCTGATTGCCGTGGTGGCGTTCGGCACCGCATTTGGCGCAATTCTGGCCGGCCGGTTTGTGGCGCTCAAGAATGCGTTCTCGGTCTTGCCCGCAGGCATTTTGATGGGCGTATCGGTGATGAGCATGTTGTTTGTGCACAGCCCACTGGTGGCCGCCATCCTGATGTTTATTGTCGGCGCGCTGTCGGGTTGGTTTGTGGTGCCGCTCAACGCCATGCTGCAGCATCGCGGCCATATGCTGATGGGTGCGGGTCATTCCATCGCAGTACAAAACTTTAATGAAAACATCGGCATCCTGGTGATGGTGGGCATACACGCCCTGTTGGTGCGCTTTTTAAGCGGCCCGATTCCGCCGCACGCCACCGCGCTGGTCCGCGATCAATTCGCTGTCAGCGGAATGCCACCCATGCACGTTATCATCGTCGGCTTTGGGCTGTTTGTAGCCCTTGTGATGGTTTGGATTACGCTGCGATTCCGTCGTGGCGTCCGCGACGGGATCATGCATGACTAATAACGATAAGATGATGCGCCGCAAGGCGCTGCTGCCTGCCACTGTAATTGCCGCATCGCTCGCGCTGGCGGCGTGTTCCGAAAAACCGGCTGAAGCGCCCAAACAAAGCGCAATTCCGGTCACCGCCGCGCAAGTGGCGCAGTCGGATATTCCGCTGCATTTGTCCGCCCAAGGCCATATCGTGCCGGTCACGCAGGTCGATATCCGGCCGCAAGTCACTTCCACGATTCGCAGCGTCGATTTCAAGGAAGGTCAGCAGGTTGCGGCGGGCCAGTTGCTGTTTACGCTGGATGCGCGCGAAGACCAGACCACCGTGGCGCACAACCAGGCGCTGATCGAAAAAACCAGATCCGACCTCACCAAAGCGCAGCAAGACCTTGAACGCAATCAGGCGCTGGCCAAAGCCGGTTTCTTGTCGCCCAGCGCCATCGACACCAGCCGTAACGCGGTCGATAGTCTGAAGGCCGAACTGGCCGCCGCTAATTCCGATCTGGATACCAGCCACGTCAAAGTGTCGTATAGCCGCATCGTCGCGCCGTTTGCGGGCCGCGCGGGGTCCACCAGCGTGCATCCGGGCAGCCTGGTGCAGCCGGGCTCCACCGCGCCGTTGGTCACCCTCATGCAGATCGACCCCATCGACGCCGAATTCACGCTGCCCGAAAAAGACCTGCAACCGGTGGTGGCCGCGCAAAAGAACGGTGTGCTGCCCGTGCAGATTCGTTTGCCCGGCGGCGGCAAACGCAACGGCAAGCTGATCTTTATCGATAACACGGTGGACCCCACCTCCGGCACCATCCGCATGAAAGCCGAGTTCGACAATAAAGATCACGCGCTCTGGCCCGGCCTGTATGCGCAAGTCGAGCTGGACGCCGGCGCATTGCAAGGCGCGCTCAGCCTGCCGGTCGACGCCATCCTCACCGGTCCCGAGCAACGCTTTGTTTATCTGATCAAGCCGGATAACAGCGTGGCCTCGGCCAGCGTCAAGCTGGAACGCGTGATTGGCGATACCGCCGTCGTCACCGGCCTGCCAGCCGGCGCGCATGTGGTGCGCGAAGGCGGCCAGAATCTGCGCCCTGGCAACAAGGTCAAAGTGCAAGCCAGCGGCGTTAAAGCCGCGGAAGACGCCAACAGCTAACTCAGCACGGCGCTGCCCGGGCCGCATTGCGGCTGCGCGCGCCTGCCTCCGAGGTCATCGTGAATATCTCGACATTCAGTATTCAACGCCCGGTTGCCACGCTGTTGCTGTGGATGGCTGTGGTGGTTACCGGCATTGCGGCGTGGTTCAACCTGCCGATTTCTGCCCTGCCCCGTTACGATTCGCCGGTCATCAGCGTCACCGGGCAACTACCCGGCGCCAGCCCCGAGACCATGGCCACCTCGGTGGCGCGGCCGCTGGAAAAAGAGTTTTCCACCATCCCGGGCTTGCTGGTCATGACCAGCTCCAGCCTCACCGGCAATCTGTCGATGACGCTGGAATTCGACCCCAGCCGCAGCATTGATGCGGCCTCGGTCGACGTGCAGTCCGCGCTGTTTCGCGCGTCCAAAAACCTGCCGGTGGATATGACCACGCCGCCCGCGTATCGCAAGGTCAATCCGGCCGATGCGCCGATTCTGTTTGTCGGCATCAACTCGCCGTCGATGAGCCTGTCCGACCTCGACGATTACGCCGAAAACCTGCTCTCGCCCGCCATTTCCACCATCAACGGCGTGGCGCAGGTCAACATCCTGGGCCAGAAACGCTATGCCGTGCGCGTGGAAGCCGACCCCGATCGCCTGTCCGCGCATGACATGAGCCTGGCAGAGCTGGGCACCGCGCTGAAAAACGCCAACGCCAATTCGCCGGTGGGCGAGCTGGATGGCCATCGCCAGATGTTGCTACTGGAAGCCAACAAGCAGCTCAAGAACGCCGCACAGTTCTCGCAAATCATCATCGCCACGCGCAATGGCCTGCCGGTGCGGCTGGGCGATGTCGCCACCGTGCAAGACAGCGTGGAAAACATCAACGCCGGCAGCTGGATTAACGGCGAGCGCTCGATTGTGTTGTCGATCCAGCGCCAGCCCGACGCCAATACCGTGGCCGTGGTCGATGCCATCAAGTCGCAACTGCCGCATTTGCGCTCGCAGATGCCCAGCTCGGTCAATGTGACGGTGCTGAACGATCGCTCGATCTCGATCCGCGATGCGATCCGCGACGTCAACTACACCATGCTGCTGACCATCTTTCTGGTGGTGCTGGTCATCCTGCTGTTCCTGCGCCGCGCCACCGCCACGCTGATCCCGTCGGTAAGCCTGCCGGTGTCGCTGATCGCCACTTTTGCCTTGATGAAGGCGCTTGACTTCAGCCTCGACAATATCTCGCTGATGGGCCTGACCATTGCGGTCGGCATTGTGGTGGATGACGCCATCGTGGTGCTGGAAAACATCGTGCGCCACGTCGAAGAAGGCGTCGCGCCGATGCAAGCCGCCATCGACGGCGCCAAGGAAGTCGGCTTTACCGTGATTTCGATTTCGATTTCGCTGATCGCCGTGTTTATCCCGATCTTTTTTATGCCTGGCACCATCGGCTTGCTGTTCCACGAATTTGCCGTGGTGGTGTCGCTGGCCATCGTCGCCTCGGCCTGCGCCGCGCTGACGCTGATCCCGCTGCTGGCGTCGCGCTTTATCAAGCACGAAGACGCCGAAGAAGCCGCCCGCAAAGCACCCGCCTGGAGCCGCGGCTTTGAGGCGCTGTTTGACCGCACGCTGAAAGGCTACGACCGCACCTTGCATTGGGTGGTTAACGGCCATCGCTGGATCGCGCTGCTGGCGGCTTTGGCCACGCTGATCATTACCATCTGGCTGTATCAGATCAGCCCCAAGGGTTTCTTCCCCGAAGAAGACATCGGCCAGGTGCAGGTGACGACCGAGGCGGCGCAGGACATCTCGTACGACGGCCTGGCGCGGCTGCAGGATATGGCGGCCAAACGACTGCAAGCCGACCCAGCCGTGGCCACCTTGCTGTCCAGCCTCGGAAGTTCGCCCAATAACCCGTCGGCCAATAACACCGGTCGTATGTTTATCAATCTGAAGGCGCGCGACCAACGTCCGCCCATGGCGCAAGTGCTGCAAAACATGCGCCGCGACGTGGCCGATATCCCCGGCATCGCGCTGTATTTTTCGCCAGTGCAAAACCTGCGCACGGGCGGTCGCAGCAGCAAAAGCCGCTATCAATACACGCTGCAGGCGGTGCACCCGGAAGAGCTGGATCACTGGTCCGACCAATTGCTGGCAGCGCTACGCGCCGCGCCTTCGCTAAAAGACGTCAACACCGATGCGCTGAAGAACGGTTTGCAAGCGCATCTCATGGTGGATCGCGACAAGGCCAATCAGTTGGGCGTGGACATGCAGTCATTACGCGACACGCTATACAACGCATTTGGCACGCATCAGGTTTCGACGCTGTATTTGCCGCAAGACAGCTATGAAGTGATTCTGGAAATTGGCCAAGAAAACCGCTACGACGAATCGGGCCTCGACAAGCTGAAAGTGCGCAGCAGCACCGGCGCACTGGTGCCTCTGCTGGCCTTGGGCCATATCGAACGCACCAAGGTCAACAGCGCGGTTAACCATCAAGGCCAACTGCCCGCGGTGACCATCTCGTTTAACCTGACCGCCGGCGCATCGCTCTCCGATGCCGCCACCGCCATCGATAACGCGCGCGCAAAAATCGGTATGCCGGATTATGTGTCCGGTGATTTCCAGGGCGACGCGGCGGTGTACAAGCAATCGCAAGGCAGCCAGATCTGGCTGATCCTGATCGCCATTGCCGTCATCTACGTGGTGCTGGGCGTGCTGTATGAATCGTGGATCCACCCGGTGACCATTCTGGCCGGTATTCCATCCGCGTCGGTGGGCGCGCTGCTGGCCCTGCGCGTGTGCAATCTGGAGCTGACCTTTATTGCCATGGTCGGCATCTTGCTGCTGGTCGGTATCGTCAAAAAGAACGCCATCATGATGATCGACTTTGCGCTGGAAGCGCAGCGGCATCAGGGGTTGTCGGCCAGCGACGCCATCTTGCAAGCGTGCCAGCTGCGCTTTCGCCCAATCATGATGACTACGTTTGCCGCGATGATGGGCGCGCTGCCGATCGCGCTGGGCATCGGCGCCGGCGCGGAACTGCGCCAACCCATGGGCGTGGCGATTGTGGGCGGCTTGCTGATTTCGCAGTTGATTACGCTATATGTAACTCCGGTGCTGTTTTTGACCTTCGACGGCCTGGCCAGCAAACGCCGTGCGAAGCATGAGGCCAAGACCACGGCAGCCCATGCTTGATTCAAGGTGGGCCTGGACGTCCCGTCGGGCCCCATCCTTTTCACGGTATGCAAATCAAGCGTAGGGTGCGTTACCCCCAAAGGGGGCAACGCACAGTTCGGTTAGGCCACGAGGCACGGGAGGGTCCCGCATGGGACCGGGGCCTTTGGCCCCAAAATGTGCGTTGCCCCCTTGGGGGGTAACGCACCCTACACATCACACTTTCAAGCGGGCGCTGTCGTTATTTCGGGACAGCGCTTTTTTCTTTTAAAACAAACATATAACGCAATCAGCTCGCGTACTTGTTGCCATACGGCGACGCTTTTACGCCGTTCATGCCCGATCAGCGGCAAACCCACCGCACAAGCCCTTGAAAACATTCAGCTTTGGCAAGCTGGCACGCCCCTTGCAATAACGTGAGCAGACGCGGCACACACCGCAGGTCGCGCGTAATCCAAGGAGTACCCATGTTTTCCAAGCAAAGCCCCATTCTCAAGACGCCCGGCAACAGCATCAGCGAGCGCCACGGCGTGCGTACAGGCAGCCCGGGCGTGTATCCGGCGCCGCCGCTCAGCGCCGAACCGTTTCCTGCGGAAACCAGCGCCAGCAGCGCCACCTCCAGCCCGGCTGCGGCCTCCAGCGTGGCGGAGTCGCCCGTGACCGAGACCCACGCTCCGGCCGTTGAGCCCAGCGGCAGCCGTCTGATTGTCGGCCCGGACGTCAAACTGAAAGGCGCAGAAATTCTCGATTGCGACACGCTGGTGGTGGAAGGCCGCGTGGAGGCCACCATGGACAGCCGCGTCATCCGGATTGCCGAAGGCGGCTCGTTCAGCGGCAAAGTGGGCATTGATGTCGCTGAAATCTACGGCGTGTTTGAAGGCGAACTGACCGCACGCGATCAGTTGATCATTCATGCCACCGGCCGCGTTAAAGGCAAGATTCGCTACGGCAAATTGCTGATCGAATCGGGCGGCGCCATTTCGGGCGAAGTGGAAACGCTGTCCGAAGCGCGTTTTAACGATGACCGCATCAGCAACGTCAAACCGCTGCTCAGCGCGGCGGGATAAAGCTTACTGACTCGTTCAATCATTTGTGTTGTCCAGCACGCTTCACGGATAAGCCAGCCCCAGGCTTATCCGTTTTTTTTCGTGTGGACTTGATCATTATCAAAATCAGCAACCTTGCTTACGAATACCCTGCCCAGTTCATCGCCAGGGCAGTACGCCCGCAAGGAGTGCCATGAACAACCCCGCCCCCTTTTCTGCCCCCGTCCATGAAACCATCGAAACCGCGCTGGCCGGGTATCAACTATTGGCTGACCCACTGTTGAACAAAGGCACCGCGTTTTCCGACGCCGAGCGCAGCGAATTTGATTTGCATGGTTTATTGCCACCCCATATCGCCACTTTGCAAGAACAGGTTACGCGTCGCATCGAAGCATTACGCGCCATGCCCGACCACGTCAGCAGGCAGGTGTTTTTGCGCGAAATCCAGGACAGCAACGAAGCGCTGTTCTACGCCATCCTGACCACCGACCTCGAAGAATGGCTGCCTGTGGTGCACGTGCCGACCGTGGCCCACGCCAGCAGACATTTCAGCCGCCATTACCGCCGTCCGCGCGGCTTGTTCCTTGGCTATCCGCAACGCGCGCAGATGGCGCGCATGCTGTCGCAGCCGCATCTGGACCAGATTGAAACCATCGTCATCAGCGACGGCGAACACGTCGCCGGCCTCGGTGACCAAGGCGCCAACGCCATGGCGATGTCGATCGGCGCGGCATCGCTGCACAGCGCCTGCGCGGGCCTCGACCCCGCCACCGTGCTGCCGATTCTGCTCGACCTTGGCACCGACAATCCGGCTTGTCTGGAAGACCCGCTCTACGTCGGCTGGCGGCATGCGCGCGTGCGTGGCGCGCAGCGTGAAGCCCTGATCGACCACCTGATTGATACCGTGCGCGAGCGTTGGCCACATGTGGTGGTGCAATGGGAAAACCTGGCGCATGCCGATGCGCGCCGCGTGTTGGCGCGGCGACGCGGTGATTTGTGCATGTTCAGTAACAACATTCAGGGCACTGCCGTGGTGGCATTGGCGACAATGCTCAGCGCGCTGCAAACGCTGCACGCCAGGCTGGCGGAGCAACGCATCGTGATCTTCGGCGCAGGCGCTGCGGGCACCGGTATCGCGCGCCTGTTGGTGGTTAGCCTGATGCAACAGGGCCTGACGTCCGATCAGGCGCATGCGCGCGTCTGGCTGATCGACCGCGAGGGCTTGTTGATTAACGACCCGACCAACCCGTTTGCGCGCGCGGCCAGCGAATGGCCTGACTACCGCGAAGGCGGCGCGATGATCACCCTGCGCCAGGTGATCGACGCGGTGCACCCCAGCGTGTTGATCGGCACCTCCGGCCAGGCGGGCGCGTTTGACGAAGCCAGCGTGCGCAGCATGGCGCAACACTGTCAGCAACCAGTGATTCTGCCGCTGTCTAACCCCGGCAGTCATTGCGAAGCCATCCCGGCCGATTTGCTGGCCTGGACCGAGGGCAAAGCATTGGTCGGCACCGGCAGTCCGTTTGCGCCGGTCACCATCAATGGCCAACAGCGCGTGATTACCCAAAGCAACAACGCCTATGCCTTCCCCGGCCTGGCCCTGGGCGCGGTGGCGGTTAAAGCGTCTGCGTTGTCGGATGGCATGTTGCTGGCGGCGGCGCAGGCATTAGCGGAATTGCGCCCGGCCGGTGGCAGCGATCATGGTCTGCTGCCGCCGATCAACACCTTGCGCGAAGTGGCTCGGCGCGTGGCGGTGGCAGTCGGCGAACAGGCCATCCGGGATGGCCTGGCGCAGGACGACGGCACCCCCGTGGCGCTGCGTGTGCAACGCAAGATCTGGGCCCCGCACTACCGCGCGATGCGCCGCGTCTACCCCGTCGTCGCGTAAAAAAAACAACTGCATAGGGTGGGTCTCGACCCACCATTCAAAGCCGCATGCCAAGAATAGCGAGCTTGGCATACCACTTTGGTTGGTGAATCTCGACCCACCAGTCAAATACGCACGCCAAGATTGGTGAGCTTGGCGTACCACTTTGGTTGGTGGGTCATGACCCACCCTATGCGTAGTCGCTGCGCCTTACGCCTTGTTCAACCACCCCAGAATGCGCTGCTGCACGCTGGCCTCATCAAACACCCGCTCCACCGGCACTGGTAGCCGGATGCGCCAGTTGGGGTATTCGTTAATCGTGCCCGGCAGGTTCTGTTCTTCCTCCAGCGCCAGCAAATCTTCCAGCGGCGCCAGCGCCAGCGGGCTGGGCGTCGCGGCCACGGCGGTTAATGCCGCGTCCACCAGCGCCGCGCCATCTTCGGGGATTTGCGTCCCTTCCGGCCCGGCGCCAAAGCCCGTGCCCGCCAGGCGCAACATCTGCGCCATCTGCTGACGTTCCTGCTCGCGCTCTTGTTCGGCGGCGGCCAGATCGCTGATCAAACCGGCTTCCAGCCGCGCATGCAGATCGCGGCCATGCCACCAGCCTGCCAACGGCGCCATATCGTGCGTGGACGACACCGCCACTGCGTTGCGTCGCCATTGCGAGGGCGGCACAAACTGGTTGTCGCGGCGTTGGAACAGCAAGGGCTGCAAGCCCGGCACGCCCACATCGGCCAAGGCATGGCGTAGTTCGTCTTCCACCGTGCCCAGGTCTTCACCGATCACCACGCATTGCTGCCGGGCCGATTCCAGCGCCACCAGCCGCGCCAGATCGGGCAAGGGCATGCGCAGATAAACGCCGGCCCCCGCAGGCGAGCCATCCGGCACCAGCCACAACCGCCCCAGCCCGGCGGCGTGGTCGATGCGGATGGCGCTGGCGTGCATATTGGCGCGCAGCAATTCCACATACGCGCCAAAGCCGCGTTCTTGCAGCTTGATCGGCGACAAGGTGGTCAGGCCCCAGCTTTGGCCCTGCATGTTGTAATCGTCCGGCGGCGCGCCCAGCGACAAGCCGTGCAACATATCGTGTTGCCGGCTCCAGGCGTGGCTGCCGGCCGGATCAGAACCCACGGCCAGATCCACCATCAGGCCCAGCGGCATTGCTTTGGCGGCGTTACGCGCGGCCGTGTATTGCGTCAGCGCCAGCCACTGCATAAACAGATGCCATTGCACCAGCCGCGCTTGCTCGGCCACAAAGGTCTGCACGCCGGGGTGCTCCAGATCGCGCAGATGCTCGGGCCAGTTTTTCCAGTGATGCATGGCCGGATCGCCGGTCTGGATCAGCAACGTGTGCTGGATGGCCTCGTACCAGGCGTGATGCAACAGCGACAGCGGCGGCGCGGCTTCAAAGCGTAAAAATGCTTGCCACAAGGCGCTGTCGCGCAGCGTGCTGGCGCGTTCAAACAAGGCTTGCGCCAGCGCGCGCTTGGCCACGGCCGCACGCGGCCAGTCCAGTTGATCCAGCTGCGACAAGGCGGTCAGTTCGGCATGCAATTCGGGCGTGATGGTGGCGGCAAACAATTCCGCGCCAAAGCCCGCTTCCAGGTCGACATACAAATCGTTAAAGGCCAGCCGACTGGAGGGCGAATACGGGCTGAATTGCGTGGGCTGGCTGGCAAACATCGCATGCAGCGGGCTCAGCAACACGCCGTGCAGACCGGCGCGCGTGGCTTGTTGGGCCAGCGTGGCCAGTGCGGTATACGTACCCAGCCCGCCTTGCGTGCCGCGTTCGGCGCGTAAGCCATACAACTGCGCCGCCGTGGCGCGCAGTTGACGTCGATCCAGCCCGACCAGATGTTGCGCGTCCTGCACCGTCCAGCAGCGTTCCGGCGCAACGGCCAGCGTGTAACAGCGATCGCCGATATGGAGTTGGTGATAGCCGGGCGTGGACGGCATCAGTTCGGTGACGATGCGGCCCGCGTGGTCGTGCTGCAGCGTGCCGCTCAACTGGCCCGCGCCTTCCATGTCGATCAGATAATGCTGGCCCGCATCAAAGGCCGACGCGGGCACCACCAGCGGTCGCGCCACGGTGGCGGTAAACCACGGATTGGTGGCGCGCTCAGCACGTTCGCGCAAGGCGCGTGCCGTGTCGGCGGCCTGCTCGGACGTGGCGCACGGCAAACCGAGGCGGCCAAATACATTGCGTAGCACATCGGCATCCGGCGTATGAATGCGGCCGAGTATGTCTTCCCACCGCATCTGGATACCGGCAGCAAGAGCGAGTTGTTCGAGTCCGGCGTCAAGCGCCTGGGGCGGGTGGGAGAAAAATGGATCCATCGGGCAGCCCCTTAAGCATTTGTTTGAATGCTAACGAGTGTGAGCCAAGTCTCACCATCCGCCATCCACCCCGTGGCGTGCAGGAATCGACCGACAGGTCGGTGGCCAAGGTCCGGGATTTGGCAAGCCTAGGGTTGCCGTCCCGCGGCGATGCGGCGGTTCTGGTAGCGCTCATACAACCACGCCAGCGGCGTGGCCGACAGCCCATGCGCCACGATCGAAATCGCCACGGTGGTGAGGATGATGCTGGCCATGCGCTCGCCCAGCGGGCCGGGCAAACCGGCATTGATGGCGTAGCTGATATAAAACAGCGAGCTGACGCCGCGTATGCCAAACCATTCAATCAACCGCGCCTGCACCGGATTCACGCCGGTGCCGATCAAACCCAGCCACACCGACAGCGGCCGCACCACCACAAACAGCAAAAAAGCGGGCAGCAAAGCAGGCCAGGACCAGAACCCGGCACTCAACAAACAGCCAATCAAAAACACCATGGCAAATTCCGCCATGTGTTCCAGCTGTTCATTAAACACCAACACCTTTAACGCCAACCATGCCGGGGCTTTTTCCGGATGGCTGGCGGCGTCTTCTTCGTTGCCCACTTCCACCGCGCCCACCGCTTCTTCCGGGCCGCGACCGCTGCTATGGCGATGCTCGATGCGGCGCAAGGCCACGCCCGCGGCAAACACGGCCAGAAAACCATTGCACTCGCACACCTGCGCCAGGCCGTAGGCCATAAAAATGGTGCCCAGCGCGACAAACTCATCCAGGCCCATCGCGGCGCGGCGCAGACGCAGATAGGGAATACCGCGGCCCACCAGCGTACCCAGCACCAGGCCGACACCGACGCCGCCCAACATGCCCCAGACGATATCCATGCCAAACCATGACCACAGCCCGGGATTTTTGCCGGGCAACAGAAACGCCAGCGCCAGCACCACAAACGGCATGGCCACGCCATCATTCATGCCTGCCTCGCCGGTCAGGCTAAAACGCACGGCATCTTTATCACCGGGGTTTTGGACGGTCACTTCGGAGGCCAAGGCCGGATCAGTCGGCGCCAGCATCGCGCCCAGCAGCAGCGCCGAGGCCAGATCCATGCCCAGCGCAAACACGCACACCAGCGCCATCAGCACAATCGACAACACCAGCGTGGGCAAAGCCAGCCGCAGCGCAATGCGCCAACGCGGATCTGTAAACGGTAAACGTAATTTGAGGCCCGCCGAAAACAGCGAGAGGATCAGCGCCACTTCGCAAGCCAGTTGCAGCATGTGCGCGTGATGAGACGGATGCAGCCGGATCAGGTTAAAGCCAGTCGGCCCGGCCACAATCCCGAGGATCAGATACAGCGTGGCGGTACTGATCGGCAGTCGCTTTAGCGAGCTGCCGATCACCACCATAAACAACAGCGACCCCCCAATTAAAAGCCACCAGACGGTTAAAGATTCCATAAGGTGGCTTTTGCTCCAGAGGGGGTCAGTGGGGTCACAGTCGAGGATCGGTGCGCACGCTGCTGGCGTGCACGTGATCGGTCACCACTGGCTCAGACAGCGTGCCCGCGGCATTACGCGCATTCACCACCGGATCGTTGACCACGACGCGATCAGCGTGCGCCGGGCCATTGCTACGGCGAATGGTGATTTCAGCTTCAGGGCGCACGCCGGCAATCCCGCCCAGCATGCCGGCCAAAGCGCCCAACAGCAGACCAAACGCACCCCACAGCGACGCTTGCGCGGCCGTCTTCGAGGCGGTCTGTGCCGCTTGTTGCACTTGCTGGCGCGCTTGGGTCAGTTGGCCTTCCCAACGGCTGACTTGCTGATCCGCTTGCGTCGGCGTCTGGCCGGTACGTTGCGACAGCGTTTGCACCAGTTGCGCGCGGTCGGCGGCATAGGCTTCCGAACCGGCATCATCGGCCAGCAAACGGGCGGCGGCGGTACGGACTTGCTCATCGCTCACTGCGGCTTTGGCGGCCTGGGCATCGCTGGATTGGGCGGCATTGCCACCGAGCAAACCTTGCACCTGACGCTGCACAAACGCGGGCGTATCGCTCTGGCTAGCGCCAGCGGCGCCCGCTGCTGCAGCGGTGACACCCACACCCACACCATGCGCCACGGCGCCCAGCGTTGACACAAACAAAAACGCACCCAGCAAGGTGGTAATGGCCCAGACCAGTACGCCATGCAATGCGCCGTCTTGTTTATGCACCGTGCCGGACAGGCGTGCAGCGGTCCAGCCGCCCAGCACCAGCGAAATCACGCTGGACACCGTCCACCACAAAATCGAACCCAAGCCTGCGCCATTCAGGCTGTCGCCATTGCGCGCGGCCATATTCAGCAGCGAGAAGCCGATCCCCGCGCCCAGCAAACTAAAAAACAACTGCACCGCCAGCGCGACCGCAACGCCCGCCAGGGCTGCGCCCCAACGTGTGCGCTTGAGCGCGCCGCCCTCGGCATCCACCATCACCGGCTCGGTGGCGACATCCAGCGTGATATGACTCATGATCTTGCTCCTGCGTGGACCGTTGAAACGCAATACGCCCGGCTGATGACAGCGCGGGCGTGGTGCGGGGCTTCATCGTCTTAGAGATGAAACAGAAAATAGACCAGCAGCAAAACGGTAAACGGAACGCCCAGCAGCCATGCCAGAAAATACTTGCCCATGATGATTCTCCCTGCGGTGAGTTTCGGTGACATCGCACGGTTGCAATGTCTTATCCAGTGCTTGCATCGTAGGCTGGGCGCGGGTTTGCGCCTGTCAGTGCGCACGCGCGATTCTGGTGCGGGGTGTGAGGAATTCGCGGTAGGTGCAGTCCCACAGCGTGGGGCCGGCTGCGGCGGGCAAGCGCGCATCCCGGCGGTACGCGTGATCCTCACGTACACACGGTACGCGCCGGTCACTGCGTTCCGGCGGTATGCAATCTTGCCGCACCGCAGCCGCCCCGAGGCATGGCGGCACAGCGTCTGTTAATCAGGTTGATCGAACTGGCGACCCGTTTTCAGCGATGCCGCAGCGCGATCGCACTCGCTGATGTTCTAGACTGAAGGCTGTTCCGCTTTACCCCTCACAGGAGAAAACGTATGGCCCATCAAGTGGCAATTCTGGTCGGCAGCCTGCGCAAGGCGTCGTTCAATCGCAAAACCGCGCACGCGCTGATAGACCTGGCGCCGCCGTCGTTGCAACCGCAGATTCTCGAAATCGGCGATCTGCCGCTGTACAACGAGGACATCGATGGCGACGAGCCGCCTGCACCGTGGGTAACGTTTCGCGAGAAGTTGCATGCGGCCGAGGCCGTGCTGTTTATCACGCCGGAATACAACCGCTCGGTGCCGGGCGTATTGAAGAACGCAATTGATGTGGGTTCGCGGCCGTATGGCAAGAGCGGCTTCAGCGGTAAGCCCGGTGGGGTGATCAGCGTATCGCCCGGCGCAATTGGCGGCTTTGGCGCCAACCATCATCTGCGCCAGTCGCTGGTGTTCCTGGATGTGCTGGTGCTGCAACAACCCGAGGCCTATCTGGGCGGCGCGGGGCAGATGTTTGATGAGAATGATCAGCCCACCGAGCGCACCGAGCAGTTCTTGCGCAAGTACGTAGAAGCGTTCGAGGGCTGGGTAAAGCGCTTTAAATAGAGGGCTTATAGGGTGGGTCATGACCCACCAATCAAAGTGGCATCTCGAGACATGTAGCTCGATTACGCGGCTTTGCAGGGTGGGTCAAAAACCACCAATCAAAGTGGTATTTCGAGACATGTGGCTCGATTGCGCGGCTTTGAATGGTGAGTCCAGACCCACCCTATTAGATGATCTGCAGGTCGGCTTTGAGGCTGCCGGCCGCTTTCATCGCTTGCAGAATCGCCAGCAAGTCCTGCGGCGTCGCGCCGACGGCATTGAGCGCGCGCACTACGTCGCGCAAGTTGGATGCCTTGGGTAGCCGCACAATCGGGCCTTTGTCCGCATCAATCTGGATATCGGCATTGGTGTTGCGCGCGGTGCGGCCCCCCGACAGCGGCGGTGGTTGCACCACGGTATTGATCGCGTTGATGGTTACGGTCAGGTTGCCGTGCGAAATCGCGCATGGGTCCACCGTTACCGCCTGGTTCATCACCACCGAACCCGTACGCGCATTGATGATCACGCGTGCAGCCACATCAGCGGGGGCCACATCCAGCGTTTCCAGCCGGCTTAAAAAGGTGACGCGCTGATTGGTGTCTTCGGGCGCGCGAATCTGGATAACCCGGCCATCCATGGCCGACGCCACTGGGCCAAACGCGCTATTGATTGCGGTGACCACATGGTTGGCGACCGTAAAGTTGGTTTCCAGCAATTCCAGCTGCACAAAATCGCCCTGCCCCACGCCGCCCGGCACCGCACGTTCCACGGTGGCGCCGCCGGGGATACGGCCGGTGGCCAGCTGGTTGATGGTGGTGCTGGAACCACCCGCCGAAGCGCCCGCGCCCGCCACCAGTACATTGCCCTGCGCCATCGCGTAAATCTGGTTATCCACGCCCTTCAGCGGCGTCATTACCAGCGTGCCGCCGCGCAACGATTTGGCGTTACCAATCGACGACACCGTGATATCAAGCGGCTGGCCCGGCCGCGAAAACGCGGGCAAGGAAGCCGTCACCGTCACCGCCGCCACGTTTTTTAGCTGCAGATTGCCGCCGCTGGGCACTTGCACGCCCAGGTTGTTGAGCATGTTCACCACCGACTGCACGGTAAACGGCGTTTGCGTGGTCTGGTCGCCACTGCCATCCAGGCCCACCACCAGGCCGTAGCCGATCAACTGGTTGGGGCGCACGCCGGCAAAGGTGGCGATATCCCGGATCTTGTCGGCGCGGGCCGTCAAAGACGCCACGCTGAACACCAACGCCAGCGCTACACCGCTCAATCGCAAAAGCCGCATGATGATCTACTTCCTTAAAACGCTTAGAACGGGCTGACGCTCTGGAATAAACGCTGCATCCAGCCCATGGTGTTGGCGTCGGCGATGGTGCCCACGCCCAGTTGTTCGATGCGCGCATCACCCACTTTGGTCGATGCAATGGTGTTGCCCGCGGCGATATCGGTGGGGTTAACCACGCCCGTCAAGCGCAGCGTATTGACATGCCCGCCTATGCCGATCTGTTTTTCGCCACCGACTTGCAGATTGCCGTTGGACAACACGTCAGTGACGGTGACGGTAATCGCGCCGGTAAAGGTATTGGTGTTATTGGCTTGGCCCGTGCCGGTAAATTTGTTGTCGCCCGAGGCGGTGGCCGCGCCGCTGCTCAAGAACGATCGCAGAAAGCCAGGGATAACCGGCAAGGTGCCGCTGCCGTTCAAGGTAAGGCTGCCATTGCGTTCGCTGGCGGTGTTCACCTTGTTGGCTGCGTTCAGGTTTTCCGAAATCGTAATGGTGAGCAGATCGCCAATATGGCGCGCCACGCGTTCTTCAAACAACTGGCGCGAATTGGCCGACTGAAAAATCGCGCCCTGATTGTAATTGGCCTGCAGACCGGGCTCGGGCCGCACGGTGGTGGGCGCGGTGATGATCGTGGTGGTCGGCGCCGACGAGCACGCGGCCAGCAAGGCGGCGGTGCTGGCCAGCAGGCCAAGGCGGACGATGGCGTTCATGAGCTTTCCTCTACGACGACAATTACAACTGCGTGAGCTTTTGCAACATCTGATCCGACGTCTGCACCGAGCGGCTGTTGATTTCATAAGCGCGCTGCGCCTGGATCATGTTGACCAGCTCTTCGGTGACGTTGACGTTGGAGGTTTCGATATACCCCTGGTTGATTGCGCCCAGGCCGTTGGTGCCCGGCGTGCCCACGGTGGGCGCGCCGGAGGCATTGGTTTCCAGATACAGGTTGTCGCCGATGGCTTGCAAACCGGGGTCGTTGATAAACGTGGCCAGTTGGATGGTGCCCAGCGTGACCGGCGCATTCGACGCGTTATTGACCACGGCGGTAACCGTGCCGTCTTTGCCGATCGACAGGGAGGTGGTGCCCGCCGGCACCTGCAAGGCCGGTTGCAGCGCAAGGCCGTTGGCGGTGACCACATTGCCCTGGTTATCCAGCTGGAACGAACCGTCGCGCGTATACGCCGTGGTGCCATCGGGCTGCGCAATCTGGAAGAAACCCGCGCCATTGATCGCGATATCCAGCTGGCCTTCGGTCAGTTGCAAATTACCCTGCGCAAAAATTCGCGCCGTCGCCACCGGGCGCACACCGGTACCCAGTTGCAGGCCGGTGGGCGATTGCGAAGTCTGGCTGGTGGCCGCGCCGGGCTGGCGCAGGTTTTGATACAGCAGATCTTCAAAAATCGGACGTTCGCGTTTGTAACCGGTGGTGGCCACGTTGGCGAGGTTATGCGAGATCACGTCGACGTTGGTCTGCATGGCATCCATGCCCGTCTTGGCGATCCACAGTGAACGCATCATGGTGCGGTTTCCTCGTTGGCGATTGTTGGTTTAGTTGTTATCGGCAGGCCAGCGCGCTTAGCTGCTGAACTGGATCAACGTCGCGGCCGAGCGCGCGTTGGTGTCTTCGTTCTGGATCATCTGCACTTGCAGGTCGTAATGGCGTTGCGCGCTGATCATGTTGACCAGTTCCGACACCGCGTTCACGTTGCTGTTTTCCAGCGAAGAGCCTTGTACTTTGACGTTGGCGTCCGCTTGCGCCGGCTGGCCGTCGCGCTGGCGAAACAAGCCATCGCTGCCTTTGGCAATCAGATTGGTGGCCGGGTTAACCAGCTTGAGCTGGCCCAGATCAATGGTATTGGCCGGGTTGTCGCGCGGCACGCCGGTGACGGTGCCATCCGAGCCAAACGACACATTGGTGTTTTCCGGCACGGTGATCGGGCCATTGGTGCCCAGCACGGTTAAACCATTGCGCGTTTTAAGCAAACCGGCGGCGTCGATCTCGAAACCGCCGTTGCGGGTGTAGGCCTCGCCGGTGCTGGTCTGCACGGTAAACCAGCCATCGCCATCGATGGCTGCATCCAGATCGCGGCCGGTAAATTGTTCAACGCCCGGGGTAAAGTCTTGCCCGGTGGTTTGCGCCACCACAAAGGCGCGCGTGGGTTCACCGCCGCCCAGCACCGGCACGGCGCGAAACGCATCCAGATCGGCCCGGAAACCTGGCGTAGAGACATTGGCCAGGTTGTTCGAGACGGTGGCTTGCCGGTTCATGGCCTGTTTGGCCCCGGTCATAGACACATAAATAAGCCGATCCATGCGTTACGTTTGCCTGTGTCAGTGGGTTGGGTCAGCGGGTCAGTGCGTTAATTACGCCAGGTTAACGATGGTTTGCAGGATGGTGTCCTGCGCCTTGATCGTCTGCGCGTTGGCCTGGTAGTTACGTTGCGCGGTAATCAGGTTGACCAGTTCATTGGTCAGATCGACGTTGGAATCTTCCACCGCCGACGATTGCAGCGAACCCAGGTTGCCGGTGTTGGGGTCGCCAATAATCGGCTGGCCCGAGGCAAAGGTCGAAGACCAGCGGTTGTCGCCCAGCGGCTGCAGGCCCTGATTGTTTTCGAACGACGCCAGCACGATCTGGCCGATGTTTTTGGTCTGGCCGTTGGAGTAGTTGCCCACCACCACGCCATCCGAACCAATCGACAAACCGGTGATGGTGCCGTCGGCGTAGCCATCTTGCGTCAGCGCGGTGACGTCAAACGGGCTACCAAACTGCGTGCTTTTCGGAAAGGTGACGGCAAAGGTAAATGGGCTGGTGGCGCCGTTGGGCGCGGTCAGCGTGGTGGAGAAAGTAAAGCCCGATACGTTGCTGGCGGCGGTGCCGGTCAAGGGATCAGTCGGCACGGTGGTCGCGTCCAGCGCGCCGTTGCCGGTAAACATCAGATAACCATTGGTGCCGCCCGCGCCGGTGGGGGTGGGGGTGCCACCGTCAAACGAGGTTTGCACTTCCCACTGGTTGGCCGCCACTTTGGTGAAATAGAACGACAGGTTGTGCGACACACCTTGCGCATCGTAAACGGTGGCGGTGGTGGTGCTGGTATACGTGGCCGGATCGCTGATCGACAGCGGGCCCACGCCTGCGGGCGATGCAGCGCGGCTGATCACCGGCGACGACGCGTTCAGGTTGGTGGTCAGCGACAAACCGGCGTTGGCGGTGCCCGAACCGCCGGTGGCGCGTGCGCCGATATTACCGACGGTGACTTGCAACGGTTGCGGCGTGCCGCCTTTGATCAGCGCGCCGGTGGTGGCGCTGACGGGCCAACCGGTCAGGTACTGGCCGTTGTTGACGATAAAGCCGGTGTTATCCAGCTGGAACTGCCCGTTGCGCGAATACGAAATCGAACCGGCCGCGCTTTGCATCCGGAAAAACCCGTTGCCGGTAATGGCGACGTCCAGCGGGTTGCTGGTGGTTTCAACGTTGCCCTGGCCGTATTGCTGCGCGATGTCCTTGATACGGGTACCGATACCGGCCACGTTGGACGACGACGCAAAGGTGGAGGCGTAAATATCGGCGAACTCGGCGCGCGATTGCTTGAAGCCAACCGTGTTGGCGTTGGCGATGTTGTTGCCGACCACGTCCAGGTTTTTGGACGACGCATTCAGACCGCTAAGACCTTGCTGGAAACCCATGGTGTTCTCCTGAATCCAGTACGTGGGCCGCGCTGGATTTGCCCTCCCCGGGCATCAAATCAATCAGTATTTAAAGGCCGTGTTTTATGGGTTGTTGCAATCAGGACGAGGTTGAGCTGGTGCTCGAACTGCTCGACGGGATTGCCGCGATCTGTTTGATGTCGCTGAGATTCACTTTGCTGCCGTCACCCAGCGTGACCTGAATGCCGCTGGAACCGAGCACCACGCTGGTGGCTTGTTGCCAGCCATCCACGGTCAGGCTGTTGGTGGTGCCGCTGGAGTCCGTACCCTTGGCCACCAGCTTGTATTCGCCCTTGGCCAGCTTGTTGCCGTTGGCGTCGGTGCCGTCCCATTCGATGTCGTTCATCTGGCCGGCAGTCGGGGTGCTGGTGAAGGTATCCACCACCGAACCGCTGCTGTTGACCACCTGCACCGTCATGCTTTGCGTGCCGGTCGGGACATCCACCGAGGCGCTGATCGGGTTGGTGCCATCAAACGTAAACGAGCTCTTGGTGGGCGCCAGCACGGCCTTGCCGATCAGGCTGGCGGCTTGCAGCGACTGGCCCGACGTGCTGGACGACAGCAGCGACTGCAGATTGGCGTTGACTTGCGCCAGGCTGGTCACGGTGCTGATCTGTGCCAGTTGCGACGTGGTCTGCGCGCTATCCATCGGGTTGGTGGGGTCCTGGTTCTGCAGCTGGGTGACCAGCAATTTCAGAAACTGGTTTTGCTGGTCGGTGGCGGCTTGCGCGGCCGCCGAACCGCTGGCGCCCGACGACGTGGCGCTGGTGCTGTTCAGGCTGCTGAAGTCAAACGACTTGCTGCTCACGGAACTGGTCATGATTGGTGTCTCCCGGACAAGACTTAAGCCGTACCCAGTTGCAACGTGCGTTGCACCAGCGTTTTGGCGGTATTCATCACATCGGCATTGGTCTGGTACGCCCGCGACGCCGACAACATATTGGTCATTTCTTCCACCACATTCACATTGGGCATGGCCACGTAACCGTTGCCATCCGCCAGCGGGTTGTGCGGATCGTATTGCAGGCGCGGCGGGGATTGATCCTCGACCACGTTGCGCACTTTAACGCCCACGCCCGCGCCGTTTTCCGTGGCGATGGCGGAAGCCTGAAACACCACTTGTTTGGCGCGATACGGCTGACCGTTGGAGCTGGTGACCGAATCGGCATTGGCCATATTGCTGGCCACCACATTCAGTCGCATCGACTGGGCGGTCATGGCCGAGGCGGCGATATCAAAAGTGCGAAACATACCCATGATTTACACCCCGTTATTGCGACGACAAAGCGGCGCGATAGCTGGAAATTGCGTTTTGCATAAACGTGATCGACGCCTCGGAGCGCAAGGTGTTGTCGGCGAAGTCACGCATTTCGACGTTCATGTCGACGGTGTTACCGTCGATCGATGGTTGTGTTTCGGTGCGGTATTGCAGCGTGGGCGCAAACAGGTCCACCTGGTTACGCGGTTGCAGATGGCGCGTATCGGTGGTGGCCAGCGAGGCGGTGCTTTTGCCGTTGTTGGCGACGGCGGCCTGGTAGGCGCTCTGGAAATCAAAATCGCGCGCTTTGTAGTTGGGGGTATCGGAGTTGGCGATATTGCTGGCGAGCACGTCCTGGCGGTAGCCGCGCAGTTTCATTGCGGTGGCTTGTTTGTCCAGGTATTGATCCATCATGCCGACGGCCATCGTGTTGCTCCTTTCCGTTTGTGCGTAGAGAAGCATGAAGCATGCCAGGAATTATCTTATTGATATGGCTAGGAAAATTCTGGCTTTGCGAATGCGGCAAAGGGCGGTCGGCAAGATTTGCCGGTGGTAGGTGGCAAGAACTCGCCATTGCGGCGGGTGGTTGGGCGCGGAGCTGGTGTTGCCGGATATTGGCGGCTGGCTACCGGGGTTATGCGGAGGTTGATGAAGTGTTCCGCTTTGCGGGATAAACCTAAACCGCTTAGCCTGCGGCGCATTTTGGATACCCGGGGGTGCCCGGGAGCACCTTACTTTTCTTTGTCTCGCCAAAGAAAAGTAAGCAAAAGAAAGGCGACCCTCCGCGCGGTAAAGCTGCGCAGAAGGGATAAGGTCAAAAGCCGAGACTAACCGTCTGCATAACCGGGTTTTGTAGCTGCCGCTCCGCGGACGCGAGGCTCAGTCGGCGCCGCTGCGCGTCGCCTACCTTCGCCCGCTCAGGAAATGGTTGGGGTTTTGCACGCGGGGTTGCCTCGTTGCTGCGCAACGTCGGGTGGGCGTGGCGGCTGGGCCGTGACAGTGAACGGCTGCAGCGCGTGCTGATCGCTTCACTGATGCGC
>NZ_LAQT01000005.1 GCF_001294205.1 Amantichitinum ursilacus
TCAGGCGGTTGAAGGTCTGGTTGCTGTTGCCCAGCGCCACCGTCGCGCCAGCGGCCACCGTCACCGCGCTGCTCTGCAGGATGCTGTCGGCCATGGCCAGTTGCAACTTGCCCGCGTTGACGACGGTGGCGCCGCTGTAGCTGTTGAGCGCCGACAAGGTCAGCGTGCCCGCCCCGGCTTTGGTCAGCGTCTGGCCATCCCAGCCGGTGTTCGGATTGGCGGCCTGGTTGGCCAGCACCACGTCGACTTCAAACGCATCGGTGGGCTGGGTCAGGGTAAAGCTGCCGTTGGCGGATGCGCCATTGGAGGTCCACGCCAGCGTGGTGCCCACGCTGTAGCTGTTGTTATCAGGCGACTTCGCCCCTTCCACCACCAGATAATCGCCGCCGGCCGACGCGCCACCCAGGTTGACGCTGGCAAAGTCGCCGCTGATGCCACCCGTGGTCTGCAGCACGGTGGTGCGGCTGTCGCCGAGGTCGCTGGCCTTGTTGGAGGTGTCGGCGGCAAAGCCCGCCACATTCAGCGCCGAATTCGCGCCCAGGGTGGCCGTCGCGGCGGTGATCAACGGCGCGCCGGTGGCAACACTCACGCCCAGCGTGCCGTCGATATTGACCGCGCCGGTGGCATTCAGAAACGCCGCGCCCCCGATCGTGGCGGTTGCGCCGGTCGCCACAGTGAGACTGGCCGCGTTAAAGGTGCCCGTCTGCCCGAACGTCAGCCCGCCCGCATTGACGTTGACCGCCCCCTGCGTGCCGACCTGCGCCAGCGTGGTGGTGCCGCTGCCGTTCTGGTTGAACACCCCGGTGCCGGACAACGCCCCGGCCAGCGTATAGGCATCGCTGCGGTTAACGACCAGCGTCGCGGCGTTGTTGATCGCCCCCGCCACGCTGCCCGAGGTGCCGCCGTTGCCGATCTGTAGAGTGCCGGCGCTGACGGTCGTGCCGCCCGTCCACGCGTTGGCCCCGGTCAGGCTGAGCACACCCGCGCCGGTTTTAAGCACATTGCCGCTGCCCGCAATCACCCCGCCAAACGTATCGGCCACCGCGTTGTTAACGGTCAGCGTGGCGCTGCCCAGCGTGACATTGCCCGCCCCGGTCAGCTGCTGCAGGCTCTGATTGAAACCGGCCAGATTCAGCGTTGCGCCACTGGCCACCGCCACGCCGCTGCTCTGCCCCAGATTGTTGGCGACGCCGGTCTTGAGCGTGCCTGCGTTGATCTGCGTTGCGCCGGTATAAGTATTAAGCGCCGACACGTTGAGCGTGCCCGCGCCCGCTTTGGTAAGCGTCTGGCCATCCCAACTGGTGAGCGGATTGGCGCTCTGGTTGGCCAGCACCACATCCACTTCGAAGGCATCACTGGGCTGCGTTAACGTAAACGTGCCATTGGCCGCGGTGCCTGCCGAAGTCCACGCCAGCGCAGTGCCCACGCTATAGCTATTGCTATCGGCCGATTTTTCGCCTTCCAGCACCAGGTAATCCGCAGGCGCGGTCACGCTGCCCAGGTTAACGCTGGCAAAGTCGCCCGTAATGCCGCCGGTGGTTTGCAGCACGATGGTGCGGCTGCCCGACAGCATGCTGGCCTTGTTGGAGGTATCTGCGGCAAAGCCTGCTACCGTCAGCGCCGAACCCGCACCCAGCGTGGCCGAGGCGGCCGTGATCAGCGGGGCGCTGGTTGAAACGCTTACGCCCAGCGTGCCATCAATATTGACCGCGCCGGTGGCGGCCAGGCGCGCGTTATTGCCCAGCGTTAATGTCGTGCCGCTGGCGGCGCTGACATTGGCCGCGTTAAAGCTGCCGGTCTGGCCGAAGGTCAGCGCGCCTGCGTTGACGTTGATATCGCCTTGCGTGCCGACTTGCGCCAGCGTGGTGGCGCCGCTGCCGTTCTGGTTAAACACCCCGCTACCCGACAGCGCGCCCGCCAGCGTATAGGCGTCGCTGCGGTTGATGGCCAGCGTGGCCGCATTATTGATCGCACCCGCCACGCCACCGGACGTACCGCCATTGCCGATCTGCAGCGTCCCTGCCGTCACGTTGGTCTGGCCGCTGTAGTTGTTGTTGCCGCTCAGCACCAAGGTAGCGCTGCCCGTTTTGCTCACACCGCCGGTGCCACTGATTACGCCGGCAAACTCGTCGGCGGCGGCGGCGTTATTGATAGTCAGCGTGGCGCTGCCCAGCGCAACCGCGCCGGTGCCCGTTAACGCCTGCACGCTCTGATCAAAGCCATTGAGATTCAACGTCGCGCCACTGGCCACAGCCACGCCGCTACTACTGGCGATGCTGTTGACGATGCCGGTGCCAAGCGTGCCCGCATTGATCTGCGTTGCGCCGGTGTAGCTGTTGGCGGCGGACAAGGTCAGTGTGCCCAGGCCTGCTTTGGTCAAGGTCTGGCCATCCCAGCCGGTGACGCCATTGGCGCTCTGGTTGGCCAATGCCACGTCCACATTAAATGCGGCACTGGACAGCGGCAGCGTAAACACGCCATTGGCGGCTGGGCCAGCGCTGGTCCACGCCAGGCCGGTGCCAACGCGATAACTTTTGCTATCCGCCGACAGCGCGCCGCTGTTAACCAGATAATTCGCGCCCGGACCGCCCAGATTGACCGTCGCAAAGCTGCCGCTGATGCCGTTGGTGGTTTGCAGCACCAGGGTCTGCGTGGCGGCCAGATCGCTGGCTTTGGCAATCGCGCTGGTCAGACCGCTGACATTAAGCACCGAGGCCGCGCCCAGCGTGGCGCTGTCGGCGCTGATCAACGCTGCGCCACTGGCGGCGGCCACGTTCAGCGTGCCATCCACCGTCACTGCGCCCGTCGCGGCCACGCGTGCAGCGCTGCCCAGTTCGGCGATGGCGCCGCCCGAAACCGCCAGCGTGCCGGTGTTAAATACGCCCGTCTGACCAAACACCAGCTTGCCTGCGTTGGCGTTGATCGCGCCTGCCTGGCCGCCGCTCAACGTGGTGGTGCCGCTGCCCGCCTGGATAAAGCTGCCGCCGCCGAACACCGTGGCGGCATAGTCACTGCTCAGGTCTACGATCAACGTGCCGCTCAAGGTAAAACCCGGGTGGGCCCCGCCGATGCCGCCCGTTGCGCCACCGTTGCCGATCTGCAACGTGCCATCAGCAATATTGGCGTTGCCGGTGGCGGTATTGGCGCCACTCAGGATCATCTTGCCAGCGCCGACCTTGGAGATCGGCCCCGAGCCACTTAATACGCCCGCAAACTCGGTATCCGCCGTGTTGCGCAGCACCGTGGTGTTGCTTCCCCCCACCACGTTGCCTGCGCCACTGAGGTTATTCAGAAACTGATGGGTGTTATTGGTATTCAGCGTCGCGCCGCTGGCGACCACCACCGCGCTGGTGCTGTTGATATTGTCGGCACGGGTTAGCGACAGCGTGCCTGCGTTGACGCGGGTTTCGCCGGTATACGTGTTGGCGGCGGACAGCGTCAGCGTGCCCGCCCCGCCCTTGGTCAAGGTCTGGCCATCCCAACCGGTATTGGCGTTGGCGGACTGGTTGGCCAGCGCCACATCCACTTCGAAGGCATCGGTCGCGTCTTGCAACGTAAACGTGCCATAGCCGGAGGGATCACCCGCGGTCCAGGCCAGGGCGGTGCCGACGCTGTAGCTTTTGCTGTCGCTCGAAAGCTCACCGCGCGCTACCAGGTAATCATGGTTGGCGGTCGCACCATTAAGGTTAACCACGCCGAAGTTGCCGCTGATGCCATTGGTGGTTTGCAGCACCAGAATGCGATCCCCCGCCAGCTCGCTGGCCTTGGCGGGCGAAATGGCGGAGAAGCCGCTGATGTCCAGGATGGAAGAGATGCCCAGCGTGGTCGTGTCGGCCGTCACCAGGGGCACCGCGTAGTTCGACCCCACGGTCAGCGTGCCTTCGAGCGTCAACGCGCCACTAAAGGCCAGTTGCCCGGCGCTGCCCAGCACGGCCTGGCCGCTACTCCCCACATTCATGCTGGCGCCGTTGAATACGCCACTCTGGCCAAACACCAGCTTGCCATCGTTGACGTTGACCGCACCGGCGCTGGTGGCGCGGCTGAGCGTGGTGATGCCGCTGCCGTTCTGGTTAAGCGTGCCAGTGCCGGTGAGCGCGCCGGACAACACGACGGCGTCGCTGCGATTGATAGTGAGCGTGCCGGCATTGACGATATCCCCGGCCACCGCGCCCGTGGTGCCGCCCGCGCCCAGTTGCAGCGTGCCGCTGCTGATGGTGGTGACGCCAGTGGCGGTGTTATTGCCGGTCAGCGTCAGTACGGCGTTGCCGGACTTGGTGAATGCGCCGGTCCCCGCGATCACGCCGTCAAACGAGCCGTCCACATCCGCCGAATCCGTCAGCGTGCCCGAGCCCAGCAGCACGCTGCCGCCGCCTGACAGGTTATGCACGCTTTGCGCTTTGCTGGTCAGGTCCAGCGTCCCGCCAGACGCCACCTGCACACTGCCGCTATTGGCCAGCGCGTCGACTACGCCCAATGCCAGCGTCCCGCCCGCGACGGTGGTCGCGCCGGTATAACTCTGCGCGGTCAATACCGTGAGTGTGCCGGGGCCGGACTGGGTGACATTGCCTGTTCCGGTAATACCGGTGATCAGGCCCATATCCAGGCTGCGGTTAAAGTAGATATCGCCATCGTTGGCGATCGCGCCATTGACCGAGCCGCCGGCCGGGCCATCAACCAGCTTGAGCACACCGCCGGATGCAATGGTGGTGCCGCCGCCGCTGCCGTTTTGCGTAACCGCGCCACCCAGCGTGAGACTGCCTAGCACATTGAGCGTACTGGCGCTGGTGCCGCCCAGGCTGACGTTGCCGGTGAGCGTCCAGTCGCCGCTGGCGGCAACGGTGAGCGACGAAAAACCGTTGGCGGTGGTGTCGCTGGTGAAATCGCCCGCTTGCGTGTTGACGCCAGTCAGCGTGAGGGTATTGCCGGTGCCCTGACTGCGAACATTGACGTTGGACGGGCTGCTGAGCACCGACCCCGCGCCCAAGGTCACGGCATTGTTTGAACCCGTCAGCAAAATAACGGGAACACCCGTCCCGCTGGTCGAAATCGCGCCGTAATTGCTGACCTGGCTGCCGCTAGCCAACATGATCGCTGGCGCCACGCGCGATGAGATTGAACCGCTCACGCTATTGGTCAGTGTGGTGGTTGCCGCATTGGTCAGATAAATGGCCTCACGCCCAGTGGCGATGACGCCGTCGTTCTGCACTACGGTTTGCCCGGCGCTCTGGTTGAGGCCCCGATTGAAGGAATTGGCCGGGCCCGAGTTCATGATGGCGCCAGCGTGGTTATTGATGGTGACCAGATTACTCGACACATCAAGCACGACGTCGGCGGTGCTGGACGCTGGCGCACTCTGGTTGATGGTGCCGTAATTGTCGAATTGCCCGCTGGTATTCGCGCCGTAATACACCGGATTGGAAGATATTGCGTAAATCTCACCGTAATTGATCAGATTGGCATTCAGGCTGCTCATCTGTACCGCGTAGCCGATGCCGCCGATCACGCCGCCGATTTCATTGGTGATTGTGCCTTGCGCCGCCAGTTGCAAACCCGCGCCCAAGCCATAAGTGGCCACCAATGTGCCAGCATTCGAGAAACTGACCGGGGCGACGCCATTGACGATGACGGCGCTATTACCGGAGATGGAGGTGCCCGCCAGCACCTGGTAGGCAGTATCGCTATTGACAGTCTGCTGCCCGCCGCTGGGCAAGGTGGTGATCGCCAACGCCTGGCCGCTGAACTCCACCAGCAAGGCGCTGGAAATGGCGCGCAGGGCAAAATGACGTATGGATGGGCGCGATGCGCGGCGGCTGGTTGTTTTCATGATGCGTCCCGGAAGCGGCTTGTCGCTGTTTGATCGCGAGCACAACCTCGGGCCCGCCAGTCTCTATCCACTTACCATCCACATCAACAGAAAGTAAGTTTTATTGGATAAATTGCGTTATAGCGGCAAATTTTTTGAATTCCAGGGCATTTGCTTGATTTGCGGGCGGTAACGGCCAGCCGATATTCGTAATACTTACAATAGAAATTGCTCCAGTCGCGATTGTTACGAGCGTTGCAGGCATAAAAAAACGGAGCTAACCGGCTCCGTTTTTTTGCGTGGATTACAGTGCTGCGCTCAGATCGACTTAATCGTCGTTGGGCAGATCCTGCGGGCCTTGCGGGCCGCGTGGGCCATCGTTATCGGCACGCTTGTCCCAGCCGCCAGGGCCGCCGTGTTCCGGGCCATGTTCGGCGCGGTCTTTCATGCGCTCTTGCAGCTTCTGCTTTTGCTCCGGCGTCAGCAGCGCCAGCACGGCGCGTTGCGTCTTGATGCGGTTCAGTTCCAGCGTGGCCTGCGCCTGGGCTTGTTGCTGCACCAGTTGCTGCGCCTTGGCATCCGAATAGTCGTTTGATTGCAGCAGATCACGCAGCGCCTTATGCGTTTTACGCAGCGTTTCAAACTGGGTGTGGGCGGTCGGCTCGGCGGCGTAGTGCAGTTTCCAGATCTGGTCGCGCTGGGCATCGGTCAGATCCAGGCCAGCCAGCATCAAGCCGCCACGCGGACCATGTTCGCCACGGAAGCCTTCACGGCCCGGGCCTTCCTTGCCTTGCGGACCACGCGGGCCCCAGCCATGGTGCTCGCCGGCTTGCGGCGCGCTGCCTGCTTGCGGCGGGGGCGGCGGGGTTTGATCAGCCAGCGCCACACCAGCCAGCAACGAAGAAGAAATCAGTGCGGTTGCAAAGAGAGTACGGATCATCATCTTTCACCTCTGAGGGTTTTATGGGTTCGGATCAACCGGGCGAGGCCGCGATGGCGGCGCTGTCGCCAAGTGTTTATTGCTCAGTTCACAGTGTGCACCGGGCGATTGTTAAGGTGGGTTAACTCAATGAAAAGCCTGAGTAAAGTTCTGTGTCGGCTGTATCAGCGACGGTCGTGATCGCGGTGGTCGTCATGGCCGTCGTGATGGTCCCAGCCGTTACGGCCGCGGTCATCAAAGTGGGGCCGACCGCCGTAATAGCCGCCACGCGGTGGGTAATACGCGACCGGACGCGGTTGCACATAGATCGGACGTGGCGCGACGTACACCGGGGCGGGCCGCACATAAACCGGACGCGGTGCGACATAAACCGGTGCGGGCTGATACCCGACCACGACGGGAGCGACGGGCACGCCCAGGCCAATGCTGACGGAAACGTGCGGGTTGGCCATCGATGCGCCTGCGCTCAGACCCAGAACCAGACCCGAAGCAACAAGCAGACGTTTTGCATTCAACTTAAACATGGGGCACCTCCTGTTAGATGGCGGCGGATGGCTGTGCGTTTGTATGCGGCGCCTTGTCCGTTTGCCGTGATGTCACTATGCGACGACGTCTCGTAAACCGGGGTCAACGGAGTGAAAAGATTGCGTAAATGCGGGCCGCTTCACTTGGTGGATTGCAACCGGATCGGCGAAGATGTGAGCGTGATCACTACATAAAAGTCAAAGGACCGCGCCATGCGTATTTTGCTGGTCGATGATGATGTCGAGCTTTGCACCATGCTGGCCGAATACCTCGCCACCGAGGGTTTTGAGGCCGACGCGGTACACGATGGTGAAGCGGGCGTGACGGCCGCGCTTTCGGGCCAGTACGCCATTGCCGTGCTGGATGTGATGATGCCGCGCCAGGGCGGCATTGAAACGCTGCGACATATCCGCGAAAAAAGCCGCATGCCGGTGATCATGCTGACCGCCAAGGGCGACGATATCGACCGCATTATCGGGCTGGAGCTGGGCGCGGATGATTACGTGCCCAAGCCCTGTCAGCCGCGCGAGCTGGTCGCGCGGCTGCGCGCTATTCTGCGCCGCACCGGCAACGTGGAAGTGGCGGAAGACAGCGGCGCACCGTTGCGCTCGGGCCCGCTGGAACTGAACCCCGCCTACCGGCGCGCCGAATGGGCCGGCACCGCGCTTGATCTGACCAGTTCCGAATTCAATCTGTTGGAAATGCTGTTAAAGGCGCAGGGCAAAGTGCTGAACAAGAATGAGCTGTGCGAGCAGGCATTGGGCCGCCCGCACACGCGCTATGACCGCAGCGTGGACGTGCATATGAGCAATCTGCGGCAAAAGCTGGGCAATTACGCCGATGGCCGCTCCCCCATCCAGACCGTGCGTGGCATTGGCTACCAATGGCAGCCCGAATGAAGCCGTTCTCGCCCTCGTTTCTGCCACGCGGCCGGCTGTTCTGGAAGATTTTGCTGCTGTTCTGGGTGACGCTGATTGCGGGCTTTTTTGCCGTGGCCGCAGTGTTTGCCATTTACGACGAGCAACGCAGCGCGGTGGTGCGCGAGGCGTTGGCCACCGATCCACGCGTTTCCAGCATCACCAATTCCGCCGCCGCCGTGCTGCAATACGGCGGCGTGCCCGCGTTGACCGAGGTATCGCGGCATTGGTCCAAGTTCATGCGCGGCAATCTGCTGGTGGTGGATGACAACGACCACGACGTCCTCAGCCGCCCGGTGCCGCCCGCAGCGCTGAAAATGGCACGGCAGATATTGGCCAACCCGACGCAATCGCCGGGGCCGGTGGGCGGGCCGGACGGCCATGATCGCCGCGACCCACAGGATTTCTCCAGCGTCATCCGCGTGACCACGCCGCAAGGCCAGCCGCTGCTGGTGTTCATGACCTACGACGAGAATCGCGCGCGCCGTACGCCGCCGCCCGGTGCGTGGCTGCCACCGCAGATTCTGTGGTTGGGCGGGCTGGGTAGCCTGGTATTTAGCGCGTTGCTGGCGTTCTATCTAACCCGGCCCATCCGCTTGTTGCAGCGCGCGTTTGATCGCGTGGCCAATGGCGATCTGGACGAGCGTATCGCGCCGCGCATGGGCCGCCGCCGCGATGAGATCGCCGATCTGGGCCATGATTTTGATCGCATGGCAGAGCGCTTGAAGCAGCTGGTGAATTCGCAGCAACAACTGCTGCACGATGTGTCGCACGAGCTGCGTTCCCCCTTGGCGCGATTGCAGGTGGCGGTGGGTCTGGCGCGGCAACAGCCGGAGAACATGACCAACAGTCTGGATCGCATCGAGCGCGAATCGCACCGGCTGGATGAACTGGTGGGCGAGCTGCTGACCTTGTCACGGCTGGAAGCCGCAGGCGAAGGCGATCCGGACCATTATTTTGATGTGATTGAATTGCTGGACGCCATCGTCGATGACGCGCGCTTTGAGGCCAACAACGCGGGCGTGCAGATTGATCTGGCGCGCGATGCGGCGCTGGATAGCCGCGAGATTATCTTGCGCGGACGCGCTGAGCCGATGTACCGCGCGGTGGAAAACGTGATCCGCAACGCGATCAAATATTCGACCGCGGGCCAGCGCGTGATTGTGGCGGCGCATTTGCGCGGCGAGGCGTTTCTGGAGATTGCCGTGGCCGACCAGGGGCCGGGCGTACCGGAGGGGCAACTGGAGCAGATGTTTCAGCCGTTTGTGACGCTGGATGGGGCGAACCGCCAACCGGGACACGGACTGGGGTTGGCGATCGCGCAACGCGCGGTGCAAGCGCACGGCGGCAGCATCAAAGCGATGAACCGCCCCGAAGGCGGGCTGCAGATGATCATTAAAATACCGCTGCAGCAATAGGGTGGGTCATGACCCACCGCTCAAAGCCATTGATCAGCATGGTGCGGTGATCTTTGCAGCGGCTTTGGTTGGTGGGTCTGGACGGGGACGCCGAGACCCACCCTATGCTTTTAATCGCGCAGCCCGGCGGGCTTCGGCTTGGGTCCAGCGGGCTTGTTCGATGTCGTTTTCGGGGGTCAGCACCGGCACGGCGGCGGGTTTGCCGGCGTCGTCGAGCGCCACCATGGTGAAGTAGCAACTATTGGTATGGCGCTCAGTGCGTTGGCGCACATTTTCGGCCACCACGCGAATGCCGATTTCCATTGAGGTGCGGCCGGTGTAATTAACGCTGGCCAGAAACGTCACCAGCTCGCCCACATGAATCGGCTGTTTAAAGATCACCTGATCCACCGACAGCGTGACCACATACGTCCCGGCATAGCGGCTGGCGCAGGCGTAGGCAACTTCATCCAGGAGTTTAAGCAGCTGACCACCGTGCACATTGCCCGAGAAATTGGCCATCTCGGGCATCATCAACACGGTCATGGTCAGCTTGTGGCGTGGCAGATCGCTGGTCATGCGGCGATCACAAACCCGCGTGATGCGCTTGTTGGTCGGCGTGGTAACTCGAACGCACCATCGCCCCCACCGCCGCATGCTTGAAGCCCATCTTGTAGGCTTCTTCTTCAAACATCTTGAAGGTGTCCGGGTGCACGTAACGCAGCACCGGCAAGTGGCCATTGGACGGCTGCAGATACTGGCCGATAGTCAGCATGTCGATGTCGTGATCGCGCATATCGCGCATGGTCTGCAGGATTTCTTCGTCGGTTTCGCCCAGGCCCACCATGATGCCGGACTTGGTATTCACCTGCGGATACAGGGCCTTAAAGTCTTTCAGCAGCTTGAGCGAATGCAGATAATCCGAGCCCGGGCGCGCTTGTTTGTACAGGCGCGGCACGGTTTCCAGATTGTGGTTCATCACGTCAGGCAGACCATCGCCGAAGATTTGCAGCGCCAGATCAAGGCGACCGCGGAAGTCAGGCACCAGCACTTCAATCTGCGTGTCCGGGCTCAGCGCGCGCGTGTTGCTGATGCACTCCACAAAATGCTGGGCGCCACCGTCGCGCAAGTCATCACGATCCACCGAGGTCACCACCACATAGCGCAAACGCAGCGCGGCAATGGTTTCGGCCAGGTGCTTGGGTTCTTCAGTATCCAGCGGATTGGGGCGGCCGTGGCCGACGTCGCAGAACGGGCAACGCCGCGTGCAGATGTCGCCCATGATCATGAAGGTGGCGGTGCCTTTGCCAAAGCATTCGCCAATATTGGGACAGGACGCTTCTTCGCAGACCGTGTGCAGCTTTTGCTCGCGCAAAATCTCTTTGATTTCGTAAAACCGGCTGTTCAGGCTGGGGGCGGTCACCCGGATCCATTCCGGTTTTTTCAGCTTTTGTTCCAGCGGCACAATCTTGATCGGAATCCGCGCGGTCTTGGCCTCGCCCTTGTGTTTGACACCTACTGCGTTCGAGGCGGTTTTCAATTCTTCAGTCATGGTCCGTTCCGGCTCCGCCAGGCTTGTGGCCCAGGCGGCACGTTGGGCAAGGGCTGCCCGCACGCGCGTTAATCAGTTGATCTGGTTCAGGATTTTGGCGGCCATTCTAGCAGCCAGCGCTGCGGGTGTCTCGCGCACGCCAAAATCGCAAAGTTGGGCCACTTGCAGCCCGGCATAGCCACACGGGTTGATCCCGCTGAATGGCGTCAGATCCATATCCACGTTCAGCGACAAGCCATGAAACGCGCAGCCATTGCGGATACGCAAACCCAGCGCGGCAATCTTGGCTTCGATGCCGGTCTCGGGCATGCGCACGTACACGCCGGGGGCGTCGACTTTGCCATAGGCGGCGATGTCATAGTCCGCCAGCAGATCGATCACGCTGTTTTCCAGCTTGCGCACCAACTCGCGCACGCCCAGCTTGCGGCGGCGCAAATCCAGCAGGGTGTACGCAATCAACTGGCCGGGGCCGTGGTAGGTCACCTGGCCGCCGCGGTCGATCTTGACCAGCGGGATATCGGTGGCGCCCAGAATGTGTTCGGGCTTGCCCGCCTGGCCCAGCGTGTACACCGGCTCGTGTTCCAGCAGCCACAGCTCGTCGGGCGTGGCGTCGGTCCGTGCCTCGGTAAACGCCTGCATCGCATGCCAGATCGGCTCATACGGCTGCCGGCCCAGCGGTTTGATGCGCACGCCGAAGGCTTCGGTTTCATGCGCAGACCACACACCGCCGTCGGCAGCCAGATTGACGTCATTCTTCAAAGCGGCAATCCTGGTTTACAGCACCATGCGCACCAGCGGATGCGCGCGCAGGGCGGCATCGATGGCATGCACTTGTTCGATGTTGTCAAACGTGATGTCGAGCGTGGCGGCGTGGTAATTGCCTTGGCTGCTGGGGCGGATGGTGACCAGCGCGGCATCAAAGTCAGGGAAATGCGCGACGGTGACTTCCATCAGCGCGCTTTGGAAATCGGCCAGTTCAACCTGCTTTTTGCTGACGGCTTTCACCGGAATCAGCACCGGAAACTCAACCAGATTTTCCAGCTTGGGGACATCAAGATCAGTAAAAGTGGGGGACGGCGTAGTCATGGAACATCCTTTGCGCGCATCACGTCGCGCTTGAAATCGAGATAGTGCTGGTACATGGCACGGTACAGGGGGCCGGGTTGGCCGTTGCCGATTTTCAGATCATCCAGTTCGGTAATCGCCAGCAGTTCCTTGCTGGACGACGACAACCAGAGTTCATCGGCGGCGCGCACCTCGGCGGCGGTGATTGCGCGTTGTTGATAAGCAATCCGGTGCGTTGCAGCCAGCTCCAGCACCAGATCATAAGTAATGCCGGTCAGCATCAGATGCGATGGTGGCGGCGCCAGTAGCTGGCCCTCTTTAACCACGAAGATGTTGCTGGCCGAGCCTTCTATCAAGAGGCCGTCACGGAATAATACGGTTTCGGTCACGCCAGCGTCTGCCGCCATCTGGCGGAGCAACACGTTGGCCAGCAGCGAGGTGGCTTTGACATTGCAACGCAGCCAGCGGATGTCATCGGCGCTGACGGCGCTGACGCCCTGCTGCACCAACGCCGGTGCGGGCGGCAACAAGGGGTCGGCATAGGCAAAGACGGTCGGCTGCGCCACGTTGGGAAACACATGGTTGCGCGGATACGCCGGGCCGCGGGTGACTTGCAGATACACCGACTGGTCTTCAAACGGCTGCTGCGCCACCAGCTTGTGCACCAGATCCAGCCATTGCGCTTCGTTATGCGGATCGTCGATACGCGCGGCGGCCAGGCTGCGGCCCAGACGGCGGATGTGTTCCAGCAAACGGAACGGGCGGCGGCTGTAGACGGGGATGACTTCGTACACGCCATCACCAAACAGAAACCCACGATCCAGCACCGGCACTTGCAGCGTGGCCAACGGCGCAAAGGCGCCATTCAGATAAGCGATCAATTCGGGGACTTGCATGGGCACTCCTGCAGGACAGCCGTAATTATCGCCCGGATTGGCCCGCTCGGCAGCCCCGAGTTTGTGCGCGTCGCCCAACTCAGACCGTTAGCCCGTGCCGCCGTCTCATAGGGTGGGACTCGGCGTCCCCGTCAAGACCCACCATTCAAAGCCGTGGAGAAGCATAATGCGGCGAACTTCTCTGCGGCTTTGCTGGGTGGGTCCAGACCCACCCTATGCCTCATCGATGGCTTCGCCGTGTTTGCCGATGGGCAGCAAGATCGTGGCGACCAGGCCGCCGGTGGCGTGGTTGGCCAGAAACAGCTCGCCGCCATGCGCGTGCACGATGCTGCGCGCGATGCCCAGCCCCAGCCCCATGCCTTGGGTATTAACGCTACGGCCATGCTCCAGCCGCACATACGGCTGGAACAGGCTCGGCAGCGCTTCTTCCGGCACGCCGGGGCCGTAATCGCGAATGGTCAGTTCAACCAGCGCATCGGTGCGCGTAATCAGCACCTCGGCGCGCTCGCCATAAAACAAGGCGTTATCCAGCAGATTGCCCACCGCGCGCTTGAGCGCCAGCGGCCGCGCTTGCACTGTCACCGGCCCCGCCGCAAACGCCACATCGCGCCCGGCCAGATGCGCGCCATCCACCAGCCGCTGGATCAGCTTGTCCAGCCGTACATGCACCGGGTTTTCATGAATATCGCTGTCTTTAACCGATTGCAGCGCGCCTTTGACCATCACATCCAGCTCGTCGAGGTCTTCGTGGAAATCCACCCGATCCTGCTCGTCATCCAGCATTTCGGCGCGCAGTTTCAGCCGCGTAATCGGCGTGCGCAAATCGTGCGAAATCGAAGTAAACAGCCGTTCGCGGTCTTCCAGATAACGCTGGATGCGCGCCTGCATGGCATTAAACGCGCGTGCTGTCTTGATAAATTCGCGGCTGCCCGATTCGGGCAAAGGGACGCCGGTGACGCCTTGGCCAAACGACTCCGCCGCCTCGGCCAGTTGCGCAAACGGCCGCGTCATCCAGCGCACCACCAGCAAACACAGCAGCAACACCACCGCCACCGTGGCCAGCAGCAATCCAAGGCGCTCCACCGGCAGCGGTTTATCGGCATCCAGAAAATACGGATCGGGCATCAGCGCGGCCAGATACACCCAGTTATCGGGCTCGATCTCGGCCTGGATCACCAGAATCGGCGCGGGCCGCGGCTTGACCACCAACGTGTTCTGCACCCAGCCATCGGGCAGCTCGTCCAGCGTTACGCCGTCGTCGCTAACCGGCAATTTATCGGGCCACGCCATGCTGACGCGGTAATCCAGCGCGCGTGGATATTCGTGCAGCAGCGTTTGCGCCACGCGATCACGCACGCGGTCGACCAACTCGTTGCCCATGATGGGATCGATGCTGACCGCGCTGCGATTTACGCTCACAAAAAAACGCGTGCCGCCCATTTCGCGCAACTGGTCGATCAGGATGGGGCGATACGGCGGTGGCAGGCTTTTAAAAAACCGCAGCGCACTGGCCGCGCTGCCGCCTACGTGCGTGGCGGCATCGATGGCTTCGGTCAGCGCTTTTTGCCGCACCTGATTGGCCCACACCAGATTGCCAATCACTTGGCTGATCAGCACGCCTGCCACCATCACCAGCGTTAGCCGCCCCAATAGCGAGGACGGCACCAGCCGGCGCCAGCCGCGTTGGCGCCGTACCAACAACGGTGGCGCGCTTGCGATCACTTCGGCTTCAGCCATGCGCCGTCGAGACCTCGGCCGAGAACACATAGCCCGCGCCGCGTACGGTTTTGATCAAGGCGGGCTGTTTGCCGTCATCCATCAAACGCTGGCGCAAGCGGCTGACTTGCACATCCAGCGAGCGGTCCAGCGGGCCCAGATCGCGGCCGCGCGTTTCCTCGGCCAGCACGCTGCGATCAAGAATTTCGCCCGGATGTTCCACCAGATATTTAAGCAACTGAAAATCCAGCCCGGTCAGTTTGACCACCTCGCCCGCCGGGTCGGTCAGCGTGCGCTCCACCGTATCCAGGCTAAAGCCGTTAAAGCGATAAAAGCGCGGAGGCGCGCCGCTTTCCACGCCCGCGCGCCGGTGCACCGCCTTGATGCGCGCCAGCAGTTCGCGCGGGTTGTACGGCTTGCCCAGATAGTCATCCGCGCCCAGTTCCAGGCCCACAATCTTGTCGGTGTCGTCGGCGCTGGCGGTCAGCATGATCACCGGAATGCTGCTGCGTTTGCGGATATGCGCGCACAGCACAAAGCCGTCGGTATCGGGCAGCATCACGTCCAGAATCACCAGCGACAGATCATCCTTGTAGCGCTCGAATTCGGTCATGAAGCTGGCGCCGTCGTGCGCCAGGCGCACCTCGTACTGGTTTTTTTCCAGATAGGCTTTTAACAGCGCGCGGGTTTTCTGGTCGTCATCAACGACCAGTATCTTGCGGTTCATCGCTTTTTCCTTCTTGCGACAAGGCACGCACCACGTTGGCCAGCCGGCGTTGCAGCTCGGTGGCGGGCATGTGCTCATCGATAAAATAACGTCGGATCAGGCTGACGATGGCGTCTTTCAGCGCTTCGTCAGTGGCCATGCGGTGCACCAGGCTGGGTGCCTGCACCGCGCCGCCGCGGGCAAACGTGGTCCACGACTGGCGCGCACAGCTATCCATGCTGGCGACATCGGCATCGCGCCGCACCGGCACCGAGCCCTTGATGCGGTTATAGCCGGCCTGCACCTGCGGCGAAGTCACCATCGCGGCCATGCGTTCTTGCGCGTACTGGTTGCTGTAGTCGCCGGTAAACATCACCAGCGTGTCGATACTATAGAGGTGCATATCGGCGGTGCCGGGCACGGGCGTACAGCCAAACTGCTCGCCCACGGTCAGGCCCATGGCTTGCAGCTCGCCTTTGGCCCAGTCACCCATCACCCACATCGCGGCGCGGCCTTGCGCCAGATCGCTGGCTTCGTCCTGCCACGGGCGTTCAGTCAGCTGCGACGGCATCCAGCGTTTAAGCTGGCGCAGATGTTCCAGCGCCACGCGCACGCGCGGATCAGCCCACGCATTGGCGTTACGCCGCACCAGCAAATCACGATAGAACGCGGGGCCGGTTTCGCTAAGTAGCAGCGTTTCGAACAGCGTGGTGATCTGCCAGGCTTCGGTACTTTGCGCCAGCGGCGTGTAACCGGCGCGCGAGATTTTGTCCGCCGCGCGCTCGAATTCGGCCCAGGTGCGCGGCGGTTGCAGATTGAGTTGATTAAAGATGCGCTGGTTGTACAGCAGCGTGTTGATGCGATGAATGCCCAGCGGCGCGGCCATCGAATGCCCCCGCAAGCGGATCAGGCCCCACACAGTGGGAAAGAACTTGTCGTTCCAGCCACTGCGGCGCGACACGTTGTCGAGCTCCAGCAGCAAGCCCATATCGCCCCATTCCGAAATGGCCGGGCCAATCAACTGCGCCACATCGGGCGGTTTGCCCGACAACACGCGGCTTTTAAGCACTTTCATCGCGCCGACACCCGCGCCGCCGGGGATAGCGGCGTCTTGCCACGCCAGATTTTCTTCCTGCATGCGCGCGGCCAGGTAATCGGCGGCATGGCGTTCGCTGGCGGATGTCCACCAGTGCAATACATTCAGCGTGTCGGGCGCGCTGGCGGGCATCGACGCCGCGCCCTGCGCCGCAGTACAGACGAACGCGGACAGCAGCAATGCGCAAACGGCGGCACCCGGCGTGCGACGGCGCAATGGCTTCATTCCGGCGGTTCTCCCTCTATAACGGCAATACCTGATCAGCGGATCGGGCGCGCTCTGCGGCGGCTGTAGACGCGACATCATAATTGTTTATTGATGCAGATAAAGCGCTAGCACGCGTTGCGTAACGTTGACCGCTGAATTGTAAAAAAACATTGCAATTGCTTGCGAAACGCGTTGCTCCCTACTGCCGCCGAAACACGCCCGGCATGGCGCATTTGCTGGCCCCAACGCGGTATCGGTCATCGTTCTGTAATGATGCGTAACACGCAGGTGCCGCACAGTGTTGTGTTTTTGCTTATTAATCATGACCTTGCGCATCGATGACACGTTTTTTACAACGCTTTTGTGTCACGTCAAGGCCGATGCTAATTTCTGGCCACCCCCCGACCAACAAACGGGGTTGAAGGGCGCCGCTGGCATCGGCCTGGCTGCCTGTTAAACCGGATCTGAGGAGATCGATCAATGCATAGCAAGAATATTCTGCGCAGTGCTGTAGTAGCAGCCCTGCTGGCAGCGGGCGCAGCGCAAGCCGGCACCCTGACCATTGAAAGCTGGCGTACCGATGACAAGGCACTGTGGGAAGAAGTGTTGATCCCGGCCTTCCAGAAAAAATATCCGGGCGTCACCGTCAAGTTTGCGCCGACCGCCCCCACCGAATACGACTCCAGCCTGAACGCACGTCTGGCGGGCGGTACCGCCGGTGACCTGATCACCTGCCGTCCGTTCGACAAGTCGCTGGATCTGTACAAGAAAGGCCAGCTGGAAAAACTGAACGGCAAGAAGGGTCTGGAAAACTTCCCGGCTTCGGCCAAAGTGGCTTGGGAAACCGATGATGGCAAAGACACCTTCTGCGAACCGATCGCCTCGGTCATCCACGGCTTTCTGTACAACAAAAAGATCTTTAAAGAACTGGGCCTGAACGAGCCGAAAACCACCGACGAATTCTTCAAGGTGATGGACAAGGTCAAGGCGTCGGGCAAATACACCCCGCTGGCGCTGGGCACCAATGACCAGTGGGAAGCCAGCCAGATCGTTTACACCAGCATCGGCGCGCCGTACTGGCACGGTGAAGAAGGCCGTAAAGCGTTGATCAATGGCAAGGCCAAGTTCACCGACGCCGGCTTTACCGAACCGTTTGAAGTGGAAGCCAAATACGGCCCGTATCTGGCCAAGGGCTACAGCGCGCAAACCTACGCCGATACGCAAAACCTGTTTGCATCGGGCAAGGCCGCCATCGTTGCCGCCGGTTCGTGGGATATCGGTTACTACAACCAGAACGCGCAAGGCTTCGAGCTGGGCGCCTTCCCGCCGCCGGTGCCCAAGGCTGGCGACAAGTGCTACATCTCGGATCACACCGATCTGGGTATGGGCGTGAACACCAAGTCGAAGAACAAGGAAGACGCGTACAAGTTTGTTGAATGGCTGGGTTCGCAAGAGTTTGCGGATCTGTACACCAACAAGGTGACGGGTTTCTTCTCGCTGTCCAGCCACACCATCGCCGTTAAAGACCCGGTGGCCAAGGAATTCCTCGACTGGCGCAAGAGCTGCGCGTCCACCATCCGTGTGAACGCCCAGATTCTGAACCGCGGCACGCCGAACATGGAAAACGAGCTGTGGAACATCAACTCGCAAGTCATCAACGGCAAGATGTCGCCGAAAGATGCCGCTGCGCGTCTGCAGTCTGGTCTGGCCAAGTGGTACAAGCCGGCGCAGTAATGCTTTAAACCTGTAAGGCACCGGGTGGCGCACCCCATTGCGCCACCCACCTGCATCGGGGGAGAACGATGCCGGCGGTGTGTTGCGGGGGCTTCATCCTGAACGCTCCATTCAATGTTTTACCCTCGACTGTGAGTTGGGCCGGCGGCCAACGCTGCCGGCCACTTTTTTGTCTGGCGAGGTGGTTTTTGCCTGACCTGTGCACCACCCCACGTAACACGCTCAATACCGAATTCAATACGACCCACGCCGCGCGCGTGGTGTCCGCAAGGGAGTAATCAGCCATGAAACGCACGTTTCCCTGGCATATCGCGGTGTTTCTCGCGCCGGCATTCGTTATCTACGCGGTCTTCAGTGCGTTTCCGCTGATCGACACATTGCGCCTCAGCTTCTTCACCACTAGCGACAGCGGCGCGCAATCGTGGGCCGGGCTGCTCAACTACCATACCTTGCTGGGCGACCCTAACTGGTCAGAAGGGTTCTGGAATGCGATGCGCAACAACGTCAAATTCTTTCTGATCCATATGTGTATCCAGAACCCGCTGGGGCTGTTGCTGGCGGCGCTGATGAGCACCAAGGGCGTGAAGTTTGCCAAGGCCTACCAGACCGCGATTTTTCTGCCGACGCTGCTGTCGGTGGTGATCATCGGCTTTATCTGGCAGCTGATTTTGTCGCCGCTGTGGGGCGTGTCCGAGAAAATGCTGGGCTGGGTGCATCTGCAAGACTTTTTTGCGCCGTGGCTGGGCCAGGAAGAAACCGCGCTGTACACGCTAAGCCTGATGTCGGTGTGGCAGTTTGTGGGTATCCCGATGATGCTGATCTACGCCGCGCTGATTGCCATTCCCGATGAAATCATCGAAGCCGCGTATGTGGAAGGCGCCTCGGCCTGGCGCATTTTCTGGACCATCCGCGTGCCGCTGATCCTGCCCACGCTGGGCCTGACCACCATCCTGACCTTTGTCGGTAACTTCAACGCGTTTGATCTGATCTATTCGGTCAAAGGCGCGCTGGCCGGGCCTAACTTCTCTACCGATATTCTGGGCACGTATTTCTATCGCGCGTTTTTTGGTTACCAGTCGCAGATTGGCAGCCCGACCATGGGCGCGGCCGTGGCCACCATGATGTTCCTGGTCATCCTGGGCGGCGTGGCGGTGTACTTCTACTTTATCCAGCGCAAGCTGCAACGCTTCAGCTTCTAAGGAGCCCATCATGCAAGCAAAACACAATGGGGCTACCCGCTTTGCCACCGCCGGCCTGACGCAGATTGTGCTGGCGGGCTATACGCTGCTGGCGCTGTTTCCGATTGCGCTGATCATCATCAACTCGCTAAAAAGCCGCGCCGGCATCTTTGATGATCCCTTGGCGCTGCCCAATAGCGAAACCTTCAGCCTGATCGGCTTTGAAAAGGTGCTGCATTCGTCGCACTTTACGCTGTACTTCGGCAACAGCCTGATCGTGACGATTACTTCGCTGGTGCTGATTCTGCTGTTTGGCGCGATGGCCGCCTGGGCCCTGGCTGAATATCGTTTTAAAGGCAGCCGCATCCTGGCCCTGTTTTTTGCCTTCGGCATCATGGTGCCGATCCGGCTGGGTACGGTGTCCATCCTCAAGCTGATGGTCAGCCTGCAACTGGTGAATACGCTGACCGCGCTGGTGCTGGTGTATGTGGCGCAAGGCTTGCCGCTGGCGATCATGATCCTGAGCGAATTCATGCAGCAGATTCCCAAAGAGCTGAAAGAGGCCGCGCGCTGTGATGGCGTCGGCGAATTCAAGATCTTTTTCCAGGTGGTGCTGCCGCTGATCCGCCCCGCCGTGGCCACCGTGGCCGTGTTCACCATGGTGCCGATCTGGAACGACTTGTGGTTTCCGCTGATTCTGGCGCCGGGTGACGACACCAAAACCGTCACGCTGGGCGTGCAGCAGTTTATTGGCCAGTACGTGACCAACTGGAACGCCGTGTTGGCCTCGCTGACGCTGGCCGTGCTGCCGGTGCTGATCATGTACGTGTTCTTCAGCCGACAACTGATCCGCGGCATTACCGCTGGCGCAGTCAAATAAATCGCACCCGACAAGAATACCGGCGCGCTCAAGGCCGCCCGCTTTTGGAGTTACACCGATGTCTCATGTTTCGCTGAAAAACCTGACCAAATCGTACGACGGCAAAACCAACGTGCTGTCGGGCATCAATCTGGAAATCAATGACGGCGAATTCGTCGTGCTGGTGGGCCCGTCGGGCTGCGGCAAATCGACGCTGCTGCGCATGGTGTGTGGCCTGGAAGAAATTACCGCGGGCGATCTGGAAATCGATCGCGCCCGGGTTAATGATCTGCCGCCCGCTTTGCGCGGTATTGCCATGGTGTTCCAGAGCTACGCGCTGTACCCGCATATGAGCGTGTACAAGAACATGGCGTTTGGCCTGAAGGTGGCGGGCAAAGACAAGGCCGAAGCCGATGTCCGCATCCGCAACGCCGCCCGCATTCTCAAGATTGACCACCTGCTGGAGCGCTTGCCGCGTGAACTGTCGGGCGGGCAACGCCAGCGCGTGGCCATCGGTCGCGCCATCGTGCGTGAGCCCAAGCTGTTTTTGTTTGACGAGCCGCTGTCCAACCTCGACGCCGCGCTGCGCGTCCAGACGCGTCTGGAAATCGCCAAACTGCATCGCGAACTGCAAGCCACCATCGTGTATGTGACGCACGATCAGGTGGAAGCCATGACGCTGGGCGACAAGATTGTGGTGATGCACGACGGGCTGATCCAGCAAGCCGGGTCGCCGCTGGAGCTGTACCAGCAACCGGCCAATCTGTTTGTGGCCACGTTTATTGGCTCGCCCAAGATGAACTTGCTGGAAGGCGTGGTCGAAGTGGCCGAGGCCGATCATCTGATCGTCAATCTGGCTGGCGGCCAACGCGTGCGCGCAGATGTGTATGGCGGCAATACCGCGGTGGGTGATCGCGTCAACGTCGGCATCCGCGCCGAGCATTTGTGGGAAGACGACAACGGCAGCGAACGCTTTAGCGGCGTAGTCGATCTGGTGGAACATCTGGGCGAATCCAACTTCCTGTATCTAACGCTGAGTACCGGCCAGGCGATGGTGGTGCGCGGTCATGGTGATCGTGAAGTGAAGATTGGCGATGCAATCAATATCAGCGCGCCTTCCGCAGCGTTCCATGTGTTTGATCGCGATGGCAATGCCTGCAAGCGCCTGAAGCCAGGCAATATGATCGCGGCCAAGCGCGTGCACGCCTGACAGGCCGGATTGTCGGCAAAAAAACCGGTGCCTCGCCGTATGCGACGCGCCGGTTTTTTGTTGCCCTTGCGCAGCCGTTTTGTACATCCCGCAGCCGCCCGCTGCATGTGCAAGCGCGCCCTGCCCGCCTACACTGAAGCCCATCGCGCGGCGTCGCCGCTCTCTTTGGGAATACAGCATGCAACAACGTCAATTTGGTAAAACCGGTTGGTCTGTCAGTGAGATTGGTTTTGGCGCATGGGCCATCGGCGGCAGTTGGGGCGATGTGTCGGACCGTGATGCCGAGGCCGCGCTTAACGCCGCGCTGGATGCGGGCGTGACGTTTCTGGATACCGCCGATGTGTATGGCGATGGCCGCTCGGAACGACTGATTGCGCGCGTGCTGAAAAGCCGTGGCCGTGATGGCGTGGTGGTGGCCACCAAAGCCGGGCGCAAGATCAATCCGCATGTGTCGGCGGGTTATACCCCTGCCGCGCTCGAAGGCTATATCGATGCCTCGCTGCGCAATCTGGAAGTGGATGCGCTTGATCTGCTGCAACTGCACTGCCCGCCCACCGACGTGTTCTATCGGCCCGAGATTTTTGCCGCGCTGGACCAGTTGGTAAGCAAAGGCAAACTGAAGGCCTATGGCGTCTCGGTCGAGAAAGTGGAAGAAGCGCTCAAGGCGCTGGAATACCCGATCAGCAGCGTGCAGATCATCTTTAACATGTTCCGCCAACGCCCGACCGAGCACTTTTTTGAACGCGCCCAAGCGCAACAAGTGGCCATCATCGCGCGCGTGCCGCTGGCCAGTGGGCTGCTGACCGGCAAGTTGACCGCACAGAGCAGCTTTGCCCGCGAAGACCATCGCAACTTCAACCGCCATGGTGAAGCGTTTGATGTGGGCGAAACCTTCAGCGGCGTGCCGTACGACGTCGGCCTGCAAGCCGTAGAAGAACTGCGCGCCATCACCGGCAACATCCCGCTGGCGCAACTGGCGCTGCGCTGGATACTGATGTTCGACGCCATCACCGTCGCCATACCCGGCGCGAAGAACCCCAGCCAGGCCCAGAGCAACGCCGCCGCAGCAGCATTGCCCCCGCTTTCCGCAGAACAAATGGCCGCCGTCAAACAGGTTTACGACACGCATATCAAGCCGCATGTGCATCAGCGGTGGTGAGGGTGGCGGGACGGAGGCGCTACGCGTGCAGATGGCGATGGCGTTTTTCTTGATGGCATTGAGTGGTGGGTCTTGACCCACCCTATGAAACAACAGCTTTTGACCTGGCCCCGGCAACAGCGAAGCACATTGCCCCGAATCAAGGTACTTTTTGATGGCTCTGAGTGGTGGGTCTTGACCCACCCTATGAGACAACAGCTTTTGACCTGGCCTCGGCAACAGCGCAGCGCATTGCCCCGAATCAACAAAGCCGTGTCGGGGGCGTTGAAGTGGGGTCAGTTTGCGTACCGCCGGAGCGGAGGGGCCGGAGCGTACATAAGTACGTGAGGACCCCGAGCACCGCCGGGACGCAAAATGGCCCCGCTACAACGCCCCCCTCACAAAAAAAAGATGGGGGGCCAGGAGTCCCCCCACCAATGTGCTTTTATGCTTTTGCTGCATTACCAACCCGGTAACCCGCCAACGACGCGCTTGCTGGCGCGCCGGCAAAATGGGCGGAGAGTCATACACTTCACTTCGATACATCCTTACCGCGCCCGGCTTTCTGTTTAACCTGGCGCTTCTACGCCCACACCAACCCCACCTGGAACAACAGCCGGATGGCCCAGGGCCACGCGGCTGTTGTTTTTGATGCAGTGGTCTGGTCCCGTAGACGGGAACCCGCGAGATGAACGCCTTGCGTTGCCGCCTGGCGCTCACACGCAGATCAGGCCCTGCGACTTACCACCATGCTTCTGCTTGAACGCCGATCGAGCTGCCCGAAGTCGCGCCGTTGTAAACGCTAGCGGTGCCGTCGGAATTGAAGCTGTTCATTGCGCCGTTCTTGGCCGCATCGTTCCACTTGGCGTAGGTGTAGAACAGACGCAGTTCCGGACGGGCATAAGCGCCACGGCCAGCTGCTGCGGTCAGTGCAAACGTCACCTTGCCCAGAGTCTGGGTCGAACCTTGGTCCGGCTTGAACGACTCGTAGCCCACTTCAGTTGCGAAACCGAAGATGTCAGTGAAGTGATACTGCGGACGCGCGCCGATGGCCCACCAGGTGTCATCGCCAGCGGTTTCATACTTGTCTTTGCGATAAACAGCGTGGGCCATCAGGGTCCAGTTGCTGTTCTTCGGCTCAAGCGTGATGTTGTCGAAGATCTGGGTGGTGCTGTCGTCGGTGGTGGCCGACTGGTTCACTTGCGAGAAGTTACCCGTTGCGTTGGCGCCACGGCCGTATTGCAGACCCACGCGGTTGGAGCCGAGGTCGGCAACCGGGTGATCGAATGCAGCGGACAGGTACCAGCCGTTCTTGGCGGCAGCAGTCGGGGTGATCACGCCGTTGGCGTTGGCGGTGTCATCCGCCTTGTCGCCGAAAGTTGCGCCAGCGTTGAAGGTGAACGCGCCCGGGCCAGCCACCACGTTGGAAACCTTGAACAGGTTTTCCAGCCAGGTACGGTTGGTGTGAGCGGTGTCGATCGGGCGCATCAACGCGTAGCTGAACAGCGCGCCGCTGTTGCCCAGAGCGATGTTTTCGATACCAGCGCCATCGCCGTCACCGACCAGGTACTTGTAATCGAGCATGTGCAGGTCAGGACGATCGTAGTAACGACGGCCGGCCCACAGCACTGCGTCTTTCAGCGCGCCGTCACCGAAGTGCGAAACGCTGATGTAGTTTTGTGCGAAGTTGGTCTTGTTGCTGCCCCAATCCGAGTACGGTGCATCCGCCTGGATCATGGTGTGGGCAACCCACTGCGCGCCGTTGGACTGGTTGAATACCGGGATGTCCAGGCCGATTTCGGCGTAGGCATCACATTCGTTACCAAGACGGAATTTAGCGTAGCCCACGCCAAAACATTCAGCGGTGCCGCCCTTGCCAGCGACGCCCCAGCCTGCACGGAAGTAACCCGTGGAGGTAACGCTACCAATGACAGATTGAACGGCGGTAGGAACCACGTCGTCCGCGAAGGACATTGCGCCGGCTACCAGCATCGCTGCAGCGGCGATCTGAGTAATGCGGAACTTGTATGCCATTTTGTAACTCTCTCTTTTCTCGAGTGGAAAACCCGTCTATGCGGGGGCTTCAAATAGCTCGCTTCGCTGCCACGACGCTTGCTAATCGGGTACTTCGGGCTGGCGAAATTACAAAATAAGCCAGCTGTCAGTTCAATCCCGGCGTTGCCATTTGCCTGATTGAGGGGTGCTCGGCAACGACAGGATTCTGTTACTGGCCTCACGGCACAGCCGTGGGGCCTTTATTTTGGGTAAAACCTGAGCGGTCAGTAGCGGGGCGGGCTGTAAGCCATGGCTGCCGGGCGGTGAGGACCTTGCCGTGGTCAAAAACTTTTATCGGCCTGGTCGCTCGGGATTCGTGCACCGCTGGCGTTTCTTTCCCCGAAACTGTGCGTTGAACGATAAGCAGCGGGGGAAGGGGTCGAAATCAGTAGAACACCTGTCGGGGTTTTTGCGTACGGTGTTTGCTGTATGCGATTTAGCGTGGTTTAGGGCCGATTGCACAACAGTTGTGCAAAAAAGGGCTAAAAAGCGGGTGTTTTGCGTAGTTTGTTGCACTGCACTACGAAAAAACGATGTTTGTATCCGCGTTTTATTTATGTTGCATAAATCAAACACTCATCCCCTGAAATCGTCCGTTGGTACTCACGGCCCCGTCAGCGCATGCCGACAATCACCGTCGCGCAACAAATATTGTCCGGGACAATCAGCACGCTTAAGACGGAAACCTGCCGGGTTTTCGCCTATATGACATATATATAAGCAGCCAACCGGATACCGAGACGTTGTCGCCCGATGCGCGCCGTTAGCCGCATCTGAACGTCAGTTCGTTTTGTGCTACCCTGCTACCCAGTTTTCAGACGGATGTTTTTCCATGGCAAAAGGCACCATTTATGTCGTGACCGCCCCTTCGGGCGCGGGCAAGACCACGCTGGTCGCGGCGCTGCTTGCTGCAGACCAGCAGATTCAGCTGTCGATTTCGTACACCTCGCGCCCGGCGCGTTCGGGCGAAGTCGAAGGCAAAGACTATTACTTTGTAGATCGCGCAAAGTTCGAAAGCATGATCGCGTCGGGTGATTTCCTTGAGTGGGCCGAAGTGTATGGCAACTACTACGGCACTTCGCGCGCATGGATCGAATCGGTGATCGAAAACGGCCGCGACATCCTGCTGGAAATCGACTGGCAAGGCGCACAGCAAGTCACCAAGCTGTTCCCCGAATCGGTGGGCATCTTTGTATTGCCGCCGTCGATTGCCACGCTGGAACAACGTCTGCGCGCCCGCGGCAAAGACACTGAAGAAGTAATCCAGCAGCGCATGTCCAAGGCCCGTGAAGAAATGGGTCACGTTAGCGAAGCGCAATACGTGATCATCAATGAGCACATTGATGACGCCGTGCGCGACATCATCAGCGTGGTGCGCGCCGAGCGACTGCGTGGCGAACGCCAGGCCATTCGGCATGCCGCACTGGTCGAGGCGCTCAAAGCCTGACCCCTTCTGCTACAATGCTGACCTCAACGGCCATCACGGATTCGTGCTGGCCGTTTCAGTTTTTCTGGAATCTGGAGATACCCAATGGCTCGCATTACCGTCGATGATTGCCTGCACCGCATCGAAAACCGCTTTGATCTGACGCTGGTGGCCGCTTATCGCGCTCGCCAGATTGCCAATGGCTCCACCCCGCAAGTGGACGCCCCGGGCCGTGACAAACCCACCGTTCTGGCGCTGCGCGAAGTAGCCGCCGGCATCGTGGGCCGCGAAGTCCTGAACCGTCGTACCTGATCTGACAACATAGCTGGGGCGCGCGGGTCTGTTAATCGGGCCCCAGCGCCCCAAACTGTCTGCTATGGAAACGATGCTCGCCGCCGCCGATGTACCCGACCTGGCCATGAAAGCGCCAGCGGTGATTACGGCTGCCAATCACTTTCTGAGTGAGGACACGGCGTACCTGAAGGCGGAGGACCGGATGTTTCTGGCCGCCGCCTTCAAGTTTTCCGAGGCCGCCCACCGCGGCCAGAGCCGCCAGAGCGGCGAGCCGTACATCTCGCATCCGCTGGCGGTAGCCACCATCCTGACCTCGTGGCACCTTGATGCGCAGGCGCTGGCCGCCGCGCTGCTGCACGATGTGATGGAAGACAGCGGCATCACCAAGCTTGAGCTGACCGAAAAGTTTGGCAAGCACGTCGCCGAACTGGTCGACGGCATGAGCAAGATCGACAAGCTTGAATTCCAGAGCAAAGAAGTCGCGCAAGCCGAAAACTTCCGCAAGATGCTGCTGGCGATGGCGCGCGACTTACGCGTCATCCTGATCAAGCTGGCCGACCGGCTGCACAATATGCGCACCATGGACGCAATGCGCGCGGACAAGCAAAAACGCATTGCCCGCGAAACCATGGAAATCTATGCCCCGATCGCCAACCGCATCGGGCTGAATGCCGTGTACCTGGAACTGGACGATCTGTCGTTCAAGTATCTGTACCCGCATCGCTACGACGTGCTGTCCAAAGCGCTGAAAGCCGCCCGTGGCAACCGCCGCGAAGTGGTCACCAAAATCCTTGAAGGCCTGCGCACCAAGCTGGCCGATTCCGGCCTTGAAGCCAGCGTGTCGGGCCGCGAAAAAAACCTGTACAGCATCTATCGCAAAATGCAGGAAAAGCACCTGAGCTTTTCTGAAGTGCTGGATATTTACGGCTTTCGCGTCATCGTCAAAGACGTGTCGTCGTGCTATCTGGCCATCGGCGCGCTGCATGCGCTGTACAAGCCGATTCCGGGCAAGTTTAAAGATTACATCGCCATCCCCAAGGCCAACGGCTATCAAAGCCTGCACACCACGCTGTTTGGCCCGTACGGTATCCCGATTGAAATCCAGATTCGCACGCAAGACATGCATCGCATTGCCGATGCCGGTGTCGCGTCGCACTGGATGTACAAAAGCGGCGATGATGGCTTCTCTGAAGTGCAGCAAAAGACGCACCAATGGTTGCAGTCGCTGCTAGAACTGCAGAGCGAATCGGGCGATGCGGTCGAATTTCTGGAACACATCAAGGTCGATCTGTTCCCCGACCAGGTGTATGTGTTTACGCCCAAGGGCAAGATTCTGAGCATGCCGGCGGGCGCCACCTGCGTCGATTTTGCCTATGCCGTGCACACCGACATCGGCAATCGCTGCATTGCCGCCAAGATCAATCACGAGCTGGTGCCGCTGCGCAGCCGGCTGAAAAGCGGCGACCAGGTCGAGATTGTTACCGCCGCGCACGCCAAGCCCAATCCGTCGTGGCTGACATTTGTGACGACCGGCAAGGCGCGTTCGCATATTCGCCATTTCCTCAAGACCATGCGTTTTGAAGAATCGGTGCATCTGGGCGAGCGCTTGCTGGCGCAGGCGTTTGCCACGCTGCATACGCAATTCAAGCCGCTGGGCGAAGAGGTGTGGGACCGCTATCTGAAAGAAAGCAGCGCCCGTACCCGCGAAGAAGTCCTGGCGGATATCGGCCTGGGCCAGCGGCTGGCCGTGGTGGTGGCCAAGCGCTTGTTGCAGTTGTCGGGCCAGTGGCAGGACGAGGTGCCAGGTTCGGGCGGGCGCAAGATGACGTCGGTGACCATCCGTGGCACCGAAGGTATGGCCATCCAGTTTGCCCGTTGCTGTGCGCCGATCCCGGGCGACCCCATCATCGGGCTGGTCAAAAAAGACCAGGGTCTGGTGATCCACACGCACGACTGCCCGCAGATTTCCGGCCGTGGCCGCATCGATGCCGACAAGTTTATCGACGTGGAATGGGACCCGGAATCCAACCGCCTGTTCGACGTGCCGGTGCGCGTGCTGACCGAGAACGCCCGCGGTGCGCTGGCGCAAATCACGTCGGCCATTGCCGAAGCCGAAGCCAATATCGTCTCGGTGGTCACGCAGCACGCCGAAAGCGAAGGCGACCGCTTTATGCACATCCAGTTTGTGCTGCAAGTGGCCAACCGCGCGCATCTGGCGCGGGTGATGCGCAGCTTGCGCCAGTTGCCCGTGGTGTTCCGCATTCAGCGCATGCGCGGTAACGAGAAAGTCTGATCTTGTGCCGCGCCGGGCCAGGTAGATGGCCTGGCTCACTGCCCTTCCATCGCGATCCGTCGATTTCTGCGCTGGCCACTTTGAGTGGTGGGGCTTGCCCCACCCTATGCCGCCGCTGCATCTGGCCCGCGGCGTTTTTGCGCTCGCGGCTACAGCGCCGCTGTGGGGCTGCGCCACGCCATTCGTCACCATTTAGGACAATGGCATTGACCTAATCGATCGTCATTTCTACACTCCGGGCATGTCGTTTGCTTTATGGCATGCGGGTAACTCCGCTCACGCCTCATGGCCACAAGCCGCCGAGGACTATCGCCAATTTCCTACCGGAAATGATCATGACTTTCAAACTTGCTACACGGCCCGTGCCGCTCGCTACGGCCGCCGCGTTGTTCTGGGCGGGTAACTTTGTTGCCGGCCGCGCCATTAACGGCGAACTCTCTCCCCTCTCCCTGTCTTTTGGTCGCTGGATCCTCGCCTTGCTGTGCCTGGCACCATTGGCTTTGCCGCGTCTGCGTGGGGCATGGCCGCAATTAAAGCAGCATTGGCGCACTGTGCTGGTGCTGGGGTTATTGGGCGTGACCTTGTGCAATACGCTGATTTACCGCGGCGTGGCGCACACCACCGCAGTCAATGCGGTGATGCTGAATGCGTTTGTGCCGATCATGGTGTTGCTGGCTGGCCGCATGTTTCTGGGCCAGAGCATGAGCTGGATGCAATGCATCGGCAGCGCGCTGTCGTTCTGTGGCGTGGCCGTCATCCTCACCCATGGCGCGCCGTCGCAATTGCTTAGCCTTAACCTCAATCCGGGCGATCTGTGGGTGTTTGCTGCGGTCGCGTGCTGGGCGCTGTACACGCTCACCTTGCGCAAAGTCCCCACCGGTATCGACAAGATCGCCATGCTGTTTGCCACCATCCTGGTCGGCACGCTGATGCTGGCGCCAGCCGTGATCTGGGAATGGGCGCATCAAGGTGTGCCGACGCTCAGCGTGCATAGCGCCAGCATTGTGCTGTTCCTCGGCATCTTTCCGTCGGTACTGGCTTATCTGTTCTACAACATTGCCGTGGCGCAACTGGGTGCCGCGCGCGCCAGCAGCTTTATGCATCTGATTCCGGCTTTCGGCGCCATGCTGGCCATGTTGCTGTTGGGCGAGCATGTGCAATGGTGGCATCTGGCGGGACTGGCGAATGTGCTGGCGGGCGTGGCGCTGAGCAACGGCATGTTGCCGCGGCTGAACATGCCGCGCACTGCCCTGCGCTAAACGACCAAGGCGTCCGGACTACCGGACGCCTTTTTTGTTACCGCAGCGTGGATCCCTATTTACCGGCATTCCGGCGGCAGCATCTTGCGCGGAATATCCGGGCTCAGGCAGCGCCAGCTCACCTCGTATTTGGCGTTGGCAGTCGGGCTGAGCAGCAAGCGCGTACCGGTCAGGCGCCCCCCGATGCCAAAGCGCAATTCCAGCTGTCCATTGGCCGTATCCAGATGCAGGTCGGAAACGTCTTCGGGCGGTTGCGCATCAAACCCCGCCGCAGCCAGCGACGGCGGCACCTCGTGATGCTGGCGATAATATTTGCCGATGGCGCTAGCGGCTTCTTGCTCGTACTCCAGCGCGATATCGACGCTGGCGCGGCCATTGATGTTGTCATAGGCGGGCGTCACCACCGCCTGCACCAGGCGCGGCACGATCACCGCCACCAGAATGCCCAGCGCCAGGATGCCCTTGCTGGCGACGCCGCCACGTTGTTCCAGTTCTTCCAGTTGCAGCAGATAGTCAGGCTGGCGCGCCTGCACCGCCGCGATGGTGTTGCGGCAATGGCGGTAATACAGCGCGTTGGCAATTAGCGGCGGCACAAAGCCCAGCGCCAGCACCACCGCCACCATCACGGCAATGCCTGCGGTCTGGTTCAGCATGACCAGAATCAGCAAACCCAGCGTCACCAGCAAGGTCGGCACGATCATGGCGATGCCCGCCCACAGCCACATTTTGCGATACAGCAACCAGTACATCGAAACCAGAAATGCCGCCCAGTTCCAGCTGATGCCAGCCCGACCCTGCTCATCAAAGTTGATGAATTCGGCCACGTAATAGTCTTCGTTTTTCGGCCCGACAAACGCCTTGTACAAGGCTTGCTGCGCTTCGTGGCCGGTTAAAGGCCGCAGAACCGCGCCGCAGCTATAACAGCGATCCGCGGTCGTGTCGTTGACCGTGTCGCATTGCGGGCATTCGATATTCACTTGCAGTTTTCCCTTGGGCTCGCGGCGTCTGGCGCACCGGAGCGATCATGATTTTGGGCAAACATTATGTCCGACCGCATTCCTCTGTATCAAATACGTAAGCTTTTGTAATGCAAAATATACAACACGTTGATCGGCGATAAACGCGGCAGCACGCGGCGGCAGGCAATAAAAAACCCCGCACCGGCGGGGTTGATTCGCGTTGCCGAATACGTGCGTGGCGCGCTTATTCCAGATTCTGGATTTGCTCGCGCATTTGTTCGATCAACACTTTCAGCGCCATCGAAGCGCGGCTGGTCTCCACCGACACCGATTTCGAGCCCAGCGTGTTGGCTTCGCGGTTCAGTTCCTGCATCAAGAAATCCAGCCGTTTGCCGACTGCGCCGCCTTTATCCAGAATGCGCCGCACTTCTTCCACGTGGGCCGACAGGCGCGACAGCTCTTCGTCCACATCAATTTTCTGCGCAAACATCACGATTTCCTGGCGCACGCGGTCGTCATCCAGCGTGCCCATCGCTTCCAGAAAACGCGCTTTCAGGCGTGCTTCGTAGTCTTCCACCAGCTGCGGCACACGCGGTTTGACCTCGGCCACAATCTGTTCCATGCCCGCTACGCGCTCCAGCAAATGCGCTTTCAGCTTCTCGCCTTCGCGGCCACGGCTGGCGGTAAAGTCTTTGATCACTTCCACCAGCAAGCTCAGACAGGCTTCGCCCAGCTCTTCGGCTTGCGGCGCCGCCTGGGTCAGTACGCCCGGCCAGCGCAGCAGTTCGCCCAGCTTCAGGTCGCCGCTTTCGGGTGCCAGCGCCTTGGCCGCATTGGCTGCGGCAATCAAGGCCTGCAGCAGCGGCTGATCCAGTTTCAGTTCACCCACGCTGCCGGCATTGGCATTAAAGCCCACGCGGCATTCCACCTTGCCGCGCGCCACGCCGCCGGTGATTTTCTCGCGCATGGCGCCTTCAAATGCGCGGAATTCTTCGGGGCAGCGCACAGTCAGGTCGAGAAAACGATGGTTGACCGCGCGCAGTTCAACGGTCAGGGTGCCGGCGGGCAATTCGCGTTGCGCGACAGAAAAACCGGTCATGCTGAAAATCATTTCAAATCCTTGTGGGGCAATGCAGGGCGGGCAGAAGTGTTGTCGGATCACGACACAATCCGCGCCCTGACGAGAATGTATGACCGGTCAGCCCAATGCCACGGCCGCCGCGCCAATTCTCGTAAGCATCGCTATTTACTTTAGATAGGGGGCCACTCACAATGCGCGGCAGAGCATGAGTATAACTAATCCCCCGGATGACAACGCCCAGTAATCAACCGCTGGCTCGCGGCTACCAGTTACAGAACTATACGATTGCCAAGCTGTTGTCCGCTGGCGGTTTCAGTATTGTCTATCTGGCGCATGACGAGAACGACTATCCCGTCGCCATTAAAGAATACCTGCCTAATTCGCTGGTATTGCGACGGGAAGGCACGCAAGTACAAGCGACCAGTGAAGAAAACCTGGCGCTGTTTCGGCACGGCCTTAAATGCTTCTTTGAAGAAGGCAAAACGCTGGCGCATATCTCGCATCCCAATATCGTGCGTGTGCGCAATTTCTTTCGCGGCAATGACACCGTGTATATGGTCATGGAATACGAACGTGGCCGCACATTGCAAAAAGAAATCCAGCTCAAGCATGACCGCGAAGGCGTTGACGAAAAACTGATCCGGCACGTGTTCTATCACCTGTTAAATGGCCTGCGCGAAGTCCATTTAAACAAGCTGCTGCATCTGGATATCAAGCCCGCCAATATCTATATCCGCAAAGACGGCTCACCGGTATTGCTGGACTTTGGCTCGGCGCGCCAGGCATTAACGGCCGAACATTCCAAGCTGGCCCCGATGTATACGCCCGGCTTTGCCGCGCCCGAGCAATACGGCAAAAAAGAACCGCTGGGCCCGTGGACCGATATCTACGGCGTGGGCGCCACCATGTACGCCTGCCTGGCCGGCACCGCGCCACCCGCCGCCGACCAACGGCTTAAGGAAGACAAACTGGTTAATCTGACGGAGCGTTACGGCGATCGCTATTCGCCCGAACTGCTGTCGTTGATTGATCGATGTTTGAAGATGGACCAGGATTTGCGCCCGCAAAGCGTGCATCAGGTTCAAAAACAATTGCTGCAACCGGGCTCGCCGCCTGCGCGCAAACGTACTTTGATGAACCAGTTGCGTCGCACCTGGCAAACCTTGACCACCAAGCCCGCACGGGTAAGCGAATGAAATTCAGCGTCTACCAGGACAGCCGCACCGGCGGCCGTAAATACAATCAGGATCGCGTCGGCTATTCCTATAGCCGCGATGCGCTATTACTGGTGCTGGCCGATGGCATGGGTGGGCATTTGCATGGTGAAGTCGCGGCGCAAATTGCGGTTGAACTGGTCACCGATCAATTCCAGAAAAAAGCCCAGCCCGCTTTATCCAACCCGTCGCAGTTTTTAACCGACGCGTTTTTGCGTGCGCATGAAGCCATTTACCATTACGCGGCCAATCATCAATTGGTGGAGATTCCGCGCACCACCTGCGTGGCGTGTGTCATTCAGGATGGCATTGCGTATTGGGCGCACGCGGGCGATTCACGCCTGTATCTGATGCGCCAACGTCGCGTGCTGGCGCAAACGGTGGACCATTCCAAAGTGCGCAAGCTGCTGGACGACGGCAAGATCACTGCTGAAGAAGCCGCCGTGCACCCGGAAAAAAACAAGATTTACAGCTGCCTGGGTGGCTCGTATCCGCCCGAAATCGATGTGGGCGGCAAGATTGCCTTGTCAGATGCCGATGTCATTCTGCTGTGTACTGACGGCTTCTGGGCCAGCGTCACGGAAGACGACATGACGCAGTTCCTCAGCGCCTTTCCGGTGTTGTTTGCCGTGCCGCAACTGATGGATCGCGCCGAGCTGACAGGTGGCAAATTTGGTGACAACCTCACCGCGCTGGCGATCAACTGGCACGAAGAAGATGACGCGGGCGCGTCCAGCACCTCGTTTATCTCGACGCAAAAGCTGGAGCAATCCACCATCGCCACCCACGTCGATGGCATGCATCTCAAAAAGTCCGAAGAAATTACCGAAGACGACATCGAAAAAGCGATTGCCGAAATCCAGTCGGCCATCTCTCGCTACAGCAAATAATGCGACGACATTGTGCCGGGTGCGCTGCCCGGCACCGCCGCCATGCAGGCCCGCCGCAACGCGTATAATCGCCGGCTTCTACCGCAATAAGGCCAGCATCATGCGCGCATCCAACCGTCCCGCCGACCAACTTCGCCCCGTGCGCATTACGCGCCAGTTTACCCGCCACGCTGAAGGCAGCGTGCTGGTGGAGTTTGGCGAAACCAAAGTGATTTGCACCGCCTCCGTCGAAGAAGCTGTGCCCAGCTTTCTAAAAGGCAAGGGCCAGGGTTGGGTCACCGCCGAATACGGCATGCTGCCGCGCTCCACCCACAGCCGCATGCGTCGCGAAGCCGCCCAGGGCAAGCAATCGGGCCGCACTCAGGAAATCCAGCGCCTGATCGGCCGCAGCCTGCGCGCCGTGGTCGATCTGGCCAAACTGGGCGAACGTCAGATCGTGATCGACTGCGACGTCATCCAGGCCGACGGCGGCACCCGCACCGCCAGCATCACCGGCGCTTTTGTGGCGCTCACCGACGCCATCAACGGCCTGATCGCCGACGGCAAGCTGACTGAGAGCCCGATCCGTGAACACATCGCCGCCATCTCGGTGGGCGTGGTGGGCGACACCCCGGTGCTGGATCTGGACTATCCGGAAGACTCCGCCTGCGAAACCGACATGAACGTGGTCATGACCGGCTCGGGCCACTTTGTCGAAATCCAGGGCACGGCCGAAGGCGTACCCTTCAGCCGCGCTGAAATGAACGCGCTGCTGGATCTGGCAGAGAAAGGCATCAAGGAATTGATTGCGCTGCAGAAGACCGCGCTGGCGGGTTGAGCCCCAACGCCTGTTTAAATAGCGGGCTGACCACGGCCCGCTATTTTTATGCGCGCACCGGTTTGCGCCCAAGCGCCGGGCCCGGCCTTTTAACCGGCCGGTTTGACCGCCCCACCCCGCGGATAAGACAATACCGCCCTTTCCGCTTTCTGCCCCGCTGGTTTCGGGCGCGCAAGGACCTCGTTTGAATTCCGCAGCAAAACAACCGGTTACGCCCTCCCGTCGCTACTGCATCGCACCGATGCTCGACTGGACCGACCGCTACTATCGCTACTTTGCCCGCACGCTGTCGCAGCATGCCTGGCTGTACACCGAGATGGTGAACACCGGTGCCATCATCCATGGCGACAAGATGCGGCATTTGCGTTTTGACGACATCGAGAATCCGCTGGCGCTGCAGTTGGGCGGCTCCGAGCCCGCTGATCTGGCGCGTTGCGCGCGTATCGCCGAAGACTGGGGCTATGACGAGGTCAACCTTAACGTCGGTTGCCCATCCGAGCGCGTGCAGTCCGGCAGCTTTGGCGCGTGTTTGATGGCCGAGCCCACGCTGGTGTCCGATGGCGTCAAAGCCATGCGCGACGCGGTGCGCAATATCGATGTCACCGTCAAACACCGCATCGGCATCGACCAGGTGGAGGAATACAGCTACGTGCGCGATTTTGTCGGGCAAGTGGCCGAGGCCGGCTGCCAGACCTTTATCGTGCATGCGCGCAACGCCATTCTTAAGGGCCTGTCGCCCAAAGAAAATCGCGAAGTGCCGCCGCTTAAATATGATTTTGTGTATCAGCTCAAGCATGATTTCCCGCATCTGGAAATCATCATCAACGGCGGCATTACCAGCCATGAAGCCGGTCTGGCGCATTTGCAGCATGTGGATGGCGTGATGATTGGCCGCGAGGCGTATCACAATCCGTTTAGCCTCGCGCAGGTGGATGAGCTGTATTACGGCGCCGCGCCTTCCGCGATTACGCGTGATCAGGCCATGTTGGCGATGCGTCCGTTTATCGAGGCCGAACTCAAAGCCGGCACGCCGTTGCGCTTTATCACCCGCCATGTGCTGGGTCTGTATCAGGGCGTGTATGGCGCGCGTAACTGGCGGCGCATGCTGTCCGACGCCAAATTGCTGAAGAACGCGGACTGGCGTTTGATTGAGCAAGCGATGCGTGAAGTGGCGCCGCGCGAGCCCCAGCCCGCAGAGGCCATCGCCCACGCCGCCACCGCGCCGCTGGCCGAATAAGCCGCCCCGCCTGGTGACACCCGCCCCGATAAAGCGCGAAAATGCCGCCTGCGGCTTTCGCGCTTTTTTCCTTTCGGCCCCGCCACACTGGATGCATCCCACCTATGCAACGCATCGTTCTCGCCAGCAATAACGCAGGCAAAGTCCGTGAATTCCAACGCTTGTTCGCACCGCTCGAACTCCAGATCGTGCCGCAAGGCGAACTCGGCGTGCCCGAGGCCGAAGAACCGTATTTCACCTTCATCGAAAATGCGCTGACCAAGGCGCGCCACGCCGCGCGCATCACCGGCTTGCCCGCGCTGGCCGACGATTCCGGCATTTGCGTGGCGGCGCTCGGCGGCGCGCCCGGCGTGTTGTCGGCGCGTTATGCCGGGGAACCCAAATCCGATGCGGCTAATAACAAAAAAGTGCTGGCGGATATGGCCAACCAGTCCGATCGGCGCGCCTGGTATTACGCCGCGCTGGTGCTGGTGCGCCACGCCGATGATCCGCAACCGGTGATCGCCGACGGCAGCCTGCACGGCGTGCTGCTGAATGCGCCGCGTGGCGAAGGCGGCTTTGGTTACGACCCGCTGTTTTATATTCCCGAACTCGATCGTACCGTGGCCCAGTTGTCCGTCGATGAAAAAGGCCCCATCTCGCATCGAGGCAAGGCACTGGCCGTGCTGATTGAAAAATTGCGTCAGGAAGGTTTTTAAGCGATGAGTGATGAAAAGCGTTGGGCGATTTATCGGCGCGATGATGGCAGCGTGGTGTCGTGCACCGAGAAAGTGAAGGTGATGAACGAAAACCTCGATGAAATCGCTCAGCAAATGCAGGATGCGCTCGAAGACGGGCTGTTGATGGAAGTCTCCGAGAACCAGATGCGCGAACTCCTGCACCAGATGGTCGACCGGCTGGCCAACCCGTGGGCGGGCCGCTGACTGTCGTCCGGCAGGAGGCAAACATGAAGTTCGCACTGGTTTCGGATATCCACGGCAATCTGCCCGCGCTGGAAGCCGTGTTGCGCGACGTGCACCGGCGCGGCGTCAGCACGGTGGTCAACCTGGGCGATAGTTTGTCCGGTCCGCTGTGGCCGCTGGAAACCGCAGAATTTTTGATGCGCCAGCCGTGGATCCATCTGGCGGGCAATCACGAACGTCAGTTGCTGGATTTCGACCCGGCGCGACGTGGCCCGTCCGATGTATATGCGCACAGCCAGTTAACGCCCGCAGTCTTTAAATGGCTGGCGTCGCTGCCACCAACCGCGTGGCTGGGCCCGCAGGTGTTGTTGTGCCACGGCACGCCGCACAGCGATCTGCATTATTTGCTGGAAACCGTGGAGCCCGGCGGCGTGCGTCTGGCCAAGCCCGGCGAGATCAGCGAACGCCTGGGCGACACCGATGCGCATCTGATTGCCTGTGGCCATACCCATGTGCCGCGGGTGGTCAGTACAGCGCGCGGCCAGCTGATTGTTAACCCCGGTAGCGTGGGCTTGCCCGCGTATGACGACGACCAGCCGCATTTTCATCTGATTGAAAACGGCAGCCCGTATGCGCGCTATGCCATTTGCGAATGTATCGAGCACGCCTGGCACGCCGAATTACTGGCTGTGCCGTATGACCACGCCAAAGCGGCGGCCGCTGCCAGCGCGCGTAATCGTCCGGACTGGGCGCACGCCTTGCTGACCGGCTATATGCCGCCGCTGTGATTGCGCTGGAATCCTCCGCCCCTTATTCACCCGCTGTACCGCAAAAGCTGAACCCGCCCCATGCAATCCATTTCGATGCCCGTTTCCAGCAGCACCTGGCAGATGACCGCACTGCCGCCGCTAGCGCTGTATATTCACTTTCCGTGGTGCGTTAAAAAGTGTCCGTACTGCGATTTCAATTCGCACACGCTGCGCGAAGGCGTGCCGGAGGCGCAATACATCGACGCGCTATTACGCGATCTGGAAACCTGTCTGCCGCTGACCTGGGGCCGCCAGGTCAGCACCATTTTTATGGGCGGCGGCACACCCAGCCTGTTCTCGGCAGAAGCGATGGAGCAATTGCTGGCGGGCATCCGGGCGCGCGTACGCTTGCAACCCGATGCTGAAATCACCATGGAAGCCAACCCCGGCACGTTTGAGGCGGACAAATTTGCCGGCTATCGCGCCGCTGGCATCAACCGGCTTTCGATTGGCATCCAGAGCTTTAATGCGGGCCATCTGCAGGCCTTGGGCCGCATCCATAACGATGACGAAGCGCATAAGGCCATCGAAATCGCCAAGCGCCATTTCGATAACTTCAACCTCGACATCATGTATGCCTTGCCGCAGCAAACGCTGGCACAGGCGCTCAGCGATATCGATACCGCTATTGCCGCGGGCCCCACGCATTTGTCCGCCTACCATTTAACGCTGGAACCCAACACGCTGTTCCATCGCTATCCACCGGCCTTGCCCGACGACGACACCGCCGCCGATATGCAAGAAGCCATCGAACAACATCTGGCTAGCGCCGGCTTTGAACATTACGAGACCAGCGCCTTCTGCCGCCCGGGCCGCCAGGCTAAGCACAACCTTAATTACTGGAAATTTGGCGATTACATCGGCATCGGCGCGGGCGCGCACGGCAAGATCAGTTTTCACGATCGCATCATCCGCCAGATGCGCTACAAGCAGCCCGGCGAATATCTGGCGCAAATGGCCGCGGGCAATGCGGTGCAAACCGAAGAACCAGTGACGCTGGAGCAACTGCCGTTTGAGTTCATGCTCAACGCGCTGCGCCTGGTGGATGGCTTTGATCTGGATTTGTTTACCCAACGCACCGGCTTGCCGTTAACACGCGTGATCCACGAAATCGAACGCGCCACGGCCGATGGCTTGCTGGAGCGCGACCCCAACGACCTGCACCGCATCCGCCCCACCCTGCGCGGCCAGCGCTTTCTCAATACCTTGCTGGAGCGCTTCCTACCCGATTGAGCGCAGCCCCGGCGTGCCCAAACGCGCGTTTCCGTGGCAGGATAAGCCGTCATCCACATGGACCACGTCTTTATGCGCACGCTAGGCCTTCTGGGCGGTATGAGTTGGGAATCCACGGTCAGCTATTACCAGACCATCAATCGCATTGTCGGCCAGCGTCTGGGCGCCGTGCACAGCGCGCGGCTGTTGCTGCATTCAGTGGATTTTGCCGATATCGAAACACTGCAACGCAGCGGGCAGTGGGATGAAGCGGGCGCGCTGCTCGCTGCGGCGGCCGTCAAGCTGCAAGCGGCCGGTGCCGAAGGCCTGGTGATTTGCGCCAACACCATGCACAAAGTGGCGCCCATTATCGAAGCCGCTATCGATATCCCGCTGCTGCATATCGCCGATTGCACCGCCGCCGCCGTGGCCCAAGCCGGGCTGGTCAAGCTGGGTTTGCTGGGCACACGCTATACGATGGAACAGGATTTTCTGCACAAGCCGCTGCGCGAAAATGGTTTGCAGATTCTGGTGCCGGATGAAGACGGTCGCGACGTCGTGCATCGCATCATTTATGACGAACTGGTCAAAGGCATCATCGAGCCCACCTCGCGCGCCATCTATCAACAAGAGATCGCCACGCTGACTTTGCAAGGCGCGGAAGGCATCATCCTGGGTTGCACCGAAATCGGTTTGTTGCTGACCCAGGCCGATAGCGCGCTGCCGTTGTTTGATACCGCGCAGTTGCATGCCGAATACGCCGCACGCTGGATGTTGCGCGAGGTTAGCGCGCCCGCCACGGCGATATAGCCTGTCGCCGTTTCCATACGACGAATGCGCCGGGTAAACTGCCTGCTTCTGATCGCTAATCCTTATTTATTCGCACCAAGCCGGAGCCCACCATGAGCAAGACCATCATCCATAGCGACGCCGCCCCCAAAGCCGTCGGCCCGTATTCGCAAGCCGTGCGCGTGGGCGACACCGTGTATTTGTCCGGCCAGATCGGTCTGGACCCGGTCAGCAATGTCTTGGTGGATGGGTTTGAAGCGCAGGCGCATCAGGTGTTCAAAAATCTGCGCGCGGTGGCGCAAGCGGCCGGTGGTGATTTGTCCGATATCGTCAAACTGGGCGTATTTGTCACTGACCTGGCCAACTTTGCCCGCCTTAACGAAATCATGACCGAGTATTTCAGCGAGCCCTTCCCCGCCCGCGCCGCCATCCAGGCCGCCGCATTGCCCAAAGGCGCGGTGGTAGAAGCCGATGCCGTGCTGGTGCTCAGCCGTTAATTTGCCGCGTTAACTCATCCCCGGAGCCCACCATGTTCCGCAATCCGTCCGATGCAGAAATCCGCGCGCTGTTGCAGCGCGTGCACCGTATTGCCGTGGTGGGCCTGTCGCCCAAGCCGGATCGCCCCAGCTACGGCGTGTCGCAAGTGATGCAACGCGCGGGTTATCAGATTGTGCCGGTGCGGCCGCTGGTGGCCGAGGTACTGGGCGAGCAGGCCTATCCCGATCTGTCCAGCATTCCCGGTCCGGTGGATCTGGTTAACGTGTTCCGTCGCGCCGAAGAAATCGACGCGGTGGTGGACGAAGCCATCGCCATTAAAGCGCCGGCGATCTGGATCCAGCTGGGCATCGTTAACGAAGCCGCGGCGCAACGCGCCCAGGACGCCGGGCTGGTGGTGGTGATGGACCGGTGTATCAAGATCGACTATGCCCGGCTGCTTGCCTAGCCGTCGCGCGCAAGACACGGCATAGTTCATACAGATTGTTCTTATTTTCAGGCGACGTTACCCAGCCATGACGCTTTCGTTTACCAAAATGCAGGGCCTCGGCAACGACTTTATCGTGCTCGATGGCATTAACCAGCCGTTTACGCTCACCCCGGAGCAAATCCGGCAGTTGGGCGATCGCCATTTTGGCATCGGCTTTGACCAGCTATTGCTGGTGGAAAAGCCAACCGACCCGGCCCACGATTTCCGCTATCGCATCTTTAATAACGACGGTGGCGAAGTGGAGCAATGCGGCAACGGCGCGCGCTGTTTTGTGCGTTATGTCACCGAGCGCGGCCTGACCGACAAAACCGAAATCTCGGTGGAAGTGGCCACCGGCATCATCAAGCCCAGGCTGGAGGCCAATGGCCTCGTCACCGTCGATATGGGTGAACCGCGCTTTGCGCCGCGCCAGATTCCGTTTGTGGCCGACGAAGATCAGATCGAACATTCGCTGCAAGTGGGCGACGAAACCGTCAGCGTCAGCGTGGTGTCGATGGGCAACCCGCATGCGGTGCAAGTGCTGGCCGATATCGATGATGGCGTGGTCGAACGCCAGGGCCCGTTGATTGAATACCATCCGCGGTTTCCGGCGCGCGTTAACGCGGGCTTTATGCAGGTTCTGTCGCGCAATGCCGTGCGTTTGCGGGTGTTTGAACGCGGCGTGGGCGAAACCATTGCGTGTGGCACCGGCGCTTGCGCGGCGGTGGTCAGCGGCATCCGCCGTGGTCTGCTGGATGAAACCGTCACCGTTACCACGCGCGGCGGCAACGTCGATATCACCTGGCGCGGCCCCGGCCAGCCGGTGCTGATGACCGGCTCGGCCGTCACGGTTTTCCAGGGCACTGTAGAAATCTGAACAAGCGCCCCAGCGCGCAGACCTAACCAGGAACACACCATGCAAGCGCATGAGGTAATGACGTGGTTGCAAAGCAACCCGGGCTTTTTTGACGATTACGCCGACGAAGTCGCCGATATCTTTGTGCCGCACAGCCACCATGGCCAGGCGGTTTCGCTGGCCGAGCGCCAGTTGCAAACGCTGCGCGACAAGAATCGTGCGCTGGAAGTGCGTCTGGGCGAGCTGCTGCAATTTGGTGAAGAAAACGACGTCATCTCGGACATGCTGCACGGCCTGACGGTAAGCCTGATGCAGGCCGATGACCTCGGCAGCATTATCGGCACGCTGGAATACCATCTGAAAGAACGCTTTCTGGTGCCGCATGTGGCGCTGCGGTTGTGGCTCCCCACTGCTGACCGCCATCTGCGCGAATTTGCCCCGGTGGCCGAGGCCGTGCACAAACTGGCCGCCAATCTGGTGTCGCCGTATTGCGGCCCGTATGTGACGGATGAAGTGACGGCCTGGTTTGAAGACGAAGGCGTCGAGTTGCGTTCGTTTGCGCTGTTTGCGCTTAAAACCGGCGAAGAACCGTTTGGCATTATGGTGATGGCCAGCCCGGACGCCGAGCGCTTCTATCCCGATATGGGCACGCTATATCTGCAGCGCCTGTCCGAGCTGGTGTCCGCCGCAGTGCGCCGCGTGGTGCCGCATGCCACGGCGGGCATCCCCGTCGCGGCTGCGGACGAATAAACCTCATGCACGAAGAATTGCTGGCCCGCTTTGATCGCTACCTGAGCGGCGAACGCGGCGCCAGCCTGCACACGCGCGCAGCCTATACGCGCGATGTGCGTCTGCTGTTTGAACTGGCCGGCGAGCGCGATCTGGCCACATTGGGCCCGCTGGAAATCCGCGCTTTTGTGCGGCAACTGGCCTCGCGCAATCTGTCCGCTTATACGATAGGGCGCGCGCTCTCGGCCTGGCGCACGTTCTTCAAGCTGATGACGCGTGATCTGGCCTGGGCCGCCAATCCGGCCGCCAGCGTGCGTTCACCCAAAAAACGCCAGCGCTTACCCAAAACCATGAGCACCGACAGCGCGGCGGGTTTACTCGACCATTTGCCCGAAGACGATGCGATTTCGGCGCGCGATAAAGCCATTTGCGAGCTGGCGTATTCGTCGGGATTGCGCGTGTCCGAGTTGGTGAGCATTACGCTGCCGGAACTTGATTTGCGCAGCGGGCTGGCGCGTGTGACCGGCAAGGGCAATAAAACGCGCCAGGTGCCCATCGGCAGCAAAGCAATCGAGGCGCTGCAGCACTGGCTCACCTATCGCGGGCTATGGGCGTCGCCCGATTGCGCCACGGTGTTTGTCAGCAAGCTGGGTAAAGGTCTGACCACGCGCGCCGTACAAGCGCGGCTTAAAACGTGGGAAGAACGGCTGGGGCTCACCGAACCGTTGTTTCCGCACAAATTGCGCCACAGCTGCGCCACCCATTTGCTGCAAAGCTCGGGCGATTTGCGCGCGGTGCAGGAATTGCTGGGCCACCAGAATCTATCGACCACCCAGGTCTATACGCACCTGGACTGGCAAGTGCTGGCCAAAACCTACGACAGCGCCCACCCGCGCGCCAAACGCAAGCCGTAGCCACGCAACGCAACATTGATCAAATTTGCGTCGAGCCGGGCGCAGCCATCAAACCACATCAAAGAAAAACAACTGCACCAGTCGCCCATCCTGCATGGTCGAGCCAAACACATTGCTCAGCGAGTGGTAGTAATCGCCGCGATACGTCACCAGCCGGTTGGATTGCATCGGCAGCTCGGCAGTCGGCGTCCACGTCGCGCGGCGGGCGGCCAGTTCGTTAAACGGCTGGCTGCGGTCGTTGGATAAACAGCGCGCGTGGAAATCCGCCAGGCCTTCGTAGCCCGCCGCGGCCAGCTCGCTATCCAGCGGGCGCTTTTGCCAGCCGGTTTCCTGGTGCCGCCAGAACATGGTGCCGCCATGGCAATGCTCGGGCGCATTCAGATACAACACGGCGGCGTAGCAGCGGCTGCCATCTTCGGCTTCGTTATCGATGTGGATATCGGTGCGCGCTTCCGATTCGGCAAAGCTGACCCGAAACGCACCGTTATCCGGCGACGACCATTTAACAGTGCGGCCCAGCACATTGGCCAACAACTGCATGGTGGCTTCGGCCGGTTGGCCTTCGGTCTGCACACCGGGGTAGTTCTGGCCCGCATACACCTGGGCGTGGAATTGCTGCGATAACGCATGTTCGCGCCATGCCACCGGGTCGGCGATGACGTTATCAATCACATGCAGATCGCGTTCGGCCACAAATTGCGCCAGCTGTGCGTCATCCATATCGGCTTTTAAGTCAGTCGCCGACAACGTGGTCTCCACCGGCTTGACGCCGGCTTGCGGACGCGCAAAACCGACGCGGAATTTGCCTTCGTCTTCCGGCTTCAGCATGCGCGCACGGGCGGCAAATTCGGTGGCGATTTCGACCTGGTCCAGCTCATAGGCCAGCGCCACAATGCGCTCGGCCAGCGCAAAGTCTTCCGTCGCCAGCCGCCCGGTGCTTAACAACACCTCCAGCGCGGCCGGGGCGTCGGGCTTGGTCAGCAAATGTTCGGCGTAGCCAAGCGCGTACAGCGCATCGGCCGGGGCGATTTCGTGGGCGCGATAAAAATGCGTGGCCGCGGCAAACGGGTCATGCGGGCGCAGAAACTGCGCGGTATTGAAATGGAATTCGGCATGGTCGGGCGCCAGCGCCAGCGACTTTTGCAACAAGGCCGCACCCACCGCCCCCTGCCCCATGCTGGCCAGCGCCAGCCCTTGATAATGGATGGCTTCAGCGTGGTCGGGCTTGATGGTCAGCGCTTTTTGATAAAGCGCCAGCGCATCGGCCAGCCGCCCTTGGCGATGCACCTGCAAACCTTGTACCACCACTTGTTGCGCGCGCTCTGCGGGGCCGGTGGCGACCGCGACATTGCCTGCGGCCAGTTTGCGTTTCTTCTCACCCATGTGATGACCTTGTGCCGTAAGGCGCTGTTCTGCAAAACGCCCATTCTGCTAAGACTGGACGCACCAGTCCATCCACAAAGCACCCGACGTGGCGCGTTTTTTGTAACCAGCGCGCCGCAATGTCAGCAATCCCGGATCGCCCGCCCGATGGTGCGCCGATCAGAGAACAAGCGTTCTATAATGCGCCGTTGCCGCTTACGATAATGTCCCCGCCGTGTCTGATACCGCTACGCTCGCTCCCCACTATCTGGATCGCCTGAACCCGGCACAACGCAGTGCCGCCGAGTTTGGCACCGGCCCCGCCGCGGCGGAAAAAGGCAACGGCCCGCTGCTGGTGATTGCGGGGGCAGGCTCGGGCAAAACCAACACGCTGGCGCATCGCGTGGCGCATTTGCTGATCGAAGGCGCGGCGCCCGATTCGATTTTGCTGCTCACCTTCTCGCGTCGCGGCGCCGAAGAAATGGCGCGCCGAGCCGAGCGCATCGTGCGCCAGATCGGCAATACGCACGCGCGGCTGGCGCAGATCAAACTGAGTTGGGCGGGCACTTTCCACGGCATCGGCGCGCGCTTACTGCGCGAATACGCGCCGCAGATCGGGCTGGATGTGAGCTTTACCATCCATGATCGCGAAGACGCGGCCGATCTGATGAACCTGGTGCGCAACGAGCTGGGCCTGGCCACCAAAGAGAAACGCTTTCCGGCCAAAGCCACTTGCCTGGCCATCTATTCGGCCGTCATCAACACGCGCGCGCCGCTGGCCGATGTGCTGCAACGCAGTTTCAGCTGGGCTGTCGAGTGGGAAAACGAACTCAAGCGCCTGTTTCGCGGTTACGTCGAAGCCAAGCAAGCGCAAAACGTGCTCGATTACGACGATCTGCTGTTGTATTGGGCGCGCATGGTGGCGGTGCCGCAGATTGCCGAGGAACTGGGCACGCGCTTTGACCATATCCTCGTCGATGAATATCAAGACACCAATCCGCTGCAAGCCACCGTACTGCTGGCGCTCAAGCCCGATGGCCGCGGCCTGACCGTGGTGGGCGACGATGCGCAATCGATCTATGCCTTCCGCGGCGCGACGGTGCGCAATATTCTGGATTTTCCCGAGCAGTTTTCGCCGCCCGCGCAGGTCATCAAGCTGGAACAGAATTACCGTTCCACCCAACCCATCCTCGAAGCCGCCAACGCGGTGATCGGCCTCTCCAATGAGCTGTTCAGCAAAACGCTGTGGAGCAAGCGCGAAAGCGCCGAGAAACCACTGCTGGTAACGGTAGGCGATGAGGTCGATCAGGCCGCGTACGTGGCGCAGCAAATCCTGGACCGGCGCGAAGCCGGCATCTCGCTTAAAAACCAGGCCGTGCTGTTTCGCGCCTCGCATCACAGCGCGCGGCTGGAGATCGAACTGACCCGGCGCAATGTGCCGTTCGTTAAATTTGGCGGCCTCAAGTTTCTGGCGTCCAGCCACGTCAAGGATGTGATCTCGGTGCTGCGCTGGCTGGAAAACCCGCGCGATCGTGTTTGTGGTTTTCGCGTGCTGCAAATGCTGCCCGGTGTCGGCCCCAAAACCGCGTCGAACATGCTCGATGCGTTGGCCAGCATGCAAGACGTGCTGGACGGCATTCTGCATCTGGATGTGCCGGGCGCGGCCAGCGAGCATTGGGCGCGCTTTCAGCAGCTGGCGCAGGCCACCTTGCCCGGCGGCACACCGTGGCCCGCTGAATTCGACAGCGTCTGCGCGTGGTACGCGCCGTTGCTGGCGCACAACTACGAAGATGCCGCGATTCGCCAGGGCGATATCGACCAACTGGCGCGCATCGCCGCCACCTACCCCAGTCGCCAACGCTTTCTGACCGAACTGACGCTCGATCCGCCCGACGCCACCAGCGATGAAGCCGGCCCGCCGCTGATCGACGAGGATTATCTGATCCTGTCGACCATCCATTCCGCCAAAGGCCAGGAATGGAACGCGGTGTATCTGCTTAACGCGGTCGATGGGTGTTTGCCGTCCGACCTGGCCACCGGCAGCGAGGCCGAAATCGAAGAAGAACGGCGCCTGGCCTATGTGGCGATGACGCGGGCCAAAGATCATCTCGAAATCATCGTGCCGCAGCGCTTTTATGTGGGCCAGCAAAGCCGTTATGGCGATCAGCATGTGTTTGCCGGGCGCACGCGGTTTATCCCGGAAAGCCTGACGCCGTTGTTTGGCCGCAAAGCCTGGCCGATTCCGGAATACAACGCCGAGAAAACGCCGCAAGGCCGGCAGGCGCTGGTGGATCTGAAAAGCAGCATGCGCGATATGTGGGACTAAATATGTGGGACCAAGAGCCGGGCCCGGCTGCTGACCGGGCGGGCCGCGCACGTAACACTTCGCATTTGCCCGGTAACAGGCTGCCCCCTACACTGCTGTGCAGAGCCGCAACCAGCGGCCGTCACCCTGTCTATCGTCCGGAAAACTCGCATCCATGCTTGACCTGAAACAAGAGAAGTTTCTGCTACTGGCGCTGATTGTCGCGCTGGTGGCGTATCCGCTTGAACACACGTTGTTGAATATGGGCCAGACGGCCGCGCTGATAGGTGCGGTGGTGCTGATTGGCGCCATCTTGCTGGCCGCCCTGCGCGTGGCGCACCACGCCGAAGTGCTTGCCGAAAAAGTGGGCGAACCGTACGGCACGATGATTCTGACGCTGTCGGCGGTGCTGGTGGAGGTGGTCATCCTGGCCATCATGCTCAGCCACGCGCCCTCGCCCACGCTGATGCGCGACACCGTGTATTCGGCGGTGATGCTCGATATCAACGGCATTCTGGGGCTGGCCGCCATTCTCGGCGGCCTCAAGCACGGCGAGCAACCGTACAACCTGGATTCCGGCAATACCTATGTGGTGATGATCCTGACCGCCATGGGCGTGTCGATGATCGTGCCCGAGTTCATCCCCGAGCCACACTGGCGCGCGTGGTCGGTGTTTACCATCATCGTGATGGTGGTGATGTACGCAATGTTCTTGCGCCTGCAAACCGGCAAACACTCGTATTTCTTCAATTACAAATACGGCAGCAAACACGGCCACGCCGAAGAAGAAGGCGAACACGGCAACGTCAAAACCTCGGCCGCGATCATGATTGCGGGCCTGGTGCTGATTGGCGTGCTGGCTGAAGCGATGGCGGTGCTGCTGGATGCCGGGCTAAAAGGCACCGGCGTGCCGCCGATTACCGCCGCGCTGGTGGTGGCAGTGATTTCGGCCAGCCCCGAAATCCTGACCGCATTGCGCGCCGCGCTGGGCAACCGCATGCAGGGCGTGGTCAATATCGCGCTGGGCGCATCGCTGTCGACGGTGATTCTGACGGTGCCGGTGATCGAAGGCCTGGCGCTGATCCGGGGCGAGCCCATCTTTATGGCGCTGACGCCGGTGCAAACCGTGATGGCATTGCTGACCTTGCTGGCGGCGGCGATCAACCTGCATGACGGCGAAACCAATGCCATCGAAGGCCTGACGCATTTTGTGCTGTTTGCCGCGTTTTTGATGCTGGCGGCGATCGGCGTTTAAGCGTTTGCGAGCGCGGCAGCTGTATCAGGGCAAGGCGGGCCTATCTGTGCCGGTGCAGCCCGCCGCGCCGCTGCTAGACTAGCCGCTCCTTTATTTTGCGGCGGCGCTGAGAATGTCCACCTATACCAACGAATTCGGTCAACCGCTGGGCTTTGCCGTGCCGGACTGGACGCCACCTGCGCATCCGCCGCATACAGTACTCAGCGGTTACGGCTGCGACCTGCAACCCTTGAATGCCGCACAGCATGCCGACAGCCTGTGGGACGCCTTTCTGGCCGACCCGGAAGGTAAAACCTGGACTTATCTCACCGTTGGGCCGTTTGCCGATAAAGCCGCCTTTGTCGAGTGCGTGCGCAGCCGCGAAACCTCGCGTGATCCGCAGTATTACGCGATCGTCGATGCCGCCAGCGGCAGGGCGTTGGGCATGGCGGCTTATCTACGCATTGCGCCGGAAGCGGGCAGTATCGAAATCGGCTGGCTCAGTTTTGCGCCCGCGCTCCAACGCAGCAAGCTGGCGACGGCGGCGATGTTTCTGTTTATGCGCAACGCGTTCGCGCTGGGCTATCGGCGCTATGAATGGAAGTGCAACAGCCTTAATCTGCCGTCCAAAGCGGCAGCCGAGCGACTGGGGTTTACCTTCGAGGGCACCTTCCGCCAGGCCACCGTTAACAAAGGTCGTAATCGCGATACCGATTGGTATTCGATGATCGACAGCGAATGGCCCGCCTTGCAGACCGAGTTTGAGCGCTGGCTGGATGACGCCAACTTTGATGCGCACGGCCAGCAGCGCAGCCGCTTGCAAACGCGTTGATACCGCACCGGCCACAACAGATGGCGTAATGCCGCTGGAATACGCCATCTGTTCCGGTCCAATCTCAAATTATCTGTATGTGTGTGGTCTGCTGACGCCAGCCGATAATGAACGCCATGGACCCACTACCGCTCTATCGCCAACTGGCGAGCCACTACCTCAACGCCATCGACAACGGCACGCTGGCCGTCGGCGCGCGCATGCCCAGTGTGCGTACGCTGATGGCGCGCCATAGCGTCAGCCTGTCCACCGCGTTGCAAGCCTGTCGCGAACTGGAACAACAAGGCGTGCTGGAAGCGCGACCGCGCTCCGGCTACTTTGTGCGCGCCCGCACCCGGGCATTGGCACCCGCGGTGGAACCGGTGTTGCATGTGGCCGATCCGGCGCAATACGTGGGCATCCATGAGCGCGTTTCCGCCATTACCGCGCGCAGTCTGCAAGCCGATGTGCAGACCAATCTGGGCGGCGCATGTGGCGCGCCCGAGCTATACCCCAACGAGGCGCTCAGCCGCACCGCTCAACGCGTGCTGCGACAAAAGCCGATGCTGTTTGGCGAAAACGCGCCGCATAACGGCGAGCCATCATTCCGCCTGACGCTGGCGCAACGCGCGCTCACGCACGGCATGCAGCTCACCACCGATGACATCATCGTGGCGCACGGCTGCGTTGAGGCGCTGAACCTGGCCCTGCGCGCAGTGGCGCAACCGGGCGACATCATCGCGGTGGAATCGCCCACGTTTTTTGGCTTGCTGCAGATTCTGGAAACGCTAGGCATGCGCGCGCTGGAAATCCCCACCAGCCCGCAGACGGGCATGTCGCTGGAAGCGTTGCAGCGCGCGGCGGAAACCTACCCGGAGCTGAAAGCCGTGGTGGTGGTGCCCAATTTTCAAAACCCGCTGGGCAGCATCATGCCCGACGCCACCAAGCAAGCGCTGGTGGCATGGTGCGAGCAACGCGACATCGCGCTGATCGAAGATGACACCTATTCCGCGCTCACCAACGACGACGTGCCGCTGCGCGCGCTCAAAGCCTGGGACAAAACCGGCAACGTGATCCATTGCGCCTCGCTGCACAAGGTGGTGTCGCCGGGCATGCGCCTGGGCTGGATTGCACCGGGCAAATGGCTGGCGCGCTGCCAGATGCTGAAATACGCACAGACGCGGCCCAACGAGGCGCTTAACCAGCTGGTGCTGGCCGACTATATGGCCACACCCGCATACGACCGCCATTTGCGCCGCCTGCGCCAGCATCTGCGCACCCAGCGCCTGCAAGTGGCCGATGCGGTGGCGGCGTATTTTCCGGAAGAAACGCGGCTGAGCGTGCCCTCCGGCGGACTGGGGCTGTGGGTGGAACTGCCCGACCAGATTTCGTCACGCGAGGTGTTTGAACGCGGGCTGGATCAGGGCATCCGCATCGCGCCAGGGATGATGTTTTCCAATTCGACGCGGTTTGATCACTTTATCCGGCTGAGCGTGGGGCTGCCGTATACGCCCGAGGTGGAACGGGCGATCCGGGCGTTGGCGCGGATTGTGGACCGGATGGGGCGCGTGGCGGCGTGAGGGGGAAAACCAGGCAAAGTCTTTGCCTGCGGCGCATTTTTGACGTTCGGCATGTGCCGAACAGACCTTAACCGCTTAGCCTGCGGCGCATTTTTGATACCCGGGGGTGCCCGGTAGCACGTTACTTTTCTTTGTCTCGCCAAAGAAAAGTAACCCAAAGAAAGGCGACCCTCCGCGCGGTAAAGCTGCGCAGAAGGGATAAGGGCAAAAGCCGAAACTAACCGTCTGCATAACCAGGATTTGCAGCTGCCGCTCCGCGGACGCGACGTTCAGTCGGAGCCCATAAACCCGGTCTCCTACCTTCTCGCGCTCAGAAGATGCCGCTGGCGTGCCTGTGGCGTTGCCTTGTTGCTGCGCAACGGCGGGTGGGCGTGGTTGTGGTGGGGTAGCATCGAACCAGGTTTTTCTTGCTGATCGCATAAAGACGGAATGCATTGCGGCGGCAAATTGCCGCGGAATTCTCAGGGCTAAGCGGCAAGTACCATGCAAGACTTGGGGTCCAGCATTCCCCCCGATACACCAACATGAAAAAAACTGCCGCCGATTATGGGCTCAAGCCCGTATCCAATAGACCCAAAATCACTTCTGCAAATGCGCACGAATATCGTGCAGAGAATCCCCCTGTACTCGGCTCACAATCGGGCGTATTACCCACGTGCGAGGAATTGGCCGAGCGGATCATCAAGCGCCATATCAAGGTAATCAAGCGTTTGGCTGACGGATCGTAATGTTGAAAACGTTGCCCCCGCAGGGGCAACGCGTCCTCTGGCTTATGCCGTCAATGCCTTTCGGCGCCGCCATTGCCGCGCCGTCAGTGCCACAGCGCCCAGCCCCATCAAAGCCCAGGTTTCGGGTTCGGGCACCGGGGCGGCGGCTTCGAAGGCGAGGAAGGATGCCAGCACATCGCTATTGCCGGTGATGGTGTTTTTGCTGAGGTTCCAGGTGGCGCTGCGCGGGTCGCCGATGCTGCCGTCCGGGTTTTGCGTCCATTGCTTGATGGTGACCACGTTCCACGCAAACGCCCCGGTCACTGCCGCTGCGCCATTGGCGCCATTCAGTTGCAGCGACGAGATGATGACATCGTTAAAAGACATCTCGAACAACGGCGTGTTTTTGGCCTCACCTGCGCCCAGGATGTAGAGGTTGGCTTCAGGCACGTGTTTGCCGCTGACGCTATCTTTGAGCAGATCAATAAACGACGTGCCCAGGCTTTGGCTCCAGCTTAATTTGGCGCCGCTGGCTTTGCCGGCGCCGCCTCCGCCGCCCACGCCGGTGCTGACCGCGTTGGTAACGCCCCATGCAAAGGTGTTGATGCCGAACAAGCCGCTGGGCGCATCGGCCGGTGGTTTGGCCAGTGCCGCGTTGCCTTCCACGCCGCTGATGCTCAGATAAAAGCTGTTAGCCAGCGCGCCGCTCATGCTCAGTGCAAAGGCCGTACCGCCGATCAGGGTTGCGATTTTCATGACTACACTCCACAGGTTGGTAGGGGCACAACCTTTGCAGCGTATGCAGCTGACCCGTGCAGACAGCGCTTTTCACCGTTCTGGAAAGACAGGCGGAGCGCAAGAACATTCTAAATTATTTATATAAATCAAAATTTTGCAGTTATCCTGCCGTCGATAAGCGTGGCTTGCGCGCGCGGTGCTTGCCGTGGTCAGCGCCAGCGGCCATGATGCGCGTTTTGATCTTTGCGGGCCGCCTTGCCATGACTGAAACCGAAGCACGCCAACTTGCCACGCACCAGCATTACAAAGGCGGTTTATACCGCGAGCTGGGCACGGCCACCCATTCCGAAACCGGTGAGGCGATGACGGTGTACGAACATTTGTGGCCGCATACGCGCGCGTTGTGGGTACGCCCGGCCGAGATGTTTCATGGCGATTTGCCTGATGGTTCGCCGCGCTTTCGCGCGCTAGCAGGCTAAGTCGTCCCGGATTATCAACTGTCGCAAAAATACGCCGGTCTGCCTTCATACGCTTGACGCCTCATGTCAGCACCGCGCAGACTGGCCGCTCTTTTCCCCCACGTCCACAGGAGATTGCCATGGTTAATGTTGATCACACCCTCCTGTCGGCCGCTGCCTGATCAGGCACTTGTTTCCGCTTCCGGAACACACGCACTTTTCCTGCTGATCTTGCTGCCTTAGATGGCAGCCCGCCGACTCCCGCTCCCTGGTGCTATGCCCGCGTGATGGCTTTGTCACGTCTGGCGTGGTCAACGCTCGCCGCCGTGCGGGCGCATGAAACGTGGAATCACGCCCATCATGATTGCAATTCAATCTTCCCGACTGCAGGCCATAGGCCTCAGTCACAGTCTGATTAACGCCGTTGCCGCTTTACCTGAAGCCGCGCTGCCCGATATGCATCTGGCGCGCATTATCGAAATCCAGCGTGACCAGCTGACATTGCACGACGGCCTGGCCGAGCATCACGCGCGCACCTTGCCGTGGTTAGCCGCCGAGTTACACCGGGCCGGATGCCCGCTCGCGGTAGGCGACTGGGTGTTGGCGCAGACCAACGCGCTTACCGAAATCTGGGTGGCCGCGCGCGTACCGCCGCTCAACCAGCTGGCGCGTCGCGCGGGCGATGGCAGCCGCCAACCTTTGGTCAGCAACGTCGATACCGCGCTGCTGGTGATGGGCCTGGACCATGACTACAACCCGCGCCGACTGGAGCGTTATCTGGCGCTGACGCATGCGGCCGGCGTGCAAGCCGTGGTGGTGCTCAGCAAAGCCGATATCGGCGAGCTGGTGCCCGAACGCATCGCTGAATTACGCGCCCGCTTGCCCGCGCAGGTGCCGTTGCTGGCGCTCAACGGGCTATCCGGCCAGGCGCGCGCCGAGCTGCAGCCATGGTTGGGCGAAGGCCAGACCCTGGTGTTGTTGGGTTCCAGCGGCGCGGGCAAATCCACGCTCACCAATACGCTGCTGGAAAACGCCAACCAGGCCACCAGCGCCGTGCGTGAAGGCGACAGTCGTGGGCGTCACACCACGACGGCAAGGTCATTGCATCGGCTGCCGGGTGGCGCATGCATTATCGATACGCCCGGCCTGCGCACCTGGCGCGCGGATGCCGATGCGGCCGATGTCAGCGCCAGCTTTGAGGACATCGATACGCTGGCCACGCTATGCCGTTTTCGCGATTGCCAGCACCACGATGAGCCCGGCTGCGCGGTGCGCGACGCGATTGATGCGGACCGCTTGCGCAATTATCACAAGCTGCTGCGCGAGGTGGAGCGTAGCCAGATGACGGCATTGCAACGGCGCGAGGCAGGGCAAAAATGGAAAGCCATCGGCAAGGCAGGCAATGCGCGGGCGCGCGCCAAGCGCATGTAAGCACGCGGCCCTGCCCGCGCGCCCACGCTAAAAAAGCAAAACCCGGCGGTACGCATCAAGCGCGCCGCCGGGCTTTGTTCCAGCCAGCCACTAACAATCAGGCTGTGGTCAGCAAACCGCGCTTGCGCAACATCGGGCCCGCCTGCGGCTCGCGGCCGCGGAAAGCCGCAAAGGCTGCGCGCTGTTCGCGGCTATCGCCCGCGCTGTAGATATAGCGGTACAGCTTTTCCGCCAGCGCCGGGTTAAAAGCGTCGCCGGTCTCGTCGAAGGCGTCAAACGCTTCGGCCTCCAGCACCTCGGCCCACATATAAACGTAATAACCTGCGGCGTAGGCTTCGCCGCTAAAGATGTGGCGGAAGTGCGGCAAGCGGTGGTTCATGCCGGCTTCGTGCGGCACACCCAGGCGTTCGCGTTCTTCGGCTTCAAACACGCCGATATCGATGCGGCTGGGGTCTTCTTGCAGATGCAGCGCCAGGTCGATCAGCGTGCTGGCGGTGTAGCGGACGGTCTCAAAGCCCTGGTTAAACGTTTGCGACGCGCGGATGCGCTCCACCAACGCGGCCGGGATCGGTTCGCCGGTTTGCCAATGCCGCGCGTGTTGCGCCAGCACTTCGGGCACCAGCGCCCAGTTTTCCAGCAACTGCGACGGCAGTTCGACATAGTCTTGTGGCACTTCGGTGCCGGACAAACGCGCGTAGGTGACGTTCGACAGCAAGCCGTGCAAGCCGTGGCCAAATTCATGGAACAAGGTGCGCACGTCATCAAAGCTCAGCAAGGTCGGGCCATCGCCGCCTTTGGCAAAGTTGTTGTTATTGATGACGATAGGCAGCGACTCGCCACCATTGCGATGTTGCACGCGGAAGGTATGCATCCACGCGCCGCCTTGTTTGTTGGGACGCGCGTAGTTGTCGCCAATAAACAGGCCCATCACCGCGCCATTGCGGCTCACTTCCCAGAAGCGTGCATCGGGGTGATACAGCTCGACGTCGTGGCGCTCTTTAAAGCTCACGCCAAACAGGCGATGGGCGCAATCGAATACCGCTTCCAGCATCGCATCGAGGCTGAAGTACGGTTTGACCTCGGCATCTTCCAGCGCAAAGCGCGCGGCGCGGACTTTCTCGGCCAGATAGAACCAGTCCCATTGCTGGATATCAGTCGGTTCGCCCAGCGCGGCGGCTTGTTCCACCAGCGCGCTGCGCTCTTCCGCCCAGCGTGCTTTGGCGGGTTCCCACACCTGGCGCAGCAAGTCATAGACGGCCGACGGCTTGCCCGCCATCCGGTTGGCCAATGCGTAATCGGCAAAGCTGTCAAAGCCCAGCAAACGCGCTTGTTCGATGCGCAGCGTCAGAATTTCGCGTGCGATCGGCGTGTTATTGCGTTCGGGATGCTCACCACGCGTGGTCCAGCCGCGCCATGCGGCTTCACGCAGGTCACGCCGGGTGGAGAAAGTCAGAAACGGCACCACCGACGAGCGCGACAGCGTAATCACATGCCCGTCTACGCCACGTTCTTGCGCGGCGCTGTGGGCAGCCTGGCGCAACCAGTCCGGCAAGCCAGCCATATCCGCTTCGCCCTGCAACGCCAGTTTGAATTCGGCTTCATCGGCCAGCACGTTCTGGCCAAATTGCGTTTGCAGATCGGCCAGGCGCGACACGATGGCGGCAAAGCGTTCGCGATCCGCGCCCTGCAGCAGCGCGCCGGTGCGCACAAAATCCTTGTGGAAGGCGTCGAGCAAGCGGCGTTGTTCTTCCGATAGATCCAGCTGATCGGCTTGCTGGTACACCGCGTTCAGGCGCGCAAAAAAACCGGCGTGCATCGACACCTTGCTGTAATGCTGCGCCAGCAACGGCGCCATCTCGCGCTCGACGGCTTGCAATTCAGCCGGAGACTCGGAGGCCGTCAGGTTCTCAAAGGTAAAGCGCACCGCTTGCAGCTTGCGGCCCGCGCGATCAAACGCGGCCACGGTGTTTTCAAACGTCGGCGCCTCGCTCTGGTTGGCCAGCGCATCGACTTCGGCCAGATGCTCGGCAAACAGCGTCGCAAACGCGGGCGCGAAGTGTGCGGGCTGGATGGCGGCAAACGGCGGAATTTGCCACGGCGTGGTCCACGTTTGCAGCAAAGGGTTGTTCAGATCGGTCATGGTGCGCGGGCCTTTTGGGCGTAACAAACGCAACCGCCATCGGTTACGTTTAAATGACAAATAAATGAGCGCTGACTTTGCCAGCCTGGGTAAGACCGGTCAAAGCGGGTGCGCCCCACTGTGTTTTCAATCAGACAGGCGCAGTCTGGCCGACGGCGCGGGCTTTTTCTTCGGCGAACCAGGTCTTCAGATCGGCCTCGTCAAACGCATCGGCCAACGCCTGGGCATCGGCCAGCGCGTGGCCATAGCCTTCCGGGTTGCCCAGCACGCGCAAAGCGTGCGCGCGGGTCAGCAAGATAAACGCCTGGTCGACGGGCTCGCTGCCATGGGCTTCGATCAGCGCTAACGCCTGGTCGGCGAATACCAGCGCCTGTTGCGCTTGCCCCGCCACATTGGCCACCAGCGCTTGCAGATACAGCGCGCGTTCGTGGTTTACCCATGTGCCGCAGCGCAGCCAGAATTCCAGCGCCACCTGGGCGGCTTGCTGCATCAATTCGCTTTGCTGCGGCGTACGCGTGGACTGCTCCAGCAAGGCCGTGGCCAGGTTGTTGCTGACGATGGCCATCGAGCGTTGCACGTCGCTGTCGTTTTGTTGCCGCGCCGGTAGCAACAGGCCGCGATAGATGGCCGCACCCTCTTCAAAGCGGCCAGTGCGCACCAGCGGGCCGGGCAACTGACCGCTCAGTTTTAGCTGACGCAGGCTGGCCTGGCTGGGCGACAGCGCATGCAAGCGATGTTGATTGGTCAGCGCCGCCATGCGGTCGCCATCCAGCGTCTGCGCCACAATCAACGACGACAACATCTCGGCGATGCCCGGGATTTCGGTGCCGTCGTCGGCAAAGTCTTGCTCAAACCCGGCGGCCACGCGCTCGGCGATGGCCAGCGCTTGTTCCCAGTCATTCAGGTGTTCGCCCAGCACATGGTTGCTCAGCCGCAACAGCGCGGCGGCTTGCAAGGCGGTGGCCGGTTGCGCAGCGGCCACCCGCGCCGCCACTTCGGCGGACGCGCGGGCATGGTCTTTCCAGCCTTGTTCGATCAACACATCAAAGTCCATGCCTGCTCCTTGCGCGCCGTTAATTACCACATGTGGATGCGGTCTTGCGGCGCCTTGTACATCTTGTCGCCGGGCTTGGTGCCGAATGCTTCGGCAAAGCCGTCGCTGTTCATCGAAGCGCCAATCGCGCGGAATTGCAGCGGCGAATGCGGGTCGGTGGCCACCTGGCGCAACAGCGCCGCATCGCGCATCTTGCCGCGCCAGATTTGCGCGAACGCCAGGAAAAAGCGCTGATCGCCGGTCAGCCCGTCGATGACCGGTGCGGGCTTGCCATTCAGCGACAGGTGATACGCTTTATAGGCAATTTGCAGGCCCGACAGGTCCGCAATATTCTCGCCGAGCGTCAGTTTGCCGTTAACGTGTTTGCCTGGCAGCGGCTCGTAGGCGTCGTACTGCGCCACCAGCTTGCTGGTCAGCGCTTCAAACGCGGTACGGTCGGCCGGCGTCCACCAGTTCTTAAGATTGCCATCGCCATCATACTGGCTGCCCTGGTCATCAAACCCATGGCTGATTTCGTGGCCGATCACCGCGCCAATGCCGCCGTAATTGGCCGCGTCGTCCGCTTTGGGGTTAAAGAACGGCGCTTGCAGGATGGCGGCCGGGAACACAATCTCGTTCATCGCCGGGTTGTAATAGGCGTTGACGGTTTGCGGATACATGCCCCATTCGGTGCGATCCACCGGCTTGCCCAGTCGGTTCAGGTCGTATTGATAGCGATAAGCGGCCGAGCGCGTCATATTGCCGAACAGATCATCCGGCTTGATCTCCAGCGCGCTGTAATCGCGCCATTTGCTGGGGTAGCCAATCTTGGTGGTATAGGCGGCCAGCTTTTTCTGCGCCTGCACACGTGTCGGCGGCGACATCCAGCTTACGGTCTCGATGCTTTGCTGGTACGCCTTCAGCAGATTAGCCACCAGCGCTTCCATGCGCGCTTTGGATTCGGGCGGGAAATACGCCGCGGCCCATGGTTTGCCCAAGGCATCGCCCAGCGAACCATTGACGGCCGACACGCCACGCTTCCAGCGTGCGCGCTGCTCGGTCGCGCCGGTCAGCGCGGTGCCATGCAGCGCAAAGTGCGCCTGCACAAAGTCTTTGGACAGCAGCGGCGCGGCGGCATCGAGCGCGCGTGCTTTCAGATAGCTTTGCCAGGTGGCCAGCGGTTGTTTTTTCAGCAACTGGCCCAGCGCTTCGGCATAGGTCGGCTGGCTGATATCCACTTGCGCCACCGAGCCCAGGCCCGCGTTATCCAGCCAGGTGTTCCAGTCAAAATCGGGCGCGGTTTTCGGCAGCGCGGCGCGGGTGCGCGGATTGTGCGTTTTAACCGGATCGCGGTTTTCCACATTGGTCCATTGCACCTGGGCAATCGCGGTTTCCAACGCCATCACGGTTTTGGCTTGTTCGGCCGGGGCTTTTTCGCCTGCCAGCGTAAACAGCCTGGTCAGATAGGCCACGTAGGCTTCGCGCGCTTTGGCAAAGCGGGCGTCGTCGCTCAGATAGTAATCACGGTCCGGCAGACCCAGGCCGCCCTGGTTCACGCCCACTTCGTAGCGGCGCGCATCATCGGGGTCCTGGCCCACACCAATGTTCAGCGGCAGATCAATCGACACGTATTGCAGCTTGCCCAGCGTGGCAAACAGGTCGTGCAGATTGGCAATCTGGTCGATTTGCGTCAGCGCGGGTTTAACCGGCGCGGCGCCCAGTTTTTCCAGGCGCGCTTCATCCATATAGCTGCGATACAGATCGGCAATCTTCTGCTCATCCGAGCCCGGCGTTTGCGCCGTGGCCATGGCGGTTTCCAGCAGCGTCTTCGAGCGCGCTTCGCTTTCGTCGCGCAGCGTGTAGAACGCGCCGATGGCGAATTGGTCGGCCGGAATCGGCGTGGCTTTAATCCACGGGCCGTTTACATAGTCAAAGACGTTGTCTTGCGGGCGCACGCTGGTATCAAACTGGCTCTTGTCGACGCCTGCGGTCAGCGGTTCGGAAATGGCGGCCTGAGCGCTCAGGCTCAGCGAAACGGCAACGGTGATGGCTGCCAGACGGAACAATTTCATCGACGGTTCCTTGATCTTGGGGGAATGGGCAAAACTGCACACGCTGAGGCCAGCGCGCGCCGGGCAAAGTTCCGGCGCGCGCGGCTTCAGGGACGGCTCAGGCGGCCTGGGGCTGCCAGCCGGTCGGGATCGAATCGAGCAACTTGCGGGTATACGCCGCAGCGGGCGCGCGGTAGATGGCGTCGGAATCGCCCTGCTCCACCACTTCGCCCTTGTTCATCACCAGCACCTGGTCGGAGATGTGTTTAACCACCGCCAGATCGTGCGAGATAAACAGGTACGACAACTTGTATTCGTCCTGCAGCTCTTGCAGCAGGTTAAGTACTTGCGCCTGCACCGACACATCCAGCGCCGACACCGATTCATCGCAAATCAGCACTTCGGGTTTCAGCGTCAGGCAACGCGCGATGGCAATACGCTGGCGTTGCCCGCCGGAAAACTCATGCGGATAGCGCGACAAGGAACGCGCCGGCAGACCCACGCGGTCCAGCAACGCTTGCGCCATCTTCACGCGCTCCATCTGCACCCGGCCGATGCCGTGCAACATCATCGGCTCGGTCAGGATTTGCTCGACGGTAAAGCGCGGGTTCAGCGAGGCATACGGGTTCTGGAAAATAATCTGGATGCGGCGTTTGTATTCGTGGAATTCGCGCGCCGACATCGCCAGCAAATCCTTACCGTGGAACAGCGCCTTGCCGCCCGTGGCCTGATGCAAACGTACCAGCGTCAACCCCACCGTGGTTTTGCCCGAGCCCGATTCACCCACAATGCCCAGCGTCTTGCCGCGCGGCAGCTGGAACGACACGTCTTTAACGGCATGAAACTGGCGTTTGCCAAACAAGCCCTGGCGGATATCAAACGACTTGGCCAGATGCTGCACGTCCAGAATGATCTCGTCGCTGGCCTCATAGCCGCGCACGCGCTCACCCGGTTTGACGTAGCCGCCGGGCTGCATGAAGTCATCGATCACGGCCAGGCGCAACGGACGGCTGTCCAGATGCGGCCGGCAGTTAAGCAGCGCTTTGGTATACGGATTGGCGGGCGCGTTAAAGATCTGTTCCACCGAACCGGCTTCGCGGATTTCGCCGTGGCGCATCACGACCACGTCATCGGCAAACTCGCCCACCAGGCCCAGATCGTGCGTAATAAACAGCACCGACATGCCGTGCTTTTTCTGCAGATCGGCCAGCAATTGCAGAATCTGTTTCTGGATGGTCACATCCAGCGCGGTGGTCGGTTCATCGGCGATCAGCAATTTGGGTTCGCAGGCTATCGCCATGGCGATCATCACGCGTTGCTGCTGGCCGCCGGACAATTCGTGCGGATAGGCTTTGGCGCGCTTTTCCGGGTCGGGCAAGCCCACTTCGGTCAGCAGCGCCACGGCGCGCTTGAAGGCGTCACGGCGGCCCAGACCGGCGTGCAACATCAGCGTCTCGGCAATCTGGTCGCCGACGGTAAACACCGGGTTCAGCGAGCTCATCGGCTCCTGAAAAATCATCGCGATATCTTTGCCGCGCATTTTGCGCAGCTCGGCGCCTTCGAGCGCCAGCAGATCGCGGCCTTCAAACGTCACCTGGCTGGCCGGGTCGATCACCGTATTGCGTGCGGGCAGCAATTGCATGATGGCCATCGAGGTGACCGATTTGCCCGAGCCCGATTCGCCCACCAGCGCCACCGTGCGATTGCGCGGGATATCGAAGTTGATGCCTTTCAGCGCTTCGGTCAGCTCGCCTTCTTCACCCCGGAAACTGACTTTGAGGTTGCGGACTTGCAGCAGTGTGTCTTGATTCATGAGTTCCGTACTCCAGTCCGTCTTAGCGCGCTTTGGGGTCGAGGGCGTCACGCAGGCCATCGATCAACAGGCTGAATGTGGTCACCAGCAGCGACATCGCGATGGTGACGGCCACCATCTGCCACCAGAAGCCCTGCACCAGCTCGGCCGGCGCTTCGGCCAGCATCGAACCCAGGCTGACCTGGGTAACGCCCACGCCAAAGCCGAGGAAAGACAGAATGGCTTCGTACTTGATCAAGGCCACGGTCAGCAGCGAGAACTGCACCAGCAGCAGGTGCGAGATATTGGGCAGAATGTGCACAAACATACGGCGTGCATCGCTGGCGCCAATCGCGCTGGCGGCTTGCACATATTCGCGGCTGCGCAGCTTGAGGTATTCGGCGCGCACCAGGCGGAAGGTGCCGGTCCAGCTGGTCAGCGCCATCACGATAATGATGGTCTTGATGCCACGGCCCGCCACGGCGGCAAACGACAGCAGCAACAGCATGTCGGGCACCGAGGTAAACACGCTGTAGAACCAGTTCAGAAAATCATCGACCTTGCCGCCAAAATAACCGGCCACCGAACCGAGCGAGGTGCCGATCACAATCGACAACAGCGCGCCCAGCAAGCCGACAAAGATCGACGTCGATGCGCCCTTCAGCGTTTTGTGGATGACATCGCGGCCGCGCAAATCCGCGCCAAACGGCAGCGATTCCAGCTTGGCATCGTTGGCGGTGGCGTACTTGCCCATGTTCTGCCGGGCGATCTCCATTTCCTTGCCGATCGGGTCTTCTTCCGGCGTGACCATGATCAGCGCGGGGGCCGAGGCGGTACCGCCCGCCACCGGCGCTTCGGGTGGCAGCGTATCGGCCACGGTTTTGGCAAGGAACGACGGCGGCGCGTACGGCACGGCAATCTGCGCGCGCCAGCCATCGCCGAGGATATTCAGCCAGCCCGCCACGGCCAGCAGCATGTAGGCCATCACCACCCAGAACGAGCAGAAGGCCACCTTGTTGCGTTTGAGACGCCGCCAGCCCATGGCCCACAAACCGCGTTGCGGTCGGGTTTCGGTGGCCGCGGGCGCAGCTTGATTGATCATTGTTGTCATGTGTGTGCCCCGGCGCTTATTTGAGTTGCACGCGCGGATCGATCAGCTTGTAGATTAGATCGGCCAGCAGGTTAAAGACCATGGTCGCCAGTGCGACATAAACAGTGATCGCCTTGATGATGGGGAAATCACTGTTGTTCATGGCGCGCACCACTTCGTTGCCCATGCCCGGAATCTGGAAAAAGCTTTCCAGCACCAGCGCACCAATCAGCAAATACGGCAGCGACATCATCACGGTGGTCACCACCGGGATCAGCGCATTGCGCAGCACATGTTTGAGCATTACTTTCTGCTCGCTCAGACCCTTGGCGCGCGCGGTGCGCACGTAGTCGTGGTTCATTTCTTCCACAAAGAACGAGCGATAAAAGCGGATATCCGGGCCCAGCGACACCATCAGGCCCATCAGCATCGGCAGCGGCACGTAGATCAGCAGGTTGGTCCAGAAGCCATGGCCCCAGCCGCCCACCGGAAACAAACCCCACTTGTAGGCCAGCAGATACTGCCCCGCCACGATGTAGACCAGCGCGCTGATCGACATCGCCAGCGTGCAGCAGATGGTGACAATGCGGTCGGTAAGACCGCCGCGGAAGTACGCCACCAGCGCCGCCAGCGGCACCGCCAGCAGCAAATCAACCACCAGCAACGCGCCGCTGAGGGTTAGCGACGGGCCAACGCGGCTGGCCAGCACATCGCGCACCGGCTGCTGGCTGCCCCACGAGGTGCCAAAGTCGAGCGTGAACACCTGTTTGACGAAGATCATGAATTGCGTGGTCAGCGGCTGGTCCAGGCCCAGTTGGGCGCGCACGTTGGCCAGCGTGGCCGGGGTCATGTGTTTGCCGGCCAGCACCAGCGAAGGGTCGCCGCCAAACACCGAGAACAGGCAAAACACCAGCAGCATCACCCCGAACAGCGTGGGGATCATCTGCAAAACGCGTCGAATAATGTACGAGAGCATGATTAGGGTCCGTCCGCGTTATTTCTTCTGGATATCGGTAAAGCGCCACGAGGTCTGGAAGATGGGATGAACCTCATCGCCCAACACCCACGGCTGCATCATGCGATTGCGAAAACGCGTTTCGCCCGGGGCCCAGGCCGAGTCCTCCGACACCACCTTGTTCATCGCGTCATACAGCTTGTCGCGCTCGGGGCCGGCGTGCAGTTGCTGCGACTGCTCGTACAGCTTGTCGTAGCGCGGCGAGCTGTAGCAGCTGACGTTTTCCGCGCCGATGTTCTTGCTCCACATCAGCATCTGGAAATTGTCGCCATCGGGGTAATCGGCGATCCAGGCCGCGCCGGTGATGCCATAGGTGCACGAACGCATCGCCTTCAGCAGATCGTTGAACGCCACGTGGCGGAACGACACGCGCAGCTTGAGCACATCAAACGCCTCTTGCCAGTACTCGTCCCACTGGCGGCCAATCGCGCCTTCGTTGCTCAGAAAATCAATGGTGAACGGCTTGCCATCGGGCGTGGTGCGATAGCCATCGGCGCCAATCTTGTAGCCAAACTGGTCCAGCAGCGCTTGCGCTTGCGGTCGGTTGTAGGGGAAGAACATGCGGAAGTGCGGGTTATGCCCCTGCACGCCCGGCGGCGTGATGTATTCGACGCGCACGGCGTTATTGCGGCGGATATCGCGCATGGCCGATTGCTCGTCAAACGACATGGCAATAGCGCGGCGCAGCGCAATTTGCGGCTTGCCCAGGCCACCCAGAATCGGGTCTTTGCCATTGAACGAGAAATACGTGATTTCGGGATCGAGCGCGCGGCTGAGCTTGAGGCCGATCTTGGCGTACTCGTCCTTGATTTTGGCGCGGCGCGGATTGTTGGGGTCGATGGTCAGCACGCCACGGATCAGCGGCTGCGGCACGCCATACAACTCATCCAGCTGCTGGCTCTTGAACTGCAGCCACATCGGTTGCTCTTCGGTAAACACCGTCACTTCGATGCGGCCGATTTGCGGATAGGTCTTGCCGTTCATTTCCTTCGCCACGCGCTGGCCTTCGGCGTCGTCGGCGGCAGGTTGAAAATTGAACACTTCGTGGCGGAAGTTGGGGTTATAAATCAACACCGTTTTAACGCCCGGCTTCCAGTCTTGCAGCATGTAGGGGCCGGTGCCGACCGGGTGCGCCGGCGTATTGGACGCATAGCCTTCGATCACTTCGCGCGCTTGCGGCGACGTGTGCGGCATGGCCAGGATGTATTGCAGGCCCGGATAAGGCGTTTTGACTTTGAGCTGCAGCGTGTAGCGGTCGACGGCCTTGATGCCCTCCACCACCTTGTCGTAGTCGAACTTGCCGCCCGTTTTGCCTGCGGCATCGGCCAGTTCATCCACCCCGACAAAATGCCCCAGCACCAGATAGTTGGACGGCGAGGCCACAGCCGGGTCCGCCAGGCGTTTGAGGCCATAGGCGGCGTCGGCGGCGGTCAGCTCGCGCTTGACGCCTTTAAAGATGGGGTCCGGCGAAAAATAGATGCCGTGGCGCAAATGAAAGATGTACGTGGAGCCGTCGGCGCTCACCTCGGGCAGCGCGGTCACCACATTGGGAATCAGCTTGGCCGGGCGCGCCACGTAGTCGTACGTGAGCAACGGCTCGAAGATGTTCTCGCCCACGCCGTGCGAATACACGTCCGACACCTTGGCCGGGTCATAGCCGGTTTCGGGTGCGTTGAATGACGCGCGCAAGACCTTGTCCGGGTCTGGATCCGCATGCGCCGTCAGTGCAGAGACGCCCAGCAACGCGGCCAATGCCGCCTTGTACATGTTCATATTGCCCCTTCCTTCATACCGGGCCGCCGGGATCACCTGCGGCGCATACGCAAACTGTCTGGCAGGGCTGCAACGGTCGGGTCGGACCGCTGCGGCGCGGCCGGACAGCGCGCCAGACGCGCTTCTTGTGGCGCGGTTTTGCACAACACGCCGCGCTGGCATTTGCCTGTTTTTTAAGCAAAAACAGCGGCAAACCCCAACTGCGGCCTGAAAAAATGCCTGAGTGGGCGTTCCACTCAGGCACGGACTTGCTAGCGCGGCAGACGCGCGTTCATCACTGGATGAACTGCTCGCCGCCCACGATGCCGATCTTCTTCACGCCAAGGCGTTGCGAAGCGGCCAGCACCATTGCAACCGGGTCATACGTCGCGTCTTTGTCAGGGCGGATATGAAACTCGGGCTGCGGGTTCATCGTGGCAATGCTTTTCAGACGTTGTTCCAGATCCGCCTGGCCGCCCACGATTTCGCCATTCCAGCGAATTTCGTTTTGCGGGTTGATGTCCAGCTCAACCACCACCGGCTTTTCGTTATTGGCCGAGTTGTTGTTGGTGGGCATATCCAGTTTGACGGCGTGCGTCTGGATAGGAATGGTGATGATCAGCATGATCAGCAAAACCAGCATCACGTCGATCAACGGCGTGGTGTTGATTTCCATCATCAGATCGTCATCACCCGATCCGCCTACATTCATGGCCATGGTGTGTTCTCCATTGGGCGGCGCAGACAAGCTGCGCCGCAACGATCAATTGTTGGCAGGTGGTTCGGTAATGAAGGCAATCTTGACGATGCCCGCGCGTTGCACGGCCAGCACGATGCGGCCCAGCGGACCATAACGTGCGGCAGCGTCGCCACGGATATGCACTTCGGGCTGCGGGTCTTTCTTGGCCGCAGCATCAAGGCGCTTCGCCAGCTCTTCATCGGAAACCGGGGTGACGTTCCAGTACGTGACGCCCTTTTTATCCACAGCCAGCACCACGTTCTCAGGTTTGGTCTGAGTGGGGATGTTGGACTGCTTGGGCAACTTCACATCAATGGATTGGGTAACCACCGGAATTGTGATCAGAAAGATGATCAGCAACACCAGCATCACGTCGACCAGCGGCGTGGTGTTGATGGCCGACATCACCTGATCGTCGTCCGCGCCTCCGCGGCTGAGTCTCTGGTAACGGGCCATGTCCGCTTACCGTACCGGGTTGTTCAGCAGGCTGGCGTGCAGACGGCCAGCAACCACGCGAACCTGATCCAGCACCAGCTTGTTACGACGCACCAGCCAGTTGTAACCCAGCACCGCAGGCACGGCCACAGCCAGACCGATGGCGGTCATGATCAGCGACTCACCCACCGGGCCTGCCACTTTGTCGATCGACGCCTGACCGGCAATACCGATAGCCGTCAGCGCGTGGTAGATACCCCACACGGTACCGAACAGACCCACGAACGGGGCGGTGGAACCGACAGTAGCGATCACCGACAGGCCGCCTTGCATGTGGTGGCTGGCGCTATCGAGCGCATCGCCAATCGCCATGCCAACCCAGGTGTTCAGATCAACGCGGGCGCTCAGTTCGCCTTTGTGTTCACGCGCAGCTTCCACGCCGGACTTGGCGATGTGGCTGTACATGCCTTCGTCGTCTTCGTTGGCGGCGTGTTGTTGCAGTTCGAGGCCTTGCAGGGCCAGCAGTTCGTGGCCTTGCTTGATCAGACGGCGTTGTTCCAGCAGCTTGACGATGCCGACATACCAGGTGGCAGCCGACATGATCAGCAGAATGCACAGGGTGGAACGGGCGACGATGTCGCCGTTGGCCCACAGCGCATCAATGCCGTAGGGGTTGGACGTGTCTGCAAATGCGGCAGGCATTGCGACCAGACCAGCGACAGTTGCAACAGCGCGGGACACTTTGGAGCTAATACGGAAAGTCATTGGATAACCTCGTTAACTTGATTCCTTGTGGGAATCGGGCGGAATCAAATAATCAATTATTCAGTGTGAAAGCCGATTTCACGCTTCAACAGCTTGTTCGGGGTGCATGCGTAATCCGAGAACGACGCAATGACTGCAGCCTTGAACAACCTCTGATACGACGGCGGGATGCCTTTGTAGGAAATATCCTGCAATTCGGCTTTGCCATCGGCACCGGTCTTGAACACCACGGTCACCACGCCACCAATTTCGTCGGTTTGCGCCTTGGACGGATATTCCGGCGCAGGCATGGCCGAGCAGTTACCAGCAGCCGACACGGGGCCAGCGGGTGCAGGCGGTGCGGGCGGCGCAGGCGGTGCTGCAGGTTCCGGCGGAGGTGGAGGCGCCTGACTGGTCACTACAGGCGCATTGTCTGCCTGCGGGTGCGGGTTCTGGATCGGCGGGACGTAGGCCGGCGGCGGCGGTTTAACCGGCTGCGGCTTCGGCACCTGCTTTTCGACAACCTTTTCAATCTTGGGAGGCGGCGGCGGTGGAGGCGGTGGGGGCGGCTCACTGATGATCGAGACTTCCACCTTTTGCTGAACAGCTTTAACCACGTTCTGCGCAAGTCCGGAGACCAACGCATAGATCAACAGGACGTGAAATATGATCACGCCTACCAACCCAGTGGCCCTTCTGGATTTGGCGTTGTACCCAAATCCTTTCATCGTACTAGCCATGATAAGGCCCAACCTGTGTAGTTCACTGAAAAATACCCTCGACAAAACAGAGGCCTGTCAGAGCGAAGGCCTATCAAACAAGCAATTTGCATGCCTTGTCACTAAGGGATTTCCAGCAGTCCGATTAATACTTCGACACACTTTCCGTCTGGGTAAGCAATCGGAAATTCCAGAAAGCACGCCCGGCACCTGTAAAAGCGGGCCGGGCGTATCAGCTAACTTACGTAATTACATCTTGTAAGAAGCCTGGATGAAGTAGGCACGACCGATGGAGTCGGTGTAACGCGGATCGTAGCCAACCTGGAACATGTAATCCTGGTTGGAGTACGGCGGTTCCTTGTCAAACACGTTCTTCACGCCAGCGGTGATGGTCAGGTTCTTTTGCCACACGTAGGTGACCGAAGTGTTCCACAGCGTGTAGGAGGCAACGTCATTGCCTTCATATTCGTCGTGGTAACCCGATTCGAACGTAGAGCCAATGATCGCGCTCCACGGACCCATCGACCAGTTCAGCGCCAGGTTGTGCTTCCAGCGGAAGATCGGGGCGTTGTTGTAGTCGGAGAACTTGCCGACGCCACCAAAGTACTCGCCACCCTTCTCAAGCTGATAGTCAAACTTGGTGATGTACGAACCATCGAACGTCAGGCCAAAGTTACCCAGCGGGCCTTTCGGGAAGGTGTACTGCGCGTTCACGTCAACGCCGGACATCTCGGTGTTACCCAGGTTCTGGGTGTTATCGACGACGTACAGCAGATGGTTGTCGGAAGCGTCACGCACGTAACGGTCTGCGTACTTGACCGGATCAGCAAAGATGGCCGATTCAGACAACACGCCGATGGTGTTACGGATGTGGGTCCAGTAGAAGTCAACGCTAGCCGTCAGCGATTTGGTCGGTTCAACCACAAAGCCGAAGGTGATCGAGTTGGACTTTTCCGGTTCCAGGTTGGTGCTGCCACCGATTTGCTTGTGCATCTGGTTCGCGCAATCGCGAGCCTTGTTGCCGCCAGCGCCCAGATTGACGTTACCGCCCGGGCATAGCAACGGGTCGTCGTACGGCGCAGCGGTGAAGGTCGACTGGTCAGGCTGGTAAATGTCATACAGCGACGGCGCACGGAAACCAGTGCTGGCCGAACCGCGGAACATCAGTTCCTTAACCGGGCGATAGGTCAGCGCGATTTTCGGGTTGATGGTGTTGCCGAAGTCGCTGAAATGGTCATCACGTACAGCGATGGTGGCATCCAGGTTCTTCACGATCGGGATGTTCATTTCGAACGAGATCGCCTGAGCATTACGGCTGCCCGAGGTATCTTCCGAATCTTCCAGGCCCGAGCTCAGCGCTTTCTTGGCCAGATCAGTGTAGTCAGAGCTCAACGACTCGTGACGCGCTTCCACACCGATGCTGATCGGAACGGTGCCAGCAGGCAGCTGGAACAGATCGCGACCCACATGGAAGTCGGCCATCGTGGTCTTGTACTTGTCGTCCTCAACCAGACCGCCCAACGACACCGTATCCCAACCGGTGGTGTCGGTGCTGAACGGGTTGATGGTGCCCGTGGTCAGCGCGGTGCGCAGCAGATCCGGATCGAGGTAACCGCCAGCCAGATAGTGCTTCACTTCGTTTTGCGAGTAAGCCAGGCCACCGCGGTAATCCCAGGCGCCGATGGTGCCTTCAGCCGAAGCAACGATACGTTGCGTGGTCGAAACATCCTTGTCGATACGCGGGCCGAGCGGGATCGAACGACCGTAGAGAGTAATCGGCTTGCCGTTTACTTGAACGTTGGTCGTGGTTTCTTCGCCCGTATCCGGATCAGTGCTGGTGACTTCGCGGAAAGCCGGCAGGTCGGTCGGATAGTACTTGTCACCCGGGTTCAGGGTGTACGGCACATCAGCGGCCAGCGGAGTCGGTGCAATCTTGGTCATGGTACGGGTTTGCGTACCCACGTATTGCAGCGCAACCTGGTTGTTTTCGTTGATTGCGTAGGTCGCTTTGCCGAAACCGGTGATCTGGCTGGTTTGCGGCTGGATACCATAGAACAGCGGGGTTTGCGCGCGGCAAACTTCTTTCGACGCCGAGTAGATCGAGTACGGCGGAGCGCAGTTCGGCGCGGTCGGGTTCGAAACCGTGCCAGAGTTGTCCGCGTAGTTGAACGGCCAGGTGTAGTTGGATACACCGTTCGGGCTCAGGCGGCTGATGGCGAAATCACGGTCTTGCGTCTTGATTTCGTTGTCTTTGGAAGCGCTGAACGAACCGTAGACGTTCCAGCCTTGCTCGGCCAGATTGCCGTAACCACCGGTCACGCTGACTTCTTTGTGGATGCCACCCTTGTGCTGGGGATCCGAGAAGTTGGCTTCGATGGTGGCGCCTTGCAGCGACTTCTTGGTAATGAAGTTGATCACGCCGCCAATGGCATCGGTACCGTAAATGGCCGAAGCGCCGTCACGCAGCACTTCGATACGGGCGATGGTGGCCAGCGGGATCGCGTTCAGATCGACCGCAGTGCCGTCGATAGCCTGGTTGGCCAGACGACGACCGTCCAGCAGAACCAGTGTGTACTGTTGGCCCAGACCGCGCAGATCGGCGAACGATGCGCCGCCGGTGTCTTGACCTACGGATTGGTTGGAAGTGATTGCCGAGCTGTTGGTCGACAGGGTTTGCATCGCCTGTTCAACGCTGGTGATACCCTGGCGGGTCAGCTCTTCGGTATTGATTACGGTAACGGGCTGCGCGCCTTGCTGGCTGATACGACGCAGGTTGGAACCAGTTACTTCAACGCGTTCTACAGATGCCGCGTCATCGTCCGCTGCATAAACGGCAGACGCATAAGTCGCACCAATCATGGCCATTGCCACAACCAGTTTCTTTCTTGAGTGAGTCATCACTGCCCCCTGACTTTTGGTAAAAATGGAAGCCCATTAATCCTTACAAACGGATCAACAACAGGCTGTTGGCCTGCGTTGCCGGCATTGCCGTTCCGTCTGCCGTGTAAGCGTTGGCATAATTGCAGAATCTTTTGCTACACAACAAAATTAATACTCGATGACACACAAACGTGTTGCGGATACGGAACACTCACGTAAAAAAATGAGGGCTAAATCGGGGCATTTCGACTGTTTGAAGGGTCTGTTTTTGACTTGTTTGTCTATTATTTTCAATGGGTTATTGTTTAAACCTGAGCACATTTATTTAATGTTGCGGCAGAACAAGGGGCCGAAGATTGCACTTGTATGGTGCAAAATTTATGGCTAATTGGGGGTTGACAATTGCGCTTGTTAATATCTTTTAGACATTTTGTCTGCGAAATTAAAATCTATTTGGCATATAAGATATTACGGATGCGGAACAAATTTGTAAGATTTGCGCAAAATACAATGCAAATGATCGTTTGAATTCTGATATGACGCACCAAATTAGGACAACAGGCCATTTTTGGCAAATTTGTTGCACCATAATTGTGCTTTTGTTGCAACAAGCCTGACCGACCTGTCAGGTAGATGAACGTGTCGGGATTACAAATACTTGCCGACCACAGCTAAATCGTTTCCGGCTGTAACCCAAGTAATCCGTGGTTTGCGCGGCGGGGGCAAAAACGGTGCGCACTGACATAAAACGGGGCGTTTTTGCGCGTCTATCGATGTAGCCGCCGCGGTACAGATACATGCAGTGCCAGGCGCATCTGGATCAAAGTTTCTCCATAGCGTCCACGCCACAATGGCGGCCGCCGCACACGGTAAACTCCCCGCCTGTGAGCGACACAATCGCTATCTATAATTCGCCGCATCCCCGGCGTGTTCAGGACACTCATCATGCAAACCTTTTTGATCGCTCCTTCCCGCCAGAATGTCGGCCTGACCTCCGTGTCTTTAGGCGTGGTGCGCGCGTTGCAGCATCAGGGCCTCAAGGTCGGCTTTGTAAAGCCGGTGGCGCAAGATCATGGCGCGGTGGAACGCTCCACTCACTTTGCGCGCGACATCTGTCTGATCGACAGCCCGCAGTCGCTCTCCACTGCGCAAGTGATCACCCGCGTGGTGGCCGGGCAGATCGATGAATTGCTCGAAGACATCGTCAGCCTGTGCATGAGCGCGGCCAAAGGCGCTGATGTATTGATTGTGGAAGGTTTGCATGTGGATGCCGGTACGCCGATTACGGCGCGGCTGAATGACGACATCGCCCGCAGTCTGCAGGCGGAGATCATCCTGGTGGCCAATGCCAGCCTGCCGGGTGCGGCCGCGGAAGCGCGCGTGGCGTGCCGGCAGTTGCGCAACGAAGGTCGTAATGTGGCGGGCGTTATCTTTAATAAAGCGCCCGAAGGCTTCGACGCCGCGTCGGCGCAATACGAGATGGATGGCGTGCCGCTGTGGGGCGTTATCAAATATGAACCGAGCCTGATGGCGCCGCGCACGCTGGACGTGGCGCGCCATCTGGATGCCGAAATCCTGATCGAGGGCGAACTGAACACGCGCCGCGTGATGGAAACCGTGATTGCCGCGCGCTCAGTGTCGGAAGTGGTGGAACGCCTCAAGCCCGGCGCGCTGGTCATCAGCGCGGGCGATCGCGACGACATCATGCTGGCCACTGCGCTGGCCGCCAGCAACGGCATTCCGCTGGCGGGTTTGCTGCTGACGCATTCCAGCGCGCCCGATCCGCGCGTGCTGGGGCTGGCGCAACTGGCGCTCAATAGCGGCATTCCGGTGCTGCGCACGCATACCGACAGCTATAACACTGCGGCGCGCATTACGCTGGTGCCGCCCGCGGTGGCCGCTGATGATCACGAGCGTATGAACGCCGTGCTCGATACCGTGGCCGAGCAACTGGATACCGCGCGCCTGATGGACGCCGTGCAACTGCCCGCCACCACGCGCATGTCTCCGCCCGCGTTCCGCTATCAATTAATCCAGAAAGCGCGCTCCCAACCCAAACGCATCGTGCTGCCCGAAGGCGAGGAGCCGCGCACCATCCGCGCCGCCATCATCTGCGAAGAAAAAGGCATCGCGCACTGCGTGCTGCTGGGCAAGCGCGCCACCATCGAAGCCGTAGCCACCGCACAAGGCGTAACGCTGCCCGCCTCGCTGGAGATTCTGGACCCCGAAGAAATCCTGCCGCGCTACGTGGCGCCGATGGTTGAACTGCGCAAGAGCAAAGGTCTGACCGAGCCGATGGCGGTGGCGCAGCTGTCCGATACCGTCACGCTGGGCACGATGATGTTGGCGGTTGATGAAGTCGATGGCCTGGTGTCGGGCGCGGTACACACCACCGCCAGCACCGTGCGCCCTGCCCTGCAACTGATCAAGACCGCGCCGGGCTCTTCGATTGTGTCCTCAGTCTTCTTTATGCTGATGCCCGATCAGGTCCTGGTGTACGGCGATTGCGCCATCAACCCCAATCCCAATGCCACGCAACTGGCCGAGATTGCGCGCCAGAGCGCCGACAGCGCCGCCGCCTTCGGCATTGCGCCCAAGGTGGCGATGATCAGTTATTCCACCGGCAAGTCGGGTTCGGGCGTTGATGTGGACAAGGTGCGCGAGGCCACCGAGCTGGCGCACGAGCTTTATCCCGATCTGGTACTGGATGGGCCGTTGCAATATGACGCGGCCTCCGTGGTTGATGTGGCTGCGCAAAAAGCGCCCGGTAGTAAGGTTGCCGGCCAGGCCACCGTGTTTATCTTTCCGGACCTCAACACCGGCAATACCACCTACAAAGCGGTACAACGCAGCGCGCATGTGGTTAGCGTGGGCCCGATGCTGCAGGGTCTGCGTAAGCCGGTTAACGATCTGTCGCGCGGCGCATTGGTGGACGACATCGTGTTTACCATTGCCCTGACCGCAATCCAGGCGCAAACCGTGGCGCCCGCCTGAAAGTTTTGCTGCGGGCGTAAAAAAACGGCCAAACGTTTGTTTGGCCGTTTTTTGTCACTTCATATGCGCAAAATCGTCACATGCAATTACGAGAACGTCGAGCCGATGTCAGTCAACATCAGCCCTACCGCACTACGCAGCCACCGTCGCCGGGGCATTCACCACCGCGTAGTGGTCAAACTGCATGCTGAAGCTGGCACGGCCCGAGCTCATCGCCCGCAGGTGGCCGATATAACCAAACATCGCCTTCAGCGGCACTTCGGCGTGCAGCACCGTGCTGCTGCCGCGACTGCTTTGCTCGGTCACCTGACCACGCCGGCGGTTGATATCGCCGATCACGTCGCCCAGATAATCGGGCGGCGTCACCACTTCCACCGCCATCACCGGTTCCAGCAACTGCGGCCGCGCTTGTTGCTGCGCCTGGCGGAAAGCCGAGAAGCCCGCCAGATCAAACGCCAGCGGCGAAGAATCATTGGCATGGAAACGCCCGTCCACCAGCGTTACGCGCACATCCACCACCGGGAAACCCGCCACCACGCCCGATCTGGCCGCGCGCTTGACGCCTTGCTCCACCGCAGGGATAAATTCGCGCGGGATCGCACCACCGGCAATGGCCGAGACAAACACCAGGCCCTCGCCACGCGGCAACGGTTCCAGCTTCAGTTCCACCTCGGCAAACTGGCCGGGGCCGCCCGATTGCTTTTTGTGCATATAACGCACTTCCGTGCTCGCGCCGATGGTTTCACGCATCGCCACTTGCGGCTGACCAATCTGCACATCCACGCGAAAACGCGTACGCAGTTTTTCCAGCGCCACTTCCAGTTGCAACTCGCCCATGCCTGACAAAATCGTCTGGCCAGCTTCGGTGTCCTGGCGCAAACGCAGGCTCGGGTCTTCCGACAACAGCGCCTGCAGGCCTTTCAGCATGTTCTGCTGATCCGCCGTGGTACGCGGTTCCACCGCCACGTCGATCACCGGTTCGGGCGCATCAATGCGTTCCAGCACCAGCGGGTGGCCTAGCGCACTGAGCGTATCGCCCGTGACCGTATGCTTCAGCCCGGCAATTGCAACAATTGCGCCTGCCGTGGCTTCGGCTTTTTCCACCTTGCGATCGGCGTGCATCTCGTACAGGCGGGCAACGCGTTCGCGTTCGTCACCGTTGCTGATCACATCGCCGGTCTTGAGCGTGCCGCGGTAAACCCGCACAAACGTCAGCGCGCCATGGTCATCGTGGATCACCTTGAAGGCCAAGGCCGCTAACGGCCCTTTCGGATCGGCTGCGATGTTTTCTTCGGCCCGCACCGGTACGTCTTGCGGCGACGGCAAATACGCCACCACCGCATCCAGCAGCGGTTCCACGCCTTTGTTCTTGAACGCTGAACCCGTCACCACCGGCACAAACGCTCCAGCGATCGTGCCTTTACGGATCGCCGCGCGCAGTTGCGTTACATCGGGCTCCACGCCATCCAGCCACGCACCCATCATCGCGTCGTCTTGCTCAACCACGGTTTCGATCAGTTGCTCGCGCCATGTTCTGGCGGCGGCCACCAGTTGGTCCGGGATCGGCTTGCGCTCGACTTTGCCCGGCGTGTCACCAGCGGGCCAGGTCAACGCCACCTGGTCAATCAGATCAACCAGGCCCGAGAACTCGCCTTCGCTGCCAATGGGCAATTGCAAGGCCAGCGGCGTCACGCCCAGGCGTTCGCGGATCATCTCCAGCACGCGATAAAAATCAGCGCCGGTGCGGTCCAGCTTGTTGATAAACGCCAGACGCGGCACCGCGTATTTGTCGGCCAGACGCCAGTTGGTTTCGGTTTGCGGTTCAACGCCCGCTACGCCATCGAATACCACCACCGCGCCATCCAGCACGCGCAACGACCGGTTTACTTCGATGTTGAAATCGATGTGGCCCGGGGTGTCGATCACGTTGATCTGATGGTCTTGCCAGAACACCGTGGTCGCCGCGCTGTTGATGGTGATGCCGCGTGCTTGTTCTTGCGGATCAAAGTCCATCGTCGCCGCGCCGTCATGCACTTCACCCACGCGGTGGTTTTCACCGGTGTAATAAAGAATGCGTTCGGTGGTCGTGGTTTTGCCTGCATCCACGTGCGCAATGATGCCGATGTTACGTAGTCTGTCGTTTTCCATGATGGGTTTATCCAGCAAAAAGCCCCGCAGGGCATGTGCCATACGGGGCTTTTTGGGCTCATCCGGATGGCACGATCTGCGGCCGTCCGGAAGACCAGGCGGTCGCGCTAAAAGTAGCCTTGGCTTGCGCGAGCGGGCGTTGCAACCACAACGTCGCCCATGGGCCGACCAGAAGAGGCGCGCAAGCTCGCGTTCTTCTGGCCATTGCAAATGGTGGCGATCAATTTGTCGTAGGTACGCATTGCCGGATGTCCTGTAATAAATGGGGTCCCGCAGCCGAGGGCTACGGTTGCGCTAATGATGGTTGGCGATCGGGCAATTTTCAAGCATTAATTTATCGATCACTACAAAAATACCGGGCGGCCGACCAACGGTATGTTTTGCGATGGCGCGCAAGGCGGTGCGGGCGCGGGTTTGCAGGCCCACACCGGCAACGCGGCGGCGTTTGATAGCGGGATGAACACATTGCGCGCGAGACGGCGCGGATCAAGCAGAGGGGGATGGCCCGCGTTGGCGGGCGCGCAGGATCAGGCGGTGGTGTTGATCAGCGTGCCGATCATTTCATTGGCCGATTTGACCACTTTGGCGGCTGCGGCAAAGCCGTCCTTGGCCACGACGCCGCCAATCAGCCCGCTGGCCATCGCATCGGTGTCGCCCGTGGTGCTGCTGCTGGCCACCTTGCCCGCGCTGCCATTGGCCATGCTTTGGTAGGCTTGCATGCCAGCCAGGCCAGAACCGAGTGCAGAAATAGACATGATGGAAATCCCGGGCAGTGGATAAAGGCCGCACGGCGCGGCAAAGCGGATGATACCCAGGCGCGGCCGGGCTGCCGCCCAGGATCTCTCCTGGGGAGAGATCCCATAGGGTGGGACTCGGCGTCCCCGTCCCGACCCACCGTCCAAAGCAGCGCGCCAAACTAGCGGCTCGTGGCGGTGGCTTTGAAGGGTGGGTCGCGACCCACCCTATGGGTTACACATGCTCCGTTACGCAAAAGCGTGATGTGATCAGGGTGGGACTGGGCGTCCCCGTCCCGACCCACCGTCCAAAGCAGCGCGCCAAAGTCGCAGCTCGTGGTTATGGCTTTGAAGGGTGGGTCGCGACCCACCCTATGGGGATCAAACCGCCTGCAAATTCGGCTGCGTACGCAAACGCGCCGTATCGCGCGCCGGGGGTTCGCCATACAAGCGTCGATATTCGCGGCTGAATTGTGACGGGCTGTCATAACCCACCGCAAAGCCCACGCCTGCTGCGTTGGTGCTCTGCCCCGCCAACATCTGCCGCGCTATCTGCAACCGGATGCGCTTTTGAAACTGCAGCGGACTCAGCCGCGTCACCGCCTTGAAATGCCGATGCAGACTGGATGCGCTCATCATGCTCACCGCCGCCAGCGCCTCGATACTGAAAGGCTGCGCATAGTTTTCGCGGATCCAGCCAATCGCGCGGTTGATTTGCGCCATGCGGCTATCCATCTGCGCCAGTTGCCGCAACGCCGGGTTATCCAGCAACAAGCGATACAGGATTTCGCGTTCGGCCAGCGCCGCCAGCACGCCGATTTCTTGCGGCCGGTCCAGCAAGCGCACCAGCCGCAACAAGGCCTCCAGCAAGTCAGTGTGCATCGGGTACACGCCCAGACCGATGCCAGCATCAGGCAATTGCACATCGGGCAAGTCCAGCATCAGCGCGGCCAGCACGGCCGGGTCCAGCGTCAGGCCAATCGATAGATACGGCTGTTCCGGGCTGGCTTCGATAATCTCGCCCGATACCGGCATATCCACGGTGGTCAGCAGATATTGCGCGGGATGGTATTCAAATTCGACATCGGCAAAGCGGCCGCGCTTACGGCCCTGGATGACCGCCACCAGGCCGGATTGATACACCGTCTGTACCGGCGGCGTGGGCGCTTCGGCGCGCATCAGGGTCAGATTGGCAATAGCGGTCGGCGTGCGCCGCGCCTTGCCGTGGCGTAATGCGATAGCGCGTAATTCGTCGAGAATCTGCTGTTGAGTCATTGTTTTCTCCTGTTGCGCAGCGTGCCGATCAACGCGCACCGGCGCAAGCGGCTGGCCACCAGCTTGGCAGTATTGTGCAAGAAGCCGCCAGTATCCAGCTATTGATGCCCGGCCTGCGGCGCGCAACATGGCGGCACTTCAACGCAAGGAGCATTCCATGAGCAAGGTCTGGTTTATTACTGGCGCTAACCGGGGCCTCGGGGCCGAGATCGCCAAAGCGGCATTGGCCCACGGTGACCGCGTGGTCGGCACCGCGCGCAATCCGGCGCAACTGCATGCCACGCTGGGCGCAACGGAAGAACAATTGCTGGCGCTGGCACTGGATGTCACCCGCATCGAGCAGCTGCAACCCGCGGTGGAAGCCGCCGTGGCGCGCTTTGGCCGCATCGACGTACTGGTTAACAACGCGGGCTACGGCCAGTTGGGCGTGTTCGAAGAAATCGACGCCGCCGCCATCCAGAAGCAATTCGCCACCAATGTGTTCGGGCTGATCGAAATGACGCGCGCGGTATTGCCGGTCATGCGCAAGCAACGCAGCGGACACATTTTTAATCTGTCTTCGATTGCCGGCCTGCGCGCACCACCGGGCGCGGCCATTTATGGCGCGACCAAGTGGGCGGTGGAAGGCTTTTCGGAAGTGCTGGCGCTGGAGACCGCGCAGTTTGGCATCAAGATCACCATTATCGAGCCGGGCGCTTTCCGTACGGATTTTCTGCATGAGACTTCGGCGCATTACGCCACGCACACGGTGCCCGATTACGCAGAATTTGCGGCCCATCTGGCCAGCGGTTACGCCACGCGCAATCACAAACAGCCGGGCGACCCCGCCAGGCTGGGGGCGGTGGTGCTGCAACTGGCCAACGCCGCCACGCCGCCGATGCGTTTTCCGGTCGGGTCGGACGCGGTGAAGATCGCGCAAGACAAGATCGACAGCCGCAGCGCCGAACTGGCGCAATGGCGCGATCTGGCCGCCAGCACGGACTTCCCGGCATAAGCCGGGGCGCGGCGCCCCCGCCTGGCCCCCCGTGCCAGGCCAAAGCAAAGAATCGCAAAGCGCGGCGTCACGAGCCGGCTTTGCAAACTTTTTGATGGCCTGGCAGGGCGGGGCCCGGCATCCCCGCCCAAGTCCACATCAAGTCTGGTTTAGATAAGCCGCGACTTCTTCTTGCAGCCATTCAGCAAAGTGCACCTGCTTGGTATTAGCCACATCGCGCACCGGCCACACCAGCCAGTACGCGTAGGGATACGGCACGCGGATATCGGTCAGCTGCACCAGTTCGCCCCGCGCCAGCGCATCGGCCACCAGGCTGCGCCGCTCCAGCGCGATGCCCTCGCCCATGCGCACGGCGCTCAGCACGATATTGGAATCATTGGCCGACCAGCCGTGCGCGCCGTCGGGTTTGTTCACGCCTGCGTGCTGGCACCAGTTATCCCATGCCGCATCATGACTACTAATGATCGTGCTGCTGACTACCTCGGCCGGCGTCTGCGGCAGTTGGCCCGCGTTAAACAACGGCGACGCCACCACCAGCAGCTCATCATCAAACAACTGCTGCTGTTCCAGCTCCGGCCAGTGGCCCTGCCCCATGCGGATGCCGACATCGGCCATGCCATGGCGCAAGTCTTGTAATTCCAGGCTGGTCTGAAAACGAACGCGATAAAACGGATGCCGTTCGCGAAAGCGCCCCATGCGTGGCAGCAGCCAGTGCAGCGCAAACGACGGCAGCGTGGCAATCACCAGTTCGCTGTGATGTGGCCGCGCCTGCGCCATGCGGGTGGCTTGCGCCAGGCCCCGCAAATGCACGCGGATATCCAGCGCGTACAAACGGCCCGCTTCGGTCAGCTTGAGCCCGCGCGCCTCACGCACAAACAGCGCCACCCCCATCAACTCTTCCAGAATGCGGATTTGCTGGCTGACGGCCGAGTGCGTCACATGCAGTTCGCGCGCCGCCAGCGTTACGCCGCCCAGCCGCGCGGCGGCCTCAAAACAACGCAGGGCGGTTAAAGGGGGTAGCTGGCTCATGTTAGATTTCCTGACGTATAGCGTTAAACATCGTTGCTGGTGGGCCGCAACGAGAGTGCCTACACTATCCGCACTTCAAGCCTTCTGGCAAATCGGCGCGCAATGGTCCGATTGCGCCACCACCAAGTCAAACTAACGAGAGCCCTGCCATGAAGTTGATCGGAATGCTGGATTCGCCCTATGTGCGCCGCGCGGCGGTATGCCTGCGCGTGCTGGATATCGCCTATGAACACGAAGCGGTATCCGTCTTTCGCCACTTCGATCGCTTTCACAGCATCAACCCGGTGGTGAAAGCGCCCACGCTGGTGCTGGATGACGGCCGCACGCTGATGGATTCCACGCTGATTATTGATTACGCGATGCGGCTGTCCGGGCGGGGAGAACGATTGGTGCCCGCAGCAGCCAGCGCCAGCATCGATCTCTATCGGCTAACGGGGCTGGCCCTGGCCGCCAATGAAAAAACCGTGCAGATTGTTTACGAAGAATTGCTACGCCCGGCTGAGAAACGGCATGCGCCGTGGATAGCGCGCGTCAGCAGCCAGTTGCTGGCCGCGTGCAGTGGGCTGGAAAGCGAAATCACACAGCGGCCCGCGTTTGACGGCACGCTGGATCTGGCCAGCATCAGCATCGCCACCGCCTGGACGTTTATGCAGCAGATGCAGCCCGACGTGGTGAAAGCGGCGGATTATCCGGCTCTGGCCGCCTATGCCGCGGCGGTGGAACAGCACCCGATATTGCTGGCCATTCCGCCGCTTTAGGAGGCCGGTGACTGCGTGACGGCAGAAGCGGGCCGCGCGTGATGATGCCGTCGATGCGCGGGCGCTGCAGCAGGCGCAGAAGCAGGCCGCGTATCCGGCGGTTCCGCTACCGGAATCACCACATGCGGCGGCGTGACCACCGGCTCGGGCGTAGTGCTGGCGGCCTGCGCTCCGCCGCCCGCCAGCGCCAACACCAGCGCCTGAATTGCCCAACTTGTTATCGCGCGCATTCTCCATTCCTCTCGCTGTAGAAGTCTGCAAATACAACGCCCGGCGCGAACCGGGCGTTGTCACATCATCCCTTGCTTGCGGCACAACCGGGGTTTAGCGTGCGTTGATCGCCACCAGCACCGTCGCTTGCGTGGTCAGCCCGCGGTTATCCACCACCGTCAGCTTGAGCGGATAGTTGCCCGCCACCGGCTTGGCCCAGCTATAGATCAGCGTCGGGCCGCTCATGGCAAAGGTCATGCCCAACGGCGCGCCGTCGATGGTGATGCGCAACCAGGTCGCGCCGGCATCGGCCAGCCCGATGGTGCCCGTCAGCGCCGTGCCCGCCACGCCAGTCGAACCCGTGGCGGTAATCACCGGGCCGGCATTGGCAATCTGCAGCGTATACACGCCCTTGCCGGTGATGCCGGTTTTGCTGTCTTTGGCAGTGACCGTCACCGCGTAATTACCCAACACCGGCGATGCCCAGTTGATCACGCCCAGCGTTGAAATCGTCATGCCCGCTGGCGCGCCCGCCAGCGTATAGGTGACCGGATTGCTGCTACTGACGGCCACCTGGAAACTCAGGGCCGTGCCCGGACGCCCGCTGATGGTCGCGCTGCTCACCAGTGGCGGCTGGGCGGCGGCCACCGTCACCGCATACACCGCGCTGCCGGTCTGGCCAGTCACGCTGTCTTTGGCCGTCGCGGTAACGGCATACGAACCGGCCACGGGCGTGGGCCAGCTGACCGTGCCGCTGCTGTTCACCGTCATGCCTGCGGGTGCGCCGCTCAGGCTATAGCTGAGCGTATTGGCGCCGGTGGCCGACAAGGTAAATGTTAATGCCGTGCCCACCGTGCCGCTGATGCTGGCAGCGGTGACCACCGGCGCAGGCGTTGCCGCCGTCGACCCCGAGAGCGAGGACAGCAAGCTGCTGACATTGGGCGTGCCCAGGCCCGAGACGGTGTCATACCCGGCTTTGGCCACGCAGGTGCTGCAGGTGCCGTCCGACCCCTTGGTGATATCGGCAAACACGCTGGCATAGGTCCCCGCTACCGCGCCGATCTGCTGATACAACGCCGTATGCGGCGCGCCCAGCGGCGCTTTGCTGCCCGCCGCGCGCAAGGCGTTGGCCACTGTAATCAGGCCAGCCCATTGCGGTGTGGACAAACTGGTGCCGCCCGCGCTCACCCAACTGGCCGTGGTCGCACCCGGCGCCAACACTGCCACGTACTGACCGGTATAGGGGTCGGCATTGAATGCCACATCGGCCACGCTGCGATGCGCGGGCGTGCCCAGGCCGGGCACTTTGTTGTTCTGATAAGCGGGCGTGCTGACGTACGCGCTCACGCCGCCACCGGTGCCCGACCAGGCGGATTCGGAACGGCTGCCCGTGCCCGACCACGTCAGCGACGTACCGCCCACCGCCACCACATTGCTCGACACGGCAGGCCACGACACCGCCGCGCCACTGTCACCCGTGGCCGCCAGATAAGTCATCTTGTTAACGGTAAACGCACTATCCACCGAACTGGTCCAGTTGCCTTCGTTGGCGCCAAAGCTCATCGACACCACCCCCGGCCCCATCGCATTGGCCACCTTCACCGCGCCCAGCAGGCTATTGAGCGAGGCATCGGGCGCTTCCAGCAACACGATGCGTGCCAGCGGCGCAATCGCATGCGCCCATTGCACATCCAGCGCGATTTCCGTGGCCCAGCCCGAGTTATACGCTGGCGCCGTCGCCGTCATCGTGCCGCTGGCCGTGGTGTACACCACCGAGAACTCACACGCACTAGCTGATGCCGTGGCCAACGGCAATGCCGTGGTCGCGGCAATGGCCTTGGTGGTGCATGTGGGTAACGCAAATTTCTGATTAAACGTCGCCAGCTCCGCCGCCGCATTCGGATCATGCTGCGCATCGACGATATAAATGGTCTGGCCCGCGCCCAATGCCGCGGCTTGCGCGGTGCTCAGGCCCGACGTGGAAGTGGACAGCGCGCTCATGCCATAGGCCGCGCGGATTTGCGCCGGATTGTAGGTCACGGCGGTACTGGTGGAGGCTGCTGGCGTCGCATCACCCGCTGCTTTTTGCGTGGCGCGCATAAAGCGGCCCGCGCGCATTTGCTGCACGGTCAAGCGCGTGGTGTCTACATCGGATAGATCGGCCGCCACGGTTTGCTGATGCGGTGATGCCTGCTCGCCCGCCGCCGTATCGGCATCGGCCGGGCTATCCAGCAGCACCGGGGCCAGATGGAACAGGGGCTCGGCGGTTTGCGCCGTCAGCGTCTCGGGCAGCGCCACATTTTCGAGCGCCAGCGTGGTGTTGCCGGTCGCCAGCGACGCACTGGCCTGGCCCGCGCTGCTGGCGGTATCGGTGCTGCCATCGCCGCCACAGGCACTCAGCAACAACGCCATGCACACGCCCGGCATCAGCCGCGCCAACGGGGTGGGACGGAACTCGAAAGATGATTTTTGCATGGCCACATTGCTCCAGTCGGGCCGGGAGCAATGGCGCAAAAACAGTGGCGACAGCCACGCCGGCCCTTGCTGGATGGCCCGCGCCCTGCCACTGGCGACCCCGCTACCGTAGCGTTTGCACGCGACAGGCCGGAGGCTTTGCGTCGCTGCCTTTCGGCAGGTTTGCCCTCGAATACCCTGAATACCGCTTATTGAAAGGTGTGAGATCAGGGCCGTACACCGGCCAGATCCGCATGGAAGCTAATGTAGCCAGGGCTTGCGCAGGCGAAACCCAGGACCTCTCCGCAGAAGGGCCGCCATCGGTCGGGACGCAACGCGATCTGCGCCCGCGCTGGCGCTCAAAAGACCAGGCGCAACACCCAGCCCAGCACGCGTAACACCAGCACCACTGCAGCAGTCCCCAGCAGCAGCAGCCCTGCGCCGTAGACCCAGCTTGCGCCGATCCCCACCGTCTGGCGCACGCGCTCGCCCGCATCGGAATGCACGATCTGCTCGCCCATGCGCGTCAGCAGATTGTCGCGACCTTTAACGTGGATTTCGGCGGCCAGCGGAATCGCAAACCCCACCAGCATAAACAGCAGGATGAACCACATCTGCGCTACCCCTTCGCAATCATCGCCAACGCATAAGCGCCCAACAGCCCCAGCCCGAACGCCATGCCAAACGCCGTCCACAGCGGGTTGGGCTTGCCTTTTTCGGTATCGGCCACGCCCAACGCGCAAAACAAAGTGACCGCCAGGCTAACCACCATCAAGAAAAACAACAGGGCCGTGTGCTGCCACTTGGCCGACACGCCCAGCGCCGACATGAATTTTAAAAACGAGATCGCATCGAGGCCGGCATACAGATCTTCCTCTGACACCAGTTGCAGCGCCGCACACGTCAGCACGCCCCCAAACGACAGGATGGCCATGTCATAACCGGCCTTGTCATAGCGGAAATCACCGCCCATCAACATCGCCAATAGCGATTTGATGACAATGCCGGAAAACGCCAACGCCAGGACCACCCACGCATGCGGCCGCAACGGCGGCATCAGCGCTTGCCAAGCCAGTAAATACGGGCCGCCCAGCATGACCAGACCCGCCAGCAGCAACATCAGCAGCAGATGGTTTTTGCTGCGCTTGACGGCTTCGGGGGCGCTCATCGGTGGCTCCACGCAGTCCGGATCGCTGGCGGTAAGGATGCTTTAGGCGAATGGACAAGCAGGAAGGGAAAGCGCGTGGCAACTCGCATGCGATAACTCCGGAAGATGGAGGACGCGAGCGGGGAATGGTTGGTTTTGTGGTTGGGTTAATTAAAGGTGGCGATGAGGCGGCAGGGCAAGGTGGGGTTACGGGCGGTGGGCCCAGCGCTGCGACACTGCGCCGAGTTCAAGCCAGCCTTATCGGGCCGGCTTATTCCTCGGCGCGGTGTTCCGCATTCAAACATCCGCCCCATTATTGGCAATCACGCCCTGATACCAATAAAAACTATCCTTCGGAATCCGTTGCAGCGTTTTGGCATCGGTCTCATCGCGGTCGATATACACAAAGCCGTAGCGTTTTTGATAGCCATTGAGCCAGCTCAGGATATCGGTGAAAGACCAGGCGCAATAACCAATCAGATCGACGCCATCGGTAATGGCCTCGCGGCAGGCGTGCAGATGGCTGCGCAAATAATCGATGCGATAGCTGTCGTGCACTTTGCCGTGTTCCAGTTGGTCGAATTCGCCGAGGCCGTTTTCGGTAATCATTAGCGGCAGCGCATAGCGCGACGCCAGGCGGCGTAAACCAATTCGCAATCCGGTGGGATCAATACTCCAGTCCCAATTGGTGGTGGTCAGGTTGGGATTAGGCGCGGTTTTATATAAGCCCGGTACGCCGCTGGCGGGCGTAGTGCCTTTCTGGCCGGTGGTATTGATGCGTTGCATGGTGACGCCATCAAGGCTGTTTTCGGTAAAGGTAAGCGTTTGATAGTAATTAACGCCGATAAAATCGGGTCGGCCATTGCGCAGGATGGCCTCGTCACCCGGCAGGATATCGGGCGCTTCGCCCGCAGCCTGCAAGTGCGCCAGAGCCGCTTGGGGATAACGGCCAAAGCAATAGGTATCCAGCCACCAGTAGTTGGTAAATTCCTCAGCGTTTTCAAAGGCCAACATATCGGCCGGTGCGCTGGAGGCGGGATAGGCGGGCGAATAGGCAAAGCTGGGGCCGATCTGGCCTTGCGGCACGTGTTGGCGGAATGCCGCGATCATTGTCGCATTAGCCAGAAAGGCGTGGTGATTGGCGCAGAAAAAGCGTTTGCGATCTTGCACTGCGGGCGGATGCGTGCCCAATTGGTAGGCATTGGTCAGGTTGTAATTCTGTTCATTCAGCGACACCCAGTATTTAACCTTGCCGCCAAAACGCTGAAATAACGTCACGCAATAATGGGCGAAATCCGCGATGATGCGCCGGTCTTCCCAGCCGCCATATTCGGCCTGCAACGCTTGCGGCAAGTCCCAGTGATACAGCGTGAGCACTGGCTCAATGCCGTTGGCCAACAGCGCATCAATCAGCCTGTCGTAAAACGCCAGGCCCGCTTCATTGGGCGTGCCACGGCCGTCTGGAAAAATCCGCGGCCAGCTCACCGAAAAGCGATAGGCCTTCATGCCCATTTCGGCCATTAATGCCACATCTTCGGCGTAGCGATGGTAGTGGTCGACAGCGACTTCGCCATTGCTGCCTTTAAAAGTGCGGCCGGGCTCACGCGTAAACACATCCCAGACCGACTCGCCTTTGCCATCGGCATTCCATGCGCCTTCAACCTGATACGCCGCCGAGGCCGCGCCCCATAAAAATCCGTCGGGAAAGTCTTTCAATTGGCGATGTTGCATGGCGGGCTCCTCATGGTCCGGATGGCGAATCACAAAATAGCCGCCAGCATGCGCCGCGCCGGCTTATTCCGACCAATGATATATTTTCGGTTTATTGATTCCTGGCAGGCATCATGGAATTGCGTGATTTGCGCGCATTCGCCGTCTTGGGCGAATTGCTGCATTTCGGCCGCGCGGCCGAGCGATTGCATGTCACGCAATCGGCGCTGAGCAAACAAATCCAGCGGCTGGAATACGACGTGGGCGGCGCGCTGTTTATGCGCAGCGCGCGCGAAACGCGCTTGACCGAACTGGGCGCGGCCTTACGGCCCGATGCCGTACAAGCGCTGGCGCAAATCGACCAGCTCAAACGCAAAGCACAGGCGGTATTGGCGGGCGAAGCGGGCACCTTGCGCATCGGCTTTGGCATCGGCGCAAAAACGCTGGTGCCCGCCGCAATTTCGCAATTCCGTAAACACCGCCCCGATGTGCATATTGAATTGTTCGATTTATCCAGCCACCACATCGTGCGCGCATTAACGGAAGGCAAACTGGATGTCGGTTTCTGCCGCCTGCCCGCGCCCGCAGGCTGGCCGCATTTACCGGTGGTGCAGGCGCGCTTTGTGGCGGTGCTGCCGGATAGCTACCGCGATATCGCGCACCTCCGGCAGTTGTCGGCGCAGCGCCTGGTGCTGATCGAACATACGTTGGCCCCAGCGTTTCACGCGCATCTGATGACCTTTCTGGCGGGCCAGGGCGTGCGCATCAGCGATATCCAGCCGGTGCGCGATTTTGTTTCCGGCGTGACGCTGGCCGCGGCGGGCGTGGGCTGGACGGTGGTGCCGTCTTCCACGGTGGTCGATGTGCTCGGAGTACGCGTATTGCAACTGGAAGACCCGGCGGCCAGTTGGGCTATTGGATTGATGCGGCCGGCGAGCGTGGCCGGGCCGTTGGTGGCGGCGTTTTGGGATGTGGTGCAAAAAACGCTACTCCGTGAGGTTGATTAATCCTGGTATGGTCGACTTTAATATCCGACACGGCCCTATTCGGAATAAAATCCTTTTATAGAAGGATTTTTGAAGCAAAATGTCTGTTGAGACCCATTAATCCTGCTATAACAGTTTTAATTACGGTCCAAGGATATTCGACATGCGCAAGGTCAAAGCCCTGCCCTTTCCAACCAAGCCGGATATCGATTCGGCAGACGATATTGGCCGCTTCATTCGCGCCGCGCGTACTGCATCTGGAATCACGCTTGAAATGGCAGCTCTCCATCTGGGTGTCAGCAAACAAACCCTGAGCGATATAGAGCTGGGCAAAGCGACGGTCGGCATCGGGCTGGTCTTGCACGCGGCGCGCGAATTCGGGCTGAGCTTGATGTGCGTCAGCAGCAAGCAACGCGCTTTACTAAAGCATCAGTTGCTCTCCACGGTCGCCACGGATAAATCTGATGAAGCTTGATGCACATATCAATGACCAGCCCATCGGCGCGCTGCACTTCGACGAAGAAAGCCGTCGATTTGCGTTTGAATATGCTGCCACCTGGTTAGCGCGGGTGGACCATTTTCCGCTGAGCCCCGTCCTTGCTTCAGAACAACTTGCCGCGCTTTCAGAAGAGCGCGCCAGCGCGGCGGTACGGCAGTTCTTTCAGAATCTGCTACCCGAAGGACAGGCGTTGGAGGATGTCGCCAACGCAAATCGGGTGAGCAAAACCAATCTGTTCGCCATTCTGCGTGTCATCGGTCGCGAAACGGCCGGCGCGTTGGCCATGACTGCCGATGATGATGGCGTCGTCGCAGCCACGATGCCGGGCCGACTGGTGACCGAAGCCGAGTTGTCTTCACGCATCCGTGCCAGGGCGCAATTGCCTCTGTCAGTTTGGGACGGCCGGATGCGACTATCCATTGCCGGCGTCCAGGACAAGGTTGCTTTATATGTGCGCGACGATGCCTGGTTTTTGTCCAACGCCGCGCGGCAGGCATCCACGCACATTTTTAAACCCGATCCACAGCAGCCTGCTCTAGCACACCTGACTACCAATGAATTTTTTTGCATGAAACTGGCCCAGGCGGCCGGTTTAACGGTGGCCGAATGTGATTTGATCCATGTGCCAGAGCCGGTTCTGGTCATTAAACGCTTCGACCGCCAATTGCAAACGGATGGCGAGGTTACGCGGCTTTACGTCATCGATGGCTGCCAGTTACTGGGGCTGCCCGCGGATTACAAATACGAGCACAACATGGGCAGCGGTCAGGACGTTCAACACATTCGCGATGGCGCCTCGTTGCCATGGCTATTTCGGTCAGCGGGCGACCATTTCAGCCGTCCGATCGAGCGCATGACCTTTTTGCTGCCGTGGTTGCTGATACAGGTTTTGCTGGGCAATAACGATGCGCATGCAAAAAACCTATCGTTTTTTGTGGATTCAAGCGGTCTATGGCCCACGCCGTCTTACGATCTGGTCTGCACTGAGATACACCAAGGGCTGGACCAGGAAATGGCAATGGCTGTCGGCGACGCCTTTGTGTATGAAGCATTGACTCCGTATGAGTGGGCGCACTTTGCGCATCTGTGCCAGATTCCGCGAGCCTTGCTGGTTCAACAAATGCGGCATTGGGCGAAAGCCGTTCGAGCGGTGCTTGAATCCACGCGGCTTCTGGTTACCGCAAAGGGAGGGGACGAAGACTGCATCGAACGGATCACCGCCTTCGTTGCCGCGCGCTGCGATCGCATGCAGCAAGACGCAGACGCCGTCAAACAACTCTCGCGTGACTTGTTTTAACCGCCAAAGCACGCCGCGTAAACCCCCGCCACCCAATCAATAAACACCCGCACGCGCGGTGAGAGTTGTCTGCGGTATGGGTATAGCGCCGATACCGGCAGATCGGGGCTGATCCAGTCGGGCAGCACTTCCACCAGTCGCCCTGCCGCCAGGTCTTCGGCCACATGAAAGCGCGGCAGTTGCACCAGGCCGCATCCCAGTAAGGCGCCGTGCGCGTAATTCTCCGCATCGTTAATCGATAACCAGCCGCCGACATCAAACGTGCGCAGTTGCCCGTCGATGATCAGTTCCAGCGGATAGTCGCGCCCGCCGTTGCTGGCAAAAAAGCGTACGGCCTGATGCGTGCCTAGCTCGTCCGGATGGCGGGGGGTGCCGTGCCGCGCCAGATAGTCGGGGCTGGCGACAATCACCTGCGGCATCGCGGCCAGTTTGCGCGCCACCAGTGTGGAATCGCCGGGACGGCCGCCGCGGATGACGCAATCCACGCCTTCGCGCACCAGGTCGACCAGGCGATCGCCGCTGCTGATCACCAGATCGATATCGGGATAGCGCTCGTGAAATTGCTGGATGCGTGGCAGCACGATGCGTTTGGCGTGCGTGCCGCTCATATCCACGCGCAGCACGCCGCGCGGGTTGGCAGCCACGTGGCGCAGCGCGGCTTCGGCGTCGTCCAGATCACTCAACACGTGCAGGCAGCGTTCATAAAACGCCTGGCCATCCAGTGTGGGGCGCACGTGGCGCGTGGTGCGTTCCAGCAGCCGCGTGCCCAGGCGCGCTTCCAGTTCTTTGATGGCGTGGGTGGCAGTGGCGCGCGGCATGTTCAGCAGGTCGGCCGCGCGGCTAAAGCTGCTGAGTTCTACGATGCGAGTAAACAACTGCAAGGTATCGAAGCGGTCCATGGGCGATCAATCCGTGCGGATAAGGTCGCGCCATCGTAGCCGATTGTTGTCCCAGGTTGAATTGTGTTGCCGCTATCCACGCATTTATCCGGCCATGCATAACGACCACAATGCACTCCAACGCATCCACCCCATCCCACTGGAGAACTCAATGACTACATCCAACCAACGCGTCGCGCTCGTTACCGGCGCCTCACGCGGCATCGGCCGCGCAGTGGCAGAACGTCTGGCCACAGATGGTTTCGCTGTCGCGGTTAATTACGCTGGCAATACCGCTGAGGCGCAAAAAACCGTCGAGCAGATCAAGGCTGCAGGCGGCCAGGCCGTCGCCATCCAGGGCGACGTGGGCAATCCGCAAGACGTAGCGCGCTTGTTTGATACCACGCAACAGACGTTCGGCCGCATCGATGTGGTGGTCAACGCCGCTGGCAGCATGCCGATGGCCCCGATCGACGAAGCCAATCTGGATGCATTTGATAGCGTCATCGCCACCAATCTGCGCGGCACGTTTCTGGTGTTGGCGCAGGCGGCCAAACGGCTGGGCGATGGCGGTCGCATCATCGCGTTTTCGACCAGCGTGCTGGCCAAATCCTTTCCCGGCTATGGCCCGTATATCGCCAGCAAAGCCGGGGTTGAAGGCCTGGTGCATGTGCTGGCCAACGAAATGCGCGGGCGCAATATCACCGTCAACGCGGTCGCGCCGGGGCCGGTGGCCACCGAGATGTTCTTCAAGGGCAAAAGCGAAGAACTGATCAACAACATCGCAAAAATGAACCCGATGGAGCGTATCGGCCAACCCGCAGAAATTGCCTCGGTAGTGTCGTTTCTGGCCGGCCCGGATGGCGCGTGGGTCAATTCGCAAGTATTGCGCGCTAATGGCGGCTTTGCCTGAGCGGCCGCCGCGTCATTCCCGCAACCACAACACGATTAATCAAGGAGCATCACCATGCCGTTTGCTAATTACAAGTTTCCTGAAGGCACGCTGGACCACGCCCGCAAAGAAGAAATCATCCATCGCACCACCGCAATGTTCGTCGAGATGTTTGGCGAAGGCGTGCGGCCGTTTTCGATGGTGTTGGTGGAAGAAGTGGCCGATGGCGGTTGGGGCCGCGCCGACGAGACGTTGACGCGTGCAAAGATGGGACTGCCGCCGCGCTAATCCAGCGAACACAGCAAGCCATCGGGCCCTGCATAGCGGGCCCTTTTTGCGTTTTTACAGCGCACGTGTAGTTTTTTCCACAACGCCGCGCCGCGTACGCCACTGACTGCAAGCGCAAGAGTAGACTGCCTGCCAGTTCAAGATGAGCTGACACAGATTACTCCCAAGAGTCGCGAAATGATTACAAGAAAGCAGGCGCTGGGCGGCCTGGCAGCAGGTGCTCTGATCGTAATAACGGCGAGCTGGCTTTGGTGGCAACACCGCACGCCCGCGCTGCCGCCCGTGCCGCAAACGCCCATCGTCGCCCTGCCCCAAGGCCTGCAAGCGCCCGATGCCGTCATCGCCACGCCCGATCTGGCCAGCCTGCCGCACGCCTTGTTAAGCCTGCCGCTGGCCAACAAGGTGCTGACCGAAGACATGGTCGATTATTACGAACACCATCCCGATCGACTGGGTATCGAAGGCAGCCTGCGCCGTATTGCGTACGAACATGATCTAACCCTGCAAGACCGGCTATTGGCGCGCTTGCTGGCGCAACCGGCCGAAGTCGCTTTCTGGAAAAGTGACGATGGCCGCTTGGGCCACTGGCTGATCCGCATGCGGCGCGACGCGCTGTCGTCAGCGCTGTCGTGGCTGGCCAAAGTGGCGCTTAGCGACAGCCAGCTGAAGGCTGAAGGTGAAATCAAGGTGGGCAACAGCACTGAACCCATCTACCGATTGGAATACGGCGCGGGCGAAAGCCTGTTGCTGGTATCGCATGGTCCGCAATTGCTGGTGATGTCGGATGACGCTTTGCTCAACGGCGACCGCTTGGGCGACAGCGCGGACTGGGCGCCGTTGCTGGGCAAGATGCTGACCGACCACAGCGCCAATCCGCTGCTGCAAAGCTTTGGCGTGCAGGCCTCCGCGCAAGGCAACACGCTGGCGGTCAGCACGCGCTATCTGTCGTTTGGCTATCAACAATTGTTTTCCACGGTACGGGCGCTGCGTGCGGATTTTTCGGCTGAGGCGTGGTCGACACATGTATTGCTGGACGGCAAACACGCGTGGGATGCCAAGCCATTGTTCGACGCGGCCCCCAGCAAAGCCGCGCTGTGTTTGTCTGCCCCCGTGGAATGGGCCCGGCTGGCGCCGTCGAGCAAAGCGGCTGGCATCGAGGCAGGCTGGCTGACGCAACTGGACCCCACCGCCGCCATTTGCTGGTATCCCGATGCATCGCTCTACAGCCCGCTATTGCTGGCGCGCACGCGGCAACCGGGCCAGTTTGCGCAGCATGCGCAACAACTGTTTGACTGGCTGGTGGCGACGCAAGGCGATAACGCCGAGGACGCCCCCGCGCCATCCACGCCCGCTGCGCAACGCTGGCAACGGCGGGTGGCGGCGGTCGATGGCGAATTGTCGGATGCGCAAGGCCGCTACTTTAATGTCAGCCTGGCCAGCGCGGGCGACACCATCGTGTTTTCGCCCAGCGCGCAGCTGGTCGATCTGGCCTTGCAGGTGCAGGCGCGCAAATACCCGGCGTTATCGGACCAGTTTGACGCCAACGCCCAGCTGCAGGGCTATTCCAACCCCGCCGCGCTGTCGCAATTGCTGCAGAAATCGGTGATGGCCACCTTGCCGGGCAAAGAACAGCAACCATTGCTGCGCCAGGCTGCCGTCACTTATCTGTTGCCGCACGTTAAAGCCATCGGCGAATTCAAGCCGCTGCAATGGCGCGTGCAAACCGGGGCGGACAGCCGTCAGCCTTTGCATTGGGATGATCTGCTGTGGCAGGACGCGCCATGACCCCGCGGTTGCCCGCGCTGGCGCTGGCCTTGGCGCTGGTGCTACCGCTGTCACTGGCGCGGCCCGCTGCCGCAGCGCCCGCCGTTGCGGCCAGCGCCGCCGCCGCGCCGGGCATGCTGGGTGCCGAGCAAGCACGTGCGTTTCGCGCCTGGTTTGTGCGGCTGGTGAGCGAGCAATTGCGCCAGGGTCCCACGCCGCGCTGGCAACAGCGTGATTGCGCTGGCCTGGTACGCTTTGCCGTGGCCGAAGCCTTGCGTCCGCACGATGCGCGCTGGTTGCAGCAAAACGGCATCGCACTGGCCACCGTGCCGCCCGAGGTCAATCTATCCGCCGCGCAACGCAGCGCGTTGTGGCAGCAATGGCGCACGGCCGACCAGCAGCGCGCCGCCTACGTGCCCGCGTTTGCGCTGATCGAACACAACAGCCATCTGGTTTCGCACGATATCAACCAGGCGCAGCCGGGCGATCTGCTGTTTTTTGATCAAGGCGACGACCAGCATCTGATGGTGTGGACCGGCCGTTACATCGCCTATCACACCGGCACCGTTACCCCGCGCGACAACGGCATGCGTGGCGTCAGCGTCGAGCAGCTGATGCGCTGGCCCGACAGCCGCTGGTGGCCGGTGGCCAGCAATCCCAATTTTATTGGCGTATTCCGCCTGGGCTTTTTGCCGGGCTGATGACCATGCTGATTCCATTTTCTGGCGCGCCGCGCCGCCCGCTTCAACCGGATCACACCCTCATGAAATCGTTGTCTGCCACCCGCGTTGCCGCGCGTGTTTATCTGACTATTCGCGCGCTGGTCTTCGCCAGCCTGGCGCTACTGCTGATGCTACCCGCCGCCAATGCCGCGCCGCTGCAGCAAACCGGCGGTCCGTTCTACCTGTTGGCGGATTCCGGTTTTTCCAGCAAAGACACCGCGACGGTACGACTGGAAGCCAGCACCTACGACGCCCAGCCCTATGGCGGCGTCGATATCGCCGTGTACAGCGTGCCCAAGCCCATCGAGTTTTTGCAAAAGCAGAAAGACCTGCATCGCATCGATATCAAAACCGAATATCGCGGCGACGGTGCTGCCAATGCGCTGACGTTTTTATGGGATGAGTGGTACGCGCGCTCGCGTGCCGCATGGCAACGTATTTTCTCGGCGCAAAGCCGTACCGAAGTGGTGAAAGCCGCGCCCGCGCTTAAAAGCACCACGCTGCCGCGCACGCCCGCCTATAAAGCGGTGCGCCAGTACAAGTTGCTGCCCGGCTTTCCGCTGGTGACGGAATTCCGCTATCCGCTGCATCTGGCCAAACCCATCGACCCGCGTGCCGAAGCGCGGCTGCAAGGCAGCAGCAGCGAATTCGGCGAGCCCGCAGGCGGCAATGTGCGCATTCCGCTGGGCCAGCTTGCGCCCGGCTTGTATATCGTCGAAGGCCATCTGGGCAGTTATCGCGCCGTCACTTTGCTGTTTGTGTCCGATAGCGTGCTGATCACCAAGGTGTCGGGCCAGCAAATGCTGGCGTGGACCGCCGACAAACAGACTGGCGTGCCGGTGGCCGATGCCGCGCTGTCCTGGAGCGATGGCAACGGCGTGCTTAAATCGGGCAATACCGACAAGAACGGCCTGCTGACGCTCGAGAAAACCGCGCCCGAGCAAAACTATGTGTACGGCACCGACGCCAAGGGCGGTGTGTTTGTGGCCGAGAATTTCTATTACCCAGCCGAAGTGTTTAACAGCAAGTTGTATATGGTCACCGACCGCCCGCTGTACCGGCCCGGCGATAGCGTGCAGATCAGCATCAAGGCGCGGCATTTTGATGGCGTCAGCAAAGTGGGTGCCATCAAACCCGGCCCGGCCATGCTGGCATTGCGCGACCCCGCTGGCACCGATCTGCTGGCGCAAAAGCTGAACCTGACCGCCGATGGCGCCATCGCCACGGTCAAGTTGCCCAGCAACGCGGTGGCCGGTGGCTACAACTTGCGCGTCAACTTTGAAGACAGCGTGTACGCCGCCCCCATCCGCGTGGCCGAATACAGCAAGCCGCATTACGACGTGGAATTGCTGCTTGATCGCGACACTTATAAAGCCGGCGAGCGCCCCAGCGGCACCGTCCGTTTGCGCGCCGCCGATGGCACGCCTGTGGCCAATGCCAGCGTTGAACTGGTATTGCGCAGTCAGCCCGCTTCGATGGTCAATGGCGAGCCCGCCTACCAGGGCGCATTTCCGGTCAAGGTAAACCAGGACACCATCGAGCTGGACGGCAAAGGCGAAGGCCACTTTGCCCTGCCCGCTGCCAACCAGCCCAGCCGCTACATCATCAAAGTGATCGCCAGCCAGCACGGCGATTACCCGGTCAGCGCCAGCCGCGAAATTCTGGTGGGCGATGTCAAAGCACGCTATCAATTGCAGCCGGATCAGCTCTACACGCTGGAAAACCAGGCACTGGGCGTCAAGTTGGTCAATGTCTGGCCCGGCGCCAGCAAAGCCGTGCGCTGGCAGGCAGTGCGGCTGGAGGATCGTAGCGTGGTCAGCGGCGCAATCAGCGGTGATCGTTTCAGCGCCACGCTGGCCAAGGCAGGCAGCTATCAGATCAGCGCATTGGATGCGGCTGGCCAGTTGCTGGGCCAGCTCAGCCACAGCGTTAGTGGCCCCAATCTGAAAGCCGGCATCGGCGCGGTCAGCATTCTGTTTGATCATGAGCGCTACAACGTCGGCGACACCGCGCGCGCCGTGCTGACCTTTCCCGAAGACGTCAGCGATGCCTTGTTAAGCATCGAAATGGAAAACGTGCAGCAGGTGTCCACGCTGCAAAACCCGGCGGGCTGGCTCAAGCTGGCCCGAATCAACGCGCACCAATATCAATTGCAGATTCCGGTAACGGCTGCGTTCCGGCCCAACGTCACCTTCTCGGCCCTGTACGTTAAACACGGCGTGCACACCTTTGCCAACCGGGGTTTTGCGGTGGCGCTGCCGGCCGTGGCGATTGCCATCAAGGCCAACCAGCCGGTGTACAAGCCCGGCGACACCGTCACGCTGGATATCGATACCCGTGTGGAAGGCAAGCCCACCGCCGCCTTGCTTAGCCTGGGCGTGGTGGATGAGATGGTGTATTTGCTGCAGCCCGAAATCACGCCCGATATCGGCGACTTTTTCTATCACCCGCATCGCGACGCAGTGCGCACCAGCGCCAGCCTCGACTTTTACAGTTATGACCTGGCGTTCTCACCGCGCGCGCGCGCCGATGAGGGCCAGTATCACGATCGCTCCACCAAAATGCTGGTGCGACCACGGCGCGACAATATCGACACCGCATACTGGAACGGCCAGCTGCGCACCAATGCCAACGGCCATGTGCAGATCAAGTTCCGCATGCCCGATGCGTTAAGTCGCTGGCGCGTTACCGCACGCGCCATGACGGCGGAAGGCGTGGTGGGCCAGCAAATCAACTGGCTGCAATCCGATCTGCCGGCCTACCTGGAATGGCGCGGCCCGCGCCGTTTTCGCGAAGGCGACGCGCCCGCGCTGACATTGGCGGTGCATAACCAGACGGCGGCGGGCGCATTTAGCCTGGTCACGCATTACGGAACCGCCGCGGCGCAAACCCAGCCGCTCACCCTGGCGCGCGGCACCCAGTTTGTACCGCTTAACCTGGGGCCGTTGCATGACGACAAAGTATTGGTCGAGCTTAAACAAGGTGACCGCATCATCGACCAGTTGCAGACCGGCATCAGCCTGCAACCGGCGGACGACAGCCGCAGCGTGACGCGTTTGCTGACGCCACAACAAGCCAGCAGCCCGGCCGTGCCGGACGATGCGCGCAATATCCGGCTGCGCGTGCTGGACAGCGAAACGGCTGCGTTCAGCAAAGTGCTGGATCAGCTGATTGATTATCCATATGGCTGCGTCGAGCAGACGTCCAGCCGCCTGTTACCGTTAACGCTGGCGTACCAGCAACTGGCCGACCAGCCGGCACGTCAGGCGGCCTTGCGGGATCGCATCAGCCAGGCGCGTTTACGATTGCTGCGCATGAGCGGGCCGGACGCCCAATTTGCCTGGTGGGGCGACGCCACGGCCGCCAGCCCCTTGCTGAGCGCCTATGCGCAACTGGCTGAATTGCGCGCCAGCCAGGCCTTGGGCGTGCCGTCACGCCTGCAGGAAAAATCCGCGCTGATGGCGCTGTACGCCAAGTCGGCCGACAAAATGACGCTGTCCGAAACCGCCTTGACCTTATGGCTGGCGCAACAAGCGGGCGAGCCGGTGCGCACGCCGTTAAAGGGCCTGCTGGACCGGTTGGCGCAGCACGCTGCGCCGGCCAAAGATGTCGATAGCGGCACGCTGCTGACCGATCCGGACTCGGCGCAAAGCACCGCGCTGGCGTTTGCACTGGCGGGCAAGATGGCAGCGCAGGAGCACGCCGCAGTGACGCCCGCATTGGCCAGCGCCATCGCCGCCAGCCAGACCCTGCTGACAAACAGCAAGCTGCCGTGGTTGCAAGCGCTGGCGCTATACAGCACCGGCAAACGGGGCGACAGCGCGGCGTTGCTGGCCCAGCTTTCCAGCGATGCACCCACCTTCGAGCGCGCGCTGGCTTTGCTGTGGCTAGAGCCCAAACTAAAAACCGCCCAAGCCATTACCGCGCAACCCTCCGCGCCGTGGCAAAGCCAGGCCACCGCGACCGGATCGCAACAATGGGCGTGGCAAGGCCCGGCCGCAACGCTGAATCAGCAAGGCATCAAGCTGAGCGGCGCGGCTGCTGGCACCGCCCGGGTCGAACTGGACTACGACACCGCGCAAGACACCCGCAGTACGTTGCCGATCAAGGTAGTGCGTCGCCTGTACGAGCTGGTGCCGGGCAAAGCCGAATCCACCTATACCGCCAAACTGGTGCCGTGGGGCAAGCCGTTGTCTGCCCAGCGTTTGTATGTGGATGAGATTGAGCTGCAAGCCGACGCGGGCAAATCGCTGCGCTACGGCATGGTCGAAACCGCATTGCCGCCGGGCGCGATGGCCGAAGAACAGCATTGGGGTCTGCAGATCGACAATCTGGACGGCCAGGCCACTTACACCGGCGAAGACGGCGAAGAAAAAGCCACGTTGCCGGTGCAGCCGCTGCAGGAACGTCCGCTGGGATATGCGCAGCCGGTGCCCTGGCTGCAAGACAAGATCGTGCTGCGGCAGATTGTGCGCTTTAGCCAGAGTGGCCACTTTATGCTGCCGCCCGCGCGCCTGTTTGGCATGTACACGCCGCAAGCCGTGGCCTTTGAAAACGGAGGCAAGCGCCATGAAGTGGATGTGCGCTAAGGCCGCCTTCGGGCTGGTCAGCGTTGTGCTGGCGGGCAGCGCCGTGACCGACCAGCACGTCGCGCGCAATCTGCAATGCGAACCCGCGCCGCAGATTGCCGCGCGGCTGGCCACACTGGCGCAGCAATGGCAAGCGCGGCTGCGGCAAGAACCCGGCTACGCGCCGGTGCCGCAAATCGTCGTGTGCCTGGCGCGCTCGGGCTTGCCGTTTGCCGACCAGAAACACATGCGCATTTATGTACGCCCGCTAGACCAGGCCGATGCGCAAACCACGTTGGCACATGAATATCTGCATCTGGCGTTTGCGCGTTACCCAAGCGGGCGCGACGAAGCCTATATCGAGCGCCTGGCGCAAGAACTGGTGGAACAACCATGAAACGATCAAAACGCCTGCTGGGCGCGTGCCTGCTGTTGAGCTTTAGCGTTAGCCACGCCACGGGCGGCCTCGAAATCGATGAGCCCGCAGGCGGCTGGCGCAATACCGCGGGCAAATCCGAGCGTTACACGCAAAACGTGGTGTACCCGGCCACCTTCGTCAACACGCCGGAAGGCCAGAGCAAAATGGCGCTGATCCGTGGCCACATCGGCAATCACCCCAAAGCCGCTGGCGACAAATCGGCCGACAAGCCGTATCGCATGCTGGTGAACGGCGTGCCGATGCCGCTGCGGGTGGATGAAGACGGCACCTTCTCGCGGCCCTATTCGTTTGGCGCGGGCGCGAACAGCGTAGCCATCAGCAGCCCGGATGGCCGCGAGCACGCCGAGACGCAGTTCTACGACAGCAATAAAGACCGCATTTCGCCCAGGCTGCGCGTGGTGCTGTCGTGGAGCAGCAATAACACCGACCTTGATCTGCACGTGGTGAGCCCTGACGGCCAGCATTGTTATTACGGTGACCGCGTGGTCAAGAACGGGGGCGCGCTGGATGTGGATGTCACCTCGGGCTACGGCCCGGAGATCTACGCCAACCCGTCGCCACCGCCGGGCCGCTATCTGGTTTACGTCAACTATTACGGTGGCTACAGCCGCGATGGCGCGGCCAATCGTGAGATTACCGTGGCGCAGGTCAGCATCATCAGCAACGAAAACACGCTGCACGAAAAGCAGCAGATGATCCGCGTGCCGATGCGCAAGCCGGGTGAGCTGACGCTGGTGGGCAGCTTCGTTTATCCGTAAACCGGCTCGTCCAGCAAATGCGCCGCAATCTGCGCCAGCCCGGCGTCGCCGCGATGGAAATGCTGGTAGCGCTGTAACTGGCGCGCGATCAGCTGCATGCGCTCGGCAAAGCTGGGCAGGTGCTGCGGATCAAGGCAGAACTCGGCAAACGCCGGCTCGTCGCCCCGCTGGAATTCCATGGCCAGGCTGATGCGCGGCAAAGCATGGCGTGGCGCGGTGCGCGCGCCCCAGTGCAGCACCGCTTGCGTCCAGGCCAGCACACTGCCGGCGGCGGCGGGCAAGGCGCGGATATCGCCCAGTTGATAGCGCATCTGCATTTCGTCGGCGGTGTTATACACCGGGTCACGATCGGCGGGCACCACGTACATGCAGCCATTTAATGGCGTGGCGTCAGTCAGCGGCAGCCAGATATTGATCGCCTTGGGGCGGCCATCGGCATACAGCGCCTTGCGGCCCAGATCGCGATGCGGTTGCCAGCCGCTGTCGCCGGCAGCGGGGTCAATATGCCAGGCCCAGAAGTTGGGCATTGCGCCATACCCATCGCCCAGAATGCGCGCCAGCGCGGGTTGCAGCTTGGCAAACAGCAGCCAGAACTCGTCATACACATAAGCAAATACCGGCGGAATGCGTGCCTGGCGCAGCGCGTGGATCAGGCTGGCCATATCCAGTAGCGGCAGTTGCCAATCCATCGGTCCGGTCTGGACATACCCTTCGTGCACGATCAGATCGTTAAGGTCATCCAGCGCAGCGGCGTCCAGCGCCAGCGGCGTGGTGTTGCTGTGCCAGAACGCGGCGTCGGCCACGTGCAGATCGGGCGCTAGCGACTGCCAATGCGATAGCGTGCGCAGGCGCGCGAGATCATAACCACCGTACAAGCTGTCCATGCGAAGCGTATCCAGAGCGTGAATTAACAGGGGCGTGAGCCATAGCGTAGAGGATTTACCCGCGCCTTCCACGCCCCTGGCGCGACAGATTTGTATCTGCCATCAACCTGCGGCCAACTGCGCGCGCACCTGCATCAAGGCAAAGCCCAGCAGATTAAGCCCCTGCCACTGCGTCGGGTCTTGCGCAGCCGCCGCGTCCGCCGCCAGACCAATGCCCCAGATGGCGTCCACCGGGCTGGCTTCCACCAATACCTGCGCGCCAGTGCCCAGCAAAAACGCACGCAATTCAGCGTTCTGATCAAACTTGGCCAGGTTGCCGCGCACCACAATGTCAAAGCGCTGTTGCTGCCATAGCGCGCTATCAAAGCCACGTACCTTGCGGCCCAGCGCTTTGACGGCGGCGGGCGTGCTGGCCACGATAATCTGCTCGGCAATTTCGCTGTCGCCAAACAAGGCCGCTTTCTGCGCCATCATGAAATGCTCGGCCGTGGGGTAATGCCGTCCGTCCACTGTAAAGCCGACGTCATACCACTGGCTAAAGCAACTGGCGGTTACGCCATCACGCCCCGGCTGGTGCCCCCAGAAAAACACCATCCCGGGCCGTTCGCCCGCATTCCAGCGCGCCTGCAGCGCATCAAGCCACTGATTGTCTTGCATAAATTCCTCGCATCTTCCGGCCCCGGCGCAGTCGCGCCAGCCGCGATCATACCTGCCCGATCGGCGTAACTGCTTGCCGCGTGCAATGATCGCCCAAGGCGCGTGCTGTACCATGCGCCTTCAATTTTTGCCGCAGTGCGCCCATGTCCGTCTCCTTCCCCGCCGCCCCCACCCGCTTGCAAGACATCAAACAAAATGTGCTGGCCGGGCTGACCTCGTCCTTTGCCCTGGTGCCCGAGTGCATTGCGTTTGCGCTGGTGGCGCAGCTCAACCCGCTGATGGGCCTGTACGGCGCGTTTTTTATCTGCACCATCACCGCCTTGTTCGGCGGTCGTCCGGCGATGATTTCGGGCGCGGCGGGCTCGATGGCGGTGGTGATTGTGGCGCTGGTGGTGCAACACGGCCCGCAATATCTGCTGGCCACGGTGGTGTTGGGCGGGCTGATCATGATGCTGTTTGGCGCGCTGCGCATGGGCAAGCTGATTGCCATGGTGCCGCATCCGGTGATGCTGGGCTTTGTAAACGGCCTGGCCATCATCATCGCCATGGCGCAGCTGGAACACTTTAAACAGCCTACGCCGCAGGGCATGCAGTGGCTCAGCGGCAACCCCTTGCTGATCATGCTGGGGCTGGTGGCGCTGACCATGGCGGCGGTCTACCTGCTGCCCAAACTCACGCGCGCCGTGCCGCCCGCGCTGGCGGCCATCCTCGGCGTGGCCGTGCTGGGCGCAGTGGCCGGCATTCCCACGCGCACGCTGGGCGACATGGCGCATATCGCGGGCGGCCTGCCCGTATTCAATCTGCCCGCCGTGCCCTACACGCTGCAAACGCTGCAGATTGTGTTGCCGTACGCGGTACTGATGGCGGTGGTTGGCCTGCTGGAAACCCTGCTCACTTTCAATCTGACCAACGAAATCACCGCCAGCCAGGGCCAACCCAATCGCGAATGCCTGGCGCTGGGCGCGGCCAATGTGGTGTCCGGCTTTTTTGGCGGCATGGGCGGCTGCGCCATGATCGGCCAGACCATGATCAACCTGGGGTCGGGCGGCCGCTCGCGGCTATCCGGCGTGGTCTGCGGCGTGATGATGTTGCTGTTTATCCTGTTTCTGTCGCCGTGGATTGAACGCATTCCGCTGGCCGCGCTGGTGGGCGTGATGTTTGTGGTGGCGCAGCAAACCTTTGCGTGGGGCTCCATCCGCCTGCTGGGCAAAGTGCCGCGCAGCGACGCCTTTGTCATCGTCGCCGTCACCGTCATTACCGTGTTTACCGATCTGGCCGTGGCCGTGCTGTGCGGCATTTTGATTGCCGCGCTCAACTTTGCCTGGCAACACGCGCGCGAAATCCGCCGCGATGTGCTGGATGGGGCCGCCGGCCAGCGCACCTATACGCCGCACGGCACGCTGTTTTTTGCCTCCACCAGCCACTTTCTGGCGATGTTTGAACCCGCCGCTGACCCGCACGACGTCACGCTGGATTGCCGCCACCTGCACCTGGCCGACCACTCCGCCATCGCCGCGCTGGAGTCGCTGATCGAGCGCTATCAAAAATCCGGGCGCACCTTGCGCGTCACGCATCTGTCCGAGCGCAACCACGCGCTGTTGCGCAAGGCTGGGGTGATGCTGGCCACGCACCCCGTCGCCCCAGCGCATTTGCAACCGGCCGAACGCGCCCTCTGACATTCAGGCACCGCTGGCGCTCAGGTTCAGCAGCACTATCCCCGCAATGGTGGTGCACAGCCCCAGCGCCTTCAGCCCGCCCATGCTGTCGCCAAAGCAGACCACGCCAATCAGCGTGGTCATCGCGGCGCTGCCGCCCGCCCACACGGCGTAGGCCAGGCTCATTTCCAGACGTTTGGTGGCCAGCGCCATCAGCCAGATCGCCAGGATGTAGCACAGCGCGGTAATGATGGACGGGACGATGCGGCTAAAGCCGGCGGAGAGCGTCAGCGCTGCTGTGCCGAGGGATTCGGCGGCAATGCTGGCGACAAGAACAAGCCATGCGGCTTGGGTAGAAACCATGGGGCGCACCTCGCGAGCGTCACGTTTATACCGAACGTGCAAGCAAGCGGGAGAAGGTGGCGGTACCCCGGAGCCGCCAACATAATCAACGAGCATGACATTGGCAAGCGCCGCAACGCCGTCACTGGTCCGGATCAGTTGCATCCATCTGCGTCTGATCCCGCCAGCCACGGCGGATCGAACGCGCCAGGGCAAAGCAGGCCAGGCCAAAGCTGACCGCCGACGCCGTGCCGATGACGGCAAAAACCAACCCGCCGCCCGCGCCGTCAAACAGCGGTTGCAACGCGCACAAGCCCGAACCCAAGGTAATAAGCGCGCACAGCAGCAACAGCAGCGCCTTTAGCCCCAGCCACACCGCAAAGCAGATGCGCTGCAACGTGGATTTGCGCGGCTCAGTCATGTTGCACCAGTGCCAGTTGCCGATAGCGCGTTTGCTGGCTGATTTCGCCGCGAATCTGCTCCAGCAGTTGCTTGCGCCCGCCGCGATAAAACAAATTGAACGATTCAAACGGAATCAGTTTTCCATCCGCTTGCGCGATATGGATGCAGCTTTTCTTAAGCGCGCGGATGTCCAGCGATTGCGCGTCCATAAACTGCACGATCAGCACGCGAAACACATTCTGATATCCCAGCTCCACCGGCGCCTGCACCTTGGGTAAACAGCACATCAGATCGGCCAGGCAATTGGCTTGCGATTCCGGCGAATGGTTGGTGGAAAACAGTTTGAACACCTGTTCTTTCAGCATCGGATCATGCTCAAACACGATGGTGTTGCGCGCGCCTTCCACCAGCGTGGCCGGGTCAACAAAGCGCGTCAACGGCACCACGTCGCCCTCCAGCTTTAACGCATACGCCATCGCCAGCGTGTCGGGGTTGCACGGCACCGGGATGACGTCGTCCAGCGTAAACAGCCCGGATTGTTCGGCAATGCGGCGGCGGATTTCCGACACCGTTAGCCGGTGCTGCGCCGCGTCGTAATCCAGCACGCGGCCCGCATTCTGGATGGGCTGCAGCGTTACACCGCGCACGCACGGTTGTTTGAGGCCAAACTGGATGATGTCGCCGATCTCATCATCGTTCAGGCCTTTTTTGAGCGTCACCACCAGCGTGGTCGAGATATTGAAACGGTTGAGATTATCCAGCGCCTGCTGCCGAATGCCGCGTAAATCGGCGCCGCGCAAGGCGTGCAGCGCTTCGGGCTTGAACGAATCAAACTGCAGATAGATTTCGAGGCCTTTGCCATAACCGGCCAGGCGTTCACAGAATTCGGGCTCGCGCGCCAGTTTGATGCCGTTGGTGTTGATCATCAAATGACGGATCGGGCGTTTGCGTGCTTCGTCCAGAATGTCAAAAAAACGCGGATGCAAGGTCGGTTCGCCGCCCGACAACTGCACTACATCGGGCTCGCCCTCGTTGGCCACCACGGCGTCCAGCATGCGCACAATGTCTTCAAAACTATGGTGCTTTTCCACGTGCGGGCCGGAGCCGGCATAACAGGTGGGGCATTGCAGATTGCACTGGTCCGTCAGCTCGATAATCGACAGGCAGGAATGCTGCATATGGTCCGGGCACAAGCCGCAATCGTATGGACAGCCGTATTGCATCGACGTATTGAACTGCTGCGGCATCTCGGGCTGTTTAACGTAGACCTCACGACAGGCGCGATACCAGGCCACATCGTCCGCCATCAATACACGCTCGGTGCCATGCGCCGGGCACCATTTGTCCATGTAGACGTGGTTGTTCTTGAACAGGATTTTGGCTTCCACCTGACGCAAGCAGGTGGTGCAGACCGAACTGGTGGTGTCGTAAAACGTATACGGACGATTTTTTGCCATAAGGCCGGATATTCCTGATCAGGGCGCGGGCGCATCAAGGCGCGCGGCCCAGGCTTGCGCCTGACGGTGTGCGGTTTCGATTTGTTCGGCGCTAAGTGTGTTGTCGGGGCAGGCCTGCCACGCCAGCCAGCCCCACTTGCAACTTTCCAGCCGGCTCTGCGGCGGCTGATAATGCGCGCCATTCCAACGCGCCAGCGCGGCATAAGCCTCATGGCTGTTCTGCGCCGCGGCGCGCAATAACCAATAGCGCGCCGCTGCCCCGCCGTCCGCGTTATTGATCAGATCACCGTTAATGCGATTCAGATAGCGTTGCGCCACGGTCACTTGCGCTTGCGCATTGCCTTGTTCGGCCGAGGCCAGCAAATAGCTGAAGCCGGTGTCGTCGTCGCGCTTTAATGCCCGATAGTTGTAGCCCAAGGTAGCGCCCAGCTGGTACTGTGCGGCCGCATCGCCCTGCTCCGCCCGAGGCAAAGTATCGCTGAGCGCAGAGATATCCGGCGCGGGCAGTTGCTGCACCGACACGCATCCGCCCAGCGCCAGCGCGGCCACACAGGCCAAGGCCATAGTGCGCATCATCGTTTCAGCTCCCGCAGCAGTTGCGCGGCCCGCAGACGCGCCTGGGGCTGATTTGCGGCGGGTAATCGCGCCAGCACACGCGCGGCATCTTCGCTGCTGTCGCTGGCGATGTACCACGCGTAGGCCTCGACCTGGCTGTCTGGCGATGCTTCTTTCAACTGCGCCAAGCGCCACGCCGCAAAGCGATAACCGCTGCGCGCCGCGTGCTCGTACCAGCGCATTGCGGCGGGCAGGTCTTGCGGCAGCACGGCCCCGCTGCTGAGCAGATCGCCCAGCCGGTACGCCGCTACCGGCGTCTGCGCCGCCGCTTGTTCCAGCAACGCGCGGCCGCGGGTTTGATCGGGTTGCAAGCCCCACTGGCCTTTCAGCAAGGCATCGGCCAGCATCATCTGCGCCGCGGCGTTGCCATTGCTCGCCGACAATTCCAGATAATGCAGCGCCTGCTTGCTGTCCTGGGGCAAGCCCCCCACGCCGGACTGGTAGCCCAGCGCCATCTGCAACTGCGCCACGGCGTCGCCCTTGTTGGCGGCCGGGCGCCACACTGTGGCGGCGGTGTTGTCGGGCGGCGGGTCCACATTGATGGTGGCGCAACCGATGCCGATGATTGCGCCCGCCAGCACGCATAACGACGCGGCACGCGACAGCGTATTGAATTGCGGTTGGGTCAAAGACATGCCCTCGCTTCCTCTCGTTGCCATTGCAGTGCAGCGCGCACCACCACCGGCATATACGCCAGCAGCCCGATCACACAAATCCACTGAATGCCCGACAGCCCCAGCGCCCACGGATGGAACACCGGCTTGATGCCATCGACCAGCAAACGCCATAGCAGATAGCTGGCCAGCATCAGTTTAAAGCGCAGGCCCGGCACGCGCGCCAAGGCGGGCTGCGCGCGCCACAACAGCAACCCCAAGCCAGCCGCAAACAGGATTTCGTAAAGCTGGGTGGGATGGCGCGCGACGCCATCGCCAAAATCCATGCCCCACCACAGCCGGGTGGGCAAGCCATACGTATCGTCATTCAGGCCCGCCATAAAACAGCCGATGCGACCGACCATGATGCCCAGCAGGATGGGATAAACAAAATGATCGCCGGTGGAGCGCCGGTCTTTGCTGAACCCCTTGGCGATTTCGACCCCCAGCAAGCCGCCGAGCAGCCCGCCCACAATCGATTGGCCGCCCAGCATAAAGGTCAGCAACGTGCCGTTTGCGGGCCACAGCTGCGGCTGATCAAACCAGAACGCCAGCTTGTTGCCCAACGCTGCGCCCGCCAGACAGCCCGCCAGCACCGCATAGTTGCGCCCCTGCAATAACGCCACATCGGCCGCCTCCGCCCGCCGCAAGCGCAGATAAAGCCGCGCCCCCAGCATCATGGCCAGCGTTTCGAACACGGTATGCACAACATGCGCCGCCGCGGGCGCCAATGCGGTGTAGGGCGTTAGCAAGATAGTCAGGCCTGAAGGCAATGGGGGATGCGGCCAGCGCCGCCCGCGCATTGTCCTCCTGTTATTGATGCAGACACCCCGAAATGGCCGGGTGCGTTGTTGCTGGCGTATGGCTCAGACGAGCGTCAAGCTGGCCGTGGCCCCCGTTTCCTCATCCACAAAAAACAAGCGGCCATTAGCGTCGAAGGCCAGCCACCAGTCATTTGAGACCCGCACGCGGGGTACGCCTGCGGGCCAATGCAACGTGCCCTTGATACCCGAATCAAGCGCCACATGAAAACACGCGCTATCGCCCTTCTGATCAACGCGGTTAAACACATACCAGGCGGATCCCAGATGCAGACCCGGCACGGCGGCGGGTTGCGGCACGCCAGGGATCACGACCTTGCCGGTCTCGCCACGGGCCGCCAACACATATTGCCCGGCCTCATCCAGCTCGATGCGGATATCCAGTACACCACCGTGGCGCATGAAATAGCGGGCCGTATGCTCGCCGGGCGGCGACATCTCGCGGCGTTCCTGCAAACGGCGCAGCGGCAGTTGATAGCGCCATAGCTGGTATTCGTCGCGCTCGGCGCGGACCACAAATTGCTCCACCGTGCGGGTCGCGGCAAATGCCACCACCGGCCCTGGCAGGTCGGCCACCTGCCATAGCACCTCGTGCAAGGAATGCGTCACATCCAGCACTTGTACCCGGTTACCTTTGGCCACCGTCCACGCGGCGCCATCAAATTCGTTGGCCACATGATCGAAGTCGCCCATGCCCAGCTCGGTCACCGCACCGCTCAGCAGATCAAGCCGGCTCACGCGCCAGAGGCTGTCACGGCGCGCCAGCGCTAACGCCACCTGTCCGCTCTGGCCAAACACCAGTTGGTCGGCGGGCGCGGCAAAGCGACGCAAGGTTTTGCCATGTTGGTCCACACTGATTGCGCCCGCCTCGCCCAGCGCCAGCAAAAATGCGCCATCTTCCAGCGGCACCGCGTCGCGGATGTCCTGTCCGCCCGCTGCAGGGGCGTCCCAGCGCAACGCGTGCTGGATTCTGGCTAAGGGTCGTGGCGGCTCCGCGGGCACCGGCGAGGTAGGCAAATCCATGCCAAACAGCGGGTCACGCGCCAGCGCGACCACCGCGTTAAACGTCGGCCGATGGTGCGGACTGTGCCCGCGCACCTGGTCCGCCACCCACATCGGCAAGATCGCGCGCACCAGCTGCGCCACCTGCGGCATCTGGCGCCCACCCAGCGTGACCGCAGCTTCGGCCAGCGCCGCGCGGGCTCGCCAGGCGTCCGGGTCTTCCCCCAGCGCCAGCAAACGGGTGTCGTACTGGGTCAAGGTATCCGGCAGCAGGGCCGCACGCATCACCAGAGCGCGCGCCTGCAATTGCGCACCGCCGCGCTCGGCCATCTGCAACCAGTCAGCCGCCCTGGCACGGGCCGATTCAAGGGGCCAGATCACTTCGGCCGCCTGTAACCAATGTCCTTGTGCGGCCAGATGCACGGCCCATTCGCCGCGCAATGTGCGCGCGGCATCGGGCCATTTCTTCTCCATCTGGGCAATGGCGCTGGCAAAGGCGTTGTCGCGCCGGGCAATCGCCACGGCGTATTTCCAGTCACCGGCCAGGCAATACAGACGCACAATGATTTCGGCGGCCATATTCCAGCCCAATGCCAGCGCAGCGGCTTGTTCAAAGCGCTGATGCTTTTCCAGATAGTCGAGCGCTTCAACCCGTACTTCCAGCAACTCGGCCAGCACAAACACGGCTTCGTCGATGCGCCCCTGCCGGTCGAGTTGTTCAAAGGTCTGGCGATACAGTTTGCGCAGATAGACGTTAAGGTCCTCGCCCAGGTTAAAGCTGGCGGCGGCCCCGTTTGCGGCGCGCAAATCCAGGTTCTGTCGCGCGGACGGTGTGCCGAATGCCTGTCCCAGCGACGCACCGTGCGCGCCCAGCGGAATGGCGTGACGCAGCGCCGCGTCCAGATCGCCTTTTTCGAACATGGCCATCATGCGGCGCACATAGGCGGCCTGACGCAGGCCCAGCGCTCGCGACAGCCGCGTGGTCATGGCGATGCGCGCCAACCAGTCACGCCACGGTTGGCGTGCGTCTTTGGCGGCGGCGCGCGGGGGCACCGTTCGCTGGGCTTGCGCGGGGGCCGCGCCGCTCGCAGCGCCGGCATTGTCCCCACTGCCCGCTTTGCCGCGCAAGGCCGCCCATGCCAACAAAACCAGCGGCGCAATCGGTAAGCCGGCGCGAGTACCGGTCTGGCTGACCGCCAGCAACAACACCGCGCCGATCGCCAGCAACACCCCGAGCGGGCCCAGCGGAATATTCCAGCCAGGCAGTGCGCCACCTGGCTGCGGGCCGGAGGTGGCCGGTTGCTGCGCGGGCTGCTGTTGTCGCTGGCGCGCACGTAAAGCCTGCATGAATTCAAGCTGCGCCGGGTCCGCAGGCGCTAGCTTTGCGCCCAGAGCCGCGCGGATATCGGCGGCGGCTTCGGGTACGGTCAGCACCGTGGCGGGCAGCAGCACCTGGCCCGCCCAGGTGTCCACCAGCGGGTAGTTGTCCAGCGCCAACCAGCGCGAAGGGTCCAGTCTTTCCGCTTCGGCAAACTGCAGCGCCTGCACGCGCGCGCCTTGCACAATCCACACATCGGCCCCAGGCAAACGCGCCTGTTCGGTGGGTTCGGGCACGGCGCTGCTCAGCGTCTGTCCCAGCAGCACCAGCGGCGAGCCGGTTTTGATCTGGCTGATATCCAGCGTCTGTGCAAATCGCAACAAATCGCCTTGAGCGAAACGCCAGGCGCTGGCTCCGGCTTGCCAGGCATCCAGCAGGCGCGCCTGGCGTTGGGCTTGATCAAACCAGTCCGCCGGAAACCATAGCGCGGCGATATCGCGGCGACCGCGTAATACGGGCTGACGCACCTCGGCGGCACGCTCGGCCCGTTGATCAACGTGCTCAGGCTGCGGTAGCATCATCGCCTCCCTGGATAAACAGTTTTACGGCGCGGGTGGCTGCGGCATAAACAATCAGCTGGCGCTGCTCGGTCAGCATTGCCACTTGCGCAGTCGGAATCGAGAAGTGATGGCGCACGACCGGCGACGCCAGCGTATGCAATGTCTCCAGATTCTTGCCGTCGTGCAGCGCAAGCACGTCACGTCGGGGGCCCAGCGCCAGCAGCATGGGACCGCCAGCATGGGAAAAATGCAGGCCGATGGCGATCCAGCCCGCAGGCAGATTCACTTCTAGCTGGTCGATACCCCTGGAAGGTGTCGGGGTGGGCAAATACAACATCCAGCTTTCGTGTGGCGTACCCTGCGCGCTACACACCGCGCAACCCGGAAACCGGAATCCGCGGAAATGCCCATTGCTCAGTAACACTCGGGTATCGGCCGTGGCGGCGCACACATCCACCGGCGAACGCTCGCGTTCAAATCCCAAGCGCTCCACTTGCACCCGACCACTGCTGCGCTGCGCCATCGACAAAACGGTGGCAGACATCGGGCTGATGGCCAGAACATCACGTGCCTTGCTCTCCAGCGGACGGGCCGCATGATCATCCGCCGGCGCATCAGCGCAAGTGCTGGCCATCATCAATTCAGCTTTGGACGTCAGCACAAACAAGCGCTGCTGCTTGCCTTGCTTTAGCCATGCCGCATGCAGCAAAGCGGCTGTGCCCGGCGGCGCCAACACCACATCGGGGGGAATGGGCACCTGTGGCATCTGCCAGTGCACGGTTGCATCCTGCTGGCGCAGCACGCCCCCCACCAGTTTGCCGCTAAAGGCCAGCGCCAACGGTTCTGCGCCAGCGGGCCAGCGCTGCTTGCGCGGCTTGCCGGGCGTGTCTTGCGGCCCGCGCGGCACCGGAAATACGATCACGCCCGGCTCGTCCAGCAAACGCACGGCCACGTGGTTACCCGAAGGTGAAATCAGCGGCGCAGATTTAAGGCTTAGCCGCGCTTCGGTGGTGCGTTGGCGCGCGGGCCGGGCGCGCGGGTCAAACTGACCTTTCAACAATCGCCCCGCAATTGGCTCGGGTGGCAAAGCCACTGAGGTTTGGCGTTGGGTGCGGCGTGTCTTGAACGCCACCTCGGCGGCGTCTTGCGCCAGCGCGCGGCCGATGTGCAGCATATGGCTGATCTGCTCAAGCTGCGGCTGGCTGCGCGCCGTCATGCACCAGCATTCAACCCCGGGCGCCTGCAGCGTCTGCAGGTAGACATCCCATGCGGTGCGATCCTGGTCTGTGACCAGCGCCCAGGTACGCAGGCGCAACAAAGCGGCCAGATCTTTGAGCTGGCCAGCTTGCGCCAGTTTGCCGGGCATTTGCAGCACGCCCCATAACAGGCGGGCATCCGCTTGCGCGGCACGGCGCGCCAGCACAATCCATAACGCGATATGCACCAGTCGCGGCGCCCCCAGTTGCAGAGGGCCAACGTCAAACAAAGCAATGATCAGACGGTCGACGCGTTTGACTTTGGGCTGCGGCGCCAGAAACAGATGCTCGCCCATCGCGGCGCGACGGATGAATTCGTCGGGCGCTTCGTCGGCCAGCAACCACTCACTGGACAGCAAGCGGTCATACGGGCCGCGTGTTGCCAGCTGACCCAGACCATCGGGCTCACCCGGCTCCTGCCGCGCCGTCAATGCATTGGAAGCGCCGGTCAGTGCGTCAATCTGGCGCACCATTTCGCCCAGCGCCACAGCAATTTGCGGGTCGAATTGCTGCAGCCAGTGCTGCCACGGCTGCAGCGCCGCCGGTAAGACCAGATCATTCATACGCGCTGGCCCTGCCGCTGCGCCGCGAAATGCGCCAGTTGCGACGGCGACACCGGCACTTGTCGCTGCAGCGGCATGGCCAGCGCGGGCGCGTGCCACAACAGATACGAACCGGCGCCGTAACGGTGTGCCAGCGCCTGCGCCAGCAAATCGTGCGCCATGGTGGGCTCATAGGCGGTGGGCAGCCACAATGCTGGCGCCAGCGGGCTGGGGGCGGCATAGGCCACCCCGCTGATCCACGGCAGATCCCCCTCCACGCCCAGGACCACCAGCACCTCGGGCCCAGCCGTCATGTGCAGCCGCGACTGATGTTCAGCGGAGAGCGCCAGCAAACGGGCATGCAACGCCAGCGCGGTATCGCCCCAGCCCACCGCCGCTGCCGGTGTGGCGGGCTGGGTGGCGGCGCGCCACGTCCAGTTGTGCGTCACGGCGGCCCTCATGCGACTGCGGCAAGCCGCTCAACCAGACCGGACCGCAAGGTGCGCAGGGATTCGGGCAGTTGTTCGATGCTGAAATTGGCGTCGATTTCACGCAGAAGCGCTTCGACATCCTGCGCCGGACTGGCCGCAGCCGGGCTCAGGCACGCCTGTGCCGCATTCTGCAGCCGCGTGGTGCGCGACAACGGCTGTTGCACGGCTTGCTCGCATGCGCTGTACAAGGTGGGGTTATGCGACAGCGCGATCAGATCGCGTAGTACCTCGCGCGCCTGGTTCTGCAAGGGCTGCGTTGGCAACACGTACAACAGCGGCCAGATGTCGGCCTCTTGCGCCTGCAAGCGTCCGGCCAGCACGGCGGCAGCGGCAATCAGCCATTGCGATTTGACAATGCGGCGGTCAGACAACTGGATGCCCGCAGCGCGCAAAGCGCGGATCGCGTTAACCAGCGCGGGCATCGCAGCGGACATATCGACTTGTTTAACGCTGGCGCTAAGCAAATCCAGGCTGGCCAGACCGCCCGGCGTGGGTGCGACGTGTTGCGCAGCCGACCAGCCGCCTGCCAGCATGGCTTCGAGCTGGTCATCGGCAACAGGCGCTACAAACAGATGAATCAGAAAACGGTCACCAAATGCGGCCAGCGCTTCGTCGTCGGGCAAGCCATTGGCGGCAGCCACGCACACGCGCAATGGGCAATGCAGTTGTGTGTGGCCACGGCGGAAACGGCGTTCGTTCAGAATACCGAGCAGGGTATTGAGGATGGCTGTGGAGCCAAGAAACACTTCGTCCAGAAACGCGATATCGGCCTCGGGCAGCATGCCACTGACGTCGGTTTCGACGGTGCCTTCACGCAGTTTCTGCAAGTTGACGGGCCCGAACAGCTCGGAGGGCTCGGTAAAGCGGCCGAGCAGATATTCAAAATAATTGCCGCCCAAGGTCTGCGCCACGCGGCGCACTACGGCGCTCTTGGCGGTGCCCGGCGGCCCCACCACCAACAGATGCTCTTGTGCGACCGCGGCCAGCACAATCAGCTCGGCCAGTTGTTCGCGGCCCACCAGGCCGGTGGTGGCGCTGTGCATGCTGGCGCGCAAGTGGTCAGCGGCGTGTTGCAGTTCGGAAATCATGAGGCAAACCGGTCAATGACAGATGGACTGAGCAGTCTGCCAGAGTGGCCGGGCGCCCTCCAATCGTCGGCGGCGGGCGATGCGGAAATGTTGCAATGGCATCGACTGCGCGATCAGGCAGGCGCTGCAATCTGCCTTACGGGCCTGTCCCTGCGCTGATCCAGTCCAGCGTGGCCCGCAGCGACGCGGGCAGCATCGGGCCGTGGCTCAGGCCAGGAAAGGTCTGGTATTGCAGTTGCAGCCCGTCGATCTGCTGCAGCGATTGCACTAGCGCTTTTGCTGCGGCATCGGCGGCCACGCCCGCGGTCGATGCTGTGGTTGGGCTGGCGGGTTCGGCGTCGCCGCGCATCAGCAGCACGCTCGGCGTTGTGCCGTGCAGCCGTTGCGCCAGCCCTGGCCATTCGGCGACCACCGCGCCGTCGTGCCACCACAGCGAGGGGCTGGCGGCGGCGTAGCGCGTAAACAGCGTGGGCTGGGTAAACAGCGTATGCAGCACCAGCAGGCCGCCGTACGAATGCCCCCACAACGCGGTTTGTTGCGGCGTGATATGCAGGCGTTGGTTTACCTGCGGCTGGATGCGTGTCCGCAACAGATCGAGGAAGGCATCCGCGCCGCCGCTGGGCAGATTGGTCAGCGGATCATGCTGCTCGCCGTTGCCCACGCGCGGGGTGTAATCCATGGTGCGGCCGTTACGGTCGATGCGCTGGGGCGTGGCGTAGCCCAGCGCCACCAGCACCGGCGGCGCGGGCCGTTGCGCCAGCTGGTTAAGCAGCGGCAGGTCCAGCGCGGTCATCGCGGCGTTGCCATCCAGCAGGTACAGCACGGGCGTTTGCGCGTTGACACGGCCAGGCTGGCCCAACCAGATGCGGTAGTGGCGTTGGCCGTCAGCCGAATCGAGGTCAAAGCTGCTGAACTGATACGCGCTGGCCTGGCGCAGCACCGGCGCGTTCATCAACATCTGATCAGGCGAGGGTTTGGCGACGGCCACGCCATGGGCCAGCGCCACCGCCAACCCCAGCAGTTGGAGCGCGCGCATTACAGCGCCGCCGTCAGGCTGGTGTAGAAAGTGCGGCCCGGCTGGTTATAGGTGGCGGCGCCGGCACCCGCGATATTGGTCACACCCTGCGCATTGCCCGCGCGCCACAAGCGCTTGTCGAAGACGTTATCGATGCCGCCCGTCAAACTGAAATGCTTGTTGAATTTGTAGGTGGCGCTCAGGCCGACCAGCGCATACGGCGACAGTTCGGTGGTGGCGGTGCCGGTCACCGGATTGCCGTGGTAATCGTATTTTTTGGGCATCTGTTTGCCGTACCACGTCAGGCTGGCCTGGCTGGACAGGTTCTCGCGCACTTGCCAGTCCAGCATGGAGTTGAGCGTGTATTTGGGCGTCACCGACAGCACGTCGCCGGTTTGTTTATTCTCCGAGACGATCATGTAGGTAAAGTTATTGCTCCACTTGATCTGATCGCCAAACGGCTGCGTATACGTGCCTTCCAGACCTTCGACCAGCGCTTTGGGCACGTTTTCCCATTTAAAGATGCTGGCATTGGCGGTGCTGCCGGTACCGCCCACCGCCGTGCCCACCGGCACCAGGCCCGATTCAATCTTGTTTTTGTAATCGTTGCGGAAATACGTAATGCCCGCCACCACGCCACTCTTGCGGTATTCGATGCCCAATTCTTTATTGACGCTGTTCTCGGCTTTCAGGTCGGCATTGCCTTGCAGATAGCACGCGCTGGTCTGGCCATAGCAACCCTGGCCGTTGCTATACAGCAAATAGTTGGGGTTGAGCTGATACAGGTTGGGCGCTTTGTAGGCTTTGGCGATGCCAGCTTTCAGCGTGAAATCGTCGCTCAGTACTTGCGATAGATTCAGCGATGGGCTCCAGTTGTTGCCGACGATGTCATGGTGATCAAAGCGCAGGCTGGGGGTCAGCATGGTGCCCGGGCGCAGCTCGGCGTTGTCTTCGATAAATACCGAGGCGATTCGGGCGGACGAACTGCTGCTGCGGCCGCTGCTGGTCAGGCCCGCCACGCTGCCACCGGCGGTGGTGGTTTGCGTGTTGCTGCTGGGGTCATCCAGTTTCTGCTCCACCCATTCCGCGCCGACCGTGGCCACTTGCTCCACCCATGCGGTAAACGGCACGTTGATTTCGCTGTGCACAGTGGTGTTGCGCAGCACGGCGGTGTTGTAACCGGTGCCGGAGAAGATGCCTTCGGTGCCGCCTGCCAGCCCTTCCGCCACGCGTGTGTTGCGGGTTTTTTCGTACTGGATATAGCTGAGTTCAGTGCCGAAACCGTATTTGCCGCGATGCGTCAGCGCGTAGGTGTCGCGGTACAGGATGTTGGTTTCATCACCCAGCAGTTTGGTGACGTTGGCATTGGTATTGGTGTTCTGCGTATCGCCGCTATAGATATTGCCCTGGCGGCTGAAACCGGCTTCCAGTTGCAGCGATTGCTCGGGCGTAATCTTCAGGTTCAACTGTGCGTTAACGTCGCGATTGCGCACGCCTTCGCGGCCTGCGGGCAGCGTGCCCACCTGGTTGCCAGTGCGCGCCGATTCGTGGCCCGCGTTGATATCGGCGGCGTCCGCGTCGGTTTTGGCGATATTGCCGTAGATGCGATAGCTGAGCAGTTCCGAGATCGGGCCGCTCAGGCCAAAGTCGGCGCGTTCCGAATCGCCTTCTTCGCTGTGTTGCGCAAACGAGTGGTACAGCGTGACCTGGCCTTGCGTGGTTTTGCTGGCGGCCTTGGTAATGATGTTGATCACGCCACCGGCCGCGCCGTTGCCATAGCGCGCGGCGGCCGGGCCCCGGATGACTTCGATGCGTTCCACTTCTTCGGCGGGCACCCAGTTGGTGTCGCCGCGGCTGTCGCGCTCGCCGCGCCAGCCATAACGCACCGAATTGCGGCTGGACACCGGCTTGCCATCAATCAGGATCAGCGTGTTTTCCGGGCCCATGCCACGGATATCAATCTGCCGATTGTTGCCGCGCTGGCCGCTGCTGGAATTGCCGGTCAGGTTAACGCCGGGCATGGTGCGGATGATTTCGGACAGATCATTGGCGGGCGGGCGTTTCTGGATGTCTGCGGCGGTAATCACCGATACGCCCGGCATCTGTTTGTTTTCTTGCTCGGCCGTGCCGATGACCTGCACTTCCTCCAGCTGCGTGGTGGTGGGCGCACTGGTTTCGGCGGCGTGGCCCAACAGCGGCAAGGCGCTGCACAGGCTCAGCGTCAGTAAGGAAAAGGGCGGTAAGCGGCGCATGATCGGTCTCCGGAATGCAGGAGGGCTTACGGCGGCAAGCCCTGAAGACCGCATATGATAATTATTCTCATCTGTGCGACAAGCACATTAACTTTCTAAACATTTCCTGCGGATTGACCGACGGTGAGATCGGTGGCCAGCGCGGCGGGCAGTCGCAGATGCATCTGCAAGCCGGCCGCGCCGCATTCAGCCCACAGTTGCCCGCCCTGCAAGGCCATGGCGCGGCGCGCGATGCTCAAACCCAGGCCAAAGCCGTTGCCGGGCGTGCCATCCAGGCGCAAAAACGGCGTAAAGATGCGTTCGAGATCGGCCTGTGCCACGCCGGGGCCGTGATCCTCTATGCACAGATGCCAGCAGTCGCCTTCGCGCTGGCCACGCAAATGGATGGGCGCATCGGGCGGCGAATGGCGCACCGCGTTGCGCAGGATGTTGTCGATGGCCTGGGCCAGGCTATCGAGATGCGCGCGCACCGCGCAACCGGCATCCAGCTCGCACACCAGCAAGGCCAAGGGCCAGCCGGTCTCGAAATGCACATCTTGCGCCAGCGCTTCCCAGACAGACGCCAGCACCACGCACTCGGCATCCAGTTGCGGCTTTTCGGCGTCCAGCCAGGCCAGATTGAGCGCGTCTTCCACCAGCCGCTGCATATCGTCCACTTCTTTGGCTACGCGCGCTTGCAAGGCCGGGGCGGTCAGATTGCTTTCGCTGGCCACTTGCAGCCGCACGAGCGGCGTGCGGATTTCGTGCGACAAGGTACGCAGCAACTGGCGTTGCTGTTCCAGGCTCTGGCGCAAGCGTTCGGCCATATGTTCATAAGCGCGCGCCAGTTCGCCCAGTTCATCGCGGCGCAAGGCCACCGCGCTGCCCGCCAACGGGGCCAGATCGCCGCTGCGCAAAGCATTGGCGCGTTCGCGTAATTCGGTAAGCGGCACCACCAGATGGCGATACAAGGCCAGGCCCAAAGCCAGCGCCAGCAAGGCGGGCACCACGCCATGAGTAAACAGATGCGTGCGGGGCGTCAGGCCTGGCGGCAACAGGCGTTGCGGTAGCTGGATCACCAGGCGGCCGCTGAGGGGCGATTGCGGAAAGGCGATGCTCACAAACGGTAGTTCGGCATCCAGCCGTTTGCTCATCGGCCACGTCAGCTTGCGCATAAAAGCAAGATGGCTGATTTCGCGATCAGTGAGCGGCTGCGTGCCCAGGCTTTGCAGGCGCGCGTCCAGCACCGCCACCCACGTGTGTTCGCGCTGCTGCAATTGCTGCCGCCAGGTTTCGATGGCGGCGCGATCTCGCGTCGCGGCCATCTGCCCGGCTTGCGCCGCGTATTGCGCCAGAACCGCGCGATCGCCCTCTTCCAGAAAATACGTGCTGCGTTCCACCGACGTGCCCCAGCCCCACACCAGCCACACCAGCAACAGGCAAAAGCCCACCTGCAGCAAAGCCAGTTTCCATAACAAGGGATGACGGCCCAGCTTCACGCCGCGGCCTGCACGGTCAGCACATAACCATGGCCGCGCACGGCCTGAATCTGCAAGGCATCGGCATGGATGGCGGCCAGCTTGCGCCGCAGATTGCATACATGCACATCCAGCCCGCGATCCAGCCGCGTATAGCCGCGATGCAACACGCGCTGGTACAGAAAAGCTTTGCTCAACGGCTCGCCCGGATGCTCGTGCAAGGTAAGCAGCAAACGGAATTCAGACCCGGTGAGCCCGGCCGCCCGGCCTTCGCAAAACACATCCTGCAGCGCCGCATCCAGCGTGTAGCGGGAGTCGGCGTCCGAGTGGGGCGCGGTGGGCCGCGCGTTGCGGTCCAGCGCCACGCGCCTTAATAGCGCGTCGACGCGCGCATCCAGTTCAGCCAGGCTAAATGGCTTGGGCAGATAGTCGTCCGCGCCCTGGCTAAAGCCGGTGATGCGGTCTTGCTCCGCGCCCAACGCCGACATCAGCATCACCGGCGTGCCGCGTTGGCCGCGTAACTGTTGCAGCACGGCCAGGCCGTTCTGGCCGGGCAGCATGATGTCGAGCAGCACCAGGTCCACCGGCAGGCGCAAGGCCAGCGCCAGGCCGTCATCGCCGCGCTCGGCCGCATGCACGGCAAAGCCGCGCCGTTGCAGGTGGCGGTGCAGATGTTCGCGTAATGCGCTGTCGTCTTCGATCAACAGCACGCAGGCGGCGGGGGCGGAGAAGGATAAAGGCGAGGTTTGCAATTGATAACGATTCCCAATTGGCGAATCTTCTCATTTGCGGCCAGTGAGGGCAATCCGGGTTTTGTAGCTACGGTTTGGGTAGCGCTTGCGGCGCGGGCCCGCATCAAGGTGGCGTCAAAAACGACAGGCTGGCGGGCGCGGCGGGCGTGTCCAGCACGACTTGATGAGCGCTTTCGTCCTTCAGTTGCACACCGGTCAGTTGGCGTTGCTGCGCTTCAGTCAGCAGATAATCCAGCCGATACGCCGCTTCCTCGTAACGCATGCCGCCGGGGCGGACGTTAGAAATGCAATTGCGCTCGGCGTCGCTCATGCCCACGCGCGGCATCCAGCTGATGTACAGGCCCATGCTGTCGGGCGAGCTTAACCCCGGGCGTTCGCCGATCAGCACCACCACCAGTCTCGTGCGCAGCAAACTGCCCACTTCATCGCCCACCGCCACGCGGCCCTGGCGCACGATGGCGAGGGGCGCTTGCCGCCAGCCGCGCGCGGCGATTCGTTGCTGCAAAGTGGCCAGAAACGGCACGGCGTTGTTGGCGATGGCCAGCGCGGACAGGCCATCGGCGATGACAAAGCCGATGTCGTATGCGGCATCGTCGGCCGCGGTCGCCGCCAGCAAGGCCTGGCGCGATGCTTCGCCAAGCCGTCGTCCCCAGTCGGGCCGTTGCAGATACGTCAATCGATCCGCCGCCGCGCTATGCAGGATATGGCTGTCGGCCGCGCCGGGGATGCCGGCATCCCTCAATTGTTGCTGCAAACCCTCGGCATCCAGCGCCAGATGCACCGCATCGCGCGCTTGCGCATGCGCCAGCTGAAACGCCAGTTGCGGTTGCGTGGGCAAGCTGACGCCGGCGCGGCCCAACGCAATGCGCGCCGAGGTAAAGCGCCGCAGCGTTTGCCACGGGTTGTCGGTGACCGGCGAGGCCAGCGGATCTTTCTCACAGAAGGGATCAGACATCATCAGGCCAGCCTGCGTAGCGCGTCGCCAAACACCGGGGGCAAGCCATCGTGCAGGCGGAACAGCGCGTCATTGCTAAAGATTTGCGTTTGCTGCAGCCACGCTTCAAATTCCGGCGCGGGGCGCAGGCCGAGTACGCGGCGCACATACAAAGCGTCGTGGAATGAGGTGGTTTGATAGTTGAGCATGATGTCGTCCGAGCCCGGGATGCCCATCACAAAATTGCAGCCGGCCGTGGCCAGCAGCGTCAGCAGATTGTCCATATCGTTCTGGTCCGCTTCGGCGTGGTTGGTGTAGCACACGTCGCACCCCATCGGCAGGCCCAGCAATTTGGCGCAGAAATGGTCTTCCAGACCGGCGCGGATAATCTGTTTGCCGTCGTACAAATATTCGGGGCCGATAAAGCCGACCACGGTGTTGACCAGCAACGGCTTGAACTTGCGCGCCACGGCATAGGCGCGCGCCTCGCAGGTTTGCTGGTCAACGCCGAAATGCGCATTGGCCGACAAGGCGCTGCCCTGGCCGGTTTCGAAATACATGACGTTATCGCCCACCGTGCCGCGCTGCAGCGACAATGCGGCGCTACGCGCCTCGCCCAGCAGCGCCAGATCGATGCCGAAACTGCGGTTGGCGGCTTCGGTGCCGGCAATCGACTGAAACACCAGGTCCACCGGCGCGCCGCGTTCGATGGCGGCGATGGTGTTGGTGACGTGGGTCAGCACGCACGACTGCGTGGGGATCTGATAGCGGCTGATGATCTCGGCCATCATGCTGACCAGGTTGATCACTTGCGGCACGTTGTCGGTGGCCGGGTTGATGCCGAACACCGCATCGCCGCAGCCATAGAGCAAACCATCGAGCAAGCTGGCGGCAATGCCGCTGGCGTCGTCGGTGGGGTGATTGGGTTGCAGGCGCGTGGCGAGCCGCCCCTCCAGCCCGATGGTGTCGCGAAACGCGGTGACCACGCGGCACTTTTTAGCCACCAGAATCATATCCTGGTTGCGCATGATCTTGCTGACGGCGGCGGCCATTTCGGGGGTGATGCCCGGCGCGACCGCGGCCAGCACGTCGCTGGTGGTGGCGTCGTTGAGCAACCAGTTGCGAAAGTCGCCCACGGTTAAATGGCTGATGGCGGCGAAGGCGTGGGCGTCATGTTCGTCGATGATCAGGCGGGTGATTTCATCGGTTTCGTAGGGCACCAGCACGTGATCGAGGAAGGCGCGCAGCGGCAGCTCGGCCAACGCCATTTGCGCCACCACGCGTTGCTCGGTGCTCTGCGCCGCCACCCCCGCCAGCAGATCGCCCGAGCGCAACGGCGTGGCTTTGGCCAGCAGGTCTTTCAGATCCGCAAACTGATGCGTGATCGGGCCCACGGTATGACTGAACTGCGGCATTGAACCCCCTCACTACGCTGCACGGGACGGGGCTCGGCATCTTGCCGGCCCCACCGGCGTTTAAAAGATCTGCCGTAGGGTGCGTTACCCGAAGGGCAACGCACATTTCAGGACCGCAGGCCCCGGCCCCGGGCGGGGCCATCCAGCGTCAAATGCATAACCAAAAATGTGCGTTGCCCTTCGGGTAACGCACCCTACCAAAACATCCGCGGTGGCATAGGGTGGGTCTCGACCCACCACTCAAAGCCATCCGACAAAAACGCTAACGCTGCGAATTTCTCTTCGGCTTTGGGCGGTGGGTCCAGACCCACCCTATGCAGCGCGGACTGGTTATGGTGTCGTGGGCACGGTGGCGGCGTACAGCGCGTTGGCGCGGTGTTTGCCGGTCATCAAGAAGTAGCCGTAGCCCAGCGCCAGGAACAGCACAAACAAGCCAAAGATCAGCGCGTTGTAGTAGATCATGGTGACCATGCACACCACCGCGCCAAACAAGGCAAACGCGGGAAAGTACGGGTACAACGGTGCACGGAACGGCCGCGCCAGGCCCGCTTCGGTACGGCGAAGTTTAAACAGACTGAGCATGCTGAGGATGTACATCAAAATCGCGCCAAACACCGACATCGTGACGATATTGGCCGTTAGCGTTTGCCCACCCAGCGTGATCAGCGAATCGCTGAAGATAGCCGCGATGCCGACCACACCACCGGCGATGATCGCGCGATGCGGCGTCTTGAAGCGCGGATGCACCTTGGCAAAATACCCCGGCAAAAAGCCCTCGCGGGACAGCGCAAAAATCTGCCGCGAGTAGCCGATGATAATGCCGTGGAACGACGCCACCAGGCCAAACAACCCCAGCCACACCAGCATATGCAGCCAGTTGCTGTGCGCGCCCACAATCAGCTTCATCGCTTGCGGCAACGGGTCATTGATATTGGATAGCTTGGTCCAGTCGCCTGCGCCACCGGCAAACAGCATTACGCCAATCGCCAATGCCACCAGCGTCAAGATGCCTGCGATATAGGCAATCGGAATCGAACGCTTGGGGTCTTTGGCTTCTTCGGCCGCCATGGCCACGCCTTCAATCGCCAGAAAAAACCAGATCGCAAACGGAATCGCGGCAAACATGCCGGGGATGGACGCCAACGAGAAATGATCCGCGCCCGACCAGCCGCCTTTAACAAAATTGGCGGTGGAGAAGCCCGGCGAGACCACGCCCATAAACACCAGCAGCTCAAAGATGGCCAGCACGGCAACGCACAGCTCAAACGTCGCCGCCACCTGCACGCCGATGATATTGAGCGCCATAAAGATCAGATACGCGCCCACCGCAGCGTGTTTGGGATCGATGCTGGGAAACTGCACGTTCAGGTAGGCGCCGATGGCCAGGGCAATGGCCGGCGGCGCAAACACAAACTCGATCAGCGTGGCCGCGCCCGCCAGATAACCGCCGGTGGCGCCAAACGCGCGCTTGCTATAGGCAAACGGACCGCCCGCATGCGGGATGGACGTGGTCAGTTCGGTAAAGCTGAAAATAAACGTGGCATACATCGCCGCGATAAACAGCGCGGTGACGGTGAACCCCAAGGTGCCGGCCGACGCCCAGCCATAACTCCAGCCAAAATATTCGCCCGAGATCACCAACCCGACGGCGATCCCCCATAACTGCCACGTGCTCAGAACGGGTCTGAGACCGGATGCTGAACCTTCCATTGCAAGCTCCCTGTGCGATACCCGGATTGGATGCGGCAGCGCAAGACGGCCGTACCCGTCGTGTGCTCTGCCTGCCTTGAAACAACGCTTTAAAAATCAACGGCTGACGCGGGCACAACGCTTGCTTGTCTACGTTGTGATTGCCCTCGGCCACGAATATAGCGTCGGGCAAAAAACGGCCGTTATCGAAAATCGGCAAACATGACAAACCCGGGCCGCAGCCCGCGTTTGCTGTGCTTGCTTGCAGCGGGAGGCGCAGCAGCCATGCAGGATGACGCGATCACTTTGGCCCGGCCCCACCGCGCCGCGCGACGCACCATCGTTGCGCACGATGTGGATGAACAAGCCCACAACCTGACCGACTGGGAGCAGCGTTACGACCAGATCACCGCCGGGCGCTTTTGTGGCGTGCTGGATGAATGGCGCAATCAGGACGTGCAGATTTTTCGCGAACGCAATAGCTGCGCGCTGCATCAAGCGTGTAGCGTGCGGCCCGATGCGTTCTGGTTTGGCATCGAAGCGCAAACGCGCGGCATGCGCATCAACGGTCGGCCGGTGGGCGACGACCGGGTCATGACGCGGCCCGGCCATCATCCGTTTGAACTGATGACGCCCGACGCGCATGAAATCCTCGGCATCGTCATCCAGCGCAGCACGCTGCTGGCGGCGGCCGAGCAGCAACGCTGCGTGATCGAGACCAGCCGCCTGGCCAGCGCCGAGTTATTGCAGGTAGACCACGCCGCGCTGCAAACCTGTCGCCAGACCATCCAGGCCCTGCTGGCGATGGACGAGCCCGCCGCGGCGCTGGCGGCCCAAGCCGATCACGTGATCAGCGCCCTGCTGGCCTTGCTGGATACCAGCGCGCCCGAAACCGAAGCCTGCGCCAGCCTGGCGCGCCGCCGCCGCATCGTGCGCGACGCGCATGAATACGTGCTGAGCCATCAGGATGTGACGGTGACCGTGCCGATGCTGTGCGAGCAGCTCTACGTCAGCCGCCGCACGCTGCAATATTGTTTTGGGGACGTGCTGGGCATCAGCCCGATGGCCTATCTGCGCTATCTGCGCCTGAACGAAGTGCGCCGCCAACTGACCCACGCCGCGGGCGCGGAAGTGCGGGTGGGCGATGTGGCGGCGGCATGGGGCTTCAAGAATTTCAGCCAGTTTTCTTGTGATTACAAAAAACTGTTCGGGGCGTCGCCGTCGAGTGCATTGAAGTTGCTGGCTTGAGGCCCGACGCAGGCGGCGACGCGCACTTGGTCTGATCGGCGCGGTTGGGCGGGGCAAACGCACTTATAATCGCGGCGCAGAAACGCTATTTGCGCGTTTTGAAGTCACCCCGATAAAGAGCACCCGCATGTCGATCAAAGAAACCAAAGCCAAGTATCTCGAGCAAAACTTCAAGCTGCGCCAGCGCGGCATCAGGCTGGTTTCGTACCGGGTGCCGTGCTGTGGCGCCACGCTGGAAGGGCGTCTGGCCAGCGCGATGGAAGAATGGGAAAGCGTGGCCACTTGTCCGGAATGCGGCGAGCTGTACATGAAATACACCACCGACCGCAAAATCAGCGCCGAATTGCTCGCCACCAAATAATCCAGTCCCAACGCGCCGCCAGCCCGGCCGCGCGTGTCCCCTCTTCGGCTTGTTCAGTCCTGGCCCACGTGGCGCACGCCGCGGCGTTTACAACACGCCCAGGGTAAACGCCTTCAAGGTGGCCGCGGCGCGTGTGCTGCATTCCAGTTTGCGAAAGATGCTTTCCATATGTGTGCGCACGGTGCTGGGGCTGATCACCAGCGCGCGCGCCACTTCTTTATTGCTTTCGCCCAGGCTGATGCGACGCAAGACATCGGTTTCGCGTTCCGACAACAAGGCCGATGCCTTGCGGGTTTGCGGGCTGGGCTGGCCAGTGACGTGGGCGATCAGCGTGTCGACGATGTGGGCATCCAGCCGACCGGCCTGGGCTTCGGCTTGCAACAATGCGGCCGCCTCAGCGGGCGTATGCGCAGCGCGCCACGGCCGGCGCGACACCAGCGCGCACCACGCCACGGCGGCGGCCAGAATGCGGCGTTCGGTGGGGATGGCCTCGCCGCTAACGCAGCGAAAATAACCGCTGCCATCCAGTCGCTCGTATGCGTACGACGCCAGTTCGGCTTCGGCCGCCAGCGCGGACGTGTGCTGCGCCGCGCGGCGCGTCCAGTACGGCACCAGCCGCACGCGTTCCCATGCGGCGTGGGCCAACGGTCCCGCCGCATTCCACAAGGCATTGGGTAAAGCGGCGCGGCCGATATTGTGGATGAGCCCGGCGCGATACAGACGCCGTGCCACGGCGGGCTCCAGCGCCAGCTGTTGCGCCACGGCTTGCGCCAGCGTGGCCACCTGGCGCGAATAGCCGGCCAGCCACGGCAATTTAAGGTCGGCGATATCGGCCACCAGCTCCAGCGGCACCGGTTGCGCCACGGTGTTGAGCGCAGGCGGCAGCAGGCTGTCTTGCGTGCTGAAGGCATCCAGTTGCGCCAACCAGTCGGCCGCATGCTGCGCCAGCAGCGCCGCCAATTGGGCCGGATACACCTGCCCGGCCCGATGCGCAATCAGTTGCAAGGCCTGCGGTAAGCCGTGCGCGCGGCTGAGAATTTCAAGATCGCTGGCCAGTTGCACCAGATAGGTTGCCAGCGGCACCGCATCGCCGCGCAAACCGCCCGGCAAGCCATTGCCGTCGTAGCGCTCAAAGGTATGGCGCAAGGCGGTTTCGATGGTCGCGCCCAGATCCAGCATGCGCGCGATATCACCCGCCACTTCGCAATGGATTTGCGCCATTTCGGGCATCTGGCTTTGCGCGTCGGCGCTCATCGGCGGCAGGGTGAGCGCCATCATCGCTTCGCGCCCGGCCACGTCGTCGCCCAGAATGCGCTCGAAGCCTGCTGCGTTGGCGGTGCACCCGGACCAGCGCAACAAGGCGGCGATTTCCACCGCAGCGATTTCGTCCTCGCTGCAACCGGCGGTGCGCGCCAAGGCCATCGCCAGCCAGGCCGTGCGCGGTGATTGGTCGGTGGCGCGGCCCATGCTGAGGTCGCCAATAAACGCGATGGCGACGATGGCGTCGCGCGCGGGGATCAACGCGGAGTGTTCAAGCTCAGGAAGAAGCGACGTGCCATGCATTCAACGTACCCCTTGGGCGGAGGGCGCGGCGACGCGTTGCGGACGCGTATCGGATATCCGACCGATGTTCGCGCCACCAGGCCATCCGCATACTCGGTCCTGTGCTGCAAACAAACCCATCCCAAGGAGATTCATCATGACTGCGCGTTCCCTTATTGCTGCTGCCGTTGCCACTTTCGCCCTCTCCGCCGGCGCTGCCCACGCCGCCGAAACCCCAACCGTCGTCATCGTACACGGCGCGTTTGCCGATGGCTCGGACTGGTCTCGCGTGATTCCGTATCTGCAAGCCAAAGGCATCAAGGTCACTGCGGTGCAGAACAGCCTGGATAGCCTGGAAGGCGACGTTGCCGCCGCCCAGCGCGCCATCACCAACGCCCCGGGCCGCGTGGTGCTGGTGGGCCATTCGTGGGGCGGCACCGTCATCACCCAGGCCGGTAACGACCCGAAAGTGGCCGCGCTGGTTTACGTCGCCGCCTTCGCCCCGGATGCTGGTCAATCCACCGCCGACCAGGGCAAGCAATACCCGGTGCCCGAAGGCATCAAGCATCTGCAAGCCGATGCGGCGGGTTATCTGTCGCTGTCAGCCGATGGCGTGGCCAGCTATTTTGCCCAGGATCTGCCGCGTAGCCGCACCGACGTGATGGCCGCCACCCAAGGCCCGATCGCAGCCAAAGCGTTTGGTGAAAAAGTCACCGCCGCCGCCTGGAGCACCCGCCCCAACTGGTACATCGTGTCGTCCAACGACCGCATGATCCAGCCGGAACTGGAACGCGATTACGCCAAAAAGCTGAATGCGAAGACCACCACCCTGCCGTCGAGCCATGTGCCGCAACAGTCGCATCCGGATGAGGTGGCGAAGGTGATTATTGAGGCGGTTGAGGCTGTGGCTGCCAAGTAAATGGCTTGCTGGCGCGGCAATCCGCGCCAATAAACGCCTGGCCACATGTAAAACGCCTCCACATTGGGGGCGTTTTGCATTGCCGCCCCTGTCAGCGGCCTGTGGGTGATGTCCGGCCGAAAAGTACCGCCATCCATCGAATTTAGATTCGTCTGATAGACCCTCCTTTTGCCCCTATTGGAAGCTTGCGTCCCCGCGCAGGCGTGAGATTTGCCCGCCCTGCCCCCCGCGATACCCAAGCGGGCCGCGGCATAGGGTGGGTCAAGACCCACCGTCCAAAGCCCATTGCGACGACTGCGACACCTGGAAATCTCCCCGCTAGACCTGCTGGTGGGGCCTATCCGTTTCGCTATCTGCTTGATGGGTTTGAATGGTGGGTCTTGACCCACCCTATGTGTTTATCCCCGGTGCAACCTCACGACACTTTCCAAAGGCCGAACATGGCGATCTGCGCTTACCGTCTGGATATTCCCCAACTGAAACTGCCCGATTCGCTCAGCGTGAGCGAGGTTCAGATCAAGGAAAAAATCGGCCGGCCTTATGAGCTGACATTAACGGTCACCACCGCCAGCGCTATCGATCTGCTGGATGCACTGGATAAATCAGCCACGTTCTCGGTCTTGCCGGTGCCGGAAACGGGTATGCGTAGCGCCATTTTCAAAAGCCCGGGCGATGCGTTGAAGGCAGACCGGACATGGCACGGTGTGGTCCGCGAAATAGCGCGCGTGGCGAGCAATCGGGAAGAACACACTTACCTCATCATCATCGCCCCGCGCCTGGCGCGCCTGGCTGATCATGTAGATACGCGGCTGTTCCAGGAGGTTGATGCACCCGCCCTGATCGCCCGAATCCTGCGCAGCGATATTGGCCTGAACGGCAGCCAGTTCACCATCAAGACCAGCAAGCCGTACGTGATCCACCAGCACTACACCCAGTACGGCGAGACCTCGCTCGACTTTCTGCATCGCGTCTGCGAAGCCGCGGGCATGGCGTATTTTTTTACACAGACGGACGACGGCGAGGTCGTCAATTTCATTGACGACCAGTCGCATTATCTGAAACCGGTGGGTGTTCATTTATATCGACCTCATGCGGGTCTGGAAGCCAACTGGACCGAGGCTGTTTTGAAGCTCCAGGTTTTTGCCCGACCGGTGATTGGGCAGCAGGTTTTCCAGGACTATAACTATCGCAAATCCGGTGGGGCGGATCTGCTGGGCAGCAAGACGATATACCGCCAGGACAAGGGGTTTGTCGGTGAATCCTATCGCTTCGGTGCGCATCAGAAAGACCCGGATCAGGGCAAAGCCACCGCCCAGCTGCATTACGAAATCGAACTGGCCCGGCAGATTGTCGCCAGCGGCGAAGGCAACGTGCTGGCTTTTGCGCCGGGGCAGATTTTCCGCACAGACCAGGTCGACGCGCAGGCCAGCTTTGGCTGGGTGATTACCGAAGTCACCCACACCGCCAGTCGCAGCAAAGCCTGGTTTAATGCGTTCAAGGCCATTCCGGCCGATCGCATCATCCGTCTGCCGCAGACCACCCCCAAGCCCACCATCAGCGGCACCATTCCTGCGCGCATCACCAGCCCGAGTCATTACACGGCGGGGTTTCTTTCGGAGCAGGGGCTGTACCGGGTCACCTTCCTCTATGACAGGGATGCCAAGGCCGGCCACTGGCCCCCCGCAGGCAGCAGCCGTCTGATGCGTCTGGCCAGGCCTTACGCCGGGGGCACTTACGGTTTTCATTTTCCGCTTATCAGCGGGACGGAGGTCGCCGTGGCGTTTTCGCACGGCGATATCGATCGTCCCTACATCGCGCACGCGCTGCACGACCAGACCCGGCCTGACCTGGTGACGTCCGCCAACTACTCCAGAAACGTCATACGCACGCCCAGTAATAACAAGATCCGGCTGGAAGACCGCGATGGTCAGCAGCACATCAAGGTGAGCACTGAATACGGCAAATCGCAGCTCAACCTGGGCCACTTGGTCAATGCCGGCCGTGAAAAGCGCGGAGAGGGGTTTGAGCTGCGTTCCGATGCGTTTGGCGCCGTGCGCGCAAACGGCATCTGGATTTCCGCTGACCAACAACCCCTGGCCAATGGCCACGTGCTGGAAATGAAATCCGCCACCGACCTGCTCAAGCAGGCGGTCACGCAAAGCACCGAACTGGGCAAAATTGCCCAGACCCACCTGAACCCGCCCACTGACACAGCCAGCCTGCAGCAACTGGCTGACGCTGCGAACCAGCTCAGTGGCCCCGTGATCCTGATGTCGGCCCCAGCCGGCATCGCGCAAGTCACCCCAGCCTCCCTGGGCATCAGCACCGGTCATGCCTTTCACGTTCAGAGTGGAGGCGCCATCCGCCTGGGCGGCGGCGGCAAAACCGATTTCACCTCGGTGCAATCCATGTCGTTACTGGCGCAAACCCAAGGCTTGCGGATGGTGTCCGGCAAAGGCCCGCTGCAGATTGAATCCCATGGCGACAAGCTGGATGCCACTGCACTGCAGGACGTCACCATCCAGTCCACCCAAGGCCACGTACAGATCACCGCCAGGAACGGCATCACCTTGGCCACGGGGGGCGCCTACATCAAGCTCACCCCAGACGGGCAAATCCTGGTGCACGGCCCCAGCCTGTTGAGTCTTAAAGGCAACCACACCATGGATGGCCCAACCTCGCAGGATTACCCGCTGCCAGATCTGCCCAAGTCGGTCTGCGTGGAGTGCATGCGCGCAGCGGCGGCGCGTGCTGTCGGTATCGTGCCCAGCGGGGGTGCTGCATGACCGATACGCGCAACCTGCCGCGTGATCTGGCGTGGGCACAGCAACTGCAGCATGCAGCCGGGGCTGTGGGCCAGCAGCACCTGGATCTCATCATCGACCAGACCGGCTGGCATAAGGCCTTCACGCCTATCCTGAAAGACTTCAACCCGCCGCTGTTGTGGTGCTCGCTGCTCGCAGGCACTCCGCACGAGGCGCTGGGTGACGATGCACCGCTGCTGCTGCGGCTGGATCTGCAAGACGACGCCCATCAGCAATGGCTGGAAGACCTGATCGAGCACTTCGCGGGCGAACCGCGTTTGCTGGCCATGCTCTCGCCCGCCCCGTTCGACGATCTGGCCAGGCATCTGCGGCATTGCCTGCAGATCACATGGCCGGATGGCGAAGGCCTGCTGCGCTTTTACGATCCGCGTTTGATTGCCAGCGTCGATGACATGCTCACCTCCGAGCAGAAAACCCTGTTTCACGGCCAGACCAGAATGTGGGCGTGGCTGGACCGCGATGGCCAGCCCGCCTGGCTGGCGGGCCAGTGGAGCCCGATGCGCCGCTGGCCGGAACAACTGCCAACGCTACATCTGGATAGGGGGCAGGTGGATCGCTTTACCTCCAGCACCGAGGCCGAGGCGGCCACGTTGGCATTCATTTTCCAATACGGCCCCCAAGGCCACGCCCGCGAGGCGCTCTTCAAGCAGATGCGGGCCGCCTGCTGGCAAGCGGACGTGCTCAATTTGCTGGATCAGCGGGACCGCGAGGGTCTGGTGCAGCGATATGTCGTGCATGGTCCCGGTTTCCTGCAAAAAAGCCCCTGGATTGGCCGCATTGCCCTTTGGAACGCAGGCCATCTGAAACCGGGCCAGCTCTGGATTGATCTGCCGGTCGAACCTGCGCTACGGCCACTGCCTGCGCCGCCTGCCCCTTGATACCCCCAAAAAACCCATCCCGACTTTATGACGGAGCAACACCCATGCTTTCCCGGATTCTGAACCGCCTGTTCTGGACTACCGCACTCGGTGTCTTGGCCATGGGCCTGGCTGCTTGCGGCAATACGGCTGGCAATGCGTTCAACGATAGCCAATACATCCCCGCCAGCGTGAAAACGGTAAACCACACCATGGCTTCTTTGAACTGGGTCAGCGTTAACGGCATGAGCGGCTCTGCCGGTGAAATCTGCTGCGTGATGCTGCCCAACCAGTGGCGGCCAGGCCTGAAGGCCAACGTTGAATGGGAAATTGATCCCAATCCCTATGAAAAAATGAAGCGTAAGCCGGGAGGGGGATTTGTTTTTGACGATGCTGCCATTGCACGTCACAAGGCTGCTTATACCCAACACAAAGCGATTGTCGATATTCCTCAGTACCCGGACGGTCAAACCTGCGGTCTTAAAATCTACTTTCTGGTCTGCAACCAGCTCAAGGCAACGACATCTTGCCTGCACTACACCGATCCCAATTACCCGATCAAAGACGCCGGAAAGATACCGGAACCTGAAACCTGCCCCAAGACCGCTGAGTAATCTCCGGAGCAATCAGCTATCGCGACTGCCTGCGCCGCCTGCCCCTTGATACCCCCAAATAACCAATCCCGACTTTATGACGGAGAAATACCCATGCTTTCCCGGATTCTTAATCGCCTGTTCTGGACTGCCGCGCTTGGCGTCATGGCCATGGGCCTGGCGGCTTGCGGTAATACGGCTGGCAATGCGTTCAATAACGAAAAACTCACGCCTACCCCGGCAGACTCGGTCAATCACACAACTGCGTCGATTAACTGGTACAGCGTCAACGGTCTACGCGGTTCTGCGGGTGAAAACTGTTGCGTGATGTTGCCCAACCAGTGGCGTCCCGGCCTGAAGGTCACCGTTGAGTGGGAAATTGATCCCAATCCCTATGAACGAGTGAAGCGGATTCCGAGTGGCGGAGCCATGGACGAAGATGCATGGAAAGCGCATCAAGCCAAATTTACTCAGCACAAAGCCATTGTCGATATTCCGCAGTACCCGGAAGGTCACTTCTGCAACCTTGAAATCCATTTTCTGGTGTGCCACCAACTCAAGGCCACGACTTCTTGCCTACCTTATGACGATCCGAATTACCCGATCAAAGAGCGGGCGCATATGCCAGAACCTGAAACCTGCCCCAAGACTGCCGGGTAATCTCTGGAGCCAGCCCGCATGAATGACGATATCCAGCGCGACCCTGTCACTAAAGTGGAAGCCTTTCCGCTGGCAGGGCGCTTGCCGCAGACCCTGGCTAGCGAAGCCTGCCCCCTGATCCCACGCAAAAAATCCAATGCCCACTTTATAAGGGAGAAAGACGCATGTCTTCCCGGATTCTGAATCGCCTGTTCTGGACTGCCGCGCTTGGTGTTATGGCCATGGGTCTGGCGGCTTGCGGTAATACGGCGGGCAATGCGTTTAGTGACAACCAGTACTTACCAACACCCTATGCCCCAATAAACCACACTACCGCAGCTCTTAATTGGGTCAGCATCAATGGCATGCAAGGCACGGGAGAGGTGTGCTGCGTAATGTTGCCCCGACAATGGAGGCCTGGCCTGAAGGCCACTGTTGAGTGGGAAATTGATCCCCGTCCGTATGAAAAAATGAAGCGTAAGCCGGGAGGGGGATTCGTTTTTGACGATGCTGACATTGCACGCCACAGGGCTGCTTACACTCAGCATAAAGCCATTATTGATATCCCACAGTACCCAGAGCATTTCTGCAAATTGCAGGTTCATTTTCTGACCTGCAACCAGGTCAAGGCTACAGCCACCTGCCTTTGGTACGACGACCCAGCCTATCCCATCAAGGCTCCTGCCGACATGCCGGAACCTAAAACCTGCCCCAAGACCGCCGAGTAATCTCCGGAGCTATCAAGAATGAACGATGACATTCAGCGCGACCCTGTGACCAAAGTGGAAGCCTTTCCGCTGGCAGGGCGCTTGCCGAAGACTCCGGCAGAGACTCTGAACAATTTGAAGTGCCAGGATCGGGAACGGGCCGCACACCAGAGCCAGCTTAACGTTGCCGCAGGCAGCAAGCAGGCTCCGGCTTGTTGCAAACCCCTTCATATCAGCCTGTTCTTTGATGGCACCAACAACAATGAACCGGAAGATAAAAAGCCATATCAGCAGAAGCCCTACGGCGCGTTAAGCAATATCGCCAGGCTTTACCATGCTTCTTTGGGGCGCGACGAGGATGCGATTTCTCTCAAGACGCGTGCGGAAGGGTATTTCAGTTATTACATGCCTGGGGTTGGAACACCTTTTCCCGTCATTGGCGAAGCGGATTTTTCTGACGACGGCTTAAAGTACGCCAAAGGTGGGCAGAACCGGATCAATTGGGCCATTACCTGCTTGATCGCCGCGATCAAGGAGTCGTGCAAAGAGCATCTCGACATTTCAGAAGCTGCCGGGTTGGTCAGAAAGACGGCGACCGGTTGGTTGCAGTCCGGCGCCGAGGTCACGCAGAGCGTGATGAAGCCGAAATTCACCGAGCTTGAATCGCTCGTGGCCGCACAAAAGAATCCCAAGCTGCTGGCGATCAAGCTCTACGTTTACGGCTTCTCGCGGGGGGCTGCCGAAGCGCGGGCCTTTGTGTGGTGGCTGTTGCCTTTGCTGAAGCGGGAACGCGATGGCAAAAAAGGCTTCTTCCTGGCCGGTCTGCCCATCACGCTGGAATTCCTGGGGCTGTTCGACACTGTTGCCTCCGTGGGTGTCGCGCACGTTGCGCCGTTCTTTGCCGGCCACATGAGCTGGGCCGACGACACCATGAAACTGCCCGACGAAACCGAGTACGGCGACTTCATCAAATGCTGCCGCCATTTTGTGGCCGCCCATGAACAGCGCCTGTGTTTTCCGCTGGATTCGGTGCGTCGTATCGCCGGCAAGGTCTCGAAATACCCGAGCTATGCCAGAGAATACGTTTACCCCGGCATGCACTCTGATGTGGGCGGTGGCTATCTGCTCGGCGAACAGGGTATGGGTATGGACAAGCAAGGCATGCTGCTGTCGCAGATACCGCTGCATGACATGTATGCGCAGGCACTGGCAGTCGGTGCGCCATTGCAGGTGCCGGATGTTGGGCAGAGGGAATGTGACTCCACCTTTCCAGCTTGGCGGATGATGGCTGGGGATACTTTGCTGCAATTCCAGGTCGAGCCTGACCTGATCACCCGCTTCAACGCCTGGTTGGCAACCTGCCCCAACGGTCCAGTAGAAGAGGTCCTGGCAACCATGACCGGGCAGATCACCGCCTGGCGTATCCGGCGCTTTGCCGCAGCCCCCGGCAACGCCGTCTCCTACCGCCAGCAGCGGTTCTTTGCCGACTCAGCCAGGAACGGGCGCAGTGAGGACGAAGACGCTGGCAAATACGCCGCCAACAAGCAAGCCCGTATCGATGCCGCGAACGCCATTAAAAAAGAGCGGCAGGCCGCACAGGATGCAGCCGCCAGGGCAAAGGCAGCAGGTGGGCAAGCTGCTGACCTGCCCCCCAAACCCGGTCCGCGCATTTATGAACCGGCCATGGACCAGCGACAATGGAGCGAGGCCGCTGCCGAATTCCGCCACGACTATGAGGGTCGCATCCTGCGCCAGCAGCACAGTGTCGCCCAGATCCTGATCGACACCCTTCCCGCCAGCACCATCCTGCTGATCAATGGCGATGACGAAGTGGCCGAATTCAACCGCCTGAAGACCGCGGGTGAAGCGGGAGTCAAAACCCTGTTCAGCCCGGATATGGCGGATGTACTGGCCCTGTACGACAACCACATCCACGATTCGCGCGCCTGGTTCATGTACTCCAGCCTCGGCAGCCGCGAGATGTGGTCGGGTTACTTTCGCAACCGCATGATCTACGTCGATACCCTGACCAACAAGGCGCTGTCACCGGTTGCCGTGGCCGGTCGGGTTATCGGGGTGGCCACGCTGGTGGGCGGCGTGGTGTACACCGTGCGCCAGCGCAACCTCAAAGGCATTGCGGGCGGTCTGGCCGGGACGCTGGCGGTCACCTCGCTGGAGCATGTCATCACCGACCAGATCACCGGCGCCACGATCCCGGCCTTGCCCGGTGCCGACAAGCTGTGGGCTTTCACCAACGATATCGGCACGGTGGTCACCCAACAGCAGCAGGAAAGCGTGCTGGCTTTCCACCAGTCGGGCATGGACAGGCTTAACCAGCTTATTGCAGCCGCAGGCGGTACGGTGCAGGGCTCTTCATCAACCGCGCCAGGCGTGCAGACCCAGGCCGAGGGGATGCTGGCATGAGTGAACAGCAACCTGGTTTGATGGTGCGTGCTGTCGGTATCGTGCCCAGCGGGGGTGCCGCATGAACGATACGCGCAACCCGCCGCATGATCTGGCGTGGGCACAGCAACTGCAACAGGCGGCGCAGGCCGTGGGCCAGCAGCACCTGGATCTCATCATCGACCAGACCGGTTGGCACAAGGCCTTCACGCCTATCCTCAAAGACTTCAACCCGCCGCTGTTGTGGTGCTCACTGCTCGCAGGCACTCCGCACGAGGCGCTGGGTGACGATGCACCGTTGCTATTGCGGCTCGATCTGCAGGACGAGGCCCACCAGCAATGGCTGGAAGACCTGATCGAGCATTTCGCGGGCGAACCGCGTTTGCTGGCCCTGCTCTCGCCCGCCCCGTTCGACGATCTGGCAAAGCATCTGCGGCATTGCCTGCAGATCACCTGGCCCGATGGCGAAGGCCTGCTGCGCTTTTACGATCCGCGCTTGATTGCCAGCGTCGATGACATGCTCACCCCCGAGCAGAAAACCCTGTTTCACGGCCAGACCAGAATGTGGGCATGGCTGGACCGCGATGGCCAGCCCGCCTGGCTTGCAGGCCAGTGGAGCCCGATGCGCCGCTGGCCGGAACAATTGCCAACGCTACATCTGGATAGCGCGCAGGTGGATCGCTTTACCGCAGCGACCGAAGCGGAGGCGCAGCTAAAAAGATTGCAGCTTTTGTCTTCGCTCAACATGCCATCCCGTGAAGCCATGTTCAATGCACTGCGCGCTGCGTACTGGCATGCCAATGACCTGAACCTGCTGGACGAACGGGATCGTCTCGGTCTGGCCCGGCGTTACGCCGCGCATGGCCCAGGCTTCCTGCAAAAAAGACCCTGGATTGGCCGCATTGCCCTGTGGAACGCGGGCCACCTGAAACCGGGCCAGCTCTGGCTTGATCTGCCCATTGACCACGAGGTGCTGCGCGTGAGCCTGGCCGCCAGATAGTCGGCCCAGAACGAGGAAACCAGCTCGTTTTCCCTGCATTCCAGGAGATCAGCACAGCATGTTCTTTTGTATTTCCAATCGCGTTTTGCAGTCTGCCCTGCTCGGCATGCTCGCCATGAGCCTGGCTGCTTGTGGCCATGGTGCAGGCAATGCCTTCAACAGCGACAAGTTCACGCCGACCCCGGTCGTGCCGATCAACCACACCACGGCGGGCCTGAACTGGATGAAGGTCAACGGCGGTGCTGGCACGGGGTGCTGCGTGATGCTGCCCAACCAGTGGCGGCCGGGGCTCAAAGCCACCATAGAGTGGGAAACGGATCCTGCTCCGCGCGAGAAAGTAAAAAAGGTCCCCAGCGGTGGCGCATTTGACGAGGATGCCTGGAAAGCACATGAAGCTAAATTCGGTAGCCACAAAGCTGTCGTTGATATTCCTCAGTACCCCGACAACACAACTTGCAAGCTGCAGGTTCACCTCCTGACTTGCAGCCGCGTCAAGGTAACGACGACCTGCTTGCGTTACGACGACCCTGATTACCCCATCCAGGAACCTGAGGATGTGCCAGAGCCCAAATCTTGCTCCGGAGTAAAGCCATGACCGATGACATTCAACGTGCCTCGGTGAGCAAGGTCGACGAATTTCCTGTCGTAGGTCGCTTACCGCAAAAGCCCTCCGACGTTGTTACCAACATGGATTGCCAGGATCAGCAACGCGCTGCACATCAAAGCAAAATCAACATCGCTGCTGGCAGCGTACAGCCGCCAGCCTGCTGCCAGCCTTTGCATGTCAGCCTGTTCTTTGATGGCACCAACAACAATGAACCGGACGATAAAAAACCCGATGGTGCGCTGAGCAATATTGCACGGCTTTATCACGCTTCGCTGGGTACGCAGAACAGCAAAATAAAGCGGGCCAATGATAACGGTTATTTCAGCTACTACATGGCCGGCGTGGGTACGCCGTTCCCTGAAATCGGTGAAATGGAGTTCACCGATAATGGCCTCAAGTACGCCACAGGCGGCGAAGACCGGATCAACTGGGCGTTGACGCGCCTCATCGATGCCATCAAGACCTCGCTTAACGGGAGCAAACCTCTCCTGGACTCGGCGGCGGCCGACATGGTTAATCAAATGTCGAGCACGCCCATGGTGCCGCTGGGTGAATCCCAGCGTAAAAACGTCATGGGCAATGCGTTCAAGGCACTGAAACCGCAGGTCGCCGCCCAGACCCAGCCCACCCTGCTGGCAATCAAGCTCTACGTTTATGGTTTCTCGCGTGGCGCAGCAGAAGCGAGGGCCTTTGTATCGTGGCTGTTGCCTTTGCTGGAGCGCGAATGCGATGGCGAAAAGGGCTTCTTCCTGGCCGGTTTGCCGGTCACGCTGGAATTCCTCGGGCTGTTCGATACCGTTGCCTCCGTGGGTATCGCCCACTTCGCGCCGTTCTTTGACGGCCACATGAGCTGGGCCGACGACACCATGCAGCTGCCCGACGAAACCGAATACGGCGACTTCATCAAATGCTGCCGCCATTTTGTGGCGGCCCATGAACAGCGCCTGTGTTTTCCGCTGGATTCGGTGCGTCGTATCGACGGCAAGGTGTCGAAATACCCAAGCTATGCCAAAGAATACGTTTACCCCGGCATGCACTCTGACGTGGGGGTGGCTATTGTCTGAGTGAACAAGGCATGGGCATGGATAAAACCGGCATGCTGCTGTCGCAGATTCCCTTGCATGACATGTACGCGCAGGCACTTGCACTCGGAGCGCCATTTCAGGTGCCAGACGTGGGGCAGCAGGATTGCGACTCGACTTATCCGGGTTGGCGGATTATGGATCTAACGACCCAGAGAGAGTTCGACGTCCTGCCTGCCCTCATCCCCCGCTTCAACGCCTGGCTTGATACCTGCGCCGGAGGTCCGCTGGAAGAGGTCATGGCCAGCCAGACCGAACAAATTACCGCCTGGCGCATCCGGCGCTTTGCCAGTGAGCCGGGCAGTCAGCATTCTTACACGCAGCAGCGCTTTTATGCGGATGCCGCAAAGAATGGTCGCAATGATCATGAGGCTGCAGCGGCCCGTAAAGCGGCGCAGGAAAAACGGGATGCTGATGAGAAACAGATCAAAAAAGCCCGCCAGAAAGCTGCGGACAAAGCGGCTAAAGCTCTAGCTGAAGGGGGAACGACCACACCGCCTGATCCCATTTCTGGTATGCGTGTTTTCGAGCCGAAGATGGACCAGATCCAGTGGCGTGAGGCCGCCGCCGAGTTCAAAAGTGACTATGAAGGTCGCATCCTGCGCCAGCAGCACAGTGCCGCCCAGATCCTGATCGACACCCTTCCCGCCAGCACCATCCTGCTGATCAATGGCGATGACGAAGTGGCCGAATTCAACCGACTGAAGACAGCGGGTGAAGCGGGAGTCAAAACCCTGTTCAGCCCGGATATGGCGGATGTACTGGCGCTGTATGACAACCACATCCACGATTCGCGCGCCTGGTTCATGTATTCCAGTCTGGGCAGCCGCGAAATGTGGTCGGGTTACTTCCGCAACCGCATGATCTACGTCGATACCCTGACCAACAAGGCGCTGTCACCGGTTGCCGTGGCCGGTCGGGTCATCGGTGTGGCCACGCTGGTGGGCGGCGTGGTGTACACCGTGCGCCAGCGCAACCTCAAAGGCATCGCGGGCGGTCTGGCCGGGACGCTGGCGATCACCTCGCTGGAACATGTCATCACCGACCAGATCACCGGCGCCACGATCCCGGCCTTGCCCGGAGCCGACAAGCTGTGGGCCTTCACCAACGATATCGGTACGGTGGTCACCCAACAGCAGCAGGAAAGCGTGCTGGCTTTCCACCAGTCGGGCATGGACAGGCTTAACCAGCTTATTGCAGCCGCAGGCGGCACGGTGCAGGGCTCATCATCGAATGCGCCTGGCTTGCTGACCCAGGCCGAGGGGATGCTGGCATGAGTGAACAGCAACCTGGTTTGATGGTGCGTGCCGCATGGGTGGAGGCCAGACCATGCGCAAGCTAATCCGCCTGGGCGACACGCTGCGCGAATATGGTGGCCAGGTGACCAGCGCGTGGGCGGGCGCAAAGATCTTCGGCCGGCCTCCCGCACGGGTGGGCGACGCGGCAGTGTGCAACAAGCATGGCCTGACCCGCATTCGTGAAGGCTCCACCATGACCCGCGTCGGTGGCGCTGCAGTGGCACTCGATGGTCACCATTGCGACTGCGGCTGCACGCTGGTGAGTTCACTGCCAGATGTGGGTATCGCGTCTTGAAGCGGCCACCGTACTACAAGACGCATCCGGTACCGGGTGCGCCGATAAAACGTCGCTGGCTGATGGTGCTGCCGTTCATGATTGCCGCGGGTGCGCTGCTGACTGTGCAGTTGTGGCCCACTGGCAAATCCGCGCGCGGGCTTGAGTTCTGGTTGTATTCGACCATCGCGGCACCCGGTCTGTGGCTGGTGGCGTTTGCGTTTCGCCAGTGGTGGTTCTTTGCTGCGCGCAACAACAAGGCGGACTACGACCGCATGGTCGCACTGCGGCAACAGGTCTGGTGGGCTGCGCGCTCAAAACCGGTTTGCTTGCAGGCGCTGGCCCTGATTGGCCCGTTTGGCGATACCCCTTACAAACTGCGTGCGCTGGCCATGGGTACGGCAACCCCGGCGCGGGAAACCACTCAGACCATCGACGGCAAACACCCCGGCGATCCCAAACAGACCGTCAAGGTGGTGCGCTGGCAACAGGCGCTGATGGAAACCGAAGCGACCCGGCAGAAACGGCTGGCCCGCGCGCTGGCGCGGCAACTGGTGCAGACACTCCAGGAACAAGGTATCGACACCAGGTCCGCCGTCATCAGCCAGGTGTACTGGTCGGGTGACACTGTGGCATGGGCGACGTTTCGGGATGGTCTGGCCGCGGCGCCGCTGATCCTGCCGGAAACAACGCTACCTTGGTCAGGCATGGCCACGCTGGACCAGGCCTTCGACCAGTTGCATGCACAAGTACCTTCGGTACGACGCATTCTCTGCGCGGGCGTGTCGAGCCCCGCTGCGGTGACTGACAGTCCGCTTCCTGCGGGTGAAGTCGCCTTTGCCTGGCTGTTGGGCAGCGACGGCGGCGTGGTTCGGATGCACCGCAGTGAAGCGGTGAACGCGGACCAAGGCGAGGCTGTGGCCGATGCCTGCGCCCAGGTGATGGCCTACGCCGATCTCGCCAAGCCACCCGCGCAGGCCGTGGTGCTAGACGAGGATGCGGTCGAGCCACTGCAGGCGGCGCAGTGGGCCGCCATGAATTTCGTGCAGGCGCCTTTTTTTGGTGATCCGGGCGCGCTGGCAGCACCGGCCATGCTCACCGTCGCGGCGCTGGTCGCCCGACAACAACAATCTGCCTGCGGCTGGATGGCCGCAGACACTTCAGGCATACCGGTTATCGGTGTGATTGTTCCGAATGAATCTCCCGCTCAAACCTGATCCTGCCGCCGTCTCCGGCGTGGATATCCTTTCCGTGTCTGCCAGCGCGCGTTTGTTGTACTGGTTGTTGGGCATCACGGTGTGTGTATTGGTCTTCGGTGCGTTTGCCTGGTGCTATGCAGACCAGTTGTCCTGGCTGGCCGGGCACCGCGACCGGCTGTGGTGGATGTTGCCCGCCATATGGGCTGTATCGTTGCTGTTGTACGGCCTGGTCGCCTTCCTGATGCGGCTGTCCACACTGGGTTTGATCGCCGAGCAGGATGCCGCGCGGGACCGCAAGGAAAATCCGCAAAAGTACGCACCGAGGCCCGACCCCTTCCGGCCCCTGCACCAGCACCTCCGATCACAGTACACATGGCTGGAGCGCCAGAAACCGTGGCTGCTGGTCACGGGTTCGCAGCAACTGGTCAAAGCGCACTTCCCGTATCTGGTGGAACAACATTGGCTCGATACGAAACAGGCGGTATTGGTGTGGGCCGGTGATGAAGCCATCGTGCCAGCGGCAGGCTGGCGACATTTACGCGGCTCAGTGCGTAAACCGGCCAGTGGCATTGTGCTGGTCAGTGACGGCGACACCCCGTACGGCAATACGCTGGCACGACTGGCCAGTGCCTGCGGTTTTGCGCTGCCGGTGCAGGTCTTATTGTCTCCCGCAGTCCCGGGCCAGCGCACGGAAGAGGCCGCGCCTATCCTGGTGCAACTGCCGGCGGCCGCAGCCAGTACCGGGCGAGTCAGTCAATCGCTGCAGCAACTGGTTGAGCCGCTGACACAAACCGGGTTGCCCGCACTAATCGAACAGCGCAAAGCGCATTTTGATGCGGGGTTGTCGCGGTTTCTGGAGCAGCAGCTTGAAGCGCTGGCGCTGTGGGTCAGCCAGATTGCGCACAACCTGCATCGACGCCAGATGCTGGCTGGTCTGTGGTTTACGCCTGTGCCGACCGCTGCTGTTGCAGCCGCCAATGACAAAGCGGACAGCGCTAACACCGATGTCTTCTTGCAGGAAAGCGCACGCAATGCCGGGATGAACGTCACCTTGCCAGCGGCATGGTTGCGCACGTTCACCCGCGCTGCCCGACCCCGGCTTAAGCTGACCGGCTTTGACTGGTTCTGCTATGCGGTAGCCATCAGTGGCGTGGTGCTGTGCGTCGGGCTGACGCTGTCGTACATGCAGAACCGTGCCCTGATCGCACGGGTCCACGCCGATGTGGCAAATCTGCAATCCGCATCCAACCTTGAAACCGCATTCCCGGCGCTGATCACCGTGCAGAACGACATGGCCTTGCTGGAAGCGCATATCAAGCACGGGCCGCCATGGACGGCGCGTTTGGGCTTGAATCACGATGCCCGGTTGCTGGATGCAATGTGGAAACCGTATGGCGACGCGACCAACAAATGGCTGATCCAGCCGGTGCAGCAGCAACTGGCATTGCAGCTCAAGGTACTCAACGGCGTACCGCTGAGCAGTGCTGATCTTGATACGCAAACCACCGCGTCCACTGCCCCCAAATCGTCAGATACGGGCGACAAAGCCGTTGGCCCCGACCACATCGGCCAATACGGTTACGACACCCTCAAAACCTGGCTCATGCTGTCACAGGCCCAGCGAGCCGATGCCGAATTCCTTGCACCGCGTCTGGCGAAAACGGCGCGGGTGGTGCGGCCCGCGCTGAGTGTCGATGGGATTGAACAGGTGGTGACGTTCTACGCAAAACACCTGGCCGCGCACCCGCAGTGGCAACTGACCGGCGATGACGATGTCCTGTTCAGCGCCCGTCTGACCCTATCCAGCCTGATCGAACTGAAACAGGCCGATGACACGCTATACCACCAGCTGCTGGCGGACACCAAAGCGCGTTATCCCGATCCGACGATGGGGCAGTTACTGGGCGGTCGTGATTCGCGAAGTGTTTGGTCGGTGCAAGGGCGGCTGCCTGGCACATTCACGCGCCAGGCCTACGACGGTTATGTGCGTGACGCTATTGTGCAACTGTCGAAACAAGCGGTGACCACAGGCGATTGGGTGCTGGGCCAGATGACTAACCAGAACACGGTCAAACCCGAAGACCTGCAGGCCAGCCTCACCCGGCGCTACTTCACCGATTTTGGTTACGCCTGGCAAAATTTTCTTAACCGTCTTAATTGGGTGCCGGAGGCTGGCTTATCCGGTACGGCTGACCAGTTGCGCATCTACGCCGATGCCCGACAATCGCCGCTGGCGGCACTGCTCAAGACCATTGCCTGGCAAGCTCAGGCGGGCATGCAGCAGCGCAGTCTGGCCGATTCGCTGGTCGACAAAGCCCGGAATGCCTTCAAGGCCAAAGACGCCGATCCGGCCCTGACCACAGGCCAAGTAGTGCAAATCGGGCCGCTGACCGAAACCTTTGGCCCGATCCTGCGGCTGGGTTTGCTCGCTGATGGCAGTGCCGGCACAGCTGGCACCATCGCCGCACAGGCGGGCACGGATAACGTCATCAGCCTGCAGCACTATCTGGATTGGGTCAGCGCCACGCGTCTGGTGCTGCACCAGGTCAACGCCGCCACCGACCATGACGCCTTCGCCCGACAACTCGCCCAAAGTCTGTTCCAGGGCAACGCCAGTGAATTGATTGATGCGAAGAACTATGCCGGGCGGGTTGCGGCCAGTCTCGGCAGCGATTATGCCGGGATGGGCGAAAACCTGTTTCTGCGGCCCGTGGATCAATCCTGGCGCACGCTGATGCAACCGGCCTCGGCCAGTTTGAACAGCCTGTGGCGCGAAAGCGTCTGGGCGCCATTCAACAGCGCAGTCGGCGGTCGCTTCCCGTTCAACGACACCGACAACGAAGTCGGCCTGCCGGAACTGGCTCGTTTCATTGCCCCGCAAGGCAGCATCGCCCAGTTCGTCAAAACCCGGCTCGGCGGCATTCTGGAATTGCAAGGTGACCAGTGGGTACCCAATCCCTTGTATGCGCAATCGCTCAGGTTCAACACCGACTTCCTTAACGCCATCAACATGCTCTCAAGGCTGTCGAGCCGTCTCTATGCCGAAGGCCATGCGCAGTACCGTTTTGACCTGATGGCGATAGGCCACCCGAAACTGACCGACAGCAAACTGACCATTGATGGCCAGACCCTGGACTATTTTAATCAGCGGCAGAAATGGCAGCGTTTCAACTGGCCCGGCGTGCCGGATAATTCCGCCAGCGTTGCCTCCGGCGGGAGTCTGACCTGGGACATGCTGGACGGCATGCAATACCGCGACCAGCAATTTGCCGGTACCTGGGGCTTTATCCGTTTGCTCGACAAAGCCAGACTGGAGCAGGTTGACCGCGCCCGCTGGCGCATCGACTGGACACTGGAAGACAACGTCCACCTGCGTTACGCCTTGCGTACCCTGGCGGGCAGCGGGCCGCTGGAAATCCTGCAATTACGGCACTTCAAGCTGCCGGAAAAGGTCTTCATCACGGGGCGAGAGATGCCGACCGCAAGGGCGGCCACTGCGTCAGCAGCGCAGCCAGACAATCCCATCAAAGCCGTTAGACCGGGCGTGCCGCGTTCACAGGTTAAGGAACAGCCATCGCCATAAATGCACGCCTATCAGCTTTTAACGTCGAACGCGCGCCTGCGGCACCGGAACAAAAACGCTTTCCGGCCTTGAAAAGGTAACAGTCCATCACTATTATTGGCACTCGTTAGCCGGGAGTGCTAACGGGGCCTTGCAGGCCCCTCTAACATTTCATGGCCTCAGGATTTCTGAACAGGAGAGTGAACGATGAAGATCCGTCCTTTGCATGACCGCGTTGTGATCAAGCGTGTAGAAGCCGAAGAAAAAACCGCATCCGGTATCGTGTTGCCGGGCGCCGCGGCAGAAAAGCCTGATCTGGGCGAGGTTGTTGCGGTTGGCACTGGCAAAGTGCTGGACAACGGCTCTGTGCGTGAACTGTCGGTGAAGGTTGGCGATAAGGTCATCCTCGGCAAATACAGCGGCCAGACCGTCAAGGTGGATGGCGAAGAACTGCTGGTTGTTCGCGAAGAAGACATCTTCGGTGTACTCGAAGGCTGATTGCCCGTTGCGGCAGTCGCGTAGTACCCCGCTATACCCTTCCAGATTTGCAGGAGTAACAAATAATGGCAGCTAAAGAAGTCAAGTTCGGTGATTCCGCCCGTGCCCGTATGGTGGCCGGCGTCAACATCCTCGCCGACGCAGTCAAGGTAACGCTGGGCCCGAAAGGCCGTAACGTGGTGCTGGAGCGCAGCTTTGGCGCCCCGACCATCACCAAGGACGGTGTGTCGGTTGCTAAAGAAATCGAACTGAAAGACAAGTTCGAAAACATGGGCGCGCAACTGGTTAAAGAAGTTGCCTCCAAGACTTCCGATATCGCCGGCGATGGCACCACCACCGCAACCGTTCTGGCGCAAGGCATTGTTAACGAAGGCCTGAAGTACGTGGCCGCCGGTTTCAACCCGACCGACCTGAAGCGCGGTATCGACAAGGCTGTGATCGCTCTGGTTGAAGAACTGAAGAAGATCGCCAAGCCGACCACCACCAGCAAGGAAATCGCACAAGTCGGTTCCATCTCGGCCAACAGCGACGAAATCGTCGGCGCCAAGATTGCTGAAGCGATGGACAAAGTGGGCAAGGAAGGCGTCATCACCATTGAAGACGGTTCCGGCCTCGAAGACGAACTGGCAGTGGTTGAAGGTATGCAATTCGACCGCGGCTACCTGAGCCCGTACTTCATCAACAACCCGGAAAAACAGATTGCCCTGCTGGACAATCCGTTTGTGCTGCTGTTCGACAAAAAGATCAGCAACATCCGTGATCTGCTGCCGGTGCTGGAACAAGTGGCCAAGTCGGGCCGCCCGCTGCTGATCATCGCTGAAGATGTGGATGGCGAAGCGCTGGCTACCCTGGTGGTCAACAACATCCGCGGCATCCTGAAGACTGTGGCCGTCAAGGCGCCGGGCTTTGGTGATCGTCGTAAAGCCATGCTGGAAGACATCGCCATTCTGACTGGCGGCACCGTCATCGCCGAAGAAGTCGGCCTGACGCTGGAAAAAGCCACGCTGGCTGAGCTGGGCCAGGCCAAGCGCATCGAAGTGGGTAAAGAAAACACCACCATCATCGACGGCGCCGGTTCGGAAGATGCGATCAAGGCGCGCGTTGGCCAGATCCGCAACCAGATCGAAGAAGCCAGCAGCGATTACGACCGTGAAAAACTGCAAGAACGCGTGGCCAAGCTGGCCGGCGGCGTTGCGGTCATCAAGGTCGGCGCTGCAACTGAAGTCGAAATGAAAGAAAAGAAAGCCCGCGTCGAAGATGCCCTGCACGCCACCCGCGCTGCAGTGGAAGAAGGCATTGTGCCTGGCGGCGGTGTTGCGCTACTGCGTGCCCGTGCCAACCTGGGCGAGCTGAAGGGCCTGAACGCCGATCAAGACGCTGGTATCAAGATCGTGCTGAAAGCCATTGAAGCACCGCTGCGTCAGATCGTGGCCAACGCGGGCGACGAGCCGAGCGTTGTGGTTAACCGCGTGGTGGAAGGCACCGGTAACTTCGGTTACAACGCGGCCACCGGCGAATACGGTGATCTGGTTGCCATCGGCGTGCTGGACCCGGCCAAGGTAACCCGTTCGGCGCTGCAACACGCTGCATCGATCGCTGGTCTGCTGCTGACCACCGACGCGATGGTGGCTGAGCTGCCGAAAGACGACGCACCGGCCATGCCGGGCGGCGGCGGTATGGGTGGCATGGGCGGCATGGACTTCTAAGTCCGGCTTCTCTGGCACACCATGGGAAAAGGCCTTCTTCGGAAGGCCTTTTTTTGTTCGCGTTGGGGGGCGGGTGCCGCTGGGTTATGCCATGGATGCTAGGTTGGCCCTGTACGGGGCCGGGGCCGTTGGCCCGAAAATGTGCGTTGCCCTTCGGGTAACGCACCCTACCGGCGATTTGTCCACCATGCATAGGGTGGGTCGTGACCCACCAAGCAAAGTCATCTAGAGATTTGATACCAGACGATTCTCATCAAATGGCTTTGCTTTGCGAGTCAAGGGCGCCAGGCAAAGCGGAAACTTCGACCAGCGAGGTGCGCATCGGCGGCTTTGAATGGTGGGTCATGACCCACCCTATGCCTGGCTAATCCGAGCAGTTATAGGGTGGGTCGTGGCCCACCTGGCAAAGCCATCAAGAGATTTGATACGAAACGATTCTCATCAAATAGCTTTGCTTTGTGAGTCAAGGGCGCCAGGCAAAGCGGGAACTTCGACCAGCGAGGTGCACATCGGCGGCTTTGAATGGTGGGTCATGGACCCACGCTATGCCTGGCTAATCCGAGCAGTTATAGGGTGGGTCGTGACCCACCTGGCAAAGCCATCAAGAG
>NZ_LAQT01000006.1 GCF_001294205.1 Amantichitinum ursilacus
GGGGACAACGCACATTTCCCCGATTACGCCATGCCCCTCATTCCTTGCTGCCATCCCGATTTCGCGTTTTTGACAACTTCGGTGGCATAACCCAAATGTGCGTTGCCCCTTTGGGGTAACGCACCCTACGTTTACTGCACGCCTTCGCGAGGAGGCAAACATGCGGACGTTTCGCCCGGTTGTTCTTGCATACCCCCGTGAGGGGCAAGCGTGCTGGCGTTCGGGGTTTTTGCGGGCCTTCGTGAGGAGGTAAACATGCGCGGGTTCGGCCCGGCCGTTCTTGTTTGCTACTTTGGGTGGTGGGTCTTGACCCACCCTATGGGACCGCAGCGTAAATCAGACGAAAGCGATAAGCACACACAAACCCCATTCACTGTCACGGCCCAGCATCCACGCCCGCCCGATGTTGCGCAGCAACGAGGCCAGCGCGGCTAGCAAACCAACGCCATCTCTTGAGCGCGCGAAGGGAGGCGACCCGGAGGGGCTCCGACTGAGCGTCGCGTCCGCGGAGCGGCAGCTATGCAACCCAAAGGATTTGCTTGAGGCTTTTGACCTACCCCCGCATTGCGGCAGCTAAGGGCGGCCTCTTTGGTTACTTTCTCGGCTGTAGGAGAAAGTGACGTGCTCCCGGGCACCCCCCGGGTATCAAAACATGCGCCGCAGGCTCAAGCGGTTAAGGCTTGCCCCGCAGCAGTCGAACCCAGACCCCAGACAGACAGGCTGACAGCCATACGGGGATTCTGGACATCCCCGACATCCCCGACATCAAGCATTCGCCCCAAAAATCAACGCCGCGGCCGATGCGCACCGTGTCGTTCCAGTACTGGCGATCATCCAGTTCCGGCCGTCGCTGGGTGAACAGGCTGTAGATGCGAAGCGTAAATCCCGCGTACGCAAACGTCCGCCATTCCAAAAGCAACCCGCCCGCCCAGCCAGCCGCCAAAACGAAAAAACGGCAGCCGAAGCTGCCGTTTGTGTCTTGCAATCGGCTAAGACGATTACACTGCGCGGCGACGTGCGCGGGCTGCGACCAGAGCCACCAGACCCAGACCCATCAGGGCGTAGGTTTCGGGTTCCGGAACCGGTGCAGTCGGTGCGCCGACAGCGAAGATGCCCAGCGAGAAGTTGCCGAGGCCGTTCACGCCAGTGCCCGTGCCGGTCAGGGTGTAGGTGTAGGTGCTGAACGTATCCAGCGAAACACCCAGCCAGTGGCCAGCGGTGGTGGTGCCAACCAGCGTGCTGCCTTTGTACAGCGACAGGATGGAGTCAGAGAACGTGATGGCGCCAGGAACATCAGCCACCGAGTAGAACGCGGTCAGCGCGCCGCCCAGGCTGGTGGTGTCCAGCGTCCACGAACCGCTGTAAGCGCCGTTGACAGGGCCGGTAGCGGTGTAGATGGACAGGCCTTCGCTCACGGTACCCAGGTTGGTAGCGAAAGCGCCGGTGGAAGCTGCGGCCAGCGCGAGGCTGGCAATAACGGTACGAAGTTTCATTTGTAAATCTCCTTGGCAAGTCGGATGGTTTTGTGCCGTTGGTATTACCCTTTTGGGGTCCCCGTGACATAAGCTGTGCGTGGCCTTAGGGGGCCTGCGCCAGCAGCTCCCATTCCGGTTCGTGGCCCGGCGGGACTGCTTGATGCTGCATAGGCATCGAGACTTCTTGTGCAGGCTGAAATCGCAAAATGCGTGGCCTTTCTCACCGCGCGGTTTGCACCTGATTTCAGTGATTGCATGCTATCAAGTAAGTTGAATTCTTTCAATAACTTTTTGATTCCTGGTGAAAATCGAAGGGAATTTGTAAGAAATACAGCAAATCCTGATAAAGGTAGCGCAAAAACGGTGCTTTTTGCGTGCTTTTGCCGCACCGTGCTGGCGCGTGTCAGAATTCGGCTTATGCCCGCAACGCCCCAGCTGCAAAGGATTGCAGGCTTTATTAAAGTAAAACGTCAGATTTTGTAAGTGGATTTTTTCGACTACAGTGCGCGCAATTAAAACGGTTGCGCCACTGTGGTGCGGGGTCAGCAATCAACAGGACAGGTGTCAGTGGCTGATAAACGGTGGGTAATCTGGTGTCGCGTGGTCGACAATTTTGGTGATATCGGCGTTTGTTGGCGTCTTGCGAGTCAACTACATCACAACTACAACGCCCAAGTGACGCTGTGGGTAGATGATCTGGCGACCTTTGCGCAGTTATTGCCAGCCGTCGCAAACGTGGCCGAGCAGGTACTGGAGGGCGTCACCATCAGACACTGGTCCGCCACGCCCGCGTTGGACGATGCGCCAGCCGATGTGGTGATTGAGGCCTTCGCCTGCGAACTGCCGCCCCTTGCGATCGCTGCGATGCGCGCGCAGCAACCGTTGCCGTTGTGGCTGAATCTGGAATATCTGTCGGCTGAGCCTTGGGTGGTGGACTGTCATGGTTTGCCGTCGCCACAGGGTGGAGGCCTGAACAAATATTTCTTCTTTCCGGGCTTTAGCGCGGGCACCGGCGGCGTATTGGGCGAGGCTGATTTGCCAGCGCGCCGCGCGGCATGGGGGCCGAGCCAGCGCGACGCCTGGTTGCATGCTCAGGGGGTGACGGCGCCGGCGCACTTTACCGTAAGCCTGTTTGCCTATGAGAACGCCGCGCTGCCTGCTTTATTAGAACAGTGGGCAGCGAGCCCCACGCCGATCAATATCCTGATGCCGCAAGGGCGCATCTGGACCTCGCTGCAAGCGGTGGTCGGGCCGCTGCAATTGGGACAACCGTTGCAACACGGCGCAGCCACAATCTATCCGCTGCCAATGCGGCCGCAAGCTGAATACGACGCCTTGTTGTGGAGTTGCGACCTGAACTTTGTGCGCGGCGAAGACAGCTTTGTGCGTGCGCAATGGGCGGGGCTGCCCTTGGTCTGGCACATCTATCCGCAGGAAGACGCAGTGCATCTGATCAAGCTGGATGCGTTTATTGAGCTTTATCTGAAAGACGCGCCCGCGGACGCTGCCGCCGCGTTACGCGCGCTGACCTATGGCTGGAACCACGGCGACCTGACCCACGGCGGCGTCACCCACGCGTGGCAAAGTGTGGTTGCGCATTGGCCCGCCTTGCGCATGCATGCACAGCGCTGGGCCGCCCATCTGGACGCCTTGGGTAATTTGGCAGCCAATCTGGCCAGATTCGCAAATGCCAGGCTAAAATAGCCGGTTTTTAAAATCCCGTTTAGCGACCGGCTGCAGCGATGCCGGTTATGAACAGCAACGTTTCAGCTTATTGCAACAGGAAGATTTTGAGATGAAGACCGCACAGGAAGTCCGTTCGGGTAACGTAATCATGGTCGACGGCGCGCCGCTGGTTGTGCAAAAGACCGAATACAACAAGTCGGGTCGTAACTCGGCGGTTGTAAAAATGAAGATGAAGAACCTGCTGACCGACGCACCGTCCGAAGCCATCTACAAGGCGGATGACAAGTTTGACGTCGTGGTTCTGGACAAGAAAGACTGCACCTACTCGTACTTTGCTGACCCGATGTACGTGTTTATGGACGCTGAATTCAACCAGTACGAAGTCGAAGCCGAAAACGTCGGCGACGCCGTTGGCTTTATCGTTGATGGCATGGAAGACCAGTGCGAAGTGACGTTCTACGACGGCAAGGCGATCTCGGTTGAACTGCCGACCACCATCGTGCGCGAAGTGGAATACACCGAACCGGCCGTCCGTGGCGACACGTCGGGCAAGGTGATGAAGCCGGCCCGTCTGAAAGGCACTACCACCGAGATCCAGGTGGCTGCGTTTATCGAAATCGGTGATCGCATCGAAATCGATACCCGCACCTTCGAATTCAAAAAGCGCGCCTGATTGATCGGCCTTGCTGTTTGAATCAAAAAAACCCGCTTACGAGCGGGTTTTTTTTACGCCTGTAGATCATCCGGGATAGCCCAACCGAGCCCGTGCACTACCTCGCCAAAGTCGGCCGCCAGCGGGCAGGTGAGGGCGAGGGTCTCGCCCGTCACCGGATGTGGAAAACGCATGGCGCTGCAGGCCAGCAACAAACGCGCATGGCCAAATACTTCGGCAAATTTGCGATTGTGCTGGCCCTTGCCGTAGGTGGCGTCGCCGATGATGGGATGGCTGATGTGTTTAAGGTGGCGGCGCAGCTGGTGGCGCCGCCCGGTGATCGGGTTCAGTTCGACCAGCGCGTAGCGGCTTTCAGGATATTTATCGATTTGCCACGGCTGGGTGGTGGTGGCCAGCGTCTTGTATTCGGTTACCGCATCCTGGATCGGGCCTTGCGGCGCGCCCGCGCGGATTTCTGATTCATCAAGCTGCTTGGCCAGCGCATGGTCGATGACGCCCGCGTCGCTGGGCCAGCCGCGCACAATCGCGTGATAGCGTTTGTGCACGTGCTGATGCTCAAACGCCAACGACAAGGCGCGGCCCGCTTCCGGGTTCAGACCAAACAGCAACAAGCCAGATGTGCCCTTATCCAGCCGATGCGCTGGATACACGCGGCGGCCCAACTGGTCGCGCAGCAATTGCACGGCAAAGCGCGTTTCGTGGCGATCCAGCATCGAGCGATGCACCAACAAGCCCGAAGGCTTGTGGATGGCGACGATTTGCTCGTCCATAAACACAATCGGTAATGCCAAGGCTGTTTATTCCGCGCCAAACGCACGCATGCGCAAGATTCTGAGTTGATCGCGCATTTGGGCGGCCTTCTCGAATTCCAGATTCTTGGCGGCGGCCAGCATTTCTTTTTCCAGCCGCTTGAGTTCGCGCGCCAGATCTTTCTGGTCCATTTCTTCCACCAGGCGCTGGCTCTTGGCCTCCAATCGATCGGCCGCGGCCTCTTCGGCGTTATACACGCCGTCGATAATGTCCTTGATGCGCTTGGTAATCGACTTGGGCACGATGCCGTTATCAAGGTTGAACTGCACTTGCTTGGCGCGCCGGCGCTGGGTTTCGTCGATGGCTTTGCGCATCGAGTCGGTAACCCGGTCGGCATACAGAATGGCGCGGCCGTTCAGGTTACGCGCGGCGCGGCCGATGGTCTGGATCAAGCTGCGCTCGCTGCGCAAGAAGCCTTCCTTGTCGGCATCGAGAATGGCCACCAAAGACACTTCGGGGATATCCAGACCCTCGCGCAACAAGTTGATGCCGATCAGCACATCGAACACGCCCAGCCGCAGATCGCGAATAATCTCAACCCGCTCCACCGTATCGATGTCCGAGTGCAGATAGCGCACTTTAACGCCGTGCTCGCCCAGGTATTCGGTCAGCTGTTCGGCCATGCGCTTGGTCAGCGTGGTTACCAGCACACGCTCGCCAATGGCGGCGCGTTTATTGATTTCGGACAGCACATCGTCCACCTGCGTGCCCACCGGGCGCACTTCGATTTCCGGGTCGACCAGACCGGTAGGGCGCACCAGTTGTTCCACCACCTGGCCCTGATGCTTTTCTTCGTAATCCGCCGGGGTGGCGGACACAAAGATGGTTTGCGGCATCATGCCTTCAAATTCTTCAAACTTGAGCGGACGGTTATCCATGGCGCTGGGCATACGGAAACCGTAATCAACCAGGTTTTCTTTACGCGCGCGGTCACCGCGATACATGCCGCCAATCTGGCCTATCATCACGTGCGACTCATCCAGAAACATCAACGAGTTGCGCGGCAGATAGTCGATCAGCGTGGGGGGCGGCTCGCCGGCCTTTTTGCCGGAAAAGTGGCGTGAGTAGTTTTCGATGCCTTTGCAAAAGCCCATTTCATTGAGCATTTCCAGATCAAACCGCGTGCGCTGTTCCAGCCGCTGCGCTTCCACCAGTTTGTTTTCTTTGTAATAGAAGTCGAGCCGGCTTTTGAGCTCGGTTTTGATAGTCTCCACCGCGCGCAGCACGGTATCGCGCGGCGTCACGTAATGGCTGGACGGAAAAACGGTAAACCGGCCCATGCGTTGTTTGATATGGCCGGTGAGCGGATCAAACAGGTTGATGGTTTCGATTTCGTCGTCAAACAGGCTGATGCGTACGGCCAGCTCGGCGTTCTCGGCGGGGAAGACGTCAATGACGTCGCCACGCACGCGGAAGGTGCCGCGCGAGAACGCCATTTCATTGCGCTCGTACTGCATCACCGTCAGGCGTTTGATGATGTCGCGCTGCGGATGGGTTTCGCCCTCTTTGAGGTGCAAAATCATCTTGTGATAATCGCTCGGGTCGCCAATACCGTAGATGGCCGAGACGGTGGCCACGATGATTACATCGGGGCGTTCCAGCATCGCTTTGGTGGCGGACAGCCGCATTTGCTCAATGTGCTCGTTGATCGAAGAGTCTTTCTCGATAAACAAATCCTTGGACGGCACATACGCTTCGGGCTGGTAGTAGTCGTAATACGAGACGAAGTATTCGACGGCATTTTCCGGAAAGAACTCACGGAATTCGGAATAAAGCTGCGCCGCCAGCGTCTTGTTGGGCGCCATCACAATCGCCGGGCGGCCCGTGCGCGCGATGACATTGGCCATCGTGTAGGTCTTGCCCGAGCCGGTTACGCCCAGCAGCGTCTGAAACTGCAAGCCATCCTCCAGACCTTCTACCAACTGGTCGATGGCCACTGGCTGGTCCCCCGACGGCGGAAAAGGCTGGAACAGCTTGTACGGCGAATTCGGGAATTCTACAAACACGGGGCTATCCTCAAGGCGTTTGCGCAATCGATGGATTCTACGCGCAAAAAACGGTTCATGAAACGAACGTTCTATGAGAAGTGGCGCTGGCCCGGAAAGATTTCAATATCGCCGCTGTCGCGACGAAACGGCAGCGCTTTCCTACGTGCCCCGCGCTAAGCCAGCTCCCCATCTTCGGCTTAGCCCTTGGTTTTAGCTTTAGCCCTGGCCCTGGCCCCGCGACAGCGAAGCGCCTCGCAGCATCAACAAAGCCGCGTCGGGGGCGGTGCAGTGCGGTCAGTTCGCATACCGCCGGAACGGAAGAACCGGAGTGGCCAGGTAGGCCATGAGGATTCTGAGTACCGCCGGGATGCGAAATGGCCGTGCTGCACCGCCCCCTCAATAAAAAAACCCCGCGGGTCTAACCGCGGGGTAATGCTGTGCTGCCATGGGGTTAGAGTGCACTAACCCGCAGTTGTTCCAGGATCGCCGGATTCTCCAGCGTCGAAACGTCCTGCGTAATCTCTTCACCCTTCGCAATCACGCGTAACAACCGGCGCATGATCTTGCCCGAGCGCGTCTTCGGCAGGTTCTCGCCAAAGCGGATTTCATCGGGTTGGGCGATCTTGCCGATCTCGTGCGCCACCCATTCGCGTAGCTCGCGCGCGATGCGCTTGGCGTCCTCGCCTTCGGGGCGGTTTTGCTTCAGCACCACAAACGCCACCACGGCTTCGCCTTTGATTTCGTGCGGCCGGCCCACCACGGCAGCCTCGGCCACCAGCGGGTTGGCGACCAGCGCCGATTCAATTTCCATCGTGCCCAAACGGTGGCCGGATACATTCAACACGTCATCAATGCGGCCCATGATCCAGATGTAGCCGTTTTCGTCGGTGTGCGCCGAATCGCCCGCCAAGTACAACTGGCCGTTGAATTCTTCGGGGAAATACGTCTTCTTGAAGCGATCCGGGTCGCCCCAGATGGTGCGCACCATCGACGGCCACGGCTTTTTGATGACCAGCGCGCCGCCTTTACCTGGTTCGACCGGCGCGCCGGATTCATCGACGATATCGGCCAGAATACCCGGCAGCGGCAGTGTGCAAGAACCCGGTTTGGTCGCAACGGCACCCGGCAGCGGGGCAATCATGTGGGCGCCGGTTTCGGTTTGCCACCACGTATCGACAATCGGGCAACGACCGCCGCCCACCACTTCGTGATACCAGATCCACGCTTCAGGGTTGATCGGCTCGCCCACCGTGCCCAGCAAACGCAGGCTGCTCAGATCATGCTGTCCGGGCAGATCGGCGCCCAGTTTGATCAGCGAGCGGATCGCGGTGGGCGCGGTGTAGAACGTGGTGACCTTATGCCTGGCGATCATCGACCAGAAGCGGTTGGCATCCGGATAGGTGGGGATGCCCTCAAACACCACTTGCGTGGCGCCGATGGCCAGCGGGCCATAACACACATACGAATGGCCGGTAATCCAGCCCACGTCGGCCGTGCACCAGAACACATCGTCCGGCTTGTAATCGAATACCCATTTCATCGTGACCAGCGTGCCGAGCAGATAACCGCCGCTGGAATGCTGGATGCCTTTGGGTTTGCCGGTGGAGCCGCTGGTATACAGAATAAATAGTGGATCTTCGGCGTTCATCCATTCCGGTTCGCACTCGGTTGGTTGCTGCGCCGTCAGTTCGTGCCACCACACATTGCGCGCGTCCCACTGGGCGGGCGCGGTTTGCGTGCGCTGGAACACCACAATGTGCTGGATTGATTCGCAACCGCCCAGCGCCAGCGCGTCGTCCACCACGGCTTGCAACGGCACCGATTTACCGCCGCGCAGGCCCTCGTTGGCGGTAATCACCAGCGACGCGCGCGCGTCGCCAATGCGTTCTTGCAGCGATTTGGCCGAGAAGCCGCCAAATACCACCGAGTGGATCGCGCCTATGCGGGCGCACGCTTGCATGGCCACCACGGCTTCGACGCCCATCGGCATATACACCACCACGCGGTCGCCTTTCTTGACGCCCAGGCTGCGCAGGCCATTGGCAAACTGGCACACGCGTTGATGCAGTTCGCGATAGGTAACCGGCGTGGAGGTACCATCATCGGCTTCGAAGATGATGGCGGGTTTGTCGCCGCTGCCCGCCAGATGACGGTCGAGGCAGTTGTACGACACGTTCAGCGTGCCGTCTTCAAACCATTTGTAGAATGGCGCCTCGGTGCTGTTCAGCACCTTGGTAAACGGTTGCTTCCATGACACCAGCTCGCGGCCCAGATCGGCCCAGAAGCCTTCGTAATCGTTGTTGGCTTGCTCGCACAGGGCGTTGTATCCCTCCATGCCCGATACATTCGCTTTAACGCGAAAGTCCTCTGAGGGCGGAAACAGGCGGTTTTCTTTTAATACCGAGTCGATCGTGCTCATGCGTGCTCCACTGCGGAGTAAGGAATAGTGTGTATGGACTCTAAAGCTGACGATGCCTGCAATCCAATCGTGTTTTTTGATGCGGCGAATCAGTAACGCTGATATTGCGCCGCAACATCGTGGCCACATTTCTGATCGCGTAATGCATGTTAGTTGCTGATTTATTGTGTTTTTTTGTGCAAGCCAAGCGCGACATTCACATAGTATTGGCCCGCCGCGCTTGCTAGATTGCCTGCCTTTTGCCTGGCAAGGGAACGCAACTATCATGTTCGCAAAACATTATCTGGCCGAGTTTTTCGGCACGTTGATTCTGGTGTTATTTGGCTGTGGCGCCGCGGTGTTCGCGGGGCCGGAGATTGGCCACACGGGTATCGCTTTCGCATTTGGGCTGGCCATCGTGACGGTCGCTTATGGTTTTGGGCATTGGTCGGGCGCACACGTTAACCCGGCCGTCACGCTGGGCGTGCTGATCGCGGGCCGCATGCGGCCGCAACGGGCGCTGGGTTATATCGTGGCCCAATGCCTGGGCGCGATGGCGGGTGCGGCGATCATTTATCTGATCGCGACCGGCCAGGGCGGCACGGCCACCCAGTTTGGCCAGAACCAGTACGCCGATGGCGCGCTGCAAGCGGCGCTGGTGTTTGAGTTCGTTGCCACACTGATTTTTGTGTCGATGATTCTGGGCGTCACGTCGCGCGCGGAAAACGCCTTGATCGCTGGCGTGGCCATCGGCCTGACGCTGACCGCGATCCACCTGGTGGGCATTCCGCTGACCGGCACTTCGGTGAATCCGGCGCGTAGCCTGGGCCCGGCCTTGTTTGCCGGTGGCATTGCGCTGTCGCAACTGTGGTTGTTCTTGCTGGCACCCGCTGCCGCCGGCGTGATTGCCGGCATGGGTCAACGCCTGCTGGAGCGCCCATAAGCCATAGCAAGGGTACGTACTAACGAAAACGCCCCGCAGCAAGCGGGGCGTTTTCACGAGGTGGTCCCCGTTTTTTTTGTGATGCAGTGTCATACCTTCTTTTTTTGCTTCGTCTCCGATCCTGCTATGCCTTAATGGCTGGCGGCCCCTTCGGCGCCCACGCCGGTCATCGAGCGCACAAACTGCGCATCGAAAGCGGCTTTTTCTTGAGCGGCAGCAGCGCTGGTATCCATTTTTGACACCGCCCAGATCACGATAAAGGCCAGCGGCATCGAGAAGATCGACGGGTTGTCATACGGGAAGATGGGCGCGGCATTGCCGAGAATCTTCACCCACACGGTGGGGCCAGTGACGATCATGGCCACCGCGCAGAGCAGGCCCAGCGAACCGCCCGCGACCGCGCCCCGCGTGGTCAGGCCACGCCAGAACATGGCCAGGAACAACACCGGAAAGTTAGCCGAAGCCGCCACCGAGAAGGCCAGGCCCACCATAAAGGCGACGTTGGTTTTCTGGAACGCGATACCCAGCAGGATGGCCACTACGCCCAAGCCCAGCGTGGCGTATTTCGATACGCGGATTTCGTGCGCTTCGTTAGTACGGCCACGAGCAAACACGTTGGCGTACAAGTCATGCGAGATCGCCGATGCGCCGCTGAGCGTCAGCCCCGACACCACGGCCAGGATGGTGGCAAATGCCACGGCCGAGATGAAGCCCTGGAACATATCGCCGCCCACCGCATAAGCCAGGTGAATGGCGGGCATGTTGGCGCCCCCAATCAACTGCGTGACCTGCTTGCCTTTTTCCATCACCGTGGTGGTGTACTCGGGCTTGCCCATCACCAGCATGATTGCGCCAAAGCCGATGATGAAGGTCAGGATGTAGAAGTAGCCGATAAAGCCGGTGGCATAAAACACCGATTTGCGTGCCTCTTTAGCGTCTTTAACCGTAAAGAAGCGCATCAGGATGTGCGGCAGGCCCGCGGTACCAAACATCAACCCGATGCCCAGCGAGATGGTTTCGATGGGCGAGGTATTGCCCGGCGCCATGATGGCCAGATGCTTGGGGTGCACTGACACGGCGGTCTGGAACAGCGTTTCAAAGCTGAAGCCCGCCGCCTGCATCACCATAAACGCCATAAACGTGGCGCCACACAACAACATCACCGCCTTGATGATCTGCACCCAGGTGGTGGCCAGCATGCCGCCAAAGGTGACATACAGCACCATCAGCACGCCGACGATAATGACGGCGGTGGCGTAGGGCAGGCCAAACAGCAACTGGATCAGCTGACCCGCGCCCACCATCTGCGCGATCAGATACAGCGTCACCACAATCAGCGTGCCGGTGGCGGCAAAGCTGCGGATCGGGGTTTGTTTAAGGCGATACGAGGCGACATCGGCAAAGGTAAATTTGCCCAGGTTACGCAGGCGTTCGGCCACCAGAAACGTGATGATCGGCCAGCCCACCAGAAAGCCCAGCGAGTAGATCAGCCCGTCATAGCCCTTGGTAAATACCAGCGCCGAGATACCGAGAAACGACGCGGCCGACATAAAGTCACCGGCAATGGCCAGGCCATTCTGCAAACCGGTAATGCCGCCGCCTGCCGCGTAAAAATCTTTGGCTGAGCGGGTGCGACGCGCTGCCCAGTAAGTGATGCCCAAGGTAAATGCGACAAAAATCAGAAAGATGATAATGGCGTGCCAGTTGGTCTCGCGTTGCTTGACCGGGCCTTCCAGCGCACCGGCCGCCCACGTCGGCAAACTGGACATCAAGGCGATACTGGCCAGCGTAAGGCGATCAGTTGCGCGCATTGCGAGCCTCCGCGATCACTTGTTGATTGAGCGTATCGAATTCGCCATTGGCGCGACGCACATAAATGCCAGTCAGCACAAACGCCAGCACAATCAACAACATGCCCAGTGGAATGCCGATGGTGGTGACACCGCCGGCAAACAGCGGGGTGCCCAGCACGGACGGGGCCAGCGCAATCATCAAAATCAGACCGACGTAGGCCACCAGGATGATGATGGCCAGGGTCCAGCTGAGGCTGCTTTTTTTGTGCACCAGTTCATGAAACCTGGGATTGTTCTGGATACGCTGGATTACGGGGTCATCCATGTTCTCTCTCCTGAAAATCAATGCGGTGAGACCGACGCACGCGCGCAGCTTCTTGTGGATGAAGCCTTTATCTGCAGAGTCGTACATGCCGTGTGTTCGGGTCGTGCCTCACTGTATGGAGCGCCAGGAGCGGAAGCTAATTGCAATTTTTGATGCGCGAAATCAAAAACGCTTATGCTGCATTGCAAGAAACTGACGCAGAGCGGCGTAGTCATTGGCTTGCAGACTACACATCAGGTACGCAACGCAACACGCTCAACACGTTTCGGGCAATAATCATTTCCTATGGAAATCTACCAATTACGCACTTTTGTTGCCGTCGCCCAACAGGGCCACCTGACCCAGGCCGCTGAATTGCTTCATTTATCCCAGCCCGCCGTCACCGCGCAGATCAAGGCGCTGGAGGAAGAACTGGGGATGGCGCTGTTTGAGCGCTTTCCGGGTGGTGTGCAATTAACTGAAGGCGGCAAAGCATTCCTACCGGATGCCGAGCATATTCTGGCGGTTTCACGCGATATGCTTTACCGCGCCAAGGCAATGGTGGCCGAGCCGAAAGGAAAGGTGCGCATTGGCACCGTGGGCGTGGCCGCGCGTTTGCGGATCGGGCCGTGGCTGGCGTTGCTGCGACAGAAATGCCCGCTGATTACGGTGCAGACCACGCAGGGGATTTCGGGGGCGGTCTTGAACGACGTACGCAAAAAGACGCTGGATGGTGGCTTTTATTTTGGCCGCAATCCGTTTCAGAACGTCAATTCCTTGCCCTTGTCGGAACTCGGTTTTTGCGTGGCGCTACCGCTGAACCTGGCGGAGCAACTGCAGCAAGCTGACTGGAAAACGCTGGGCAAAGCGCCGTGGCTGGGTTTGTCGCAGTTTATGAGTCTGAGCGGGATTACCGCCGAGCTTTGGCGCACGCACAATATCGCGCCCAAGCGGGTGGGGGAGTTTGATGACGAAGCCACGCTGGCTGAACTGGTCAAAGCGGGGCTGGGCGTGTCTTTGCTGGCGGAACGCACGGCACGCCGGTTTGAAGCGGAAGGCTCGATTGCCTTGTGGCGCGGTGGGGAGGTGGCGATTACTGCGCCGCTGCAGTTTATTTATTCGGCGGACCGGCAGAGTGATCCGATGTTGGCGTTATTGCTGGATTCGTTGCGCGAGATCTGGCCGCAGGCCGAAGCGTGAGGTTTGGCGTGCCTTAGCACCAGTTGGACCGGCCGGACACGGGTGTGATCGGATTTGCGGGCACGCAAAAACAAAAAACCCACGCATTGGTGGGTTTTTTGTTTTCCGTCCGGCACAGGACCAGGGAATCCGTTTGCCGTTGAACATGCCAACGACGCGCTGAATTACTTCAGCTTGGTTTCCTTGTACATCACGTGCTTGCGGGCAACCGGATCGAACTTTTTGATTTCCATCTTTTCCGGCATGGTGCGCTTGTTCTTGGTGGTCGTGTAGAAGTGACCGGTACCAGCGCTGGATTCGAGCTTGATCTTTTCACGCATGATCTTTACCTATTACAGTTCGCCGCGTGCGCGGAGGTCGGCCAGAACGGTTTCGATGCCGTTCTTGTCGATGGTGCGCAGGGCAGCGTTGGATACGCGCAGGCGCACCCAGCGGTTTTCGCTCTCAACCCAGAAACGACGGGATTGGAGGTTCGGGAGAAAACGACGTTTCGTTTTGTTGTTGGCGTGGGAAACGTTGTTCCCGGTTACCGGACGCTTGCCGGTAACGATGCATACACGTGCCATGGTTAGGATTCCCTGACTTCTGGAAAAACCGTGTTTATATCACGATTCAAGTTATCCGTTCAAGCCAAAATGCCATCGGCCGACGGGGGTGTTGCAGAATAGCGGAGCCGGGCGCTTAGATCAACAAGCTTTTATCGCTATGTTGATGATTCGCCTGGGAGTTTCTTACGCCCCATAGGGTGGGTCTGGACCCACCATGCAATGCCGCCGAGAAGGAATGTGATGCGTGCTTCTCGCGCGACATTGATGGGTGGGTCTGGCCCCACCATGCAATGCCGCCGAGAAGGAATGTGATGCGTGCTTCTCGCGCGCCATTGATGGGTGGGTCATGACCCACCCTATGGGTTCCCAGGCGGTGTTGTCACTCCGCCGAAGCCGCGGGCGCCAGCACCACGCGGTTGCCGTTGGTTTCCATCGGACTGACCAGCCCGGCGGTCTCCATTTGCTCGATCAAGCGTGCCGCGCGGTTGTAACCAATGCGCAGCTGGCGCTGGACTGAGGAAATCGAAGCGCGGCGGCTTTTCAGCACAAACTGCACGGCATCGTCATATAGCGGGTCGGAATCCTCGCCCGCGCCGCCACTCGCGCCGCCTGCATCCGCCCATGGCGCGCCGCCACTGGCTGCGCCTTCCGCCTCAAACCCGCCGTTGAGAATGCCGTCGATGTAATCGGGCTCGCCGGTCGATTTGAGAAACGCCACCACCTTGTGCACTTCTTCATCGGCCACAAACGCACCATGCACGCGTTGCGGATAGCCGGTGCCCGGCGGCAGGAACAACATATCACCCTGGCCCAGCAGCGCTTCCGCGCCCATCTGGTCCAGAATCGTGCGGCTATCAATCTTGGATGAAACCTGGAACGCCATGCGCGTTGGAATATTGGCTTTGATCAGGCCGGTAATCACATCAACGCTGGGGCGCTGTGTCGCCAGGATCAAATGGATGCCCGCGGCACGCGCCTTCTGCGCCAGTCGGGCAATCAATTCTTCAATCTTCTTGCCCGCCACCATCATCAAGTCAGCGAATTCATCGACCACCACCACCACAAACGGCAGATGCTCTAGCTGTTCGGGCTCGTCCGGGTTAATTGAGAACGGATTGGTCAGCGGTTTGCCGGCTTTCTCGGCGTCTTTCACTTTCTGGTTAAAGCCCGCCAGATTGCGCACACCCATCGCGCTCATCAGGCGATAGCGTTTTTCCATTTCGGCCACACACCAGTTCAGCGCGTTGGCGGCCAGTTTCATATCGGTGACCACGGGCGCCAGCAGATGCGGAATGCCGTCGTAGATCGACAATTCCAGCATTTTGGGGTCGACCATGATAAAGCGCACTTCGTCGGGCGTAGCCTTGTACAGCAGCGACAAAATCATCGCGTTAACGCCCACTGATTTACCCGAGCCCGTGGTGCCCGCCACCAACATATGCGGCGCGCGGCCGAGGTCGGTGACGATGGGTTTGCCGGTAATATCCTTGCCCAGCGCCATGGTCAGGCGCGAGCCCATCGCGTGGAAGGGCTCGGACGACAGGATTTCGCTCAGGCGAATCATTTGCCGCGTCGGGTTGGGCAATTCCAGACCCATACAGGTTTTGCCGGGGATGGTTTCCACTACGCGGATCGACACCAGGCCCAGCGCGCGCGACAAATCCTTCATCAGATTGACGATCTGCGAGCCTTTAACCCCCACGGCTGGTTCGATTTCGTAACGCGTAATCACCGGGCCGGGATAGGCTGCGATGACTTTGACTTCAACGTTGAAATCGCCCAGCTTGCGTTCGATCAAACGGCTGGTGAATTCCAGCGTTTCGTGGCTGATGGTTTCCTGCGCCACCGGGGCAGGGGCCAGCAGATTCAGCGGCGGCAGCGCGTTGGGCTCACCGGGCTGACGCGGCAGGTCTTCAAATTCAAACAGCGTAGGCTGCACCGCTTTTTTCTGCTCTTGCTCGGCTTTTTTCTCGGCGGCTTTGACTACGGCCTTGGCCACCGGCACTTCCATCACCGGCTCTTCGATAATCAGCGGCGCTTTATCAACCTGCTTTTTCTTTTCGACACTGACGCGTTCTTCGCGCTGCACCGCAGCCACGCGGCCGATGCGGCGATCCTGCGCGGCGTGCCATGCGGCCACCAGTTTCAGCGCAATCCATTCCAGCGCGCCGCCCAGCTTTTCCATCAGGTCCAGCCACGACAAACCTGTAAATAAAGACATCCCGATGGCCCATGCCATCGCCAGGGCCAGGGTGGCGCCGGCAAACCCCAGCACGTGATACAGCCAGCCACCCAGCGCCAGGCCCAGCACGCCACCGGGCGACAAAGGCAGTGGCATATGCAGGCTGTGCAGGCGCAGCGCTTCCATGCTGCAACTGGCCACGATCATCAACATAAAGCCGATGCAGGCCAGCAGCACGACGGGGCGCGAAGATTCATTGATGCGATCGATACGGCGATAGCCCCACCAGATGGCGGCAAACAAAAACGTCACCCACCACCAGGCCGAGAAGCCGAACACAGACAGGAAAATATCGGATAACCATGCGCCGACCACGCCAGCGCGGTTGTGCACATCGGCATGCGTGGCGCTATGCGACCAGCCCGGATCATCCGGTGCCCAGGTCACCAGTGCCAGCACCAGATACAACACGGCCGCCACCAACAACAGCCACCATGATTCTCGCAACAGATTGGCCAGTTGCGGCGGTAGCGCCGCCTTGACCGAGGCATTGGCGACGTTTTTCTTGCGGAATAAAGCCATGTTCTTTTGAGTGGATGCTTGCGGACGGTTCATCGACGGCCCTGGCCCGGGCTGCCGGGCGCGTCAAGTCGCTGATTAAAAGTGAGAGATTGCCACAGCGGCGCGTGCACCGCACGGACGGACGTCGGCGCGTTCACACAGCGCGGCGCGGGGGCATGGGCGGATGTGTCAGCGCGAGTCTGACAGGGCGGTGTTGCGCCAGCGCCCTTCAGACCCGAAGCGCCAGCCCGGCGCGCGCATCCACCAACTCGCGCGTTCAGGTCAGAAACCCCGCCAGCTTGTTTTCCATGATGCGTGGGTTCTCGCCATTGGCGATGGTGACGATGCCTTCCATCATCATTTCGCGCCGACGCACTTCGGTGTCGATGTGCTGGCGCAGCTTGCTGTAGATCGGCAGAAAAATCAGGTTGGCCGAGCCCACGCCATAAATGGTGGCCACAAACGCCACTGCAATGCCCGCGCCCAGCTTGCCCGGGTCGGTCAGGTTTTCCATCACGTGGATCAGGCCCAGCACCGCGCCCAGAATGCCGATGGTGGGGGCATAGCCGCCCGCCGATTCCCAGATGCGCGCGGCCGCTTTGGCGCGCAGTTCCCAAGCATCGATATCCAGTTCCAGCGCTTTGCGGATCATGTCGGGTTCCGCGCCATCCACCAGCAATTGAATACCGCGTTTTACATAGGCGTCTTTCTCGGCCTGCGCGTATTGCTCCAGACCCAGCAAACCGCCACGGCGCGCTTGCTGGCTCCAGCCCATCAGTGTGGTAAGAATGCGACGAAAATCGTGCTGCGGCGGCAGGAACACCCACTTCAGCATGCGTACGCCCGCCATAAAGTCGGGCAGGCGGCTTTGCAACATCACCGCGCCGATGGTGCCGCCAATCACGATCAGGAATGCGGTGAACTGCAACAACGACGCGATATGGCCACCCTCGAGCCATTGGCCCAGCACGATGGCCGAAATACCCAGCACTAATCCGATTACGCTTGTTTTGTCCATTGAGTCAGCGGGTTGATGTTGTTCTTGAGAGCCAGATCGCGGCCCGGGCTGGCTTTAGCGATGCAGCCAGTCTTGCACGCGACTGCGTAAACGCGCTACGGCCTGGCTATGCAATTGCGAAACACGAGACTCGGTAACGCCCAGTACGGCGCCGATTTCTTTCAGGTTCAGCTCTTCATCGTAGTACAAGGCCATCACCAGTTGTTCGCGCTCGGGCAACAGCGCAATGCCTTCAATCAACAGTTTTTTAAAGCCGCTGTCTTCCAGTTGCGCCAACGGATTGGCGTGATGGTCGGCGGTAAACTGGTCCAGCTGATCGTTTTCGTCTTCGTCTTCAAAATCTTCGTAATACACCAGCTGATGCCCGCGCGCGTCGGCCAGCATGGCCTGGTATTCGTCCAGCGGCATGCTCATCGACGTGGCCACTTCGGCTTCATGCGGCGCGCGGCCCAGTTTTTGTTCGAGCGCGTGGATGGCTTTTTCGATATCGCGCATGTTCTTGCGCGTCTGGCGCGGCGCCCAGTCGGCGCTGCGCAGTTCATCCAGCATGGCACCGCGGATGCGTTGCGTGGCAAAGGTCTCGAATTGCACCCCGGCATTGGGATCGAAATTGCGTGCGGCTTCCATCAGGCCAATCAGGCCCACCTGGATCAGATCTTCCACTTCAACACTGGCAGGCAGCCGCGACACCAGGTGGTAAGCGATGCGCTTGACCAGCGGGGCGTGCCGGGCGACGCGGTCGTCGTCGCTCGAAGCCTGGGTCTGACGATAAAGGTGCAATGCGCGTTGTGCGGGCATACCAGGATTACGGGTCTCTGTGCGATCAATCAAGGGCGGCAGTGTCATGGCGCCAACCTGCCCCTCACGCCGCGCGCCGAGCCGCTACGCGCTGCGTGTTCAAGACCAGAATAGTACAGCGGCATGCAATGGTCCGTCGCCTCTTAATAAGTATCCATCTGGGCCAGTTCGTCCTGCAGTCGATGCAGCAACTGCAGGCGCGACGCGGGCACCGTGCCGGCTTCCACCGCGGCCTTCAGCGCGCACGACGGTTCTTGCCGATGGCGGCAGTTATGAAAGCGGCACTGCCCTTGCAGCGGCCGGAAATCCGGCATCAGCCCCGGCAGTTGTTCTTCTTTAACGTGCGCCAGGCCAAACGACTGCAAACCCGGCGAATCGATCAGCGCCGCACCCTCTACCTGATCATCCAGATGGTAGAAGGTGGCGTGCGTGGTGGTGTGCTTGCCCGAATCCAGCGCCTCCGAGATATCGTTGACGCGCGCATTCGCCTCGGGCACCAGTGCATTGAGCAGCGTGGATTTACCCATGCCCGACTGACCCACCAGCACCGAGATATGCCCTTGCAGCCGTTCGCGCAGCGGCGCGACATCGGCCTTGGCCGACAAGGCCAGCAGCGGATAGCCCAGTTCTTCGTAATAGCGCAGCGCCTCACGCGCGGCCGCCGCCTGGGGCAGATCGCATTTATTCAGCACAATCAGCGGCTCGATGTCTTCGGCTTCGGCGGCGATCAGCGCGCGGCCGATCAGCTCGTCCAGATAGCTGGGCACCGGCGCCACCACAATCGCAATCTGCGTGACATTGGCGGCAATGATTTTGGAGCGCCACTGGTCCGAGCGGTACAGCAGCGTTTTGCGCGGCAAGGCTTTTTCGATGACGGCCTGTTCGGCATTCAGCGGCTTGATCTGCACCAGATCGCCGCAGGCAAAGTCCGACTTTTTGCCGCGCGCGCTGCAATTAAGCCGGCTGCGATCGGGTAGCTCCACCATGTAACTGCGGCCATGGCTGGCCACGATGCGGGCGATGTGGGTCAGCGGCGCGGTCATCGGCTCGGGCCCGCGCGGTGGGCAAGGTACGGCAAGGGGGAGGTCATCTTAATCAAACAGGGCATCAACTCGGGCTGCGCAAATAAAATCGTTACGGGTAAGGCCGCCAGCCGAATGCGTCGTCCAGACCAGGGCGCAATGGTTGTAGCTGACGCTCATGTCGGGGTGATGATCTTCGGTATCGGCAATAAAGGCGACGGCGTTTACAAACGCCATCGTCTGATAAAAATTCTTGAAATCCCACGCTTTGTGCAGGGTGGCATCCACCCGCTTCCAGCCCGGCAACTGCGCCAGCAGGGCTTCCGCCGCGGTCGTGTCCAGTTTCAAGGCATCGTTCTGGCAGTGCTCTTTACTGATGGAAAGGTGTGCGGACATCGGCGGCTCCTGGCAAGGCGGGGATCAGGCCTGCTGTTTGAGCGCGGCGACGCGCAAGCTGGCAGGTGGGTGGCTGTCGTAATACACGCTGTGCAACGGATCGGGCGTCAGCGTTGAGGCGTTGTCGCGGTACAGCTTGACCAGCGCGCGGATCAGATCGGTGGCCGAAGCTTGTTGCGCGGCAAAGGCATCGGCTTCGTATTCGTGCTTGCGCGACATATACGAGCCCAGCGGCGCAAACAAAAAGGTAAATACCGGCAGCACCATAAAGAATAGCGTCAATGCGGTGGCAGTATTGGCCGTTTGCACGCCGAGGCCTTGATAGAACCACGCGGCGGGCAGCAACTGGCCCAGCACAAACAGCAGCACGGCCATCAAACCAAACGACCAGATGCGCGATTTAACAATGTGGTTGCGCTTGAAATGGCCCAGCTCGTGCGCCAGCACCGCTTCAATTTCATCACCGTCCAGGCGTTGGATTAGCGTATCGAAAAACACGATGCGCTTGTTGTTGCCCATGCCGGTGAAATACGCATTGCCATGGCTGGAGCGCTTGGAGCCATCCATGGTGAAAATCCCGTTGGAAACAAAGCCGCAGCGATTCAGCAGCGCTTCGATGCGTTGGCGCAGGCTTTCATCGGCCAGCGGTTCAAACTTGTTGAACAGCGGGGCAATCCAGGTGGGAAACACCCACATGATAAAGAACATGAAGGCAACGGTAGCCACCCACACATAAGCCCACCAGTACGTGCCCATGCGGCCCATCAGCCATAGCACCAGCGCGACAAACGGCAGGCCGATGACCGCCATTAACAGGCTCTGGCGCACCGCGTCGCTGATAAACAGTTTTTTCGACATCTGGTTAAAGCCAAAGCGTTCTTCGATGCTGAAGGTGCTATGCCACGAAAACGGCAGGCCGATGACCAACTGGATCAGGCCCAGCAAAGCAATCATCGCCACGCCCGCCAGTATGCCCGGGCCAAACCAGCCTTCAGTCAGTCGCATCAAGGCATCGATACCGCCGCCCAGCGTAAACGCCAGCAGCACCATCGCCTCAAACACGGTGTTGATCATGCCAAAGCGGCTTTTCACCACCGTGTAATCGGCAGCGCGCTGGTGCGACGCCAGCGAGATATTGGCGGCAAACGCCTCGGGCACGGCATTGCGATGGCGGCGCACATGATTGATCTGGCGCAGCGCCAGCCACAGTTGCAGCAGCACGCTGGCCACCAACGCAAACACAAACAGGGCGGAAAACTGATGGGAAGTCATACGGGATATTCTGCAGCGGTCATTGCGAAGAAGTGCAGAGTATAGGGTAAAGCACCTCGCCCGGCGTCAGCGCAAAGCGGGCCGGGCGGGTTGCTGTACTGCGCAGGCGGCTTAATCGTGCTTGCCGCGCGTGGCCAGCGCCACCACGGCAATGCCGGCCGCCACGATCAGCAAATCTTCGATCAGGCCGCTTTTAGTCTGGCCGATTTCCGCCATGGCCTTCTTGCGACCATCCAGCGTGGCATACGCCAATGGCACGGCGGTGGCGACCGCAATGGCGGCGCCTTCTTTTTCCTGGCCCTTGGGCGCGAGCGCAGCGCCCGCAATACCGGCACTGGCCACACGCGCCAGCAACCCCAGAAACACGGTGCGATCGGGCGCGGATTTCATTTTGTCGCCCGCCAGTTCGCCTGCGCCCATCGCCAGCGCGCCATATTTAAAAACGGGATGATCCAGCAGTTCCAGCTTGCCTGGCGTTTTGCGGCCCAACAGGCGCGCGGCGGCCAGCGCGGCCATCGGCGTCATCGAGCGGGCGCTGGCCACGGCGCCGATCAGGGCGGAGGCGATCAGGCTACGAATTTTCATCTTTATAAGCTCCGGTTTGGCGACGTGGCGGGTGGGTCACGCCGGGTGGGCAGGTTTGCATGAGGGTGTGCTTCGATGCTACGACCCGCCTCGGCGCGCTGATACCGGACGCCCGCCGTAGCCCGTGTCGGATTTAGCGTAAATGGCCCGAGCCCGATTCTGGCGTGCGCCGACACCGTTGCACCGCCATCGCGCCGTAGCCCGCGTGACATATAATGCGGAGCTGACGAACTTAATGCTTGCCGAGCAGGAGCCCCATCAATGGCGCAAGACCAGAATCACCTTATCTGGCTGGACATGGAAATGACCGGCCTCGACCCGCAAAATGACCGCATCATCGAACTGGCGCTGGTCATCACCGACGGGCATCTCAACGTGGTGGCCGAAAGCCCGGCCTGGGCCGTGCATCAGGATGACGCCGTGCTCGATGCCATGGACGACTGGAACAAAGGCACGCATGGCCGCTCCGGCCTGATCGACCGCGTTAAAGCCTCCACCCAGAGCGTGGACGATGTGCAGAAAGCCGCCATGGAATTTCTGGCCGAGTGGGTGCCGCAACGCGCTTCGCCCATGTGTGGCAACAGCATCTGTCAGGACCGCCGCTTTATGGCGCGCTGGATGCCCGAGCTTGAAACCTGGTTCCACTACCGCAATCTGGATGTCTCGACGCTGAAAGAACTGTGCAAACGCTGGCAGCCCGAGATTCATCGCCAGTTTAAAAAGCAGGGCAAACATACTGCGCTGGCCGATATTCATGAATCGATCGACGAGCTCAAGTTCTATCGCGAACACTTTTTGCGCGTGCCCTCGGCGCCGCTGGAAGTGGATTGAGGCAACCCGTTACAAGCAGTCCGGCCGGCAACGGCCGGTTTTTACATTAGAGAGCCATGTCTATCCCGACCACCGCCCTGGCAGATGCCGATACGTTGACTTTGACGCTGGCGACGCAAGTGGGCCAGTTGCTGGCCGCGCGTGGCCATCAGGTCACCACCGCTGAATCGTGCACGGGCGGGTTGATCGCCGGTGCGATTACCGAGGTGGCGGGCTCCAGCGCGTGGTTCGAGCGCGGTTTTGTCACTTACGCCAATCAGGCCAAGGTGGACATGCTGGCGGTGCCGCCCGGATTTCTGCAAACGCTGGGCGCGGTCAGCGAGCCCGTGGTGGCGGCGATGGCGCAAGGCGCGGCCGAAGCGGCGCAGGCGCAATGGGCCGTGGCGGTCTCCGGCATTGCTGGCCCCGGTGGGGGCAGCGCTGACAAACCGGTGGGCACCGTCTGGCTGGCCTGGGCTTGCCCGCACGGCATCTTTACCGAGCGCCAGTGGTTTGGCGGTGATCGCAGCGCTATCCGTACCCAGACCGTGCAGCGCGCGCTGCAACGGCTGATTGAATTGATCAAGGAAACTGCATGACCACGGTGGTGGTAGTTCGCAAAAAAAACGAGATCGCCATCGCGGCCGACAGTCAGTCGACCTTCGGCGACACCCGCCTGAGCGCCAGCATGGATGCGCGCTGGGACAAGATTTTTGAATCGCATGGCGGCTATTTTTCGATTTCGGGCAGCGCAGCGCATGATCTGGTGTTGCAGGCCGCGCTGAAGAAAAACCCCAAACTGAGCTTTGCCAGCCGTCCGGCCATCTTTGAGAGCTTTCGCAAACTGCATCCCAAGCTCAAAGAAGAATTCTTCATGAAGCCGGACGAAGAAGAAGACGATCCGTACGAATCGAGCCAGATCACCGCGTTGCTGGCCAATCCAAACGGGATTTTTGGCGTCTACAGCCTGCGCGAAGTCTATGAATACGAACGTTTCTGGGCCATCGGCAGTGGCGCCGATTATGCCCTCGGCGCGATGCAGGCCGTGTATGACAATCCGAAACTGAGCGCGGCAGATATCGCCCGCGCCGGCGTGGAAGCCGGTTGCGTGTTTGACGTCAATTCGTCGCTGCCCATGACGCTTTACACCACCAGCGCCGCCCGGCGCTGACGCTACGCAGGATCAAACCCATGCAAGATATTCTTGAACGCTTTGTTTTTGACGATGCCCCCGTGCGTGGCGAACTGGTGCAATTGCACGACACGCTGCACGAGGTGCTGGACCGCCACGCCTATCCGCCGGTGCTGCAAAAGATTATTGGCGAGCTGATGGCCGCCGCGTCGCTGCTGTCGGCCACGCTCAAGTTTGAAGGCACCCTGATCATGCAGTTGCATGGCAGCGGGCCGGTCAAACTGATTGTGGTGGAATGCACCAGCGACATGACCATGCGCGCCACCGCGCGCTGGGATGGCGAAGTGCCGGAAGGCACGCTGTCCGATCTGCTGGGCGAAGGCAAGTTCGTGATGACGCTGGACCCGGATGAAGGCGAGCCGTATCAGGGCATCGTGGCGTACCAGCCGGGCCAGTCGGTGGCCGAGATCATCGAGCATTACATGCGCAGCTCCGAGCAGCTGGAAACGCGCATCTGGCTGGCCAGCCAGAACAGCGGCGCGGCGGGTTTGCTGGTGCAGAAGATGCCGGCGGGCAAAGGCGATGCCGACGCGTGGGATCGTATCCAGAAATTGTCCGAGACCATTACGCGGGAAGAGTTGTTGGGCCTGGCGCCGCGTGATGTGCTGTATCGCTTGTTTAACCAGGAACTGGTGCGCGTGTTTGACCCGCAGACGCCGCGCTTTGCCTGCACGTGTTCGCGGGAACGCGTGGGTGGCATGTTGAAAATGGTCGGTCATGAAGAGGTTGAGGGCGTGATCGAGGAGCGCGGCAAGGTGGAAGTGACTTGCGAGTTCTGCGGTAAGGAATACGGGTTTGATGCGGTGGATGTGGCGCAGTTGTTTGCGGGTGGGTCGACGACGATTGCGCCGGGGAATCAGGTGCATTAAGCGGCCTGCGGCGCATGTTGGGACGTCCCGCTTTGGCGGGACAAACCTTTAACCGCTTAGCCTGCGGCGCATGTTTGATACCCGGGGGTGCCCGGGAGCACGTCACTTTTCTTTGCTTCGCCAAAGAAAAGTAAGCAAAAGAAAGGCGACCCCACTCGCGAATCCTTCGCTCGCAAGGGGGCCCGCAGGTCAAAAGCCGAAACTAACCGTCTGCATAACCGGATTTTGTGGCTGCCGCTCCGCGGACGCGACGCTCAGTCGGAGCCCGATAGGGCTGGTCTCCTACCTTCGCGCGCTCAGGAGATGGCGCTGGTTTGCCGGGCTGGCTGCCTCGTTGCTACGCAACATCGGGTGGGCGTGGATGCTGAGCCGTGACAGTGAACCTCGTCCGCGCCCGCTTATCGCACCGCGCCTGGCGTAAAACCACTGTATAGGGTGGGTCATGACCCACCACCCAAAGCCATCAAACAAAGCGCCACCGCAAACCGATCGGCCGCGCTGCCGACGCAAAAATCCACCATCGCTACCCACCTCCGCAACATCCCTGCTGCATACCGATTTTCGGCGCAAACGCGGGCGGCATGCCCGAATACCCGGATCGGATGAACCCTGTCGGGGCAGCTGGCTTTGCTAGCCTTCGCGCCGCATAACCCACCCGTGCACACCGCATGACCCCACTTTTCGCGCTGACCCGCAACACTTCCATGCCATCCCGGCATTGTCTTTTTCTTCCCGGCTTCTAAGGTAATTACATCCGCACTTGAGAAGCCAGAAATGAAAACACCGTTCCGCTGTCTCTGCCTCGCCCTGGCGCTGGTCGCCGCGCATGCCTGTGCCGACGATGACACCATCCGTCTCGGCAATCTCAAATTCGCGCATTACGGTGCGATTTCTTATCTGAAAGAGCTGGCGCCCAAGTGTGGCATCAAGGTGGAGGAGCGCATGTTCGCCAAGGGCCTCGATATCATGCCGGCCATTACCGCGGGTGAGATCGATGTGGCCGCCAGCGCGGCCGATGCGGCGATTGCCGGGCGCGCCAGTGGGGTGCCGATTTACGCGGTGGCGGGGTTTGCCAAGGGTGGGGCGCGGATTGTGGCGGCGCAGGGTAGCAATATCAAAAAGATGGCCGACTTCAAGGGCAAGAAGGTGGGCGTGGCGCGCGGTGGGGCGCAGGAATTGTTGCTGTTGGCCGAACTGGCCAAGGTCAATCTGACGTGGTCGGACAAGCCGGGCAAGGATGTGCTGATCGTGTATTTGCCGTTTGCCGATCTCAACCAGGCCTTGATGCAAAAGCAGATCGATGCAATGGCGCAATCCGAGCCGCAAGCATCGCAAGCGCTCAATAAAGGCTTCGGCACGGAAGTCCTCAAACCGTATGACACACCGATGGGCGAGCCGGTGCGCACGCTGGTGATGACCGAAAAGCTCTACAACAATCACGCGCTGGCGCAAAAGCTGATGCGCTGTTTTGTGCAATCGACCAAATTGTTTATCGACGACCCCAAGCTGGCCGAAAACTATGTGCGCACCAGCATGTTCAAGGGCCAGATCACCTCGGATGACTATCAGGACGCGATCGGCAATTCGCCGTATTCGTATGACCTGACCATTGAGCACATCCAGACCACCACCGATTTGATGGTCAAGTATGGCGTTGGCCGTATGGCCAAACCGCCCGTGGCCAAGGATTGGGTCAAGCTGGATTTGCTCAACGACGCGCGCAAAGCCGCAGGCGTGCAATAACCGTGGCGGCGCGGCGGTGGTCCACGCGCACGCTGCTGCGCGGTTTATGGTTGCCGGTGACGTTGCTGGTGGCGTGGCAAGGTGCGGCCGTGCTGGGCTGGCTTAATCCGCAAGTATTGCCGTCGCCATGGCAGGTGCTGCAACGCTGGTGGGTGTATGCGTTGCCAGCCGATCCGTACGACCCCAGCCAGTCGCGGCTGACTTGGTTGCTGTCGGGCGAGTTGGTGCACGATGCCTGGGGCAGCCTGGGCCGCGTGCTGGCGGGCTTTGCCATCGGCGCCGTGCTTGCTTTGCCGCTGGGTTTGCTGATGGGCGCCAGCCAGCGCGTCTACGAGTGGTTTAATCCGCTGCTGCAGGTGCTGCGGCCGATTCCGCCGATTGCCTGGATTCCGCTGTCCATCCTCTGGTTTGGCCTCGGCAATCCGCCCGCCATTTTCCTGATCGCATTGGGCGCGTTTTTTCCGGTGTTGATGAATACGATTGCGGGTGTGCGCAATGTCGACAGCATTTATATCCGCGCAGCGCTCAACCTGGGCGCCAATCAACGCGTGCTGTTTACCCGAGTGATGTTGCCCGCTGCGATGCCGTATATCCTGGCGGGCGCGCGCATCGGTATGGGCACGGCGTTTATTGTGGTGATCGTGTCCGAGATGATCGCGGTGAATAACGGCCTGGGTTTTCGCATTCTGGAAGCGCGCGAGTATTTCTGGTCCGACAAAATCATCGCCGGCATGCTCAGCATCGGTTTGCTCGGCCTGGCCATCGATATGGTGATGGCCGCGCTCAACCATCATCTGCTGCGTTGGCATCGTGGCCAGGAGAACGACGCATGAGCGCCGCCCAGATCCACATCGCCGGTGTGCACAAGGTGTTTGGCCAGGGCGCGCAGCAAGTGGTGGCGCTGCAAGGTATAGATCTCAGCATCGCGCCGGGCCAGTTTGTCTGTCTGCTGGGGCCGTCGGGCTGCGGCAAGTCAACGCTGCTTAATGCCGTGGCCGGGTTTGCGCCGCCTACGTCCGGCCGCATCAGCGTGGCGGGCCAGCCGGTGCAAGGCGCCGGGCCGGATCGCGGCATGGTGTTTCAGGAATACGCTTTGTTTCCGTGGATGACGGTGGAGGACAACATCGGCTTTGGCCTCAAGATTCGCCATACGCCCGTCGCCGAGCGCAACGTCACGGTCGACCGCTTGCTGCAGATGCTGGGCCTGAGCGAATTCCGCCTGCGCTATCCCAAGGATCTGTCCGGCGGCATGCGCCAGCGCGTGGCCATTGCGCGCATTCTGGCGCTGGATTCACCCATCCTGTTGATGGACGAACCGTTTGGCGCGCTGGATGCGTTAACGCGGCGCAGCCTGCAAGACGAGTTGCTGCAAATCCAGGCGCAATGGCAAAAGACGGTGCTGTTTGTCACGCACAGTATCGATGAGGCGATTTATCTGGCTGATCGCGTGGTGGTGCTGACTTATCGCCCCGGCACCATCAAGCTGGATCTGCCCATTGCTTTGCCACGCCCGCGCGATAGCAGCTCGGCCGGTTTTAACGAACTGAAACGCGAGCTGGGCGCGGTGGTGATGCAGGAACAGCAGCGCCATCAGCAGGCCGAGCAACGCGGTCTGGCCATCGATTGAAGGTGGCGGCGCGCTAATAACCGCGTGGGTTTGCGGCCAGATACGCCAGTTCTTCTGGCGTGCTGCTGCGGCCGAAGAGCGTGTTGCGATGCGGAAAGCGGCCAAAGCGCGTGACGACATCGCAATGCGTAACGGCCGAGGTATAGAAGTTTTCCAGCCCGGCCACATCGCGATAGGGCGTAAACAATTCCACCGCCTGGCGTTGCAGGGCGACGTCTTCGGCATGTTCCAACGGCAGATATAGAAACGCGCGTTGCAACAGCGGCAATTGCTGATCCCATCCTTGGGCAATGGCATGCAGCGCCCACTGCAAGGCGTTGGCGTCATGCGCATAGGTGGCGGCGCTGCGGCGCTGCAGATTGCGGCTGAACTGGTCCAATACCAATATCAACGCCAGCGTGCCGCGCGCATCGACGGCCCAGCCATCCAGCTTGCCTTTGCCCGCTGCCTGCCAGGTGGCCAGAAAATGACGGCGCACCGCGGCGTCGAAGGCGTCATCGGCGGTCCACCAGCGTGCCTTGTTCTGGCCGTAATCGGGGTCGTCGGGGCAGCCGAACCAGAAGGTCAGCACCGCCTCGGGCGTGGCGTAGGGACTCTTTGCTTGCGGGCGCCCGGATTTGACATTGCCTTCGGGGCTAAGACGGCGGATCAGAGGAGCGTCGGCCATGGTGATTTCTCCATCAAACAGGCCCGGATTGTAGCTCACGCGGCACGGCCTGACCGGGCGGCTTGACCGGCTGACGGCCCGCCGCCAAACTACCTGGCCCCGCCGGGCGGCCAATATTTTTATCCGAGATCTCCCATGAGCACGCAAGCCGTTACATCGCAAGACATTATCCTGACCGGTGACCGCACCACCGGCCCGCTGCACCTTGGCCACTACGTCGGTTCTTTGCAAAACCGCATCAAGCTGCAAGACGTGTGCCGCCAGTATCTGCTGCTGGCCGACGCGCAAGCGCTGACCGACAACATGGGCAATTACGTCAAAGTGCGCGATAACGTGCTGCAAGTGGCGCTCGATTATCTGGCGGCGGGCATTGATCCGGCCAAATCCACCATCTTTATCCAGAGCCTGGTGCCGGAACTGCCCGAGCTGTTTTCGTACTACCTGAACCTGGTGACCGTGTCGCGCCTGGAGCGCAACCCCACCATCAAGGACGAAATCAAACTGCGCGGCTTTGAGCGCGATATTCCGTCCGGCTTTATGACGTATCCGGTGGCGCAAGCGGCCGACATCAGCGCCTTCAAGGCCACTGTGGTGCCGGTGGGCGCCGATCAGATTCCGATGATCGAGCAAACCAACGAAGTGGTGCGCAAGTTCAACGCCAGCGTTAACCAGGACATTCTGGTGGAATGCCGCGCGCTGGTGCCGGAAAACGGCGCGCGTCTGCCCGGCATCGACGGCAAGGCCAAGATGTCGAAATCGCTGGGCAACTCGCTGACGCTGGGGGCTTCGGCCGAGGACATCACCAAGGCTGTCAAGATGATGTACACCGATCCCAACCACCTGCGCGTGGCCGACCCGGGCCAGGTGGAAGGCAATGTGGTGTTTACCTATCTGGATATCTTTGACACCGATACCGCCGCCGTTGAAGAACTGAAAGCGCATTACCGTCGCGGTGGCCTCGGCGATATGGTGATCAAACGCCGCCTGGAAGAAATCCTGCAAACGCTGCTGGCCCCGATCCGCGCGCGCCGCGAACAATTGGCGGCTGATCCGGAGCATGTGATGGGCATCCTGCGCGCCGGTACGGACAAGGCGCGCGAGCAAACCGCCGCAACATTGGACGCAGTAAAACGCGCCATGGGCATCGTCTACTTTTAAGCAGCCCGATGCCTGCTGCGCGTGGGCGCGCCGAACCCCGGCGGTGCTCGACCTGCCCGCGCTCGCGCCGCGCACGGCATTGCAAAACCGCAAAAGCCACTGACCTGTACAATCCCGCTGGTAAAAGCGAGGACAACGATGTCAGTGAAGCAAGTCGATGTAGTGGTGGTGGGCGCCGGGGCGGCCGGGATGATGGCGGCGGCAACGGCGGGCCAGCGCGGCCGCAGCGTGCTGCTGCTGGACCATGCGGCCAAACTGGCGGAAAAAATCCGCATCTCGGGCGGCGGCCGCTGCAACTTCACCAATCTGGATGCGCGGCCGGAATGTTATTTGTCCGAGAACCCGCACTATGTGAAATCGGCGCTGGCGCGCTATACGCAGCACGACTTTATCAAGCTGGTGGAACGCTACGGCCTGGGTTATCACGAGAAAACCCTGGGCCAGCTGTTTTGCGATGACGGTTCGCAAGCCATCATCGATATGCTCAAAGCCGAGGTGGACGCCGGTGGCGCCATCTGGCGCATGGAAACCGCGATCGAAGCGGTGACGGCGGTGGAGGGCGGTGGCTTTGTGGTGCAGACCGGCAAAGAAACCTGGCAATGCCAATCGCTGATCGTTGCCAGCGGCGGCTTGTCTATTCCACAAATCGGGGCCACGGCTTGGGGTTACGAGCTGGCCAGACAATTTGGCTTGGGCATCGTGCCGACCACTGCCGCGCTGGTGCCGCTGACGTTTCAGCCGCAGGATTTGTGGACCGAACTAGCGGGCGTCGCCATCGATCCGGCCGAAGTACGTAGCGGCAAAGGCAAATTCCGCGAAGCCATTCTGTTTACGCATCGCGGCGTATCCGGCCCGGCCATCCTGCAAATCTCGTCGTACTGGCAAGCGGGCCAGCCGATCAGCATCAATCTGCTGCCTGACGTCGATCTGCAAGAACACTTCGCCAACGCCAGCCGCGAAGCGCATCTGGTGACCGTGCTGGCCGAAGTACTGCCGCGCAGCTTTGCCACCGTGCTGGTCAACAGCCTTGGCCCGAATGCGCCGCTGAAGCAATACACCCCCAAACAACTGAGCGTACTGATCGAACGCATCCAGCACTGGCAAATCATTCCGTCCGGCACCGTGGGGTACAAAAAAGCCGAAGTGACGCGCGGCGGCGTGGATACACGCCAGCTCGATTCCAAAACCATGATGGCGAAAGCGGTGCCGGGGCTGTTTTTTATCGGCGAAGTGGTCGATGTGACCGGCTGGCTGGGCGGCTATAACTTTCAGTGGGCATGGTCGTCGGGCTATGCGGCGGGGAGTTTTGCTTGAGGCGCTGGCGGGATTCACCCAAATAGAAAAACGGTGGCATCGAGCCACCGTTTTTTTATCCAGCGCCGCCGAGCGCTCACTTCAGGCCCAGCACATCCTGCATATCGAACAAGCCGCTGCTTTGCTGCATCAAAAACCGCGCCGCACGCAGTGAGCCACTGGCGTAGATCATGCGGCTGGAGGCCTTGTGCGTAACTTCCACGCGTTCGCCCATGCCGGCAAACACCACAGTATGGTCGCCCACCACGTCGCCGCCGCGCAGCGTGGCAAAGCCAATGCTGGACGGGTCCCGCTCGCCAGTGATGCCTTCGCGGTCGTATACGGCCACGTCTTTCAGATCGCGGCCCAGCGCGCCCGCCACCACTTCGCCCATGCGCAAGGCCGTGCCCGATGGCGCGTCCACTTTCATCCGATGGTGCATTTCGACGATTTCAATGTCATAGCCGGTGGCCAGTACTTTGGCCGCCACATCCAGCAACTTGAACACCAGGTTAACGCCGACGCTCATGTTCTGCGCGTAGACGATGCCGATGTCTTTGGCGGCGTCGGCGATGGCGGCTTTGCCCGCGTCGTCAAAGCCGGTGGCGCCGACGATGACGCGCGTGCCGCTGGCGCGGCAAACTCCCAGATGCTTGAGCACGCCATCGGGCTTGGTAAAGTCGATCAGCACATCGGCGTTAGCTAGCTGGTTGATGTCATCGCTGATCAACACGCCCGAGCTTTTGCCGAGAAAGGCAGCGGCATCCTGGCCGATGGCCGGATTGCCGGGCCGGGCCAGCGCCACGGTCAGCACGCTATCGGCGCTTTGCGTGACGGCTTCGATCAACATGCGACCCATGCGCCCGGTGGCGCCGGTAATGGCTATCTTCACAGACATGAGCAGTTTCCGTTAAAACGCCACGGACTCAGCCGTGGCGTGGGGTGTTGCGGGGGCCGGACCGGCCCGGATTATTTCTTGGCGGCGGCGCTGTCGGAGGCCACTTGCGCAATCGGCGTACTCGACGTCGCGACATTGGCGGCGGCCGGATCATCCAGCGCGACCGGTGCGCTGGCCATATCGCCCAGCTTGATCAGGCGCGAGGCGGGCAGGGTATCGCCTTGCCAGCTCTTCAGCTTGTCGCCTTCAAATTCGAGCGTGAACTTGCGTTCCAGATGCATGGTACCGCCCTTGGCTTCGCTATAGACATAGTCCCAGCGGTTGCCATGGAAAGCGTCGGTCAGCAGTGGCGTGCCCAGCACGTAGCGCACTTGCTGGCGGGTCATGCCTTGTTTGAGCTGGGCAACCTGATCAGCGGTGATCTCGTTGCCCTGGGGAATTTGCAGCTTGTACGGAGCCAGCACGTTGCCGACGCTACAACCCGCCAGCAGCGCAGCGGCGCAGATTGCAATAAAGGAATGTTTGATTTGCATGCGTCAGGTGTTTCACGTCGAGGAAAAAGTGAGGGCGGTATTGGCCGCCCGGAAAACGCTATATCATAACCCGATCTTGCCGCCCGGAGCAGATGCGGCAGCAAGTTGCGGAATGTATCATCCGCCCGCACTTGATATCTCCGGATCGTAATTTGATCTTCTTTGACCAACAGACGGGATTAGCCATGAGTTCTGCCGCTGAACTGAAGGGCATGGGGCTGAAAGCCACCGGCCCCCGCCTGCGCATACTTAATCTTTTTGAGACCAGCGCCCAACGCCACCTGACGGCGGAGGACGTGTATCGCATTTTATTAACCGAAAATATCGACATCGGCCTGGCCACCGTTTATCGCGTGCTGACGCAGTTTGAACAGGCCGGCATTCTGGTGCGCCATCATTTTGAAAGCGGCAAAGCCGTGTTCGAAATGAACCAGGGCGGCCACCACGACCATCTGGTGTGCATGAAGTGTGGCAAGGTCGAAGAGTTTTTTGACCCCGAAATCGAGCAACGCCAGGACGCCATTGCCGAACGCCACGGCTTTGAAATCCAGGACCACGAGATGTACTTGTACGGCCTGTGCGCCGATTGCAAAGTCATCAAACCCAAAAAGCCCTGATCCCGTTCGCTGCATGATCGCCTGGCTCGATCACACCCCGCGTTTTCCGCCCGTCAGCCATGCCACGCGTGACCCCAACGGTCTGCTGGCGGCTGGCGGCGATTTGTCACGCGAGCGCTTGCTGGCGGCGTATCAACTGGGCATTTTTCCGTGGACCATGCCCGGCGAACCGCTGCTGTGGTGGAGCCCCGATCCGCGCATGGTGCTGCGCCCGGCCGATCTGCACGTGCCCACCTCGCTGGGCAAAGTCATTCGCAACCGGCCATATCGGGTGGCGTTTGATACCGATTTTGCCGGGGTGATGCGCGGTTGCGCGGCGCCGCGGCGCGATACTGATCAGACCTGGATCAGCGATGACATGATCGCGGCGTATACCGATCTGCATGCCATCGGCTACGCCCACAGCGCTGAGTGCTATATCGATGGTCAGCTGGCGGGCGGCCTGTATGGCGTGGCCATCGGGAATATGTTCTATGGTGAATCCATGTTCGCCATTCGACCGGATGCCTCCAAAATCGCCTTTGTGCATCTGGTCCGCTATTTGCAGCAACAGGGATTCGGCCTGATCGACTGCCAGATGCACACCGAGCATCTGGCCCGCTTTGGCGCAGCAGAAGTGCCCAGAGCCACGTTTACGGCCGATTTGAGCCAGCTGGTCAGGCATACCCGCATACCGGGCCGCTGGCACTATAACGATGAGAACCCGGGAGCCCCATGAATCCCCGCGGACACACGCTCCAGTTACAGTTTTATGCCACCACGTCGTACCCGTGCAGCTATCTGCCTGAGCGCATGGCGCGCTCGCAAGTGGCGGTGCCCTCCGAGCTGATCGATGCGCGCACCTATAGCCAGCTGGTGTTGCATGGCTTTCGCCGCAGCGGCCAGTTTGTGTATCGCCCGCATTGTGATCACTGTCAGGCCTGCGTGCCGGTGCGCATTCCGGTGGCCGAATTCGAGCCCAATCGCACGCAACGGCGCACGCAAAAGCATCATGGCAATCTCAAAACCCGCTTGCTGGGGCTGGAGTATTCCGAGGCCCATTTCCAGCTGTACCAGCGCTATCAACTGGTGCGCCATGCGGGCGGCGGCATGGACCAGGATAATCGCGAGCAGTACGAGAACTTCATTCTTAAAAGCAATGTGGCCAGCTTTCTGGCGGAATTCCGCGAAGAGGGCCAGGTGCGCATGGTCAGCCTGATTGATCAGCTCGATGACGGCTTGTCATCGGTCTACACCTTTTATGACCCCGATATCGTCGGGGCCAGCTTTGGCGTGTTTAACATCCTGTGGCAGATCGGGCTGGCCAAGCAGTTGGGCTTGCCCTATCTGTATCTGGGCTACTGGATCGAGGAATGCCGCAAGATGGCGTACAAAACGCGCTATCACCCGATTGAAGGCTTGATCAACGGCGAATGGCAGCCGCTCAAGTTGCAACCCGAATAACCGGGCCGCGACCGCGATCCAGTGTAAAAAAAGGGCGCTATCCAGCGCCCTTTTTGCGTCTGCAAGCCGGCGTAAAGCGTTTACGGCAGCACCACGGTCAGGCTGGTCCCGGCTGGCACGGCGACGCTTTCGGTCCACGTTGCGCCCAGATTGCGTCGCAGCGTAGGGAACATACCGTGGCTGACCAGATAAGACGGCTGGCTACCCGGCAATGCGCTGTCGCGCTCCGCGGTGTAATCGCTGCCAGCTAGCGCGGGCAGGGTAAAGGTGGTGCCGTTAACGGCCTCCACATACTGCGGATAGCCATACGTAGCGGGCGGCGTCGCCGAGAACAACGCCACCGACGCCTGCCAGTGCCGCAATGCGCTCGCCAATGTGGCGGGCGTACCCGGTTTGCTGGCGGCGGCTGCGCGGATGGTGTTATCCAGCAGCGTCAGGCTATCGGTGCTGGTGAAATTGGTGAGCAGTTGCTGGTAGAAATTGGCCACGCCGTATTGCCGCGTCAGATAGCCGATGAAAGCACCGCCGGTGCTGTAACTAAAGCAGGTGGCCGTCGTATCGTTATTGAACAGATCGAAGCCGCAGTTATAGCCGCCCGCGCCCAGCCAGTCGCTAAAGCGCAGATCGCGCACCGCGTTGTAGGCCGGATTGATTTGCGTATCCACGATGTCTTCCATGCCCATCGCGGTCATTTCTTCCAGCCAGTTGGCGTTGTCATACACGCTGCCGCGCAGCACGGTGCGCTGGTAGAAATTGATCATGTGGGTAAATTCGTGCGCCAGCGTGCTTAGCTCGTAATCCATGCCGGTGGTGTTGTGGCGAGACGGGGTCCGGGCGTAATAAATCGTTTCCGAGTCGAGAAAGAACGACAGTGATTCATTGCTGGACGCCACATAGCTTGCACGATAGTTGTTGCGCTCAAAAAAGTAACCAACAGTGCCGAATGGCGCCTGGTCTCTTTTGATATTGATGATCACGATATCTATGGGTTGACTGGCATCGATTAACTGGCTGGCTTTGCTCGCCGGAATCGCGCCCCAAGGCTGGCCAGCAAGGTTGGTGACCATCGAATAAATAGAGGTTGCAGGATCTGCCGGGTTACTGGTGCCGCTGGCAAAAGCGTTGCCCAACGCGGTGACATCGGCTGCCGTAACGCTAACGGCCTGATTCGTGCCAAATTCGAGGTCTTCCACCCAGATATTGACCACACGGCCATCGGCCGTGGTCCAGCTCTGGCGCAGCGTGGTGGCATGGGAGCCATTGTCCGCGTCGATCCAGTTACGCGGCGAGCCTACCGTATACGCCACGCGTTGAGAGGGCTTGAGCGCCAGCTTGCTCTGGCTGGCAACCTGCGCGGCGGTGGGGCGTACAAAGTCGCGCACGCTGGCCGGAATCTGGTTAATCGGCGGCGTTTTCAGCTTGCCCGCGCGCATCTGGCTGGCGCTGACGGCCGCCTGGGTCGAGGTCTGGATCGGGATGTTGTACATCGTCACCGGATAGCTGCTGGTGTTGCTGACGACCAGCGCGCCGGTGCGGCCCAGCGTGTTGGCGATATTGATATCCACCAGCACGGTGGCGGAGGTCGTGTTGTCATAGCTCCACGTGCCGCTGACACCGGCCGCGCCCGCGGTGTTGGCATCCAGCGCGCCACAATCAGCGCCATTGCAATCCGCGGTCAGACTGGCGTGCGCCGAAGGCGGCGCAGTAGGTAGCGGCGTGGGGACGGGCGTGGGCGTTGGTGTGGGGGCGCCGGGTGTGGGCGTCGGCGTTGGCGCCGGGATTTCGTTACCACCACCACCGCCGCCACAGGCGCTTAACGCCACCAGCGCGCTAACGGCCAACCAGGACCGAACCACTGCTTTACCCACTGCCATTGCTGATACCCCAACACCCAGAGTCAAAAAACGCCCGTCTCTTTACGCGGGCGGGTCGATCTGAATCGTATATCAGAAATGTCTCAATCGTCCGGCGCGGTTACCTTTTGTCGAAAGTTCGACACAAGCGCCGTGATGCACGCTACATCACGCGGAAAAAAAACGGGCAAGCCGTAGCTCGCCCGTTTCCGCTTGCGGCAGGGATTAGCCCTGCAGTCCGTTGTGACGCAGCAGCGCGTCGTTGCTTGGTGCGCGACCACGGAAGGCAATAAACGATTCCAGCGCCGGACGGCTGCCGCCGCGCGCCAGGATCTCCTTGCGGAAACGCGCACCGGTTTCTGCACTCAGCACACCGGTTTCTTCAAACGCGGCATAAGCATCGGCGGACAGCACTTCTGCCCACTTGTAGCTGTAATAGCCAGCCGAATAACCCCCGGCAAAGATATGGCTAAAGCTATTGGGAAAGCGGTGATATTCCGGCACGCGTGGCGCATCAAATTCTTCCAGCAACTGGAAGTAGCGTTGCAGCGCCTGCGGGCCGGTGGTGTCGACGTGCAGTTCCATATCAAAAATCGAGAACACCACCTGACGGATCATTTGCGAACCCGACATGAAGTTTTTAGCCGCCAGCATCTTGTCGAACAATTCGCGCGGCAACGGTTCGCCTGTGTCAACGTGGCGTGTCAGCTGCGGCAGCAACTGCCATTCCCAGCAGAAGTTCTCCATAAACTGGCTGGGCAACTCGACCGCATCCCACTCCACGCCATTGATGCCGGAGACATCGCGCTCATCCACTTCGGTGAGCAAATGATGCAGCGCGTGGCCGGTTTCGTGGAACAGCGTGATCACGTCATCGTGCGGCAGCAGCGCGGGCTTGCCGTCCACGCCTTCGGCAAAGTTACACACGATCAACGCCACCGGCGTCTGGATGCCGCCATCGGCCAGCGCATGGCGGCTGCGCACTTCATTCATCCACGCGCCGCCTTGTTTGCCTTCGCGCGCGTACATATCCATATACAGGCCACCGACCAGGCTGCCGTCTTTGTTACGCAACTCGTAATAGCGCACGTCTTTGTGCCACACCGGCGCTTCGGCCGGCACAAACTGCAGGCCGTACAGCGTTTCCACCAGGTGGAACAAGCCGGAAATCACCGTCGGCTCGGTAAAGTACTGTTTTACTTCTTGCTCCGAGAACGCATAGCGTTGTTCGCGCAGTTTTTCCGCGGCAAAGGCCTGGTCCCACGGCTGCATATCGTCGATGCCGAGCGTGTCTTTGGCGAATGCCGACAATTCGGCGCGATCCGCCTGCATATACGGCCGCGCGCGCTGGCCCAGGTCACGCAAGAACGCCAGTACTTCGGCGGGCGAGGTGGCCATCTTGGTTTCCAGCGATTCGGCGGCGTAGCTCTCAAAGCCCAACAGCGCGGCGGCTTGCTGGCGCAGATTGTGGATCTCGTCGATCAGCGGGGTGTTGTTCCACTCGCTTTTGCCAAACTCGGCGGCGCGGGTGGCGTAAGCGTGATAAATCTTTTCGCGCAGGGCCCGGTTGTTGGCGTATTGCATTACCGGAAAATAGCTCGGCATTTTCAGCGTCAGCTTGTAGCCCGGCTTGCCATCGGCTTCGGCGGCGGCGCGCGCGGCGGCCAGGTTATCGGCAGGCACGCCGTCCAGCTCGGCCGCGTCATCGATATACAGCGCAAATTCGTCGGTCGCGTCGAGCACGTTCTGTGAAAAGCGCGTGGTCAGATCGGATAATTTTTCAGCGATTTCTTTGTATTGTGCTTTCTGCGCCGGGGCCAGTTCGGCACCAGACAAGCGGAAGCCGCGAATCGCGTGCGACAACACCATCTTGCGTTCGTCGCTGTAACCGGCAAATTCGGCGCTCTCGGCCAGTGCCTTGTAATGCGCATACAAGGCTTCGTTCTGGCCCAGATCGGTAAAGAAGTTGGACATGCGCGGGATATTGCTGTTGTACGCTTCGCGCAGTTCCGGCGTGTTGACCACGCTTTCCAGATGCGCCACGGTGCCCCAGGCGCGGCCCAGTTGTTCCAGCGCTTCTTCGGCCGGCAACACAAAGGTATCCCAGGTCGGGTTGGTCAGCGTTTCGGCGGCCTTGATCGCGGCATCGGCGCGGGCCAGCAACTCGTCCAGCGCGGGCGTTACATGTTCGGGGCGGATTTCGGCATAGCGCGGCAGGCCCGAGAAATCGAGCAACGGGTTGGCTTGGGTCATAGGTGCTCTCGGTTAGAATTGGGCGTGCAGCCCGGTCGGGCTGGATCATCGGTTTAAATACATGACCGCGCAAGCGGCGATTTTCAAGCGAGCACAACATGGCGATCGAAGCATTTGAATCTATCTGGCCGCAACTGGCGCAAGGCGCGTGGGTGCATGCCAGCGCGCAGGTGATCGGCGAGGTTACGCTGGGCGCCAACAGCTCGGTGTGGCCGGGCGCGGTCATTCGCGGCGATGTCAATTTCATCCGCATAGGCGCGGACAGCAATATTCAGGATTGCAGCGTGCTGCATACCACGCATCGGCGGCCCGACGATCCGGACGGCGCGCCGTTGGTGATTGGCGATCGGGTGACGGTAGGGCATGGGGTGATGTTGCATGGCTGCACGATCGGCAATGAGTGTCTGATTGGCATGGGCAGTATTGTGCTGGATCGGGTGGTGATCGAAGACCGCGTGATGTTGGGGGCGGGGTCGTTGGTGCCGCCGGGCAAGGTGTTGCGGTCGGGGTATTTGTATATGGGGCGGCCGGCGAAGGAAGTGCGGCCGTTAACGGAGGGGGAGTTGGCGCATTTTGCTTATTCGGCGGGGCATTATGTGCGGTTGATGGGGAAGTATGTGGCGGGCTAAGGGGGTGGTGGGGGGCGAGGGGGTTCAATGGCCTAGCCTGCGGCGCATGTCTGGATGTTCGGCTTTGTCTGACCTGGAACCCTTAACCGCTTGAGCCTGCGGCGCATTTTTGATACCCGGGGGTGCCCGGGAGCACGTTACTTTTCTTTGTCTCGCCAAAGAAAAGTAAGCAAAAGAAAGGCGACCCTCCGCGCGGTAAAGCTGCGCAGAAGGGATAAGGTCAAAAGCCGAAACTAACCGTCTGCATAACCGGGTTTTGTAGCTGCCGCTCCGCGGACGCGAGGCTCAGTCGGAGCCGCTGCGCTGTCTCCTACCTTCGCCCGCTCAGGAAATGGTTGGGGTTTTGCACGCGGGGTCGCCTCGTTGCTGCGCAACATCGGGTGGGCGTGGATACTGAGCCGTGACGGTGAACGGCTGTAGCGCGAGCTGATCGCGTCACTTTTGCGCAAACCACTCCCTCATACGGTGGGTCTAGACCCACCATCCAAAGCCATTCCCAAGAATGATTCGCTGGACGTTTTACTCGCGAGCCGATCGCGTCACCTCTGCGCAAACTACCGCCTCATACGGTGGGTCTAGACCCACCACCCAAAGCCATTCCCAAGAATGATTCGCTGGATGTTTTTTACTTTCCCACTTTGAGCGCCCCTGCGCCCGTGCGGGCACCTGCGCCGGCAACACTTGGCGTATCGCTCTCGTATCGCATCGCATGCATTCGTATATCGATGCTTTCTAATAAATAACATAAACCTGACTTCGTCATAAAACGGTCACTGTCCACCCGGCAGAATCGCGTCGTTTTACGCACGCCCTTCGCCCCGAACCCTCCGCCTGGACTCTGCCATGAAGCTCAAAACCATCGCTTTTACCTTGTTGGCCGCTACGGCTGCCGTTGTTGTTGTTCCCGCGCACGCCAGTATCGAGTTGTTGGCCACCGCCAGCATTGCGGGCAACAGCACCGACCTTTCCGGTTTGACCAATACGTTGGAAAACGGCGCACCCAATAACCTGCTGGGTGGTTTTGGTTCGGGGATTGCCTATGCCGGCAATGGCACGTTTGTGGCGATGCCGGATCGGGGGCCGAATGCGGTTTCTTATAATTCGGCGCTGGATGACACCACCAGTTATATCGACCGTTTCCAGACCTTCAAGCTCACACTCAGTGCCAGCAGCGGCGGCAATCTGCCGTTTACGCTAACGCCCACGCTCACCAAAACCACGCTGTTGAGCAGCAGCACGCCGCTGGTTTATGGCAGCGGCGCGGGTCTGGGTGTGGGGAGCGGGGCACCGTCGCAAAACACGGCCAGCACCAATTACTTTACCGGTCGCTCGGATGGCTTCGATCCGACCAAACTGTCGGGCAGCCCGAACAATGCGCGGCTGGACCCGGAAAGCATTCGCGTGTCCAACGACGGCAAGTCGGTGTTTATTTCGGATGAATATGGCCCGTACGTTTATCAATTTGATAAAGCCACCGGCCAGCGCATCAAAACCTATTCGCTGCCCGCGTATTACGACGTGGCCCATCTCAGCCCGGTGGGCAATACCGAAATCAGCGGCAACAGCACCGGCCGCGTGGCCAACAAAGGCATGGAAGGCCTGGCCATTACGCCCGATGGCAAGACGCTGGTGGGTGTGATGCAAAGCCCGTTGATTCAGGACGGCGGCACCAAAGGCCTGCAGACCCGCATCATCACCATCGACGTGGCCACCGGCGAGACGCATGAATATGTCTACACGCTGGCCAACAAGAAAAACACCGTCAGCGACATTATCGCCATCAACGACCATGAGTTTCTGGTGGATGAGCGCGATGGCAACGGCGGCACCGATGCGGCCACCAAAAAGCTGGTGCGCGTGGATATCACCGGCGCCACCGATGTCAGCGGCGATGTAACCCTGCCAACCAGCCTGACGCCGGTCAGCCAGTCGCTGTTCCTCGATCTGCTGGACCCCAAATACGGCCTGGCGGGCAGCAGCTTTCCGGCCAAGATTGAAGGCCTGGCCTTTGGCGATGACGTCACCCTCAACGGCCAGACGCTGCACACGTTGGTAGTGACCAACGACAACGATTTTCTGACTGACGCCAGCAGCAATTTCTATGTATTCGGCTTTACCAACGCCGATTTGCCGGGCTACGTGGCGCAGCAACTGGCGGCCGTGCCAGAACCGGAAACCTATGCATTGATGGGGCTGGGGCTGGTCGGTCTGGTGGCGGCGCGCAAACGTAAAACGCGCGCTGCGGCACACGCATAAACGCATCGCCATTCAGGCCATGATTGACGGCGCGGGCCGGGTCCGCGCCGTTTTTCTCTACGATGCGCCCCGGTACCTGCAACCAGAGAACGGAAGGCAGCAGGCTCAGGCCAGGCCCACTAGCAGCGCCGAATCATTCCACAGCGCCAGCGCGCGCCCTTCGTCGTAGGACACCTTCGAGGAGCGTGCCTCGATCAGCCGGCCGTCGTTGGACTGAAAATAACGGCCGGACGCAGCGGCATATTCCGCATCCACCGCCACCCGCGCCAGACATTGCCCCGAGAATTCGGGGCTGCCGATCGTCACGCCCAGGCGCCGCATGATCCACGGCATCAGCGGGGATTGAGCCAGCCATTGCACCGGCTTGGGCATGGATCGCAGAAAGCCGGTGCCCGGCGCGGAACCCGGATCAAACGCCAGCGCGGCCACCGTGCTATCGGCCCGCCGTAACCGGCGATGCAGCTGATACGCATACAAGAAATTGCATAGCTTCGAAGTCGAATATCTGACCCCGGATGAATGCGGTTTCTTGCCGTCCTTGCCGTCATTGGCCAGTGCAATGGCATCCGGTTCGGCTGCCGCGCCCACCATCTTTCCATCCATCGTATCGGGGTCATGCGTGCCACTGGCGGTATACACCACGCGGCCGTGCGCATGAATCTGATCCAGCAGCAGTTCCACCAGCAAAAAATGTCCCAGGCAGTTGGTCGCAAACGTTTCTTCATAACCGTCGACGGAATACGTGGGCGCGCCACTCAAACGAACGCCTGCGTTACACAAAATGGCCTGCAGCGTATCGATCGTCCCGGCGGCCAATAGCGCGCGGCACTGCGCCGCCGCGCTGCGCACCGACGCCAGCGACGACGTATCCAGTTCCAGCGGGTAAACGTGGACGCCATGCCGTCGGGCCAGTTCAAGCGCAACGGGCTGGATGCGTGCCAGATTGCGCCCGGCCAGCACCAGGTTCATCCGGTAGTGCGACGCCAGATACTTGCTGCATTCCAGCCCCAGGCCGCCGTGGCCGCCGGTAATAAGAACGGTTGGCATGGTTATTCCTTTTGCGCGCTTGAATCCGCCGCCGCGATGGTGCGGGCAAAGCCCAGAAACTCCAGCGCCAGGTGCAGCTTGTGCCCCTCAACCATCTCGTCAGGTGCTGCCGCAGGAAAACAGCAGCCCGCTTTAACCTTGAGCCCATTGTCGATCGGCTTGAACTGCATGAAGGCCGGCGCGTTGGATACGGTGCCATCGGGCAAGGTCGCGACCGCGCCAAACGCAAACGGATAGCTCTCGTCGCGCGGGATCGGCAGCGAGATATCCTGCACCGGGGTCAGGCACATTTCTGACGGGCCGCCGTACATGCCAAATGTCTCGACGCCTTGCAGCTTGCCGTTGTCTTTGGCAATGAAAAAATGGTCGGGATGCAAGCTCGGGTAATCCTGCAAGAACGGCGTTTGCGCCTGCATATTGCGGGCAAATTCATCAAACGAAATGCCCGTGATCGTGATGTCGGCCACGCAAGCGCGCAGCGGCTGCCCGACCGATGAGGCGTTCATGTCGCGCCATCGTTGCTGCGAATCCGCCAACTGGGTTTTGAACATCGTGCGGATCTGGTCCGGACTGCACGATTTGCGCACCGCCACCGAAATCGCCAACGCTTGGCTCGCGTCCAGCAGATTGATGTCGTCGTGCGACAACACTGCGCCCGCCGTTTCGATCACCGCCCCGGCGCGCTTCATTTCATGCAGGACATGCAGATCGCGGTGATATCGGATCAACGCCAGCAGACCCAGCGAATAGTCTTGCCCGTCGATGTTGCACTCGAAAGTAAATTCACGCATGCATGGCCTCCGCCAAAAAGTCTGTTGAAATCAGCCTGCCTCGGCCATCCAGGCCACCGCATCGGCGCCCGCTGCGATGCGAAAGGGGGACGTGGCGTCAGTTGCGGCGCGCCAGATGGCCTCGGTGACGTCGGACGTTTGCGTGGTCGGTTCTGTGCTGTCGCGCATCTGCGCTACAACGCGGGCAATCATCGGCGCGTAGTCGGGATGCTCGCTGCCGCGCAGATGCGGGAAGGCGTTGTTGCCGAATTGCGTTTCGGGCGCGCGCCCGGGGATGACCAGATGCACCCGCACGCCAAAGGGCCGGGTTTCTTCCGCCAGCGATTCGGTCAAGGCGTTCACCGCCGCCTTGCTGGCGCGGTACAGGCCCACCAGCGGCAGCGGCTTGAGCGTGGTGGAAGAGCTGACGTTGACAATGACGCCAGCGCGGCGCTGGCGCAACGCGGGCAACACCGCCTGGATGACCGCCAGTGTGCCCAGCGTATTGGTCTCAAACAGCGCCCGCGCCATATCGGGTTCAGTCAGTTCTATCGGTGAGGGAACGCCGAAACCGGCGTTGTTAACCAATACGTCAATGGGCCCCGCGGCCTCGACCGCGCGCGCAATGCTGGCGGCGTCGGTGACATCCAGTTGCAGCATGCGCAGCCGCTCGGAAGGCGGCAGCAGCGTCGGGTCGGGCTTGCGCAGCGTGGCGACGACGTCCCACCCGCGATCCAGAAACAAGCGGGCGGTTGCCAGACCAAAGCCAGAAGAACAACCGGTAATCAGGATGCGTGGCATAAAAATCTCCAAGGGTTGATGCCACAAAAGCGTAGCCCTGCGGACCGGTACTTGATATGGTCTTTGGTCTCAGTTTCTTTGGAGATAGTCTTGATATGGCTACCGATCCGCTCGCCGATGTCGTGATGCTGCTGCAACCGGCAGTCCGGTTTTCCAAGCTGGTTGAATGTGCGGGTCTCTGGAAAATCCAGCGCGCGGGCACGGGCGACCCGTTTTACTGCGCGATTCTGGATGGCCATTGCCGCGTGACGGTGGATGGGCTGCCGCCCGTTGTACTGAGCGCGGGTGATTTTTTGCTGGTGCCAGCCATGTATGGCCTGGTGCACGAAAGCCTGGAGCCGGCAGCACAAGAAACCACGGTAGAGCCGGTGGAAATCAGCGAGGGTTGCTTTCGCGTGGGCAGCCTGGAAGGCCCGGCGGATCTGCGTATGCAGATGGGACACTGCCGCTTTGGCGCGCCCGATGCCGAGTTGTTGGTGCCCTTGCTGCCGCAAGTGATTCTGGCGCGCGGCGAGCCGCGGTTTGCCACGCTGATGCAGTTGGTCGCCGCGGAAACGCGCGCACGCCGACCGGCGCGCGAACTGGTGCTGGAACGATTGTTAGAGCTGTTGCTGATCGAAGCCATGCGCAGCGGCGGCGAAACCACGTCCGCGCCGGGCCTGGCCCGCGGCCTGGCCGACCATCGCCTGGCGATCGCCCTGCGCGCATTGCATGCCAGCCCCGAGCGCCCGTGGACCATCGCGGAGCTGGCCGCGCAAGCCGCGTTGTCGCGTTCGGTTTTCTTTGCCCGCTTTAGCCGCACCGTGGGTTTAAAGCCGATGGAATATTTGCTGGCATGGCGTATGGCCTTGGCGCGGCGGCTTTTAAGCGAGCGCAAGCTGGGCATGGAGGAGATTGCGGGCCGGGTCGGCTACAGCTCCGCCAGCACGTTCAGCACCGCGTTTGCCCGGCACACGGGGATGCCGCCCGCCCGTTACGGCCGCCTGGCCGGGTCTGGATCAGCGCAGGCTTTCGCAGAAAACCCACGCTGACGCGGTGGCCGCGCCCAGCCCCGCCAGCGGGTCAAAACCGCACCACCTGGCGCCGATGCACCCAGCCATCCGCGCCGACGACAGCATCAGGCTCGTGCAGATAGCTCATGGTGTCGCGCCAGAAGCGGCGGCCGCGCGTGGGCGGGGTCGAGGTCCGCTGTGCCGCAGGCAGTGCGGGCGTCAGCGCGCGGGCCTGGGCTGGGGTAAACAGCGCAAACGTGTGTAAAGGCAGGCCGATCATGCGCGTGCCTCCTGTTGCTGACGCTGCGCCAGCGTGCGCACCGGCATGCTGCTGAGCAAGAGATTGATGGCCGGTGCGCTGGTGGCGGCGTGCAGCGCTTGGCGAAAATACCGGTCGTGCAGGGCGGACACCAGATCGGCCAGCACTTGCAGATGCAGCTGCACGGTTTTGGCCGGCATCAGCAGCACAAAAAAGTCCTGCACCGCTTTGCCATCGGGCGCATCGCAGTCGATGGCTTGCAGGGTGCGTACAAACAGCAAATACGGCGCGGCCAGGCCAGCGATGCGCGCATGCGGAATCGCCACGCCGCGGCCCAGGCTGGTGGGGCCGATGCGTTCGCGGTCCTGCAATTGCTGCAGCAAGACGCTGGCGCGCACGCCAGTGGCCGGGGCGGCCAGGTTGGCGCAATACGTCAGCAGCGCATTGCGGTCAGTGAGCGGGGCGTCCAGCACAATCTGCTGCACCGGACAAAGATCAGCCAGGGTGGCCATATGCGTTTCTCCTTGCGTAACAAGATGCGACCAGCCTGGACAAGCCGGCATAAAAAAGCCGTAAAAACTGCGGGCTGCGGCGATTTTTATATTTTGTTTACAGCGCCCACCCCAGCCTTTATCTGGCGTTTACGCGGCCGCGCCTAGAGTCCAGCGTGTTCTCCGACCCGGCATCTCGACCGGGCGGAGGGTTCTGGAGAATAAGTACATGGACGCTGTATATCTGGGGTTGATCGCCGTGTTCTGCGCGGCGGTCTGGGGGGTGATGGCGCTGTGCCATTACCTGGAGGCGCGCCAATGAACTGGCTCTATTTGCTGGCCGCGGCCTTGTTCGTCTTGCTGTTGGCGTATCTGGTGTACGCGCTGTTTAACGCGGAGGACGTGGCATGAACTCGTCCATCGTGTTTCAGACTGGTCTGTACTTATTGATATTGGCGGCGCTGGCGTGGCCGTTAAGCCGCTATCTGGCCAGCTTGCTGGATGGCAGCCTGGCCGCGCGCCATGGCTGGATTGGCCAGGTAGATCGCGCCGTGTGCCGCCTGCTGGGCACCGATGCGGAAGAAGACATGAGCTGGTGGCGCTACGCCATGGCGCTGTTGTTGTTCCATGTGGCGGGCACGGTGTTTGTGTATGCGCTGCAACGGCTGCAAGGCGTGCTGCCGCTTAACCCGCAGCAACTGGGCGCGATCTCGCCCGATTCCTCGTTCAACACCGCGATCTCGTTTCTGACCAATACCAACTGGCAGGGCTACGCCGGTGAATCCACGATGAGCAATCTGACGCAGATGCTGGCGTTGGCGGTGCAGAACTTTGTTTCGGCCGCGACCGGTATCGCCGTGGTGTGCGCGCTGATTCGCGGCTTTGTGCGGCGTAAAGCCAGTGGTGTGGGCAATGCCTGGCTGGATCTGCATCGCGCCACCACGTGGTTGCTGCTGCCGCTTTCGATTGTGCTGGCGCTGGCGCTGGTCAGCCAGGGCGTAATCCAGAACTTCAAGCCCAACCAGACCGCGCAATTGACCGAGGCCGTGGTTTATCAGCAGCCCAAAACCGGCGCGGATGGCCAGCCGTTGAAGGACGCCAAAGGCAACCCGGTGCTGGAAACCGTTAAAGCCAGCACACAAACCTTGCCGATGGGCCCGGTGGCCTCGCAAGAAGCCATCAAGATGCTGGGCACCAATGGCGGCGGCTTCTTTAACGCCAACTCGGCGCACCCGTATGAGAACCCGACGCCGCTGGCCAATTTTCTGCAAATGCTGGCGATTTTTCTGATTCCGGCCGCGCTGGTGTTCATGTTTGGACGCTGGGTGGGCGACTGGCGTCAGGGCGCGACCATTATTGCGGCGATGACCTTGTTGTTTGTCGCCATGGTGGGCGTCGAATACTGGGCCGAAAGCCACGCCAACCCGCTGCTGGTGCAGCTGGGCATGGATGGCCACGCCGGCAATCTGGAAGGCAAGGAAACGCGCTTTGGTCTGGCTGCCTCCGCGCTGTTTACCGTGATTACCACGGCGGCCTCGTGCGGCGCGGTCAACACCATGCATGACTCGCTGATGCCGCTGGGTGGGCTGGTGCCGATGTGGCTGATGAAGCTGGGCGAAGTGGTGTTTGGCGGCGTGGGCGCGGGCCTGTACGGCATGCTGATCTACGCAATTCTGGCGGTGTTTCTGTCGGGCCTGATGATCGGCCGCACGCCGGAATACCTCGGCAAAAAAATCGACGCCTTCGAAATGAAAATGGTGGCCTTCGCCATCCTGGCCACGCCGATGCTGGTGCTGGGCGGCACGGCGTTAAGCGTGATGCTGGACGTGGGCAAAGCCGGCATGGCCAACCCGGGCGCGCATGGTTTTTCGGAGGTGCTGTACGCGTTTACCTCGGCCGCCAATAACAACGGCTCCGCGTTTGCCGGTCTGAGCGCCAACACGCCGTATTACAACCTGATGCTGGCGATTGCGATGTGGGTGGGGCGCTTTACCGTCATCGTGCCGGTGCTGGCGATTGCCGGCCGCCTGGCCAGCAAACCGCGTCTGGCCGTCACCGCGGGCACCTTGCCCACGCACGGTCCGCTGTTTACTGCCTTGCTGATTGGCACCGTGGTGATTGTGGGCGCGCTGACGTATATCCCGGCGCTGGCGCTGGGTCCGATTGTTGAACACTTGCAGTTGTTTGGGGAGGTGGCGCGATGAGTCACTCTAAAAATCTGGCGTTATTTGATCGCACGCTGGCCGTGCCCGCCTTGGTGGAGGCATTACGCAAACTGTCGCCCACCGCGCAGTGGCGTAATCCGGTGATGTTTGTGGTGTGGGTAGGCAGTGTGCTGACCACGGTGCTGGGTGTGCAGGCCAGCCTGGGCCATGGCGAAGCGCCAGCCGGGCTGATCTGGAGTATCAGCGCATGGCTGTGGTTTACCGTGTTGTTTGCCAACTTTGCCGAGGCGCTGGCCGAAGGGCGCGGCAAGGCGCAAGCCGCCGCATTGCGCGCCACGCGCAAGAATGTGGTGGCCAAAAAACTGGCCAGCCCCAGCCGGACCGCCAAAGTGCAGGTGCTGGATTCGGCCTCGCTGCGCAAGGACGATCTGGTGCTGGTGGAAGCGGGCGATATCGTGCCCGCCGATGGCGAAGTACTGGATGGTGTGGCCTCGGTGGATGAATCGGCCATTACCGGCGAATCGGCCCCCGTAATCCGCGAATCGGGTGGTGATTTCTCGGCGCTGACTGGCGGCACGCGCGTGCTGTCGGACTGGCTGGTGGTGCGCGTGACGGCCAATCCGGGCGAAGCGTTTCTCGACCGCATGATTGCGATGGTGGAAAACGCCAAGCGCAAAAAAACGCCGAACGAAGTGGCGCTGACCATTTTGCTGGTGGCGCTGACGCTGACGTTTTTGGTGGTGTGCGCGTCGCTGTTGCCGTTCTCGATTTACAGCGTGGCCGCCGCTGGGGCCGGTGCGCCGGTCAGCATCACCGTATTGGTGGCGCTGCTGGTGTGTCTGATTCCGACCACGATCGGCGGCTTGTTGTCGGCGATTGGCGTGGCGGGCATGAGCCGCATGATGCAGGCCAATGTGATCGCCACTTCGGGCCGCGCGGTGGAAGCCGCCGGCGACGTCGATGTGCTGCTGCTGGACAAGACCGGCACCATCACGCTGGGCAATCGCCAAGCCGCCGCGTTTATCCCGGCCCCCGGCATCAGCGAGCAGCAACTGGCTGATGCCGCGCAACTGGCGTCGCTGGCCGACGAAACGCCGGAAGGCCGTTCGATTGTGGTGCTGGCCAAGCAGTTGTTTGACCTGCGCAGCCGGCCCTTGCACGACGCCGTGTTTATCCCGTTTACCGCGCAAACCCGCATGTCGGGCGTGGATATCGGCGGTGTGGCCGCAGCGATGGCGGAAGAGGGCGATGTGGCGGTGGATATCAAAGCCGCCACGCGCCAGATTCGCAAAGGCGCAGCCAGCGCCATCAAGCAATATGTGGTGGCGCAAGGCGGTGTGTTTTCGGATGCGGTTACGCAAAGCGTGGACGACGCCGCGCGCCGCGGCAGTACACCGCTGGTGGTGGCCGAAGGCGCACGCGTGCTGGGCGTGGTGGAGCTGAAAGACATCGTCAAAGGCGGCATCAAAACCCGCTTTGCCGAGCTGCGCCAGATGGGGATCAAAACCATCATGATCACCGGCGATAACCGCCTGACCGCGGCGGCGATTGCGGCCGAAGCCGGCGTGGATGACTTCCTGGCCGAAGCGCGGCCGGAAGACAAGCTGGCGCTGATCCGCGAGCACCAGCATGCGGGCCGGCTGGTGGCCATGACCGGTGACGGCACCAACGATGCGCCCGCGCTGGCGCAAGCCGATGTGGCGGTGGCGATGAACTCGGGCACGCAGGCGGCCAAAGAGGCCGGCAATATGGTCGATCTGGATAGCAATCCAACCAAGCTGATCGAGATTGTCGAAATCGGCAAACAGATGCTGATGACGCGCGGTGCGCTGACCACCTTTAGCGTGGCTAACGATGTGGCGAAGTACTTCGCCATTATCCCGGCTGCGTTTGCGGTGACGTATCCGCAACTGAAAGCGTTGGACGTGATGCATTTAACCAGCCCGGCCACGGCGATTCTGTCGGCGGTGATCTTTAATGCGCTGATCATCATGGCCTTGATTCCGCTGGCGCTGAAAGGCGTGCGTTATCGCGCGCTGGGCGCGGCCACGCTGCTGCGGCGCAATCTGCTGGTGTATGGCGTGGGCGGCATTCTGGTGCCGTTTGTGGGCATCAAACTGATCGATATGGCGCTGGGCGCCACCGGCTGGTTACAGGGGATTTGATGATGAGTACATTAAAGATGGTGCGTCCAGCCGTGACTTTGTTTGCGCTGCTGACGCTGGTGACCGGCGTGGTTTATCCGCTGGTGGTGGCGGGCGTGGCGCAAGCAGTGATGCCGGGCAAGGCCAATGGCAGCGTGCTGCAACACAATGGCCAGATCGTCGGCTCCAGCTTGATCGGCCAGCATTTTGAGGGGCCTGGTTATTTCTGGAGCCGGCCTTCCGCCACCGGCCCGATGCCCAATAACGGCCTGGCGTCGTCGGGCAGCAACCTGGGGCCGCTGAATCCGGCGCTGCAAGATGCGGTGAAGGGCCGGATTGCGGCGCTCAAAACCATCCAGCCGGGGCAGTATGGCGCGGTGCCCGCGGACCTGGTGACGGCGTCGGCCAGCGGGCTGGACCCGCATATTTCGCCTGCCGCGGCCTTGTATCAGGTCCATCGCGTGGCGCAGGCGCGCGGCCTGCCGGAGGAGGAGGTGATCGCGCGCGTTAGGCGGCATACTGACACCCCGTTGCTGTTTGGCGAGCCGGTGGTGAATGTGCTCGAACTGAACCTTGACCTGGCTGCATCCTGATCTGACAAGGAAACCGCGTGCAAGCATCACGCCCTGATCCCGACCAGTTGTTGGCGCAATTGCGCGCCGAAACGCCCGACCGGGGGCGGCTGAAGATTTTTTTTGGCGCCAACGCGGGCGTCGGCAAAACCTTTGCCATGCTGCAACAAGCGCAACGCCAGCGCGCCGATGGCGTCGATGTGCTGGTCGGGCTGGTGGAAACGCATGGCCGCGTCGAGACCGCTGCCTTGCTGGACGGGTTGGCGGTGTTGCCGCGCGCCACCTTGCAATGGCGCGGGCACGCGGTGACCGAGTTCGATCTGGATACCGCGCTGGCGCGCGCGCCGCAATTGATATTGGTGGACGAGCTGGCGCACAGCAATGTGCCCGGCAGCCGCCATGCGCGCCGTTGGCAGGATGTGGAAGAACTGCTGGCGGCGGGCATTGACGTCTACACCACTATCAACGTGCAGCATCTGGAAAGTCTGAACGATGTGGTAGGCAGCCTCACCGGCGTGCGTGTGCGCGAGACCGTGCCTGATCATGTGTTTGATGCCGCCACCGAAGTCGCGCTGGTGGATTTGCCGCCCGATGAACTGTTGCAACGTTTGCGTGAAGGCAAGGTGTATCTGGCCGACGCGGCCGAGCGCGCGCGCGAGCATTTTTTTCGCAAAGGCAATCTGATTGCGCTGCGCGAACTGGCCTTGCGCCGCACCGCCGACCGCGTCGACGCCGATTTGCGCCGCACGCCTGCGGTGGGCGTCGCGCCCGGCGAGACGCTGGCGGTGGCGGTACTACCTGGACCAGCGGGCGAATTGCTGGTGCGGCATGCCGCGCGGCTGGCGGCGCGGCTAAAGACGGACTGGTTTGCCGTCGTGGTCGAAACGCCCGCGCTGTTGCGCGACGCCACGCAGCACGCCAGCGCGCAGCAACATCTGCATCTGGCCAGCACGTTGGGCGCGGAAACCGCGTTGCTGAGCGGTATGGACAGCGCGCAAACGCTGGCGCTGTGGTGTGCCGATCGCGGCGTGGGCATTTTGCTGTTGGGCCAGCCGCCGCGGCGCGGATGGCAACGCTCGCTGGCCAGCCGCATCGCGCAGCACGCACCGCAACTGGCGGTGCAAACCATCGCCATTGATCCCCCCGCGGCCACGCCGTGGCAATTGCAACGCCAGCTACGGCGACGCTGGACCGGCGTGGCCTGGGCCTTGGGCGCGGCCGTGGTCAGCACCTTGCTGGCGCAGCAACTGAGCCGGGTGTTCGATCTGGCCAATGTCATCATGTTGTATCTGCTGGCGGTACTGCTGGTGTCGGTGCGCTTTGGCCGGCTGGCCGGGGGATTGGCGTCGCTGCTATCGGTGGCCGCGTTTGATTACTTTTTTGTGCCACCGACGCTGTCGTTTACGGTGGCCGATACGCAATATCTGCTGACCTTTGCGGTGATGCTGACCGTGGCGCTGACGCTAAGCCAGTTGTCGGCGCGGCTGCGGTTTCAGGCTGATGCCGCCACGGGGCGCGAACGCCGCACGGCCGCGTTGTATGCGCTGGCGCGCGCTTTGGCCGGCGCGTTGATGCGCGAGCAGGTCACCGAGATCGCGCTGGCGCATCTGGCCCCGCGTTTTAATGGCCAGGTGGGATTGGCGTTGCCGACGCTGGATGAACAATTGCAGCAAGGCGGCGGCATGGCGCTGGATCTGGCGGTGGCGGACTGGGTGTATCGACATGGCGCGGAAGCTGGCCATGGCACCGATACCTTGCCGGCGGCGCAGGCGTTTTATCTGCCGCTGACGGCGCCGATGCGCGTGCGCGGTGTGCTGGCGTTACAACCACGTGGCGAGATCGACACCGAAGAACAGCGTTTTCTGCAAACCTGCGCCGCGCAAATCGGCTTGGCGCTGGAACGCGTGCATTTTGTGGAAGTGGCGCAGAACGCGCTGGTAAGCATGGAAGGCGAGCGCTTGCGCAACCATCTGCTGGCTGCCATTTCGCATGATCTACGTACGCCGATTACGGTGTTGCTGGGCCTGGCCAGCACGCTAACCGAAAGCCCTTACGCCGCGCCCCCCGCGCGCGCCATCGCGCAGCAACTAACCGGCGAAATCCGCCGCATGAGCGATCTGGTCAACAACCTGCTGGATATGGCGCGCTTGCAGGCGGGCGAGGTGCAATTGCGTATGGATTGGCAATCGGTGGAAGAACTGGTGGGGGCCAGTTTGCGCGCGCTGGAATTGCGGCTGGAACAGCATCCGGTGGCGCTAGAGATTCCGGCCGGTTTGCCGCTGGTGGAATGCGATGCGGTGCTGATGGAGCGCGTGCTGGTTAACCTGATCGACAACGCCATCAAATACACGCCGTTTGGCACGCCGATTACATTGCGGGCGCAGGCTTTGCCCGCGCAGATGTTGATTGAGGTGGCCGATACCGGGCCCGGTTTGCCCGCAGGCCAGGAAGACGCGTTGTTCCAGAAATTTGTACGCGGCCAGGTCGAATCGAACACCAGCGGCGTGGGGCTGGGCCTGGCGTTATGCCGCGCCATTGTGGAGGCGCACGGTGGTACGATCAGCGCGCGTTCCACCGCGGGCGCGGTGACGGGGGCCACCTTCCGCATCGTCTTGCCGCGCCGCGAGCTGCCGCCCCTCCCTGATCTGGAAAGTCCATTGCAATGACCGCTCCACACAACGCGCCGACCCTGGTGCTGATCGAAGATGAACCGCAAATCGCCCGCTTTGTGGCCATGACGGCCGAAGCGGCGGGGTTGCAATGCTGGCACGCCGCCACGGCGCGCCAGGGGCTGGTGGAAGCGGGCACGCGCCAGCCGGATCTGATCATCATGGATCTGGGTCTGCCCGATGGCGATGGCGTGGCGTTGATCGGCGAGATTCGTGGTTTTAGCGCGGTGCCGATTCTGGTGCTGTCGGCGCGCAGCCAGGAGGCCGACAAGGTGAATGCGCTGGATGCGGGCGCTGATGATTATCTGACCAAACCGTTCGGCACCAATGAACTGATGGCGCGTGTGCGCGTGTTGCTGCGCCGCCATGCGCGCGATAGCCAGGGTGGCATTGCGGCGTTGGCGCTGGGCGACGTCAGCGTGGATCTGGTGGCGCGTAGCGTCACCCGCGCGGGCCAGCCGGTGCATCTAACCCCGACGGAATACCGGCTACTGGCTACGCTGATCCGTCACGCCGGCAAGGTGCTGACGCATCGCCAGTTATTACTGGAGGTGTGGGGCCCGGCCTATGTGGAACACAGCCACTATCTGCGCATTTATATGGGCCACCTGCGGCAAAAGCTGGAAGCCGATCCGGCCCGGCCGGCCCATTTGCTGACCGAATCGGGCGTCGGCTATCGACTGGTGATCTAGCCGGGGGAGGGCAACGCGCGTGCTAGCGTTGCGCCACGGTCTGGCTGTCGGGCGCGGCACACCAGTTGCGCGCGGCCACAATGCCGCCATTGGGCGAGTGATAACCGAGGCAGCCCAGCACCGAATCAAACAAGGTGTCATGCGCTTGCACCGTCCCGGCCTTGCGTCGTAATTGCGCAAAGGCGGCAGCGCTGTGGGGTTGCTGCAAAAACGAATCCGAGGCCCACACCAGCATTGGCACGCGGCGTTGTTCGGGCGGCGCAATCTTGCGCGGCGTGGCATGCAGATGCGCGTTATCGCTAATCGATTCGCCATGGTCCGCCGCGTAGAACACCAGCGCGCGCTTGTCGCGTACCTGGTCGATGACGCCATGAATAATGTGGTCGGTGTACAGCACGCTGTTATCAAACGCGTTAATCAGACTGGCTTTGTTGCAGTGCGCATCAATAGCCATGCATTCGGGGCCAAAGCGGGCGAATTCGCGTGGGTAGCGTTGCGAATATTGATAATGCGAGCCCTTGGTATGCAACACGATCAGATGCTTGCCGGCCGGGTGGCGCGCCAGCGAATCGGCCACTTCGGGCAACAGCGAAGCGTCGTCGATGGGTTTGTCTTTATTGCGCGCTTCGGCGGCGATCATTTCGCGATAGAGATAATGGTCGGGCTCGGCCTGGTTGTAGAACCACACCTCGCTTTGCATGGCAAACAAGTCCGAACTGAAACCCAACTGATGCAGCACCGAGAACACGTTCTTTTCGCGCAGCGTGCGCTGGTCGTTGTCGGCGGTGCCATTGGGACGCACAAACATGCAGCGCAACGACAATTTGGTGGCGGTATCGCAAGACACGCCACGTAAGGCCACCAGATTGGGCTCCGCCGCCAGCAACGGCGTGGTGGCGCGGTCGTAGCCGAACAACTGCATATGATCCCAGCGTGTGGTTTCGCCGATGATAAAGATCACATAGGTCTGGTCGATGCCTGCGGGTGCCACATACGTGTATTGGGCCGCCGGGTTGAGCAAGGGGCGGCCGCTGTATCGTTCGGCCGTCGTCATATAGCCGAATAAGGCGGTGGCGCTGAGCCAGTTAACCGGCAGATAGCTATAGGCCAGCGTGCCGGTGTAATCGGGCATGTCGGCGTTGGCCAGCTTGCCGGCATGCTTGTGCCAGATATTGAGCGCTTTAAGCGGTACGGCCATTGTTACGAGCGCCAGCAGCAGCACCCCCCAGGCGGGTGCGGCGGTAACACGATGGCGCGATTGTTGCAGCAGCGTGGCGTTGGCGCGGTTGCCCCAGATCAGCAGCAAGGGCAGCACGCTGGCCGCGACCAGCCACAAAACAAAACCCGCGCTGACCACTTCAACCGACAAATCGATATCGGTAGTCAGCACCGAGGCAATCACGCCGTAGCCGATAATCAGATTGAATTGCGCGATATACCACGCGGCGGCAGCCGAGATGACGACGAGCAGCGACGCCAACAACTGAAAGGCGCGTCTACCCAATAGCGACAGCAATCGCAACAGCACAAAGGTGAACACGGCGATGATGCTCAGTTCCAGCACAATCAGGCCGGTGTGCAACACCGGATGTCTGGCGACGGCCAGATCGCCCAGCCGTTGTCGCGCTGCAGGCGCATTGAGCAATACGCCGATATAAAACGCCAACAGCAGACAAATGCTGCTGTTGGTCCATGTGCGAAACACGTTCATGCCACCGCCTTGTATTGAAAAGTGCGGCGACTATTACATTAGTGCTACGCACGTCGTATAAAAATTTTGCTATTGGTAATGCGCCATGCCTTATTGGCGCGCCTGACGCAATGCAAACGAGGTCATCATTTTGTGACGTTGGCCTGCGTCATCGATGTAATTCGAATGGATCACGCCGCCAAATTCATTGGCGCTGGGGCCATAAAACAAACCTTCCGCCGACAGATAACCGGGCTGATTCTGATTGACGCCGTAGTTGCCGTCTTTGGCCTGCATCAGGATCTCCGCGTTGATGACCAGGCGCGCGCTGTCCACGGTTAGCGCGCCGGGGCTGGCGTTGGCCAGGCGCGGGTTGGCGCCCACGGCCACGGTCATGGTGCCCTTGGCGTAATCGAACACCGCCGTGGCGTTGCTGATGTAAATCACACGCCGATCGCCGCCATGCGGATTCGTCGAGTTGCTGGCGTTGTTATCGATGATGGTCTGATATGCCTCGCCCTTGAATGCGGCGGTACCGGTCTTGCCCGCCGCCGCAGTGCGCCAGTTGGCGGGGACATAACCTGCGGTGGACTGGCCGATCTGGTTGCTGCCATCCTGGTATTCCCATAACACATGCTGCAACGACTGGTAGCCGGTGGGATTAAGCAGTCGGTATGCCATCCGCTCCGAGCTCATGGTCAGCACCACTTCCTGTCCGGATAGCGTGACGCCCGCGCCCAGTGTCACTGGCGAAGTCCATACCAGCGGGCCGAGGCCATTGGTGCGGCGCAATTCGGTATGCAGTTTTTGGGTCGCGGTGAGTGTGGTGGTTGAATCGGGCGAGGTAAAGATATTGTTGTACGTGTTGTCGCGGTAAACCTCAGCGTTGCCGATGGTCATGTTGTCGAGCTGGGGAGTGGTCGCGACGGGCTGGGGGCCTGTATCTGGCAGGTCGACATGCTTGCCGATACGTTCATCGCCACCGCCGCAACCGCTGAGCGAGGCACACAAAACCGGAATAACAAAACAAGACAGGATGGCGCGTTTCATCAGATGAACCCCCGACATGATGAGCGCCAGCAGGGGCTGGCGCGGAAGTGCTCATTGTCCGGAGGGGCGCACAATAGCGAATAAGAGGATTCGCAAAAATGGTCGGCATGGGGGCTGGACCCACCATCTAGCGTCCGTCAACGGCCTTTGAAATCAGCGCCATTGCAAGGCGGGTGACGGCCCATCCCATGCTTGGGTTAGCCCGCCATGGGCAAGGCTTGATTGGGTGTTTTCTTGACGCCCAAATAAAACAACGCGCCCCGTTGCCGGTGGCGCGTTGTGGTATTGCCCAGGCCGAAGCCGCTTTACTTGAGTGCCGCCAGCGCCGAATCGTAATCCGGTTCGTTCTTGATTTCGGGCACCAGCTCGGAATACAGCACCTTGTCGTTGGCATCCAGCACCACCACGGCGCGTGCCGCCACGCCTTTCAGCGGGCCACCAGCGATAGCCACACCATAGTCGTTCAGGAATTCGCGGCCGCGCATGGCCGACAGCGTGACCACATTGGCCAGGCCTTCCGCGCCACAGAAACGCGCCTGGGCAAACGGCAGATCGGCCGAGATGCACAGCACGACTGTGTTTTCGAGCTTGGAGGCCGATTCGTTAAAGCGGCGCACCGAGGTGGCGCAAGTCGGGGTGTCGATGCTGGGGAAAATATTCAGCACTTTGTTTTTGCCGGCAAAGCTGGCCAGCGAGACGTCGGCCAGGTCTTTGCCCACCAGCGTAAACGGCTTGGCCGCATCGCCTTGCGCCGGGAAAGCGCCGTCAACCGGAATGGCGTTACCGCCGAGAGTCACTTGAGACATCGAACAAGCTCCTGGGAGTTGGAATTCTGTGGGCAGCCCCGGTGGGGCCGCCAGTCCTTTGTAGATTTTGTTGGCGCCTTTTTTGAGCAGCGCTCTGCGCCGGCCTCAGTGCGGTGGTGGGGGTAACCCACAACCGGAACCGGGCTGGCGGCACTTTACGTGCGGCCAGCCCAGGTTATTTCAAGCGCGCAACCTATGACATATGCATGACGAAATGTACGAGATCACATACCGTCCTGTTTTATTGCGCGATCAAGCCACCAGACTCGGATTTTGCGGCACAGGCGGAATCAGGGCGGCGGCCAGCGCTTCGTAATCCGGTTCCTTGTTCAGGTCGGACACCAGTTCGGCATGTACCACGTTGTCATTGACGTCGATGCCGATCAGCGCGGTGGTCATCAGCCCGGACAGCGGCACGTCGGTGATCATCACGCCGTAATCCTTGTGGAAATCGCGGCCGCGCAGCGTGGACAACAACTGCACGCGATGAAAACCTTCTTGCTGGATGATGCGCGACAAGGCGTACGGCGTGTCCACCGACACCACCAGCACCACCGTGTTATCGAGCGCGCTGGCCACGCCTTCCAACCGTCGCGCAATGGTCAGGCCGATCGACGCATCAATGCTGGGGATGACGCCGATGACTTTGCGGCGGCCATAAAAGCGGGAAAGCGGAACATCTTGCAGATTGGTATCCACCAGCATAAAGCTGTGGGCCGGGTCACCTACGCGGGGAAAACGGCCACCGACGCTGATGGGCGTGCCGTTGAGCATCACTGTCGCCATGACGGGCCTCCTTGGGGCGGGTCTTATGTGCCTTCCAGTATGGTATGCCGTCGCGCAAATACAAGCCTGCTGGCGGCTACGGGTAGAACCAGTTCAGCGTGTAACCGGTGGAATGCAAAGCGCCCGCGTCCAGCTGCAAAAACACGTGCAGCTCGTCGTTAACGCCCAGTGACGCGCGTTTCTTTTCGTTGGCGGCCAGGTATTCGCTGGCTTTGAATACCTTTTTGGCCACCACTTCATCCGAGGCGTTGGTCAGCGTCAGTTCGAGCGACGGCAACGCCTGGTCATACGGCGCGAGGTTGCGCAGCGAAGCGGAGAGCTGGATCAAATCCGGGCGATCCGGCACAAACACCAGCTCGGAATATTCATTGCGTAGCAGCGTAGCATCGCGCGGCAACGGCATCTCGCAACCGAGCACGCCGCAGACGCTGACCAACGGCGCGCGCAGCCATGGGAAATCGGTGCTGATGGTATTGCGATAGCGCAGGCCGACTTGCACCAGCAGCAGCGCCAACAGCAGCAAAACCAACGGCACTAGCAACAGACGCAGTGGCGAGCGTTTGACCGGCAGCGCCAGCAGCGCGTCGTCTTCGGCGGTGTGGATCGGCTGATATTGCGGCGCGGACGCGGTATGGGCCAGCGGCTGTTGGCCATGGACCAGCACGGTGGCGACGGCTTCGGGTGCGGTGGCCGGGTCGTGGTCCAGCGCTTCGGCTTCGGCGGCCATGGCGGCGACGGCGGGGACATACGCGTGCTGCAACCAGTCGCTGACTGATTCTTCGGTTTCGGCGGTGGCCTCTACGGCATGGGTATCGCGGGCGGGCTGGCCAGGCTCAGTTTCGTGATGAACGGGGGCGGTTGTCGTTCCGCCGGGGGCGTGCACCTCGATCAGTTCGGCTTGCGCGGGTATCTGGTTCAGCGCATCGCGATACGCCGCTTCGATGGCGGCGTTGAATTCGTCCAGATGCGCATCATCGGCGGCTTCGGCGGGCGCGTAATCGGTGCTAACGGTTTCGGTGCGCAGATCAAAGCGTTCTGCTTTGACCGGAAAGGGCTCGGGTTCGTCGTCGGGTTCGGCTGGGTGCGCGGCGTCTGTGGCGACTTCGGGCGCTGGCGCAGGGTCAGCGAAATCAGGTTCGAAGGCAGGTTCTGTAGACGGCGCAAAGGCGGCTTCGGCTTCGGGGACGAACACCGGCGCGGGTTCTGGCTCGGGCGCAAATACTGGCGCGGGCGACGGGGCCGGGATCGCAACCGCTGCGGGTGCAGGCGTGGCCACGAGGGCTGGCGCAGCTTCCGCCACCACTGGCGCAGGTGCCGGCGCTTCTTCCAGGCAGTCACGCGCATTAAAAACGAATGCGCATTTGCCGCAGCGCACTTTGCCGCCATGAGCGGCGAGTTGCGTGTCGGAAACCTTGAAGGCGGTGCGGCAGTTGGGGCAGCGCGTGACGTGATTCATAGTGCGCGATTCTAGCCGGTAAACGGGCCGCTGGTCATTAACCCGCAGTGTGTTTGCAACGCCGATGCGCACGCCAGGGCCAGCGCATGAGCCAGCTATGCGATCATCGCGGCCATGACGATCCAGCTGACCGCATCCAGTCTGCCACCCGTAACGCATCGCCGCGTATTGGGGCTGGCATTGCCCATGGCCCTGGCCAATCTGACGCAGCCGTTGCTGGCCGCCGTCGATACCGCCATGGCCGGACATTTGCCGCAATTAGCGGCGCTGGGTGGCGTGGCGTTGGGCGGTGTGTTTTTTAATTTTGTGCTGTGGGGCTTCGGCTTTTTGCGCATGGGCACTACCGGCCTGGTGGCGCAGGCCCACGGCGCGGGCGACGCGCTGGCGTTACGCGATGCGGTCGTGCGCGCGTTATTGCTGGCGCTGGGTCTCGGCGTATTGGTGATTGCGCTGCGTGGCCCCTTGCTGGCGTTGGCGCTGCACCTGCTGGGCGGCTCCGCAGCGGTACAGGACGCAGCGCGTGCTTATGTGCACACGCGCATCTGGTCCGCGCCGATGGCGCTGGCTAACTATGTGGTGCTGGGTTATCTGATTGGCGTGCAGCGAGTGCGGTTGGCGCTGGCGCTGCAGCTATTGATCAATCTGGCCAACGTGGCGGCAGTGTTTGCCCTGGTGCGTGGCAGCGGTCTGGGCGTAGCGGGCATCGGCGCTGCGACCGCGATTGCCGATGCGCTGGGCTGTGTAAGTGGGCTGATGCTGTTGTGGCAACAGCGCCCCCACGGCGTCGCGCCTGCACTCCGGCCAGCGCTGTGGCGTGATGGTGCGGCGTGGCGCAGATTGGCGGCGTTAAATCGTGATCTGTTTTTGCGCACGATGCTGTTGCTGGGCGCATTTGGCTGGTTTGCCCATGCGGGCGCCAAAGCGGGCGAGATTACGCTGGCGGCGAATGCGTTGCTGCTTAATTTCCAGACTTTTATGGCGTATGGCCTAGATGGCCTGGCGCACGCGGTTGAAGCGCTCACGGGCGAGGCCATCGGCGTGCGCGATCGATCGCGGCTGGTGGTGGCCATCCGCCTGAGCGTGTTGTGGGCGTTGGTGTTGGCGCTGATCTTCAGCGCGGTGTACGCCCTGGCGGGCGCGGACATCATCGATCTACTGACCGACCAGGCGGCGGTGCGCGCGATGACCCTGCGTTATCTGCCGTGGGCCGTGCTGACACCAGTCATTTCGGTGTGGGGATTCATGCTGGATGGTGTATTCATAGGCGCGACGCGCACGCATACGTTGATGCGCTGCATGGCCATTTGTGTGGCGGCGCTGGCGCTGGGCATGTTGACCTTGCCGCCGCTGTGGGGCAATCACGGGGTATGGCTGGCGCTGATGCTGTTTATGGCGCTGCGCGGCGTAACGCTGGCCACGCAGCTACCCCGCTTGTTGAGAACGCTGCGGCAATAGCGTGGGTCTAGCCCCACATTTCAAGCCAATTGCGAGGAACCGCGATACTTGGGAATCCTCTCGCTAGACCAGCTGGGCCAGCTAGACCCACGGGGCCCACCAAGCCTGCTGGTGAGTCCCGCCCATTTCGCTTTTTTCTTGATGGCTCTGGATGGTGGGTCGAGACCCACCCCATGCGGTAGCCCGTCGCTTTGCCGCCTGCTGAAGTCGCTGCGGCGATAGGGTGGGTCTAGACCCACCATCCAAAGCCAATTGCAAGGATCCGCGATACTCGGGAGTCCTCCCGCTAAACCAGCTGGGCCTGCCAAACCTGCTGGAGAGACCGCCCATTTCGCGTTCTTCTTGATGGCTCTGGATGGTGGGTCGAGACCCACCCTATGCGGTAGCCCATCGCTTTGCCGCCTGCTGAAGTCGCTGCGGCGATAGGGTGGGTCAAGACCCACCATCCAAAGCCAATTGCGAGGATCCGCGATACTTGGGAATCCTCCCGCTAGATCCACCCCGTGCCGTTATTCCGTGGCTTTGCGGGTGCCGGACAGGCAGACCCAGCCTTCTTCCGCAGCGGGCGGCAAAAAGTTGAACCACACGCCGTAGATCGCCATTACTTCTTCAGCTTGTTCTTCCAGAATGCCTGACAGCGCGATATGCCCGCCGGCATGCACGCGGCCGGCCAGCAGCGGCGCGAGCGTCTTCAGCGGGTTGGTCAGGATGTTGGCCACCACCACGTCATATTCGCGATGCGGTGCGGCGTCGGGCAGATAGAAATCAACCTGTACGCCGTTTTGCTCTGCGTTTTGACGCGAGGCGATCATCGCTTGCGCGTCGATATCCACGCCATCGGTCGCGCCCGCGCCCAGCTTGCGCGCGGCAATCGCCAGGATGCCGGAGCCGCAACCGTAATCCAGCACGGTTTCGCCGCCAACAATATTGCGATCCAGCCATTTCAGGCACAAACGTGTGGTGGGGTGGCTGCCGGTGCCAAAGGCCAGACCGGGGTCGAGCGCGATATTGATGGCATTGCCGGACGGCGCTTCGTGCCACGTGGGCGTAATCCACAGCCGATCAGAGATGCGGATCGGGTCGAATTGCGATTGTGTCAGGCGCACCCAATCCTGTTCTTCTACCGTGGACACGGTAAATTTCGGCTGGGCCAGTCCGATGGCGTTGGCGGCTGCGGCCACGATGAATTCGGGCGCGATGCCTTCATCAAACAGGGCCACCACCACGCTGTGATCCCACATCTGATCCACCGGCTCGCCCGGTTCGCCAAAAATCGGCTTCTCGTCGGCGGTGCCGGCGGTGGCGTCTTCGATCGAGACGGCCAGCGCGCTCAGATCGAACAAGGCGTCAGACAATGCTTCGGCACGGTTGGAATCAGTTTCAATACGAAGTTCTTGCCAAGGCATGTGCAACCTCAGAGCCAAATAACCATTCTCGCATCGCAGCAATACTTAAGAAAAGCATGACGTTAGATGCAGTTGCGGATGTCGCAGCAAATGGGAAATAGAAAAAACAAAACGGGGCCTCAAGGCCCCGTTGCGATGAACCACCGGCGCGCTTATGCGTTCTGGGCGGTTTGCGCCTCAACCAGCGCGCGGATTTCCGGCATCTTGTGCTCCAGGTAATGGATGCTGGTGCCGCCTTTGATAAATTCGGCGTCGAGCAACAATTGCTGGTGCAGCGGGATGTTGGTGTGGATGCCTTGCACCACCGTTTCTGACAGCGCAATGCGCATGCGTGCCATGGCCTGCTCGCGCGTATCGCCATAAGTGATGATCTTGCCGATCATCGAGTCATAGTTGGGCGGCACAAAATAGCCTTGATACACGTGCGAATCCACGCGTACGCCAGGGCCACCGGGTGCATGGTAGCTGGTGATGCGGCCCGGGCTCGGTACGAACTTGAGCGGGTCTTCGGCGTTGATCCGGCATTCCATGGCGTGGCCTTTGAGCTTGACGTCCTTCTGCGTGTAACGCAGTTGTTCGCCCGCAGCCACACGGATCTGTTCCTGCACGATATCGATGCCGGTAATCAGTTCGGTGACCGGATGTTCCACCTGCACGCGCGTGTTCATTTCAATGAAATAGAACTCGCCGTTTTCAAACAGGAACTCAAAGGTGCCCGCACCGCGATAACCAATCTTGCGGCACGCTTCAGCGCAGGCTTCGCCCACGCGTTTGCGTTGCGCATCGGTAATGCCCGGCGCCGGTGCTTCTTCGATCACTTTCTGGTGACGACGCTGCATCGAGCAATCGCGCTCGCCCAGATAGATGGCGTGACCATGTTGGTCGGCCAGTACCTGGATTTCGATATGCCGCGGGTTTTGCAGGAATTTCTCCATGTAAACCACGGGGTTACCGAACGCGGATTGCGCTTCGCTCTTGGTCATCTCCACCGAGCGCAGCAATTCTTCTTCAGCATGCACCACGCGCATACCGCGGCCACCACCGCCGCCAGCGGCTTTGATGATGACGGGGTAACCGACTTCGCGGCCCAGCTTGAGCACCGAGGCGTCGTCGTCGGGCAGCGCGCCGTCCGAACCCGGCACGCACGGTACGCCGGCAGCCTTCATCGCGTTTTTGGCCGAAACCTTGTCGCCCATCAGGCGAATCGATTCCGGGGTCGGGCCGATAAAGACAAAGCCCGACTCTTCCACGCGTTGAGCAAAGTCGGCGTTTTCAGACAGAAAACCATAGCCGGGGTGGATCGCTTCGGCTTCGGTCACTTCGGCCGCGGCGATCAGCGACGGAATATTCAGATAGCTTTGCGCCGACGGGTTCGGCCCGATGCAGACCGATTCATCGGCCAGCTTGACATACTTGGCTTCGCGGTCGATCTCGGAATGCACGACCACGGTCTTGATGCCCATTTCACGGCAGGCGCGCAGCACGCGCAGCGCAATTTCGCCGCGATTGGCGATCAAAATCTTATTAAACATGGCTCAACTCCGTGAGACGTGAGGGTCTGGCGCGGGATGCCGGCGTCTGCCTTGCACCTCATGCCTCACACTCACAGAATTACCCGATGACAAACAGCGGTTCGCCAAATTCAACCGGCTGGCCGTTCTCAACCAGGATGGCTTTGATCACACCGCTGGTTTCGGCTTCGATTTCGTTGAGCAGTTTCATCGCTTCGATGATGCACAGCGTATCGCCGACATTCACTTGCTGGCCGATCTCGACAAAGTTTTTGGCACCAGGGCTCGGTGCGCGATAGTACGTGCCCACCATCGGCGATTTAACGACGGTGCCTTCCAGTGCGGGCGCAGCGGCCGGCAAGGTGGCAACCGGCGCCGCGATGGCGGCGGCGGGCTGTTGCATTAACTGCGGTGCGGCTGATGCGATGTACGTCGGTTGTACCGACTGGGTAACGCGTGTGATGCGTACTTTTTCTTCGCCCTCGGTCACTTCGAGTTCGGCGATGCCCGACTCTTCAACGAGGTCGATCAGCTTTTTGAGTTTGCGCAAGTCCATTGATGGCAACCCTTCTTTGATTTAGAACGTGTTTTGGAATGAAGCGACGCCGTCTCAGGGCGTCTTGACGGGCTGGGACAAGACGAAGGCCAGAGCGTATTCATAGCCCCGGGCGCCCAGACCACAGATCACGCCGACGGCGAGATCAGAAAAGAACGAGTGATGCCGGAACGCTTCCCGCGCATGCACATTGGATAAATGCACTTCAACAAACGGTTTTTTCACAGCAGCCAGCGCATCGCGCAGGGCGACACTGGTGTGGGTATAGGCTGCCGGATTGATGATGATGTAATCTGTGCCGTCGTCCAGCGTGGCGTGGATGCGTTCGATCAGCTCGAATTCGCGGTTGGACTGAAGCGCCTCCAGGGTAGCCCCTGCGGCTTGAGCTTGTTCGCTCAGGCGGGCATTGATGCTGGCCAGTGTGTCCGCACCGTAATGTTGCGGTTCACGCACGCCCAGCAGGTTGAGGTTGGGGCCGTGCAAAACCAGTACTTTACGGCTGTGCGTCATGGTCTCCCCGGATCGAGTGTTCCCTGTCATCGGCGGGAGTTTGCCGAGGCGACCCCACCTTGTCTAGTAAATTCGGCGAAATTACCGGCATTTTCGCGCTAAAACGCTCGTTTGAAAGCGTGTTTGAATCAACACCGGCGCGGGCTGCGCGCGGGTGACGCTGGTATACTCGCGCCATTTGAAAATTGCTGGATTAGAAGCACCTTATGCAGTTATCTGACTTTGATTACCACTTGCCCGAGCATCTGATCGCGCAATTTCCCCCTGAAGTGCGCGGCGGCAGCCGCTTGTTGCATGTGGCCGGCGCCACACTCGAAGACCGCATGTTCGCGGATCTTCCGCACTATCTAAGGGCAGGCGATGTGCTGGTGTTTAACGACACGCGCGTGATCAAGGCGCGTTTGTTTGGCCAGAAAGAGAGCGGCGGCCAGGTTGAGGCGCTGGTGGAGCGCGTGCTCGACACCCATCGCGCGCTGGCGCATATCCGCGCTTCCAAGTCGCCCAAGCCGGGCAGTCGCATCATCTTTAATGGCGATCATGCCGCCACGATGGTGGAGCGCCAGGGCGAACTGTTCTTGCTGCAGTTCGAAGAAGATACGCCGGTGCTGGATATTCTGGAGCAAGCAGGCCAGTTGCCACTGCCGCCCTATATTACGCACGTGCCCGATGATGAAGACGCCAAGCGTTATCAGACCGTATACGCGCGCGACCCCGGCGCGGTGGCGGCGCCCACTGCGGGTCTGCACTTTACCGATGACTTGCTGGCGCGCCTGCGCGAAATGGGCGTGCATACGGCGTTTTTGACGCTGCATGTGGGCGCGGGCACCTTTCAGCCGGTGCGGGTGGAAAACCTGGCCGAGCATAAAATGCACCACGAGCGCTATACGATCGCGCCCGAAACCGTCGCTCTATTAAAACGCGTGCGCGAGGCGGGCGGCCGCATCATCGCGGTGGGCACCACCTCGCTACGTGCGCTGGAGGCCGCCAGTCAGCATGAATTTCTGGGCGAGCCGCAAGGCGATACCGATATTTTCATCACGCCGGGCTATCAGTTTCGCGTGGTGGACCGGTTGGTCACCAACTTCCATCTGCCCAAATCCACACTATTAATGCTGGTGGCCGCGTTTGCCGGCTTTGATACGATGCGCGCCGCGTATGCGCATGCGGTGGCGGCGGAATATCGTTTCTTTAGTTATGGCGATGCGATGTTGCTGGAAAAGCAAAGCCACTGAACGCGCTTATATATGTAGTTCTTGTAATCCCACCCACATGCATCGGACTGTTTTCCGGTAGCAAGGAGCAATACAGCAATGGCAACAACTTTTAACGGCCTCGATTTTGAGCTGAAGGCCACCAGTGGCGGCGCACGTCGCGGTCAAGTCACGCTTAACCACGGCGTGGTGCAAACCCCGGTGTTTATGCCGGTGGGCACGTACGGCACCGTCAAGGCGATGACCCCGCGCGATCTGAACGAGATCGAAGCGCAAATCATCCTCGGCAATACCTTCCATCTCTGGCTGCGCCCCGGAACCGAGGTCATCAGCCAGTACGGCGGCCTGCACGGCTTTATGGGTTGGGACAAACCCATCCTGACCGATAGCGGTGGCTTTCAGGTGTTTAGCCTGGGCGAATTGCGCAAGATCACCGAAGAAGGCGTCAAGTTTCAAAGCCCGGTGAATGGCGACAAGCTATTTTTGACGCCGGAAGAATCGATGCGCATCCAGCGCGCGCTCAATTCCGATGTCGTGATGATTTTTGACGAATGCACGCCGTACCCCGCCACGCGCCAGGAAGCCGCCGATTCGATGCGCATGTCCGCGCGTTGGGCGCGTCGGTCACGCGATGAATTTGATCGGCTGGAAAACCCGAATGCGCTGTTCGGCATTGTGCAGGGCGGCATGTATGAAGACCTGCGCAATGAATCGCTGGCTGGTCTGGATGAGATTGGGTTTCATGGCATGGCCATCGGCGGTTTGTCGGTGGGCGAGCCGCGCGAAGAGTTTTATCGCGTGCTGGCGCAAACCGCGCCGCGTTTGCCTGTGCACAAACCGCGTTATCTGATGGGCGTGGGCACGCCGGAAGATTTGGTGTACGGGGTTAGCCAGGGGATTGATATGTTCGATTGCGTAATGCCGACGCGCAATGCGCGCAATGGCATGCTGTTTACGCGTTTTGGCGATATCAAGATCAAGAACGCCCGTCACCGCACCGATACCCGGCCGCTGGACGAAACCTGCGACTGCTATGCCTGCCGCAATTTCAGCCGTGGTTATTTGCATCATTTGTTCCGCGCTGGCGAAATCCTGGGCGCGCAACTCAACACCATCCACAACCTGCGCTATTACCAGGTGTTGATGGCAGAAATGCGTACCGCGATTGAAGAAGATGCCTTCCCGGCGTTTGTGGCGCAGTTCCACAGCGGGCGCGCGCGCGGCACCGAGTAACCCCGCAAGCCGGCGCGGGCAGGGAACTGTTTGATTGCAGCAAGCGTCTGACACGCGCCGCTTGTCCGGCCCCCGGTGCACCATTCCTGATACGGGCGGCTACCCGTGATGGATTTACCTCAGGTCGCGGGCTAGAATGGGCGGCTTTCGCGTACCGCTTTATTTAATTTACAAATACGGAAGACTCACCACTATGTCGTTTTCGCTGATTCCTAGCGCGTTTGCCGCTGACGCAGCCGCTGCACCTGCTGGCCCCCTGGGCAGCCTGATGTCGTTCCTGCCGATGATCGTGATCTTCGTGCTGTTCTATTTTCTGTTGATCCGTCCGCAGCAAAAACGCGCTAAAGAAACCCAAGCCATGCTGCAAGCACTGCAAAAGGGTGAAGAAGTGGTAACCACGGGTGGTCTGGTTGGCCGTATCACCAAAACGACCGAACAGTTTCTGACCATCGAACTGGCTGACGGTGTTGAAGTGCTGGTCCAGCGCGGTGCGATTTCGCAGCGCCTGGAAAAAGGCACCATCAAAAACAACAAATAAGTAACCCCGATGAGCGGCAGCAAGACTGCCGCTTGTCTTACCGGCTCTGAACATGAACCGTTATCCGTTGTGGAAATATTTTGTGATCGTGGTCTCCCTGGTGGTGGCCGCGCTCTATACCCTGCCTAACCTGTTTGGCGAAAGCCCGGCCGTGCAGATCTCGACCGCGCGCTCTTCGGCCAAGGTGGATGACGCATTGCAGGCGCGCGCGCTTGCCGCCATCAAACAGGTGGGCCTGACTCCCGATGCCACGCTGGCGGACGCTAACTCGGTCAAGTTCCGTTTCAAGGACACCGACGCCCAGCTGAAAGCCAAAGATGCGGTACAAGCTGCATTGGGTGACGATTATTCAGTGGCGTTGAACCTGCTGCCGCAAACGCCGCAGTGGCTGATTTCGCTGCACGCCAAGCCGATGTCGCTGGGCCTGGACTTGCGTGGTGGCGTGCACTTCCTGCTGGAAGTGGACATGAACGCGGCGCTGAGCAAACAGCTGGATAAAACAGCGGGCGATATCAAGCGCGAATTGCGCGATCGCAAAATCCGTTACGGCAAGATTGCCCGCGTGCGTGATTCGGTGGTGGTGCAACTGCGTGACGCGCAAACCGTGGATGATGCAGCCAACGCGCTGCGCACCGCGCTGCCGACGCTGGCGCTGGAACAATCCAAAGCTGCCGACAACTACACGGTGACGGTGACTTTCACCCCGCAAGGCTTGCAACAGCTGAAGTCTGACGCGGTGAAACAGAACATCACCACGCTGCACAACCGGGTTAACGAACTGGGCGTTAGCGAGCCGGTGATCCAGCAGCAGGGCGAAGGCCGCATTGTGGTCGAACTGCCCGGCGTGCAGGACACCGCCAAGGCCAAGGATATTCTGGGCCGTACCGCCACGCTGGAAGTGCGCATGGTGGATAGCGACCCCAACCATATCGACGCGGCGCTGAAGGGCAACCCGCCTGAAGGCACCGAGCTGATGCCGGAACAAGGCAGCCGTGGTAGCGGCGTGTTGCTGGTGAAGAAAGACGTAGAGCTGACCGGCGATAACATCAACGACGCGCAAGCCGGTTTTGATGATCATAGCCAGCCCGCAGTGCACTTGAATCTGGATTCGGCGGGTTCTTCAATCTTCGGCACGCTGACCCGCGAAAACGTGGGCAAGCGCATGGCGATGATTCTGGTGGAGAAGGGCAAGGGCGAAGTCGTTACCGCTCCGACCATCAACAGCGAAATTACCGGCGGCCGCGTGCAGATTTCGGGCGCGATGACCTCGCAAGAAGCCAATGATACCGCGCTGTTGCTGCGCGCCGGCTCGCTGGCGGCGCCGATGAACATCATCGAAGAACGCACGATTGGCCCGAGCCTGGGTAAAGACAATATCGAGAAGGGCTTCCACTCGACGCTGTACGGCTTCCTGGCGGTGGCCGTGTTCATGATGGTGTACTACCGCGTGTTTGGTGTGGTGTCGGCCGTGTCGCTGGCTTGCAACCTGTTGTTCTTGCTGGCCTTGTTGTCGATGCTGGGCGTAAGCCTGACCCTGCCAGGTATTGCAGCCATTGCGCTGACGCTGGGTATGGCCATCGACTCGAACGTGCTGATCAACGAGCGCGTGCGTGAAGAAATGCGCAATGGCATGACGCCGCACATGTCGATCCAGAACGGCTACGCCCACGCGTTTGCCACCATTCTGGATTCGAATGTGACTACCTTGATCGCCGGTCTGGCGTTGCTGATTTTCGGCTCGGGTGCGGTGCGCGGTTTTGCCTGGGTGCATTGCATCGGCATCGTGACCTCCATGTACAGCGCCGTGTTTGTTTCGCGCGGCCTGATCAATCTGATTTACGGCTATCGCCGCCGTTTGTCCTCGCTGGCCGTGTAAGCGAGGGGAGCTGAAAATGATCGAGTTCTTTCATGTAAAACGCGATATCCCGTTTATGAGCTATGGCAAGCTCACCACGGCGATTTCGCTGGTCACCTTTCTGGTGGCGGTGGTGTTCCTGGGCTACAAGGGCCTGAATTTTGGTGTGGAATTCACCGGCGGTACGGTGATGGAGCTGCAATATGGCCAAAGCGCGGATCTGAATCAGATTCGTGATTCGGTCAGCGCCATGAAGTATGGCGACCCGCAGGTCCAAGCTCTGGGCACTACGCGTGACGTCATGGTGCGTTTGCCCGCCACCAAGCTCCACACCGCAGCGCAGATTTCCGACGCCGTGCTGGCCACGCTGAAGAAAGATCGCCCCGATGTGCAAATGCGCCGCGTCGAGTTTATCGGCCCGTCGGTGGGCGACGAACTGGTGTCGCACGGTATTACCGCGCTGGTGCTGGTGTGCGTAGGTATCGTTGCCTACCTGGCAGTGCGCTTTGAATGGCGCTTTGCGGTGTCGGCCATTCTGGCCAACATGCATGACGTGGTCATCATCTTGGGCTTCTTTGCGTTCTTCCAGTGGGAATTTACGCTGACCGTACTGGCCGCAGTGCTGGCGGTTCTGGGTTACTCAGTTAATGAATCGGTGGTGGTGTTTGACCGGATTCGTGAGAACTTCCGCAAGCCCCAAATGCGCGGGCGCGAAGTCCCGCAGATTATCGATAACGCGATTACCGCCACCATGAGCCGGACCATCATCACCCACGGTTCGACTGAAGTGATGGTGCTTTCCATGCTCGTTTTTGGAGGCCCTGCATTACATGGGTTTGCCACGGCGCTTACAATTGGTATTCTGTTCGGTATCTATTCGTCAGTGCTCGTTGCGTCGCCGCTTCTGCTGATGTTTGGGGTAACGCGCGAAAACATGATCAAACCGGTCAAGGTGAAACAAGAAGCCGTGGTCTGATTTTTGCTCTGCAACATTTGTCGCCAGGTCTGTACTAAGGATCGGCAGGCAAATAGATGTTACCGACGCCGGCGGCCATCGCCGGCGTTTTTTACGTCATTACGGAGTCAACCATGGAATTCAACCCCATCGACGTCTTTATGCATCTCGACGTTTATCTGGCCCAACTGGTGCAGCAATATGGCACGGGCGTTTATGCACTGCTGTTCGGCGTTATCTTTTGTGAAACCGGTCTGGTGGTGCTGCCGTTTCTGCCGGGCGATTCTTTGTTGTTTGTAGGCGGGGCCGTGGCGGCACTCGGTGGCATGGACCCGTTTGCCCTGTCTGCCACTTTGATGGCGGCAGCGATCCTGGGCGATAGCACCAACTATCTGATCGGACGTCTGCTAGGCGAAAAGCTGTTCAGCAATCCCAAATCGAAAATCTTTCGCCGCGATTACCTTGATCGCACCCACGAGTTTTACGAACGCCATGGCGGCAAAACCGTTACGCTGGCCCGCTTTGTGCCCATCGTGCGCACCTTCGCGCCGTTTGTGGCAGGCGTGGGCCATATGAATTACTTCCGCTTCCTGATGTTTAGCGTGCTGGGCACGGTGGCATGGGTGGGCGGGCTGGTGGCGCTGGGGTATTTCTTCGGCAACATCACGTTTATCAAGCAGAATCTGTCCATCATGATCATCTGCATCGTGGCACTGTCTTTTGTGCCGATGATGCTGCAGGTAGCACGTCATAAATTAGGTAAGGCATGACCGAAGCGTTTTACACCGACAAGACCGCAGTCCGCGCTGCATTTGATAAAGCCGCCACCACATATGATGCGGCGGCTTTTCTGCAGCGCGAAATCGCCCAGCGCATGGGCGAGCGTTTGCAATATATCCGCGTGCAACCGGAACGCGTGCTGGATGCGGGCTGTGGCACCGGCTATGCCAGCGCCATGCTGCGCGAGCGTTATCCACAAAGCCGTTTGTTGGAACTGGATCTGGCACCCGGCATGCTACGAGTGGCGCGCGATCAGCGTAGTGGCCTGAAGGCGCTGTTTGACCGGCGCAAACCGCTGCAACTGTGCGGCGATATCGAGGCATTGCCGCTCGCTACTGGGTCGGTAGACCTGATCTGGTCCAACCTGGCGCTGCAGTGGTGCAATACGCCGGATGCGGCTTTCAAAGAATTCTTGCGCGTGCTCAAGCCGGGCGGGCTGTTGATGTTTTCGACGCTGGGCCCCGATACGCTGAAAGAACTGCGCGCTGCGTTTGCCGATGTCGATGGCGCCACCCACGTTAATCACTTTATCGATATGCATGATCTGGGTGACGCACTGGTCAACAGCGGCTTTGCGACGCCGGTGATGGATATGGAATACATCACCTTGACCTATCCTGAACTGAAACCTTTGTTGGCTGATCTGAAAGGCATTGGGGCGCAAAACGCCACGCTGGGGCGGCGCAATGGCCTGATGGGCAAATCGACGTGGCAGCGCATGGTGGCCTCGTATGAACGTTTTCGTCGGGATGGCGAACTGCCAGCCACCTATGAAGTGGTCTATGGTCACGCATGGAAGCCGGAAACAGCACCTGCGCAAAAGCGCGCCGATGGCAGCCAGGTGATTGAATTCCGCCCGCGAGGGCAGGCTTGATGGCCGCGCGCGGCTGGTTTATCACCGGCACCGATACTGAGGTGGGCAAAACTGTCGCCACGTCGCAATTACTACGCGCGTTTGTGGCCAACGGTTATGCAACCGCAGCAATGAAACCGGTAGCGTCAGGCTGTGAGGTGCGTCGCGACGAGCAGGGCGGCGAGTGGTGGTGGAATGCTGACGTTGCTGCGCATGCCGAGGCCAGCAATCTGGCGCTGCCCGAGGCGCTGACCAATCCGTACAGGTTTTTGCCGCCGATTTCGCCGCATCTTGCTGCCCGTGATGCGGGTGTCGAGGTATCGCTGCCGCATTTACTCGATTGCGCGCAGCAGATTGGTGCGCAGTCAGACGTGTTGCTGGTGGAAGGTGCGGGCGGATGGCTCGCGCCCTTGAACGAAACGGCATGCATGGCCGATCTGGCGGCGGCGCTGGGTTACCCCGTCATCTTGGTGGTAGGTATGCGTTTGGGTTGTATCAACCATGCGTTGTTGACGGTGCAGTCGATCAAGGCGCAAGGCGTGCCTTTGGCTGGCTGGATTGCGAATCAGGTTGATCCGGAGATGTCACGTTACGACGACAATCTGGCCACCTTGCAGCAGCGCATTGCCGCACCCTTACTGGGTGAAATACGCCACAGCGCGCAGGCGCTGACACAGCGGCTGTCGGACGAAACCGTGCGCTTGCTTGTCTGAATGCTTGCGTAAGCATATAAGGCAGCGCACACTGACGCCAATTTCGCCGGAACTCATATGATTATCAGCCTTAGACGTTTGCGAATCTTCTTCGCGCCCTTGGCTTTATTGTCGTTGGCGATGCTGGCGGGCTGCAGCAGGCCGCAGTTCCAGGGTACCGATTTAACCGGCGCCAGTTTTGGCGGCGATTTTGTGTTGCAAGATCATCACGCTAAAGCTCACCGCCTGGCGGACGATAAAGGCAAGGTAGTCGCGCTGTTTTTTGGCTACACACATTGCCCTGATGTTTGCCCGACGACGATGGCAGAATATGCGGCTGTCATGAAGCAACTGGGCGATAAAGCCAAGGACGTACAAGTATTGTTTGTGACGCTTGATCCGGCGCGCGATACCTCGGCATTGCTGGCGCAGTATGTGCCCGCATTCAATCCGGCCTTTATCGGTTTGACTGGCACCGACGCGCAAATTGCCGAAGTGGCCAAACAGTACAAGGTGGTTTATCAAAAACAGGGCGAGGGTGCTGGCTATACGCTGGACCACAGCGCCGGCAGCTATTTGCTGGATAAACAAGGGCATCTGCGCGTGCTGGAAAACTACGGCGCGCCTGTGGCCACATTGGTCGCAGACCTGAAGATACTGATCGAGGAATGAGCTTGCATGAGCGAGCCGATAGAACATCCACAAACGCCCGTTTCTGAGGGTGAAGATATTGCGCCGTTCCAGCTGACCAATCCGCTGGAGATTGGAGCTGTCTTGCGCCAACTGGTGCTGCGTGGTGACAACATCACCATTTATTTTGCCCAGGGCCGCCAGTTGATGCTGTCGCGGCTGCTCGCGGTCGATATCCCGAAGCGTGAGCTGATTCTTGATGTGGGCGGCCACGCAGAAACCAATGCCGCGCTGCTGAACTCCGAGCGCAACATCATTGTGGGCACGCCAGACGGCGTAAAAATCCAGTTTGTGCTGAGCAAAATCCGCTCAACGCGCTTTGACGGCTCGCCCGCTTTTGTCGCTTCGTTTCCGTCGGACTTGATCAAACTGCAACGCCGCGAATTTTTTCGCATCGAAACGCCGCTAAACCGACCGTACACCTGCGAAATGACCCTGCCCGACGGCAAGCGCGCTGCGCTTGAACTGCACGATTTGTCACTGGGCGGCATCGGGGCATGGGCGCTACCGCAGGTTGCGGTGCCGCTGGTGCCGGGTACGGTGCTGGAAAGAGCACAGCTTGAGCTTGGTCCGAATGGCATGTTGCAAATGGATCTGGAAATGCGCTCCAAGCGCGTCACGGTGCGCGGCTCGGGGCAAGAAATTTATCTGGTGGGCTTCAAGTTTGTGAATACCAGCCGGGCGGGCGAAGCAACCTTGCAACGTTTGATGGCCCAACTCGAACGCGAACGTAAAGCGCTAACAGGCTAAGCGTAGCTGCAGTGGCGCGAGGCTGGAGCCGAATGACAAAAGCGGTTCCGGGTGAGTATCTCTTCTCTGGAATACCCACCCGGCGTTCTCCGCCACTCCTTACTTCCCCATTCCCTGCTTATTACGCTTTATCAAAATGCCAGGACCACACGGCCCAGCAGTTTGCCTTCTTCCATGTCCTGGAAGATCTGATTGATGTCTTCCAGTTTTGCCTTGGTGTAATGGGTCTTGATCTTGCCGGCGGCGGCAAATTCAAGCGCCTCACGCAAGTCTTCACGCGTACCCACAATCGAGCCACGCACCGTGATGCGTTTGAGTACCACGTCGAAAATCGGCGTTTCAAAGGTGCCGGGAGGCAAGCCGACCAACGAGATGGTGCCGCCGCGACGCAGTAGATCAATGCCTTGTTTAAACGCTGCGGGTGACACTGCGGTCACCAGCGCGCCATGCACGCCGCCGCCGGTTTTGGCCTGAACCTGCGCGACCATATCAGCCGATTTGTAGTTAAACGCCAGCTCAGCGCCCAGCTCGCGCGCTAGTTGCAGCTTTTCTTCATCGCCGTCGATGGCGACGACACGGAAGCCCATAGCCTTGGCATACTGCACCGCTACGTGGCCGAGGCCACCGATACCCGAAATGGCCACCCAGTCGCCCGGCTTGGCATCGGTTTCTTTCAGGCCTTTATAAGTGGTGACGCCTGCGCACAGGATCGGCGCAACCATATAAGGATCAAGCCCGGCCGGAATATGCGCGACGTAGTCTGCGGGGGCCAGCATGTATTCCGAGAAACCACCATTGACCGAATAACCGGTGTTGGTTTGTTCAGGGCACAGCGTTTCCCAGCCAGTAACGCAATATTCGCAGCAGCCGCACGCTTCGTGCAGCCAGGGCGAACCGACCAGATCGCCCACTTTGATGCGGGTAACGCCTTCGCCCACTTTGACCACTTCGCCAAGCCCTTCATGGCCTGGAATAAATGGGGGCGTGGGTTTGACCGGCCAATCGCCCTTGGCGGCGTGTAAATCGGTGTGGCAAACGCCGCAGGCCACCAGGCGGATCAATACCTGGCCAAAGCCGGGATCAGGAATTTGAACGGTGGAAATTTCGAGCGGTTGGCCAAAGGCGCGAACAACAGCAGCACGTGATGCAGTGGACATGACAGTTCTCCTGTATTGCGGATGCACCCGGGGACGGGCGACATGACACATGCACCTTACTGCTAATATTTCTACGGCTTATTGATCCAACTCAGATTTCGGACATGTGCCAAAAACTGGTCGACATCGGGCCAGCGCAATTTGATACGTAGTTCCTGGCTTAGCCGCACATTGCGCAGCCGCCGCGATTCGTTCAGATAAGACAACAAAGCAGGCGACAACACATGCTGTGCCTCGGCGCGGCTAATGCGCGGCGGGCGCGGCAGACCGGCATGATCGGCGACGCGATCAAACCAGTCGGCCATGCGCAGGGGCTGATTGTCCACCACGTTGTAAACACGCAGCGGCCGGGCGCGGAACAACGCCAGGCAGACCGCGCGCGCCAGATCGTCGGCGTGTATATGGTTGGACCAGCTGTCTTCTTCGGCCCGTAGCGCGGGTTCGCCGCGCTGCACGCGGGCCAGTGGCAAGCGACCGGCCGCATAGATGCCTGGGGCGCGCAAAATACCCAGTCCGATGCGGCTGCGACGCGCCCAGCGGCGTAACGCCACTTCTGCCGCCACGCGCCGTTGTGCGCGCTCCGACCTGGCGTGCGCCGGGCTGTTTTCATCCAGCCAACCACCATCCGCATCGCCATACACCCCGGTTGTGCTGATGTAGACGGCGTGCGCAGGGGGCTGTGTTAAAATTGCCACTTTCTTTGGCCCCCGCCACGGCGGCCGGCTGAGTGCCTGAACCAGATTGCGCGTGCGCTGGTCCAGACTGGAGTCGCCCGCAGGCGGCGCGCTGTGGATCAGCCAGGTTGCCAGTCCGGCAATACGCCGCAACGTGGCTGGCTGATCCAGATCGCCCCGCACCACGCGTACGCCCAAGGCACGCAACCGGGTCGCTTGCTCCGGGCGTCGAACCAGCGCATAGACCTGAAAGCGCACCAGCAGCCATGGCAGGGCGCGTTGGACAACATCGCCACAGCCAATAATCAGCAGGCGTGGACGTTGGATGGATTGCGGTTTATGGGCTAACACGGTTATTTATCGAAGACGGAAAAGATGTCGAAGCAACTTACCATTCAGCCTTCTGGCCAGCAAATCACGATGCAGGATGACCAGACCATCCTGGACGCGGCCATGGCCGCTGGCTTTAACATGCCATATGGCTGCAAGAATGGCGCCTGTGGCGCCTGCAAAGGCCAGATCATCAGCGGCGATGTGGATTACCCCGACGGTTATGCCGAATCCGCGCTGCCGCATATGGAGCGCGAGCGCGGCCTGGCGTTGTACTGCTGTGCGGTGCCCAAGGGCGATATCACCGTCGAATGCCGCGAGGTGGCGGCCACCAAAGATATCCAGATCAAGACGTTGCCGTGCCGCGTGCAGCAGATCGACAAGATCTCACACGATGTGGCGGTACTGTCGCTGAAGCTGCCCACCACCGAGCGCATGCAGTTTCTGGCGGGCCAATATATTGATCTGCATACCAAAGGCGGCAAGAAGCGCAGTTTTTCGATCGCCAATGCGCCGCACGAAAGCGAATACCTGCAGCTGCATATCCGCTGCATGCCGGGTGGCGAATTTTCTGATTACGTCTGGAACGAGATGAAAGAGCGCGAAATCATGCGCTTTACCGGCCCGCTGGGTTCGTTCTTTCTGCGCGAAGACAGTGATCGTCCAATCATCTTTATTGCCACCGGCACCGGCTTTGCGCCGATCAAGGGCATTCTGGAACATGCCTTCAACAAAGGCATCCAGCGCGAAATGATCCTGTACTGGGGCTGCCGCAGCCTGCAAGACCTGTATATGCCGCAGTTGCCCAGCGACTGGCAGCAGCAGCATCCCAACTTTACCTTTATCCCGGTATTGAGCGACCCGCAGCCCGAAGACCAATGGCAAGGCCGTACGGGCCTGGTCCACGAGGCGGTAATGGACGATTTCAATAATCTGTCGGGCTGGCAGGTGTATGCCTGCGGTGCGCCGGTGATGGTGGAAGCGGCGTACACGCACTTTGTATCGCACGGCTTGCCGGAAGGCGAATTCTTCTCGGATGCGTTTTTCAGCTCGAAGGATCTGGGCAAACCCAAGGCGTGATCGTGCGCGGCGCAAACAAAAACCGGTGCACTCCAACGAGGCACCGGTTTTTTATCGCCTAGAACATCCAGGCGCGATTAGCGATTCAGTTTCATCCCTGCCACCAATGACGTCACATTGTGGCGATACATCGTTAGATAGTGATTGGCGCGCGGGTCTTTCGACAACGCGTCGGAATACAGTTGTTCGCCCAGCGGGCTGCCGGTTTCGGCGCCAATCTGCTGCACCATTTTCGGATTGCTGATGTTTTCCATAAACACCGCGTGGACGCCGCTTTTCTTGATTTGATCAATCAGCTTGCCCACGTCCTTGGCGCTGGGTTCAGCGTCGGTGGATACGCCTTGCGGTGACAAGATCTTGATGCCAAAGCGCTTGCCCAGATAGCCGAACGCATCGTGCGAAGTCAGGATGACACGCTTACTTTGCGGCACCGTATTGAACTGCGTGCTAGCCCAGTTGGCCAGCTCGTCCAGCTGTTTTTGATACGCATCGGCGCGTTGTTGATAGGCGCTGGCGCCTGCCGGGTCGGCTTTGACCAGCGCTGCGGTGATGTTGTTGACCATCAGTTTGACTTGCGCAGGGTCTTGCCAGATATGCGGATCAGTGATCGTTTTGCCTTCTTCGTTCATCGTGAGCGGCGCGACACCGGTGCTGACGGTGACCACCGTGCCTTTATAGCTGGCGGCTTGCTGCAAGCGCGTCAGCCAGCCTTCCAGCCCCAGACCATTGACGAAAAACAGGCGGGTACGTCCCACGCTGGCGATATTGCCCGGCGTCGGCTGAAACACATGGGCATCTTCGTCCGGACCTACCAGCGTCATCACATCGACGCGATCACCGCCGACCTGTTTGACCAGATCGCCCAGCACGCTAAAACTGGCAGCGACCGGTAAGGCGGCGTGCGCGGGCAGGGCGATAGCGCCCAGCAATAAACTGAAGGCGACAACAAAGCGACGCATGGCAAGACTTCCTGAGAGTGGAGAAACCGGAATATCGGGTTATGCGCCCGGCGTTGTCGCTATCGCAGCCACCAACCCGCAATCAATGTTGCAAGTGGGTTTTGCTGGCGCGGCGGCCCAGCCAGCCATGCGGCGCAAGCCAGAGCGACAGCAGATACAACACGCCCGCCACCAGCACGATGGCGGGGCCAGACGGCAAATTCAGGTGGTATGACAACAGCAGACCCACCACGCTGGCGACCAGGCCCGCCACCCAGGCGGACCACAGCAAACCGGCCAACGTATCGGCCCACAAGCGGGCGATCGTGGCGGGCAGCATCATCATGCCCACAGCCATCAGCGTGCCCATGGCCTGAAACCCGGCCACCAGATTCAGCACGGTCAGCACCAGCAAACCCAAGTGGTACCGGCTGCCGCGGCCGCCTGTGACGGCCAGATAGCCGGGATCAACGCATTCAAGAATCACGCCACGGTAATTGATGGCCAGCCAAAGCAGCGTCAGCGTGGCGATGGTGGCCAGCATATACAGCGCGGCATTATCGATGGCCAGCACCGAGCCAAACAGCAGATGGATCAGATCGACGTTGCTGCCGTAACGCGATACCAGCACCACGCCAATGGCGAGCGAGACCAGATAAAAGCCGGCAAAGCTGGCATCTTCGTTCAGGCTGGTAAACCGGCTGGCCAGGCCCGCCAGCAATGCCACCAGCAAGCCCGCGACGATGCCGCCGCCAGCCAACCAAGGTAGCGCAAAGCCGCCAAAAATAAAGCCGATGGCCGCGCCCGGTAGCACGGCGTGCGATAGCGCATCCCCCATCAAACTCATACGCCGCAATACCAGCATCACGCCCATGGGCGCGCACCCGGTGGCCAAAGCCACACAACCGGCTAAAGCGCGGCGCATAAAGGCGTAATCGGTGACAGGCGCCAGAAACATCTCATGCAAGGTCATGGGCGGGCACACCAAGGCGCATCGTTTTGCCAGTATTCGGTCATTTGTTGAGCGCGTTGCAGGTTGTCTTCAGACAGCGTGCTGGCCGTATCGCCCCAGGCGATTACCTCGTGCGCCAGCAATAGCGTCTCGGGAAAATGTTCGTGAGCCAGGCCCATGTCGTGTACCACCACCGCCACTGTGCGTTGCTGCGCACGCCAGTGCGCGAGGATGGCCAGCAGCGTGTCACGCGTGCGGGTGTCGACGTTATTAAAGGGTTCATCCAGCAGGATGATGGGCGTGTCTTGCACCAGCAGTCGGGCAAAACGCGCGCGTTGCAATTGGCCGCCCGACAAGGTGGCGATGGTGCGTTGACCAAAGCCGCTGAGGCCAACACGTTCCAGCGCTTCGTCAGCGCGATCGGTTTCTTCGCCGTCCAGCGCGCGCAAACCACCGCGCCGCTTCCACGCGCCGGCCAACACCAGCTCGCTTACGGTTAACGGAAACTGTCGATCCAGCTCGGCCATTTGCGGCAGATAGGCAATATCGCCATCGACATGGATGGTGCCGGTGGTCAGCGCTTGCTGGCGCGTAATGGCTTTCAGCAGCGTGGTTTTGCCCGCACCGTTGGGCCCGACCACGGCGGTCAGGCCACCCGCGGTAAACGTGCCGGTCAGATGGTGCACCGCCGGGTGTTTGCGATAGCAAACCGTGACGTCATCCAGCCGGATCATTGCAGCGCCCACCACGTGAATAGCCAAACCAGTGCCAACGGCACAATCGCAATCAGCAAGCGTTGCGCGGCCCCGGCGGCAAACAGCCGCGCCGCAAGCGGCGGCCGACCGGGTGCCTTGGGCGCACGGTGCGCATGCGCATGGCTGGCCGCCTGGCTGTAGCTGTGGTTGTGGCTATGATCATGGCCGGCGCCATGCTCATGCGTGTGAGGGGCCTGTGGGGCAGGAACGGACATCGGCAGGTTCAGTATTTTGCAACAGTGTTGCATTATGGCGAACAAGCCGTTGCCCGACAAGCTGGAATGCGATGATGCCGCTTTAGCCGGTTTGCACTTCGATATGAAACAGCGCGTAAGGGCAGTTTAAATAGCGCTCCGCCAGCGGCCGCGCCGTGATCTCGGCAAACTGGTCAGCCGCATACACCGCCCACAGCGGGCCCAGTCCGCCCAATGCCAGCGGCTGACCATCCATATGCGTCGCCACGATATAGCGATATTTGCGCAGGTCGCCCAGGCTGATGCTGGCATTGGTGCCATCCAGCCCGCGCAGCAGCACCTTGGTGCCATCTCGCGTGGCTGCGCCGGCTGTGGCCAGCAGTTGCGCCAGATACGGGCCTTGCAACGTGTGTACTTTGCCGTCCCATGCCAGCGTGGTGCGGATTTCATTGGAAGGCATCGCCGCCAGTTCTGGCCATGACAAGGTCCACGCTTTATCAAAGTGGATGCCCAGTTTGTTAAACAACGGGTCCAGCGCTGGATCGGTGGCGCCGCGATTGCTGCGGCTGATTGCGCCGGTTACTGTCAACAATGCCGGGCCGGCCACCGGGGCTGGCGCGGGCTTACGCGGCTTGCTGTGAGGTTTGCTCTGGGCCAGCGCCGTCACAGGTCCCGCGGCCAGTAATGCGGCCCCGCGCAGCAGAAACGTACGTTTATTCATTGCATCTACCGTCAAAACGAGTGCCACAGTGTGCCAGACGTTCGCCGCTTGCGGCATGGGTGGCCATGATCAATTTCCTCGGTGGGGCCGCTCAAGCCGCTCGACCAGGAATTGTCTTGTAGCCGACGACTGTAGGAATTTGTAAAACTAGCGCCTCTGCCGCATCAAGCTGTAACGGCCTACAATGGCATCTATCATGAACGCACCGGCACTTTCCACCCTTCGTCCCGCCTTGGTCGACCGTTTTGGTCGATCGGTTGATTATGTCCGGCTGTCGGTCACGGATCGTTGTGATCTGCGCTGTTCATATTGCATGCCCACAGGCTTTAAAGGTTTTGAAGAACCTGCTGACTGGCTGACGTTTGATGAGATCGAGCGCCTGGTTGCGGCGTTTGCCCGCTTGGGCGTGGGCCGCATCCGCCTGACCGGCGGCGAGCCCTTGCTGCGCCGGGGCATTTCGGATCTGGCGGCGCGGTTGAAGGCGCTGCCGGGCCTGCGCGATCTGTCGCTGTCCACCAACGCCACGCAGTTGGTCAAACATGCCAAAGCGCTACGCGCTGCAGGCGTAGACCGGCTCAACATCAGCCTGGATACGCTGGACGGCGCCTGTAACAAGCACATCACCGGCCGCGATACCTTCAACGCGGTGATGGCAGGCATCCACGCCGCACGCGATGAAGGCTTCGCGCCGATCAAGCTCAATATGGTGGCCATGAAAGGCGTTAACGATCACGAGATCGAACGCATGGCCGAATTTGCCATGGAGCACGGCTTTATCTTGCGTCTGATCGAAGCCATGCCGATGGGCGCAACTGGCCGCAATGCGCAATATCTGGATCTGGGCCCCGTGCGCGATCGTCTAGTGGCGCGGTACGGCATGCGTGCTGAAACTCACGAGCTGGGCGGCGGCCCCGCCCGGTATTGGACTACCGCCGACGGTCGCGGTCAGATTGGCTTTATCACCCCGATTTCGCAGCATTTCTGTGCCACCTGTAACCGCGTGCGTCTTGCCGTGGATGGCACTTTATATATGTGTCTGGGCCAGGAAGAACGCTACGAATTCCGCCCGTTGTTACGCGATGGCGTCAGCGATGCCGAGCTGGAAGCGGCCATCCGCGAAGCCATTGAACTGAAGCCGGAACGTCATGAGTTTCTTGAGGCGCCGGGCAAGATCATTCGTTTCATGTCGCAAACGGGCGGTTGAATGCGTGTATTTGGTCTGGTGGGCACGTCGGGCAGCGGCAAGACCACGTTGCTGGAAAAACTGATTGCCGAATTTACCCGCCGCGGCCTGCGCGTTAACGCCATCAAACACTCCCACCACGATATCCAGCTGGAACCGCCCGACAAAGACAGCGCGCGTTTTCGGGCTGCCGGCGCGGCCGAGGTCATGGTGGTGTCGCCGTATCGTTACGCCATCGTGCATGAGCTGCGTGATGAAGCGGAACCCGATATCGCGCAGCAATTGGCGCGGCTGGCACCGGCCGATCTGACCTTGCTGGAAGGGTTTCGCAAAAGCGCGTTTCCCAAGCTGGAAGTGTGGCGCGAAGCCAATGGCAAGCCACCGCGCTTTCTGCAATTCGATGACATTATTGTGCTGGTCACCGAAGACACCCCGCCGGTGGCCACTGACATTGCGCGATTCGGTCTGGAGCAAATCAGCGAAATCGCCGATTTCATTGCGCAACACGCGGTCGACTATCCTCAGTAAGACGTCCGCATATTGGTATTTATGCACGCGGCGCGGGCAGGGCGGGTTTTGCTATGCTTGCCGCGCGCTTGCCTACCTTTCGTTCTGATTCTGGTGATCCATGTCCCAAATACCCCCGTCCATGCTGGAACGCCTGTTCCAGTTGCGCGCCCACGGCACCACGGTACGCACCGAGTTGCTGGCCGGTTTGACCACGTTTTTAACCATGGTCTACATCATTTTTGTTAATCCGCAGATTCTGGCCAACGCGGGCATGGACCAACAAGCCGTGTTTGTCGCCACCTGCCTGATCGCAGCGGTGGGCAGTATCGCCATGGGCTTGTTTGCCAATCTGCCCATCGCGTTGGCGCCCGCCATGGGGCTGAACGCGTTTTTCGCATTTGTGGTGGTCGGGGGCATGCATCTGACCTGGCAAACCGGTATGGCGGCCATTTTCTGGGGTGCAGTCGGCTTTTTTGTCCTGACCGTATTGCGTGTTCGTTATTGGCTGATTGCCAGCATTCCACATGGTCTGCGTGTGGGCATCGGCGCGGGCATCGGGCTGATGATTGCGCTGATGGGCTTGCACAATGCGGGCATCGTGGTGGCCAATCCGGTCACGATGGTGACGGTAGGCGATCTGACTTCCCTGCCTTGTCTGTTGGGCGCAACCGGCTTTTTTCTGATCGCAATCCTGGCCGCGCGCGGTATACACGCCTCCGTTTTGATTGCCATGGCAGTCACCACCGGGCTAGGGCTGGCGCTGGGGAATGTGCATTACGTCGGACTCGCGTCGCCGCCGCCCAGCCTTGCGCCCATTCTGGGCCAACTCGATTTGCGCGGCGCGTTGCAATGGCCATTGGCCAGTGTGATTTTCGCGTTCCTGCTGGTCAGCCTGTTTGATTCATCCGGCACCTTGATTGGCGTTACCGGCCGCGCGGGGCTCAGCGATGCCAATGGCCGCTTTCCGCGCATGAAACAAGCTTTGCTGGTGGATAGCAGTGTTTCGGTGCTTGGCGCGTTTATGGGCACGTCGGCCATTTCCACTTATATCGAAAGCTCGGCGGGCGTGGCGGTCGGCGGTCGTACCGGGCTTACCGCGCTAACGGTGGGCGTGCTGTTTATTCTGGCGGTGTTTTTTGCGCCGCTGGCGCAAATGGTGCCTGCCTATGCGGCGGCAGGCGCACTGATCTATGTGGGCGTGCTGATGACGTCCGAGCTGACCAAAGTGCGCTGGGATGATCTCACCGAGGCCGTGCCTGCCTTCGCAACCGCCGTGATGATGCCATTCTGCTTTTCGATTACCGAAGGCATTGCGGCGGGCTTTATCGCCTATGCGGTCATGAAGCTGGGCACCGGACGTTGGCGCGAATTGCCCTGGTGCGTGGTAGTGGTGGCGCTGTTGTTTATCATCAAATTCGGGCTGGATGCACACTGAAGCTGCGTGCGCGCTGCCCATACAAAGCAAATCAGGGTAGGGCGCTGGTCGGATCGATCGCCTTGCCCTTGTAGCGCAATTCAAAATGCAGCGCCACACGCTCGGCGCCACTATCCCCCATGCTGGCAATGCGCTGACCCTGCTTCACCTCATCGCCTTCTTTAACCGCCAGCGCATCGTTGTGTGCATATGCGGTCAGATACACTTCGCTGTGCTTGATCACCAGCAGCTTGCCGTAGCCGCGGATGCCTTCGCCGGCATACACCACTTTGCCTGCGGCGGCGGCCACCACCGCGTCGCCCCGATTGCCTGCGATATCAATGCCGTTATTACGATCGCCCGATTTAAGCACCTGGCCTTTGGCAGGCCAGATCAGGCCGATTTTTGGCGCGACTTCCGCGGGGGCAGTGGTTTCGCTGGCCGGTGGCGTGGTCGGGCGGCGCGTAGTGGTTGGCGCGGGCCGGTCACCGGCTCTGGGCGTTACGCGCAGTACCTGGCCGATCTCGATGGCGGTTGCATCCTTCAGGTTATTCCAGCGCACCAGGTTATTGACGCTCTGGCCGTTGTTCACAGCGATGCGATACAGCGTGTCGCCTTTCTGCACGCGGTAGTAACCGGCAGGCGTGGCCTCGGAAGTCGGGTTGCTGGAACACGCGGCAAGCAGCGTCAGGATGCAAAGGGTGGAAAGCAGGCGGCGCGTCACGATAGCTCGAGTCGGGTGTTGATAGATGATTGGCGCCGATTGTAAGGCGCGCGCGGCGTTCCTGGCAGTCGGCCAGGTGGTTTTTATTGCCGCGGCATCTGGCTGACGCAGGCTAGCGCCGACATTTTTTTGGGCGCCCTGCCCACGCGAGATGCGGACTTTGCGCCGCAACCCGGCCTACTCAGCGTCGTCTTATCGGTATGGCTTTGCGCCAGAACTCGCCAACCAACACAAATACCGGGAGCACATCATGACAAATACTCTGCGTAGTGCAGCAATCATCGCAACGCTGGCAGCCGCCTTGGGCGGATGCGCCGATATGGATAGCACCACTAAACATACAGCCGTGGGTGCGGCTGTTGGTGGGGTCGCAGGTTCTGTTTTAACCAATGGCTCGGCGGTGGGCACCGTGGGTGGTGCGGCCGTAGGTGGCGTGATCGGCCACGAAGCACATTAAGTGGTTGAAGCGGGTGGTTTGCTTTTGCGATGGCTTAAGCAAAGACCACCCGCACTGCCGATCCCGCATCTCTTGGCGGGATAAAAACCCTAATCGATCAGATCCGCGAACAGCGGCGTCGACAGATAACGCTCGCCAAATGACGGGATAATCACTGCAATCAGCTTGCCGGCATTCTCCGGACGCTGCGCAACCTGTAATGCAGCCCACACCGCAGCACCCGAAGAAATGCCCCCCATGATGCCTTCCTGGGTAGCCAGCGCGCGCGCGGTGGCGAACGCGTCTTCGTTCTTCACACGGATTACCTCGCTATAAGCGTCCGTGGCCAGCACTTTGGGGACAAAGCCAGCGCCAATACCCTGGATCGGATGCGGGCCTTTGGCGCCACCCGACAATACCGGGCTGGCGTCGGGCTCCACCGCAATCGCCTGAAACGACGGCTTGCGTGCCTTCAATACTTCGCTCACGCCAGTAATGGTGCCCCCCGTGCCTACACCGGCAATCAGGATATCAATCTGGCCATCGGTATCACGCCACAATTCTTCAGCGGTGGTTTTGCGGTGAATTTCCGGGTTGGCCGGGTTTTCAAATTGTTGCGGCATAAAGTGGTTGGCGTTTTCAGCCACCAGTTCACCTGCGCGTTTGATGGCGCCGCCCATGCCTTCAGGTCCGGGCGTCAGCACCAGTTGCGCGCCATAGCCGCGCAGCAACGCGCGGCGTTCCCGCGACATGGTCTCGGGCATGGTCAGAATCAGCTTGTAGCCGCGCGCCGCGCACACCATGGCCAGGCCGATGCCCGTATTGCCCGACGTGGGTTCGACGATGGTGGTGTCGGCATTAATCAGACCATCGCGCTCGGCAGCATCCATCATCGCCACGGCGATCCGGTCTTTGACGCTGTGGCTGGGGTTCAGGTATTCCAGCTTGGCCACCACGGTGGCGCCGCTGCCTGCCGTCAGGCGGTTCAGTCGCACCAGCGGGGTGTTACCAATCAAAGCCGTCACATCATTGGCGATATTCATGGTCTGCTTCCTTGCGTTAAAGAGATGTCAGGCGGCCATTCTAGCGCGCCCCTTGCGCCATGTGCAGCATCTGCCGAGATTATTCTGATTTACATTCGGGGGTGACCGATTTAATTGTCTATTACATCAGCATTGGCAAAGATAGTCGCTGGCAATTGCAATTATTCTAATGCAGGATCATTCGGTTAATTCCTATATATGGATTATCTGGATTGTTAGGCGCTATATGGCTATGTATCTTTAAAGACAATTCTGCCGCATGCAACAAACCCGCTAATATCCTGCTCATGAATACTTTAGGCTCCCGCATCAGCATGGTGCGCAAAATCCGGAAACGCAGCCAGGGCTGGTTGGCTGATCGTTTACATGTAACCCAACCCTCGGTCAGCGCATGGGAATCGGACGAGGCAGATCCCACCCTGACCAATCTAATGGGCATATCCAGCTTGCTGGGCGCGTCTACTGACTGGCTATTAACGGGTATGGGCACGGCCGAAGGTGGTGGTTTTCCGCTGCGCGAGCCTTTGCCGCTGGACCCCGAAGAACAGGCGTTAATTGATGCGTTTCAAGATCTTAACCGGGTGCGCAGGCATGCCTTGCTGCACTTTTTGCAGGCCTTTACGCATCGGCACAATGTGCATGTAACGCGGTTTCCGCCCGATACCACAGCCAAAGGTTAAGCGATATCGTGTATAGCAATAGCCCGGCTAAGGCCGGGCATTTATCACGTTTGCGTCAATATCAGATTGCGACGACTGCCAAATTGTCGCAATTGCCCATTAAACGGATCAATAAACTCAACAGAGCGCGCCAGCAATTGGAGTGGCGAGCCAAAATCATCTGCCTTATCACCCATGGGTGTCGGGTACCACGGATCATTGATAATAGGAATGCCTAACCCGGCCATATGTACGCGCAATTGATGTTTGCGTCCGGTGTGCGGTTTTAACCGATACAGGGCGAGTTGCGGATTCGGATCTGATTTCTGCGAAAACGGTAATTGGCGAATTAATTCAATTTGCGTATGCGAATTGGGCGCTTCGTCAATTTCCTGCATCGTAAACCACGTCGCACCCGCAGCAATGTGGCTATGCCGGATTTGCGGCAATTGGATATCCGCGCGCCACGGCGCAACGGCTTCGTATTCTTTTTTAACCAGCCGATCCTGAAACAACGCCTGATAGGCGCCGCGGCTGGGCGGGTGCAGACAGAACATCACCACACCTGCGGTTTCGCGATCGAGTCTGTGGATGGGCGTTAGCTCGGGCAGATCAAACTGTAGCCGCAGCCGCGCCACCACGGTTTCACGCAATTGCCGACCGGACGGGATGGTGGCCAGAAAATGCGGCTTGTCCACTACCAGCAGGCGGTCATCGCGATGCAGGATGTCGATCTCGAACGGCACTTTGATTTCGTCCGGCACGTCGCGGTAATACCAGAGCCGACCACCGCGCGGGTAGGGCATGTCGCCGCGCACCGCCTGGCCATGCTGGTTCACCATTTCGCCATTGGCCAGGCGCTGCTGCAGCACGCCTGCGGGCAGGAACGGAAAGCGCTGCAGCAAAAAGGTCAACAGATCCGGCCAGTCGCCTTGTTCGGGCAGCACCACAAAGCTGGGGGCGACGCCATCGCGATGTGGCAGTGGCGAACGGTTATGCATACGGCAATCCGGCAAGCAAAAGCGTGATTGTAGCGCGCGCGGGTCCAGGCCCGCAGAGGCGCAGACAGCTACCGTCCGGCACAGCTGCATTGCGCGCAGCACAGCGCGCCGCTGATAATGCGCGCCGCACTGGACTGTTTGCTTATGATCACCAAGAAACTGATACACCTTTCGACGCTGGAAAATCTGGATACTTGGGCGCGCTATCGCGCCAGCCTGTGTATCGATTGCCAGGCGTCCTGTTGCACGATGCCGGTAGAAGTACGCCTGCCCGATCTGGTCCGCATGGGCGAGGTGGACGCGTTCGAGGCCGAGCACGAGCAAGCCAAGCAAATCGCCAAGCGCTTGCAGAAGGCAGGCGTCATCCAGCATTTCAATTTCAAGCATGAAGTGTTTACGCTGGCGCAGCGCGCCAGTGGCGATTGCCGCTATCTGCACGCCGAAACGCGCCGCTGTACCATCTATGACTTGCGCCCCAACACCTGTCGCAACCACCCCAAAATCGGCCCGCGCCCTGGCTTTTGCGCGTACCGCAACAAACCCTGATCGAAGATTTGAACGCCATGGCTGAACAAACCGCTGCCCAACCCGTTGCACTGCCTGTTCCCTGTCCGCGCTGCGGTGCGCCCGGCAAGATCTGCAAGGCTGGCGCCAACCGCGTCTGGGTTCAGTGCAGCAAATTTGGCAAAGACGGCAATTGCAGCGCCATCAGCAGCCCGGAGCCCAACAAGAAGGCCGCGCTGGCCACCTGGGCGCGCCTCAAATAAATCGCCCGCGCCGCGCCAGACGAAAAAAAGCCGCCTTTCAAAGGCGGCTTTTTGCTGGCTGTAGCAGACGATGTTCCAGTCCGCTGTAGCGGCAGGGCAAGAATCGTCAACGATCAGCGGGTGACCGGCTTGTAGCGAATCCGCTTGGGTTTGGCGCCTTCTTCGCCCAGACGATAACGCTTGTCCGCTTCGTATTCCTGATAGTTGCCATCAAAGAACGTCCACTGGCTGTCACCTTCGGCCGCCAGAATGTGCGTGGCGATCCGGTCAAGGAACCAGCGATCATGGCTGATTACAAACGCGGTTCCGGCAAACTCCAGCAACGCGTCTTCCAGCGCACGCAGGGTTTCCACGTCCAGATCGTTGGACGGCTCATCAAGGAACAGCACGTTGCCGCCTTGCAGCAGCGTTTTGGCCAGATGCAGACGACCACGTTCACCGCCCGACAGCATGCCGACCTTCTTCTGCTGGTCGCCGCCTTTGAAGTTAAAGCGGCCGAGGTAAGCGCGGCTGGACATTTCAAACTTGCCTACCTGCAGGTTGTCCAGGCCGCCCGATACGTCTTCGAACACGGTCTTTTCATCTTCCAAGCTGTCGCGCGATTGCTCAACAAAGGCGGTCTGCACCGTCTGGCCGATTTCAATGGTGCCGCTATCGGGCTGTTCTTTGCCCGCGATCATCTTGAACAGCGTGGTTTTACCCGCGCCGTTGGGGCCAATGATGCCGACGATGGCGCCCGCTGGCACCGAGAAGCTCAGATTATCGATCAGCAACCGGTCGCCAAAGGCTTTGGAGACGCCATTGAAATCGATGACCTTATCGCCCAGGCGTTCGGCCACAGGGATAAAGATTTCCTGGGTTTCGTTGCGCTTTTGATGCTCGAAGCTCGACAGTTCTTCAAAGCGCGCAATCCGCGCCTTCGATTTGGCCTGGCGGCCTTTCGGGTTCTGGCGCACCCATTCCAGTTCTTTGTTCAGCGCTTTCTGGCGTGCCGATTCGGTCGATTCTTCCTGCTTCAGGCGCGCTTCCTTTTGCTCCAGCCAGCTGGAGTAATTGCCTTTCCAGGGAATGCCATGGCCGCGATCCAGTTCCAGAATCCATTCGGCCGCGTTATCAAGGAAGTAGCGATCATGGGTGACGGCCACTACGGTGCCCGGAAAGCGCACCAGGAATTGCTCCAGCCATTCCACCGATTCAGCGTCCAGGTGGTTGGTCGGCTCATCCAGCAACAGCATGTCGGGCTTGGACAGCAGCAGTTTGCACAGCGCCACGCGGCGCTTTTCACCGCCGGACAAATGCCCGATCACCGCATCCCACGGGGGCAGACGCAGCGCGTCGGCCGCCAGTTCGAGTTGCAGCGCGGTATTGTCGCCTGCACCGGCCGAGATAATGGCTTCCAGCCGGCCTTGTTCTTCGGCCAGCGCATCAAAGTCGGCATCAGGTTCGGCATAGGCGGCATACACTTCTTCCAGCCGCTTTTGCGCATCCATCACTTCGCCCATGCCGCTTTCCACTTCCTCGCGCACGGTTTTGGCGGCGTCTAGCTGCGGCTCTTGCTGCAGATAGCCGATTTTGACGCCAGCCAGATGTTGCACTTCGCCGTCGAATTCCTTGTCTGCGCCCGCCATGATGCGCAACACAGTGGATTTGCCCGCGCCGTTCAGACCCAGCAGGCCAATCTTGGCGCCAGGAAAAAAGCTGAGCGAAATATCCTTGATGATCTGACGTTTAGGCGGAACGATTTTGCTCACACGGAGCATCGACATAACGTATTGGGCCATTGCAGTGTCTTGTGTGTGGCTGAGAATGGCGCAAGTGTAGCAAACGCGGACGTACCCGGCAGCGAATGCTCGCGTAGCTCAATGATCAATCCGGGATCAATCCGGCAATAAAAAACCGGCCCTGAGGCCGGTTTTGTACAAGCGCACTACCGCGTGATCAAGCAGCGGAAGCGGCGCTAGCCTTGGTTTTCTTGGCTTTTTTGTGATGCTTCACGTGCTGCGAAGCTTTTGCAGCCGGATCAGCATCAGCAGTGCCAGCAGCTTCTTCAGCGAAAGCCAGACCAGCGGAACCGAAAATCGAGAGAGCGAGCACAGCAGCGAACAGCTTTTTCATGGTTTTTTTCTCCTGGGTTTATCAACATGCGTTGACGTTGCAACCAGCATAGGAAAGCGAGCGCCGGTTCACCGTAACGTTCGTCCATTCTCATGTATCCACTTGTAATTAAACAAGCGCTTTTTAGATGACGTCCAACTGGCCCATCATGCCGAGGTCTTCGTGCTCGATGATGTGGCAGTGATAGACGCGGCGACCCTTCTGTTGCTGTGCCACATGAATAATCACGCTCTCTTGCGGCCGCACATTAACGGTGTCGCGCCAGGCTAATAATTTCTCCGGCGTGGTCTGCCCTTTGTAACGACGCTCTGCCACCTGGAACTGCGTGCCGTGCAGATGAAAGGGGTGGTCCATATCGCTGTCGTTACGCAAGGTCCACGCTTCGACTTCGCCCACTTTGCTGGTCAGGTCGACACGATTCATGTCGAACACTTTGCCATTGATCATGAACTTCATCGAAGCCGGGTCATCGGTCATGTTGTCCATGTCCTCGCTGAACACCAGTTCTTTTTGCGCCGTCGGCGTGCCCAGCGGCTCGATGGTGCGCAGTTGCTGCGGCAATTCGGCTGGCACGCCGATCCGGAAATGCGCATGTAGCAACGGTATATCGTGTTCGGGCGGCATATCACCCATCTTGCCGCGATCATAAGACAGCGCCATTAAAGCGCTATTGCCATCGCCAGAGACCAAAACCTCAGCGCGCTCACCCGGGGCCAGCAGTAATTCGGTTACCGGATGCGGCGCGCCCAGCAGACCGCCATCGGTGCCGACTTGAATCATCGATTGCTCGGGCAATTTCAGCCGCAGATAGCGTGCACTGCAGGCATTCCACATGCGCCAGCGCTGCCGTCCCAGCACTTGCAACGTGGGTTGCAGATGGCCGTTAACCAGCACGAACTGACCTTCGCGGCCATTCATCCAGTCGTCCATGCTGTTTTCGGCGATGCGGCCATTGGTTTGCAGTTTGAGGTCGGAAAACACCAGATGGCGTTCGGGCAGATGCGCCAGCGGATCGGCCTTGGCGCGCACGATAAACAGCCCGGCCAGGCCGCGGAACACTTGCTCGGCGGTATGGCCATGCGGATGCGGGTGAAACCAGTAAGTGCCCGCGCTACCCACTGGCAAGGTAAAGCGATAGGTGCGCGATTTGCCCGGCGCAATTTCGCTACCGGGGTTGCCATCCTGCTCGGGCGGCACGGGCAGGCCGTGCCAGTGGATGGTGGTGGGTTGTTGCAACTGGTTGATCAGTTTGATGGTGACGGTATCGCCTTCGTGCACGTCGATCAGCGGGCCCGGCACGCTGCCGTTATAGGTCCACACCGGCGTACGCACGCCCGGTTTGATCTGAACCACGGTGGGCGCAGCGCGCAAGGTAGCGACAAACTGACCGGGTTTTTTGCTCTGGTTTTTAAGCCGCACCAAAGGCGGCAGCGCAGCGCCGGTCGGCAACGTCAGCGCCTTGGCACCGGCTGGCTTGCCCGCAGCCTTAGCCGATTTGCCATGACCGGCGTGATTCATGCCCGCCATCTGGTCCATTTCCATGGCCGTCGCGGCCTGGCGCAGTGTCAGCAAGGCCAGGCCAGCACCGGCGTAATACAAAAAATCTCTACGTTTCATGCGCGTTCTCCGGGTGGCGCATTGGGGGGCCACCATGCTGTGTCGTCGTCCTGTCAGGCATCAGTATTGGCGCTGCGCGCGCAGTTTGCTAACGCCAGCCACAAAATTCGAGGCAAAGCCTATACCCCCCTGCCGTATATCGTAAAGCCCCAAATCCACACCATTAGCGCGGTTGATCCTGGTCAATACCGGGGCGTAATATACCCCCTGCAGGTATTTCTGGAGCAGCTCGATGACCGCCGAAACCACGCTCGTGCCCGGCCCTAACGAAACGCGTTCCTTCGCGATCGAAGGCATGACATGTGCCGCCTGCGCCGCGCGCATCGAGAAAGTGCTGAATCGTCTGCCTGGCGTGCAGGCGCAGGTAAACCTGGCCACCGAAGTCGCGCAGATCGAACTGCCCGCGGGCCAGTATTCGCCCGAGCAATTGATTGCCACCGTGCAAAAGGCGGGTTATCAGGCGCAATTGCTGGCCGATGCCACGCCGCCCGCACCCAGCGACCATCGCGCCAGTGCCTGGGTGTGGCTGCTGCCCGCGTTGCTCACCGCGCCGTTGTGGCTGGATATGCTGGCGATGCTGAGCAGCGCGCACAGCTGGATGTTGCCGCGTTATTGGCAATTGATATTGGCGACGGCGGTGCAGTTCGGGCCGGGCCTGCGCTTTTATCGCGGCGCGTGGCACAGCGTGCGCGGCGGTGGCGCCAATATGGATGTGCTGATCGCTTTGGGCACCAGCGTGGCGTGGCTGTTCAGCGCGGTGGTGGTATTGGCGGGGGCGGAAGCGCAGCCGGTTTATTTTGAGGCCAGTGCCACCGTCATCACGCTGGTGTGCCTGGGCAAATGGCTGGAAGCGCGCGCCAAGCAACGCGCTTCGCAAGCCATGTCGCGCCTGCTGCAATTGCAGCCCAAAATGGCGCGCATCGAACGTGAGGGGCAGGTCAGCGAAGTCGAGATCAGCAGCTTGCGCCGAGGTGATGTGTTGATCGTGCGGCACGGCGAAGTGATTGCCGCCGATGCCGTGGTGATTGAGGGCCAGGCCGCCGTGGACGAAAGCATGCTGACTGGCGAAAGCGTGCCGGTGCACAAAGGCGTCGACGACGCGGTCTATGCCGCCACGCGCAATCAGGACGGCATGTTACGTTGCCGGGTCAGCGCGACCGGTCAGGGCACGCAGCTAGCGCAGATCATCCGCCTGGTCAGCGCAGCCCAAGGTTCGCGCGCGCCGATTCAGCAATTGGCGGACCGCATTTCGGCGGTGTTTGTGCCCAGCGTGCTGGCGATTGCCTTGGCCGTGTTTGCCCTGAGCTGGTGGTGGTTGGGGGCGGCGGTGCCCGCGATGATCCATGCGGTGTCGGTGCTGGTGATTGCCTGCCCCTGCGCCTTGGGTCTGGCCACGCCGTCGGCGGTGATGGTGGGCGTGGGGCGTGGCGCAAAACTGGGCTTGCTGTTTCGCAACGCCGGCGCACTGGAACACGCCGCCGCGCTGGATACCTTGGTGCTGGATAAAACCGGCACGCTGACCACAGGCCGGCCGGCATTACGCCGCATCGATGTCATCGCAGGCAACGACACGCTTGAGCATTTGCTGCAGATTGCCGCCAGCCTGGAAGCGGGCAGTGAACATCCGCTGGCGCATGCGTTAATCGAAGCGGCTGCCCAACGCCAGTTGCCCTTGCTGCCGGTGGCGCAGTTCAAAGTGGAACCGGGTCTGGGCGTGAGCGGCGCGGTCGAAGGCCATGGTGGCTGGCAAGTGGGCCGCCCAGATTGGCTGGCTCCCGCAACCCCGTTGGCGGCGGGCCAACAAGACGAAACCGTAATTGGCCTGGCCCGTGATGGGCAGTTGCTGGCGACGTTTGCTTTGGCCGACCAGATCCGCCCCGATGCCCGTGCCGCCATCAGCGCCTTGCGTGCCATGGGCATCCGCCCAGTGATGTTAACGGGCGACCGGCGCGCCACTGCGCAATGGGTGGCGCAACAGGTTGGCATCGATGAAATCCACGCCGAGGCCATGCCAGGCGGCAAATCCAGTGTGATCGCGCAACTGCGCGCGTCCGGTCGCCGCGTGGCCATGGTTGGCGATGGCATCAATGACGCGCCCGCACTGGCCGCTGCTGACGTCAGCTTTGCCATGGGCAGCGGCAGCGATGTGGCAGTGGAGGCCGCAGACGTGACCTTGCTGCGCAACGATCTGCGTATCTTGCCGCAAGCGCTGGCGCTGGCGCGCACCACGCTGCGCCGCATCCGGCAGAACCTGTTTTTCGCATTTATCTACAATGTGTTGGGCATCCCGCTGGCCGCGATAGGGCTGCTTAGCCCCGCGCTGGCAGGCACGGCGATGGCGCTGAGCTCGGTGTCGGTGCTGCTCAATGCATTGCGAGGCTGGCAAGCGCCCGCGCTCGCACCGATCACTCAACCCGAAGGAGCAACAGATCATGCAAACCACCACGCTTGAAATTGGCGGCATCAGCTGCGGCGGCTGCGTGCGCACTTTAACCACCGTGTTGTCGGCCATCCCCGGCGTACACAGCGCCGTGGTCGAGCAGCAAACCGCCAAGGCCACCGTCGATTACGACGCCACCGCCACCGGGCCGGACGAATTCCGTCAGGCCATCGAGGACGCCGGTTATGACGTCGTCTGAAGGCTGCCTGCACTGCGCTGATCCGGTCGATATGGCGCCGGGCGATCCCGAGCGGGTGGTAGTGCAACCCGAGAAAAAGCGCTTGTTAAGCCGGATCAACCGTATCGAGGGCCAAGTGCGCGGTGTCGGTCGCATGGTTGAACAGGATCGGTATTGCGTGGATATCCTCACCCAGATCACCGCGATCCGCGCCGCGCTCGATTCAGTGGCATTGCAGTTGCTGGAGGACCATGCGCACGGCTGTGTGTCGCGTGCGATCGCGGCGGGCGAGGGCGAAGAGGCTATCGCCGAATTGATTGATGTGGTGCGCAAACTGAAAGGGTAAGCCGCTATGGCGCGAGTAAAAAAAACCGACCCCGCGACCAGTCCGCCACTATGGCAAGTGCGGCGCGTGCTGGCGCTGGGGCGGGCGTTATCGGATGAGCAACGCACGCGGCTGAATGAACTGGGCACGCAAGAAGGCGTGCTGCAAATCGAACCGGTGCATGGCGGCCGGGTGGCGGTGACGTATGACGTGCGGGTTTGGCAATACAGCCGCTTGCTCAACTGGCTGCAAGCCAAGGCCACCGGCTTTAGCCGCTGGCGCGCGGGCTGGTATGACAACCAGGATAGCAATCTGGCCGCGCAATCCACGCTGAAAGCGGCGGCCTGCTGTAACACGCCGCCGCGCGCCTGAAACCGCGGGGCGCGACGGCCCCGCCGACTCAAGCGTTGAGCATTGCTTTGTCGATATGGAACACGTCGCCCAGGTAGTTAAGGAAGTTCTGGTCTTCGCACATACCCTTGCCCGGGCTGTCGCTGACCTTGGCGACAAACTGGCCGTTACACCGGGTCATCTTCATCACGATCTGCAACGGCGTAATACCGCAATCGTTGGTGAGATTGGTGCCGATGCCAAAGCCGGTGCGGGCGCGATCCGCAAAGCGGCGGTATAGCGTGATCGCTTTTTCCACATTCAGCCCGTCGCTGAACACCAGCATCTTGGTCAGCGGGTCGATGCGCATTTTGTGATAGTGCGCGATGGCCTTTTCGCCCCACACAAACGGGTCGCCCGAGTCGTGGCGCAGCCCGTCAAACAGCTTGCAGAAATACAGGTCGAAATCGCGTAAGAACGCATCCATGCCAACGATATCGGTCAGCGCAATGCCGAGGTCACCGCGATATTCGCGCACCCAATGTTCCAGCGCGTTTTTCTGAAAGTCGCGCAAGCGCGAGCCAAACGACTGGAACGCCTGCAGATATTCGTGCGCCATGGTGCCAATTGGCGTCAGGTTATAGATGCGCGCCAACTCGACGTTGCTGGTGCCTTTGATAAACGAATTGGGCTTGCGCGCCGCCCCGGCGATGATCTCTTCATGCCAGGCGCGCGAGAAGCGGCGGCGCGTACCAAAATCGAACATCACAAACGGAAAGCGGCAGGCCGGTTCCTGCGCAAACGCATCCAGTTGCGTCAGCTTGCCCGCGATGCGACGACGACCCTCGGCGATGGCAGTGTCTTGCTGAAACTGGCGGAAATACAGCTCGTTGACCGTGGACAGCACGTAAATCTCAAACAACATCACATGCAGCATCGGGCCGATGGCGCGGATTTCGAGTCCATCGGGGTTGTTCTCGGGGATGGAGACATGGATGAACTGGCGATGCAGATGAAACAGCCGCAGAAAATCGACAAAGTCGGATTTGATAAAGCGCAGGCTGGCCAGGTATTCCAGTTCGGTGTCGTTAAAGCGCAGCGTACACAGGTGGTCCAGCTGGCGTTCCACTTCTTCTTTCAGCGCGGACAACGGCAGTTCGGGCACATTGCGGCACTTGAACACATATTCGGCGCTGGTCTCGGGATGGTGATGCAGGATCTCTTGCATCATCGTGAACTTGTACAGATCGGTATCCAGCAGCGATGTGATAACGGGCTGGAATGCGGGCGCGCTCATGCGGGTACTCCGGGTCGGATAAACGCCAGTCTGCCGGGCCAACGCGCGCCCGGCAACTGGCGGAAACCGCAGTGTTAGCGTGCCTGAGCGAGTGGGGCCAGCCGGGCAATGGCGGCGTCCAGCGTTTCGGGGCGCTTGGCAAAACAAAAGCGCACCAATTGGTGGTTGGCGCCGTCGCCATAAAACGGACTGAGCGGAATGCTGGCCACGCCAAATTCGGTGGTCAGCCATTTTGCAAAGGCCAGCTCGTCCAGATCGGGCCGGATGCGCGTATAGCTGGCCAGCTGAAAATACGTGCCCGCGCATGGCAGCAGATCAAAGCCCGCGGCGCTGAGACCGGTGGCCAGATGATCGCGCCGCGCCTGGTATTCAGCCGCCAGGTTTTGCCAATGGCTGGCATCGTGCAAATGCGCGGCGAGGCCAAACTGCGCCGGGGTATGCACGGAGAACACCAGAAACTGATGCAGTTTGCGCAATTCGGCGGTGATGGCGGGCGGCGCAACCATATAGCCAATCTTCCAGCCGGTGGCGTGAAAGGTTTTGCCAAACGAATACACCGCAATGCTGCGCGCGCGTAATGCCGGTTCGGCCAGCACGCTTGAATGCTGCGCGCCGTCGTACACCAGATGCTCGTACACCTCATCGGCAATCACCAACAGATCATAGCGCTCGGCCAGTTGCGCCAACGCGGCGCGATCCACGCGCGACCACACCCGCGTGGACGGATTGCCGGGGTTGTTGATGATGATGACGCGCGTGCGCGGCGTAATGGCGTCTTCAATCTGTTGCCAGTCCAGCGCGAATGTCGGCGGCGCCAGTTTGATGCGTACTGGCTCCGCGCCCAGTGCAGTGATGGCGGGCGCGTAGCTGTCATAAGACGGATCAAGCACCAATGCCTGGTCGCCCGCGTGCAAGCCTACCGCCAGCGCGGTAAACAGCGCCTGGGTGGCGCCAGCGGTAATCGTGATCTCGCTGACCGGGTCGACTGTCACTTGTTGGCCCAGCGCCAGTTTGCCCGCGATGGCTTCACGCAAGGCCAGCAAACCCGGCATCGGGGCGTACTGGTTGTGGCCTTGGCGCATGGCGTCGTTAACGTGTTCCAGTAGTGCCGGGTCCAGCGCAAAGTCTGGAAAACCTTGCGACAGATTGATCGCGCCGTGGTCCAGCGCCAATTGGCTCATCACACTGAAAATGGTGGTACCGACATCGGGTAATCGCGAACGCAGATTCATGGGCTGGTTAAATTCAAGAGAGTGATAAAAGCCCGAATACCGGGGGCTCTGGGCGGGTGGGGTTACAAGTATTCGATGGTGACGATGGCCGCCTTGTGGTCGGCGGTCGGCGTGGTGGTCACTTGCTGGACCACGGGCTTGACCACCGGCTGCACGCTGATGCGGGTGCGTGCGGCCACTTCGGCTTTACAGCCGCTGAGTTGCGCTTGGGCGCTGCCGTCGGTGGCCGGGCTGGCGACGCAAGCATCTTCCACGATGCGGCCCACAAAATGGATGGTGCCGCCACCCAACGTGGCAGGTGCGGCCCAGACGGGGGCGGTCAGGGTAGTCAGGGCGAGTACGGCGATCAGGCGGTGCATGGCTAAAACCTTGGTGAAGGGGACAATCCGCAGCATAACGAGATTCGGATTGATCTTAATAACAGACCCGGCAATGATGTTGTTTATACGCGAATTAATGCATTTGGCATATTCCATATAAATATCGGGTCTTTAAAAGCCGCCCGCGCGCTGAGGTTCAGGCAATAAAAAACCCGGCCGAAGCCGGGTTGGTTCTGCACAAGCCGAAGCCTGGATGCATTATTTTTTACGCGGAATATACAAGTCGGTGATCGAGCCATGCGCAATCTCGGCCGCCATGTACACGGTCTCGGACAAGGTCGGGTGCGCGTGCACCGTGCCGACGATGTCGTTGATATCCGCGCCCATTTCATAGGCCAGCACCGCTTCGCCCAGCAACTCACCGGCGTTGACGCCCACAATGGCGGCGCCCAGGATGCGGTGGGTTTCCGGTTCGATCAGGATCTTGGTCAGACCGTCGTCGCGGCCATTGCCCAGCGCGCGGCCGCTGGCGGCCCACGGGAACACGGCTTTCTCGTACGGAATGTTCTTGGCCTTGGCTTCGGTTTCAGTCAGGCCCATCCAAGCCACTTCCGGATCGGTATACGCAATCGACGGAATCGCGCGGTAATCCAGATAGCTCTTCATGCCCGAGATGACTTCGGCCGCGCATTTGGCTTCGTGCGTGGCTTTGTGCGCCAGCATCGGGTTGCCGACGATATCGCCGATGGCAAAGATGTGCGGCACGTTGGTGCGGCACTGGTTATCCACGCTGATAAAGCCGCGCTCATCCACCTTGACGCCGGCAAACTCGGCGCCAATCAAACCGCCGTTAGGACGACGGCCAACGGCCACCAGCACCTTGTCGTACACCTGCGGCTCGGCCGGGGCCCAATCGCCTTCAAAGGTGCAACGCAGGCCTCCCGGCAGCGCTTCCACCTTGCTGACCTTGGTCTTGACCATGATCTTGTAACGGCCGTTGATGCGGTCCTGCAGCACTTTGACGATATCGCGATCCGCGCCGGGAATCAGGCCATCGCCCAGTTCCACCACGCTGATTTCGGTACCCAGCGCGCCATACACGCAGGCCATTTCCAGACCGATAATGCCGCCGCCCACCACCAGCATGCGCTTGGGAATGCCTTCGAGCTTGAGCGCACCGGTGGAGGTAATGACGCGAGGATCATCGTAGGGATAACCCGGAATCTTGAAGGCGGTGGAACCGGCGGCGATGATGGCATTGGCAAAGCGCACGGTTTTAACCGAGCCATCTTCCGCCGTCACATTCAGCGTGTACGGGCCGCTAAACTGGCCGTTGCCGGTCAGCACGGTTACTTTACGTTGCTTGGCCAGACCGCTCAGGCCCTTGGTCAGACGCGTGACTACGCCGTCTTTAAAGCCGCGCAGCTTGTCGATATCGATTTTGGGCGCGCCAAAGTCGATGCCGTGCGAGCGCATTTCTTCGGCGTCGGTCAGCACCTTGGCCACATGCAGCAGCGCCTTGGAAGGGATGCAACCCACGTTCAGACACACGCCGCCCAGCGTGGCATAGCGCTCGACCAGCACCACTTTCTTGCCCAGATCGGCCGCGCGGAAGGCGGCGGTGTAGCCACCAGGGCCCGCGCCCAGAACCAGCACATCACATTCCACCACATCGCCCGAAATGACCGGCGCTAGCGGCGCAGCGGCGGGTTGCGAGGCGCTGGAAGCTTGTTGTGGCGACGGCACGGCTGTGGCCGGCGCAGGCGCGGCGACCGGCGTACCGGCGCTGGCTGCGGCTTCTTCCAGCGTAATTACCAGACCGCCTTCGGAAATCTTGTCGCCCACTTTAACGGCCACCGACACCACGGTGCCTGCGTGCGTGGACGGGACTTCCATCGTGGCTTTGTCGGTTTCCAGCGTGATCAGCGATTGTTCTTTTTCAATCACGTCACCGGGCTTGACCATCACTTCGATGATTTCGACGTTTTCGTGTCCGCCAATGTCGGGCACTTTAATGTCTACATTGCTCATGGCATTACCTTTGTGCGAGGGAGGGTGGGCGCGCGACGCCGGATAACGGGCCGCGCAGACCAGCACGGACGGGCGCGGTGGCGCCCGTCACGCGCCTCACAGAATCAGACGACGCAGATCGGCCAGCAGGCGGGCCAGATGCACGGTAAAGCGTGCTGCCGCCGCGCCATCAATCACGCGGTGATCAAACGACAACGACAGCGGGCACAGCAGGCGCGGCTCGAATGCGCTGCCGTTCCAGACCGGTTTGATCTGGCTCTTGCACACGCCCAGGATCGCCACTTCAGGCGCATTGATGATCGGCGTAAAGCTGGTGCCGCCTATGCCGCCCAGGCTGGAAATGGTAAACGTCGCGCCCTGCATGTCGGTGGGCTTGAGCTTGCCTTCACGCGCCAGACCCGACAGTTCGGTCAGCTCTTTGGCGATCTCTTTCAGGCCCTTCTTGTCGGCATCCTTGATCACCGGCACCACCAGGCCATTCGGCGTATCGGCGGCAAAACCGATGTGGTAGTACTTTTTGAGCACCAGGTTGTCGCCATCCAGACTGGAATTAAAGTTGGGGAATGCCTTCAGCGTTTCGGCGGCGGCCTTGATGATGAACGCCAGCGGGCTGAGCTTGAGACCGCTCTTTTCCCACTCTTTGCCGATCGACTTGCGGAATTCTTCCAGCTCGGTGATATCGGCTTCGTCGTTGAACGTGACGTGCGGAATCATCACCCAGTTGCGCGACAGATTGGCGCCGGAAATCTTCTGGATGCGGCTGAGCGGCTTGGCTTCGACCGGGCCAAACTTGGCAAAGTCGACCTTGGGCCACGGCAGCAGATCCAGGCCAACACCGGTACCCGCCGGAGCTGCAGTCGGTGCCGCCGCTGCAGCGGACAGGGCGGTCTTGATAAAGCCGCGTACGTCTTCGTGCAGAATGCGGCCCTTGGGACCGGTGCCGGTGACGCGCGACAGATCCACGCCCAGTTCACGTGCAAAGTGGCGCACCGAAGGGCTGGCGTGGGCGCGCTTGAAGCCTTCTTCGTTGTAGCTGGTGCTGGCAGCAGCCGGGGCGGCGGCTTGAGCCGGAGCTGCGGGAGCAGGAGCCGGGGCTGGAGCTGGTGCAGCAACCGGCGCGGGTGCGGCCGCAGCGGGCGCCGCAGCGGCGGGGGCCGGTGCAGCCGCGCCAGCGGCGCCTTTCAGCGTCAGGATCAACGCGCCTTCACCAATCTTTTCGCCGACCTTGACGGCAATGCTCTCCACCACGCCAGCGGCGGGCGAGGGCACTTCCATGCTGGCTTTGTCGGATTCGAGCGTGAGCAGCGAATCATCCACCGCCACCGTATCGCCGACCTTGACGCTAACTTCGATAATTTCGACAGCATCGAAGTTACCGATGTCGGGGACGCGCACTTCGATCGGACCACTGGCGGCCGCGGCAACTGCCGGGGCCGCAGCGGGCGCAGGGGCCGCCGCGGCAGGGGCTGGCGCGGGTGCAGCGGCGGCAGGCGTCGGAGCCGGAACCGGCGCAGCGGCCGGTGCGGGTGCCGCAGCCGCATCGGCCACTTCCAGCAACACCACCACATCGCCTTCCGACACTTTGTCGCCCGCCTTGACCTTGACTTCCTTAACCGTACCCGCAGCCGTTGCCGGCACTTCCATCGTGGCCTTGTCGGTTTCGAGCGTAATCAGCGATTGCTCGACTTCGATCACGTCGCCCGCTTTAACCATGACTTCGATGACATCCACGCCGTCGTGGCCGCCGATATCGGGAATCTTCAGTTCAATAACATTGCTCATGGGTTGTACCTGTCTTGGGTGAGCAGCAGGGCCGATGTAGGCAGGGCCCCGTTTCTAGCAGCGCCACCGGCCGATCGGGCCGGTGGCTTTGCCTCACTCGTTCAAACAGTCCAGGGGGCTGGACGATCCGCATTGACGCCGTATTTGGCAATCGCCTCAGCCACCTTGGCGGCCGGCAATTTGCCTTCGTCGGCCAGCGCCTTGAGGGCGGCGACTACGACGTGATAACGGTCAACCTCAAAGAAGCTGCGCAACTGGCTGCGGCCATCCGAACGGCCAAAGCCATCGGTGCCCAGCACCACATAACGACCCGGCACGTATTCACGAATCTGGTCGGCGTAGGTGCGCTTGTAGTCGGTGGCCACGATGGTCGGGCCCACCGCGTCTTTCAGGCATTGCGTTACAAACGGCACTTGCGGCTCAGCCAGCGGGTGCAGCATGTTGTGGCGGGTGGCGGCCATGCCGTCGCGCTTCAGTTCATTAAAGCTCGGGGCGGACCAGATGTCGGCTTCGACGCCGAAATCGTTCTTGAGCAGATCAGCCGCGGCAATCACTTCGCGGAAGATGGTGCCCGAACCCATCAGCTGCACGTGCAGCTCGCCGGTGCTGGCGGCAGGACGGAACTTGTACAGACCCTTGATGATGCCGGCTTCCGCGCCTTGCGGCATGGCCGGGTGCGCGTAGTTTTCGTTCATCACGGACAGGTAGTAATAGATGTTTTCCTGATCCTGATACATGCGCTTCATGCCGTGCTGCACGATCACTGCCAGTTCATAGGCAAAGGTCGGGTCATACGACACGCAGTTAGGCACAAACTCGGCAAACAGGTGGCCGTGGCCATCCTGATGCTGCAGGCCTTCGCCGTTCAGCGTGGTACGGCCAGCGGTACCGCCGACCAGAAAGCCACGTGCACGCAAGTCGCCCGCAGCCCAGGCCAGATCGCCAATGCGCTGGAAGCCGAACATCGAGTAATAGATGTAGAACGGAATCATCGTCACGCCATGGTTGGCGTAGGCGGTGGCGGCGGCAATCCAGTCGGCCATCGCGCCCGCTTCGTTGATGCCCTCTTGCAGAATCTGACCCGTGGTCGACTCTTTGTAGAACATCAGCTGGTCCGCATCTTGCGGCTCGTACAGCTGGCCGACGTGGCTCCAGATACCCAGTTGGCGGAACATGCCTTCCATACCAAACGTGCGCGATTCATCCGGCACGATCGGCACAATGCGCTTGCCCAGCGTTTTGTCTTTGACCAGCGTGGACAGAATGCGCACGAAGGCCATGGTGGTGGACATTTCGCGTTCGCCGCTGCTTTCCAGCAGGGTTTTGAAGGCGTCCAGCGCCGGGGTTTCCAGCGGCTCGTTCACCGGCTTGCGCGACGGCAGATAGCCGCCCAGCGATTGCCGGCGTTCGTGCATGTACTTCAGCTCAGGCGCATCGGCGGCCGGGCGATAGAACGTGGCGGCACGGGCTTCGTCATCGGTCAGCGGAATGCGGAAACGGTCGCGCAAATGCAGCAGGTCGTCGCCAGACAGTTTTTTGGTCTGATGCGCCACGTTCTGCGATTCGCCCGCCGCGCCCATGCCGTAGCCTTTGACGGTTTTAACCAGCAGCAGCGTCGGTTGGCCTTTGTGTTCAGACGCGGCTTTGTAGCCGGCAAACACTTTGTGCGGATCGTTACCACCGCGGGTGAGACGCCAGATGTCGTCGTCGGACATGTTGGAAACCATGTCCAGCAGTTCCGGGTACGCACCGAAGAAATGCTTGCGCACATACGCGCCATCTTTGGATTTGTAGGTCTGGTATTCGCCGTCGACCACTTCCATCATGCGTTTTTGCAGCAGGCCGTTTTTGTCTTTGGCCAGCAGGGCATCCCAACCGGAACCCCATACCACCTTGACCACGTTCCAGCCCGAACCGCGGAAGTCGCCTTCCAGTTCCTGAATGATCTTGCCGTTGCCGCGCACCGGGCCATCCAGACGCTGCAGGTTGCAGTTGATCACAAAGATCAGGTTGTCGAGCTTTTCACGGCCTGCCAGCGAGATCGCGCCCAGCGATTCCGGCTCGTCCATCTCGCCATCGCCGCAGAAGCACCAGACCTTGCGATCGCCTTGTTGCTTGAAGCCACGGTCGTCCAAGTACTTCATGAAGCGCGCCTGGTAGATGGCCATCAAGGGGCCGAGGCCCATCGAAACGGTGGGGAATTGCCAGAAGTCCGGCATCAGCCACGGGTGCGGATAGCTGGACAGACCGGCGCCATCGACTTCCTGGCGGAACTTGACCAGTTGTTCTTCCGAGAAACGGCCTTCGAGGAAGGCGCGCGAATACATGCCGGGGGCGCTGTGGCCCTGGAAGTAAACCAGATCGCCGCCGTGGTTTTCGCTGGGGGCGTGCCAGAAGTGGTTCCAGCCCACGTCATACAACGTGGCGGCCGAGGCAAACGACGTAATGTGGCCGCCCAGGTCCGGGTTGATCTTGCCCGCGCGTACAACCATCGCCGCTGCGTTCCAGCGCGTGTAAGAGCGGATGCGCTCTTCAAACGTATGGTTGCCCGGGCTCTTGGCCTCGAGGTGGGCGGGGATGGTGTTGATGTAAGCGGTGGTGGCCGTGTACGGGATGTTGACGCCGTCAGCACGTGCGTGATCGATCAGTTTTTCGACGAGATAGTGCGCGCGCTCAGCACCTTCGTTTTCGAGTACGCCATCCAGCGCTTCCAGCCACTCACGGGTTTCCTGAGGGTCCTGGTCGTGAATCTGCTCTGCCATTGCCATACCTTTTTGATGTGGTTAATGCCCGGTCTGTCGTATCCATCCGGTGCATCGCCCGGCTTTTGGCCGGGCGATCTGTCCGCAGTGCGGTATTTATAGTGGGGACGTCAGTGCGTATGACTTAGCGCGATGCATTGCGCTTGTAGTAGTTGACCAGCCCATTGGTGGACGAGTCGTGGCTGGTGGTCAGCCCCGGTGTGGTCAAATCCGCTTCAATGGCTTTGGCGAGCTGCTTGCCCAACTCGACGCCCCATTGATCATAGGAGTTGATATTCCACACGGTGCCTTGCACCAGGATCTTGTGTTCGTACAGCGCGATCAACGCACCCAGACGACGCGGCGTCAGGCGCTGCATCAGGATGGTGTTGGTCGGGCGGTTGCCTTCAAAAATCTTGTGCGGCGTGAGTTTGTCTTGCGCTTCACCGGTGATGCCGGCCTTGTTGAGCTCGGCGCGCACTTCGGCTTCGTTCTTGCCGCGCATAAAGGCTTCGGTTTGCGCAAATACGTTGGCCATCAGGATGGCCGGGTGCGGTTCCGGCGCGTCCGGGTGTTCGATCGAGCTGATAAAGTCGATCGGCACAATCTGGCTGCCCTGATGCAGCATCTGGTAGTAGGCGTGCTGTCCATTGATACCGGCATCGCCCCATACCACCGGGCCGGTTTGATAATCAACACGGCTGCCATCCAGCGTCACCGACTTGCCGTTGGATTCCATATCCAGCTGTTGCAGGTACGCCGGGAAGCGCGCCAGCGACTGGTTGTACGGCGAAATCAGATGGGTTTTGGTGCCGAAGAAATTGATGTACCACACGCCCAGCATGCCCATGATCACCGGCAGGTTCTGTTCGAACGGCTTGTTCTTGAAATGCTCGTCCATGGTGTAAGCACCATGTAGCAAGTCTTGATAATCGTGCTTGCCAAGGTAAATGGCGATCGGCAAACCAATGGCCGACCACAGCGAATAACGGCCGCCCACCCAATCCCAGAATTCGAACATGTTGTCGACGTCGATACCGAACTCGGCCACGGCCTTGGCGTTGGTGGACAGCGCGACAAAATGGCGGGCGATATGCGCTTCGTTGCCCACGCGCTCAAGGAACCACTTGCGCGCGGTGTGCGCGTTGGTGATGGTTTCTTGCGTGGTAAATGTCTTGGAGGCCACGATAAACAGCGTGGTTTCCGGATTCAGGCGCTTGAGGATGGAGCTGATCTGTTCGCCATCAACGGTGGACACAAAGTGCATGGTCAGGCGTTCGTGGCCATAAGCCTTGAGCGCGTTGCACACCATCAGCGGGCCGAGGTCGGAGCCACCGATACCGATGTTGACGATGTCGGTGAAGGCCTTGCCGGTGTAGCCGACGCGTTCGCCCGAGCGGATTTCGTCGGAGAACTTGAACATCTTTTCCTTGACCGCATTGACCTTGGGCATGACGTCTTCGCCATCGACCAGGATCGGGTTGCTGTCCAAGTTGCGCAGCGCCACGTGCAGCACGGCGCGGTTTTCGGTGATGTTGATCTTGTTGCCGGCAAACATGCTTTTGATTTTTTCGGGCACGCCAGCCTGACGGGCCAGATCGAACAGCAGCTCCAGCGTTTTGGGCGTGATGCGGTTCTTGGAGTAATCAAAGAACAGGCCGCCCGATTCCAGCGAAAACTTTTCGAAGCGCTGCGGATCGTCATTGAACAGATCGCGCATGTGCAGCGGAGCAACTTCTTTGTAGTGTTCCGCCAGCGCGAGCCATGCGGGGGATTGAGTCAGGTTGGACATGTCTGGGTTCCTTTTTTCTCAGTGGCACTGATACCCGCGGCAGCGGGCCTGATGTCTTGAAACACACGGTAAATCGTTGACGGATGACCCTCGTGGTTGCGCCTGGGTCTTGGGGCCCGGGTCGACAACGACGGCGGCAGGGGTCCGTTTGGCGCGCTGGCCACCAAGGGGGTCGCCGCGCGCCGGTAGTGCGTGGTGCAATGCAGTGGTGCGTGGCCGTTTAGCTTTCGTGGCCGCGTACGCGTTTTTCTTTCAGGTTGCGCTTCATTTTTTCCAGCTGGTCGATCAGTTCCGGGCCGCGCTTGAGCGCAACGCCCACCGCCAGCACATCGATAATCACCAGGTGGACGATACGGGTGATCATCGGCGTGTACAGATCCGGATCTTCCATCGTGTCGGCGTACAGGCAGATCGAGCAGCGCTTGGCCAGCGGCGACTTGCTGTGGGTAATGCCGATCACGTCAGCGCCTGCATCCCGCGCAATTTCCACCGAGCGCATCAGATCCAGCGTACGACCCGAATTGGACACGGCGACGACCGCATCACCGGGCTTGAGCATCGAGGCGCTCATGCCGTGCATGTGCGGATCGGTATAAGCCACGGTGGGTACGCCCAGGCGGAAGAACTTGTTCTGCGCATCAATGGCGACCGCGCCTGACTGCCCCTGACCCCACACTTCAATCTTGTGCGTGTTGGCCAGGATCTTGATCGACTTTTCGAGTGCATCGGTGTCGAGTTCGTTCCGGCAACGCAGCAGATGCGAAATATTGTTGTCGAACAGTTTTTTGGCCAGGTCATGCGCCGAGTCATCGGCCGATACCATCGAATGCACATACGGCACGCCCGACACCAGGCTACGCGTGAGGCGCAGCTTGAAGTCCTGCAAGCCGGAGCAATTGAGTGAACGGCAGAAACGGATGACCGTGGGTTGTGACACGTCCGCCAGATCGGCAATTTGTGCGATCGGGGCGTTGGCCACCAGGTTGGGCTGGGCCAGTACGAGCTCGGCAACCTTGCGTTCCGATCTGGACAGGCTATCGATCATCGTTTTGATGCGTTCGAGCATTAGCGTCTCACTCCATCACTTTGTTATGTGTCCGCGCCGTGGCTTTTGGCCGTGGCGCGGTTGGGTTTCGGGCCTTGAAGGACAGCCCCATTAAATACAGCTTGCGCGGGCCGCTTACGCAGTCCAGAACACCGATTTATTGCCCTTGACGGCATCAAGCACGCGGCGGATGGGGTATTGCTCCGTCAGCGGCTTGTCTTCAGTCAGCGCGGTTTGCAGCAATTCTTTTTTGCCTTCGCCAGTAATGTGCACGATCACGTTATGTGCTTTGGCAATCGTGGGCAGCGTCAGCGTAATGCGCTTGTGCGGCGCCACCGGCGGCGTAACGGCGGCCACCAGGTCGGTTGAGGCGCAAGCGGCTTCGAGTTCGGGCGCGTTGGGAAACAGCGATGCGGTGTGACCGTCTTCGCCCATGCCCAGAATCAGCACGTCAAACGGGGCGGGCAGGGTGGCGAAGCGTTGTTCAATTTCGGCCTGACCTTCGTGCGGCGTAGCGGCGGCGGAGACCGGCGAAACAAAATGAATGGCGGCGGCTTTGCCCACCAGCAGGTTCTGGCGCACGGTGCGTTCATTGCTGTCGGCATGGTCGACCGGTACCCAGCGCTCATCCACCAATGTGGCGTACACCTTGTCGAAATCGATATCGAGTTCGCTCAGCGCCTTGAACATGCCGGCTGGCGTGCGTCCGCCCGAAACGGCCAGCGACGCCTTGCCGCGTGCCGCGATGGCCAGGTTGAGTTGCTGGCCGATGGTTTGCGCCAGTTGCTGGTCCAGTTGGTCTTTCGACGCGAATTCATGCCATTGAACGGACATTCACTACCTCTTGAAATTGTTGCATTTGCTGCAGTGCATCAAAAACCCTGCGGCAAATCGGCAAAAGCGCGCCCCGACTGGAGCGCGCTTTGAGTACGGCACTGTTGGTTAAACGTGGATCAGGACTCTTCGTGCCAGGACAAGCCGTCGCGCGACAACAGCGCGGACGAGGCGGCGGGGCCCCAGGTGCCTGCGGTATACGGCTTCGGACCTTCGGCGCTGTTTTCCCACGAATCCAGAATCGGCTCGACCCAACGCCATGCGGCGCGTTGTTCGTCACGACGCACAAACAGCGAGATATCGCCGCGGATCACGTCCATCAGCAGACGCTCGTACGCTTCGGGCGAACGGGTCTTGAAGGTTTCCTTGAAGTCCATGTCCAGATGCACCGGGCGCAGGCGCACCTGGTTGCCCGGCTCTTTGGCCATCAGATACAGACGCACCGATTCGTCCGGTTGCAGCTGGATGACAAGGCGGTTGGGCGAAGTGCCACGGCCGTAGATCGAATGCGGCGCTTCGCGGAAATTAATGACAATCTCGGCCATACGCTCTTGCAAACGCTTGCCGGTGCGCAGGAAGAACGGAACGCCAGCCCAACGCCAGGTCTGGATTTCGGCCTTCAGCGCGACGAAGGTTTCTGCCTTCGAGCCAGCGGGCACGCCCGGTTCTTCTTGATAGCCCGGCACCGGCTTGCCATTGATGGCGCCCGCGCGGTATTGGCCGCGCACGACTTTGGTATGCACGTCTTCTTGCGTCAACGGCTTGAGGGCGCGCAGCACCTTCAGCTTTTCATCGCGCACGGCATCGGCGTCGATCGAAGCCGGCGGTTCCATGGCGACGATGGTGAGCAGTTGCAGCAAGTGGTTCTGGATCATGTCGCGCAGCGCGCCAGTCTTGTCGTAGAAATCAGCACGCGTTTCTACGCCAACCTGTTCGGTGACGGTGATCTGCACATCGCGAATCCACTCACGACGCCACAACGGTTCGAGCAACGTGTTGGCGAAGCGCAAGGCGATCAGGTTCAGTACCGGCTCTTTGCCCAGGTAATGGTCGATGCGGTAGATCTGTTGTTCGTCAAAGTATTCGGCAACGGCATCGTTGATCTCGTTGGACGAATCCAGATCATGGCCGAGCGGTTTTTCGAGTACGACGCGGGTATTGGGGACGCGGGCCAGGCCCACATCGGACAAGGCTTTGCAGATACGGGCAAACAGATCGGGCGCGGTGGACAGATAGAACACGCGCGAGCGGCCTTGTTGCTCATTGAGCTTGTCGGCCAGTTTGCTGTATTCGGCCGGATCGTTGGCATCCAGCTTCAGGTATTCGACGCGCGAAGCGAACGCCGCCCAAACCTCTTCTTCGTAATCCTTGCCCAGATAACCCTTGGCCAGTCCGTGCGCCTTGTCGAGATAGGCGGCGTTGTCGGGCACGCTGCGGCCCAGACAGATAATGCGGCCAGACTTGGGGAGATTGCCGTCACGGTGCTGGTGATACAGCGCAGGCAACAGCTTGCGCATTACCAGATCGCCGGTGCCGCCAAACAGCACCATGTCGAAAGCGTCGATGGGGGTCATAAGGGACGTTCCTTTTCCTTTTATGCGGGAGGCCAGGCGGCCTCCGTTTCTGTAACAGCCAGTGGGACTGTTCCGGGCTCTGCGCCAAGGCTACGGCATGCGTTACGGCCTGCGCGATGTGGGCAGGGGATGGCACCCCGCCGTACCTCTTGCCGCCATTGAAAATGCACGGTTTTAACGCGCAATATCAACTATGCTCGGCTTGTAACGCTGCTGGACGTAGTAAGACTTTGTAATCTTACTACATCGACAAAGCGTGGCGCAAACGGTATCGCCTACACGAGTTCCTGGCAAAACCAACAGAGTTTGTCCTGGATCAAATCACTGCTGAACACTTGGTTATGTTGCAGTGCAGCAGCACCCTTTTGTGTCATATTAAAAGTTGAGTCGGTACCGGGGTTGTAGTAAAACTACGCCTCGGCAACTAATTCCAAGGCCCTTACGGCTACCCTGCAATACCGTTAGAAAGCACCATCCATTTACCGCGATCCCTCTACCGGAGTCCTGCAATGCCTGCTGTCAGCCCCGTTCACCCCCGGCTTACCGAGGTAACCCGGCGTATCGTCGAACGTAGTCGCGAATCCCGTCAGCGCTATCTTGCGCGGCTGGATCAGGCAGCCAGTAAAGAGCCGGTGCGTAAAGGGCTCGCATGCACCAATCAGGCGCATGGCTGGGCTGCGGCGCCCGAGAAAGACAAGATCATGCTGCGCGAAATGCGCCACCCCAACGTGGCGATCGTGTCTTCATATAACGATATGTTGTCGGCCCATCAGCCGTTCGAAACTTACCCCGCCATCATCAAGAATGCCGTGCATGAAGTGGGCGCCACTGCGCAATTCGCTGGCGGTACGCCCGCGATGTGTGATGGTGTCACCCAAGGTGAGCCGGGCATGGAGTTGTCGCTGTTCAGCCGCGATGTGATCGCCATGTCGACTGCCATCGCGCTGTCGCACAATATGTTCGATGCCGTCACTTTGCTGGGTGTATGTGACAAGATTGTGCCAGGCCTGCTGATTGGTGTTTTGCAGTTTGGTCATCTGCCCGCCGTGTTTGTACCTGCCGGCCCCATGACTTCGGGGATTTCGAACGGCGAAAAATCCAAAATCCGCCAGTTGTTTGCTGAAGGCAAATGCGATCGCCTTGAGCTGCTGCGCTCGGAAGAAGCGTCGTATCACGGCGCGGGCACCTGTACGTTCTATGGCACGGCCAACAGCAACCAGATGCTGATGGAAATCATGGGTCTGCATCTGCCCGGTTCTGCCTTTGTGCACCCCAACACCCCGCTGCGCGATGCGCTGACCGCTGAGGCCGGCCGCGTGGCCGCCCGCAATACCGCGCTGGGCAACAACTTTATTCCGGTTGGGCGCATGATCGACGAGAAAGCCGTCGTTAACGGCATCGTCGGTTTGCTGGCCACCGGTGGCTCGACGAACCACACCATGCACCTGACCGCCGCCGCGCGTGCTGCGGGCATCGTGATCGACTGGAGCGATTTTGATGATCTGTCGGCCGTGGTGCCGCTGCTGGCCAAGATCTATCCGAATGGCGCATCGGACGTAAACCAGTTTCACGCTGCAGGTGGCATGGGCTACCTGACGCGCGAGCTACTGAAGGGCGGCTACCTGCACGCCGACGTCATGACAGTGATGGGCCAGGGTTTGCAGTACTACACGCGTGAACCTTTCTTGATCGACGGCAAGGTCGAATGGCGCGAAGCACCGGAACATTCGGCAGACGAATCGGTGCTGCGGCCGATCACCAAGCCGTTTAGCGCGGATGGCGGCCTGCGTTTGCTGGACGGCAATCTGGGTCGCGCCGTGATGAAGGTCTCGGCTGTGCAGCCGGAGCACCGCATCGTCGAAGCGCCGGTCATGGTGTTCCATGATCAGCATGATGTGCTTGAAGCATTCAAACGCGGCGAGATGGAAAAGGACTTGATTGTCGTGCTGCGCTTCCAGGGGCCACGTGCAATGGGTATGCCCGAACTGCACAAGCTGACCCCGGTGATGGGGGTGTTACAGGATCGCGGCTTCAAGGTGGCGCTGATCACCGATGGCCGGATGTCTGGTGCATCGGGCAAGGTCCCCTCGGCGATCCATATCACGCCCGAAGCGCTGGCTGGTGGCCCGCTGGCCAAATTGCGTGACGGCGATATTGTGCGCCTTGATGCAGTGACCGGCGTGCTGCAGGCCAAAGTGGATTCTGCGGTCTGGGCGTCGCGCGAGCGGGCCGAGGCCGATCTGGATGCGAACCAGCACGGCATGGGTCGCGAGCTGTTTGCTTCTTTCCGTCACGCTGCCACGGGCGCGGAAGAGGGCGCCTTGTCGCTGGGATTGGCGCATTAAGCGCGCAATCCGGCGCAAGGCATCTGGGGGTGGTCCCGCCAGCGCAGTATTCCGTACGTGCCAACTAGCGGAATGCGCGGGGCGATCGTAGGTTCTAACGAGCAATTATTAGAAAGTCAGGATCATGCAAATTCGTGAAATCATGCGCTCCTGCCCGGTGATGCCGGTGCTGGTGATCGAAAAGACCGAACACGCTGTACCACTGGCCAAAGCGCTGGTCGCAGGCGGTATCCGTGTACTCGAAGTTACGCTGCGGACGGAAGCGGCGCTCGAATCGGTGCGGTTGATTGCCGAACAAGTGCCCGAGGCAATCGTTGGTGTGGGGACGGTCATCCGGCCCGAGCAGTTCAAGCAATCGCGCGATGCCGGTGCGCGTTTCGCCGTCACGCCGGGCCTGACGCCCAAGCTGGTGGCCGGTGCGCTTGAAGTCGGAATCCCGCTGCTGCCCGGTGTGATGACTCCTTCCGAAGTCATTTACGCGCTGGAAGAAGGCTTTGACGCGCTCAAACTGTTCCCGGCTGAGCAAGCGGGTTCGTACGGCATGCTCAAGGCACTGGGTGGCCCGCTGGCTGAAGTGCTGTTCTGTCCGACTGGAGGCGTTACGCCCGAGTCAGCGCCCAAACTGTTAGCGCTGCCGAATGTGGGTTGTGTCGGTGGTTCGTGGCTCGCGCCCAAGGATAAACTGGCGGCAGGCGACTGGGCGGCAATCACCGAACTGGCGAAAGCAGCGGCTGCATTGCGCGGTTGATTGCCGTTTGCATGGGGCGGCGATCGGGGCGGAAGTGGATTTGAAACACGACGCGTGTTGAATGTCCGGATGCAAACACCATCTGCTCAGGATTACACTGTCGCCCCATAAGATTGCGTCGACCGCATCGATCGCGCGGCCCGGCAGATGGCATACTGCCCGACCGGTCAGTCGCACTATCTATATATAAGTAATGTGTACTCAAGCCGCTGAGGGTCGGACAGCCCCAGCGGCTCACTCGTTAATCCAACCAGGAGAAATCGTCATGGCAATCCGCATCGCCATCAACGGCTACGGCCGCATCGGCCGCAACGTGCTGCGCGCACTGTATGAATCGGGCCGGACCAACGAATTCCAGGTCGTCGCCATCAATGATCTGGGCGACGCCAATACCAATGCTCACCTGACCAAGTATGACACCGTGCACGGCCGCTTTAACGGCACCGTGGCGGTTGAAGGTGAATTCATGGTCGTCAACGGCGACAAGATCAAGGTTTGCGCCGTGCGCAATCCGGCCGAACTGCCGTGGAAAGACCTGGGTGTGGACGTCGTGCTGGAATGTACCGGCTTCTTCACCACCAAAGAAAAAGCCTCGGCCCACATCACCGCTGGCGCCAAGAAAGTCATCATTTCTGCCCCGGGCGGCGCGGATGTCGACGCCACCATCGTTTATGGCGTTAACCATGGCGTGCTGAAAGCCAGCGACACCGTCATTTCGAACGCTTCTTGCACCACCAACTGCCTGGCCCCGCTGGTCAAGCCGCTGCACGACAAGATCGGGATCGTGGCTGGCCTGATGACCACCGTGCACTCTTACACCAATGACCAGGTGCTGACCGACGTGTACCACAGCGATTTGCGTCGCGCCCGTTCGGCCACGCAATCAATGATCCCGACCAAGACCGGCGCTGCATCGGCTGTGGGTCTGGTGCTGCCGGAACTGAATGGCAAACTCGACGGTTTTGCCGTACGCGTTCCGACCATCAACGTTTCGCTGGTCGATCTGTCGTTTACCGCTGCCCGCGCCACCACCAAAGAAGAAATTCACTCCATCATCAAGGAAGCTTCGGAAGGTGAACTGAAAGGCATCCTTAACTTCAACGATCTGCCGCTGGTTTCGCATGACTTTAACCATGACCCGGCTTCGTCAACTTACGAAGCGGGCTATACCAAGGTCACCAATGGCGGCCTGCTGGTCAAGGTATTGTCGTGGTACGACAACGAATGGGGCTTCTCCAACCGTATGCTCGATACGACCAAAGCATTGTGGAACGCTAAATAACGCGTTTTAAAGATGTTTGTTTTAAACAAAGGCCGCTTTTGCGGCCTTTGTTTTTGCCTGTATCCGCCGAAATAAAACGAATGTTCGAATATGCTGATTTATTGCTAATTGATTGAATTGATTGTAATTAATCGCAATAAAAAACTAGACGGTTGACTAGTCGAGAATGACTCTCGGAAAGTTGATCCATAGGAATGTTGCACGCATACGACAATAATCAGGTTGTTCCTGGTTCCGGTTTGCGACGCATAAGGTCGTTCCCGTATGCTTTGACGGTAGAGCAAGGTTCGCGTCATCTGTAACGCCCAATCTTGCAAATACAGCTGGTTGAACGACCACTTATCAAACTAGGAGACCTATAAATGTTTAAGCGTGCTCTGATTGCTGCTGCGGTAACCGCTACTTTCGCCGCACCGGCTTTCGCTGATGTGACCATCAGCGGCGCTGCGGAAATGGATATTTTCGTACGTACTCACCAGGCTTCGTCGTCCAGCAATGGCGATGGCGGCAGCTCCGCTATCCTGAACGAAACCGATCTGACGCTGAACTTCGACGGTGTCGACAAGCTCGATTCCGGCGACAAGCTGATTTGGCACGTTGCACAAAAAGTGGCTACTCCTGGTACCGTGGCATGGGGCTCGCGTGAAGCCTACATCGGCCTGAGCGGCAACTGGGGTACCTTCCGTTCGGGTCGCGTGTTTGCACCGTCTTACCTGGCTCTGGATGCGTTCCAATGGGGCGCCGGTAACCTGTGGGAAGATTACGGCGCGAACGCTGTATGGTTCAAATCGGCTCTGGCCTACACCACGCCTGACTTCGGTGGCTTCGGTGTGCAAGTTGCTTACGACCTGGGCACCAAAACTGCTCAAGGCCAAACCTGGGCTGTTGATGCAATCGCTACCTACAACGGTAACGGTCTGAGCCTGGCTGGTGGTTATCAGCAACAGAAAGGTGTTGGTGTGACTGGCGCGGCTAACCCGGCTGGCGGCAACTTCGGTGCCTTCAACCAGGATGATGCGTTCACCTCCGGCGGCGATACCGGCCTGAAGCAAGAGTTCTACTTTGCTCAAGGTAACTGGGACATCGGCAACGGCTTTACCGTTCGCGGCGGCTGGAAGCACAACAAGTGGACCGATGACAACCATGTCACCAACGGCGCTTACGGCTTCAGCAACAGCGCTGAAAACGACCAGTTCCTGGTTGCCGGTGCCTACAGCTGGGGCAAGAACTCTGTAGCTCTGGGCTGGCAAGACATCGTTAACAGCAAGACCGATGGTAACGACAACAAAGACCACGATCTGAACCAGATCTTCGGTCAGTACACCTACGGTCTGTCCAAGAACACCGTATCGTTCCTGCAAGTTCGCTACCACAAGTTCAAAGACGACACCGCTCGTCCGCTGGTTGCTGCTACGTGGCAAGTTGATGGCACCGCTACCGGTACCAACAACGGCGCTCGCGTTCTGGTTGGCACCTGGACCGGCTTCTAATCAGAAATACGTTTCTGGTTAAATGCTAAAAAAGGGCAGCGCAAGCTGCCCTTTTTTTATTGGCGTTTGTTGTATTGTTGTTGGCTGGATACCGGTTTGTTTAATTCTCAAAATATCATTAAGAATCATAAGTTAATAGGTTTCCGGAGTTAATTGCCAATAGCCAATTTGCAACCACCTCAAGGTGGTTTTTTTACGCGTTGTCCTGATCAAGTTGCCCCGCCTAAGCTGCGTTCCCAACAGCCGTCGGTCGATCCGAAAGCCGATCTGGCTGAGGTCCGCCAGCGTTGTGCAACCGCAATTCAAAAATAATCAGGAGAACCTGTCATGTTCAAACGTGTACTTATCGCTTCCGCGCTCAGCGCCGCATTTGCCGCGCCTGCTTTTGCTGATGTGACCATTTCCGGTTCGGCCGAAATGGACCTGTTTGTGCGTACCCATCAAGCTACGTCGCAAAACAATGACGGTGGCAGCACCGCATTCGGCAACGAAACCGATCTGATCATCAACTTTGATGGCAAAGACAAACTGGACAGCGGCAATTCGCTGATCTGGCACGTGGGCCAGAAAGTGCAGACGCCGGGTACGGCCGCCTGGGGCAGCCGTGAAGCTTATGTCGGCATTGCCGGTGAATGGGGTTCGTTCCGTTCGGGCCGCATGTTCGCGCCGACTTACCTGGCGCTGGATGAATTCCAGTGGGGTGCGGGCAATCTGTGGGAAGACTATGGCGCGAATGCGGTGTGGTTTAAAGAAGCCATCACCTATGCCACGCCTGATCTGAACGGCTTCGGCGCAGAAGTGATGTACGACTTCGGCACCAAGACTGCGAAAGGCCAGACCTACGCGCTGGACGCAGTGGCTCGCTACAAGGGCTACGGCTTCAATGTGTCGGGTGGTTATCAAACCCAGAAAGGCGTGGCCAACAAGAACGACGCCAACAACGGCAACCGCGTTACCTTCAACATTGATGACGCGTTCCAGAGCGGTGGCGATACCGGCGCCAAGCAGGAGTTCTACTTTGTGCAAGGCAACTGGAAAATCGTTAACAGCGGCTTCCAGGTGCGCGCTGGCTACAAGCACAACAAGTGGACTGACGAAAACGGCAGCATCACCGGTCTGAAGAACTTCAAGGCTGAGAACGACCAGTTCCTGGTGGCCGGTTCGTACGACTTCATGCAAAAGCATCAAGTGGCGCTTGGCTGGCAGTCTATCGTCAACAACAAGTACAACGGCCACAAGAGCACCGACGCGTTCGGCCGTCATATCGATGATGGCGATTTCGATAGCAACCAGATCTTTGGTCAGTACACCTACGCACTGTCCAAGCAAACCGTGAGCTACGCACAAGTGCGTTATCAGATGTTTGGTTCGGATAACGGGCGTCCGGCTGTTTCCACCTCGGGCCAGTTCGACGGCGTTTCGATGACGGGCACCGATAACGGTTCGCGCGTGATGATCGGTACCTACACCTCGTTCTGATCGCAAACGGTTAAACATCTTGTTTCAGGGACGGCTTGGGCCGTCCCTTTTTTTCGTCTGCGATGCAGTCAGCTTTACTGCAAAAATGTAATCAGATTGCTTTAGCTACATTCCCCACCAAGTGGTCTTATCATCTCGGGGCGTTTTTTGCCCATCCGTGTCTCTTTTGCACCCGCCCCAAAACGCCGCAAAGCAAATATCCACGCGGTTTTGCGCTGTTTCATAAGGCATACGCCGTACATATATGCCCTGGTCAGGGGTTCACCTGATTTCGGCGGAATTGGCCTGCAACTAGAGTCTCTAGCGCGAGCGAAGCCATGGGGCGGCTCGCAGCCTAGGAGACCGAAGAAAATGAAAACTTTGCGTATGACGCTCTGCGCAGCGGCTTTGATGACCGTTGCATGCGCTGCCAATGCGGCAGAAGTTGAAGTCCTGCACTGGTGGACATCCGGCGGTGAAGCAAAGGCCGCTGGCGAGCTGAAGAAAATGCTCGAAACCAAGGGCGACAAGTGGAAGGATTTCGCTGTAGCCGGTGGTGCTGGCGATAACGCCATGACCGCGCTGAAGACCCGCGTCGTGTCTGGCAACCCGCCTTCCGCCGCTCAGGTTAAAGGCCCCGCCATTCAGGAATGGGGTGATCAAGGTGTTCTGGCCAACATCGACGATGTGGCTAACAAGAACAACTGGAACAAGGTTCTGCCGGCCGTTGTGCAGAACACCATGAAATACCAAGGTCACTACGTGGCTGCACCGGTTAACGTTCACCGCGTTAACTGGCTGTGGGTTAACCCGGAGCTGCTGAAGAAGGCCAACGCCAAAGTTCCGACCACTTGGGACGAATTCTTCAAGACTGCTGACGCGCTGCAAAAAGCCGGCATCCAGCCGGTGGCTTACGGTGGTCAACCGTGGCAAGACTCCACCGTCTTTGAAGACGTGGTTCTGGGTGTAGGCGGTGCTGACTTCTTCAAGAAGGCTTTCGTTCAACTGGACCAGGCAACGCTGAAGGGCGCCACTATGGTCAAGGCGCTCGAAACCTACAAGAAGATCAAGCCGTATACCGACAAGAACGCCGCTGGCCGCGACTGGAACCTGGCAACCGCCATGGTTATCAATGGCAAGGCTGGTATGCAGTTCATGGGTGACTGGGCCAAGGGCGAGTTCCTGGCTGCAGGCAAGGTACCGGGCAAAGACTTCCTGTGCGTGCCGGCGCCTGGCACTGCCAAGTCCTACACCTTCAACATCGACAGCTTTATCTTCTTCAAGCTGAAGAATGCTGATGGCGCCAAGGGTCAGAACGACCTGGCTGAAACGCTGGTTAGCCCGGAATTCCAACAAGTGTTCAACCTGAACAAGGGTTCCATCCCGGTTCGTCTGGACGCCGACATGGCCAAGTTTGATGACTGCGGTAAAGAGTCTGCCAAAGACTTCGCAACTGATAACAAGTCCGGCACGCTGGTTCCGTCCTTCGCTCACGGCATGGCTGCTCACTCGGCTACCCAAGGCGCGATCTTCGACGTTGTTTCGCAATTCTGGAACGACGACAGCATGACCGCCCAACAAGCTGCCGCCAAGCTGGCTGCTGCTGCCAAGGTCAACTAATCCACGGATGGCCGCAAGGCCATCTTCGGGTCTGACCTGAAATACCCGCTTTTGTAGTACCGCACTAACCCTCTCTCACCGTTCCAGGTGGGAGAGGGGGCTCCACCCCATCGTACATCGGAGATTTGTCATGATTCAGTCGACCCGGCCAGCTCAGTATGGCTTTGCGGAACGCTGGCTTCCGCGGCTTGTGCTTGCCCCGTCGTTCTTGCTCTCGCTGGTATTCATTTACGGCTTTGTAGTCTGGAACGGGTATCTGTCTTTTACTGCCTCGAGCCTGTTGCCCAGATATGAATGGGTCGGTTTCCACCAATATGCGCGTCTGTTTGCCAATGACCGCTGGTGGGTGGCTGTATTCAACCTGTTCAAGTTTGGCGTGCTGTTTATCGGTATCAGCATGTTGGTCGGTATTTTCCTGGCCATTTTGCTGGATCAGAAAATCCGCTTTGAAGGTTTTATCCGCACCGTTTACCTGTACCCGATGGCGCTGTCGTTCATCGTGACCGGCACGGCGTGGAAATGGATGCTGAACCCGGGTCTGGGCCTGGAAAAGCTGATGCATGACTGGGGCTGGACGTCGTTTACCTTCGACTGGCTGGTCAATCCCGACATGTCGATCTACACCGTGGTGATCGCCGCCATCTGGCAATCGTCCGGTTTTGTAATGGCACTGTTCCTCGCTGGCCTGCGCGGTATTGATGATTCGATCATCAAGGCAGCCCAGATCGATGGCGCAACCCTGCCGCGTATTTACTGGAAGATCATTCTGCCCGCCATGCGGCCGGTGTTCTTCTCCACGCTGATGATTCTGGCTCACATCGCCATCAAGAGCTTTGACCTTGTGGTCGCGCTGACTGGTGGTGGCCCGGGCTTCTCGTCGGACGTACCCGCAACCTATATGTATGCAATGGCCTTTACCCGTGGCGAAATGGGCCTGGGTTCCGCCAGCGCAATGATGATGCTGCTGAGCGTGTCGGCCGTCATCGTGCCTTACCTGTATTCCGAACTGCGCAGAGGTAGTCGTTAATGGCTAATAACAACAAATGGGCCCGCATCCTGGTTTATGCGGTTCTGATCTACGCGGTTATCTATTACTTGTTGCCGCTGTACGTGATGATCACCACCTCGGTCAAAACCACCGAAGAAATCCGCACCGGTAACCTGTTGTCGCTGCCGATGCACATCACGCTGGACGCCTGGCGCAAGGCATGGGGTACCGCGTGTACTGGCGTGCAATGTACCGGTCTGTCGTTGTACTTCTGGAACTCGGTGCGCATGGTGTTTCCGGCCGTGATCATCTCCACCACGATGGGCGCCATCAATGGCTACATCCTGTCGAAGTGGAAGTTCTACGGCTCCGAGATCGTGTTTGCCATGCTGATGTATGGCCTGTACATCCCGTTCCAGGTACTGCTGCTGCCGATGGCGCAAACCGAAGGTTATCTGGGCATTGCCGGCACCACACCGGGCCTGATCTTCGTACACGTCGTTTGCGGTATCGCATCGACCACGCTGTTCTTCCGCAACTATTACGTCGGTATCCCGGATGAGCTGATCAACGCCGCACGCCTTGATGGCGCTGGCTTCTGGCGCATTTTCTTCCGCGTGGTGCTGCCGATGTCGCTGCCGATCGTGATGGTGACCTTCATCTGGCAATTTACCCAGATCTGGAACGACTTCCTGTTCGGCCTGGTGTTCTCGTCCGGTGATTCGCAACCGATTACCGTGGGCCTGAACAACATGGCCAACACCTCGACGTCGGTGAAGGAATACAACGTAGACATGGCCGGCGCGATTATCGCGGCGCTGCCGACGATCTTCGTCTACGTGGTGGCAGGCAAATATTTCGTGCGCGGCCTGGCCGCTGGCGCGGTCAAGGGCTGATCCAGCCTTCATAGATAAACCCGAGCGCTGCGGCAAACGCAGGAGCAAGCCACATGGCGATGCCCGCTTTGCCAGCAGCCCGGTACCCGAACTCAGAACTGGAGAAAAAGATGGGCGCACTTGCCATCAAGAACGTCACCAAAAGCTTTGGCGACACGCATATCCTCAAAGGCATCGATATCGAGATCGACGACGGTCAGTTCCTGATCCTGGTTGGTCCGTCGGGCTGCGGTAAGTCCACGCTGATGAACATCATTGCGGGCCTGGAAGGCCCGACTACCGGTGAAGTGCATATCGGTGGCCGCGTGGTGAACAACATTTCGCCCAAAGATCGCGATATCGCGATGGTGTTCCAGAGCTACGCGCTGTACCCGACCATGAACGTGCGTCAGAACATTGCCTTCGGTCTGGAAACCCGCAAAGTACCCAAGAAAGAACAAGACGAAGTGATCCAGCGCGTCGCCAAGATGCTGCAGATGGATCACCTGCTGGATCGCAAGCCGGGCCAGTTGTCCGGCGGCCAGCGTCAACGTGTGGCCATGGGCCGTGCACTGGCGCGCGATCCGATCCTGTTCTTGTTTGACGAGCCGCTGTCCAACCTGGACGCCAAGCTGCGCGTTGAAATGCGGACCGAAATCAAGCAACTGCATCAGCGCCTGAAGACCACCATGGTCTACGTGACGCACGATCAGATCGAAGCCATGACGCTGGGCGATCGTATTGCCGTGATGAAAGACGGCATCATCCAGCAGTTCGGCAGCCCGCAAGAAATTTACGAGCGCCCGAGCAACCTGTTTGTGGCCAGCTTTATCGGGTCGCCGTCGATGAACTTCATCGATTGCCACCTGGCTGAGCAAAATGGCCAGATCGGCGTGAGCCTGCAGACCGACAGCGACGCCCGCTTCCTGCCGCTGCCGAATGGTCAGCGCCTGGCTGGCCGCGTGGGCCAGGAAGTGATCCTGGGCGTGCGTCCGGAACAACTGGATGTGGCGCACTCGGACGACAACGTCGCTGCGATCAGCATCAAGGTCAACCTGACCGAGCCGACCGGCCCGGACACCATGATCTTCACCAAAATCAACGGCAAAGAAGTGGTGGCGCGTGTACACCCGCGTGATGCCAAGGGCCCGGGCGAAACCATGCGCCTGGCGCTGGACATGAGCAAGGTGGTGCTGTTCGACCCGAAAACTGAATTGCGCCTGGAGTAATCCGGCGACGGAATGTGCCTGAAGAGGTCTTCCTAGAGTAGAGCTGCCCCACCGTAACCCGGTGGGGCTTTTTTTTGTGTGGACGGCCCGTGGCTGGCGCGTGCGCATAGGGTGGGTCGTGACCCACCATCAAAGGCAGCGAACAGAACGCAGCGGTCGCGGGTCTCATCAGCGGCTTTGAATGGTGGGTCATGACCCACCCTATGCGTGGTGGCCTCCGCGGCTCAGCTTGCGATCCATACGCCGCGCGGATCGGCCTGGGGTGCGCTTACAGCTTGCGCCGTTCCACTAACGCTTGCGCCAGCGTGCCCGGATCGACATGTTCCAGCTCGCCGCCCACCGGCAGACCGCGCGCAATGCGGCTGACTTGCAGCCCGCGCGCGCGCAGCATCTCGGCCAGATAATGCGCGGTGGCTTCGCCTTCGACGGTGAAGTTGGTACTGAGGATGACCTCTTGCACAACGCCATCGCTGGCGCGCTCCAGCAGTCGGGCAAAGGCGATGTCTTGCGTGCCGATGCCATCAAGCGGACTTAGTCGCCCCATCAGCACAAAGTACAAACCGTGATACGCCAGCGTTTGCTCCACCATCAACAGATCGGTGGGCATTTCCACTACGCATAGCTGTTCCCGTGTGCGGCGCTCATCCGCGCAAATCTCGCAGACTTCGGCTTCGGTAAAGGTATTGCAGTCACGGCAATGGCGCAGCGTGCCCAATGCATGCATCAACGCATGCGCCAGATCATTGGCGCCGGGCTGATCGCGCTGCAGTAAGTGATAGGCCATGCGGCTGGCCGATTTGGGGCCGACGCCAGGTAACACGCGCAATGCGTCGATCAGGTTCTGCAAAGAAGACGGCGTACTCATCGACAGGCGACTCGGGATGGATGGAGGAGGGTACAAACAACAAGGGCAGAAGCACTGGTCTTCTGCCCCCGGGGCCATGCGCGCTTAGAACGGCATCTTGAAGCCAGGCGGCAGGCTCATGCCGGCGGTAAAGCCCGCCATTTTTTCAGACGTGGTGGTTTCCACCTTGCGCGTGGCGTCGTTCAGCGCGGCCACGATCAGGTCTTCCAGCATGTCTTTGTCGTCCTGCAGCAGGCTGTCGTCGATGTGGATGCGCTTGACCGCGTGGTTACACGTCATGGTCACTTTGACCATGCCCGCGCCCGCCTGGCCTTCCACTTCTACCGTGGCCAGCGCTTCTTGCGCCTTGGCCATGTTTTCCTGCATCTGTTGGGCCTGCTTCATCAGGTTGCCCAGACCGCCTTTATTGAACATGTTTTGCTCCTTGTTGATCGGTAAAAGCGCGGGTTACACCGGCTGGATGGTGCCGGGCACCACGATAGCGCCAAAGTCTTGCACCAGGGATTGCACAAACGGATCGTTCTGGATTGCGTCTTCCGCCTGCGCCTGACGTACTGCCCGCTCGCGCTGCATGATGGCCGCGGGCGTGTGATGAATTTCTTCCTCGATCAGCTGCGCGCTGACTTCAATATCCTGGCCAAAGTGACGGCTTAATGCCTCGCGCAGCTTGTCCTGGAAATCGCGCGTGGCGATGCTCTTGTTGGCGTTGTTAACGCGCAGTACAAACACGCCGTTATTCCAACTGGTCAATTCTGCCTGGTGGGCCAGCATCAGCGCCGCGCCGATTTTCATGCTGTCGAGCAAGGCACGCCAGTCGCCGCTGAAATCTTCAAGCCGGGGCGCCATGGCCGCGGCTGGCTCGATCTGCACGGTAACGGCCGGGATTTCCGCGCCAGTGACATTGACCGTCACTTCAACGTGATTGTTCGCGACCGGCTCGCTTGGTGTGGACCGCGCGATCGTGACATGCGCTGGGGGCTCGGTGGAGAGCGATTCCCACGGCGGCAGATCATTGGGATCTTCGGGTTCGATGGCGGGTGCAGGCGCGGGCGCCGGGGCGGGCGCGGCGACGGGTGCAGCAACCGGGGCGGGCACGGGCGCGGCAGTTGGTGTCGGCGCGGCCACCGGCGTTTCCACCGCAATCGGCACCGGAGCCGGAGCCGCAATCGCCGCCGGTGCAGGCCGGGAAGCAGCGCTACCGCCACTGGCCGGCATTGCCGCCAGCTGCGCGCCACCGACCGGCGCAAACGCCAGCATACGCATCAGCGTCATCGAAAAACCGGCGTATTCATCGGGCGCCAGAGCCAGGTCACGGCGACCATGAATGGCAATCTGATAATAAAGCTGGGTTTCTTCCGCGCTGATTGCCTCGGCAATGGCCAGGATATCCGCGCGTTGTGGCAAATCGTCCGCTAGCGCGGCGGGCACAACCTGCGCCATCGAAATCTGGTGCAGCAAATGTGCGAGTTCGTGCAATGCCGATTCGTACGACAAGCCACGCGCCGCGATGCTGTCGGCAGCGGCCATCATGGCCACGCCGTCATTGGCCACCAGCGCGCGCAGCACATCAAACAAATAGCTCTGGTCGACCGCGCCCAGCATGGCGCGCACGCCTTCTTCGCGTACGTCACCACCGCCATAGGCAATGGCCTGATCCAGCAGGCTAAGCGCATCGCGCATCGAACCATTGGCGGCATGGCCCAGCAGGGCCAGCGCGCTGGGTTCAAACGGAATCTGTTCGGCTTCGAGCACGTGGTTAAGGTGGCCCGAGACCTGTTGCGGCGTCATTTGCCGCAACGAAAACTGCAAACAACGCGACAGCACCGTGATCGGCACCTTCTGCGGATCGGTGGTGGCGAGGATGAATTTGACGTGGCCGGGTGGTTCTTCCAGCGTTTTCAGCATCGCGTTAAAGGCACTTTTGGACAGCATGTGCACTTCATCGATGATGTAAACCTTGAAGCGGCCGGCGGTGGGCGCGTACTGCGCGTTATCGAGCACTTCGCGGATATTGTCGATGCCGGTATTCGATGCGGCATCAATCTCGAGCAAATCAACAAAACGCCCCGCGTCAATCTGGGTACACGCCGCGCACACGCCACAGGGCTCCGCGGTGACGCCGGTTTCGCAATTAAGCGATTTGGCCATGATGCGGGCGATGGTGGTCTTGCCCACGCCGCGCGTACCGGTTAACAGCCAGGCGTGATGCAACCGGCCATTGGCAAACGCGTTGGCGAGCGCCTTGATGACATGTTCCTGGCCCACGAGCTGGGCGAAAGTGCGGGGGCGCCACTTGCGGGCGAGTACTTGATAAGCCATAGCGGGCGATTCTACCAGAGAGAGATTGGGCGCAGCGCGTTGCGGGGCGCGAATGCGATCAAGGCCGTCCGCACAGAAGCAAACGCCCGCAATCCGGCGTGGATGCGGGCGTGGGGCAGAGCAATAAACGGTTTACAGATCGCCGAAGTAGCGCTGGCTATCGGTCAGAAAATGCGGGCCGCCGTCGGGGCGGATCAGCGTGCCGATGCCTTCGCTGGTCAGCAATTCCAGCAGCAAGGCGTTGGGCACGCGGCCATCGATTACATGCGCTGACTTAACGCCCGCGCGCACGGCATCCAGCGCCGAGCCGATCTTGGGCAGCATGCCGCCCGACAAGGTGCCGTCGGCCACCAGGCCATCCACTTCGGACAAGGTCAGGCTCGGGATCAGCTTGCCCGCTTTATTGAGTACGCCCGGCGTATTGGTCATCAGGATCAGCTTTTCGGCATCCAGCGAGCGCGCCAGTGTGCCCGCTACCAGGTCGGCGTTGATGTTGTACACCTCGCCGTCCGTGCCCACGCCAATCGGCATGATCACCGGCACAAAACTGCGCGATTGCAGCAGGTTGATCACCTCGGGGTCGATGCGCTCAATTTCACCCACGGCGCCAATATCAACCGGCTCGGTTTCACCGGCTTCGGGCGGCAGCAGTAATTTGCGCGCCTGAATAAAACGGCCATCCTGCCCGCTAAGACCCACGGCTTTGCCGCCGCTGCGGTTGATCAGTCCGACGATTTCCTGGTTGATTTTGGCCGTGGCCATTTCCACCGCTTCCAGCGTTTGCGCGTCAGTGACGCGCATGCCGCGGCGGAATTCGCTTTTCACGCCCATGCGCTCCAGCAGCCCGGTAATTTGCGGGCCGCCGCCATGCACGATCACCGGACGCATCCCCACCAACTGCAACAACGCGATATCGCGCGCGAAGCCGGCTTTAAGCGCTTCGTCAGTCATGGCGTTGCCGCCGTACTTGATCACAAACGTGCGCGAATGAAAGCTTTGTATATAAGGCAGTGCTTCGGCCAGGATATTGGCCTTGCTGCTGGCATCAAGAGAACTGGAGGCCACGACGGTTTCTCCTTAAGCCTGGGCGCTGGTCTGGAATAACTGATAGACCGCATCAGGAGTGGCACAGCTGCGCAGACGCTGGCGGAAATCCTGGTCGCTGAACAATTGCGCCACGCTGGCCAGTAATTGCAGATGCGCTTCGGTGGCGCGTTCGGGTACCAGCAACGCCAGCACATGTGATACCGGCTTGCCATCGGGCGCATCAAACGGCAGAGCCAGGGTGGTACGGACATACACGGCTTTGGCTTCGGTCAGGCCTTTCAGGCGCGCATGCGGCAACGCCATGCCAAGGCCCAGCGCCGTCGAGCCGAGCTCTTCGCGTGCGATCAGGCTTTTGACGATCTGATCACGGTTTAAACCATATTGCTGCTCAAGTTTGCGGGCAATTTCTTCAAACAATCGGTTTCGGGTAGAAACGTTGAGGTCGAGCAGGATTGTTTCCGGCTTGATCAGCTCAGCAATATTCATGGGGTGGGTCACCATCGGCAGCAGTTAAAAAGAAGGGCCGTCCTTGTGGGACAGGCTGGTCGCATTATAAGAAAGAAGCCGGGCGGGCAGGGACATCGAAACATCCTTTTTGCGATATTTTTATGTCCGTTAACCGTTGTCTGCCGGTACCGGCTCACAGCGTATAGGCTGCAGTCCCAACGCGGTGCGGGCCATCTCGTTGACGCTGCGCGCATCAACAAGGCGGCCCGGCTGCCGTAACCGCTATGTTGGGCGATAATGGCCCGATTCAATCCAGCCAGTCCGATCATGAATACGTCTGTCGATTCGTCCCCGCAATCCCCGGCCGATCCACGCCCGGAGCCGCCGTTTGAACCGCCGCTGGAAGCCTGTTGCGGCAATGGCTGCGATCCCTGCATTTTTGATACCTATGGCGAAGAACTGCGCCGCTATCGTGCCGAGCTTAAAGCGTGGGAACAGCGCCACAGCTCATAACGAGAACGCCGGGCCGACCCACAGCGCAGCGCGCGCAACGCAGGCACAATGGCGCCTTGCCGGGAAAATCCGGAGCGATGTTGGATCTAGCATGAGTGCATTACGCAAGGTGGTTTACGGGTGGGTGGCGACGCTGCTGGGATTGGCAATGCAAGGGGCTGTGGCGGCCTTGCCAACGCCGGTGCAAAGCGCACTCGATGCGGCGCATATTCCGGGCAGCGCCCTGTCGCTGGCAGTGGTGCCGCTGGACTCCCCTGGCGCGGCGCAATACTGGAATGCCGATGGCGCGGTGAACCCTGCCTCGACCATGAAATTGCTGACCACCTTTAGTGCGCTGGATGTGTTGGGGCCGGCATTTAGCTGGACCACCGATGCGTGGTCTGAAGCCGCCCCCGATAAGGGCGTGTTGGCGGGCAACTTATATATAAAGGGCAGCGGCGACCCGAAACTGACGCTGGAACGACTCTGGCTGTTGTTGCGTGATGTACGGGCTGCGGGCGTCAATCGCATCACCGGCGATATCGTGCTGGACCGTAGTGCGCTGCAAATCCCCGAACGCACCAGCTTTGCCGATGACGGCAATGATCCGGCGCGTGCCTATCTGGTCGGGCCGGACGCGCTGCTGACCAACTTCCATGCGTTTCGTTTTCATATGGCCACGGATGCACGCGCCAGCCGGGTGGTGGTGGATCCGCCGGTAGCATTGCTGGATGTCGATAATGCGGTACGCGTGTCGGCCAATGCGTCATGTAATGGAAATGGTCTGACATTTAGCGCCACGCCCGGCGCGCGTGGTGCGGTGCGAGTCAAGGTGAGCGGCGCGCTGCCAGCGGACTGTGTGGTCGATAAATACCAGTCTTATCTGGACAGCCCGCTATATACCGCCAGCCTGCTGCGCTATTTGTGGAAAGAAACCGGCGGCGATATCGCGGGTAACTGGCGTCTGGGCAGCGTGCCCGCCGGCGCGATCAAGCTGGCGCAAAGCCAGTCGCCTGATCTGGTGAGCGCCATTCGCGATATTAATAAGTACAGCAACAACTTGATGGCGCGGCAGTTGTTTCTGACGCTGGGGGCGCAAACGCGCCAGGCGGGCGATAGCGATGATATTGCGGCCGCAGTGCGTGCGGTGCACGACGTCATCGCCCGGCATGGTGGCGACTGGCCCGAACTGGTGCTGGAAAATGGCTCTGGGCTGTCGCGCGAGGAGCAGATTTCGGTGCGGCATATGGCGCAATTGCTGCAGTGGGGCTGGCTAAGCCCGTATGCGCCGGAATATATCTCGTCGCTGCCGATTGCCGCGGTGGATGGCACCATGAAAAAGCGACTACGCAATACCGATGGCGCCGGCGCGCATATCAAGACTGGCACGCTCAAGAATGTACGCGCCGCCGCCGGTTATATGCGCGGGGCCGATGGTCGCATGCTGGCGGTGGTGGTCATCCTTAATCACCCATTGGCTGAGCGCGGCATGGCGGTCATCGATAGCACATTGGCATGGGCGCAGGCGTTTGGGGCGGCGCAATAGGCTGGCTGGCGTGCAGGGCGGGGCGGGTGGACAGGCTTGCTGTGCGGCGCTCGCCGTAACGGGCGTAACACGCTAAAATAGCGAGCTTTTTTCCATCCTGCTACCCGCAGGTTAACCAAAGGCGCGCCATGGACAAGATCCTGATCCTTGATTTCGGCTCTCAAGTTGCCCAACTGATCGCCCGACGCGTGCGTGAAGCACACGTTTATTGCGAGCTGCACTCGTTTGATGTCTCGGTCGACTTCATTCGCGAGTTCAACCCCAAGGCCATCATTCTTTCGGGCGGACCCAATTCGGTCTACGAAAGCGATTATCAGGCGGATCCGGCATTGTTTGAGCTGGGCGTGCCGGTGCTGGGTATCTGTTACGGCATGCAGTGGATGGCGCAAGTGTTGGGCGGCAAGGTTGAAGGCGGCCATGTGCGTGAATTCGGCTTTGCCGAAATCCGTGCGCGCGGCCACAGCGCGTTGTTCCGCGACATTCAGGACCGCACCAACGAACAAGGTCACGGCCTGCTGGAAGTGTGGATGAGCCACGGTGACAAAGTGACCGAGCTGCCGCCGACGTTCAAGCTGATTGCTGAAACCCCCTCGTGCCCGATCGCCGCCATGGCGGACGAAGACAAAAACTTCTATGGCGTGCAATTCCATCCGGAAGTAACGCACACCATCAAGGGCCGCGATCTGATCAACCGCTTTGTGCTGGAAATCGCCAAAGCGCAACCGTCCTGGACCATGCCCAACTATGTGGACCAGGCCGTACAGAAAATCCGTGAACAGGTTGGTGACGAAGAGGTCATCCTGGGCTTGTCCGGTGGTGTCGATTCTTCGGTGGCCGCCGCGCTGATCCATCGCGCTATCGGCGACAAACTGACTTGCGTCTTTGTTGATAACGGTTTGTTGCGCCTGAACGAAGGCGAGCAAGTCATGAACATCTTCAACAAGCATCTGGGCGTGAAGGTTATCCACGTTAACGCGACTGAACAGTTCATGGGCCATCTGGCTGGGGTGGCTGATCCGGAAGCCAAACGCAAAATTATTGGTCGCGAATTCGTTGAGGTATTCCAGGCTGAAGCCGGCAAGCTGCCCAATGCGCGTTGGCTGGCTCAAGGCACCATCTACCCGGACGTGATCGAATCGGCCGGCGCCAAGACCAAGAAAGCGCACACCATCAAGAGCCACCACAACGTGGGCGGTCTGCCGGAAACACTGAACCTGAAGCTGCTGGAACCGTTGCGCGAACTGTTCAAGGACGAAGTCCGCGAGCTGGGCGTGGCGCTGGGCCTGCCGCATGAGATGGTATATCGCCATCCGTTCCCGGGTCCGGGCCTGGGCGTGCGTGTACTGGGTGAAGTCAAACAGGAGTTCTGCGATCTGCTGCGTCGCGCGGACGCCATCTTTATTGATGAGCTGCGTGCTGCCGACTGGTACGACAAAACATCGCAAGCGTTTGCCGTATTCCTGCCGGTGAAGTCGGTGGGCGTAATGGGCGATGGCCGTACTTATGAATATGTGGTGGCGCTGCGTGCGGTGCAGACCAGTGACTTCATGACCGCCAAGTGGGCCGAGCTGCCGTATGAACTGCTGGGCAAGGTATCCAATCGCATCATCAACGAAGTCCGCGGGATCAATCGCGTTGTTTATGATGTGTCGGGCAAACCGCCCGCCACGATTGAGTGGGAATGACCTTCGCCTTATATATACATATAAGAGCGAATAAAAATGAAAACCCCGTGCTTAAGCGCGGGGTTTTTTGTTTATTGCCCGGGTTTTGCGCGACGTGACGTCCGATTTCCGCCGGAATTAAACGAAATGCGCCAGAACGCGCGGGTTTTGCAGCGGTGGTGAATCGGGCTAAGTAAGCGATTTCTGATATGCCTTCAAAAATCTTTAACAAAGATTTGCT
>NZ_LAQT01000007.1 GCF_001294205.1 Amantichitinum ursilacus
TTACAGCGCCACCAGTGTCGGCATCGGCGGCGGCTACAGCCAGGGCGGCGGTGGGATGAAGTCGCTGTCGCAGGATGGCGGTACTTCCTCGTCTGCATCCAGCAATGGCGGTGTCGGTAAAGACCAGAACGGTGATGTGGCATCCGCTGGTACCAAGGTGCCGGGCAGCGGCAACAAGAGCGGCTTCTCGACCGGTACGCCAATCGTGCTGGCGGCAACGGGCGACAGCGGCAGCATTACCCGCAGCGGCATCAGCGCCGGCAGCCTGACCATCACCGATGAAGCGGGCCAGTTGGCGAAGACCGGGAAGACGGCAGCAGAAACGCTGGCGTCATTGGACACCACCGTCTCGACCGACAAAGACACCACCGGCGCACTGAAACCGATCTTCGACAAGACCCAGATCGAAGCCGGCTTTACGGTGGCGAAGGAGTTGATCAACCAGACCGGCACCTACCTCGACAACCGCGCGAAGGAAGCCGAAACCAAAGCGGCCCAGGCCAAGAGCGGCATCGGCGCAGACGGCAAACCGCTGACCGACCAGCAACGCCAGGATCTGGCAACGGAAGCCGAAACACTGAAAGCCGAATGGGGCCCGGGCGGCACTTACCGCCAGATCACCACGGCGCTGACCGTGGGCGTGGGCGGCAATGTCACCGGCGGCGTAACCGGGCTGGTGCAGGGCGCGACGGTGGCGTACCTGCAAGAACTGGGCGCGAGCAAGGTCAAGGAAATCGCCGACTCGCTGGACAACGAAACCGCCCGCGCCGGCCTGCATGCCATCGTCGCCTGCGCCGGCGCAGCGGCCAGTTCGCAGGCTTGCGGTGCGGCGGCACTCGGCGCGGCAGGCGGCAGCGTCATCAACAACCTGCTCGACCAGATCAATAACAGCACCACGCTCTCCCCGACCGAGAAGGAAGAACGCGCGAAGGAAGTCGGCACGCTGCTGGCGGGGATCTCGACGCTGACGGGGCTGAACCCGGCAACGACGGCGAACGCGGCGCAGATTGAGACGGAAAATAACCGGCTGGCGACCAAATCCGAGATCAAGCGTATCCAGGTGCTGGCGGGTGGTGATCAGAAGAAAGAGGCTCGCCTGGTCGCGGCGGCTTGCGCGTTGATCCAGTGCTACGAGCAATATCCAGCTGGCAGCGCAGAGCGCGCGTTCTATCTGCAGCTGGCAAAGGTCGGCGATAGCGATGACCTGAAAGCGGAACGCACCCTCCTCGCCAGTCAGAGCGAAAAGGTGACCAAGAGCTCGTCGCAGCAACTGGTGGATACGGTGCCGCTGTTTACGTACTCGGCTTCTGACGGAACGAAAGACTTTTTGTCGGAGTATCAGGTGGGTACGCGCGCGCTGGGCGTTGCTCAGGCTGCGGGTGGTGTAGCAGCGACCGCCGTGGGCGGGAGCGCCATTGCCGCAGGCGGTGCATCCTGCACCGTGGGCGTGGGCTGCGGCGTGGCGGCACTGGGGATCGCTACCACGGCGTGGGGCATAGACCAGACCACCGCCGGAGCCACAACCGCGATTACCGGTGACCCAACATCCACAATTGGCGGAAAGCTGATCCAGCAAGGCTTCGGTGTATCTCCCGCCACCGCCGAACTGGTGTATGGATTGCTGGGTGGCTCAACTGCAGCCGATGCGGCGCTCGCGTCGAGTGGTGGCAAAGTCGCTGGGGCTGCTGCGCAAACCGCAGGCAAAACCCAAACGCCAGGCGAGTTGTTGCCGAATCCATATACGACGGTACTGACCGAGAAAGAAGCACGTGCGCTGATCGGCAAAAACGAGGGACTGATTTATGTGGCAGAGACCCCACGCGGTAAGCAGAACGCGATCGACTTTCAAAGCGGAACCTCCGGCGCGTTCACGGATCTCGGAACCGTCAAGCCAGCGGTTCCTGCGCTGCGATATGACAATCCGTTTCCAAACGGGGTTAATTACATACGATTCGATGGGATCGAGACACCCCCCGACGGTAGCACTCTGCTGCTAATCGACTCTAAACGGCAACTACCGTTATGGATTCCTGAAGCGCAAAATGACTTGAAAGACTCTTTGACAAAAATAAAGAGCGCGCTTGAGCAAAATCCCGGCTTTAAAGTAGTCTACGAATTCCCGAATTTAAAAGCGGCGAATGCCGCACAAAAGTTCATTGACCAGACCGGCTTCACAAGCACCATATCCGTCCGAGTGAGGAAATAATGGCTACCTTCGAAATCGACCTGACGCTTCGAAGCCAAGCATCGCAAGATGTGAGCATCGAGACGCGCCACAACGAGTTTATGAGCGCTCTTAGTGCGATCGACGAACCATTGGGGCTAAAGGGTCTCGAGTTACCTCCACCTCCAGAATGTCGAGGTGCGACCGCTGTATTTTCGCCGCGACTTAAAGTGCGCGGACTGCAGTTTTATGCCCACTACCTTTTTAGAGGGCAAAGCTACAAGTATCATGACAGCGCACAATTTGACGATCTTCTTTTGTATAAATTCAAGTCATCAAATAGGGCTATTGATTACAAAACGCTTCTAAGAAAAAACTTCCCCGAAATTATTGCTGCAATTAAACCCTCGTCCGCTGTCGTATACTTCTCCGATTATAAGGCCGGCTACGAAGGCGGGTTCGAGCCCGTTCCAGACGCTAGCACTGCATATGACGCCGATGGTAACAGCGTTTGGGCAAATGCCGTCTTCAATCAATTCCGTGAGGAAAGAAACGGCAATGTCGACGCCCGGCATCATATTTTCACATTAGCGCCCGCGCAATTCTGGGGGGAAGCACTGTGCGAGCGGGCTTTAGGTTTTGGACCCAGAACAGTTAAATCAAGATTGGAAGGCGACGCACTTTTGGTAGAGATAATAAATGATGGCGTATATTTATTATTAAATGACAATTTAGATATGACCTTTACAGAATTCAAGGCAATGAACAATAAATTTAAAAAATTACTTGATTTGGTTTGAAGTCGAAACTAAAACTCAAAAAAACCTAACGCACATTTTAAAAAGGCAGCAGCGCTAGGCATTAATCCGGTTTCCACCTGGAGTAATGCAAAATGAAAAAACTGAGATTTAGTAATGAATACGGGGTGCCACCATTTTTCTGCCCCGATGCCGAGGCGATGGGGTTTATGGAGGCCTCCGAACCAGGAATATCGAGTCAGCTTTCTGCGGAGATAGAATCATGGGATACCATCTTCCAATCAACTTTTCATGATGATTACCCTCCAGATTCAGGTTTTAAAACCAAAGTGAATTAGATGCTCACAATCTAAAAGGGATCACATTAGTTGGAAAGCTGCGAGAGGAAATCGGCCCAGCGGTGGAAATAGAGCACGTCCCTGTTTCCTCTACATGTTCTCGCTGAGATAGCCTATTAAAAATCCGCTGGCACTAAGCAGCTGCACGACCGGTGCCCGGGAAGGGGATATATACCCGTTTAAAGATCCTCAAACAGGCATCTCCATAACTTTGCGCCACTACTCAAGTAGCGCATCCAGTACCGATGTCAAATGGACCTCGGATATTAATAAACACCCCGACTTTCCGACCGACCCCTAAAGGCAGCGCAGGCGGAGGCGAATTGAAATTTAAGTAAGAACCATGTCTACTTTATCTATGGAAGAACGTTGTCTTATCGACGGTTACATTCAAAGCCTGCTTAGTTACGATCGGCGGATGGGCATGCACTCGGGTGCATTATGGAGTTATATAGTGCCCACAGTTTGGCCCTTTGAAAAAAGGATAGCCGCTTTTTTGTATACCTTGGAATACCTACTTAAGAACAACAAGGTAAAGATAGGACGAAATCACGTCCTATTGAGCATGGATCAGCAACAGATTGTCAAAGAATATCGGGATCAATGGCCAGCGGAATCGGAATTTGATGATGACCTATTCTTTTACATAGAAGACGAGAACACCGGCGGATACAAATACTGGACACCGGGAGACTTGGTATGGATCGATGACGAAGGCGCGGAGGTCTGGTCTACAGATGCAGAACATTAAATTTTGAATGGCGAGACGGCGAGAACACACGGTGACCCGATCTGGCCTCAAAAATGACCTGATAAAAAAGCGAACTTCGGTTCGCTTTTTTTAATGTGAAGTCGCAATCAATAATCTCAATAAGCCAATTTTGATTGCGAGTTTTAACAGAAAAATTTCACCATTCAGAACATTCGTTCTGTTAGCATGATCTATCACCTCGCGACTCAATCAGCGAGGTGATTACCCAATCCACCCAGGACAATTATCGATTCATTAACTGCGAAATGAAGCGCGAGCCACCGGTGCGTCAACACCGATGACCCGCTAACCAAAATCACTTAAACAGGAAGTAACCATGGCTACCGCAGAGTATAAGTCAGTCCCGCACTCGACTCCAAATTCACGCATTATTGGAATTGAGCAATCTTCTGACAATCCAGAAATCCGCAAACTAATCTTCAATTACGACGATCTGCTCCGCGCCGGATTTGAAGACGATATTGCAATTCACGCCAGCCTGCTGAATGGCAGCATCATCCTGATTCCGCTACGCACTGACACTGGCAACTTCGACGTCGTCACCGGCAAACCAGTCTGATCGACCGTCAGGCGAACGGCCTCCCGTTCGCCTTTTGAATCCCCGCCCCACGACTCGACCTGACCAACCTGGGCGGCATGATCGACGCCGCCAGCAACCTGCACATAAGCGCCGGGCACGATCTGACGCTGACCGGCAGCAATGTGGCCTCCGACGCGGGCACCACGCTGAGCGCGGGCAATGACGTAAAAATCGTCGCCAGCATCGACACCCAGACCACCAACAACAGCAGCAAGACCAGCAAATCCGGCCTGTTCGGCACCGGCGGTGCGGGCTTCACCTATGGCACGCAGCAACAGACGGCCGACGCCACGCAAACCAGCCAGAGCGCCAACGCCTCCAACGTCGGCGCCACCAGCGGCAACGTGGTCATCACCGCGGGCAACCTGTACCGCCAGGAAGGCAGCAACGTCACCGCGCTGGCCGGCGATATCGGCATCAGCGGCAAGAAGGTCGAGATTGTCGAGACGCAGCAGGCCAGCAGCAGCACCCAGCAGAGCGAGTTCAAACAGAGCGGCATCACCGTCGCTGTCAGTGCACCCGTGATCAGCGCCTTGCAGACCGCGCAGCAGATGAAGCAGGCGGCCAGCCAGACCTCTGACAAACGCGTGCAGGCCCTGGCCGGCGGCGCGACCGCGCTGGCGGCCGTCAACAACTACGACGCGATGAAGGCCGATCCGCAGAACGCCGGAGGCGTCAGCGTTTCGATCACCTACGGCCAGTCGAAGAACGAAAGCAAAACCACGCAAAGCGGCAGCACTGCGGCCGGATCAAAAGTGGCCGCAGGCGGTGACGTCATCATCAAGGCGACCGGCGCCGGTGCGGACAGCAACCTGACCGTACAGGGCAGCGACATCAAGGGCGGCGGCAATGTGCTGCTTAAAGCCGACGGAACGGTCAACCTGCTCGCGGCCAGCAACACCAACGAACAACACAGCGACAGCAGCAACCAGAGCGCGGGCGTCGGCGTGGCGATTACCTATGGCAAGAACGGCTTTGCCGCCGGGATCACCGCCAACGCCGCGCTGGGCAAAGGCGGCAGCGACGGCACCGACCAGAGCTGGACCAACAGCCACATCAGCGCCGGCAAGACGGTCGGCATTGATTCCGGCGGCGACACCAACATCAAGGGCGCCGTGGTCAGCGGCAACCAGGTCGTCGCCAACGTCGGCGGCAACCTGAATATCGAAAGCCTGCAGGACACGCACAAGTACGACAGCAAGGACCAGCAGGTCAGCGGTAGCGTCACCGTCGGCTATGGCTTCAGCGCCAGCGCCAACGCCAGCCAGCAGAAGATGAACAGCGACTACGCCAGCGTGATGGAGCAATCGGGCATCCGCGCGGGCGATGGCGGCTTCCAGGTTAACGTTAAAGGAAATACGGATCTGAAGGGTGCGGTGGTGGAAAGCAGCCAGGCCGCCATCGATAACAAGGCGAATTCATTCACGACCGGCACCCTCACCTACTCCGATATCGAGAATTACGCGCACTACAGCGCTACCAGTGTGGGGATTGGCGGGGGCTACAGCCAGGGCGGTGGGGGGATGAAGCAGCTGTCGGAGGGAGATGGCGGTAGCGCTTCTTCTGGTTCGAACAATGGCGGCGTGGGTAAAACCCAGGACGGCGATGTTGCTTCGGCCGGTACCAAGGTGCCGGGCAGCGGTAACAAGAGCGGCTTCTCGACCGGTACGCCAATCGTGATGGCGGCAACGGGCGACAGCGGGAGTATCACCCGCAGCGGCATCAGCGCCGGTAGCCTGACCATCACCGATGAAGCGGGCCAGTTGGCGAAGACCGGCAAGACGGCAGCGGAAACCCTGGCGTCTTTGGACACCTCCGTCTCGACCGACAAAGACACCACCGGCGCGCTGAAACCGATCTTCGACAAAACCCAGATCGAAGCCGGGTTTACGGTGGCGAAGGAGCTGATCAACCAGACCGGTACCTACGTCAACAATCGCGTCACCGAAGCACAGACAGCGAAAACCAAAGCAACCGATCCCGATGCGAAAAACGCGGACGGCTCGCCGCTAACGCCGATCCAGCGTGCCGATTTGCTCACAGAAGCAAACCAGCTTGAATCCGATTGGGGGCCCGGTGGCACATACCGTCGGCTTGCGGGTGCCATTACCGCAGGGTTAAGCGGCAATGTAACGGGCGGCACGGCCGCGATGGTGGAAACCGGCGCCATTAACTACCTGCAAGGCTTGGGTACGACCAAGGTGAAAGAACTGGCCAACGCGCTCGGCGACGAGAACGCGCGCGCAGCCTTGCAGGGCATCGTGGGTTGCGCTGGCGCTGCCGCCAGCAATCAAAGCTGCGCTGCGGGCGCGCTCGGCGCATCGGCCAGCGTTGTGCTGAACAACTTGCTGGACCAGGCCACCAAGAGCAAAGGCGCTGACCTGTCGGCCACGGACAAGGAAGACCGGACCAACACCGTGCAGACCATACTCGCCGGTATCTCGGTTGCATCAGGTCTGAGCGCGGATGCGGGGACCGTCGTTACTACGGGCCGCACAGAGACAGAAAATAACGCGACCTTGACGCTCAAACCGGGCGTCGACCCGATGGGTTACGTCTTCCAGTATTACTGGGATAAGGCGACCGCCAAACCGAGTACCGAGGATTTGCTGTTCGGCAAGCAAGGCCCGGCATTCCCGGACCTGGGAACCCAGACGCCAACCATCCTCAGCACCCTGAGCCAGTTGGTAGAGCAAGGCAAATACACCAAAGCGACGCTTTTGACGACGCTGGCGGCCGCCTATCCGCTGAACGCCAGCATGATGACGTCGATCTCGGACTGGCTGAGCGCCGTCAGCACGCTGGTCCAGCCCGCGCATCAACACGGCAACACCAGCCCGCCGGGGCAGAATGTTCCGGCGACGGACAAGAATAAAGGCGTGTTGGTTAACAATGCGATCGGGCAGAACGGGGCGACCATTCTTGCGAATCCGGGGCAGACCTCCACGGGGAACGGGATTATTGCGACGCCTAATAACGGACCGATCACCGGATTGGGAATAATCGCCAGCACAGGCAGCGATAAAACGAACCCCGAGGGCAATCAGATCACACCTGCACCTGCTGGCGTTTGGACCTCCGTGAACGAAAGCATGCCTCAGCGGGCTCGTGATTATCAACAGCAAATAACGGGGTCCGTGGACCAGGCGTATGTTATTGACGGCGTGAAATTTGACGGGGTGAGCGCCAATGGCACACTGTTGGAAACTAAAGGCCCTGGATACGCCCAATTCGTGGACAAAAATGGGGAATTCAAACCTTGGTTTGCCGGGGCGGCCGCCCTCGTTGAGCAAGCAACGCGACAAAGCGCTGCAGCCAAAGGTGCAACAGTCGAATGGATCGTCGCAGAGCCTGTTGCAGCGAACGCAATTCAAAGATTGCTGAAGCAAAATGGCGTGGGCGGCATCAAAGTTATATATACAAAGCCAAAGGTTAACTAATGAGCTCATATTTTGCTGCAGCCTATTGGGGGCCCCGTACCGAGAGCATTGAAGAATGTTCACTTCGTACGGTACGATTTCTTAAAGCCCTCAGTGAAAATTCATCTTCTTTTCATGGATGGCGAAAAAAAGGGAGGACACGGAAATCGGCGTCCATGGGTGAAATTATCACCCATGATTCGCTAGAGACCCTTCAATCTCTGTTCGTATCTGGTGTCAATCGATACGACACAACAAAGGAGCCCATTCCGGGTCTAGGATTCGGTATTTCAATCTGGAATGGCAAGGGCAGCAACGACGCCGCATCACTCTCGATTCGATGCGGCATCGATTACCCATCGATCCGTCTAAGCAATAGCGTGCTCATCTCGCTACCGAGCAGCTATGATGTAAACGACTTGTCCGCGATAAGGTCGCTCATTTTCGCATTCGAAGAAAGTTGGTGCCCGGACTCCATCAGGGTCGCCTCTTCTGATTCTGTAGATGCGCACGAAATTGGGGAACATTTTCTCGACATTGCTCTATTTCTGAAATCTTCACTGGAAGATCAATTTGAGCCCCCGCCTGGTGCAATTTCGGTGGCCATGGACCGAGGAACGCTTTTTCTGCGGGGATGACGGCCGCTCAAAAACTATTGATTTGGGTAAGGGGCTTTGCGTCATCCGCTCGATGCATCGGAGAGCCCTCTACTCGCATGGGCGAACGACCTACCCCTGCAATTTTATTAGCCCGTTATCGCAGAGGTTATTTGCAAATATAACCCGCAAATCAAAGCATTAATAAACGGCTAAAGTAGAAAATATACCTGCTGAACCCAGCGATACTGGATCCGGCGTCCGCCAGATGGTTTTACCGTAAAGTTCGAAGTCAGAGTTCAGCTTGAAGTGCAGAGAGTTATATAAATAGCGCAGGTGGGTGTAATGATCAGTCGAGATATCGAGATATGCCAGGCGATTAGTTCGCTAGCCTATGCCGCAGCCCCTACACAGGTGCGTGAGTTAGTGGTCGCCATCGTTCTGGATGATGATGCTCAGAGTGCTACGTTAGAGTATGACTACGTGGATGAAGAAGGCAAGAGCAGCTATTTTCTCGGTGGCGCTAAATTAAACGATAGCGTTTTTAACCTGTTTACTGAACTCAGACAATTTTTTATCGAGCAGGGGCAACCAGCTTGGCAGGGTTGTAAAATATTTGCAGATGTTACAAATAGCAAATTTAAACTGGATGTATTCTATTCTGAATAGTAGTGCCCGATTCAGAAAAAAAAGCTGGCTTCAGTTATTTTTATTACATCCAATCCCGAAAAATTCTGTTGATTTAGAATCCTTCCGTTCATGGCTAAAAAATCTGTAGACAGCGAAATTAAAACGTCGAAGCCTTATATATGGATGCCTTGAACGAAAACCCTAAGATGAAATTGGAATAAAAATGAGAGCCGGTGGATTTGCAATTAATCAGAACAATGAACGCGAGCAATTTGAAATCATTCGAAGCCCCGATCGAAGCCAGATCGAGCGCATGCTAACGAAGCTGCAAAGCTTGATGGGAGTACTTAAATTTACTCCTGAGCCCGTCCCGGATACTGGAATTCAGGAACTTACCATCTACGCCGAGAATGAATTTTTCCTGTTAATGGCGGGCGAAATAGATGAAGACGGCGAGTACGAGGTTCTAACGATTAACAGCCCCGCCAAGCCGCGGGAAACGATTGCAATTCTGGGAGATCGTTACCCTCGGCAGGCAGCCACTAAAGATCTCAATTTGATTTTGGACATTGCGGACGAGTATTCGCGTACAGAGGCAATCACTATATATCCTCTGGCCCCATAAAGCTTTGAACAGAATCGCACACCAGGTAACAATAAGGACGAAATGATATTCGGCGACCCTTACAAATTCGCAGTTATAGCAGAAAAAGTTGATCCTTGGAGTGATAAAACTTTTCGCAACGGAATCTTCCTGTTTTCGATCGGCGGAAATATTTTTCCGTCGAACCTACAAGTGATTACATATCACATTGACTTGGTGGGCATATCGAAAATGGGCGACACCAACAGGGAGGTGGCACAAGATCAATTTTTGCGTCCAACTCGGGACGTCTACGATGCCCTGTACGAAATCGCCTATCCGCCTTTTGAGTCCGATCTGGATAACGATTACACGTATTTGATAAGCACGCAGAGTTTGCAAGACGCAAAATGCGATATATTTCTTATTCAAAGCGGAGACTTTGAAAAAATTATCTATGGCTGTGGAACATCGGGCTTCTCGGTTGGCGAGATAGTGCTCGAACGCGGATATTTTTCTAAAATCGCGAATGAAATTGGCATCTATATAAAATCTGAGGATTACCTGAGTTTTTGGTCCAAACAAAATTAGAAAATCGCAAACCCGGGCTCCTCCATCGGGTTACGACCAGGAATTAGCAAAGTACCGAATGCTGGCCAGCTGACAAATAACGGCGCGTCACCGAAGTGCGGATTGCGAAAACCAAAGCAACCGATCCCGATGCGAAAAACGCGGACGGCTCGCCGCTAACGCCGATCCAACGTGCCGATTTGCTCACAGTAGCGAACCAGCTTGAATCCGATTGGGGCGGGGGGCATAGACTGTCGGCTTGCGGGTGCCATTACCGCAGGGTTATGCGGCAATGTGACGGGCGGCACGGTCGCGATGGTCGAAACCGGCGCCATTAACAACCCGCAAGGCCTGGGTACTACCGAGGTGAAAGAACTGGACAACGCACTCGGCGCGGGCAACGGGATTAGTATGCCGCTGACAATAGACTCCCATTCAATATTGTGATTTCACCCGTTACACAAGCCAATCTCAGAGTGTTTTGAACAACATTAAATCGACCCGGGGGAATCGTTCACGCCGCGGACCCAAAACAGAACCATTTACTTCGATCAACTTTAGCGGGGCTGGCCCCCTGGAGGGGAAACTAAAATGAGCTTTGCCTTATATGTCCTGCTAGATTCATTCGCCCCCGTAATGTCCAACGAAACTCTAGAGCAAGGATTGAAACGAGCGTTTCACACAGACAACCGGTTCTCCATAGAAGTTGATCGGCTCCCGTTTGTAAATCGGGACACGCTTATCCTCCGATGGGACTCTTGGTCATCCCGCATCAGCTATGAAGAGGGAGATTACGTAAAGGAAGATTCGATTGAAATAGCCAAAGTCCTTAAGGAGCGTTTAAATAACCCTGAAAGGTTTGATAGACGAATCAGATTGGTTTTTAACAATGATCCTGAGCGAGAATACACCAACGAAATGATTCTTATACAAGACTATTTTCGTGTCATACCGGGATCGGTGATTGTTGACGTTCAGCAAAACGAAATAGTTAGATATGGCTCTTGATATCCGGGCAGCATCTCTAGTTTGTAATGAACTTGTTGATCATTGGTATCGGCGGGAATACGGCGTATTCTTATACTCATCAAGCGAGCACGCAACCTATAACAAAAGTTAACGGCGTGGATTTCGTTGTACCCTTAAGTAGAAAGCAGGAACACTCGCAATATGCATGGTATTCCCGACTAAAATGCTGGATCGAATGCTCAAATGAACACATATCGAGTCTGTGATTATCTTCCGGGAATTGGGGTCGGTAGCAAATACGAACTTCTTTTTTACTGCGTATCTTTCGCTCTATACGCCGCATCGTCGCCGCTAGACCGTCACCTTAAAGGCATTCTTATCGAAGATGAATTTGCCCCTTCGGGAGGCGACCCAGGTTGGTCCTTGAACATCATATCCGACGCAGATTCGGCTATCCGGCCTGATTTATGGAAGCAGCATTTACTAACTTCTGCGGAGAATGACTCGACTTGCTACGAAGCATGGGCGGATTCTGCTACTAGTGGTATCCCGGAAGAGGCCGCCTACTACACGATCTGCGAGGTCAGAAAGTTTATATTAATGGCTTTGCAAAACATTGCGCTTAAGCACCCGCACCGTGCAAATGAAGTCAATCAGATTATTGCTGCCTATGATCTGAAGTAATTTTTATTGCTTGAATGCCCTGCCGTTTACATCGCCCCCCCCGATGGAAGATATTGCCACCATGAAAATAATTCCATCAACTCAGTGGACGGGTATCCAATCGTTAAAGTTGGAAAGGCTTGTCTTGAGATGCGTACCCATACTAAAACTGGACGACCCGAGCTCAAAATCGTATTTCCCCAGGAGCCCAGACATGAACTTGACGACCTATCGCCCATCGCATGATCTACCCCCAGTCGAATCGGGATCGCGGCTTGAACTCTTGTTTTATTGCATCGGAAAAATGGTGAACGGGACCCGACAACCCCTGGATCGATTTATCAAAGAACTTATAGCCGACGGAAACGGTGGGTATTGCGGCGGAGATCCGGGGTGGGAAATAGATACCGCCAACGAAAACGGGAATGCGTTGACCAACTCACAAGGCATTCTCGTAGGACGTTGCTGGGCGCAGGAGAAAATTAGCGGAATATCGCCAGACACCGCCGAATATCCCTTGGCAGAAATATATATGTTTACAAAAATGGCGCTGACCAACCTGGCCGTCGACACCCCCGAACTCAAAGAAGAAGCACAATCGATAATAGAAAAATATTTTTCCAAACCTTCTATTGATTGTGAACATAAAGAACTCAAATTATTTTACAAAAGCAAAAACTGTTAGTCCGCTAAAATCTGGACGCAACAGTCACTCGAAAAAAATCTGATGCCGCAGCCGGTAGGAGACTGCAATGACCAAATTCAATGAAATCAAGATTTCGTTAGCGGAACTGGCGGAGTCTCGGGGTATTTCAACTCATGAGCTTAACGAGGAATGGAATATAAACTATCGCGTCAATCTCGATGAAGATTTTGAAAGACTAACTGCGCTACTGTCTAATTACATGCGCATTCACCGTCTTGCGTTAAAGCAAAACGATTTGCTCGCAGCCAGGTCGGCGCTAGTGAATGCCCGGGTTATTGCCCATAGTCTCTGCAGCTTTTTTGAAGACATTAAAGACGATCTGATTCTCGCGGCGCAATCTGGTCTTAACCGGACGGATAATAGGGAACTGGACTGGCCACCCCTTTTAGACAAATATGATTTCGACGAAAAATACAGAAATAACCAGGAATGAAACTCGACTCTTCTAGATGGTACCCGCGCAAGATATGCAGATAACGGTAGTCGCAATGGACCCTACCCCGCTTCGGCGGATTGGAGCTTTATGCGGATCCGAGAATGGAACCATAAGACCTGATTTCATTGAATCTTATATTTATAATTACCAAAATCAGCAAGCTACTTACCATCAATCCGGCGAGGGGGTGGATTTTTTTTAACAACCCGGACCTTTGAATGCATTATTGGACGGTACGAGGCCAACTTCAACAGATCCATGATTTTCGATGCATGGGGCCCTACTTCGAAGATCCCGACGAGCATTATCTGGATAACATTAGCTTCTCCGAGGTTGACCCGGATTGTTTGAATTATTCTTGCAGCGGCCAAACACGGTTCGCAAACGTTAAAGTGGAAAAAAGAGTTACCGGCTGACCGCTATGCAACAGAAACAGAAGTCACTTCATTCATTTATCATTGGAAAGAAGTAACTTGCGCTCCATGGCAACCTGAGATCGAGGTGACGGAGCGCAAGCCACTGCTGACCACAGCTCCATGGACCCCATTATGAGCAAATCCAGTTTCCTGGCGGATAAGATCGCGGAGTATGACGTGGTAATGGTGACAACCAAAAGCTCTCCTCGCGCACAAGTTTTGCGCGCAAAGGTGGAGCGCACATATTCGGCCCTCAGATGGATCGAAGGATTATCAGCGAGTGACGAGATCGAATTCGTTCATTCTCCCGGCCGCTTTGGAGATCCGATTCTGAAAACTGGCGAAAGAGCCATTGTGTTTATTGTAGGCATTTCGGACCGTCTTTATGAGGAGTCATGGCGCGGGCACATGCTTGTAGAAAAGATCGGTACCGAACAATATGCCATCTATCCCCATCGGGAACTGTGGTTGAGCCAAGATATACCCCAAGTTATCCGAGAGAATGCTATACAAGACCCCACTCGCCCCTATGCATCGGCGATAAAGCTCGATGTCATGGAAAACTACCTTATGCAGCTAATTGAAAACTTCGGCAGAAACTGCTGATAAAAGTTTGTGGAGAGCACCTCGATGAGCGAAGCAACGCTAGACTTATCGCCATTTTGCATACGTGCCCGCAGCTTTCTAACCCAAGGCCGTGTCGAAGACGCACCTGGATTATATGGCGATGTCTTAAAGTAGACCCGGCATGCGCGATGGCATATGCCGATCGCGGAACCGCATATGCGATGCTAAAGGAGTTCGATTTGTCCCTCGCAGACTTGGGGCGTGCTATTGAACTTGGTTACAAAGATGCATCTACTTACTGCACAATTGCGACGGTCTACTTCGAAAGGAAATTATTCCATCGAGCATTGGAGCATTTCGCAATATCAATCACGCTAAATTCAGAACTGAATCTATGAATGCAGCTTACCTATCAGCAGAAATAGTCCCTGGAAAATCTGGTGCTGGCTTCCATCTGGGGGCGACTTTTTTTGAGCTTGAGGACATTTTTTGCACAGCGAAAAGATGGAATCTGAGCGATGGTCAGATTCAAGAGGTAGTGGTTCGGGAGTCGGGCTGGCTACTAAAGCCCAGTCTGTCCTCAGCTGACCCCGCCATCACGACTGACGGGACTTATTATTATCAGCAAGGGATATTAAGGGTCCATTTTACAGCTGGCATTCTCGATTGGCTCGAAGTTAGCGACGGCTATATGGGAAAACTTTTCGAAAACATTAGAGTTGGTGATCCTCTTGCCAAGGTGCGGGAACACTTTGAAATCGAATATGACGACGTTGAGGAACTTCATTTTCCGACATCCGATTCAGGCGTATCGGGCGTCGCTTTTCGGGCCGCGCTGCAATCGCTGGAATCTTTCAGCGAACAATTAATTGAGGGTATTTTCATCATCCCTGACGAATAACGTGCCTAATATGAACGGTAGCCAAATCAGGTTTTGCAAAACTTAACCGAAGCATATTCGATCAAGGACTGGTGATTTAGATGGCCCACGGGTCAGACACGCGATCACCCAGCTGATCTGCCGCGCTGCGGGAGAGCGCCACCGGGCGAACCCAAGCATTAAACGCCTGACCGGATCATAAAACCCAGGACCTCAGCGATGCCAGCCAGCTTTTCTGTACCCCTACGATCCAGCCCGAAATCGACCGCCGAAATCAGCGACATATTGTCTCCTTTTTTGGAAAAATTTTAGCTTCCCGCTCCGTGCGTTGAAACTGAAATGACGATGAGGGATACTAAAATTTGGCCAAAGCGATGTCTATATAGGGCAAACCGGTTCACCCAGATTTTTTCGCTTTTCGATCTTTGAAGAAGATAAAGAATGCGTAGAGTACGAAGCGCGGACCATGCTTGCCAACAAAAGTAGGCGTGACCACGAAGGGTTTGCCGGATTAGTGGCCCTCGCCTTCGCAGCAAATATTGACTCTATTATATGGAACGAATCCGCATTACTCGATTGCTGATTAATATGCAAACCGTCCGAATTCGAGTTTATTCTTCGTCAATTTATTCAAGATAAGGTTAAGTGCACCATACTGTTCGGTATATGTGCCGTTTCAGACTAATTAATCGAGCTTACCGATGAAGAGATATGGAATTTTAAAAAGCTGGATGCCGGTCTCAGCGATTATCAAACGCCTGGAGAACGATCTTCCGGTATACGAAGAGCAATGGGCAGTAAGTCGCAATGCATTGAAAATATATGGTGAGGGCGGCAATCCTTTTTACGATATTATTGAAAAGGATCGGCCCGCCACCCCGCCCTTTTTTTATAGAGTAAGGTCGCATTTGGGCGTCGGATTGCATTATGAGATCGAAGCCGCATTCTCGATGTTTAAATACTGCACTTCATGGGGCGAGCCCCTACAAAAGCAGAATGTATACCGCTATTGGGACGCCCTGCTTATGCATCGGGCCACAAAGAGCACCAGCGGGCACTCATTCCATACTGCTGTGGACGCTCTCTCTGGATGTGTCTTTTTTAACTGGACCAAAGAGGCAAATGTTTTAGGCCGAGAAATTCTGGACGAATATAAAAACAGAATGTATCACGACACGGCTGGCGAATTCTCTAATCCGCTGTTTCATTGGTTCTTACGAATATACTTTGACTCCCAGTGTTGGGAGTTCAACGGCTGGGGTAAATCGTTCGACGGGGAAGAGCCCGATATATTTTTGCCTGGAGAGTGTTGTGGTGAGCCAACACTAAATTTACTTTTAGAGCATTGGGACGACACGGATCTAACCCCATTGTCGAACGAGCTAGTCTGGCTTTGCGATTACTACACTCATCGGACCCGCCCTACGGTTGAACGTGAGTTCGCAAATGACTTACTTCAAACCCGTTTTCCAATGCTGATTCTCGCGTGGTTCCGTTTGCGAGAGCAACTTGGGCTTCCAAACCCAAGAGTAGATCATCCCCTGTTTGAACCGGATTATGTCTTTCTGCCGGAGCCAATGCCATTTTCAAATGACGCGCTACTCGAACGTGTTATCGATCGGCTAAAAAGGGAAGAATTTCCGGATCTAGGCGAAGTGCTGTTCCTGCTGAAGAAGATCGATGCTCCAATCGCCAAGCCCGGCTGGATAAGCAGAATTTTCAAGAAATAATATTTAATAAAAAAGCGAACTTCGGTTCGCTTTTTTATTTGTAAAGTCGCAATCAATAATCTCAATAAGGCCAATTTTGATTGCGAGTTTTAACAGAAAAATTTCACCATTCAGAACATTCGTTCTGGTAGCATGATCTATCACCTCGCGATTCAATCAGCAAGGTGATTCCCCAATCCACACCAGGATAATTATCGATTCATTACTGCGAAATGAGCGCGAGCCACCGGTGCGCTAACACCGATGACCCGCTAACCAAAATCACTTAATAGGCAAGTAACCATGGCTACCGCAGAGTATAAGTCAGTACCCCACTCGACTCCAAATTCACGCATTATTGGAATTGAGCAATCCTCTGACAATCCAGAAATCCGCAAGTTAATCTTCAATTACGACGATCTGCTCCGTGCCGGATTTGAGGACGATATTGCAATTCACGCCAGTCTGCTGAATGGCATCATCATCCTGATCCCGCTGCGTTCCGATACCGGCAACTTCGACGTCGTAACCGGCAAACCAGTCTGATCGACCGTCAGGCGAACGGCCTCCCCCGTTCGCCTTTTGAATCCCCTCCTCAGGACTCGATCTGACCAACCTGGGCGGTATGATCGACGCCGCCAGCAACCTCAACGCCCAGTTCAGCGCCGATGCCTGGCGCAATGTCAGCATTACTACCGAAGCCGGCAGCAGCATCAGCACCAAAGGCAATGTAACGCTGAACGCGGGCAACGACCTCAACCTGCGCGCGGGCCAGACCGGTACGCATCTGGATGAGGCGCCGAGTTGAGCCTGCTAATCCCGGCAAACTGAACGTGTATGAAGGCGGCGCGGTTGTACCAAACCAGTATTATTATGAGGTCTACGCGGACGGAAAATATGTATACGATCGGCGGGTTTCTACGGCTCCGATTCCTGAAGGAGAATGGGAAACGCTAATGCAAAAAAAACAATTCCGGCGACGTGACCATTTCCGTAAAAGGTAAAAAATGAGAGAACAAGCTAAAAAAAATGGCGGCGAGATATTTTTCCTGCTGCGCGACTATTTCCCCTTGGATGAATGGAGAAAATATTGCAGCAGGACAATGAAAATCAAAGATGCCAATGGAACAATTATTGAATTTGATCGCACAACGTTGCCTCCATTCACAACGATCAGGTTTCGGGATGGGCAATCGGGATACGCCGAAGTATTGAAAACTGCGATTAGCGGCTACGCGGGCGAGGTTTTATGGAATATTTTTGAATACAAGCGCGTCTCTGGAGGGGAAAGCAACTGGATAATCGAACCTCAATTTGTTTCGTTGCTGCGTAATACAGAATGCCCGCCATTCGAGTCCGTCTCAGATTACGTGCAGAAAAAATACCCCGAGTTCAGCAAAAAGGCGCATGCAGATCTTATTTCACTGGTTTCATACTTGACGTTATGGCTCACCGAACACGGTTTTAAGCCCGTTTACGCCGTGTAATAGAAAATAAATTCGATGGCCTCGATGAGCAGACCATGCTTTTATGGCGATTAGATAACAAATGGCGCAAACCTTCTAATTCGGAATTACGAGCAAAGAGGCCGACAGCAGAAAAACCAGGAAATCTGGCTGTTTGGCACCGGCGGCGCGGGCTTTGTCGATTACTTGTTACGCAGACCCAGACTTCGCACTATCAGAAAACCAACCTATCTCTTAATCGACAACAAGAAAAACCAAATACGGCAATAAAATAAAGTCTTCACATGTATGGATTCTCACGAAGCACGCACAATAATTTTCTCTCGATGAAAATTGTATGGCTTATTAATTGCTCTAGACATCATTAAGCGATCAAAGCAGAACAAATAGATAAATTACAATCTGACGGGATGATCTCATGGCAGGCGCGATTATTGTCGCAGCGACCTCGGGAGTCTCAATGGGGACTTTTGGACTCAGCTACATAGCGGAGACCACACGAAAATTTTTTCCAGCGGAGCAGAGCGAACTTTGCAAGGATATCTAGCACCGATATGATAATGAGGGCGTCACGGCAATCGATTTTTTGCATTCGGGCGCAAAACAGGTGAAAGCATTTCTATCTGCGACCGAAGCGGCTTACAAGCACGCAATGGAAACTGACCGTGAGCACACTCCATATATGATTTGGCAAGAAGTGATTGAAAGATTACGCGCCGATCCAAGATTACAGGAATAAAGCGGTTTAGCGTCGTAAAACGGCCACTTGGAAAAATGGATTGTTCATACGGACCCCACTGTTAGAGTCACGGTCGGCATGGTGGATAAGAACAGCAAATTCATATTGAATCCAGGCGCAGCAACAAAAATGCTCGGAGTATCTCCTTGATTAGAGACAAGTTAGGCAGCGCAGCATATTGGGACGAATGGACAGCGTATTCAGATAGCTGGGCGGATCAAGCATTAGCGGAGATAGATCAGCCTGGAGATCCATCCTATAAGCCCCAATTTATCTATAATTTGGCGAGACATTATTGGGAGCAAATTCTCAGACGCTATTCAAGAGGTGACAATACGGCCTACCTTGCCCGCTATTTCCCAATGATTTTATCTTGCTGGGAGCAGGCAGAACAGAGCGGCCAATCCGTATGGACTGAAAACCAGCAATATACGCGGCATGCGTGGAAGGTAAACCTTGACCACTACATCGTATGTTTCTGGTTGGTCGGAATTGCGCTCGCGCTGGACGTTCCCGATGACCAATGGCAGCGTTTACTCGCTCTTATTGGAAATGAGGGCGAAGATAAATTGCTGGACCTGGTCATTTCCTCTCGACAGCCTGGTCGCAAAATCGGTGCTGCCCTGTGCCACCCGAAACCTTATCGTCGGCTATTGGCTGCGATTGAAGCGCCGGCCGCTGACCAAGCCAAATTGCTGCTGGAATTTTTGAATCATTGGCACTCAGAGCTGGATCGCCCTGCCAAAAAGGGCAACGCGCCCGCTACCGCTATGTATGAACGGCCGTACTGGCATCGATTTGGCGATAACAATTTCGAAGGCGGTGCTTATTTCGGCCGGTGGTGTGTTGAAGCGGTGGCTGCCGTCAAGGCATTTGATCTGGACGATAGCCTTTGTTTAGGGCATCCAAATTATCCGGGAGATCTGCTGCGTCCGGATGGGCCTTCCACCCATCCTCCTCGGGAGGACAATCAGGATTCGTCAACATCAAAATCTTCTTCGCAGGGCGGATTGCTTTCAAAGATCTTCGGGAAATTCAAGCGCTAATAAAAAAGCGAACTTCGGTTCGCTTTTTTATTTAAAACTAAAATTCAATAATCTCATTAATTCAATTTCGATTGCCAGTTTTAACAAAATTAATTGGTCATTCAGAACATTCGTTCTGTTATGATGTGCCATCGCCTCGCAATTCAAAGCTGCGCGGTGATATTTCAATCCACACCAGGATAATTATCGATTCATTCTGCGAAATGAAGCGCGAGCCACCGGTGCGCCAACACCGATGACCCGCTAACCAAAATCACTTTAGTAGGAAGTAACCATGGCTACCGCAGAGTATAAGTCAGTCCCCCACTCGACTCCAAATTCACGAATTATTGGAATTGAGCAATCCTCTGGCAATCCAGAAATCCGCAAACTAATCTTCAATTACGACGATCTGCTCCGCGCCGGATTTGAAGACAATATTGCGATTCACGCCAGTCTGCTGAATGGCAGCATCATCCTGATTCCGCTACGCACTGACACCGGCCACTTCGACGTCGTCACCGGCAAACCAGTCTGATCAATCGCCAGGCGAACGGCCCTACCCCGTTCGCCTTTTGCTTACTTCACCCCGCTGCCATGATCAGTCGGGCAAAACCTCCACCTTGATTGCCGCAGTCACCCGCCTTCCGAATCAATCGCTCACAACCCGCCGTCTCCAGCAACCTTTTCCCCGCCCTCCTACACTAACCCCATCGTCCCCAACCTCAGCGCCCCGCGCTCATCCATCTTCATGAAACTCCGCCCGCTCTCCCTTACCGTCTCTGTGTGCGTGTTAACTCTGCTAACCACCCTGCCCGCGCACGCCGCGCCGGCTGCCAGATCCGCCAGCGCGCCGGCCAGTCAGCCCACCAATCCGCCCGCGCCGCAGTCCAGCAAGCCGTCCACGTTTGATGCCAACCCCGAGGTGCAGCAGGCCGCCACGGTGTACGCGCAGAGTGCGGTGGAGCATGCCAAAAAGGCGTTCGACATGACGCTGGATGGGTCGGAGGCCAGCATCGCCCAGGTGGAGGTGGCCTTGGGCAAGCTGCATGATTCGTACGCGCAGGCGGCGCAGAAGCCGACGGATGATCAGGTGATGACGTTCGCCAAGGCCTATGGCAGTTATATCGGCGAGGTATTCCGGCGCAGTCATGGCGCGGATTGGGGTTTGCTCAGTTGGGATGGCAAGGTGTTTCCGGGTTTGCGCGCTAAAACCGGGCTGGAGTTCTGGCCATGGCTGCGCGCGTTTAACCGCATCGAGCATGGCGGCGAGGACAACATCAGCGATTACTATGCGTCGCTGACCAAAACCGATGCCAGCGCGCCCGCCGCGGCGCATTAAGCGCCCGGCGTAATCAACGCAAAACGGCGGCAAGCCAGGTGGCCTGTCGCCGTTTCGAGTCTGCCAGACCGGAATCCATACCCGGTCAGGCAGTCGCCCGCTTCTTGCCTGGCCGTTGGCGTCGCGCCAGCACGCCGACCGCGCCCAGGCCCATCAACGCCCACGTTTCAGGTTCCGGTACCGGCCTTACGTTCAGGCCATCCAGATAAAAGTCGGTATCCAGCGATCCATCCGATACGCCAGAAAAGGTTAGCCGATCGACCGGGTGATCAAACGGCGTGCCGTCCAGGCTGTACCACTCAAATTGCGGCGTTCCAGGGTTGCTCAAATCCAGGTTGAATTGGGCATACGCCACCTGCTGCCCGGCGCTATAGCCGCGCAGCACCACCGATGTCACCGGGTCAAACTGTTGGAAAAACGCGGTGCTCAGGTGCACTGAATCCAGATAGAACGGGGTGAAGCTGCGCAATTCAATGGATTGTTCCTGGCCGGGGCTTAAAGTTTTGCTGCCCAACGCCGTGGCGGGCGCCGGGTTGTCCCAGGTGCTTAGCAGCGTGGACCAGGACACCTCAAAACCTTCGTACACCGCGGGCAGACCGTCGGGTTTGGTCAGGTCGTCAAAGGTGATCAGCTGGGCATGGGCAGCCATGCTTAACGACAATGCGGCCAGCAGCGTGGCCAGTTGCAGACGTGGTTTCATGCGGGAACTCCTGCGCGAGCTTGCGCACGGCGGCGCGACAAGGTGCGGCCGACGGCGGCAGACACGCCCAGCAACATCAGCGCCCAGGTTTCGGGCTCAGGCACTGCAGCCAGCGGCGCGGGGGCTTCGCCTGCCGGATAGTTGTTGGGCACGATATCCAGTTTGTCGATCAACCAGCGCTGGCCGGGGCCGGCAGACACGATTTCCAGCCGGGTTAACGCCTGGCCCGCCAGCGGCGAGTCATACCACTGGAATGCATTGGCGTTCAGGTCCAGCGTAAACGAGCCCACTGTATTGGCGCCGTTGTAGCCAATCAGCGTCAGCGTGGAACTGCCAAACAGCGGCCCACCGGTGAAAGCCGCGGCGTCGAGGCCATTCAAGGAAAAACTGAACGGCCCAAACGCGGTATATGCGCTGAGATAGGTCACCGTTTGCCCGTAGTCAAACGCGGTCAGCGCGGCGTTGCCATACGCAAAATTCAGGTTCGCGCCGTAGATGCTGTTATAGGCGGCGCCAGTAATCAGATCGTTGGCGCCATGCTGGCGCGAATCCTCGGTGTTGTAGCTCACCCAGCTCAAAAAATCGTACTGATCATCCTGAATAAACGGGGTTTGCGGCGTAAAGGGCTGACTGCTATTGAATTCGAGCGCAAACGCCGAATTCGCGGCGCAGAGGGCGCAAGCCGCCAGCGCCGGTTTAAGTAACTGCGTCATGAGACATCTCCGTGCGTGTAAAAGTGAACCCAACGTATTTACTTGTTGTGCCCGCTTTATCGACGACGCGGAAGCTGAAATCAACCTGCCATGATGCTTAATACAATAGACAGCAGATAATCGGAGAATTCGGTTGCACCCGGCAAGCGTTGCACCTCGGTTGCAACACGCCGCTAGCGCTGCGGCACGGCGGCCCACAGTCGCGGCCAGTCCCGCACCCAGCAGCAATCATGGTCAAAGCCCGGCACCACGGTAACGTGAGGTCGCTGCGCCACGGGATAATGGTCTGCATAGGATTGCGTCACTGCGGGCGGCACCACTGCGTCGTCTGCGCCTGCGTAGTGCCATTGCACGGTGGAGTGCAGCGCAGGCGTGGCGTCGGCCGGGTTAAGCGAACCGGCCAACGGGCTCAGGCCCAGCCATTGCGTCCAGCGCGCGGTGTCGAGATTGGCGGCCAGCGTAATCAGGCGGCTGACGTCGTGGCGGCGTGCCGCGATCAGGGTGGCGACCGCGCCGCCGCCGGAGTAGCCCACCAGTTGCAGCTGCGCCGCACCGTAGGTGGTTTTGAGTTGCGTGACGGCATCGTCCATCGCGGCGATCACGTCGGGGGCGTAGCGGGCGTTGGTCCAGTAGCGGCGCGCGCAAACGGGCGCGTTGGGGGCGGGATATTGGCAGGGTCGCGCCAGCCACACCGCGCGGCCGGACGGTTGCGCCAAGGCCAGTTTCAGCGCCAGTGGGCTCAGCGGCGTGGGGTCATCGGACGGCATATCGGGTGACAGCCAGGCCAGTCCGTCGCCTTCGATGTAAATGGTGAGCGCGTTGGCGGAGGATGCGGGCGCGGGCACGGAAGCGGCATCCGGCGCGGGCCCCAGCGCCAGCAGATCAAACGCGCCCGCCTGCACTTGTCGCGCCGACCAGCCTTGGGCTTGCGCCAGCGCCAATGCCGACGCGCCGCGCGTGGCCGGATCGGGCACGTTGCGGCAGGCCAACAGCGCCAGGCATAGCAACGCGGTGGCGCAGCGGCGCATAACCGGAGTGCGCGCCAGACGGGCCCCGTTGCGCATGGCGATCAGCGTGCGGCGGGAAGGTTGGCGATCGTCGCAGCAGTCGCCGGTGCGGCGGACTGGCGGTCCAGCCAGCGTGCCAGCGGCATTGCCAGTCCGGTACACACCAGCGCCATCAGCATCAGCGCAGACAGGCACGATTGCGAGATCACGCCCGCGTCGTACAGCACGCGCAGCACGATGATTTCCATCAGCCCACGGCTTTGCATCAGCGCGCCCAGTTGCAGCGCTTGGGCCCAGCGCCAGCCCCAGGCACGCGCAGGTACGGCGGTGCTGATGATCTTGAGCGCGCTGCCGATGACCACGCTGGCGATAAAGAACGGCCACACCGGTCCAGCGGTGATGTCCAGGCTCAGCCCGGCCGAGACAAAGAAAAACGGCAGCAGCAGCGCGTTGCTAAACGGCCCGGCCAGTTGCGTAATGCGCGGGCGCAGCGCTTTGGGCATCAGCACGCCGGCCACAAAGGCGCCGATTACGGCATGCAGGCCCAAGGTATCGGTGATGATGGCGCAGGCCAGCAGGCCGATCAGCACCAGCGTAAAACGCGCGGTACTCAATTCCTTGCCCGCATCCAGATCGGCCAGCCAGGCGCTGACCTTGGGGCGGATGGCAAACAGCGTGGCCACCAGCGTCAGCAGCAGCAACACCAGCACCCACCACCAGTTGCCCAGCGTCTGCGTTTTATGTGAAATCACCAGCATCAGCCCCGCCAAACCGACCCACAGCAACATATCGTTGATGGCAGCCAGCGATAGCGCCACGCGGCCCATAGCGGTGCCTAGCAAATCCAGTTCGCGCAAGATGGCCACCAGCACCGGCAATGCGGTCACGCCAAAGCAGATAGCGCCGGCCGCGATAAATGCGCCTTGCGTAGCGTGTGCGCCGGCCAGCGCGGGCCATTGCGTTAATGCCCAGCCCGCAAAGGCCGCGCCGCCCAGCGCCGGAATGGCAAAGCTGGCCAGGCCCGTGCGCACCACGTGGCGCGCCTGGTGCCTCAATTCGTCGATATCCAGTTCCATGCCGGCGATAAAGCCGACGCAGACCACGGCCAGGCTCGAAATCCCGCCCAACGCGCCCAAGGTGCCGCTGGGAAAAATCTGCGCAAACGCCGTGGGCGCCAGGTGGCCCAGCACGCTGGGGCCGATGGCGATGCCGCATAAAATCTGCGACAGCACCAGCGGCATCACGCGGCGCAGCGGCCACCACACCACCAACGGCAATGCCAGGATCAACAAGGCCTGATTCAGGAAGTTCATGTGCGGCGATCCATCAAGAGGTCAGTTTCAGGGTTATTCGGCGGTGCGTTGGCGCGCCAGAAATGCGCCGTAGCGCTCGGTTATCTGCCGCATTACGCCGTCGCTGTTGCGATCAACGCCAAACACATAGCCGGGAAAATCCAGCGGCTGCTGCACGGCCCAGATGGCGTCGTGCTGGTCGGCGGAGAACAATTGCGCCGGGTTGCCCACCGCCACCCAGCCTATCGGCACCGTCGCGCCCGCAGCCACATGCGTTTTGATATGCACCACCGCGTTGATGCGCAATTCCGCGCCCGCGCCAATCTGCGCGCCATTGAACACGGAAACGCCGGTGGCGACAAAGACTTCATCGCCGATGACACACCCGCTGAGATGGCAATGCGGCCCCACCATCACATGGTTGCCCAGCGTGCAGTTGTTGTGGCTGGTGCTGCGGATCACGCTGTTCTCCATCACCACGCAATGCGCGCCGATGCGCAAGGTGCCGCCTTCGGCCACCAGCACCGCGCCATGGCTGATCACGCTATGCGCGCCGATTTCGACCGCGCCTTCAATAACGGCGCTGGCGGCAATCTGCGCGGTGGGGTGGATGGTGGGCTGGCGGTTTGCGGCGGCGGTCATGGCGGCTCCGGGTTGGGCGGTGGGCATCAGCAATCAGTGGACGTAACAACGGGGCCGTGTGGCCCCGCCGTACGCGTCGGACATTCAATATGGCTGCTGCCACGCCCGCGCGCCAGATACAGATTGCGCGCCGCGGCGTGCTGATCAGATTGCCGTGGTGTTCAGGCAAACACCGCCGGATCGGGCCCGATGCGTTGATCCTTGTTCAGGCCCGCAATCGCCTGCATCGCCGCCGCGTCAAGTTCGAAATCAAACACTGCAAAGTTGCTGCGGATGCGCTCAGGCGTCACCGATTTCGGAATCACAATCACGCCGTTCTGCACGTGCCAGCGGATCACCACTTGCGCCGGCGTTTTGCCCAGTTGCTCGGCGATGCGTTGAATCACCGGGTCGGCCAGCGCCTTGTTCTGTGCCAGCGGGCTCCAGGCCTCAGCGTGGATGTCCAGATCTGCCAGCGTCTGGCGCAATGCGGCTTGCTGCATATATGGATGCAATTCCACCTGGTCCAGCACCGGTTTAACGCCGGTTTCGTCAATCAGCCGTTGCAGATGCTCCGCCTTGAAATTGGACACGCCGATGGATTTAACCAGGCCATCCTGCTGCGCCTTGATCAGCGCGCGCCAGGTATCGACAAATTTGTCCTGGCTGGGGGCGGGCCAATGGATCAGCAGCAGATCGACATAATCCAGCTTCAGCTTGCGCAAGCTGTCTTCCAGCGCCCGGCGTGCGCTGTCCAGGCCCTGCTCGCTGTTCCAGATTTTGGTGGTCACAAACACGTCTTCGCGCGGCAAACCGGCATCGGCAATGCCCTGCCCCACGCCCACTTCATTCTTGTAAATGGCCGCGGTATCAATCGAGCGATACCCCACCCGCAACGCCTCCGCCACCGCCGACCGCGCTTCTTCATCACTGGCCTGCCACACGCCCAGACCCAGTTGCGGAATCTGGCGACCGTCATTCAGTTGTACCAGGGGTTGCTGCGACATCAGAATTCTCCGGTTAATCTGTCAAACACAGATACGGCCGTGTTAGCGGATTGCAAGCTCGGCGAGTGGGTGACGCGTTCGCTGACTTGGCCGGGGCAGCACATCCGCAATTCTGCGATTACGTTTCTGGAGTAATATCCGCCCACCAATCCGGCCGTCTTGTTGCAGGGGAAGCATGCTTAACCGTCAGATCATCAACCACGTGGCGCGGCAGCGCGCCAGCCAGGTGCGGATGTGGCACATGTTGCAGCAGCATCGCGCACTCGATAACGCCGATCCGGCGATTTTGCAGCGGCCCGAGCCCGTGCCGATGCCTGATACGCAGACGCAACCGCTGTTCAAGAAGTAAACGTATAGGGTGGGTCATGACCCACCTGGCCAAGCTATCCAGAAGAACGCAAAGACCGCAGGGCTCATCAGTCGCTTGGTGACGGGGTTTTGAACCCGAACACCAAAACCCCAAAGATGAAGCCCGCGATTGTTGCGGTCCTTCTCTTGCGGCTTTGAGGGGTGGGTCTAGGCGACCCCGTCTAGACCCACCCTATGGGTTGGCGAGGGCTAATACGGTCAGGCTGCGTACGCCTTGGGCGCCGCGGATCAGCACGCCTTCGATGTCGGCGGTGGCCGAGGGGCCGGTCACCAGCGCGGCGTAGCGCGCGCTGCGCCATTCCGGGCGTTGATAGGCCTGGTGCAGATTGCCCACCAGCTGCGTCGGGTGCAGCAGCACCAGCAGGTGTTGCGCCAGATAGCCCAGCGCGTTATTGCCATATTCGTGTTCCGACAAGAACAACGACCCGGTTTCCGCCACGCCAAACGCGGCCTGCACGATGCCGACATCCACATTGGCCAGCGCGGCGGCGTCGGCGCCGGGCGAGGCAAACCCATCCATTCCAGCCACCGCGCTGCAAAAGCGCTGCGCCGACGGATACAGCAAGCGGATCTGCGTCGCTAGCGGCACGCTCGCATCGGCGTCGAGCCAGCGTCCGCCCATCTTCTCCAGCGCCATGGCAAAGCGCGGCACCAGATCGCCCGCGTACTCAGCATCAAACAGAGGCACCTCGGGCAAAGCGCGGGCGGCGGGTTGTCTGGCCCGGACCGCCGCCAAGATCGCGTCGCGACTACTCATCGGCCTGCTCCTTGCGTTGCGCCGCATACCATTGGTGGAAGGTCTGCGCGGCCGGGGTGGGCAGTTCGCGCTGTTTGCCCCAAGCATTAAACGGGTTGTACAGCAGCGCGCGCGGCAGTGTGTCGATGGCGCGATTGCTGCCCTCGCTAAACGCGCGATAGCGTTTGGGGTCGGCCAGTACTTTGCCCGCCAGCTTCATCGATTCCTTTTTGATAAAGCCCAGCTCGCCCTGCTCCGCCACAATCTGCCGCCATTTGTAGATCTGCTCGTGGATGTTGATCTTCACCGGGCACACATTGCTGCAACTGCCATTCAACGTGCTGGCAAACGGCAGCGCGCTGTATTTCTTCAAATCAAAGGTCGGATTGATGATGGCGCCGATCGGCCCGGCATACACGCCGCCATAACTCAGCCCGCCGCTGCGCCGATACACCGGGCAAGTGTTCATGCAAGCGCCACAGCGGATGCACTTCAGCGAATACCAGAAATCATCCATCGCCAGCCGGGCGCTGCGGCCGTTATCCACCAGAATAAAATGCATCGCGCCACCGGCTTTGGGCGCGCGGAAATGCGAGGTGTATTGCGTAATCGGCGAGCCCAGCGCGCTGCGCGACAGCATGCGGATAAACACGCCCAGATCGCTCTGGCGCGGGATCAGTTTTTCGATGCCGATGCTGGCAATATGCAGCGGCGGCACATTGGCGCTCAGGTCGGCATTGCCCTCGTTGGTGCACACCACCACGCTGCCGGTTTCGGCCACGGCAAAGTTGCAGCCGGTCATGCCCGCGCCAGCTTTTAAAAAGTACGGCCGGGTATCCTGGCGCATGCCTTCCGCCAGATAGGCCGGGTCGTCATTGGTGGGGTCGGTGCCGATGTTTTCGGCAAATACCTGCGCCACATCACCACGTAGTTTGTGCACCGCTGGCACCACGATATGGCTGGGCATTTCGTGGTCCAGTTGCTGGATGCGCTCGCCCAGATCGGTCTCGACCACCGCAATGCCACGCGCTTCCAGGTACGGCCGCATCTCGCATTCTTCGGTCAGCATCGATTTGCTTTTCACCAGCAGCGTCACCGCCTGCGCGCTGAGGATTTCATGCACGATGCGGTTGTGTTCAGCGGCGTCGGCAGCCCAGTGCACGATCACGCCATTGGCGGTGGCGTTGCGTTCAAATTGCTCCAGGTAATCGCCCAGATGCGACAGCGTGTGTTCCTTGATCTGCGACGCCAGTTCACGCAGTTGTTCCCATTCGGCGATGCCATGCGCCTGGCCATCGCGCAACTGGCGCAGGCCCCACAGGCGCTGGTCATGAAACTTGATATGCGGCTCGTCCTGGATAAACGTGCGCGCGGCTTTGACGTGATCAACGCGGCGGCTCATCGCACGCTCCCGTTCAGGATTTGCGCGATATGCACAAAGCGCAGCGGCAGGCCCAGCCGCTCGGCACAGCCTTTTTGATGCATCAAACAGGACATATCGGCCGACGCGATAAAGTCCGCACCCGCCTGTTGGTGATCGCGCACTTTGTCGTAGCCCATGCGCGCGGACACGGGTTCTTCGGTGACGCAAAAGGTGCCGCCAAAACCACAGCATTCATCGGGCCGTTTGGGGCTGACCAGCTCGATGCCGGGCACACCGGCCAGCAAGGTTAAGGGCTTGGAAAAAAACGGCGCATTGATCTCGCTCGGTTGTGCATGGTGCAGTTGGCGCAGCGTGCCGCAGCTATTGTGCCAACCCACTTTGTGCTCAAAGCGCGCCCACGGAAAATCGCGGATCTGCAGCACGTCATGCAGAAATTCGACCAGCTCAAACGTTTGCGCCCGCACGTGTTTGGCTGCGGCGTCTTGCGGGATGGCGGTCAGGTGGTCGCGCACGTGATGCACGCAGCTGCCCGACGGCGCGACGATGTAGTCATAAGCGGCAAAATTGCGCACAAACAAGGCCTCGGCCCCGGCGGCGTCTTGCTGGCAACCGCTATTGCCCAAGGGCTGGCCGCAACAGGTCTGGTCCGGCGGATAGACCACCTCGCAACCGACCCGCTCCAGCAATTCCAGCGTGGCGATGGCCACTTCGGGGAAAAACGTGTCGATAAAACAGGGGACAAACAAGGCGACTTTCATGGGGTATCCAGGGACGGGATGGGAATAGCCCATCCCGTCGCCAAGCGCTTAGAAGTTGAAGTTGTCGATGTTGGAGGCATCAAACGTGGTCGGCGGTCCGAGGATCACCTCGCCCGATTTGCCCACCGTGCGCTTGCCCAGCTTGCCCGCTTCAAAGGTATCGCCTTCCTTGCCGGTAATGGTGCCCGACGCCAGGTTGGCCGCCGCATAGGCCGCCAGGTAACCCAGTTGGCCCGGGTCCCACAGCTGGAATGCCTTCACCGTGCCGTTCTTCACAAATTCGCGCATCTGGTTAGGCGTGCCCAGGCCGGTGATAACCACCTGGCCTTTCTTGGGCGAGGTCGACAGATAGCGTGCGGCTGCCGAGATCCCCACCGTGGTCGGCGAAATAATGCCCTTCAGATTGGGATACGCCTGCAGCAGGCCTTGGGTTTCCACGAATGATTTCTGGTCGTCATCGTTACCGTAGGCGATCTTCACCAGCTTGAGCTTGGCGTATTCCGGCTTCTTCAGTTCTTCCTGCATCCACTTGATCCAGGTGTTCTGGTTGGTGGCGTTGGGCGTGGCCGACAGCACGGCAATCTCACCGCCTTCCGGGCCGATCAACTTGCTGAGCAATTGCACCTGCGCGCGGCCGATGCCTTCGCTGTTGGCCTGGTTTACGAAGATCTGGCGGCCTTCGGGCGCGGTGTCGCTATCAAAAGTCACCACCTTGATGCCGGCGGCCTGGGCCTTTTTGAGGTAAGGCACCACGGCGTTGGCGTCGTTGGCGGCGATGACGATGGCGGACTGGCGCTGCGTGATCAGCGTATTGATGTACTGCACTTGCGACGAAGCGCCGGCGTCGGACGGGCCGACCACTTTGCCGACCGCGCCCATTTCCTTGATCGCGGCCAGACCGCCTTCATCGGCGATCACTTCGTAGGGGTTGTTGATCTGCTTGGGCAGGAAGGCGATCTTGAGGTCTTTCTTCAGATCAGCCGCGTGGACCGCCAGCGGCAGCATGGTGGCTGCGATGGCGGTCAGCAGGATGGATTGCAAGTGGCGCATGAGTCGACTCCTCGAGAACTTCTGTTGTAGTGGGACTGCCCCGGCGAACCGGTTCTCTTGAATACGAATACAAAAACTGGGGTGCCACGCCCATAGGGTGGGTCATGACCCACCCATCAAAGTGGCTGGCTAGCTGGCCGTTACGCTTGGGTGGCGCACTTCTCGCCACGGCTAAAACGGCGAACCAACGTGGCTAACCAAAGCGCGCGGCCAGCTAGTCCACGGCTTTGGGTGGTGGGTCGAGACCCACCCTATGAGCTGGGGGTTACGCGTGGGCGGCCAGTGCTTTTTGCTGGCGCGCGTCGCGCCAGCGGTTCACCAGATTGGGCACCAGCACCGAGCTCAGCAGCAGCACGCCAGTCACGATGGTCAGCACTTCGCTCGATACATCCGACAGCGTCAGCGCGTTTTTCAGCACCGCGATAATCACCAGCGACAGCAACACACCCGGCAGACTGCCTTTGCCGCCAAAGATCGACACGCCGCCAAACAGCACCGCCGCCACCACCGATAGCTCAAAGCCCTCGCCGTTGTCGCCACGCGCGCTGGAAAAACGCAGCGTGTAGATAATCCCCGCCAGCGCGCTCATCAGCCCGCTCACCACATACAGAATCAAGCGTGCGCGGCTGACGTTGATACCGGAAAACCGCGCCGCGGTCTGATTGCTGCCGATGGCGTACAAGCTGCGGCCAAAGGCGGTGGCTTGCAGCAAAACGGTAAACCCGATCGCCGCCACAATCACAATCACAAACGGCTGCGGGATAAACGTGTCGCCCACATTGCTGATGCCGAAGGTGGTCAACGCGGTCGGAAAATCGGCGATGGCCTGGTCGCCCAGCAGCAGATAAGACACGCCGCGAAATAACGCCAGGGTGCCGATGGTGACGGCCAGCGAAGGCAGCGCAAACGTCACGATCACCACGCCGTTAAACACCCCCGCCAGCGTGCCCGCCACCAGGCACAGCACAATCACTGCCGGCATTGGCAAGCCCATATGCCACAGCACGCCCATCAGGCTGCTCGACATGCCCATGATCGACGCCACCGACAAATCGATATCCGCCGCGATAATGATCAGCGTCATCGGCAACGCCATCAGCGCGATCTCGGTAAAGTCGGCCAGCAAGTTGGCGATGTTGGACGTGGTCAAAAAGTCCGCCGATAAGCTGCGGCCCAGCACCAGCGCTGCGGCCAGCACGGCCACCAGCATCACTTCCCAGCCCAGATGCGGCTTATGTGTCGCAGTGCTCATGTCAGTCATCTCCGTGATCGCGTTTTTTCATGGTCCAGCGCGCAATGGCGCGGGCCAGCAAGGTGTCGGTGGCAATCGCCAGCACAATCAGCGCGCCCTGGATAGCCAGTTGCCAGAAGGGCGACACTTTCAGTACCACCAGCGACAGGTTGATCACCCCCAGCAACAGCGCGCCCAGCGTGGCGCCCCAGACATTGCCGATGCCGCCGGTAATGGCCACGCTGCCGACCACGGCGGCGGCCACCACTTGCAGCTCGATGCCTTTGGCGGTGCTGGCATCCACCGTGCCAAAGCGCGCCAGCCACAACACGCCGGCCAGACCGGCCAAGGCGCCGGAAATCACAAAGCCTTTAAACACGCGCCGATCCACCTGGATGCCGGCCAGGTTGGCGGCTTCGGGGTTGGAGCCGATGGCGTAAAACTCGCGCCCACCGCGAAAGTGCTTGAGGTAGTAACCGGTCACCGCCAACACCACCAGCGCCAGCACCACCAGATACGGCACGCCCAGCACGCTGCCACTGGCGATCATCTGGAATGCCGCCGGCAAACTGGTGGCGTTGATCTGGCCGCCATGCACCCAGGCGTAATCGATGCCGCGAAAGATATACAGCGTGGACAAGGTGGCCACCAGCGATGGCACGCGCCCAAACGTGACCAGCGCGCCGTTGATGGAACCCGCCACCGCCCCCATCGCCACGCCCGCCAATACGGCCACGGCAATCGGCATCTGCGGATGCGCCACAAACAGCGCGCCGATCGAATACGCCGTCAAACCCACGGTGGAGCTGATCGACAAATCGATATGCCGCATCAGCATCACCACGGTCATGCCGGCGGTCAGCATGGCGATGATGGCGACGTTCAGCAGCACGTCGCGGGCATTCTGGATATTCAAAAAATGCGGGCTCGCCAGACTGGTGGCGACGATCAGCGCCAGCAGCACAGCCACCAAAGTGGTTTCGCGGTGGCGGCCCAGAAAAATAAACCAGCGCATGGCGGCGGCATCCCCGGCTGAGGTTTTGCGTTGAGCGGACCGTGCAAGCGGCAAAGCGTGTGTGGCTTTCATGCGGCGCTCCGGCTATGTGGATCGGACTGGCCCAGCGCGGCGGCCATGATGCGGGCTTCGTCGGCCTGGGCGCGCGGGATATCGGCGGTCAGGCGGCCTTCGTTCATCACCAGAATGCGGTCGGCCATGCCCAGCACTTCGGGCAGCTCGGACGAGATCATCAACACCGCCATGCCGTTCTTCACCAGCTCGGTCAGGGTCTGATACACCTCGGCTTTGGCGCCGACATCGATGCCGCGCGTGGGCTCGTCGATGATCAGCACATCGGGATGCGTGGCCAGCCATTTGCCCAGCACCACTTTCTGCTGATTGCCGCCCGACAAGGTGCTGGCCGGCACATCCATCGAATGCGCTTTCAGCTTGAGCTTGCGGCCCCAGTCCTGCGCCAGATTGCGCTCGGACTGGTTCGAGATCAGGCCCCAGTGCACCAGCCGCTTTAACACGGTGAGCGCGGCGTTGTGGGCAATGCTCATGTCCAGCGCCAGGCCTTGCTGGCGGCGATCTTCCGGCACCAGCGCCAGGCCCGCGCGCACGGCGGCGGCGGGATCGCCCAACAGCAACGATTTGCCTTTGATCTGCACGTCGCCGCTATCGACCGGATCGACGCCGAAGATCGCCCGCGCCACTTCGCTGCGCCCTGCTCCCACCAGCCCGGCCAGCGCCACGATTTCGCCACGGCGCACGGTAAACGAGATGTCCTTGAACACGCCGCGCCGGGTTAGCCGCCGCACCGCCAGCGCAATCTCGCCCGGCTCGACCTCGGCCTTGGGGTAATAGCTGGCCAGATCACGCCCCACCATGCGCGACACAATGCTGTCGTGCGTCATCTCGTGTGTTTCGGCGAAATGCACCGCCGCGCCGTCGCGCATGATGGTGATGCGTTGCGCCAGACGGAACACTTCTTCCAGCCGGTGCGTAATAAACAGGATGGCGACATTGGCGGCGCGCAGACGCTCGGCAATGGCAAACAGGCGCTCCACTTCGGGCCGCGACAAGGCGGCGGTGGGCTCGTCCATGATCAGCACATTGGCGTTCAGCGACAGCGCCTTGGCAATTTCCACCACTTGCTGATCGGCAATCGACAAGCCGCGCACGCTTTGCGTGGCCTGCAGATTAACGCCCAGTGACGCCAGCATTTCCTGCACCGCGTGTTGCATCGTTTCGGCGCGGATGCGGCCGAAGCGATCGAGCGGCTGGCGGCCCATGTAGATGTTTTCGGCAATCGATAATTCGGGGAACAGCGTCGGCTCTTGATAGATCACCGCGATGCCCGCGTCGATGGCGTCGGACGGCCGCGCAAACTGGCGCGGCTGGCCATCCACCCGCAGCTCGCCGCCATCGGGTTGATGCACGCCCGCCAGGATTTTGACCAGCGTGGATTTGCCCGCGCCGTTTTCACCGAGCAGCGCATGCACTTCGCCGGGCCACAGCGTCAGCGTGCCGTTTTCCAGCGCGCGCACGGCGCCGAAGTTCTTGCGCGCGTTGCGTAGTTCCAGCCGCGGCGTTGTGCCGGGCGCGAGATTGAGGGGGGACGGGGACATGGGTATTTACTCCAGCCGGTAAATGCGGCGCGCGTTGTCGCGGAACAGCGCGGCGTGCTCGGCCGCGCTGGCATCGGCCACACAGTCGGCGTAGGCGCGCCAGACGGTGCCGTAATCGCTATACAAGCGGTCGACCGGAAAATTGGAGGCAAACATCGCGCGCTCTGCGCCAAAACTATCGATGGCTTGCAGGATGTAGGGGCGGATGCTCTCGGTGGTCCAACCGTGGTCGATCATGCCAAAGCCGCTCAGCTTGATCTGCACATTGGCGCAGGTCGCCAGCTGCGCCAGGCCGTCGCGCCACGCGCGCCAACCGGCCACGCTGCCGCGATCCACCAACATGCCGGCGTGGTTGATGATGAAACTGATGTCCGGATACTGGCGCGCCAACTCCACCGCTTCGGGCATCTGGTCGGGGTAGAGCTGCAAATCAAAGCTCAGGCGATATTTGCTCAGCAGCCCGAAGTTGCTGCGCCACAGCGGCTCGCGCATAAAGTGGCGGCCCACGTAATCAAAGCGCGGGTTGCGATGCACATTCAGAATCTGGCGAATGCCGCGCACATTGCGATATTGGCAGTGCGCGGCCAGCAGTTTTTCCACTTCGGCCGTCGGCTGGCTAAAGTCGGCGGCGGCGACAATCGCGCCGGGCAAACGATGGTTGCCGGGCGCATCGGCCAGGCTTTGCAGCCAGCGGGTTTCTTCCACCGGATCGGCCGGGTCGTGATTGGCGTCGATATGCACGGCATCCAGAATGACCACGCCTGCCGCAGCCGCATCGGCCAGCAGATCGGTGACGACATAATCGCGGCGGATCGGGCTGATATCGCCGGTATACCCTTCGCCTTCGGCTTCCATCCACGGGTAGCGATGCGTGCTGATTTCCCAGAGATGTATATGCGGATCGACGACTTGGAGTTCAGACATACGCGGTCTCCGCTCAGGCCAGGTGGAACATCGGTTGCAGCGCAATTTGCACCGGCGCGTGGTCGGGCTCGGTGGCCATCAGGTCGGCCATGTAATCCCACCACTGGCGCACGATGGCCTGCGTCGGCAAGGCGTCCATGCCGTGATCGGCTGGGGCTTTCAACACGGCAAACAGGATGTGCGTGGGCTCATCCAGAAAAATCCAGTAATCGACGATGCCCGCCGCCTTCAGCGCGTGCGCCAGCTCGGGCCACAGCTGGTCGTGGCGACGTTTGTATTCCGCCGCCGCACCGTGGTTTAACTGCATGCGAAACGCATGGGTGTGCAATTCGGCCATGGCGGGTCTCACTGCAGATTGACGAACATGCCGCCGTCCACCAGCAAGGCCGCGCCGGTGACGTATTGCGCCATATCGGAGGCCAGAAATACGGCGGGGCCGACCAGATCTTCGGGCTGGCCCAAGCGGCCCAAAGGGATGCGTTTTTCGAAATACGCTTTCTTGTCCAGATCGGCCAGGTCGTCTTTATTGATGTCGGTAAGGATGGTGCCGGGCAGTAATGAATTGCAGCGGATGCCGTATTTGCCCAGCGCAATCGCACACGATTGCATCAGCGAATGCACGCCGGCTTTGGTGGGCGTGTAGTGGGTCTGGAACTCGCCGCCCACCAAGGCCGAGATCGAACTCATCGCGATAATCGAGCCGCCCCGGCCTTGCTCTTTCATGCGATTGGCCACGGCCTGGGTGACGAAATACGCGCCATGCAGATTCACTTCCATCGTGCGCTTCAGCGTTTCGGGCGGCATATCGAGGAAAGCGTGAAACGGACAGATGCCGGCATTGCTGACCAGCACATCCACGCCACCAAAATGCTCGACGGCGGCTTGCACCAGCAGGCTGCCGGTGGCGGGGTCGGCCACATCGCCCTTCACCGCCACCACGCCACGGCCCAGCGCCTGGATTGCCGCCACCACCTCATCGGCATTGCTGTGATGGCTCACCACCACATTGGCGCCGTGCTGCGCACATCCGATGGCCACCGCCGCGCCAATGCCGCGCGAGCCACCGGTGACGATCACTGTTTTATCTTTGAGCAACATGCAGCGTTCTCCGTATTGGGTTCAGGGCCGGCGGCAATCAGCGCTCGTACGGGCGATTGAGCTTGCATTCGGGGTTAAGCCGCACGCCAAAACCGGGCGCCTGCAACTCGGAGACCTTGATGCGGCCGTTGACGGGCACCGGCTCATCCAGCAGCAAGGGGTTAAACATCGGCACCACCTTGTCGGCCTTGGGCGCCATCATCAGGAACTCGGCAAACGGGCTGTTGTGGCGCGTAATCACAAAGTGATAGCTGTAAACCGACGAGCCATGCGGCACCACCATCACGTTGTGCGCATCGGCCAGCGCGGAAATCTTGATCAGTTCGGTCATGCCGCCGCACCAGCCGACGTCGGGCTGGATGATGTCGGCGCATTGTTGTTCGAGCAGCAGGCGGAAACCCCAGCGCGTGGCTTCGTGTTCGCCGGTGGTCACCAACATGCCGCGCGGCACATTGCGCTTGAGTTCGGCGTAGCCCCAGTAGTCGTCGGGCGGCAACGCTTCTTCAATCCACTTCAAGCCGTAGGCATGAGCGGCGGTGGCAAGCCGGGTGGCGTAATTGACGTCCAGGCTCATCCAGCAATCCAGCATCAACCAGAAATCGTCGCCGACGCGGTTGCGCATATCGGCGATCATCTCCAGGTTTTTGCGCAAGCCGGCTTCGCCTTCGGCCGGGCCGTGATGCAAGGGCATCTTGCCGCCGATAAAGCCCATTTCTTTGGCCAGATCGGGCCGGGCGCCGGTGGCGTAAAATTGCAGTTCTTCGCGCACTGCGCCGCCCAGCAACTGATGCACTGGCTCGCCGCGCACCTTGGCCAGCAAATCCCACAGCGCCAGATCGACGCCTGAAATCGTATTGATGACCACGCCTTTGCGGCCGTAATACAGCGTGGAGAAATACATCTGGTCCCAGATTTTTTCGATATCAGTGACCAGCTGGCCTTCCACAAAGCGCGCCAGATGTTTTTCGACGATATAGGCGCCGATTTCACCGCCGGTGGTGACGGCAAAACCCACCGTACCGTCGCTGGCTTCCACTTCCACCACCAGCGTGCCCAGCACGTTGATGCCAAAGCTTTGCCGGCTTTGGCGGTATTCCGGATAGCGGCTCATCGGCGTGGCGATATGGTCGTCAATCCAGTGGCCACCGCCCTGGTCGTGGTAATCCGCGCCGCCGCCCCTCACGGTAAAGGCACGGATATGTTTGATGGTTGGCATGGCCATAATGCGTCGCTCCTGCAAGGCTGGGTCGGATCAATAAGTGGCGCGGCCGCCAGAGATGTCGAAGGTGGCGCCGGTGCTGAACGAGCAGTCTTCCGAGGCCAGCCAGCCCACCAGCGCGGCCACTTCGTCCACTTGCAGAAAACGCGCCATCGGGATTTTGCTGAGCATGTAATCGATGTGCTCTTGCGCCATCTGATCAAAGATTTCGGTTTTGGCCGCGGCGGGGGTAATGCAGTTGACCACCACGTTTTTGCTGGCCAGTTCTTTGCCCAGCGATTTGGTCAGCCCGATCAAACCGGCCTTGGACGCGCTGTAGTGCGAGGCGTTGGGGTTGCCCTCTTTGCCCGCCACCGAGGCCACGTTGATGATGCGGCCGTAGCCATTGGCCAGCATGCGCGGCACCACGGCGTGGCAGACGAGGAACGGCGCAACCAGATTGACTTCGATTACCTTGGCCCACACGGTGGGGTCCAGTTCCCACGTCGGCGCGTTGCCGCCGGTAATGCCCGCGTTATTGACCAGGATGTCGATCTTGCCGTGCGCGGCTTCCGTGGCCTGAGTGGCTGCGCCGACGGCGACGCGGTCGGTCAGGTCCAGCGCGTGGGCGCTGACTTTGCCCAGCGCGGCCAGCTCGGACGCGGCGGTGTCCAGCCGCGCCGCATCCACATCCCACAGCGCCACGCTGGCGCCCGATTGCAGCATGCGTTTGGCCACGGCGTAACCAATGCCGCGCGCCCCGCCGGTGATGATGGCGACACGGTTATTGAGGTCGAGCTGGTTCATGTTGCGTATCTCCAGGTTGCAACAGGCCGCACCGCGCAGGTTGCGGCGAAAAAATTCGGGACGGGTTGTGTTTGTTGTTGTGGCTGCGGGCTTAGCGCGGTACCACGGCGTCGACGGTGATTTGTTGTTGCTCACCGAGGCCGGCAATGCCGAGCTTCATGGTCTGGCCTGCCACCAGGTATTTGGGCGGCTTCTGGCCCAGGCCCACGCCCGGCGGCGTGCCAGTGCAGATCACGTCGCCCGGCTGCAGCGTCATAAACTGGCTGAGATACGCCACCAGGGTGGCCACGCCAAAAATCATGGTGCGGGTATTGCCGTTTTGATAACGGTGGCCATCCACTTCCAGCCACATATCGAGGTCTTGCGGATCCTTGATCTCATCGGCCGTTACCAGCCATGGGCCGATCGGCGCAAAGGTATCGTGGCCTTTGCCCTTGTCCCACTGGCCGCCGCGCTCCAGCTGAAACGCGCGCTCGGACACGTCGTTCACCACGCAATAGCCGGCCACGTGGTTCATCGCTTGCGCTTCATCGACGTATTTGGCGGTCTTGCCGATGACCACGCCCAGTTCGACTTCCCAATCGGTTTTTTGCGAATTGCGCGGAATCTCCACCTGATCAAACGGGCCGCACAGTGAGCTGGTCGGCTTCATAAAGATGATCGGCTCTTCCGGGATCGCCATATTCGATTCTTTGGCGTGATCGCTGTAGTTAAGGCCGATGCAGATGATCTTGCCGATGCGCCCCACGCACGGGCCAATGCGGGCGCCAGCGGGCGCGGTCGGCAGCGTTTCGGGGCGCACGTCGCGCAGTCGGGCCAGGGAACCGGGGTGCAGCACTTCACCGGAGATATCGTCGATCACGCCCGACAGATCGCGGATGACGCCATTGGCATCGAGCACGCCCGGTTTTTCGTGGCCCGCCGGGCCGAAGCGCAACAACTTCATATTCTGGGTCTCCGCGACGTAGTGTCGGTTTAGTGGCTACATTTTTAACGGGCTTTGCCTTGCCGTTCCAATCACAAATCTGGCGAGTGCGATAACCAGAAGGTATCGGTAAGGGTATTTGCAGAGTGCGCGGTGCGGATTTTTACGGCAACAATCACAACTAGCCGCATCACTTACCGGAAACGTCATGCTCAAGCCGTATTTGTATCAGTCGTTACTACATCGATTACGTTACAAACATTTGTACCTGCTGGTGGCGCTGGATGAGCACGGCAATCTGCATCAGGCCGCGGAAACGCTGGCGATGTCGCAACCGGCGGCCAGCCGCATGCTGCGTGAGGTGGAACAATATCTGGATTGTCCGCTGTTTGAACGGCTGGCGCGCGGCATGAAGCCAACCGAAGTGGGCATCGAAGTGATCCGCTTTGCCCGCGCCACCCTGGGCGGACTGGAACGCTGCGCCGACAATCTGACGCAATGGCAGCGCGGCGGCTTTGGCCAGCTGATTGTGGGCACGATTATGGGCGCGGCGCCGGACTGGATTGCGCAGGCGGTGTCGGATTTGAAAGTACGCAAGCCGCTGCTGAAAATCCGCATCAAGGGTGAAACCAGCGATCAACTGATCGAGCTACTGGAACAAGGCCGCATCGACTTTGCCATCGGCCGCTTTAGCGATCTGGAACAACATAACTGGCTGGACTTTGAAGCGCTGGGCAACGAGAAGCTGCTGCTGGTGGTGCGTAGCGGGCATGCGCTGGCGCGCGAGGAAAGCGTGACGCTGGCGCAGCTGGCGACGTGGCCGTGGGTGCTGCAGCCGATGACCAGCCCGGCGCGGCAATTGCTGGAGCATGAGTTTGAAGCGGCCCAGGTCAGCGCGCCGCAAAACACGGTGGAATGCGATTCGATTTTTGCCACGCTGCAGCTGGCGCAGCGCAGTGATGCGGTGACGATCCTGTCGGAGCCGGTGCTGCGCGACCACTTGCAGGCCGGACTGCTGGTGACGCTGCCGCTGGCCGTGGGCCGCAGCCTTGCACCGTTTGGCGTGCTGACGCGCAAGGGCGAGGAAGTAAGCCACAGCGGCGTGGAATTTCTCGACATCTTGCGCCGCATGTCGCGCGTCGCGCGCGTCGCCGCCTGATGCATAGGGTGGGTCATGACCCACCATTCAAGGCCATAGCCACGGGCACCGAGCTTGGCATACCACTTTGGCAGGTGGGTCTGACGGGGACGCCGAGTCACACCGTATGCGAACGCGTTTGATTTGGCTGGTGGGTCTAACGGGGAAGCCGAGTCCCACCGTATGCGAACGCGTTTGGTTTAGCCGAAGAACGGATTCATCGCGCCGGGCAGTTTGTATGGGTGAATTAAGCCCAACCCACGGTCACCAATTCGTTGGTCCGAAAGCGGATTACGACGCCGCGGGCCTGCGCCGCCGGGATGCCCATAGGGTGGGTCATGACCCACCAAACAAAGCCATCGCCACCGGCGCGGCGCTTGGCATATCACTTTGGCTGGTGGGTCCAGACCCACCGTATGCGAACGCGTTTGGTTTAGCCACGCGCAAGGGCGAGGAAGTGAGCCACAGCGGCGTGGAGTTTCTCGACATCTTGCCGCATGTCGCGCGTCGCGCGCGTCGCCGCCTGATGCATAGGGTGGGTCATGACCCACCCAGCAAAGCCATAACTACGGGCGCAGTGCTTGGCATACCACTTTGGCTGGTGGGTCTAGACCCACCGTATGCGAACGCGTTTGATTTGGCTGTTGGGGCTGACGGGGATGCCGCGTGCCACCGTATGCGAACGCGTTTGGTTTAGCCGAAGAACGGATTCATCGCGCCGGGTATTGGTATGGGTGGGATTCAACCCACCCAATCCCATTACGCTTCGAGCTTGGCCGTGAGTGTGATATTGGCGTTCAGCACTTTGCTGACCGGGCAATTGGCTTTCGCGCCGGCGGCGATCTGCTGGAATTGCTCGTCGGTGGCGCCGGGGATTTTGGCGACCAGATCAAGGTGCACGTCGGTAATCGCAAAGCCATCGCCCTGCGGGCCGAAGGTGACGGTGGCGTTGGTGGCGATCTTGTCAGCGGTCAGGCCGGCCTGGCCCAGCGCGACGGACAGCGCCATCGAGAAACAACCGGCGTGGGCCGCGCCGATCAGTTCTTCCGGATTGGTGCCGGGGCCGTCTTCAAAGCGCGCATGAAACCCGTACGGCGCGCTGCTGAGTACGCCGCTACCGGTCGAGATGGTGCCTTTGCCGTCTTTAAAACCACCTTTCCATTCTGCTGAAGCTTTGCGTTGCATGAGAGTCTCCGTGCTTGTTTTGTACCAGGGCTGAAGTGCGCAAACGCGCAAGTACGGCCACCGTACGCGCGATGGACTGAGACAGCAGCCAGAAGGATGCCTGGCGACATGTAGGTGAGCAAGCTACGGCAAATGGCGTAGGAAACGCGCGGGATCAATCGCTGGAAGGATGGCCGATCAATTGGGCGACGCGTTCGAGCAGCATGTCGATATCAAACGGCTTGTCGAACACCGAGGCAAACAGTTCCGGGTGCTGGTTGGCGATGTGCGCCTGCGCCCCACTCATCAGGATGATGGGCAGGTGGGCGGTTTCGGGGCGGCTTTTGATGTTCTGCGCCAGCTCCATCCCGTTCATGACCGGCATCATGAAATCGGTAATGACCAGCCCGGCACGTTCGCGCGCCAGCACTTCAAGCGCGCGCTTGCCGTTGCTGGCAAAGACGACCATATAGCCTTCGTCTTCCAGCGCCATGCCGAGGATGTCCGCGATGAGAAACTCATCGTCTACAACCAGAATGGTGGTCATGAGGGCGCTCCCGGCGGCACGCGGCGGCCTACCCGGCCGACTGCGTTGTGGCCGAGCCCGAAAGCACGGTGGCGACGTCGCCAAAGGTACTCGCCAGCTCGACGCCGCGTTCGCTGATCAGCACTTCGAGCAACGACGTGTCGTACAGGCTGTCGCGCATTTTAAGCACCGACAGGGCGCGCTTCATCCGCGCACGCAGTTCCACAAAGCGCATCAGGAACAGGTTGTCGACGATGCTCGACAATTCCGGTGCGGGCGCCTTGATTTCGGAGCCAAACAGATCGCGCATTTCCCAGGTGGCGTACACGGTGACGTCCCGCGAGCGCAACTCGTTCATCAATGCGCTAAAGAATTCGACGATGCGACCGCTGTTGCTGGCGGCGCGCGCCATGCCGCTGAGGCTGTCGATAAACACGCGGCGGGCGCCGGTGCGTTCCACCGCATCCAGCAAGCGATAACCCAGCACGTCAATCAGCGTTTCGGTGGTGGGCTGCCACTGGATATGCAGCGCGCCACTATCCAGTTTGCTTTGCAGATCGATCCCCACTGACAGCGCTTTGTGTTTGAGCCGCGCCGGGGTTTCGTAAAAGCCGAAATGCAGGCCGGGTTCTTCAGGGGTGCATTGCGCCAGAAAACTGAGCCCCAGCGTGGTTTTGCCAATGCCGGACGGGCCCATGATCAGCGTAACCGACGAGCGCGGAATGCCGCCTTCGATCAGCCGGTCAAAACTGTCGATGCCCGAACGCACGCGGGATAGATCGGGTTCATCGGGCAGCGACGGGCTGGACAACAGCGCTTCCAGCCGCGGATAAACCACGAGGCCGTTGTCGGTGATTTCAAATTCATGCAAGCCCGAAATCGCACCGCTGCCGCGCGTTTTGCGCAGATGCAGGCGGCGGATGGAGCGCGAGCCGTATAGCTCTTCGCCCAGTTCGATCACGCCATCCACCATGGTGTGTTCCGGGCTGCTGTCTTGCAGCATGGCGCTGGTCAGAAACAGCACGGTGCAACCGGCAAAGGCGGCGTGGCCTTGCAGCTCGGCGATAAACTTTTTGGTGTCGATCGGCGTTTCGGCCTTCGAGCGCGCATTCAGCAAACCATCCACCACCAGCAGCGTGGCTTTCTGGCGAATGATTTCGCGGCGCAGCAAGCGCACCACGTCGTCCAGACCATCGTTGGCCAGCGTATCAAACGCGCTGACGTACTGGATTTCTGCCCCGATTGCGGTCGGGTCAAAAAAGCTCATGGTCGACAGAAACTGGAACAGGCGCTCGTGAGACTCGGCCAGCAACGTGGCAAACAAGGCGCGACCGCCCTGGCGCACGTGATTAAACGCCATCTGGTTGGCCAGGATGGTTTTGCCCGAACCCGGCCGCCCCTGCACGATATAGGACGAACCAGCGACCATACCGCCCTTGAACAAGGCGTCGAGGCCTTTTACTCCACTGGGCAAGCGTTCCAGCTGTTCCACGCGCGCCTTACCTCAAAAGTTGTATCGACCGAAGTTTACACTACCCGCATGTCATAAGTGTAAGGTTGTCTCAATCAAAACCTTGTCAGGCTTGCGCCGCGATCTGGCGTAGTGCTTGCTCAAATACTTCGGGCGGTTGGCCGCCCTGGATGAGATGACGCTGGTTGATGATGACCGCGGGCACCGAGTTGATGCCGTTGCGCAGAAAAAACTGTTCCTGATTGCGCACGTCGTCGGCAAATTCATCACTGCCGAGGATTTGCGCGGCGCGGTCGGCATCCAGCCCCACCTCGGCCACCAGCGCGGTCAGCACGGCGTGGTCGCTCGGGTCTTTGCCATCGGTGAAATACGCTTTGAACAGCGCGTGTTTCAGCTCGGCCTGGCGGCCTTCCTGCTCGGCCCAGTACAGCAAGCGGTGCGCGTCAAAGGTGTTATAGATGCGGCGGCGTTCGCCCATGTTGAAGGTAAAGCCCACCGAAGCGCCGCGTGCGCGGATGGCTTCCTGGTTGCCTGCGGCTTGTTCGGGCGTGCTGCCATATTTGCGCGCCAGATGTTCCAGCACGTCCTCGCCTTCGGGCGCCATTTGCGGGTTGAGCTCAAACGGCTGGAAATGCAGTTCGGCCTGCACTTCGCCATCCAGATTCTGCAACGCCTGTTGCAAACCATTGAGCCCGATGGCGCACCACGGGCAAGACACATCAGACACAAAATCAATACGTAACGGGGTGGCCATGAGCGTGATCCGGTTAAACGCGCGACTGCGCAATGCGGCAAAGATGGTGCAGATGGGGCTTGAGTTCAAGCCGGTCGGTCTAATGTTTGAGGGCAGCGTGCAAGAACGGCACGGGTTTCGCATAAGTAGAAACCGCATTTGACCAGACGACTTACAAGCACTTATTCTCTGGCCATTGATTTTTACAAACACTTATAACTGGAAAAACTATGCTAGTGCGTAAAGTCCTGATCGCCGCCCTGCTGGGCATCACCGCCGCTTCGGCCATGGCCGCCGATCTGCTCGATAGCGTCAAGCAACGCGGCACGCTGCGGGTGGCGGTAGAGGGCACTTATCCCCCGTTCAACTACAAAGACAACGGCCAACTGACCGGCTTTGATGTCGAGATCGCGCAAGCGCTGGCGCAAAAGCTGGGCGTAAAAGCCGAGTTCACCACCACCGAGTGGAGCGGCATTCTGGCGGGCCTGAGTGCGGGCAAATACGACGTGATCGTCAACCAGGTGGGCATTACCGCCAAGCGCCAGGAATCGTTTGATTTCAGCGATCCGTACGTGTTGTCGCAAGCGCAGTTGGTGGTGCGCAAGGATGACAGCCGCAACTTCAAGACGCTGGATGATCTGAAAGGCAAAAAAGTGGGCGTGGGCCAAGGCACCAACTTTGCCGAGATGCTGAAAGCCGTGAACGGCATCGACGTTAAAACTTATCCGGGCGAACAGGAATATCTGCAGGATCTGGCGCTGAGCCGCATTGACGCGGCGCTGAACGACACGCTGATGATTCCGTACCTGATTCACAAAACCAATCTGCCGCTGAAGGCCGGTGCGGGCGTGGGCGAACCGTCGCTCAATGGCATTCCGTTTGTGAAGAACAACCCCAAGTTCAAGGCCGCGCTGAACAAGGCGCTGGCGGATATCAAGGCCGACGGCACATACAACAAAATCTCGACCAAGTGGTTTGGCCGCGATGTAAGCAAGCCGGTTGCGGCGCAATAAACATCGCCCATCAACATCAAGATGGAGGCCGCTTATAATGGCGGCACTCTGATCCCCAGACCCCCTGCCCGGCAGGGGGTTTTGCTTGCTGGAATCCGCCCATGAATACACTCGCGCTGCTCCAATCCGCATGGCCTTATTTGTTGAAAGGCACTGGCTACACGCTGTTGTTTGCCGTGGGCGCGATGGTGGGCGGCTTGCTGGTGGGGGCGCTGCTGGCAGTGCTGCGTTTATCCGGCATCAAGGCGCTGCAATGGCCCGCCGCCTTGTATGTGAGCGCAATGCGCGGCACGCCCTTGCTGGTGCAGATCTTTATCATCTATTACGGGCTGCCCGCGATTGGGATCCAGTTTGAGCCGATTACGGCGGGCATTCTGGCCTTGAGTCTGAACACGGGCGCTTATGTGTCCGAAACCATGCGCGGGGCCATCAACGGCGTGGACCGCGGGCAGTGGGAAGCGGCTTTCAGCCAGGGCATGGGCCGTTGGCAAACGCTGCATTACATCGTGTGGCCGCAGGCATTGCGGCTGGCGGTGCCGAGCTTGTCCAACAGTTTGATCAGTCTGATTAAAGACACGTCGCTGGTGTCGGTAATTGCCGTGACCGAACTGATGCTGGCCACCAAGGAAGTCATTTCGACCACGTTTCAGCCGTTTCCGCTGTACGTGGCCGCTGCGGCGATTTACTGGTGCCTGAGTTTGATTTTTGAGCAGGTGCAACGCCTGCTGGAACGCAGGCTGGGGCGCACCCTGGCGCGCCAACCGTAACCCTACCGCCCCGCATAGGGTGGGTCTCGACCCACCAGACAACCTTATTTCCACGGGCGGTATGCCTGGCATGCCACATTGAGTGGTGGGTCTTGACCCACCCTATGCGGCGCGGTGCCTTCCGCTGGCGGGCTGATCTAGCGCACTTTGAGGGGTGGGTCGAGACCCACCCTATGCGGCTGCTAATTCCACCTTCGCGGATAACCTAGCGCGCCAGCACCAGGGCGATCACCTTGCGGTCTTCGGCGGTCAGGATATTAAACGTGCGGCACAGCGCGCCGATGTCCATCACGTCCACGCCGATATGCGCGGCGCTAAGCGCAGCGTACAGGCGCGGATGCGGAAACTGGATGGTTTTGCCGGTGCCCAGCAGCACGACTTCGGGCTGCAGATCCAGAATCTGGCTGAAATGCTCGGGCTGCAACTCGGCAAACGAAGCCGGTGCCCATTCGCGGATTTCGGTGGCGCCCACAATCAGGCTGCCTTCGTATTGCTGTTGATTAACCTTGACGAAGCCATCGCCATACGACGTGAACTGGTTGAGATGATCGACGTTGGTATGGTGCAGTTTCATGATGCGATTTCCTGATCGGTGCTCAAGCAAAGTGCCGCCATTCTAACCTGGCGGCCCGTGCGCATTAATGGGCCGCTGGCATTACGATCATGTAATCAGGGCGGATGGGCGTGTGCACAAGCAAGGGGCCGTGTAACACCTTGAAAACTACGAAATAAATAAATCGCGCACCAATTGCAATCACCCCCCTGCAACGCAGCATCTTCTTCGCTAGAATAGGCGGTTCCCCTGTCTTACTGCCGATCAGCCCATGGATGCCATACTCAAGTCAAACAAGCTGTTAAACGTCTGCTACGAAATCCGTGGCCCAGTGCCCGAAAAAGCGCGGCAGATGGAAGAAGACGGCTATCGCATCATCAAACTCAATATTGGCAACCTGGCCTCGTTTGGCTTTGATGCGCCCGAAGAAGTGGTGCAAGACGTCATCCGCAACCTGCCCGCCGCGGCCGGTTATGTAGACAGCAAGGGTTTGTTTCCGGCGCGTAAAGCGATCATGCATTACACGCAGGAAAAGAAGATTGCCGATGTCACCGTCGACGATATCTATATCGGCAACGGCGCATCCGAACTGATCGTGATGAGCATGCAAGGCCTGCTCAACAATGGCGACGAAGTGCTGGTGCCGATGCCGGATTATCCGCTGTGGACCGCTGCCGTCAGCCTGGCCGGGGGCACGCCGCGCCATTATCTGTGCGATGCCTCCAATGGCTGGTTACCGTCACTGGACGACATTCGCGCCAAGATCACGCCGCGCACGCGCGCCATTGTGGTAATCAACCCCAACAATCCCACCGGTGCGCTGTACCCCGATGATTTGCTGCGCGAAATCGTGGAAATTGCGCGGCAGAACAAGCTGATCATTTACGCCGACGAGATTTACGACAAGGTGCTGTACGACGGCGCGACGCATACCTCGATTGCCTCGCTGGCCGACGACGTGTTGTTCGTTACCTTTAATGGCTTGTCCAAAAACTATCGCGCCTGCGGCTATCGCGCGGGCTGGATGGTGGTGTCGGGCAACAAGAAGATCGCCAAGGATTACATCGAGGGCCTCAACATCCTGGCCACGATGCGACTGTGCTCCAACGTGCCGTCGCAATACGCCATCCAGACGGCGCTGGGCGGTTATCAAAGCATCGGCGATCTGGTCAAGCCCGGTGGCCGTCTGCACAAGCAGCGCGAGCTGGCGTATGAGCGCCTTAACGCCATCCCCGGCGTAACGTGCGCCAAGCCCAAAGCGGCGCTGTATATGTTTCCGCGGCTCGACCCGGCCATGTATCCGGTCAAGGACGACCAGCAACTGATTCTGGAACTGCTGCAGGAAGAAAAAGTACTGCTGGTGCAAGGCACTGGCTTTAACTGGCCGCATCCCGATCATTTCCGCATTACCTTTTTGCCTAACCTGGATGACCTGGGCGATGCGCTGGATCGCATCGAACGCTTTCTGGGCAACTATCGCAAACGTTACGGAAACGACTGATGCAGGTACTCGAGCTGATCGACGACACCGCACGCATTGTGCAACCGCGCTGGCTGGCGCAAGCCGAAGCCGTGCATGTGCAATTGCGCCCCAACCTGCCCGCCGATTACGCAACGCGGCTGGCGCAGATTGCCGCCAATGGCGGGCGACTGATTGCGGTGGTCAAAGACGACAAAGTGCTCGGGCTGGCCTTGTGGCGGATTATTGAAAATACCTACGAAGGGCGTCGGCTGTATGTCGATGACCTGGTTACCGATGCTGCCCAGCGCTCAAAAGGCGTGGGCAAAATGTTGCTGGATTGGCTTGAAGCGCGAGCCAATACGCAGGGCTGCGACGTGCTGGCCCTGGATTCCGGCGTGCAGCGCGCATTGGCGCATAAATTCTATTTTCGCGAGGGCATGCATATCGCCTCGTACAACTTTAAAAAGGCGCTGAAATGAAAGCGATTCATGTAGGTTTGTGCGGTGTGGGCACCGTCGGCGGTGGCACGGCCGCCGTGCTGAAACGCAACGCGGAAGAAATTGCCCGCCGCGCCGGCCGGCCTATTGTGATCAAGATTGCCGCTAGCCGGGACCTCGAACGTGCACGCACCGTTTGCGGCCCCGATATCGAAGTGGTGGCCGATGTGATGACCGTGGCGGATCACCCGGATGTGGACATCGTGGTGGAACTGATTGGTGGCACCACCATCGCCAAGGATCTGGTCTTGCGCGCCATCGAAAACGGCAAGCACGTGGTGACGGCCAACAAGAAACTGATCGCCGAGTACGGCAACGAGATTTTCGCGCGCGCGCAAGAAAAAGGCGTGATGGTGTCGTTCGAAGCCGCCGTGGCCGGTGGCATTCCCGTCATCAAGGCATTGCGCGAGGGCCTGACTGCCAACCGCATCGAATGGATTGCCGGCATCATCAACGGCACCAGCAACTTTATCCTGACCGAAATGCGCGACAAGGGCATGAGCTTTGCCGCCGCGCTGGCCGACGCGCAACGCCTGGGTTATGCCGAAGCCGACCCGACCTTTGATATTGAAGGCCACGACGCCGCGCACAAGCTGACCATCATGAGCGCGATTGCATTTGGTATTCCGGTGCAGTTTGAAAAAGCGTACCTGGAAGGCATCAGCAAGCTGGATGCGCTTGATATCAAATATGCTTCCGAGCTCGGTTATCGCATCAAATTGCTGGGCGTAACGCGTCGTCGCGAAAACGGCATCGAACTGCGCGTGGCGCCAACGCTGATTCCGCATAAGCGCCTGATCGCCAATGTGGATGGCGTAATGAACGCGGTGCTGGTCAAAGGCGACGCCGTGGGCGCGACGTTGTATTACGGCCCCGGCGCGGGCGCTGAGCCGACCGCTTCGGCCGTGATTGCCGATCTGGTGGACGTGACCCGTCTGGCCACCGCCGACCCGGAAAACCGCGTGCCGCATCTGGCCTTCCAGCCCAGCGCGATCGCCAATCTGCCGATCCTGCCGATTGATGACGTGGAAACCTGCTATTACCTGCGCATGGACGCGAACGACAAGCCAGGCGTGCTGGCCGATGTGACGCGCATTCTGGCCGAAGCCAATATTTCGGTGGATTCGATGCTGCAAAAGCCGGCCGCCGAACAAGTGGATGGCCGTGCCGACATCATCATCCTGACGCACCTGGCGGTGGAACGCCACGTTAACGAAGCGCTGGCGCGCATCGAAGCGCTGGACAGCATTACCGGCCACGTGGTCAAGCTGCGGCTGGAACATCTGCATGGTTAAGCCGCTGCTGCTGACGTGGCTCAGCCTGGTGCTTGCCACCCCCGCCCTCGCGGAAAACACCAGCGTGCGCGCGGTCAACATCCAGCTGTTACGGGGCCAGGCCGTCGCCCAGTGCAAGAAAAAAGACTTGCCCGCCGGTGCCGCGGATGTACTGACCAAGCTGCAGATTGATCTGGACCGCAATGCGTTTTGCGGCTGCGTGGGCAGCAAGCTCAAGGATGACAAGCGCATCAATGCGCTGATCTCTGGCGCGGATGCGCAACTGGATGACGATGGCCTGAAGCGCGTGCTCGAATCGCGCGCTGCGGCAGCAGGCTTTACCTGCCTGGGCCAGCAGATCGACGCGGCCACCGCGCAGTAATCCCCCCGATTAACCCGGCCGTGGCCTCGTTGCCGCGGCCCGAGCGAGTTTGACGTTATGCACTATATTTCGACCCGGGGCGGCATGCCGCCCAAGCGTTTTTCAGAAATCCTGCTGGGCGGCCTGGCCCCCGATGGCGGCCTGGTGGTGCCCGATGAATATCCGCGCCTGAGTGCCGACGACCTGAACGCGCTGGCTGGCCTGAGCTACACCGATCTGGCCTTCGCCATCATCAGCCGCTTTGTCGACGACATCCCGCCCGCCGACCTGAAAGCGCTGATCGACAAGACCTACACGGTTGAAGCCTTCGGCAACGCCGACATCACGCCGGTAACGCGCCTGGAAGACGACCTGTTTATCCAGCAATTGTCCAACGGCCCGACGCTGGCATTTAAAGACATGGCCATGCAGTTGCTGGGCAACCTGTTTGAATACGTGCTGACGCGCGCGGGCGAGCAGATCAATATCGTCGGCGCCACCAGCGGCGACACCGGCAGCGCGGCCGAATACGCCATGCGCGGCAAGAAAGGCGTTAACGTGTTCATGCTGTCGCCGTTTGGCAAAATGAGCGCCTTCCAGCGCGCGCAGATGTTTTCGCTGCAAGACGAAAACATTTTCAATATCTCGGTCAAATCGATGTTCGACGCCTGCCAGGACATGGTGAAAGCGCTGAACAACGATGCCGATTTCAAACGCCAATACAAAATCGGCGCAGTCAACAGCATCAACTGGGGCCGCATCGTGGCGCAGGTGGTTTACTACTTCAAAGGCTATTTTGCGGTGGCCGAACAAGTGGGCGAGCCGGTCGATTTCTGCGTGCCGTCGGGCAACTTTGGCAACATCTGCGCTGCCCATGTTGCACGCCAGATGGGCCTGCCGATCCGCCGACTGATCGTCGCCACCAATGAAAACGACGTGCTGGACGAATTCTTTAAAACCGGCGGCTACCATCCGCGCGGCCTGGATCTGACTTACGAGACCTCCAGCCCGTCGATGGACATTTCCAAGGCATCGAACCTGGAACGTTTTGTGTTTGACCTGACCGGCCGCGACGGCGCCAAACTGGCCGCGCTGTGGCATACCGTTGAAAAGGAAAAAGGCTTTGATCTGGAAGCCGCCGACTTCGCGCGCCTGCGCGACGAATTCGGTTTCCGCTCCGAGAAAAGCACGCACGCCGATCGCATCGCCAATATCCGCGAAGTGTTCAGCAAATACGGCGTGCAAGTCGACCCGCACACCGCCGACGGCTACCACGCCGCCAAGGCGCACCGCGAGGCGGGCGTTAAAGTCGTCATCATGGAAACCGCCCTGCCCGCCAAGTTCGAAAGCACGATGGTCGAGGCGTTAAACCAGAAACCGGTGCCGCCTGCGGGTCTGGCCGATCTGGAGCAATTGCCGCAACGCTTTGATGTGATGGAAGCCGATGCCGAAGCACTGAAGCGTTATGTGGCCGAGCGCGTAGCCTGAAACCGCCTTGCGCGGCGCTGTACCAGCAAAACCCGGCTGCGGCCGGGTTTTTTGTTGCCACAACTTTCTGCCAGGGTTGCGCGCGCAGGCATCGCGCAGCCGCTGAAAGGCCGTAGCGTTATTGGAATGATAAGAAAGCGCCTTTCCTCTCATTTTTTGATAAGCAGCCGCCCAAAGTGAGAGGAAAGCCCTGTTACTTATCAAAAATAAAGCGCTGCCTATCATGTTTTTACGACTCGTCTGATTCCTTCGCTACGCCCGATTTCTTCTATTCAAAATCACGCTTAATGAAACCAATTAAGGTATTGGACCTGTATATAAATCCAGCTCTACGATCTCGCATCGTTAATAGCCATATCTCTCAAATCCTAAAAGACGGTATTTGCGAACTTCAGTCCGCTTATCCGTTTAGCTATTAGCCGATAAAACCCACTGTAGACCGGCCAGACAATATCCATAAAACGGCCACAGCCTATTTAACCGATGTGGGAGTCGACATGCGTTATCTGATGATTGCAGGTGCAATGCTGTTTGCCGCAGGTGCGGCGCAAGCGGAATATAAAAGCGGGTTTGGCGATGTCAGCGTTAATTATCTGGACTGGAATCACAATCCGGCCAAGCGCGCCAACAATGCCTATATCGAGTTGGAGGGCGCCAGCAATTACGATTGGGGCGAATTGTATGGATTCGTTGATTTCGAGCATTTCAACAATGATTCCGACAAATACTCCTTCTTTGCCAAAGGCCAATTCCGTTATTACTTGACCAAAGACGGCAGCAAGGGGCTGGCCTTCTTTATGCAAGGCAAGCCGGGCGTGGCCAAAGGCTTTCATGAAGTCAATATCGTCACCGGCCTGAGCTACAACTTCTATTTTACCGACGCCTGGTTTGCGCCGTTCTTTGGCGCCTTGTACACCAATAAAAGCGTCAGTGCCGCCAAGGTCGAATTTGCCGGATGGAATGGCTATCAATTGGGTTGGTCGGCTGGCAAGAAATTCAATCTATTGGGCCAGAACTGGCGCGTCACCAACTGGAACGAAATTGATTTCGAGCGCAAATCCAGTTACGTGCCGCGTGGCGCCGATCGTGAAAGCCTGAATGGCGCGCTGTCGCTGTGGTGGCTGCCGTCCGGTCAGTCCGCCTGGTCCCCCGGCATTCAATATCGCTACGCCTGGAATACCCTGGGCCAGCCCGGTTTAACGGACGGCTATATCGCCACCGTTAAATACAACTTCTAAAGCGCATCCGCGCAAACAGGACGGATAGCACTTATGAAGGGTGGGATTCTGGTTTTTCTGGGGGCCTGTAGCTATGGCGTGCTCTCCACGGTGGTGGCGCTGGCGTATCGCGCGGGCTTTGTGCTCAACGATGTAATCGGCAGCCAGTTGGTGGTGGGCGCGCTGATGCTGTGGCTGGTGGTGCTGGCCCGCCGCCGTCAGTGGCGTGCACCAACACTACGCACCGCGCTACCCACCATGATTGCAGGCATTACGACCGGCGCAACCACATTGCTGTATTACGCGACGCTGCAGTTTGTGTCGCCCGCATTGGCCGTGGTGTTGTTCCTGCAATTTACCTGGATGGGCATCGTGCTGGACGGCGTGCTGCAACGGCAATGGCCCGCGCTACCCCGACTGCTGGCGGTGGTCATTATCCTGGTCGGCAGTGCGCTGGCGGTTAACTTGCCCGAGCTGGGTCTGGGCGGGCTTAACTGGCGTGGCACTGCGCTAGGCCTTGCCGCCGCCTTGTGCAACACGCTGCGCATTTATGCCAGCGGCCGCATCGGGGTAAAGCTGGACCCGATGCTGCGCGCGGCATTGATGGTGAGCGGTGGCGCGATTTTCTCATCGCTGATTGTGCCCCCGACCTTCTTGTTGCATGCCGACAGCCTGTGGAATGTGCTCAGCTCTTATGGCCTGTTCCTGGCGTTTTTCGGCTCGGTATTTAGCGTGCTGATGTTCTCGCTGGGCGCGCCGCTGATCAGCACCGGGCTGGCCTCGGTACTGAGCGCCATGCAACTGCCCATCACCATCCTGCTGTCCGTTCTGGTTTTAAAACTGCCGGTGACGCCGCTACAACTGACGGGCGTCGCCGCCATTTTGCTGGGCATTGCCATTGCCGGTGTGCCTGCACGCAAACACGGAAAATCATCATGAAAAACCGTCTGAAAGTTCTCTCGTTTCTGCAGTACTTTATCTGGGGCGCCTGGGTGGTGACGTTTGGCGCATACATGATCCGCACGCTCGGCTTTACCGGCATGCAGGTGGGCGACGTCTACAGCACCAAGGGCTTGGCCGCCATCATCATGCCGGGCCTGCTGGGCATCGTGGCGGACAAATGGGTGCCCGCCAACCGGCTCTATGCCTTGTGCCACACCATCAGCGGCCTGGCGCTGTTCTTTGCAGCGCAAGTGAACGAGCCTGCGGTCATGTTCTGGGTGATGTTGGTCAATATGATGATGTTTATGCCGACCATGGCGTTGTCCAACACCATCACCTATTTTTGCCTGGGTAAAGCCGGACTGGATACGGTGGCCAACTTTCCGCGCATCCGCGTGTTTGGCACCGCTGGCTTTATCGTGGCGATGTGGTCGATCAGCCTGCTGCATTTTGAGCTGAGCAATGTGCAGCTTTACATCGCTGGCACCGCGTCCATCTTGCTGGCGCTGTATGCGCTGACGCTGCCCACCGTGCCCACCGCCGAACGCAGCGCCAATCAAAGCCTGGCCAGCCGTTTTGGCCTGGATGCCTTCGTCCTGTTTAAACGGCCGCAAATGGCGCTGTTCTTTTTGTTTGCCATGCTGCTGGGCGTTGTACTGCAAGTGACCAACACCTTCGGCAATCCGTTCTTGCACGACTTTGCCAGCCAACCGCAATACGCCGATAGCCTGGTGGTGCAATATCCGTCGATGCTGCTGTCGATGTCGCAGATTTCCGAGATCTTCTTCATCATGGCCATCCCGTTCATGCTGCGTAAATTCGGCATCAAGACGGTGATGGTGATCAGCATGCTGGCCTGGACGCTGCGCTTTGGCTTCTTCGCCATCGGCAATCCCTCGCCGATGGGCATGGTGTGGCTGCTGCTGTCGATGGTGGTGTACGGCTGCGCATTCGACTTCTTTAATATCTCGGGCTCGATCTACATCGAGAAAGAAGTCAGCCCGCAGATTCGCGCCAGTGCACAAGGTCTGTTCATGACCATCGTCAACGGTCTGGGCGCGTTTGTGGGCGCCAAAGCCAGCGGCGCGATTGTGGACCACTACACCGTAAGCGGCACGCGGGACTGGCACACCATCTGGATGATTTTTGCGGCTTATGCGCTGACGCTAGCCATCGTGTTTTCGCTGGGCTTTCGCTATAAGCACGTGCCGCAGGAAATGGCGCAGGTGCGGCATTAATCCCTTGGCGGATGCGTAATACAAATGGAAGCCGGCCTTGCGCCGGCTTTTTAGTGCGCCGCTTCGGGCGACGCGTTAACGCTCAACTTGCTTCAGATAAAAGCCGAACGACGCATCGCGCCAGACTTCCTGCTCCGGACGGGCCGTCACCGTGTCGCCCACCGAAACATTCGACTGCGCTGTATTGCGCAACATCACGCTTAGCCCACGCTCCAGATCGACCTCGTGCATTTCACATTGCGCCGCCAGTTCATCCAGCGACCAACTCAGCCACGCATTGGCGCGCCGGCCACCGCCCTCGCTACGCACCTCGCGGGGTAAACATTGCGTGCCCGCCCGGCCGGGCAAGGTGCGGCAGCAAATAAAACGCCATTCACCGGCGTGTTTTTCAGCATGCCAGGCATCCTGCACATCGCGCTCACGCAAAGCATAGCGACGATACCAGGCCTCGCTCATCCACATCCCGGCAGATTGGCCCAACAGGATGGCCAGCGGCGTCGCTAGCGCCTGCTGCATCAGGCGATCTTCGTCGGCCGCCATCGGCGTGCCGGGGTCAAAGCGCAAGCGCGCATCAAGATTGCCGAAGCGCGATAGCCACGCATCGTCGCCCAACAATTGTTGGAGATCAGTATCGCTATAAAACAGGGTGTGCCCGGGCTGGCGTTGCTGCCGGGGCGATGCCGGTTCCAGACCCGGCAGACAGAACACGCCGTGCATGCCGTTCTCGTACAGATCCAGCCCCCGCGCCCACCGGAAATTACGCTGCAACAGCGCCACATTCGGCGCGGAAACCGGTGTTTGCCGGTGCCGATTAACCCGCCCCACCGTCTGCACGATCGAATGCACGCTGGATGGCTCAATCACCGCCCAATCGAAATCATGATCGCGACCCACCTCTTCGACCGGCGTGGCCACCACAATAAAAGGCACGCTGGACGAACTCGACGCTGCCAGCGCCTGGCGGATGAGCGGGTCATTGGCGGTATGCGCATTGGCCTGCTCGCCTCTACCTTTGCGCGTCAGCAAATAGTCCAGGCGTTGTTCTTTCAGGTAACGCTGCATCATGAAATCGTTGGCGTGATAACAGGCGATTTGCGCATGCGGCAGCGCGTCGGCCAATACGCGCGCTACCTCAATCGCCTGCACCACGTTAGCGATGCGCACCAGGCCGAATGTCAGCGATTTCTGTGCTGCAGGCACGGGCCAGGCATGTGCGGCGTGTAATTGGCTGACCGCTTGCACAATCGCCTGCATGATCGGCCGCTGCGCACCCATCAGGCCCGCATCACGCGCTGGCACCGGCGCAAGGCAGGCTAGCCGTATCGGTTGTCGGGGCAACGCGGCCAGCAATCCCTCCAGGTACTCGCGATAGCCAGCGTTAAAGTCCGGCGTCAGATCGAGCCATTGCGGCGCGATACGGTCGTTGATGAGCAAGGCCTGCCCTGCCATGACCTCGCCGTGCAACGCGGCGCGCATGGCCAGGCCGTGTGCAAACGCTTGCTGTACGGCGCTGGCCACCGGTTCCGCGAGCGTGGCCGACGCGCAGATGACGTTGCGCCCCAACAGCGCCGCCATCTGCACCACCCGCAAGACCGCAATCAAGGCCGGGGGATCATAGGAATCCAGCTCATCCAGCACCAGATCGCTATCCTGCAAGCGCAGCAAAGCCTGCACATGGCGTGCTTGCTGGCCAGGATTGCCCGCATGAATGATGAAATCCACCGTTGAAACCAGGATGGGCGCAGCCAACAAACGGCGCGTACGCGGTTTGCCATGGGTAAGAATCGCCGTCCAGGCGGGCGCATCGAAATCGGCGCCTACGGTATCCACGTCCACCGGGTCTTCATCATCCAGATCAAAAGCGGTGGGGGAATCGCGTTGCGCCAGTCGGGCCAGCAATTGATCGCCAATCACCGTCGCCAGTTCGTCCGCGCCGATGCCAAAGCCCGTGCGCAGTGCTTCGCCCGTTTGCAGCGTCAGCGTGCGCAGATTAAGCGCAATCACAAAGCGTGGCTCGTCGCGCAGGGCGCAGGCCATCTTGGCATTGGCGCGCGTTTTACCCGAGCCGGTGCCCGCCACATTCAGCACCAACAGCGGCGTCTGCGATTGCTGCCGATAGGTGCTGATGGCGCGCACCGCTTGATCTTGCCAGGCAAATGCGGGGGTATCCGCCGGAGCCAGAATCCGTTGTGCCGATTCCGGCGACAGGCCCGGCCACGACGGCTGATGCATGCGCCAGGCATAATCGGCGGCGCGCTGCGCCACGTGTTGCAGATGCCAGTTCAGCGGCTGGTCCAGACGGCGTGCGCCAGCGGGCGTGCTTTTGGTATTGGCGTACGGCGGCTTTCCGGTCGCGCCGTGCTGTTTCTGATAATCGATTGCCGACACGCTATGGTCCGCCAGAATCAGCGCCGCGCGCGCCAACAGCGTCAGCCCGCGCCAATACAGTTCTGGCTCGGCCAAGGTGGGTGTGGCGGCCGCCAGCCGCGCCATGGCTGCCGCCAGTTGCTTGAGCGTAGCGGCATCCAGCTCGGGCTTTTCCTGCTTTGGCATATCCAGGGCCGGGGGCACGTGCCGGCTACCATCTGGCGCGCTGTATCCGGTGAGCGGTCCAGGCAGTTTGTGATGGCTGGCCACAATAAACGCCAGCGCTGATTGCCAGTTGCGAATGCCGTGCTGCCAATCCGCCACGCCTCGGCCGGTTTCCTGCAGCAGCGCAGGCTGGAGCGATGACCATGCTTGCGGCCAGTCTTTGCCCTGCAACAACTGTCCCAACAAATGCATCGAAAGCCACTCGTGGCGCAGCGGAAATGCGTGGCGCGTTGATCTGGCGAGCTGGCCGGGGCCAAAAGCCTGGCCGCAAATGCCTGTTCCGCCTTGCCCAGATCGTGCGCCCAACCTGCGGCGCTGGCCAACAGACACACCGCGCGCAGCCACGCGGGCGTGGGTTTGCGCTTGCGCCGGGTGGTGCCGACTGCGTATTGCCCGTCCGGGCCAAAGGCGCTGCGCGCGCCGACTACCCACAGCAGTTTCATACGCTGCCGACCTTCGTTGCGATAACACGCCACGGCCGTCTGGCGCGTGGCTTTTTGTCGCAACAGGCTACGCAAGGCCTGCATGCCTTCGCTGGTAATGGGTGTGGCCCAACTGCGTTCGCCCGTACGAACGGCATAGCTGTCGAGCACCGCGCGCGTGCGTCTGAGCGCGCGGTGGTGGCAGGCGGAAATCAGCGTGATGTGCATGGCGACGAGTGCGGTGTGGCAGCGGGAAATCGTAGTGTGAGCGCCCCACCACGCAGCCGCGCTGGTAGCATTTTACTTGCCGATGTCAATTAAATAATGCACGCCAGCGCGCTATTAAAACCCGCCTCGCCACAACCCGACTGGACGCACTACCGGAGGCGCAATGCGCTCACAAGTTTTGATCTAGCCCAGGATTTCAGGCATTCGGGTGGCGCTACGCTGGGGCATTCATGTTGAAAAGGGCGTGAGAAATGGCGAGTAAGAAATCACAGAAAGCTGCTCTTGAGTGGCAGCCGCTGCCGCCGGATGCATATCGGAAAACTATCAAAGGACTGGTTCATCTTTCAGCCAAAATCAGCAATTCAAAAACACGGGCAGGCGTGCGATTGGCCAAATCCAGTGCACTGCCTCTGCCCTACGTGTCCGTGCGCACTCTGCTGGCGCACACGGAAGAACTGGATCTGGATTACGCGGTTCTGCACACGTCCAAATCGCAGGCATTCAAACAAATAAATGCTGCGCGAATTGATTCCGCCGTTCGTGCCAACGCCGACAAGGCTGAAATTAACGAAATTGATGAAGGCTGGAATGAAGCAGCACAACAACATTTCGAGACTGGCACGGCGTTCATTTCGATGCGGCTATCCCAGCTGCTATTACCGGTGGGCAATGGCGAATACCGCGCATTTACCCCACTGGCTTCAGCATCGCTGGCAAAACTGATAGATCAGCACATCGACGCTCACCACACGCGTTGCAAAGAGCAGCCGAAAGGCGGTGAGCTTCGATGGATACCCCGTGCCGTTATCGGCATCGGTGGCACCAAATGGCAAAACGCCGGCAGTCTGGTCCGCCATTTCAAACCCCTGGTTTGTGCAGCGCCCGTTGAAAACCGCAATATCAAACACGCGCTGCATCTGTTCTACCACGGTGGCTCAATCACGCTTCGACACACGCTGATGCGGGAATGGCGCGCCAGCCTGGTCCGGGTTCAAACCACGGGGTCCAACTCCGCTGTCGCACGGGCTACAGAACGTGACGTCATCCGACGCATCGTGTTTGACGTCTTGGCCGCAAATCGGACCAAAGCTCAAACCTTGCACCGCCACCGGGCGTACTTGCCCACCAAGGACGATAGCCTGCTCGCCGCCAGCGTTGCGCTAGTGCCGCGTGGTCTGGTGTTGCCGGAGGAACGTAGCGCTGAATGGCGCGAACAGTTTGGTGCCCGGCTGGCACAGGCCATGGCCAGTTATTCGTACCTCGACACGCAGCGCACCGCTTCGCTTGATCCCGCCGCCATCCACTGGTTGGCCACCACCATCGAGGGGGCGCTATGAGCTACGTGCTGATTCCACGCCTGCGTATCAACCATGCCAATGCGTTCGTCGGTCGCTACGCCATCAGCCCGGCACAGGTAATGGCAATAACGCTGTTTGCCCACAACCTGGCGCGCCATGTACTGCCAACGGGCTTTGACTACTCTGCGGTCGGCGTCGCCATCATTCATCACGACGCGCAGATGCTCGGAGAAGCCCCCTACGCGATGAATAAAAAGTCTGCCGCTTTTCATCCGCAGCAACGCCGTGGCGCGGCGCTGATCGACAACAACGACTATGCCCAAGGCAGCAAGTCCGCTTTGTCGCTGCAGCCGGTGGCCACCTGCCATCTGACGGTGTCGCTGGTTGTGCATCTGCCAGGCGCGTTTTCGGAGTTAAAACTCGCCCGCTTTTTGCAGCGAGCTCGCATTGCAGGCGGCCTGGTCATCGGCCATGGCGAGTTGCAGATCGAAGCGGAATGGCAATCGCTGAAACTGCCGCAAGGCTACTGGATCATCGACCGCAGCGACCTGCTAGAGGGCAATCCGCTCGACGCGTTGATTGCCGCATTGGGCCGCCAGGCCAGAGAACCCGTAGCGGAAGAACCGGCCGACGCCGAGACGGAAGAGACCGCGAAAATCGAACCCGCCTTACCCACATCGTGGCTAGCCCCCGCCGTGCTTGCCTATGCCGCCGCAACCGACTTTGCATGCCGTACCGGCGTACGCATGGCCTTGGGGCTGGACGGAGCACCCGACGAGATTCCATTGCATGCCTGGGGCGAAGCCATGCTGGGGCTGGTGCAGTACGTCAGCCAGCGCCACTGGGCGAGCTTGCCTGATGTTGCGCCCCTGCCGTTCTGGTACCCCACCTGGCTGCGCGACGACGTGTTTGCCGTACGTATGTCCGCACCTCCAATCGCCTCTTTTTAGCTCTCAGGTTCCACCTTACTCAATCAAAGGATGTTTTTATGCCAAGCAAAAACAAACCCGCAAGCAAGCTACCCGGCGTACTGGCCTTTCAACGTAGCCTGCTGCTCAGCGACGCCGCCTTTTACAGCGTAATGCCCGATGGCAGCACGTCTCCGGTGCAGGTCATTCGCCACGGCATACGTGGTACGCAGAACACCAATCAAGACGGGAATAAAGAGACCTCGACGACTGGCACTGCCGAGCGCGTGGAGGTCAGCCAGATCCAGATTACCGACAGTGCGCGGCTGGATTGCGAGGCGGTGGCGCTGGAGGTGCGTTTTGATCTGCGCATGCTCGACCTGAAGGGATCACTGTTTACCTGCGCGTTGGGCAAAAAACAGAAGGGCGAAGAGGTCGCCGAATTCCGTGCCAGCTTCGATGAGTTTATCGAACGCGCTTATTCATCAGCGGGTCTGCAAGAAGTGGCAAGACGCATAGCCCGCAACATCTTTAACGGGCGCTGGCTGTGGCGCAATCGAACGCTGGCGTGTGCGATCACGGTTCGGGTCACCAACGCCAATGACAAGGTCTATACGCAAGACGCGCTCGCTATTTCGACTAGCCAGTTTGGCGACTACAGCGCGGCTGAAATTTCGGTCGGCAACATCATCGCGGAGGGTTTGTGCGGAAACACCACCGCTACCACCTTGCGCATCAGCGCCACGCTCGACTTCGGGTTGCGCGGCGCGGTCGAAGTTTATCCATCGCAAAATTACGTGGAAGAGAAGCCCAAGGGCTTTGCGCGGCCGCTCTATGCCTTAGGGGTGCCCGAACCACGAGACAGCAATCCAGAAATCAAGCTCGACTTTGTCGCCACCCGGGTGATGGGCCACGCCGCGTTGCGTGACCAGAAAGTCAGCAATGCGCTGCGCACGATCGACACGTGGTATCCGGCATATCCCGAAATCGGCCGCCCCATTCCGGTTGAACCCAATGGCGCCAACCTTGATGCGCAGCGGCGTTTTCGCGATCCAAAAACCAATACAAGCGCGTGGATATACGCAGGCAAGATGCGCGGGCTTGATCCCGACAGCGACGGCGGGATGTACATGATCGCCAGCCTGATCCGCGGCGGGGTGTTCAGCAGCAGTACTGAAGAAAAGAAAAACGAGGATGCAACAGAATGAACCACGCCGCCTTCTACCTTGATATCGTCGCGAGCGGACAGCCCGTTCCTGGTACAGCGGCGCAGGTCGTGCGGGCGTTACACCACGCCTTTAAATTCGTGCCTGACACTTACGCAATCGCACTACCTGACGCTAATCCATTCAAACGCATCCGCATCTTTGCCGAAACCGCGCCCGCGCTGCACGACTTGCACGCGCACTTGCAAGATGAGCCCGCCATCCATCAATTTGGCTACTTTCGCGCGGTGGCTGCGGTACCTCAGCCGTTTGATGGCCTATGGGTCAGCTATCGGCGCTACCGCATTCCCACGCGCAAAGCGGAGCGCAACGCGGGTGGCACGGTGCGCGTGCGGCGCATCTTGCAGGCCGACGCATTGCGGCTGCCGTTCTTTGATATGCGCAGCAAAAGCACGGGGCAGAATTTCCGGCTCTATATTCAGCCGTGCCCGGCCGAGCCGAACGCCACCGCGTTACTGCCCGACGGGTATGGGCTAGCCAGCGCCACCCGGCCGTTTGCGCTGCCGGTGCTGCCTTGAGCCAGGGCCGCCCGCGTAAACCTCAGCAGATTCTGCTATCGAAACGGGCGAATCTGTTTTATCTGGAACACGCGCGCGTTCTGCAAAAGGACGAGCGCGTGCTCTATTTAACCGAGACGCTCAACGACATCGACCAGTACTTCAACATTCCTGAGCGCAATACGGCATTGCTGCTGTTGGGCAAGGGCTGTTCGATTACCGACGCGGCGGTGCGGCGGCTGGCCGAATCCAATGTAATGCTGGGCTTTTGCGGCAGCGGTGGCACGCCGCTGTTCGCATCGACCGAGCCTGTTTTCTTGTCACCACAATCGGAATACGGGCCCACCGAATACATGCAGGCATGGGCGCGGCTGTGGTTTGACGAAGCGAAAAGGCTGGATGCCGCGCGGGATGCATTGCGCGAGCGCATCCGCTATTGCCGGGCCAGTTGGGCCAGCAACGAATATCTGCGCCAGCACAAGGTGCAACCCTCGGGGCTGGCCGCCGGGCGCTTTGAACAGGTCATCACCGCAGCCATCAGCACGCAGGATCTGCTGCTGGCCGAGGCCGCCTGGGCGCGCCAACTGTATGCACTTCTGGCGCGCCAGCACCAGGTTGACTTCAGCCGCGCGGAAGGTGTCGGCGCCAAGGACAGCAAGGCCGAGCGCATCAACAGCTTTCTGGATCACGGCAACTACTTGGCTTATGGCCTGGCGGCGGTCGCGCTTAATGGCTTGGGCATCAGCTTCTGTTTTCCACTGCTGCACGGCAAAACCCGCCGTGGCGCGCTGGTGTTTGATATCGCCGATCTGGTCAAAGACGCGCTGGTTATGCCGCTGGCGTTTGAATGCGGCGCGAACCTGCGCTGCACAGACCAGGAATTCCGCGGCCGCATGATCGAAACGCTGCAGGAAAGCGAGGCGCTGGATTATCTGTTTGGCTTCGTTAAATCGACGTGCCAGAAATACGATTGTTAACAAGGAGTTAGCGGGGATGCAAAAAAATGAAGTCAATCGGCATAAAACGAAGGTAGGTGATTGATTGGGTTGAGGTTTGGAACTGGGATTTTCAGTTTGCCGCCGTGCAGGCGGCTTAGAAGAGTCCCGCGTAGCAATAGCGCCCGTGTAGCATGTTTGCCGCCGTGCAGGCGGCTTAGAAGTGGGTAAGGACACCACCAACGCGATTGTGACTGTTTGCCGCCGTGCAGGCGGCTTAGAAGTTTTTTTGCTCGCTGCCGAACGGCAGGGAACTGTTTGCCGCCGTGCAGGCGGCTTAGAAGTGCTGCGTGCCAGTCTGTATCTGATTCGGCCCGTTTGCCGCCGTGCAGGCGGCTTAGAAGCCACGTTACACCCCCATGTTGAGTCGGTATGGGTTTGCCGCCGTGCAGGCGGCTTAGAAGATGGACGTGGCTGCGATGCAGGCGACCAGTAAGTTTGCCGCCGTGCAGGCGGCTTAGAAGTTCTGATACGACTCCATGCGCTCACCGAGGCTGTTTGCCGCCGTGCAGGCGGCTTAGAAGATGCCGGCCGACTCCATCGCCGGCGCCAACCAGTTTGCCGCCGTGCAGGCGGCTTAGAAGAATTTCGCGGATCTCGAACTTCTCGGCATCATGTTTGCCGCCGTGCAGGCGGCTTAGAAGAGAGTATCGAGACGCGGCGCGGGGCAAAGCTCGTTTGCCGCCGTGCAGGCGGCTTAGAAGACATTGGGGACTTCTTGCGCTTCCTGCGCCCCGTTTGCCGCCGTGCAGGCGGCTTAGAAGACCGAAAAAGAAAAAGACGACGCATACGACGCGTTTGCCGCCGTGCAGGCGGCTTAGAAGAAGCCTATACGGCCGCTGCGGGGAATAGTGCGGTTTGCCGCCGTGCAGGCGGCTTAGAAGTCGAGGGGCAAAGCGCGGGGCTTTCTCGTTTGGTTTGCCGCCGTGCAGGCGGCTTAGAAGTTCTTCGCGGCCCAGACAAGTCAGGCCAGGGGGTTTGCCGCCGTGCAGGCGGCTTAGAAGTGACCGGAAAAGTCGTCGATGATGCCTTCTTTGTTTGCCGCCGTGCAGGCGGCTTAGAAGACCACGATCAGTGCGAAAATCGAAAGGGGTAGGTTTGCCGCCGTGCAGGCGGCTTAGAAGACGCTGGCGCCGAAGCGATCGCGGCGCCGCAAGTTTGCCGCCGTGCAGGCGGCTTAGAAGGCAAGCGGGCCACAAAGTGGGTAGATAACGCCGTTTGCCGCCGTGAAGGCGGCTTAGAAGGCTTCGCTTTAGTCATACGCGCCTTGCGCTCGGTTTGCCGCCGTGAAGGCGGCTTAGAAGGTGGCGCCAGAGCGCTGCACGATGGTGTTGCAATTTGCCGCCGTGAAGGCGGCTTAGAAGCATCTGCAAATTGATCAATGGCGCCGTTAAAAGTTTGCCGCCGTGCAGGCGGCTTAGAAGACTATACCGCCGACATATTGAGCGTATACGGTGTTTGCCGCCGTGCAGGCAGCTTAGAAGTGTTGAGCGAAAACACAAGACAAGCAGCGCCAGTTTGCCGCCGTGCAGGCGGCTTAGAAGTGCCAGCCCGGCGCGAAATGCTGCCATGGTGGGTTTGCCGCCGTGCAGGCGGCTTAGAAGAGGATATGGGCCGACGTCACTTCGCCGAGCGGGTTTGCCGCCGTGCAGGCGGCTTAGAAGAAGTTAATCAGCGTACGTGGGCGATTGAATCGGTTTGCCGCCGTGCAGGCGGCTTAGAAGATGCTGGACCTCACCAAGCAGCCCGTTTCGAAGTTTGCCGCCGTGCAGGCGGCTTAGAAGCGGCTGGGCGCGATCATGAATGTGATGAAGCAGTTTGCCGCCGTGCAGGCGGCTTAGAAGTTGGAATATGGGTTTTCAAATCAGGCACCGGCGTTTGCCGCCGTGCAGGCGGCTTAGAAGATAAGCCCGGCGACGACCAGGACCGCGCCCACGTTTGCCGCCGTGCAGGCGGCTTAGAAGCGAAATAATGCGCACCATGCGCGACTTGATTAGTTTGCCGCCGTGCAGGCGGCTTAGAAGAAGCGCAAGGCGCGCGAAGCGAACGAACTCAAAGTTTGCCGCCGTGCAGGCGGCTTAGAAGTGATCACCGACGAGATGCGCCGGGGCATCGAGGTTTGCCGCCGTGCAGGCGGCTTAGAAGATTTCAATCAAGCGGCCGTATTGCCGGGTCTCGTTTGCCGCCGTGCAGGCGGCTTAGAAGGCAATCAACATCGTGATTTGCGCATCCTGCTCGTTTGCCGCCGGGCAGGCGGCTTAGAAGTGGATGTGAAGCGCGAGACGATCAAGCGCGGTGTTTGCCGCCGTGCAGGCGGCTTAGAAGATGGCCGCCATTGTGCGCACAGAGTCCGGTGGGTTTGCCGCCGTGCAGGCGGCTTAGAAGAAGACCATGCGCGCCGCTGGCAAGACGTATCTGTTTGCCGCCGTGCAGGCGGTTTAGAAGATTGCTGGACCGCTTGGGGCGAGATGCCCAGCGTTTGCCGCCGTGCAGGCGGCTTAGAAGAGTGGAAGCCACGGGCCATTATCCCGGCCAGAGTTTGCCGCTGTGCAGGCGGCTTAGAAGGACGACACGCGGGGCGCCGACCTCGTCCGCCTGTTTGCCGCCGTGCAGGCGGCTTAGAAGTCGGATGATGCGGCCCTAGCGCAGGCTAAAGCGTCTGCCGCCGTGCAGGTGGCTTAGAAGGCCAAAGGCAGCATGGGCACGCTGCGCCCCCTGTCTGCCGCCGTGCAGGCAGCATATGAAAGCCCATCCCACTCAACACAGGGCTCCCGCCCTTCTCCACCCCCAACCCGCACCAACAAAAATGCCCCGCATCCGCGGGGCATTTTCACATCCAACCACCTTCAAGCATCAAACCGTACGCTTGAACGCCAGGCCAGCCTCATCAAACACCAGTGCGCTGGTTTCCGGGAACACCAGGCGGACCGCGTCGCCGCGTTTCAGGTTGGTGTAGTGGCCCGGCAGTTTGACGGCGAGGATGTCGTTCACGCCCGGAATCTCGACATACGCCAGCACGATATCGCCCAAGTGTTCCACCAGATCAACGCGTGCCGGGATGCCGACATCGCCTTCGGTGGCCAGCTGGATATGTTCCGGACGCACGCCCAGCGTCACTTTGGAGCCCGCTGTTGCGCGCGAAGCGTCGACGGCGGCGCGCACGGTGATGCCCTTGGGCAGGCGCACCACGGCCAGGCCGTTTTCGACACCCACCAGTTGCGCTTCCAGCAGGTTCATCTTGGGCGAGCCGAGGAAGCCAGCCACAAACAGGTTGGCCGGGTTTTCATACATTTCCAGCGGCGAACCCACTTGCTGCACCACGCCTGCGTTAAACACCACGATACGGTCGGCCAGGGTCATGGCTTCAACCTGATCGTGCGTGACGTAGATCATGGTGGTCTTGAGATCGGCGTGCAGCTTGGACAACTCGACGCGCATATTCAGACGCAGCGATGCGTCCAGGTTCGACAACGGCTCGTCAAACAAGAACACTTGCGGCTCGCGCACGATGGCGCGGCCGATGGCCACACGTTGGCGCTGGCCGCCCGACAGGGCTTTGGGCTTGCGTTCCAGCAGGTGGGTGATTTGCAGAATCTCGGCAGCGCGTTGCACGCGTTTGTCGATTTCAGCTTTGTCCGCGCCCGCCAGTTTCAGCGAGAACGCCATGTTGTCGTACACGCTCATATGCGGGTACAGCGCATAGCTCTGGAACACCATGGCGATGCCGCGTTTGGATGCGTGCACATCGTTGGCGAGCGCGTCGCCAATCATCAATTCGCCTTCGGTGATGTCTTCCAGGCCGGCGATCATGCGCAGCAGCGTGGATTTACCGCAGCCCGACGGGCCGACGAAAACGACGAATTCGCCGTCTTTAATTTGCAGATCGACGCCTTTGATGACCGTAACGTCTTTGGTGTAACTCTTTTTAATGCCCTTGAGCGTAACCGATGCCATTTACTCGATTCCCTAAAATTCTTGATGGTTCTGAAGCGTATCTGTGGTGTGCCGGTCTTATTTGACCGCGCCATCCATACCGCTGACAAAGTAGCGTTGGGTAAAGGCGAAGAACACCAGTACGGGGATCACCGTCATCACGATGGCAGCCATCACCATGCTGTCTGACGTAGCGAACGGGCCGGTCAGATCATTGAAGACACCTACGGCCAGCGGCAGTTTCTCACGGCTGGTGAGAATAATGGAGGGCCACAGATAATCATTCCACGCGTTAACCAGCGTAAAGATGCCCAGCGCGGCAATCGACGGCGCCGAGACCGGCACCATGATGCGCCACAGAATCTGCATCTCGGTGGCGCCATCCACGCGTGCGGCGTCGATCAAGTCTTGCGGCACCATCTCGAACGCTTGTTTCATCAGGAAAATACCAAAGGCGGCCGAGAAGTTGATGACGGTGGCGCCCAGGTATTCGTTGATCAGATGCAGGTGTTTCATCGTGATGAAGTTAGGAATCATCGCGACTTCGGACGGCAGCATCATGGTCAGGATGATGATCACGAAGATGGTTTTGCTACCCACAAACTTGAGCCGCGCCAACGGATAACCCGCCAGCACCGACACAATCACCACACCGACCACGGTCATGACGGCCATGATGGTGGAGTTTTTCAGGTAGGTGAGGAACGGCATGTCCGTAAACACTTTGGCGAACCACAGCAAGCCGGGCTCAGTGGGCCAGAACGAACGTGGAAACGAGTACATGTTTTCGGGATTGGTCGATAAACCGACCGAGGCCGCCCACCACAACGGGAAGGCGGTAAAGATGGCGAATGCGATCAGACCGGCGTAATGCCCGGTCAAACCCATGATCCGCCGCGAATTTCTACCCATGGCCATAATATATTTACCCCTGCCTTATTTCTTTTCGCCAAAGAAGCGGAACTGGATGATGGCGAGAAGCACGCAGAAGAAGGTGATTACCAAACCTGCGGCCGCAGCCCGGCCAAAATTGAAGTTGCGGAACGCCTGGTCGTATACGTAGAACAGCGCGGTATACGTGTCGCCCTTGCCACCCTTGGTCAGCACGATCGGTTCTTGCATGACCTTGATTGCGGCAATGGTCGACAGCAGCGTGCACAACAGGATGGTCGGTTTGACCATCGGCACGGTGATCTTCCAGAAACGCTGCCAGGCATTGGCGCCATCGAGCACGGCGGCTTCTTCCACTTCGCTCGGAATGGCTTGCAGGCCGGCAAGATACAGCACCATGTAATAACCAATCCCTTTCCAGAAGGTAAAGATCATCATCATGTACAGCGCGATTTTAGGTTCGCCCAACCAGTCGATCTGTTCATGCAACAGACCCAGGCTGGTCAGCAACCAGGTGAGCATGCCGTCGTATTTGTAAACGTAAATCCAGACCACACCGGCAATCGAAATCGAAGTAATTACCGGGATATAAAACGTGGCGCGGAAAAAAGTCATGCCCGGCAATTTGTTATTGACCAGTTTGGCCAATACCAATGCGCCCAGCTGAATGACCGGCACGATCAGCAAATACAGCAGCGAATTCTTGAGGGCATTCCAGAATAATTCTTCATGGAAGATATATTTGAAATGCGCGAAGTTATTCCAGGTGGCGGTGCCATCGGCGATGGAATAATCCTGGAAAGCCAGATACGTATTAAAGCCTACTGGCCAGAATGTAAATACGCCCATCAGGATCAAAGCCGGGGCCAGGAACAGATAGGCAATGGCGGCGTAACTGCGGGTATTCTTCACGGCATAACTCGACTGTAGCTTTATTTTTATATTGCAAAGATCGGTGCGGAACCGCATTTGCTGCGTGTTCCGCACCGGGTCTGGCTTAAATCAAATTACTTGGCCAGCTTTTCGTTCCATGCAGCAACTGCTTCGTCCAGCGCGGCCTTGACCGGCTTGCGGCCTTCGATCGCGTCCTGGATTTCGTCTTGCAGTTTCTTGGTCATTGCAGCTTCGTCCGGCAGCACGCCCGGCGGGATGGTCAGCGTTACAGCCTTGTCCATCGACTTGGCAGCAACGGCACGGCCTTGCTCAACCGGATCAGCCGACTTGGCGCCCGACTGGAAGTACGGGTCCAGGTTGCCCTTCTTGGTCGACGGGAAGGTGGTTTCGGTTGCCTTCGAGAAAGCAACTTGCTGTGCATCGCCAGTCAGGAACAGACCCAGCTTGGCGGCAGCGGCCGGATCCTTGGTGCCTTTCGGTACCACGAAGTCCATCAGCCATGCGCCGAATGCCATCTTGCCGGCATCAGTCGGGAAAGCAGCCACGCCAGTCTTGGCGTATACAGCCTTGGCATCGGTTTCGGTGCGCTTGAGGGCTTGCGGCGCGGTCGTCATCATGGCGATCTTGCCGGAGTTGTAAGCAGCGATTTCTTGCTCGAACTCAACCTTGAACACGTCTTTCGGCATTACGCCGGCTTTGTACAGATCAGCAAACTTCTGTACGAAAGCCACGTGTTTCGGCGAATTGAACACAGCCTTGTTGCCTTCGATCACCGGCAGGCCAGCGTAGTAGAACCAGCCTACAAAGTTGCCCAGCTTCGGCGCATAAGCCGGAACGCCGGTCTTGGCGGTGATCTGCTTGCCATCAGCCACAAACTGATCAAACGAAGCCGGAGCGGCCTTCACGCCAGCCTTGGCCAGCAGATCCTTGTTGTAAGCGATGATCGAAACGGAGTTGTACCACGGGAAGGCATACACCTTGCCGTTGACGGTCACGTCTTTCAGCGCGCCGACGGAGTACGAGCCCTTGGCAGCGCCCAGGTACTGGTCGATCGGCAGAATGTCGCCGGCTTGTGCATGAGCGTGAACCCAAGGCACGTTGAAGTTAACCAGCGCGGGCGGGCTGCCTGCGGCGATCGAAGCGATCAGTTTCGGCTCGATCTGATCCCAGTTCATGTCAACCCACTTGGCGGTCAGGCCCGGGTTGGCTTTGTTGAAATCGGTAACGGCTTTGTTGAAATAGTCGTTGAATTTAGGAGCCAGGTTCATGGTCCAGAATTCGAGTTCGGTATCTGCCTGAGCGTGCAGGGCAGCAAAGCCGAATACTACGGCGCCAACGGTCAACATCTTATTGAGCTTCATCTTGTCTTCCTCTTGGAGTTATCGACAAATACGCCAGGATTTCCTGTTCCTCGCGGTACACCACATTGAACCCGGCGTATCTCACCAGATCATGCGGATTTTCTGTTTTGCTGCGGCAGTGTATCAGAAAATTCCCACAGCAAAATCCATCTTTGCATGCCGCTGTCAATTGCGGCTAATACCTATTATTTTGTTGCAGACAGCTTCTGATTCCAGTAAGCGACGGCGGCATCCAGCGCGTCTTTGGCCGACTTGCGACCTTCAATGGCTGACTGCAATTCATCCTGCAATTTCTTGTTCATCGATGCTTCATCGGGCAGGCCGGTGACGGTCAAAGTACGCGCATTCACAATGGCTTTGGCAGCCACGGCGCGACCATGCTCAATTGGATCAGCCGAATTGGCGCCCGCCTGGAAATACGCATCAGTAACGGATTTGCGTGTGGACGGGAACGTGGTTTCAGTGGCTTTGGAAAAGCGCAGCTGGTTCTCGTCATTGGTCAGAAACTGACCCAGTTTGACGGCGGCATCCACGTTTTTGGTGCCTTTGGGCACCGACCAGAAGAACAGATAGCCACCAAACGGCGTATTGCCTTTGGATACCGGGAACGGCGCAGTCACAGTCTGGGCGTAGATGGTTTTGGCGTCGGTTTGCGTGCGCTTGAGCGCTTGCGGCGCGGTGGTCATCATCGCAATCTTGCCCGAATCATAAGCGGCAATTTCTTGCTCGAATTCCATCTTGAAAACGTCTTTCGGAATTGAACCGTCTTTATAAGCCTGGGCAAAACGCTCAACAAATTTGACGTGCGCCGGGCTATTAAAGACCGCCTTGCCATCTTTGATGACGGGCAGGCCTTCATACATAAACCAGCTGGAAAATTCTTGCAGCTTGGGGGCAAAGCCAGCCACACCGGCTTTGTCTTTCAGTGCTTTGGAATCACTGAACAATTGGTCCAGCGTTTTGGGGGCATCTTTCAGGCCGGCTTTATCAAACAGCGCCTTGTTATAGGCAATGATCGACACCGAGTTGTACCAGGGCAGACCGTAGACTTTGCCGCCGTAGGTCACGTCTTTGATGGCGCCATCAGCGTAAGTGTTTTTAAAGCTGGCGATCTTGCTATCAAGTGGCTCGATCAGACCTTTTTGCGCATATTCTGCCGCCCAAGGCACGGGCAGGTTAACCAGCGACGGCGCAGTGCCACCGGCGACGGCGGCCACAAAGCGCGGCTGGAAGGCATCCCAGTCGACATCAACCCAAACGGCTTCGATGTCGTTTTGTGAGCTATTGAATTTGGCAGTCAGCTCTTTCATGACCGCGTCAAACTTGGGGGACAGACTGTTGGACCAGAATTCGATTTTGGTCTTGTCGGCGGCCGCAGCCGGGAGCGATGCCATTGCGCAGCATGCGACCGTAACGGCCAGCATGATTTTGTTGAGCTTCATCTCGCGTTTCCTCTGTGTTCCGGTTTGTCGGGTCGCACATTGCTGTGCGCCACTTACGGCTCAGGAGGGACTACGCAGCGCAAACAACATACAGCGAGAAGCTCATCCAGAAACTACAGACGTGCCGGCCCAGACGAAACCCGGACGCGCCAAGGGCATCGGGTTCTATGTGATCGTCGTTCGATTCCGCGGATGCACCGGCTGCGTTGTTTTATAAAGGTCGCAGACCTGATCCATCCATCCTCTGCTACCCGCTCGTTGTTGGCGGGCTTATGTACTTGTTTCAACGCCCCGCGGTCGCCGGGCCTTGCCACCCCGTTTTCGAGGCTCAGGCAGATTACAACAAAATATCAATACGGTGAAACACTTCCATCGCCCCAGATTCAGGCTGGCGGCGCACCAGAATCCGGCAATCACCCTGCCCTATGCTGACAGCATGTAGTCAAATACACCACGCGTATGAACGGCCACTACGTACGGACCAACGGCAAAGCATGTAAAGCGTTTGAAATGATTGGCTTTATCGGTGCAACTCGACCACAAAGTCGTAGTAATCGCTGCGGAACCACGAATGCGTCAACTCCACCGGCAAGCCGTTTTCCAGATAACCCACACGCACCAAATGCAGCATCGCGTGGCCTTCCGGGATTCCGGCAAGGTCTGCAATTCGAGAATTTGCGTTGACCGCAGCGATATTCTGTATCGCGCGTACAACACTTAGCTTGGCGTTCTGCATGTACTCGTACAGCGAATCCCCAATCTTGTGCGGATCGCTGACCAGATGATGCGGCAGCGCAGTTTCTTCGACGGCCATAACCACTTCGTTCGCGGTCCGCACGCGCAACAAGCGCGAAACCTTGGCGTTGGGGGCCAGATTCAGTCGCATCAGCTCTTCTGCGGTGGCCGGGCCCACCTCGCGACGTAACCACCTGCTGCCTGGCGTAAAACCTCTTTGTTTCAACATCTCAGACAAGTTGGTCAGGCGCGACAGCGATTGCTCCAGCTTGGGCGTGATAAACGTGCCCGCGCCCTGACGGCGCACGATCATGCCTTGTTCGTACAACAGGTCGAGCGACTTGCGCGCGGTAACGCGCGAAACGCCCAGCACCTCACAGAAGGTGCGCTCGGACGGCAGCGGATCATCGGCTTTCCAGAAGCCGGCATGGATGGCGGCTGCCAGTTTGTGGCTCAGTTGCAGATACAGCGGTGTGGCGCTGTCCGCGTCCGGCTTCAGAAACAGCAGCTTTTGCTGTTGATCCATCGCCATGTTCTCCTTCGCGACCGCGCGCAAACGCACGGCCGATGTCATCGCAAAGTACGCGCTGGCGGGTTTGGCTTCAAACCGCGCCAGCGTGAGCGCCGCGTTAGCCAGTAATGGCTTTGTGGATCAGGATCAACGCGCCAGCGCAGGAATCTTTTTGCGGACGGCTGGTAGTCGCCAGGAAATCGGCCGGAATATACGGACGCAGTGCTTCAGACAAACCACCGCCGCAAATCGCCAGCGGCAAGGCCGGCGCGGTGGCGCGTAATGCTTTACCAATAATTTCGATTTCGCGGCCAGCTTCGGCCAGAAAGCGCGCGGCCACGGCGTCGGTGGTGCCAAACTCAACCACAATCGGCGACAGCGAGGCGCATTCGCCCTGCTTCATCTTGCCCATCCAGGCGAAGATGGCTTCTTTGGTTTCACCCACCACGCTAAACAGTTTGCGACCGAAGTCGGTCAGCGGCTCGCGGCCGTCAAACACGCGTTGCACGTGGTTGATCGCCTTCAGGCCCAGATAGGCGCCCGAGCCTTCGTCCGAGGTCGGAAAGCCCCAGCCGCCCACTTCGATGCGCGCGCCATCGGGCAACCACGCCTCGCCAATCGAGCCGGTGCCGACGGCGATAATGCCGCCATGCGCGCCGTTATGCGCGCCCAGCAAAGTGGAAAACCCATCGGATTCGACAATCACGCGGCCATAGCCGGGATTGGTATTTTCAAATTCGGCGGCCCAGGCGCGGTTGTGCACGCCAGACAACCCAAAGCCCACGGCGCAACGGCTGCGATCGGGCGTAATGCCCAGCGCATCAAAACCCTTGGCGATGGTCTCGTTGATATTAACCCACGCTTTTTCGATGCCTTGTTGCAGCGCCGATGCGCCGCCTTCGGCGCGAACCAGCTCCACGCCGTCCAGGCCCGAAATGGCAATCCGCGTGCCGGTGCCGCCACCATCAACGCCAATCAGATATTGAATGTCTTGCATGACCGTTTCCTTCCTCTAGCATCCACTGGGTAAATCGTTTGTATTTGTTGCTTTTTTAATTGCCGGGTCATCCCGGTCAAGCGAATGCCGCCATAAGCGGCGGCATTCTGAAGGCATAACCAGTGAATCTAGTCAGGCAATACCTGACTGTCAACGACCCGGGGCCGCAGACAATGAACTAGAGACAGGAATAATGCTGACCACGTCGCTTTTCACGTGCAGACCGCATTCTTTGTTCTCCGGATTTTCCCACCACCAGCGGCCGGCGCGTACGTCTTCGCCCACCGCGATGGCGCGCGTACAGGGCGCGCAACCAATCGACGGATAGTGTTTATCATGCAAAGCGTTATACGGCACGTTGTTGGCGCGCAGATAAGCCCACACATCTTTTTCGGTCCATTCAATCAGTGGATTGAATTTTTCCAGACCATTGCCGCTGTCGTATTCCTGATTGCCCAGGTCGGTGCGCGTGGGCGATTGTTCGCGACGCAAGCCGGTTACCCACGCGGTTTTGCCCGCCAGCGCGCGTTTAAGCGGTTCGCCTTTGCGGATGTGGCAACAGGCTTTGCGCAATTCGATCGAATCGTAAATCGAGTTGATACCGTTGGCGTTCACCCAGCTTTCTATCTGGCCCGCATCGGGGAAAAACACCTGCACCGGATGCGACGGATAACGCTCGTGCACCTTTTGCATCAGCTCGTAGGTTTCATTGGGCAAGCGCCCGGTGTCCAGGCTGAATGACTGGATATTGATGTTGTGCTTTGCAATCAGGTCGGTCAGCACCATGTCTTCTGCGCCAAACGAATTGGCAAACACGGCCGGTTTGAATTCCGTGCCGATGCGCTGCAATAACGCCAGGGTATCGGCGATTTTTTGTTCCAGATCCATACCTGCTCCGCAATTAAATCCGGGGTTTTAAAACACCAGTTTGGCACCCACGATGGCCAGCATCACCGCCAGCGCCGGGCGCAGAAAGCGATCGGGCAAACGGCCCGCCAGATGGCTCCCCACATAGATGCCGGGCAAGGAGCCCATTAACAAGAAGCCGAGTATATGCAAATCCAGATTGCCCAGACCAGCGTGGCCCAGCCCGGCCACCAACGTTAACGGCACGGCGTGAGCAATCTCGGTGCCCACCAGGCGCGACGTGGGCAGCAGCGGGTACAGCGCAAACAACGCCACGGTGCCCAACGCGCCTGCGCCAATCGACGACAACGTCACAATCACGCCCAGCACCACACCGGTGAACACGGTGGCGGCGACGGTCTTGCGCGAGCGCATGGTCTCGGCGCTGACCACGGCCCCCCGCCCCATCAGGCGTTGCAGCACCGGTTTGAGCAAAATGGCGGCGGAGGTCAACAGCAAAGCCACGCCCAGCGTTGATTTGATCAGCGCATTGATGGCTTTGGTGTCCGCGCCGCATACGTGCAGCAGCACCAGCGTGACGATGGCGGCAGGCACGCTGCCCACGGCCAGCCAGCCGGTCACGCGCCAATCAATATTGCGATGTTTGTGATGAACCCAGACGCTGCTGCCCTTGGTGATGGCGGCGTACAGCAAATCGGTGCCGACGGCGGTGGCCGGGTTGATGCCGAAATACAACAGGATGGGCGTCATCAAGGAACCGCCGCCTACACCGGTCATGCCCACGATAAAACCAACCAGCAAACCCGCAACGATAAAGCCTGTATTCACTTGGACCCTTGCCAACCGGAACTTGCCGACCGCTTTGGCGCAGGGGCGCAAAGCAGTGGGGAATGGATTAAAAACCGCAGAACGCGCGATTATAGCAACGGGTTTATATTGCTTTAGACTGTTATGTTAAGATTTTAGAAGGTCTGGTTATTTATTGGTGCTGCGATGAAATTACAACAATTACGATACCTGGTAGAAGTAGCAAAACAAGGGCTCAACGTCTCCGAAGCGGCGGAGAAACTGCATACCTCGCAACCCGGGATTTCCAAGCAGATTCGTTTGCTCGAAGACGAACTGGGCGTGCAGGTGTTTATCCGTAACGGCAAGCGTGTCGTGGATGTCACCGCGCCAGGCCGCGAAATTCTGCGCATTTCTGAACGCATCCTGATGCAAGCGCAAAACCTCAAACGCATTGGCGAGGAATTCGTCAACGTGGAAGGCGGCAGCCTGACCATTGCCACCACGCATACCCAGGCGCGCTACGCCCTGCCCCGCACCATCAAGGCCTTCTTGTCGCGCTACCCCAAGGTGCGCTTGTCGATCAAACAGGGCAGCCCCACGCAGATCAGCGAAATGGTGGTCGAAGGCGCGGCGGATCTGGCCATCGCCACCGAAGGCATCGATCATTATCACGAGCTGGCCATGCTGCCGTGCTACGACTGGAACCGCTCGATTGTGGTGCCGGCCGACCACCCGCTGACGGCGCTTGACCACGCTATCCGTTTGGAAGACGTGGCGGCCTATCCGCTGATTACCTATGACTTTGCCTTTACCGGCCGCTCGCTGATTAATCGCGCGTTCGAACAACGTGGTCTGACGCCGAATGTGGTGCTGACCGCCATCGATTCGGACGTGATCAAAACCTACGTCGGCCTCGGTCTGGGCGTCGGCATCCTGGCGAGCATGGCCTTTGAACCCGACCGCGACCACGGCCTGGTGGCCATAGACGCCAGCCATCTGTTCGAGCCATCCACCACCCGCATCGGTGTGCGCCGTGACGCCTATTTGCGTGGCTATGCCTTTGATTTTATTGAGCTGTTCTCGCCCCATCTAAACCGCGAAGTGGTGCACGCGGCGCTGCTGATGAACGAACCAGATGGCGGTGATCACGCCATTGATATTGGCGATGACGACGAGTAAATCATCGGCGGTCCAGGCATAAAAAAACGGCGCATCGAGCGCCGTTTTTTTTCGTCTAGAACCAACTCAAGCCGCGATCAGCCGCACCGCCAGCGCCTGGCCGCCCTCGGCCAGCACCAGCAACCGATCAATATTCGGATGCTTGCCCGGGTTGGCCACCGCATCGGCGGTATGTTCGGCGTACAGGCGCAAGCCTTTATCCGCCGCCACGGCGTCGAGCGCGCCAAATTCCTGATACAGCGCGTGGTAGACGCGCACGCTGCCCGCTTGGCCGGGTTGATTGTCCAGGCGGCCGGTGACGGTGTCGCCATCAAGGATTTCCAGCGCAGCCAGATGCGCCACGCTGGGCAGCGTGTCCAGAATTTCTTTAAACGTCATAGTGATTCACGATCAACAAGGGAAGAAATCAAAGCGCCGGTGACGAGCATCCGCACCGACGATGCTTACAATCCGGCGGCGGTGGCGCCCCAGACGTGGGTGGAACGCAGGCGTCCGGCCAGCAAACGCGGATCAAGCACGTGGGCGATCTGATAGCCTGCTTGCGCGGTATCGCGCGGCGGCGAATCGGGCACCGGGTTGCCTTTGGCGTCCAGCAACGACACCACCGACGGTGCGTGGTCATCGTCGCCGGCGTGGCGCACCACGGCCACTTCGCCGTTACGCAATTGCACGACCGCACCGGGCGGATACACGCCAATGGTTTCGCGGAACAGCGCGCCAAATTTGGCATCAACGCCGCCGTTTTGCGCCAGGCTCTCAAACATCGCGTTATCCACCGCCGAAGCCTTACGCCATGCGCTCTGCGTCAGCATGGCGCAATAACGGTCGGCCAGGCCGATCAAACGCGCTTCAAAGCGGATCTGTTCGCCGCTCAGTCTGGCCGGATAACCGCTGCCGTCAGGCGCTTCGTGGTGCTGCAGCACGCAATCCAGCCAGGTCAGGTCCGCCACGCCCAGACCGCGCAACATATCACGGCCCAATTGCGGGTGTTCCTGCATGGTGATGCGCTGTGCGGGCGTGAGCGGGCCTGCTTGTTGGGTCAGCGTTTCCTGCAGCGCCAGCATGGCGATATTCATGGTCAGCGCGGCGCAGACCACCGACTGGCGTTCCAGCAACGGCATCCCGACCCGGCGCGCCACAATCTCGACCACGGTGGCGGTATCCGCTGCATGGCGTACGCCGTAACCACCTTCTTGCGCATGCAGAATCACGGCCAACGCCACATCGCTGTCCTGCATACACGCCAGCTGGATTTGCTGAGCAATTTCGGTAATGCGTTGCGGCAGATCGTTGATGGTTTCTGCTTGCTCCAGCACCTGCAACAGGCGAAAACGCGCCTGCAGTATCTGGCTGGCAACAGACAGACCGCGAGTGGTCGGGGTGGCGGAATCGCCAGAGGCAAGCGCGGGCGGCATCGAGATCAGTGCTCCACTAAAAACCGGGTTACATCGGGGAAATGACGAGGGATCATGGCGCGAATCCGCCAGCCCGGCAACGGCCGTCGGGATGGAACACGCGTGGGACAATCACCCCACCCGCGGCGCGCCCGCGTGATCAGATCTCGTCGATCCAGGCTTGCTGGATGGCCTCAAGGATCTTTTCACCGCAGCGCTTGGGATCATCGTCAAAGTCATCCAGCGCCAGCACCAGATCCATCAGTTCGGTAAACCGAACCGTGCGCGGGTCGACTTCGGGGTAGCGATCAGCCAGCTCGATCGCGATATCCAGCGAATCAGTCCATTTCATGCGGTCGTTTCCTCTTTGACGCGTGCCACGCGGCCAGCGGTCAGCGTCAGCAATTCATCCGGAGTCAGCCGGAATACGCTGTTGGGCGTGCCCGCGGCAGCCCAGATTTCTGCGTATTCAAACAAATCCTGGTCGATCAGGGTAATCGGCGTTTCAACGTGTGCCACTGGCGCAACGCCGCCGATGGCAAAGCCGGTTTTGGCGCGCACAAAATCAGCGTCGGCGCGGCCGGTTTTCTCACCAATCAACGCGCTGACGGCTTTCTCGTCGACCCGATTGCGCCCACTGGTCACCACCAGCACCAGCCGGTCGCTGGCCTTGGCTTTCAGAATGATGGATTTGGCGATCTGGGCCACATCGCAACCAATGGCGGCGGCGGCATCAGCGGCGGTACGCGTAGATGCATCAAAGGTAACGATGCGTGCGGCGATGCCGTGCTGCGCCAATACATCGGCCACGCGCTGCTGACTGGCGCTGGCCGCGACTTGCGTTTCGACCGGAGCCGTCATCTTAGTGATGCTCACGCGCGTGGTTGATGGTGTATTTGGGAATCTCGACCACCAGATCGGTGGCCGCAACGATGGCCTGACACGACAAGCGCGATTGCGCCTCCAGACCCCATGCTTTATCCAGCATGTCTTCTTCCAGCTCGTCGGCTTCGTTCAGGCTACTGCCGCCCTCGCGCACGATCACGTGGCAGGTGGTGCAGGCACACGATTTCTCGCAGGCGTGCTCAATTTCGATGTCCGCGTCCAGCAGTGCATCGCATATCGAAACGCCCGGCTCCACGTCGAGCACAGCGCCATCGGGGCACAACTGGGGATGCGGCAAAACCACTACTTGTGTCATGTTGAGTCCTGATCGTCTTGTTCGGCTCGGCTGTTTTACAGATCGCCGATCTTGTGGCCGGCCAGCCCGCGTTTGACTGCGGCATCCATGCGCCGCGCCGCAAACGTGGCGGTCACTTCGTTAAGTTTTTCGGCGGTGATGCGGATGGCGTCGGCGTCGTCCGCAGCCATTTTTTGCTGCAGATTGGCCAGCACGGCGTCGATGACCGCGCGTTCTTCGGCATCCACCAAGTCACCATCCAGCGCCAGCGCATTTTGCGTGGCCTGCAGCAGGCTGAGCGCATCCACGCGCGCTTCGGCCAGCTTGCGTTGCGTCATGTCGTCGTTGGCGTGTTTCATCGAATCGATCAGCATGCGGCCGATTTCATCGTCGCCCAGGCCATACGAGGGCTTGACCGCGATGCTGGCCTCGATGCCACTCGACATCTCGCGCGCCGACACCGACAGCAAGCCATCAGCATCCACCTGGAAAGTGACGCGGATGCGCGCCGCACCGGCCACCATCGGCGGAATGCCGCGCAATTCAAAGCGCGCCAGCGAACGGCAATCACGCACCATCTCGCGCTCGCCTTGCAATACATGGATGGCCATCGCGGTCTGGCCATCTTTAAACGTCGTAAATTCCTGGGCGCGCGCGGTCGGGATGGTGGAGTTGCGCGGGATGACTTTCTCGACCAGATCACCCATGGTCTCCAGCCCCAGCGACAAGGGGATGACATCCAGCAGCAGCCAGTCGTCTTCGCCCTTGTTGCCTGCCAGCACATCGGCCTGCATCGCCGCGCCCAGCGCGACCACTTTGTCCGGGTCCAGATTGGTCAGCGGGGTCTGGCCAAACAGCGTTTCGACGGCCTGGCGCACATGCGGCATGCGCGTCGCGCCGCCCACCAGCACCACGCCGTTGACATCGGCGGCGGTGATTTTGGCGTCGCGCAGCGCTTTCTTGACCGGCGTCAGCGTCTTTTGTACCAGGTGCGCAGTCAGTTGCTGGAATTGCGCCACGGTAAATTCAACATCGATGGCCTGGCCATCCGACAAGGTGGCAGCGATATGCGTCACGTCGTGGTCGGTCAGCGCTTCTTTGGCTTCGCGCGCGCGGGTCAGCAGCAGACGCGTATCGTGCGCGTTCAGTTGCGACAGGCCGGCTTGTTCGAGCACCCAGCAGTGGATGCGATGATCAAAATCATCGCCGCCCAGTTGCGAATCGCCCGACGTGGCTTTGACTTCGAATACGCCGCGGGTCAGTTCCAGCACCGACACATCAAAGGTGCCGCCGCCCAGGTCATAAATCACATAAGTGCCTTCCGCGCCGTTATCCAGCCCGTAGGCGATGGCGGCGGCGGTTGGTTCATTCAGCAAGCGCAACACATTCAGACCGGCCAGTTTGGCGGCGTCTTTGGTGGCCTGGCGCTGCGCATCATCAAAATACGCGGGCACAGTAATCACTGCGCCGACCAGTTCGCCGCCCAAGCTGGCTTCGGCGCGGTCTTTTAACGTGCGCAGGATATCGGCGGAGACTTCCACCGGGCTTTTGATGCCCGCCGCGGTATGCAGCTTGAGCATGCCCGGCTCTTCGACAAAGCGGTACGGCGTGGCCAGATCGCCGATGTCTTTCAGGCCGCGGCCCATAAAGCGTTTGACCGAGACAATGGTATTGGCCGGATCGGCATTCTGGCGCGCTTGCGCCTTGTGGCCGACTGCATCGACACCGCTGGCGCTGTAATGCACCACCGACGGCAGCAAAGTGCGGCCTTCGCTATCGGGCAGGCAGGCGGTGCTGCCGCTGCGCACGGTGGCGACCAGCGAATTGGTGGTGCCCAGATCGATGCCCACCGCCAGGCGATGCTGGTGCGGTGCGGCGGACATGCCCGGTTCAGAGATTTGCAGTAATGCCATAGCGTCTTCAGATGTCAAAAGGCGCGCGTCAAGGCGCGCGCCAAAGGTAAAGCCAGGGGACGACGCCAGGCGCCATCAAACCCTCGCTCAGAACAACACGGATTCGATCGCGTCGCCGATTTCCTGGTCCAGCTTTTCCATAAAGCGCAGCTTGCGCACGCTGAGCGCGGCGGCGGCAAAGTCTTGCGCCACATCCAGCTGTTGGGCCAGTTCGGATTCAAGCGCGCCCATTTCTTCGCGCAGTTCGCTATTGAGTTCTTCCAGCCGTTCCACATTTTGCGAGGCTTTGCCTTCAGCAATATGTTCACGCCAGATCATCTGGTTCATCAGAAAATCCATCGGCATGGCGGTATTGGTTTCTTCTTGCGTATCCACGCCTTGCAGCGCCAGCAGATAACGCGCGCGCGCCACAGGCGAGCGCAAGGTCTGCCAGGCTTCGTTGACTTGCGTGGAGGCCTGCAACGACAAGCGCCGCTCGGCGTCGCTGCCGCTGGCAAAGCGATCCGGGTGCCATTCGGCCTGCAGCGCACGGTATTGCGCGTCCAGCTGTTTGTTATCTAACGCAAACAGGATGGGCAGCTGAAACAACTCGAAATGGTTCTGGGCAAAGTCGAAGGTCATGGGCTACGCAAGTGAAGGATTCGGGGGACTAACGACATTGTAACCAGGCGCAGCGCACTTGCCGTGCTGCCATTGCGGATCCACCTGCAGAAACCATAGGGTGGGTTAGCCTGCAAGGCGTAACCCACCGTACAAAGCCACCTGCGATTACGACGAACCCGAGCCCGATCAGTGCTGTTTGCGGCTTTGAGTGGTGGGTCTGAACCGCGACGCAAAGCCTGCACCTACGCGGCGATGGCTCGCTTAGACATGAAACGATTCGCCGCAGCCGCACTCGTTCTTGACGTTGGGATTATTAAATTTAAACCCCTCGTTCAACCCTTCCTTGGTGTAATCGAGTTCAGTGCCGTCGATATACGCCAGGCTCTTGGCATCGGTATAAATCTTGACGCCGTGGCTCTCGAATTCCATGTCGGTTTCGTTCAGCGCATCCACAAACTCAAGTTTGTACGCCATGCCCGAACAACCGGCCGTCTTGACCGCCAGCCGCACGCCCAGACCCTTGCCGCGGCGGGCCAGAAAGCCGGCGACATGCACCGCAGCGCGTTCAGTCAAAGATAAAGCCATCGCAAAAACTCCTGTCAGCCCGCCGTGCAATCACGGCGGCAACCATTACGCGTCGTGCTTCTTCTTGTAATCTTCCACTGCGGCCTTGATGGCGTCTTCCGCCAGAATCGAGCAGTGGATTTTTACCGGCGGCAGCGCCAGTTCTTCGGCGATGTGGGTGTTCTTGATGGCCAGCGCTTCGTCCAGCGTCTTGCCCTTCACCCATTCGGTAATCAGCGACGAAGAAGCAATGGCCGAACCACAGCCATAGGTCTTGAACTTGGCATCTTCGATGACGCCGTCCACACCCACCTTGATTTGCAGCTTCATCACGTCGCCACAGGCCGGCGCGCCGACCATGCCGGTGCCGATGCTGTCATCGCCCTTTTCAAACGAGCCCACGTTACGCGGGTTTTCGTAATGATCCAGAACCTTTTCGCTATATGCCATTTGCTTTCTCCACGCGGCCATCTCGGCCCGCACAACATTCGTTTAACTATTAGTGCAATGCGCAGGCTTGCAACCGCTCTGCGCGCCAGGCTTGCTCCAGGAAAAATTCCTTAGTGAGCAGCCCACTCGATCTGGCTGATATCCACGCCGTCTTTGTACATTTCCCACAGCGGCGACAGTTCACGCAGCTTGCCGATCTTGTCGTGGATCAGCTTGATGGTGAAATCGATGTCTTCCTCAGTGGTAAAACGGCCGATGGTAAAGCGGATCGACGAATGCGCCAGTTCATCCGAACGGCCCAGCGCACGCAGTACATAAGACGGTTCCAGGCTGGCGGAGGTACACGCCGAGCCGCTCGAAACCGCCAGTTCTTTCAGCGCCATGATCAGCGATTCGCCTTCGACGAAGTTAAAGCTGACGTTCAGGTTGTGCGGCACGCGCGCATCCATGTCGCCATTCAGATGCACTTCTTCGATATTCGATACACCGGCCCACAGGCGATCACGCAGACCGCGGATGCGCGCCAGTTCTTCATTCATTTCAACGCGCGCCAGGCGGTACGCTTCGCCCATGCCCACGATCTGGTGTGTGGCCAGCGTGCCCGAGCGGAAACCGCGTTCGTGGCCGCCACCGTGCATTTGCGCTTCCAGACGGATACGCGGCTTGCGGCGGATATACAGCGCGCCCACGCCCTTCGGGCCGTAGGTTTTGTGCGCCGACAGCGCCATCAAATCAATTTTGGATTTCTGCAGATCGATCACCACTTTGCCCGTGGCTTGCGCAGCATCAACGTGGAACACGATGCCTTTTTCGCGGCACAGTTCGCCAATGGCATCCACATCCTGAATCACGCCGATTTCGTTGTTTACCAGCATCACCGAAATCAGGATGGTGTCCGGGCGGATGGTGGCTTTCAGCGCGTCCAGATCCAGCAGGCCATCGGCCTTGACGTCCATATACGTGACTTCAAAGCCTTCGCGCTCCAGTTCACGCATGGTGTCGAGCACGGCCTTGTGTTCGGTCTTGACCGTAATCAGGTGCTTGCCCTTGCTTTGATAAAAGTGCGCAGCGCCCTTGATGGCCAGGTTGTCGGATTCGGTCGCGCCCGAAGTCCAGACGATTTCTTTCGGATCGCAATTCAGCAGCGCGGCGACTTCAGCACGGGCATCCTCGACGGCTTCTTCCGCTGTCCAGCCATAGGCATGCGAACGCGATGCCGGGTTGCCAAACATATTGGTCAGGTACGGAATCATCTTTTCGGCCACGCGCGGGTCTACCGGCGTTGTGGCGGAATAATCGAGGTAAATCGGCAGCTGGCGATCCATGGGGTACTCCGTAACGTCTTTCTTGATATTGATATTGATCTTGGGGGCTTACTGGCCAGGCGCACCCACCGCTTCGGCGGGGCGCGGCTGGCGTTGGTCGTGCAGCACACTCGCCTGGCATTGCTGCAGGCGGCGTTGTTTTTCCAGTTGCTGTTCCATCAGCTGCGCCAGCGTCACCGATGACAGATAGTCATAGATGGTGCGATTCAGGCTGGCCCACAAGTCGTGGGTCATACAGCGTGATTCTTCCAGACAGTTTTCTTTGCCCCCGCACTGGGTGGCGTCGATCGGCTCGTCCACCGCCTTGATGATTTCGGCGACGGTGATGATCGTGGCTTCGCGCGCCAGACAGTAACCACCGCCCGGGCCGCGCACGCTTTCCACCAGCTCGCGCCGGCGTAGCTTGCCAAACAGTTGTTCCAGATAAGACAGCGAAATCTGCTGGCGCTCGCTGATTCCGGCCAGCGTGACCGGGCCATTGGCTTCACGCAGCGCCAAATCCAGCATCGCTGTCACTGCAAACCGGCCTTTGGTCGTGAGTCGCATTGCGTTGTCTCGTTAATCTACGGATGGAATCGTAAAATACCCTACAAATTTAGTCAACTAAAAAGCCTGGTGTTGCGCTCAACTATTCCCGGCTAATTTGTAGGGTTTTATTGGGTTTGCTGGCCGCTTATTCGACGATGCGGTTCAGATAGCCGGGGTCAAACGCGTCGGGTTGCGCGCGCTCCTCGGTGCAATCCACGCCCATTTTCTCCAGCCGGGCCAGCAGGCTTTCCAGCTTGCGATCGGTGGCCATCGAGTGATCCAGCAAGCCGTGGATGGCTTGCACCAGCGGATCGGCCATATCGCCCGAGATACCATAGGCGCTGAAGCCCATTTTCTGCGCTTGCTCGGCGCGCGCCTTGTCGCGGGTTTTATCCACCTCGCGCGCCACGTTGGCCACCATCGTCGCGCCCGCAGGCACTTCTTTGATCACCACGGCATTGGAGCCGATACGCGCGCCCGCGCCCACGGTAAAGCCGCCCAGCACCTTGGCGCCCGCGCCGACGATAACGCCGGCTTCCAGCGTGGGATGGCGTTTGCCTTCATTCAGCGACACGCCCCCCAAGGTCACGCCCTGGTACAAGGTGCAATCATCGCCCACCACGGTGGTTTCGCCGATCACCGTCCCCATGCCGTGGTCGATAAACACACGGCGGCCCAACGTGGCGCCCGGATGGATTTCGATGCCGGTCAGCCAGCGCGACGTATGCGACACCATGCGCGCCAGCAATTTACAGTCGCGCTGCCACAAGCCATGCGCCACCTGGTGAAAAGCCTGCGCGTGGAAACCCGGATAACACAGCACAACCTCAAGCGTCGAACGAGCGGCTGGGTCGTGATCAAGGATCACACGGATGGTCTCACGCAAGCGATCAAGCATGGCATTCCCGGTGGAGGCATGAAAGGCTGAGTATTTTACTCGACTAATCGACGGACGGCCAGATGATCAGCGCCGCGGCAGCGGCTCCAGGCACGATGTGGCGCTGACCACTTGCGTCGGGTGGGGTCGAGGACCGTGGCATGCCGTTCGGACGCGTCCGATTCCGCCCCGAAATACCCTCCCCCGAGAATCCGGCCTTTTGTGATCAAGACCGCCCGGACCATCGCCATGCCCCCTGCCCCTTTCTCTCTGTCCGCTGCTCGTCTGCGCACTACGCGTTGGGCGTGGCTGTGCGGCTGCGGGGTGTGGCTCGGCTGCGCTTCGCTGTTACACGGCGCGGAGAGGCTCAGCCCGGTTGACCAAACCTTGCAGCAGCAAGAACAACAACGCCGCCTCGATAACGCCCGCCAGCAACGGCTGGATCTGCAAGCCGTCGACACACCGCCCGCGCGGGCCGACCTGCCCGCGCGCACCTTGCCGCTGCATGCCGACGCGCTGGTCTGCCGCACCGTGCAAGGCGTGTTATTTGAAGGCGCGGCCACTTTGCCCGCCGCGCTAAAGCAGCAGATTGATCTCGACCATAACGGCCGCTGCGTCACCCAGCCCGATCTGGCGCGTTTGCTGGACAGCGTCAACGACTGGTACGTGGCGCACGGCATGATTACCAGCCACGCCTGGCTGCCCGAGCAAACACTGCCCGAGGGCAAACTGGTGGTGGCGGCCGTGGAAGGCAAAGTCGGCGCCATCGCGTTCCAGCCCGATAGTCCGGCTGCCGCAGGCGCGGTGCGGATGGCGCTGCCGGGTCTGCAAGACAAGCCGCTCAATCTGCGCGATATCGAACAAGGCATCGAACAGCTGGAGCGTGCCGCGCAGGGTCCGGTCAAGCTGAAGATCGTCGCCGCCGAAGCGCCCGGCTATTCGCGCCTGATCTTGTCGGGTGAGTTGTCGCCGTCGGTGCGCTCCCAGGTGGCCGTGGACAACAACGGCGCAGCCACCGGCCACACGCAAGCCAGCGCCAGCCTTAACCTGCGCAATACCTTGCGGCTGGATGACCAGATTTCGCTGTATGCCACCGCCACGCCGGGGCGCGAGCGTTATCAACGCAGCTACGGCGCGCAGATCAGCCTGCCGTGGGGCTACTGGACCTTTGATTACAGCGTCAGCGCGGGCCGTTATGCCTTGCCGCTGCAGTTTTATGGCAGCGCGCTCGATTACCACGGCAGCAATCTGCAACAGCAAATCAGCGCCACCCGCACGCTGGCGCGCGACGGACGCAGCAAGACCGACGCCACGCTCAGCCTCGGTCATCTGCGCAGCAGCGCGTTTCTGGACGAGTACGCGCTGCAAAACAGCGGTGAGCGCGCTACCACCGTGCGACTGGGCCTCAACCACGCCTGGCGCACGGGCAACGGCTATTACAGCGTCAACCCGATGCTCAGCCGTGGCCTGCCGTGGCACAGCGTCGATCAAAGCGCCCGCGGCGGACCGGCGGCCGACTTCAGCAAATGGTCATTCGCCGCCAACGCCTGGCTGCCGCTGGCGCCCGCGCTCAGTTGGCAAAGCGCGCTGTATGCGCAGTGGTCGCCCGACACGCTGTACAGCAGCGAACGCCTGACCGTGGGCAGCGAGACCTCGGTGCGCGGTTTTAAAGATCAGTACCTGTATGGCGAAAGCGGCGGCTACTGGCGCAACGAAATCGACTGGCAGCTCGACGCGCCATGGCTGGGCCCGGTCACGCTGCTGGGCGCGTTCGACGCTGGCCGCATCACCCCGATCGCAGGCGAGCCCCTGTCGGGCGGCAACGTCATCGGCGCGGCCGTGGGCGCACGCGCTTCATTCCGCGGCATCGCCGCTTCTCTATTAATTGGCAGCCCGCTGTACGCCCCTGTGCGGCTGGAGGCCGACCCCGTCACGTTCAACGTTCAGTTGGGCGCGGCTTTTTAAACTACCAGGATGGAAAACCAAACCATGAAACAACAAAACCGCTTTAGCCTGCTGCATCTGGCCGCCGTGGCCGCCCTTGCCAGCGCCGCTGTTCCGGCACTGGCCGCCGGTGTGGTCGCCACCGGCAATACGCAAGTCAACGCGGCGGGCGCGACGCCCGTCATCAATATTGATGCCGCCAACGCCAAGGGCATTTCGCACAATACGTTCGAGCAGTTCAATGTCGACCGCAACGGCGTGGTGTTCAATAACCTGACCGCAGCCGGCCAAAGCCAGTTGGCGGGCAAGCTGCAAGCCAATGCCAACCTCAACGGCACGGCCGCCAAAGTGATCGTGGCTGACGTTAACGCCAAACAGGCCTCGCAACTGAATGGCGCGATTGAGGTCGCGGGCAGCGGCGCACATGTGCTGATCGCCAACGCCGCAGGTATTTCGGCCAATGGCCTGACCACCATCAACACGCCGGTACTGACGCTGGCCGCTGCCCGCTTTGCTCCGCGGGCTGACAGCGATCTGGCGCTGGTGGCGCAAACCGATAACGCGCTGGCCCCGGCCACAATCCGCGTTGATGGTGCGGGGATCGATGTCGGCGCAGGCCAGCTCAACCTGCTGTCGCGCGCCACGCTGATCAATGCCGCCGTCAAAGGCTGGGAAGTCGCAGCGCATGGCGGCACCGAGTTTGAAGGTGACGCCGCAGGCCACTTCAACGGCAAACTGGTGCAGAACGTCAACGGCGTGGTGCCGGCATTCAACGCCATCGATGTGTCGGCGCTGGGCGGCATGTATGCCAACAAGATCACGCTGGAAGGCTCCGAGAAAGGCCTCGGTGTTAACAACCGCGGCGCGATTGCGGCGGGCCAGGGCGGACTGGCGGTCGAACTGTTTAATGGCCGTCTGCAAAACAACGGCCTGATCGGTGCGGAAGGCCATATGTACGTGGTGCCGGCCGGGGTGGCGCAAGCGGGCCTGACCGAACAGCAAGCCTACGAGCAAAACCGCGCGCAAATGCGTGACCGCGCTGCCGCCGAGGCCGCTGCGCACAACGTCGCCGCCATGAACGACTGGAACGAGGCGCAAAAATGGGCCGAAGTGCAATGGGTACAACGCCACGCGTTTAACCCGTCGCTGCTGAGCCCGACGCAGCAAGCCGCCGCAGAGCAAGCACAAGCCGAGCAAGCGGCCGCTGAGCAAGCGCGCATCGAGGCGCGCCGCGCCGCCGAGCAACTGGCCTACGAGCAAGACCAGGCCGCACGCGCCGCCGTCGAAGCCCAGCGCCAGGCTGAAGAAGCCGCACGCCTGGCCGAGCAGGCGCGTCGCCAGACCGAAATGGAAGCCATGCCACAGGGCGACGCGGATGCCATGGTCGCCGCCGCCGCCGCGCAACTGGCCGCCGAAAAGGCTGCTCGCCGCGCGCGCATGGAAGAAATGGCGCGTCTGGGCCTGATCTGATTGCTCTAAACGCCATCGTGACACCCAGCGGCGCAGTGTTTTAAAACCAGAACACCGCAAGTGTAGTTAGATACAAGGCGTGCCCTCCCCTGCGGCACGCCTTTTTTTATGCATGGATTACGGCGTCAGCACGATCTTGCCAAACGCCCCGCGATCCAGATGCGCCAGCGCTTTGGGCAGATCAGCAAAGCGGTATTGCTGATCAATCACCGGCTTGATCTGATGCGCGTCGACAAAGCGCACCAGGTCTTCCAGCGCACGCCGATGGCCCACCGTAATGCCCTGCACCGTCACCTGTTTCAGCAAAAACGGCCCCGACGGGCCGGACACCTCAAAGCCATCCAGCACGCCGATCAGCGAAATCCGCCCCGCCACTGCCACCGCGCGCAACGATTGCGCCAGATTGCCGCCGCCCACCGTGTCGAGGATGTGGTCGATGCCGCGATCCTCAGTCAGCTCCAGCGCCGCCGTCGCCCAATCGATCTGCTTGCGGTGAATACCGTGCGTCGCGCCCAGCGCCAGCGCGCGTTGCAGTTTGTCGGCGTCGCCCGATGTGACCAGCACTTTGGCCCCCAGCGCATGCGCAATCTGCAAACCCAGCAACGCCACGCCACCCGTGCCTTGCACCAATACGCTCTCGCCCTGTTGCAGCCGCCCGAGTTCGACCAGCGCAAACCACGCCGTTAAACCCGCGCACGGCAAGGTGCTGGCTTCGGCGTCATTCAAGCTGGCTGGCGCGGCGGCAAGCCAGTTTTCATCCAGCACAACGTACTCGGCCAGCACGCCCTGCTCGCGTCCGCCCAAAGAGTGATAGAGCGGATCGCGCCCGGTGCCGCCGGGTTTGCCATCGATCCAGCCCGGCGCAAAGGTGGAGATCACGCGCGCGCCCACCGCGAAACGGCTAACGCCTGGCCCCAGCGCATCCACCGCCCCGGCCATATCCGAGGCCGGGATAAACGGAAATTGCAACGGCAAGCCCATGCCGTTATCGATCATCAATTTGTCGCGAAAATTAAGCGACACCGCGCCCACCTTGACGCGCACCTGGCCGGGCCCCGGTTGCGGCAGTTCGGTCTGGTTGTACTGCAGGTGTTCGCGCCCAATGGCATTCATGCTCCAGCGATACATGGTGTTGGCTCCGTGGTGAATTGGTGGAAGGCCAGCATATCGTTGCCGCCATCGCGCCAGTGGCGATAACATTTCTCACCATTGCATCCTGCAAGGCACCAAAAACATGAGCCTGAACGCCAGCCAGCAACTGAAAGACATTCCCGTATTTGTTACCGCCGTTGAAGCCGGCAGCTTTGCCGAAGCGGCCGAGCGTTTGCATCTGACGCGCTCCGCCGTGGGCAAGACCATCGCGCGGCTGGAAGACCGGCTGGGCGTGCGCTTGTTTCATCGCACCACGCGCAGCCAGCAACTGACGGCCGACGGCAGCCTGTTTTACGAACGCTGCCTACGCGCGCTGGAAGAAATCCGCATGGCCACCGACATGCTGGAATCAGGCAAGCAGCAAGTCAGCGGCCGCTTGCGCGTGGCAGTGTCGGTGCTGTTTGGGCGCATGTGCGTCGCCCCGGTGCTAACGCAATTGGTGACGCAGCATCCCGAGCTGACGCTGGAATTTTCATTCAGCGATCGCCTGGTCGATCTGGTCGAAGACGGTTTTGATCTGGCCATCCGTAATGGCACCCTGGCCGACCGCGCCGATCTGATCGCGCGCCCGGTGGCCACGCATTACATGCATCTGTACGCCGCGCCGCATTGGCTGGCGCGTTATGGCGCGCCGCAGAGTCTGGATGATCTCGCCGATTTGCCGGGCCTGATTTACAAGTACAGCAATGGCCCGAAGGCGTGGCAGTTTGCGCAACCGGATGGCCGCATCCGCGAGATCCTGCCGCCGCATCGCATATTGATGGACGACTTGCAGGCGTTGGCCGATGCCGCGATTGCGGGCCACGGCATTGCGCATTTGCCCAGTTGGCTGGCGCGCCATGCATTACGCGATGGCCAACTGGTACGCGTATTGCAACACCACGAAGGCATTAGCCACGTCGCGCACGCGGTCTGGCGTAAGACGCCGCATCTGCCACCCAAAATTCGCGCAGCGGTCGATCTGCTAGTGGATCAGCTGGAGGTGCGCGTTAATCCGCGCTAAGGCGCAATGGGCGCAGCGCAACAGCAGCCTATCTGCGCTCAACTGCAGCGGACGGAATCGAAATCACCGCCTGGTCCGATTCGCGCCTTTAAATAATTGTCGCCGTGGTTTATTCAGAAAACTTTTGTGCTGCGCAATCAATCTTCGGGCATTACTAATATCGAAAATCAAATAACCGATTGGTTTTATTCGCCAACAATTCAATCAGGCAAACCGGTTTTAAACGCGATATGCCCGAATGCGCCGAGGCCGCTAAATCCAGCCACAAAAAAACAATAGTGTCTGTTCGGATGCCGATTGCGGTGCTTTTCCGAAGCATCTGTTTTGTAAGCTAATCAGCGCGCTAATTGCGCAATCTGCGCCTTGCGGATTGCGCTGCCTTTCACGCCAGTGACATGGGCGTCGCGGCCACCCATCCAAACGTTTCAAGCCCAACAAACATGCGCTTTGTAGGCGAACACCCGGCAGAATCCCGACGCGGCCTCCATTACCATCCTCGCAGTTTTGTAGCCGCCATGAACGGGGGATACAGCCCCAACCCATTGCATCAACCCCGGTTTTAAAGCCCCGCTTTAACAGCAGAAACTTATATATCTCTGCCGTCTTGCTGGGATAAAGCGCCAGCCAGCTTTCATACTGGCGATAAATAATTTACTGTTGCAAGCGCAAGCGCCTGGTTTGCTAATCAGGATTCGCCGCTGCACACCGCTAAAAAGAGAACAACGCCATGCCGCACTACGTGGATACCGTCGCCATCGATGCGTTATTTGCCGGAACGCACGCCGATCCGTTTTCTGTTCTGGGTTTGCATAGCGTCGAAGACAGCCTGGTGGTGCGCACCTTGCAACCGGGCGCTTCCGAAGTGGTCGTGGTGGATACCGCAGGCAAAAAGATTGCCGCACTGCATAGGGTAGATGAGCGCGGCTTTTTTGCCGGCCCCATCCCGCGCCGTAAAAACCGGTTTCCGTATCGTCTGAAAGTGACCTGGCCCGATGGCGCCGTGGAGCTGGAAGACGCTTATCGCTTTGGCCCGTGTCTGGGCGATGTGGATGTGTGGTTGCTGGCCGAGGGCACGCATATGCGGCCGTTTGAACGCTTGGGCAGCCACCCCACCACCATGGAAGGCGTGGGCGGCGTGGCCTTTGCGGTGTGGGCGCCCAATGCGCGCCGCGTTTCGGTGGTCGGCGAATTCAATTTCTGGGATGGCCGTCGCCATCCGATGCGTCTGCGCGCCGAAGCCGGCGTGTGGGAGCTGTTTGTGCCCAATGCGCAAATCGGGCAGAACTTTAAATACGAAATCCGCGATGCCAATGGCCATGTGTTTCTGAAAGCCGATCCGTATGGTTTCTCGGCTGAATTGCGCCCCAGCACGGCGTCCTGCGTGGCCAAACTGCCCGCGTGGATTGAACCCACCGAACAACGAAAACAAGCCAATGCGCTGGATGCGCCGATGTCCATCTACGAGGTGCATCTGGGTTCGTGGCGACGCGTGCCTGAAGAAGGCGACCGCTGGCTCAGCTATCGCGAGCTGGCCGATCAACTGGTGTCGTACGTTAAAGACCTCGGCTTTACCCACCTGGAATTGCTGCCCATCAACGAGCATCCATTTGATGGCTCCTGGGGTTATCAGCCGTTGGGCATGTATGCGCCGACGTCGCGCTTTGGCACACCCGAAGACTTCCGTTACCTGGTCGAGACCGCCCACGCCAATGGCATCGGCATGATTCTGGACTGGGTGCCGGGGCATTTTCCCAGCGATGCGCATGGCCTGGCGCAATTTGACGGCACGCATCTGTATGAACACGCCGATCCGCGCGAAGGCTTTCATCAGGACTGGAACACGCTGATCTATAACTACGGCCGCCGCGAAGTCAGCAACTATCTGACCGGCAATGCGCTGTACTGGATTGAGCGTTACGGCGTGGATGGTCTGCGTGTGGATGCCGTGGCCTCGATGCTGTATCGCGATTACAGCCGTAAAGAAGGCGAATGGGTGCCCAATGAATTTGGCGGCCGCGAGAATCTGGAAGCCATTGAATTCCTCAAGCGCATGAACAGCATCGTGGGCAGCAACCGCCCCGAAGCCATCACCTCGGCCGAAGAATCAACCGCCTTCCCAGCCGTGTCGCGTCCGCCCGAAATGGGCGGCCTGGGTTTTCACTACAAGTGGAATATGGGCTGGATGCACGACACGCTCGAATACATGGGCACCGACCCGATCAACCGCAAATATCATCATCACCAGATGACGTTTGGCATGGTGTACGCGTTTAACGAGAACTTTGTGCTGCCGCTGTCGCATGACGAAGTGGTGCATGGCAAGGGCTCGTTGATTACGCGCATGCCCGGCGACACCTGGCAAAAATTTGCCAACCTGCGCGCCTATTACGGCTTTATGTGGGCGCACCCGGGCAAGAAGCTGCTGTTTATGGGCGGCGAATTTGCCCAGGGCGCGGAATGGAACCACGACAAGAGCCTGGACTGGCACTTGCTGAATGTGGACTGGCACCGCGGCGTGCATGATCTGGTGCGCGATCTCAACACCACGTACAAGGCCAATCCGGCACTGTACCAGGTGGATTTTGAAGGCGCGGGCTTTAGCTGGATTGCGCATGACGACGGCGAGAACTCGGTGTTTTCGTTTATCCGCCACGCTAAAGACCCGAACGACCAGATTATCGTGCTGAGCAACTTTACCCCGGTGCCGCGTTACGACTATCGCATTGGCGTGCCGCTGGCCGGTCGCTATGTGGAAGTGCTGAATACCGATGCGGGCCATTACTGCGGCAGCAACGTCGGCAACGGCGAAGTCCACACCGATGGCATCGGCGCGCATGGCCATGCCCAGTCGCTGAACCTGACCGTGCCGCCACTGGCCACCATCTACCTGAAGCGGGTGGGCTAAACCATGCCGCTGGGCCAGACCGCGCCTCAGACCATCGACAAGCTACAGATCGGCAACGCCTGGCCCCTGGGCGCGTCGCTGGACGCGGGTGGCGTCAACTTTGCGCTGTTTGCTGGCAATGCCACGCGCGTTGAGTTGTGTCTGTACGACGAGCTGGGCGGCAATGCGCTGCAACGCTTTGATCTGCCGGTGAACGACAACGGCGTGTGGCACGGTTATCTGCCGCGCGCCACGGCCGGTTTGCTGTACGGCTATCGCGTGCATGGCCCGTACGCGCCGCTGCAAGGTCATCGCCACAATCCGGCCAAATTGCTGCTGGACCCCTACGCCCGCGCCGTGGTTGGCCGCGCACTGGATCACCCGGCCTTTAACGGTGAAGATCTGAGCAAACCCGGCCAGCCCGACCCGATCGATAACGGCGAACTGGCGCCCAAAGCGCGCGTCATCGACGAAAAATATGACTGGGAAGGCGACCAGCCGCTGGATCGTCCGTGGGCAGAAACGGTGATCTACGAAGCGCATCCGCGCGGCCTGACCATGCAACACCCCGATATCCCGACCGAATTGCGCGGCAGTTATGCCGGCATTGCGCATCCGGTGATGATTGCTTACCTGCAAAAGCTGGGCATTACCGCGCTGGAACTGATGCCGGTGACGATGCACGCCGACGAGCCGCGCCTGCAGCGCATGAATCTGCGCAATTACTGGGGCTACAACCCGCTGGCGTTTATGGCGCTGGAACCGCGCTTCTGGTCCGGCCGCGCCAACACCACACCGCTGTCTGAATTCCGCGATATGGTCAAAGCGCTGCATCAGGCCGGCATTGAAGTGATTCTGGATGTGGTGTTTAACCACACCGCCGAGCTGGATGAACTGGGCCCGACCTTATCGCTGCGCGGTATCGACAACGCCGCCTACTACCACCTGGGCAGCAATGGCGAATATCAGAACTGGACCGGCTGCGGCAATACGCTCAACCTGGGCGAGCCGCGCATGCTGCAGTTGTTGATGGACAGCCTGCGTTACTGGGTCAGCGAATGCCATGTGGATGGTTTCCGCTTTGATCTGGCGCCTGTGCTGGGCCGCGCCAATGGCCGCTTCTCCACCCAGGCGGGCCTGTTTGCCGCGCTGGCGCAAGACCCGCTGCTGTCGCGCGTCAAACTGATTGCCGAGCCGTGGGATATTGGCCCCGATGGCTATCAGGTTGGGCAATTTCCGGCCGGTTGGGCCGAGTGGAACGACCAGTTTCGCGATTCGTTGCGCCGCTTCTGGCTGCACGACGGCGTTAACCGTGGCCAGTTGGCGCAACGGTTGGCGGCATCAAGCGACATTTTCCAGCGCCGCGGCCGCAAGCCGTATGCGTCCGTCAATCTGATCACCGCGCACGATGGTTTTACGCTGGCCGACCTGACCAGCTACAACCAGAAGCATAACGACGCCAACGGCGAACATAACCGCGACGGCCATAACGAAAACCAGTCGTGGAATTGCGGCGTGGAAGGCCCCACCGACGACGCCGATGTGCTGTTGCTGCGCGAACGCTCGCGCCGCGCCCTGCTGGCGTCTTTGTTGCTGGCGCAAGGCACGCCGATGCTGTTGGCGGGCGACGAGTTTGGCCATAGCCAGCAAGGCAATAACAACGCCTACTGCCAGGACAACGCCACGACGTGGCTGGACTGGCCGCATGCCGATCAAGACCAGATTGAATTTGTGGCCGCGCTATTGCGGCTGCGCCGCCGTTGCCGGGCGCTGCAATCGGGCTTGTGGTGGCAAGATACGCCCGACGCGCAAACCGGCGAATACGACGTGCAATGGCTCAACCCGTCGGGCGGGCCGCTGCGCCAGCACGATTGGGAAGACAACGGCGCGCGCGCGATGGGCATTTTGCTGTGCGGCGAATTCCTGATTCTGTGCAACGGCAGCGCGCACCAGATCGAATTCCGCCTGCCGCCAGGCGACTGGTGTGTACAACTGGATAGCGCGCACGATCAGCAAACCGGCGCGCATCAAGACGAATATCGTGCCAGCGCGCGCAGCATGACTTTGCTGACGCGCACGCTGGATCAAACCTGTGACATTTCAACGGAAGCAAAACGATGAGCAAAGAAATCGCCACACAACCGATTGCGGGGCAAAAACCGGGTACCTCTGGTTTGCGCAAGAAGGTGACGGTATTCCAGCAACCGAATTATCTGGAGAACTTTGTCCAGTCCATTTTTGATGCGCTGGGCGACGTGCGCGGGCGCGAAATTGCGCTGGGTGGCGACGGCCGCTATTACAACCGCAACGCGGTGCAGACCATCCTGAAAATGGCCGCAGCCAATGGCATCAAGCGCGTGGTGGTGGGCCAGGGCGGCATTCTGTCAACGCCGGGCACCAGCTGCGTGATCCGCAAACGCAAATTGTCGGGCGGCATCATTCTGTCGGCATCGCACAACCCGGGTGGTCCGGATGGCGATTTCGGCATCAAGTACAACACCGAAAATGGCGGCCCGGCGCCCGAGAAAGTCACCGACGCCATTTACGAAAAATCGACCACCATCACACGCTATCTGACCGTGGATGCGCCTGATTACGATATCGACACGCTGGGCCTGGGCAAACTGGGCGATCTGGAAGTCGAAGTGATCGATTCGGTGGAAGACTATGCCGATCTGATGCAGCAGCTGTTTGATTTTCCGGCGATCAAGAACTGGCTGGCCAATGGCCACAGCATCCGTTTTGATTCGCTCTCCGCGGTGTCCGGCCCCTACGCCACGCGCATTATCGAAGGCCTGTTGGGCGCGCCGAAAGGCTCGGTGGTGAACGGGATTCCGCTGGAAGATTTTGGCGGCCACCATCCTGATCCGAACCCGGCCTACGCCACCGATCTGATCGAACACATGAACGCCGCCGATGCTGCCGACCTGGGCGCCGCTTCGGATGGCGATGCCGACCGCAACATGATTGTGGGCCGCAACCTGGTGGTTACCCCGTCCGACAGCTTGGCCATCATGGCCGCCAACGCGACGCTGGTACCCGGTTATCACAAAGGCCTGGCGGGCGTAGCGCGCTCGATGCCGACGTCTTGCGCGGTGGATGCTGTGGCCAAGGCGCTGAATATCCCGGCGTTTGAAACCCCCACCGGCTGGAAATTCTTCGGCAATCTGCTGGATGCGGGCAAAGCCACGCTGTGCGGCGAAGAAAGTTATGGCACCGGTTCGGACCACGTGCGTGAAAAAGACGGCGTGTGGGCTGTGTTGTTCTGGCTGAACATCCTGGCCGCCACCGGCAAGAGCGTTAACGAAATCGTCGAGGCGCACTGGGCCAAATACGGCCGCCATTTTTATTCGCGCCATGACTTTGAAGGCATCGATACCGACGCCGCCAACAAGCTGATGGACAGCCTGCGCGAGCGTCTGCCGCAACTGACCGGCACGCCGTTGCGCGGTCGCAAAGTGGCATTGGCCGACGATTTTGCCTATCACGATCCGGTTGATGGTTCGATGTCGCAAAAACAAGGCCTGCGTCTGGTGTTTGAAGACGGCAGCCGTATCGTTTATCGCTTGTCCGGCACCGGTACCGAAGGCGCCACGCTGCGGGTCTACATTGAACGGTACGAAGCCAACCCCAGCCGCCATGGTCTGGAAACGCAAACCGCACTGTCTGACCTGATCGAACTTTCGCGCGATCTGGCACGGATATCGGAGTTAACCGGGCGGACAGAACCCACCGTCGTGACGTAAAACCAGTAGCAGGACGCTAACTATGGGCGCACACCCGCAACACGTGGAGAACACCATGCAGTACCCCATCATGGACAAAATCACCCTGGCCCGGCAGTTGCCGAATAAATCGGTGGCGCTGGTGCTCGCGGGTGGACGCGGCTCGCGCCTGAAAGCCCTGACCGACCACCGCGCCAAACCAGCGGTGCATTTCGGCGGCAAGTTCCGCATTATCGACTTTGCGCTTTCCAACTGCCTGAACTCGGGCATCCGGCGCATCGGCGTGATTACGCAATACAAGTCGCACAGCCTGTTGCGCCATCTGCAACGCGGCTGGTCGTTCTTGCGCAACGAGATGAACGAGTTCATCGATTTGCTGCCGGCGCAGCAACGTATTGACGAAGAACACTGGTATCGCGGCACGGCCGATGCGGTGTATCAGAACCTGGACATCATCCGCAGCTACCGCCCGGAATATGTCGTGATTCTGGCGGGCGATCATATCTACAAAATGGATTACTCACGCATGCTGCTCGACCACGTCGAGCAAGGCGCCAAGTGCACCGTAGCATGCATCGAAGTGCCGCGTGAAGAAGCCACCGCGTTTGGCGTAATCCACATCGACGAATATCGCAAGATTATCGACTTTGTCGAGAAACCGGCCGACCCGCCGCCGATGCCGGGCAAGCCCGAAGTGGCGCTGGCGTCGATGGGTATCTATGTGTTTGACGCCGACTATATGTATTCGCTGCTTGAGCAAGATATCGAGGACGACAAATCGGCGCATGACTTCGGCAAGGATTTGATCCCGAAAGCGGTCTCCGAGGGCACGGCCATTGCGCATCCGTTTGATTTGTCGTGCGTGTCCAGCGACCCGTCCGGCCCGGCCTACTGGCGTGACGTCGGTACCGTGGATGCGTACTGGAAAGCCAACCTGGATCTGGCCTCCGTCACCCCGGAACTGGATGTGTATGACCAGGACTGGCCGATCTGGAGCTACCAGGAACAACTGCCGCCCGCCAAGTTTGTGCAGGATCGCAACGGCAGCCACGGCATGACGCTCAACTCTTTGGTGTCGGGCGGTTGTATCGTCAGCGGCTCGCTGGTGCTCAATTCGGTGCTGTTTAACAAGGTGCGCGTGCATTCGTTCTGCACGGTGGATTCGGCGGTGATTCTGCCGGACGTCACCATCGGCCGCTCGGCGCGCCTGCGCCGTTGCGTCATCGACCGCGGTTGTACCATCCCTGAAGGCATGGTGATTGGCGAGAATGTCGAAGAAGACAAGCGCCGTTTCCATCGCTCGGAAGGCGGCATTGTGCTGGTCACCAAAGACATGCTCGCCGCGCTGTAAAGTCTTTGCCACCCCGCCTGCGTATGCTGTGTGGGGTGGTGCGCTGTGCTACGCCTGTATCTGGGTCTGCTGCCGTTGTGCGGCGCAGACACCGATGCGGGCGTCATTCTGTAGATCTCCCGCTCTTCGCGACCAAGGAAACCGACCATGCTGGTTCTGCACGTCTGCTCCGAACTCTTTCCACTATTAAAAACTGGCGGCCTGGCCGATGTGACCGGCGCATTGCCGCTGGCCTTGCAAGAACTGGGCGCTGATGTGCGCGTGCTGTTGCCAGGCTTTCCGGCCATTCGCAATGGCCTGGTCGAAGAAGGCGTGGTCGCTGAATTCGATACCTTCGCCGGCCCGGTGCGCTTGTTGTACGGCCACCTGCCCGACACGCATCTGGGCGTGTATGTGATTGATGCGCCGTCGCTGTATAACCGCAGCGGCAATCCGTATATGGACCCGCGCCAGGAACCGTATTCGGATAACCATCTGCGTTTTGCATTGCTGGGTTATGTGGGCGCGGAACTGGCCAGCGGCCGCGATCCATTCTGGCGCCCCGAAGTTGTGCACGGCCATGACTGGCACGCTGGCTTGCTGCCCGCGTATCTGGCTGCGCGCGGCCGTCCGGCCAAATCGGTATTCACCATCCACAACCTGGCTTATCAGGGCGTATTTGCGCCGCATCACTTTGGCGAACTGCAATTGCCTGGCGACTTTTTCTCGGTGGAAGGCGTTGAGTTCCATGGCCAGATTTCTTTTTTGAAGGCTGGCTTGTACTACGCCGACCACATCACCACGGTCAGCCCCACCTATGCCGCCGAAATCACCACGCCTGAGCAAGGCTGCGGCCTGGATGGCTTGTTGCGTGATCGCAGCGGGCATCTGACCGGCATCCTGAATGGCGTTGATCCCAAAGTGTGGAACCCGGATTCGGACCCGCTGATCGGCGCCAATTACAGCGTGGCCAAGCCGCAGAACAAAACGCGTTGCAAAGTGGCGCTGCAAGAACACACCAGCCTGCAATCGGATGTGGATGCCCCGCTGTTTGCCGTGGTCAGCCGCCTGACCGAACAGAAAGGCCTGCATCTGGTCCTGGAATTGCTTCCGGAACTGGTGGCCGCAGGCGGCCAGTTTGTGTTGCTGGGCACCGGCGACCCCGAGCTGGAACGTGCCTTCAGCGCTGCCGGGATGCGTGATCCAGGACAAGTGTCCGTACAGATCGGCTATGACGAAGCGTGGTCGCACTCTATCATGGCCGCTGCTGACGTCGTTTTAGTGCCCAGCCGCTTTGAACCATGTGGACTGACGCAGCTTTACGGATTGAAGTACGGCGCGCTGCCGCTGGTGCGCCACGTGGGCGGCCTGGCCGATACCGTTGTCGACAGCACACTCGAAGATATCGCCGACAATACGGCGACCGGTTTTGTGTTCAATGACTTTGATGTGAATGATCTTCGCCGCGCCATGCGCCGTGCATTTGCGCTATGGTCAAAGCAAAAGGAATGGAAAGCGGTACGCAAGAACGCCATGCAACAAGACTTTGGCTGGGAAGCCTCGGCGCGCTCGTACTACCACCTCTACGAAAGACTGTTGGCTCACTGACAAAAACTTCTGGAGTTCGAACATGACTGTGTCGTTCGTCCATGACTCACCGGGCACCGATGTTGCCGCGCTCAAGCGCTCGATTGCCAACAAGCTGGTGTTTGCCATTGGCAAAGACCCGATTTCGGCACAACAACGCGACTGGCTTAATGCCACCTTCCTGGCGGTGCGCGACCGCCTGATCGAACGCTGGATGCGCACGACGCGCGCCCAGTATTCGCAAGACGTCAAACGCGTTTATTACCTCTCGATGGAATTCCTGATCGGCCGCGCGCTGACCAATGCCTTGCTGGCCTTGGGTCTGTACGACGAAGTGCGTGGCGCGCTGGATGAACTGGGCATGGATTACAACGAGTTGGTCGAGCTGGAACCCGATGCCGCACTGGGCAACGGTGGCCTCGGCCGTCTGGCGGCATGCTTTCTGGATTCGATGGCCACGCTGGCGCTGCCGGGCTACGGCTACGGCATCCGTTACGACTACGGCATGTTCAAGCAACGCATCATCGACGGTAACCAGGTCGAAACCCCCGATTACTGGCTGGCCTACGGTTATCCGTGGGAATTTGCCCGCCCCGAAGTGCAATATCTGGTGCGCTTTGGCGGCCGTCTGCAAGAAGAAAACCATCGCACGCGCTGGATTGAAACGCATGACGTGTTTGCCCAGGCGCACGATCAGATCATCCCCGGCTACGACACCACCGCCACCAATACGCTGCGGCTATGGTCGGCGCGCGCTTCCAACGAAATCAACCTGACCAAATTCAACCAGGGCGATTATTTTGCCGCAGTCGAAGACAAGAACTTGTCCGAGAACGTATCGCGCGTGCTCTACCCCGATGACTCCACCTATGGCGGCAAAGAACTGCGTTTGCGCCAGGAGTACTTCTTTACCTCGGCCAGTCTGCAAGACATCATCCGGCGCTTCCGCCAGACCGATGATGACTTCAGCAAATTCCCCGACAAGGTATCGATCCACCTGAACGATACCCACCCGGTGCTGGCGATTCCTGAGCTGATGCGCATTCTGGTGGACGAATACGAAGTGCCTTGGGACGACGCGTGGGACATCACGCAAAAGACTTTCAGCTATACCAACCACACGCTGATGCAGGAAGCGCTGGAAACGTGGGCAGTGGATCTGGTCGGCCGCGTGTTGCCGCGCCATATGAAGCTGATCTTCGAGATCAACGAGCGCTTTCTGGACGACACGCGCGCGCATCACAAGGGCGATACCGAGCTGATCCGGCGCATCTCGCTGATCGACGAGTCGGGCGAACGCCGCGTGCGCATGGCCTGGCTGGCGGTGGTGGCCAGCCACAAGATCAATGGGGTGTCGGCGCTGCACTCCGAACTGATGGTGCAGTCCATCTTTAAAGACTTTGCCGAGCTGTTCCCCGGCCGCTTTAACAACAAAACCAACGGCATTACGCCACGGCGCTGGCTGGCGCAAGCCAACCCGTCGCTGTCGGGCGTGATTGACCGCTATATCGGTAAAACCTGGCGCGGCAATCTGGATGAGCTGGCTGAACTGCGCGAGCACATCGATTTTCCGGCGTTTACCAAAGCCATTGCCGACGCCAAGTTCGAAAACAAACGCCGACTGGCGCTGCATATCGCGCGCAAGCTGGGCGGGGTGGTCGATCCGCATTCCTTGTTTGATGTGCAGGTCAAGCGCATCCACGAATACAAGCGCCAGTTGCTGAATGTGCTGCACGTGATTACGCGCTACAACCGCATCCTGAAGCATCCCGAGAAAGACGTAGTGCCGCGCGTGGTGATCTTTGCCGGCAAAGCGGCGTCGGCCTACAAGATGGCCAAAACCATCATCAAGCTGATCAACGACGTGGGCCGCAAGATCAACAACGATCCCAACGTGGGCGACAAGCTGAAAGTGGTGTTCATCCCCAACTATGGCGTGAGCCTGGCGGAGTTGATCATCCCGGCGGCAGATTTGTCGGAACAGATTTCGTTGGCGGGCACCGAAGCGTCGGGCACCGGCAATATGAAATTTGCCCTCAACGGCGCGCTGACCATCGGCACGCTGGATGGCGCCAATGTCGAGATCAAAGAAGCGGTGGGCGACGAGAATATCTTTATTTTCGGCAACACCACGCCCCAGGTCGAAGCGCTGCGCGCCCAGGGCTACAACCCGCGCAAGTACTACGACGAAGACGAAGAACTGCGCGAAGTGCTGAATATGCTGGCGTCTGGCGTGTTCAGCCCGGATGATCCCGAGCGTTATCGCACCATCTTTGATGTGCTGGTTAACTGGGGCGACCACTACCAACTGCTGGCCGACTACCGCTCTTATGTCGACACGCAAGACAAGGTGGACGCGCTGTACCGCAAGCAGGATGCATGGACCCGCGCGGCGGCGATCAATATCGCCAGCATGGGGCCGTTCTCGTCCGATCGCACCATCCGCGAATACGCCGAAGACATCTGGAACGTAAAACCCGTCAAACTTTAACCAGGGCGGGGCAATACTCTGAAACACGGCGGCCTGGTGCCGCCGTGTGTTTATCTATACGGAAGAAAACAAGAATGGCTAACGATGATCATCTGATCGAACATTTTGTGGCAACCGAACGCGTGTTCGACGGCAAGCTGCTGCACATCAACCGCGACACTGTGCGCTTGCCCGACGGCAGCGGCGCCACGCGTGAATATATCGAACACCCGGGCGCGGTGATGGTGGTGCCGGTGCTGCCTGACGGCCGTTTGCTGATGGAACGGCAGTACCGCTATCCGCTAAAACAGGTGTTTCTGGAGTTTCCGGCTGGCAAGCTGGAAATTGGCGAAGATCCGCTCGAATGCGGCAAGCGCGAACTGCTGGAAGAAACCGGCTACACCGCGCAGCACTGGCAAAAGCTGGGCGTGCTGCACCCGATCATCAGCTACACCACCGAGATGATCCACCTGTACCTGGCTCACGGCCTGACCGAGGGCGCAGCGCAACTGGACGAAGGCGAGTTTGTGGAATGCGTGGCCGTCAGCCAGGCGGAGCTGGTGACGGGCATTCTGCAAGGCGAGGTAACAGATGCGAAGACCATCACCGGCGCGTTCTGGCTGCAGAATTTGCCCGCGGCGATGAGTGTGATCAAGGAAGATTGAGGCGCACCGCCCTCACTATCCTGAAATCATCCTGCGCGAGAAAAAGTGGAATAAACAAAATCACAAAGCCGGCAAGGCCGGCTTTGTTGAGGGAGCAGGCCTGACGGGATCAGCCCTTTTTCTTGTGCCGCGGCGCGGCCGACTTTCTGGCTTTGCTGCTGTGGGCCGGTTTGGCGGCTTTGCGGCTGGACGCCGGCTGTTTGGCCTTGCCAACGCCGGGTTGCGCGGCTTTCGGCGTGGCGGCTGGAGCGGTGGTTTGCACCTTGCCCGCTTTGCTCGACGCTTTCTTGCCCGCCTTGCTGTGCGCTTTGCCGTGGCTGCGTTTGCCAGCCTTGGCCGGAGCGGCGGTGGCCTTGCTGCTGTGGGCCGGGGTCATTACTTTGTGGACTTGCGCGGGCGGCGGCATGGACGATGGGTCATCGAAAGGCAGCGGCGCGTCATCGGCGTAGACAGTGGCGGCAGACAGCAGCAGCGCGCCAACCACCAGTTTAAGAATTCGTTGCATCGGGTAATCCTGAACTTGGTCTATCGAGAGCCCCAGTGCGAAGACTGGAAAAGCCTGATTCGTTTTAACGCTTAAAGCGCGCAAAGGTTGCAGTATAACGTTGCAGTCTCGTAATTCTGGGCGCGGTAATTTTTACGATATGTGCGCGGCTAACGCGTGAGGGTGTACTGCGCGTAGAACAGTGCAAACAGTATGGGCTGATGAATCAGGTACACCAGCAAACTGTGGCGACCCAGCCAGAGCAAGGGTTGGGGCAGATGCGGCTGCAGCGCACGCACCCATTGCGGCAGCGCAAACTGCGTGCGCTTCCAGCAAAAACCGAGCGCCATACCGGCAAATACCACGCCCAGCCACGGCAACAGCGGGACGTAATCCTCAGTCACTGGCTTCTGCGTAACCAGCCCGATCCAGTTAAGCCAGTTGGGGTTCATCGCCGGGATTTGCACAAAAAGGCCAATCGCCAGCGCCAACACAGCCAACACGCCGACGCGCCAGCCCAGCGGCAGCAAGCCACGGCCAATCAAAGCAGCGATGGCATTGAAATGCAGAATGCCAAAATAAATAAACGAGTTCGGGAACAGGTAATAGCTGGCAACCGACACGCATGCCGCGCCGCCCACGATTTGCCACCAGCGTTTGATAAAACCACGGGCAGACTGGCGCTCGGCCAGTACCAGGCTTAAGCCCACCAGCAGCAGAAAGCTGGTGACGATGCCATCGCGCCACGCCATCCAACGCCAGTCGGTCAGAAATTGAAAATGGGTAAGACGGAAGAACGTGGTGTCGTAGCAGGTGTGATACGCAATCATCATGCACACGGCAAAGCCACGCAGCGCATCGATGATCGGCAAGCGTGCCGGAGCCTCGGACGTGGGCGTAACGTCGAGGATGCGTGGAGGTTTGCGCCGCCGTACCGCCATGCTTCAGGGGGCCCGCAAACGTTGCGCAACCGCCTGCAGCGCTGCGGGCCGATTGGCATATGCGGTCATGCGGCCTGCGGCGCCGGGGGCCAGATCGAGATCGTAGGGCAAGCGTCCCGCGATCAGCCACAAGCGCTGCGTGGGCAATAACGCAATCAAGCGCTGCTGCGCCGGGTTCAGCACGGCGTTGTAACTGACGCAGACGACCTGCGCGGCGGCATCGGCCAGGCGTTGCACGCGTTCCAGATCGACAATTTCGGGCGACGCGGGTAAACGGACTTCTTCAACCGTATAGCCCAGCGCGCGCAGTGGCGCAGCCAGCGTGTCCGTGCGGCGCGCGACTTCGTCAATCTCGGAGCGCATGCGCACCTCCAGCGTAATCAGCAGCACCGACAATGCCGGTTGCAGCGGCGCGCAGCGACCCGCCAGCGTGACGGCCTGTGCATGTACTTGTTCGGACAACGCCACTGCAGCCGGTTGCCGCAGCATCAGCGGCAGCAGGTCCGTATTGAGCGTATTCCATTGCGCCATCGCGCGTTTCGCCTTCAGGGCCAGCACGCGGGCGACGGATTGATCGATTTGCGCCTCGCTGATTTCGCCGGTGGTCACCGCGTGTTCCAGCGCCGCCAGCGCGCCTTGCTGGAGCGCCTGCGTGTGCGAAACCAGCACGATGTCGGCACCCGCTTTAAACGCCGCTACCGCACCCGCGACGGTGCCGACGCCTTTGGCGATGGCGTCCATCTCCATGCAATCGGTAAACACCACGCCTTCGAAGCCCAGTTGCTGGCGCAGCAAGCCCGTCAGGACGGCATGCGACATCGTGGCAGGCGTATCAACATCGGCCTCAAACGCCGGGAACACCACGTGCGACGACATAAATGTATCGACGCCAGCGGCAATCGCGGCGCGAAACGGCGCGAGTTCGATCGCATCCAGCCGGGCGCGGGCATGCGGCACGCGCGGCAAACCGAGGTGCGAATCGACATCGGTATCGCCGTGACCAGGAAAATGCTTGGCCGTCGCCGCCATGCCCGCAGCCTGAATACCGCGCAGCGCGGCCATGCCGTATTCGATGACATCGCCGGGGTTATCGCCAAAAGCGCGCACGCCGATCACCGGATTGCGCGGGTTGTTATTCACGTCGAGGTCGGGGGCGAAATTGATATTGAAGCCGAGCGCATGGAGCTCGGCATTGGCATAACGCGTCAAGGTTTCGCAGGCGTCCACCGAGCCCGCAGCGCGAAATGCCATGGCGGAAGGCAACGGCGTGACGCCCTCCTCCACGCGCGCCACCATGCCGCCTTCCTGATCGACGCCAATCAACAGCGGAATCTGACTGTGCTCGGCATTGATCTGCTGGAGCTGGCGGTTCAGCGCGGCCACTTGTACCGGCGTATCTACATTGCGGCGAAACAGGATCACGCCGCCGACGTGATGATCACGCAGCAGCGTTTCGATGTGCGCATTGGCGCGCAAGCCGTCAAAGCCCACCATCAGCAACTGGCCGATTTTCTGCTTGAGGCTGAGGTGGGCGAGATCGGCCATGTTTGCGCTCAGGCGGCCAGACGTTTCAGCACTTCATCGCGGCCCAGCAGCGCCAGCACGGCATCCACCGACGGCGTGGAGGTGGTACCGAGTACCTTGGCGCGCAGTGGCATGCCAACCAGCGGCATCTTCACGCCTTGGGCTTTGACGAAGTCCTTGATGTATTGGCTCAGCGTGGGCTGATCCCATTCGGCCAGAGTGGCGGCGCCTTCGGCAAACAGCCCCAGGCGTGCTTCGTCTTCTGGTCCCAGATGCTTTTCGACGATTTCGGTGGTCGGCACCAGGGCGCGGTAGAAGTATTCCGCCTGGTCGGCCATTTCCACCAGGGTTTGCGAACGGTCTTTCAGCAGCGTGCACACGGCGGCCAGATCGGGGCCGGTGCTGGTATCCACGCCCTTGTCGGCCAGAAATTGCTGCACGCGCTCGGCCAGACGTGCTGGCTCGGCCGCCTTGATATGTTGGGCGTTCAGCCACAGCAGCTTTTCGCGATCAAAGCGACTGGGGCTGGGGCTGACGTCTTTCAGGTCAAACCATTCAACAAACTGCGCCAGCGTAAAGAATTCATCATCGCCGTGGCCCCAACCCAGACGCGCCAGGTAGTTGAGCAGCGCTTCGGGCAGAAAGCCGGCCTTGTCGTAGTCCACCACGCTGACGGCATCGCGCCGTTTGGACAGCTTTTGACCTTGGTCGTTATGGATCATCGGCAAATGCGCAAACAGCGGCAGCGTTGCGCCCAGCGCCTTGAAAATATTGATCTGGCGCGGCGTGTTATTGACGTGGTCATCGCCGCGGATCACGTGCGTAATCTGCATATCCCAGTCATCCACCACCACGCAGAAGTTGTACGTGGGTGTGCCGTCGGGGCGCGCGATGATCAGATCATCGAGTTCGGTATTGCTGATTTCGATGCGACCTTTCACCTGGTCGTCCCAGGCCACTACGCCATCAATGGGGTTACGGAAACGCACCACCGGTTTGACGTCCGCGGGCGGCGTCGGCAGGGTTTTGCCGTCTTCGGGACGCCAGCGGCGGTCGTAACGCGGTTTTTCGCCACGCGCTTCCTGTTCGGCGCGCATGGTTTCGAGTTCTTCTTTGCTGCAGTAGCAGTAATATGCTTCGCCCGATTGCAGCATCTGGCCGATCACCGCTTTGTACCGGTCCATGCGCTGCATTTGATAGAACGGGCCTTCATCGTAATCAAGGCCGACCCAGTGCATGCCGTCCAGAATGGCCTGGACCGATTCGGGCGTGGAGCGCTCCAGATCGGTGTCTTCGATGCGCAGCACAAACACGCCGTCGTGTTTGCGGGCATGGGCCCACGAGAACAGCGCGGTGCGCACGCCACCGATATGAAGCAGGCCGGTGGGGCTGGGGGCAAAACGGGTACGAACAGTCACGATAAGACTCTCTGCAAGCATCAAGCCGGCTATTGTACCGGCTGCGCGGCACAGCGCAAAAAAGCCCTTGCCGATGTCCCGTGCGCACGCTTGCGCCAGACGAAACAAAGCCCGCAACAGCGGGCTTTGTGGTGCGGGCAGCGTGGATGGCGTTTAGTGCGCCATCGCTACCTGCAGTTTGGCGGCGGTACTGGCTACGCGGGCCAGCGGCGCCTTGCCAGCCTTGTCGGCTTTGGCAGGTTGCAACTGGTTGTTGATGCCCAGCCGCAGGTTCTTCGGATTGCGCACTTCGATATCACTGGACAACGCCGGGCTCGTGTCGGCCGCCAGGGCCGTCGACGGCTCAAAGCGCGCCAGGATGTCGTAATACGTACGCAGCGATTCAACAAAAATCACCGGCTCCCCGCCACGCGCATAGCCATAGCGGGTCTGGCTGAAGTACTTCGGATTGCGCAACAGCGGCAACGTGGTTTTGACGTCGGCCCAGCTATCCGGGTTTTTCTTCAGTTTGCGCGCCAGTTCACGCGCGTCCTCCAGATGGCCCAGGCCCACGTTGTACGCAGCCAGCGCCAGCCAGGTGCGATCCGGCTCGGCAATCGTCGCAGCAATGCTGTCACGCATGGTGGAGATATAACGCGCCCCACCCATGATGCTTTGCTTGGGGTCCAGCCGGTCCACGCCCATCCGTTGTGCGGTTTGCGTGGTCAGCATCATCAAACCGCGCACGCCATACGGCGACACCGCGGTCGGATCCCAGTGCGATTCCTGATAAGCCAGGGCCGCCACCAGACGCCAGTCGATACCCGTTTTGTCTTGCGCCTGTTGAAACCAGTGCTTGAACTCGGGCAACACACTGGAACGCCGGCTTAAAAACGCTTGCGCGTCCAGCTGATCCAGCCGGTTTACGTGGCCGTAATAGCGGTCCATATACCGGTTGAGCGTGCCATCCGCCGTGATGGTGCCAAAGAACTGTTTAACCAGCCCTTGCAGCTGCGTATCGCCATTGGTCATGGCCCACGCCAGCGCTTGCGGATCGCTGATGCCATCCGTAGCCGCTACCTGCGGAAAATAATTTTGCGCGACATCGGCCGCATGCGAATCAACCAGTGCGTAATCCAGTTGACCGCTGGCAACGGCTTGCATCAAGCCTTCGCTGTCGGTGTCTTCGTCGACTTGCCACTTCAGTGCGGGATGGCTCTTCTGTTGCTGATTCAGAGCCGCCACATATTGCGGCAGGGTACGCAGACTGGCTTCACCACTGTAGAGCTTTGCCAGGGCAGCGCTCTCAGTCAGGCTCGATCGATAAACGAGCACCGGAGAAACCGATTGATAGGACGGTCCGAACGACACAGAAGCCACATGTTCATCAGCATGTACACCGACAGCCAGGTGGGCTTCATGGCGTTGCAGGCGGCGCATCAGGTTGGAATAACTGCTTTCCACCACAAAGCGCACCTTCAGACCATTGGATTGGGCAAATCTTGTTACCAGGTCGTATTCCAAACCGGCATAGTTACCCTCGGCATCGATATAAAGCGAGGTCGGGCCGTTTTGTACCAGCACAACCAGCTCTTTCGATTCGCTCCATGACGCAAGCTGTGGGGCGACGGTGGGCTGTTGTTCGTTCATGCCCCCACACCCGACTAGCGCCACTGCGGCCAATGAGATCAACCAGCGTTTCATGCGACTCCAGATCGATGAGGAACCGGCATTTTGCCAACAATGTTGTCGAGAGACAAACGTTAGTACTTGGCAAAGTCCGGTGAACCCGATATGATCCGCTCTCCTTACGGAAAGGTGGCAGAGTGGTCGAATGCGCTGGACTCGAAATCCAGTATGGGGCTACGCTTCATCGAGGGTTCGAATCCCTCCCTTTCCGCCAGGAACCAAACGAGTCAGGCCGCGCAAGCGGCCTTTTTCGTTTGTGCGCGCGGTATTGCTGCGCGCTCATCTCGGTGCTTGTCCGTCTTGGCGTTGCCAGAGAACGGGTGCCGATCATGCCCCGTAACTCTTTCAAAGTAAGTCGGTATGCTGCCGCCACGCTTGCAGGATATGTCTGACAAAAAACGGCCCGACGGCCGTTGCGGCGAGCAATCACAGTTGTTGATCTTAACCGGATTCCAGCTTGCTGCAAGTTGAACGACAGCATACAAAAACGTCGAAACGCTGCGGTTCAAGCTATAGCTCGCGTTGCCGCCTTCCCTGCCGTTCGTCGCCTCATCCGTTACTTTAAGTGCCGTAAGCGCCGATCAGCCGCTTTTTTACGCCTTTTGTCCGCATGAAAATCCATGTTGCTTGCGCGGCGGCTAACTCAATAATTGGTGCCATTCCTTACTTAGCAAGGCCCGCACCGACTGCTGCAGCGCAGCGTGGTGCACCGTAGGCGTCCATATTTGCCGTCCGACTCCGCTGACATACTGGACGCCCAGCAAACTGTTGCTAAGCCAGACTTGTGCCGCCGCCAGCACGTCGGGCAGCCGGATTTCTTGTAGGCGTATCGCCCAGCCCAATTGCGCTGCCGCATCGATAGCCACGCTGCGCATCACACCCGCCACACCGCTGTCGTGGAGCGGCGGCGTGATCAAGGCAGGGCCGTGCTGATCATGCAGCAACAGCAGAATGTTGCTCATGCAGCCCTCCACCACCGCGCCATCGCGATCCAGCAACACACCTTCGTCGCAACCGGCAGCCGCAATTTCCGCCCGCGCCAATACATTTTCGAGACGATTTAAATGTTTGATGCCCGCCAGCCGCGGCTGCCAGGTGGCAGGCGTCTGGCATACGCACAGTTTTAATCCCGCAGGATCGGCGCGGTGTGCCGGCCCGGCATGGGCCTGCACGATGCAATTGGCGGACAGATCGGCGGGCCAGGCGTAGCCGCGTGGCGTGTTGCCGCGCGTAATGATCAATTTGAGCGTGGCGTCGCGCAAACCCAGCGCGGCGATTTCATCCAGCCAGAATTGCGCGGGCGGTGGCGTAATGCCCAAGGCCAAAGCGTCCTGCGCCAGCTTGTCGCTATGGCGTTGCCAGAAGGCGATGCGGCCGTCATCAATGCGCAGCGTGCGAAACACGCCATCGCCAAACTGCAAACCGCGATCCGTTAGCGCAATGTGCGTTGCCGCCACGCCGTTGATGCGCGCCAGCATGCTCATCCCGCCAGCCCCAGCGCGCGCAACAAGCCGCGCGCTTTGTGCCGTGTTTCTTGCAATTCGCGCGCGGGGTCGGAATCCGCCACGATGCCCGCGCCCGCGCGCACATATAAATGCTGATCGCGCTGCAAGAACGTGCGAATCAGGATGTTCAGGTCCATGCTGCCGTCGCGGCTGATATACCCCAGGCTGCCGGTATAGGCATGGCGCGGGCGCTGTTCCAGCTCGCGGATAATCTGCATGCAGCGCACTTTGGGGCAACCGGTGATGGTGCCGCCAGGAAACAAGGCGCGCAGCACTTGCGCGGGATTGGTCCGCGGCTGTAACCGCGCGCGGATATTTGATTCGATGTGATGCACGTAGGCATAGCTGGCCACGGCCATCAGCTCATCCACTTCCACCGTGCCCGGCACCGCCACACGGCCCAGATCATTGCGTTCCAGATCGACCAGCATGATGTGTTCAGCGCGCTCTTTCAGCGTGGCCAGCAGCATGGCTTTCAGCTCAGCGTCTTCGGCGGGATCGGTCGAGCGCGGATGCGTGCCGGCAATGGGGCGCGTCTGGATAACCCCATCGCGCACCTGCACCAGCCGTTCGGGTGATGAGCTGACCACGTCGTACGCGCCAAGGCGGCACAACGCGGAGAACGGCGCGGGGTTAGCCTGGCGCAAACGCGCGTAGACATCGCTGGGGCTGGCCGCTTCGACCTGGATATCCCAAGCGCGCGACAGATTGACCTGAAACACATCGCCGTCTTCGATATAACGTTTGCAGCGCGCCGCGCCGTCCAGAAATGCCTGCGGGTCATCTTCCTGCACATCGGTGACGACCAGTTCTGTGGGCGTGAATGCGGGCACGGTGACGACGGCTTGCGCCAGTTCGGCCAATTGTTCAGCCGTCTCCGCCAGCAGCAACGCCTGGCCATGCGCGCGGTCATGCAAGATGGCGGCCGGGCAACGCCACAGTGCGGCCAGCGGCACGTCATCGCTCGCACGCAGCGGGACGCTGGGCTCAAACGTATGCGCCAGCTCGTAGGCGGCATAGACACCCCAACCGCCTATAAATGGCAGCGGCGCGGATAACTCATCATGGCACGGCAGATTGGCCAGGTCTTGCAGAAACGCCGCAGCTTCGGACTGGGCGTAATAGCGCGTGTGCTCAGGCAGCGCCAACAGCACATCCCAGCCTGTCTGGCCGCTGGATTGCAGCAGCATCGGAAACCGGTCGGGATCGCTGGCGTGGATGGCCAGCAGATCGGGCGGCGTATTAAGCGCCTGCGTATGGAAAGTGGGTAGTAGCGACATGGCGGCATTCTAGCTGAAGCGCTCGGCTAGCCAAGCACCTACCGTCCTCCAGTACCCGCAGTGAGGTGCTACACGAGACAAAACAAAACGCCCCGAGGCCTAAGCCATCGGGGCGTCTTTTTGAGCCTGCGCTCAGCGGCATCGCGATTACGCGAAGCGCTTGAATACCAGCGTGCCGTTGGTGCCGCCAAAGCCGAACGAGTTAGAGATCGCAACATCGATCTTCATATCGCGCGCGGTGTTAGCCACGTAATCCAGATCGCAACCGCCTTCGATATCCTGCTCGAAGATATTGATGGTCGGAGGCGCAATCTGGTTGTGCAGCGCCAGTACCGAATACACCGCCTCTACCCCGCCCGCGCCGCCCAGCAAGTGGCCGGTCATGGACTTGGTGGAGTTTACCACCAGCTTTTTGGCATGATCACCAAACGCCAGCTTCAGCGCGGTGGTTTCATTGGCGTCGCCCAACGGCGTGGAAGTGCCGTGTGCATTCACATAATCCACCTGGTCGACGTTAAGACCGGCATCGCGCAACGCATTGGTCACGCCACGCGCCGGGCCTTCGCTGCTCGGGGCAGTGATGTGGTGCGCGTCGGAGCTCATGCCAAAGCCAACCAGCTCGGCATAGATTTTTGCGCCGCGCTTGACGGCATGGTCATAGTCTTCCAGCACCAGCACGCCAGCGCCTTCGCCCATCACAAAGCCATCACGGCCTTTATCCCACGGCCGCGAAGACGTGGCCGGGTCATCATTGCGCGTGGACAAGGCTTTCATCGAGGCAAAGCCGCCGATGCCCAGACCGGTAATCGCGCCTTCCGCACCGCCCGCTACCATGACGTCGGCATCACCGTACTGGATCATGCGTGCGGCGTCGCCGATGCAATGCGCACCGGTGGTACATGCCGAAACGATGCCGTAGGTGGGGCCCTGATAACCCTTGTAGATCGACACATGGCCGGCGATCAGGTTGGTCAGCGAGCCGGGAATGAAGAACGGGCCGATCTTGCGCGGGCCACCGGCCAGCAAAGTGGCGCCGGTTTCTTCGATCAGCGGCAAGCCGCCAATGCCGGAACCGATATTGACGCCCACGCGCGTCTTGTCCAGATCGGCCACGTCTTCGAGGCCCGCATCTGCAATCGCCTGGAACGCCGCAGCGATACCGTAATGGATAAACACATCCATCCGGCGTGCATCTTTGGCCGAAATATACTGGCCGATATCAAAACCTTTGACTTCACCGGCGATCTGGCAAGCGTAATCGCTGGCGTCGAAGCGGGTGATACGGGCGATGCCCGACTGGCCGGCAACCAGATTGGCCCAGCCTGTGGCCACGTCGTTGCCGACGGGCGATACATGGCCAAGGCCGGTCACGACTACTCTACGTTTAGACACGATGTTCTCCGAGAACGAACCGGATATAACAAGAGCGGTGGCAATGGCGCATTGCCCGCGGGCATTCCTTGGGATAAAGACCGGGCTGACGGCAAACCGTCAATCCAGCCCCGCACCGGGAAGGCGACGCAGGCGATGAGTCTTGCGCACCGCTCTGACCACTTTCATTACTGAAAGCAGTGACGAATCGGAACGATTACTTGCTCAGGTGACCGCTGACGTAGTCGATCGCTTGCTGAACGGTGGTGATCTTTTCAGCTTCTTCGTCCGGGATTTCGCATTCGAATTCTTCTTCGAGCGCCATCACCAGCTCAACCGTGTCGAGAGAGTCGGCGCCGAGATCATTCACGAAGGAAGATTCGTTCTTGACGTCGGTTTCCGGAACGCCAAGTTGTTCGGCAACGATTTTCTTCACGCGCTGTTCGATGTTTTCCATGGTGTTTAGCCAAGCCTTTAAAAATTCGGAAAAAAGCGTCCGCATTCTACCAAAAAAACGCCGGTCGCCAAGTGCGCCGCATTTTCTTTCTCTAGAGTGCTTCTGCAGGGTGGTTTGTTGCTACTACGTATTGCAAGCACCGCCACGAGCCACTGGCCCGTGGCGGTGTCGATCAATTCATGTACATGCCGCCGTTCACGTGCAGCGTGTTGCCGGTAATGTACCCGGCCTTGTCGCTGGACAGAAACGCCACGGCGTCAGCGATGTCCTGTGCTGCGCCCAAGCGGCCCAGCGCAATGCTTTCGACCAGTTTGGCCTTCTGCTCATCCGGCAGGCCGCGCGTCATGTCGGTATCGATAAAACCGGGCGCCACCGCGTTGACGGTAATGCCACGGCTGCCGATTTCGCGCGCCAGCGATTTGGTAAAACCAAACAGTGCCGCCTTGGCCGCCGAGTAGTTGGTCTGGCCCGGATTACCGGTTGCGCCCACGACAGAGGCAATATTCACAATCCGGCCCCAACGGGCTTTCATCATGCCACGAATCACCGCCTTTGAAAGCTGATACACCGGCTTCAGGTTGGTGGCCATGATGGCATCCCATTCGTCATCTTTCATGCGCATCAACAGATTATCGCGGGTGATGCCGGCATTGTTGACCAGAACGGCGATCGCGCCGCTGTCTTTTTCGATCTGGCTGACCAACGCTTCGCACGCGCCGTCTTCAGTCACCTGCAAACGCAGACCGTGACCCTTGAGGCCAGCGGCTTGCAGATAGGCGGTGATGGCGTCCGCGCCTTCTTGCGAAGTGGCGGTGCCGACCACGGTGGCGCCCAGACGGCCCAGTTCCAGCGCAATCGCCTGGCCGATGCCACGCGAAGCGCCGGTCACCAGCGCGACTTTTCCTTCGAGACTCATTGTTTGCTTCTCCGTGTTACCTGTATTCAACCGGCCCGGTTACAGCGCAGCGCGCAGTGCGTCAAACGCCGCCGGGTCAGTCAGTGCAAATTGTTGCGCTTCGGTGGCGATGCGCTTGTTGAGGCCCGCCAGCACCTTGCCGGGGCCGCATTCGGCGATCACGGTCACGCCATCGTTGGCCATGTGTTGCACGGTTTCCACCCAGCGAACCGGCATATACAGCTGGCGCACCAACGCGTCCTGAATGCGCTCGGGTTCGCTGTAAGCGGCGACATCGGCATTGTGCAGTACGGGAATGCGCGGCGCGCTCAGGTTTACGGCAGCCAGACGCGCCCGCAGCACTTCCGCGGCCGGTTGCATCAGATCGCAATGCGATGGCACCGACACGGGCAGCAGCATGGCACGCTTGGCGCCTGCCGCCTTGGCGGCTTCGCAGGCGCGTTCAACCGCCGCTTTGGCGCCAGCGATAACCACCTGGCCGGGCGAATTAAAGTTAACCGCTTGCACCACCTCACCTTGCGCGGCGCTGGCGCATGCGGCCACCACAGCGACGTCATCCAGCCCCAGCACAGCGGCCATTGCGCCTTCGCCGGCGGGGACGGCATTCTGCATGGCTTCAGCGCGCGTGCGCACCAGTTGCAGCGCGTCGCCAAACGACAGCGCTTCGGCAGCGACCAGCGCGGCGTATTCGCCCAGGCTGTGGCCCGCCAGCACATCCGGCGTGGCGCCGCCGCTGGCCAGCCAGGCGCGCCATACGGCAACACCGGCGGTCAGCATGATTGGTTGCGTGTTGATGGTAGCGGCCAGATCTTCAGCCGGGCCTTCTGCCACCATCTTCCACAAATCGAGATCAAGGACGGCAGAGGCTTCGTCGAAGGTGGCCTTGACCACCGGAACGTCGGCCCAGGCATTCATCATGCCGACGGATTGCGAGCCTTGGCCGGGGAAAACAAATGCCAGTTTCATGGTCTTCTCCTGTCCGATGCGGCCCAAGGCCACATCGCTTGTCATTTTCAAATGATCGTTTTAAAAAAAACGGCGCGAAGTGCGCCGTTTTGATCAGTACTTGAGCAGTGCCGAGCCCCACGCAAACCCGCCGCCAATGCCTTCCAGCAACAGCGTCTGGCCACGTTGTATCCGCCCGGAGCGTACGCCTTCGTCCAGCGCCAACGGAATCGACGCGGCCGAGGTATTGCCATGTTTATCCACCGTCACAATCACCTGATCCATCGGCAGGCCCAGATGTTTGGCGGTCGATTCGATAATGCGCAGATTGGCTTGATGCGGCACCAGCCAGTCCACTTGCGATTGTTGCATGCCCGCCGCGGCCAGCGTCTCTTCGGCCACATCGGCCAAAGCACGCACTGCAAATTTGAAGACGGCGTTGCCTTCCATATAGATATACGGGCTGCCATCCAGACCGCCGGCCTTCATGCGGCCTTCGGTTTTGAGGATATGGCGATAACGGCCGTCAGCATGCAGTCTGGTCTGCAGAATGCCCGGCTCTTCGCTGGCTTTCAGCACCACCGCGCCTGCGCCGTCACCAAACAGAATGCAGGTGCCACGGTCGTTCCAGTCGGTGATGTTGGACAGCGTTTCCGCACCGATCACCAAGGCGCATTTGGCGCTGCCGCCTTTAACAAAATTGTCAGCGGTGGCCAGTGCATAGATAAAGCCGGCGCACACGGCTTGCACGTCAAATGCGGGAAAGCCATGCAGTTCAAGCTTGTCTTGCAGAATGCACGCCGTCGACGGAAACACATTGTCGGGCGTGGTGGTGGCCACGATGATCAGGTCGATCTCGGATTTGTCGATACCGGCCGCTTCGATGGCGCGGTTTGCGGCAATCAGCGCCATGTCCGACGTGGTCTGGCCGTCGGCGGCGATATGCCGCTGGCGGATACCGGTGCGCGAGGCAATCCATTCGTCACTGGTGTCGACGCGGGTGGCCAGCTCTGCGTTGCTTAGAATACGTTCTGGCAGGTATGAGCCCGTGCCAGCAATGCGCGAATACATAGGAGTCCTCCTGCCAGCCGCAACGCGGCCGCATGGATCAGGATATCTGGGAATCAGAAGCCGCCGCAGCGGCTACCGGCATAGCGCCCAGCAGCGCCAGCTCTTGTTGTACTTGTTCTGCAATACGCTGGGTTACGCCCGCACTCGCTTCGTTTACGGCCTGTTTTAATGCCCAGTAGAAGCCCATGCGGTCTGCGCCGCCGTGGCTTTTTACCACAATGCCATTCAAACCCAACAGCGATGCGCCGTTGTAGCGACGGGGGTCGACGCGCTTTTTAAAGCGCGACAGCACGGGCCAGGCCAGGCCCGCCAGCGCCATACTCCACCAGTTGCGCTGGAATTCTTCGCGCAATTGCTCGGCGATCATCTTGGCCAGACCTTCGGACGTTTTCAGCGCCACGTTGCCGGTAAAGCCATCACAGGCGATCACATCGACCACACCGCTATAAATATCGTTGCCTTCTACGTTGCCGTAGAAGTTGAGGTTGGACTGGCGCAGCAGCTCGGCCGCTTCCTTGACCACCTCATTGCCTTTGATTTCTTCTTCGCCAATATTCAGCAAGCCGACTTGCGGACGGCTTTTTTGCTGGGTGGCGGACACCAGCATGGCCCCCATGATCGCAAACTGCACCAGATGTTGCGGCGTGCAATCCACGTTGGCGCCCAGATCAAGCACACACGTCCAGGTGTTCTTGCGCGTGGGCAGCATTTTGGCGATAGCCGGACGATCGATGCCTTTGATGGTCTTGAGCACAAAGCGTGCGGTAGCCATCAGGGCACCGGTGTTACCGGCCGAGACACACGCGTGGGCTTCACCCGCTTTCACCATATTGATGGCGACGCGCATGGAGGAATTCTTTTTGTTTTTGAGCGCCGATTGCGGCGACTCGTCCATGGTGACCACTTCGGTGGCCGCCTGGATGCGCAGGCGCGGGCCGACAGTACGGTGGCTGGCTTTAAGCTCTGCCTCGATGGCGTCCGGCATGCCCACCAGAACGATGCTGACATCGGGATGGTCGTCCAGAAACCGCAGTGCGGCGGGCACGGTAACGTGCGTGCCATGGTCACCGCCCATGGCGTCGACAGCAACAGTAATATCCATAAGCCTTGCTTATCGCTAGTCCAGAATGGCGAACGGCGCAAACGGTTTAACCGCTTGCGCCGCTACTATAACCACTTGGTTATAAAGGGTTTTCACCCTGAGCCAGGACTTATTCGCCCTTGGCCTTGATCACACGACGGCCACGGTAGTAACCGTTCGGGCTGATGTGGTGACGCAGATGCACTTCGCCAGTGGTGGCTTCAACGGCCAGCGCCGGGCCGGTCAGGAAGTCATGTGCGCGATGCATGCCACGCTTGGACGGGGACTTTTTGTTCTGTTGAACTGCCATTTGGAACTCCTTGAAAACCAGTTATTTAATCAATATGCAACGGACGAGCTTTACGCGAGCCGCCTGCAGCTACGTCCGTTTTATTCGGCTTTCCTGGTTTTCATACCTGCCAGGACCGCAAACGGATTTACTTTCTTGCCTGTCTCGGGTGCGTCTTCTACACCACCGCATGCTTCATGCGTGGGCGCGAAGGGTACCGCGAGCAGGACTTCTTCTTCAACCAGCGCTTCAATATCCAGCGCCGGATCAATCAGAATTCCTTCCAGGTCTTCGTCCTGCACCTCGGCGTCGTCCATGTGCGCTTCGTCGGCAAATTGCGTCAGATGCGCCTCAGAGGCAAAGGGCCAGTCCAGCGGTTTAAGGCAACGTTGGCAAACCAGTTGCAACTCGCCGTCTACCCGCAGGCTTAGCCACGGACGCTGAAGCTTGTCGACCCCGCCGTGCATACGCCACGTGATGGTGCCCGCCGTATTGGCCAGCTGATCATGTAAACGCGGCAACTGCGCGACTGCAATTTCGCCAGAGAGTTCGCTGTTTTCGCGCGCAAACTGCGCGCTGTCGATGACTGTCATGGCAAGGGCCGTCGGACCAGAAACCGCGCATGATATAATCCGCCGCCTGTTCCTGTCAAAGCCTTTTTAGCTTTGCGCCATGGAGATTTCTTTTGCAAAAACAAGCCCTTCCCCTCGATCAGACGGCCAGCCAGGCCGCGCGCAGACTGGTATTGGCGTCCACATCGCCGTATCGGCGTGAATTGCTGGGCCGGCTGGGCCTGGCGTTTGAAACCGCCGCCCCACACGTCGACGAAACCGCCTTGCCGCATGAAACCGCCGCCGGCACCAGCCTGCGCCTGGCCATTGCCAAAGCGGAAGCACTGCACGACCAGTATCCCGACGCGTTATTGATAGGCTCGGACCAGGTGGCGCTGCTGGACGGCCAGCAGTTGGGCAAGCCGGGCACGCATCAGCGCGCCGTGGCGCAGCTGCAAAGCATGCGCGGCAAGACGCTCGAATTTCATACCGCGCTGGCATTGCACGACAGCCGCAGTGGCCGCACGCAACACGCCTGCGACATCACGCGCGTCACCATGCGCGACTACACCGATGCGCAAATTGAACATTATCTGCAGCGCGAACAACCCTACGACTGCGCCGGTAGCGCCAAGGTGGAAGCGCTGGGCATTGCCATGATCGCGCAAGTGGCCAGTACCGACCCCACCGCGCTGATCGGCTTGCCCTTGATTGCTTTGTGTAGCCTGCTGACCGACGCAGGCGTGGAGATTGTATGAGCCAGCTCGGCACGCTTTATCTATTACCGGTTCCGCTGGGCGAAGACAGCTTTAATGCCGTCATCCCGGCCGACGTACGCGCCAAGGCGCAAACGCTGACGCACTTTATTGTGGAAGCGCCCAAAACCGCGCGTGCGATGCTCAAATTGTTTGAGACGCCGCACGAATTGCGCAGCCTGTCGATGCATGAGCTGAACGAACACACGAAAGACGACGAACTGGCCGCGCTGCTGGCCCCGCTGCTGGCGGGCCACGACGTCGGCTTGATGTCCGAAGCCGGTTGCCCCGGCGTGGCCGACCCGGGCGCCAATCTGATCCGCCTGGCGCACAGCCGCCAGATTCGCGTCGCTCCGCTGGTGGGCCCGTCGTCGATTTTGCTGGCGCTGATGGCTAGCGGCGCCAATGGCCAGAAGTTCCGCTTTAACGGCTACCTGCCCAGCGAACCCGCCGCCCGCATCGACGCCATCCGCAAACTGGAAAACGACAGCCGCCAGAACCACCAGGCGGAAATCTTTATCGAGACGCCCTACCGCAACGGCGCGCTGTTTGAGAGCCTGACCAACACGCTCAAAGCGCAAACATTGCTGACCGTAGCGCGCGATTTAACGACGGCCGATGAATTGACTGCCAGCTACCCGGTTAGCCAGTGGAAACACCAAAGTCCCCCGGATTTGCATAAGCGGCCGACGGTGTTTGTGATTTATGCGGGGTAAGCGCGACGGTGTGCGGGGGACAGCATTTCGGCGAGGCGGCTTTGGGTGGTGGGTCTAGACCCACCCTATTAGGGCCGCGATCTCCTCAAACAGAACGTGTACCTTGCAATGTGTCGGGCGTAGCGAGCGCTGGCAGGTTGCGTTTCGCCGGAGCGCAGGGACCGGAGTGGGCTTAATGCCCATGAGGATCCCGAGCACCGCCGGGACGCAAGCTGCCTGCGCGCAGTAGCCGAAGATCAAAATAAAAGCCCGAATGTGCAAACATTCGGGCTTTTATTTTGATCCAGTGTTGGTGCCGGCAGAGAGACTCGAACTCTCACGACCTAAGTCACTACCCCCTCAAGATAGCGTGTCTACCAATTCCACCATGTCGGCATACCAAGTCCGTACCCCAAGGGGTCCGGTGAGAGAGGCGCGATTGTAATAGCGCCTTTCCCACTTGTCCAGCCTCACAACGCAAGTCATGAAGCCGGCAGCGGATTAACCGTTGTAACGCGTTTCCAGAATCTCAACGGCCGGCAGGGTTTTGCCTTCCAGGAACTCCAGGAACGCGCCGCCGCCGGTCGAAATGTAGCTCACCTTCTCGGTGATGCCGTACTTGGCCGCGGCCGCCACGGTGTCGCCACCGCCCGCAATCGAGAACGCGCTTGATTCAGCAATCGCGTTCGCCACGGTCTTGGTGCCTTCGCCAAACTGGTCAAATTCAAACACGCCTACCGGGCCGTTCCAGACGATGGTGCCGGCGTTTTTGAGGATGTCCGCCAGCGCCTTGGCCGAATCCGGGCCGATATCAAAAATCATGTCGTCGGGCTGCACTTGATCCAGCGCCTTGGTGACGGCGGGTTCGTTGGCGTCAAACTTCTTGCCGGTCACCACATCGGTCGGCAGCGGCACATCGCCACCGCGCGCGCGCAACTTGCTGATCACGGCCTTGGCGTTGTCGATCAGATCGGCTTCGGCCAGCGATTTGCCCACTTCTTTGCCTTCGGCCAGCAAGAAGGTATTGGCGATGCCACCGCCCACTACCAGTTGGTCGACCTTGTCGGCCAGCGCTTCGAGGATGGTCAGTTTGGTCGAAACTTTGGAGCCCGCCACAATCGCCACCAGCGGGCGCTTCGGGTTAGCCAGCGCTTTACCCAGCGCATCCAGCTCGCCCGCCATCAGGATGCCCGCGCAGGCCACCGGGGCAAATTTGGCCACGGCGTAGGTCGAAGCCTCGGCGCGATGCGAAGTGCCAAACGCGTCGTGCACAAACACATCGCACAGCGCGGCGTATTTCTTGCCCAGTTCTTCGCTGTTTTTCTTTTCGCCGACGTTGCAACGCACGTTTTGCAGCATCACCAGCTCGCCGGGTTTGACTTGATAGCCTTCCCAGCTATCCAGCACCTTGATCTCGCGGCCCAGCAGCTCGCCCATGCGCTTGGCCACGGGTTCAAGACGGTCTTCGGTTTTGACTTCGCCTTCGGAAGGACGGCCCAGATGGCTCATCACAATCACGCCAGCGCCGGCTTTCAGCGCGGCTTCAATCGAGGTCAGCGATGCGCGGATGCGGGTGTCGTCGCCCAGCACGCCGTCTTTGACCGGCACGTTCAAATCAGCCCGGATCAACACTTTTTTGCCGGATAGATCCAGCTCGGTCATTTTGCGGTACGCCATGATGCGATTTCCTTGGTCATGATCTGTTAAAAAAACAGGTTTTGCCCAGCTTGCCGAAGCCACCAAAGGCATCGGCACGCTGGCGTAGAATCCGGTTCTGGTTCGCTGCGGCTCCGTCCGCTTGCAATGCGATGCCGACGAGCTTGCAAATCAGTAAGCGCGCAGTTTAACACACGCAGTTTCCCCTCTCATGACCCAAGCCCCGCCGCTTTTGAGCAATCGCAATTTCTTGTTGATCTGGTGTTCCAGCATTCTGGGTAACCTGGCGCTGGCCGTAGCCACGCTGTCGGAAACCTGGTTTGTAGTTAAAACCCTCGATGCCAAAACCCAGTTGGGCTACGTGATGATTGCAGGCTCGGTGCCGCGCATTGCCTTGATGGCGTTTGGCGGCGTGCTGGCCGATCGCATGCAGCGCACGCGCATTATCAAAAGCTCGCTGAGCCTGCGCGTACTGCTGATGTTGGCGCTGGTGGCGCTGCTATGGGGCGGGCATCTCAATATCTGGACCATGACGACGTTCGCGTTTTTATACGGCGCGCTCGATGCATTTTTCTGGCCTGCGCGCGATGCATTGCTGCCCAGCGTGGTCAGCGAAACCGATCTGCCGCGCGCCAATTCCATCATGCTGACCACCAACCAGATCGGGCTGGTATTCGGGCCGGTGTTGGGCGGCGCGCTGTTGGCATTGCTCGATTACCGGGGCGTCTTTATCTGCACGGCAGTCATTCTGGCCGCGGGCACGGCCTGCGTGATGGCGGTACGCGAACCCAGACTGGTCCGCCACGGCGAAGCGCGCCACGTGCTGCACGAACTCCAGGAAGGCGTGCGCTACGCGCTGTCGTCGCCTGTGCTCAGCGCGCTGATGATTATTTATGCGATTGCCAATCTGCTGTTTATGGGGCCGCTGGCCTTGGGCGTGCCGATTGTAGCGTCCGACAATCTGCATGGCGACGCCAGCGTGTTGTCGTATCTGCAAAGCTCGTTTGCTGCTGGCATGGTCGGCGGCGGCCTGTTGCTGACGGCGCTGCCGCCACGCAAAAAGCGGCTGCTGATGATTGCGCTGGTGATTGTGGTGGAAGGCGTGCTGATTGGCTCGTTGTCGCACGTGACCTGGTTGCCGCTGGCGATGAGCATCCAGTTTCTGACCGGCCTGGGCGTGGTCAGCAACAACGTGCCGATGATGTCGCTGATCCAGCAATACACCGACCGCAGCAAGATCGGCCGCGTGATGAGCCTGAACACAATGGCGTCGATGGGTTTATCGCCGCTGAGCTATGCGATGGTGACAGGGCTGCTGTCACTGCATATCGGCATCGGCTGGATCATGCCGGTGTTCGGCCTGACCATGAGCGCGCTGATGCTGGTGCTGGTGTGGAAACTGCCCGCGGTGAGGACCATCGACTGAGCGGGCCTCATGGCCCTCGAGTTGACGATTGCTTTTCGGTGACCCACCTCGCATAGGGTGGGTCGAGACCCACCAACCAAAGCCAGCGAAAAGAACGCAAAGAGCGCGGGTCTGATCAGCGGCTTTGCATGGTGGGTCATGCCCCACCCGTGAAAGCATCGGCTGCCAGCTCACGTACAAGGCGAGGTCAATCGACCCAGCCAGACCGTTCGGGCATGAAGGGCCAGATTTGCCGCGGGTGATCCACCCCGCATAGGGTGGGTCGAGACCCACCAACCAAAGCCAGCGAAAAGAACGCAAAGAGCGCGGGTCTGATCAGCCGCTTTGAATGGTGGGTCATGACCCACCCTATGTAAAACGCCGTGGACGCACAGCGCGTCCGGGTTTAGAGGTTGATCTCGACGTTATCAATCAACCGCGTCTTGCCGATGCGTGCGGCGATCAGCAGCACAAGGTGGTGGTCGGTGTGCGTGGCGGGTTTCAGATTGGTGGCGTTACGTGCTTCCACATAATCAATCTGCCCCCACCCACGCGCGGTCAGATCGGCGATGGTTTCTTGCGCCAGCTTCTCGTAATCACGCTCGCCCGCCTCGATGGCCGCTTTCATGCGCGACAGATGATGGAAAATGCGCGGCGCTTCGGCGCGCTCTTCCGGCGTCAGATAACCATTGCGCGATGACAGCGCCAGGCCATCTTCATCGCGGCCGGTATCCACCGGCACAATCTGGATCGGCATATTCAGTTCGTCCACCATGCTCTGGATGACAAACAGCTGCTGGTAGTCTTTCTTGCCAAAACACGCCAGATCGGGCTGCACAATGTTAAACAGCTTGGTCACCACGGTGGCCACGCCGCGGAAATGCCCCGGCCGGAATGCGCCACACAATTCATCCTGAATGGCGGGCGGTTCCACCTTGTACAGCTGCACCACATGCGGGTACAGCTCGCGCTCGTCCGGCGCAAACACCACGGCATCGGGTGCAATCGCTTCGATCAATCTGGCGTCTTGTTCCAGCGTGCGCGGGTAGCGGTCAAAATCTTCGCCCTGACCAAATTGCAGGCGGTTCACAAAAATAGTGACGACGATTTTATCGGTGTGATGGCGTGCCTCGCGGATCAGCGCCATATGGCCCTGATGCAGATTGCCCATGGTGGGCACGATGGCCACTTTGCCCGCCGTGGCGCGCCAGGCGCGCAGTTCGGCGATGGTATGGATGATTTTCATAGTTAGTATTCCCTGCAGAGTCGGGTCGAGATCAGGCGGCAGCGGGCAGCAAATCGCCGCGCGCAACGGCTTGGTGCAACTGGTCTTCCAGGTCTTGCCAGATACCCGGAAACACGGGTTCGATCCTGGCCTTGTTACCCAGAATCTGATCGATGCGGATGTTGTTTTCCTGCCAGGTGCGGCCACCGGCGTAAATGTTTTGCAGCATCGGCATCAAGCGATCCACGGCGCGCGCATAACGCGATTCAAACGACGTGCCCGTGGTGAAGTCGTGCCATAGCATCAGCATGCGCGTGCCCGTGGCGGGCGGCAGCAAGCCGAATATGCGCTGCGCACCGGCCAGTTCGCGCTCGGCCTGCAGCGCGTGCTGGCTGGTGTCATACACCAGCACATCGCCTGCATCGATTTCGGGGATGTCATGCACCAGCAGCATTTGTAGCGCGTAGGCGATATCGACCGGCTGCGACGCCTGCGTTTGCATGCTCATCGCCAGCAAACAGATCTGCCAGCTGTGTTCAGCGCTGTTTTCATAGCGATCCAGCCCCACCGGCATGCTCCGACGCAACACGCCTTTCAGCTGTTCCAGTTCAAGCACAAAGCCAGTAATGGCGGCGAATTCGGCGTTCATGGCTAACCTCAGAAGCTGTGTTCGTCCGCAGGGAAAGTCGATGCCCGCACGGCTTTCACATAGGCCTCTACCGCGCCCTGAATACTGGTCTGGCCATGCATGAAGTTTTTGACAAAGCGTGCTTTTTTGCCCGGATACACGCCCAGCATGTCATGCAGCACCAGCACCTGGCCGTCGCAGTCCACGCCCGCACCGATGCCGATCACCGGGATGGCCAACGCTTCGGAGACTGCTTTGCCTACGCTGGACGCCACCATTTCCATCACCACCAGGCTAGCCCCGGCCGCTTGCAGCGCCAAGGCATCCCGCTTTAGCGTCTCGGCTTCGGTTTCGCTCTTGCCTTGCACCTTGTAGCCGCCATAAATATTGACCGATTGCGGCTGCAGGCCAATGTGCACACAGACCGGAATACCACGCGTGGTCAAAAAATCGACGGTTTCAGCCATTACCATGCCGCCTTCAATCTTGACCATCTCGGCCCCGGCGGCCATCAGGCGGGCGGCGTTTTCAAAGGTTTTTTGCGGGCTGACTTGCGAAGCGCCAAACGACAGATCAGACAGCACCATGGCATTGCGCGTGCCGCGCGCCACACAACGTGTGTGATACACCATGTCGTCCATCGTCACGGGCAGCGTACTGGTCTGGCCCTGGATCACATTACCCAGCGAATCGCCGATCAGCAGGATTTCTACCCCGGCGGCTTCCAGCAACGACGCAAAGCTGGCGTCGTAGCAAGTCAGCATCGAGATCTTCTGGCCATCCTGTTTCATTTTGGCCAGCGTATTGACGGTTACTTTCATGCGCGGAAGTCCTGAGTGCGAAGGCGCCGATGTTGCGGCGCAAGAAAACCGAGTTTAGCGCAACGGTTTAAGCTGCTGGCTCGCTACTTTCCCCAGGAATGCCTGGGCGGGGCCAAGGACGGGGATGTCGAGATCAGGGGCGATCTCGAGCAAAGGCACCAGCACAAAGGCGCGCTCGTGCATACGGGGGTGTGGCACGTTCAGGCCCGGCTCGTTGATGATGGCGTCGCCATACAACAACACATCGAGGTCCAGCGTGCGCGGCGCATTGCGAAAACTGCGCGTACGACCGCGTGCGGCTTCCACCGCCAGCAATGCTTCCAGCAATTGTTTGGGACTGAGCGTGGTGCTGATTTCCGCGACCGCATTTACAAAGTCGGGCTGGTCGGCGTAACCGACCGGGGCCGAGGCGTAAAAGCGCGAACAGTGCAGCATGCGGATGCCGGGAATCATCGCCAGCATCTGCAGCGCGGCGGTGAGCTGCCCCGCCGGATCATCCATATTGGCGCCCAGCGCAATAAAGGCGCGTTGCGACTCACTCATCGCCGCCGCCCGCTGCGGGCGCACCCGCCGCGCCGCCACCCTTGCCGGTGGGCTTGCGCCGACGGCGACGTTTGCGGTCCCCCTGCGCCGGGCTGGCGACGCGCGCGATCATGGCCGAGCGCGTGTTGTCATCGCAGTACTGGAATTGCGTCCACCACTCGGCCAACTCTTTGTCGATCAGGCCGCATTCGGCGCGCAGCAGCAAAAAGTCATAGGCGGCGCGAAAGCGTTGCTGCTCCAGCAAGCGGTGCGGCCGCGTGCCCACGCGTTGTTCAAAACGCGGTTGCAGCAACCAGATTTCTTTCATCGCCGCGCCGTAGCGATTGGGGATGGCCAGGCGCTTTTCGACGGTGGCTTCCACCTGGTTCATCGCCGCCACCAGCGCGGGCACCGGATATTCACCAGCGGCCTGGCGCTTCTGCCAGTCGGCCTCCACTTCGTGCCACAGCAAAGCGGCAAACAGGAAGCCTGCCGACACCGGCTTGTCTTCGGCCAGGCGTTGGTCCGTGGCGGATAAAGCCTTCTGCAGGAATTGCGCAGTGGCCGGTTTGGTCAGCAACTGGTCCAGCACCGGAAACAGATAGTTGTGCAGGCCTTCGGCGCGCAGCGACATCAAACAGTCCCAGGCGCGGCCCGACAACAGCAGCTTCATCATTTCGTCGAACAAACGCGCCGACGGAATGTTCTGTAACAGATTGGCATGTTCTGAAATCGGCTTGCGCGTCGTCGGCGCAATTTCGAGACCCAACTTGGCGGCCAGCCGCACCGCGCGCAGCATGCGCACCGGATCTTCGCGATAACGCACATCGGCCTCGCCGATCATCACCAGCTTTTTGTTCTCGACGTCATCCACACCGTGATGAAAGTCGATGATTTCTTCGCGGCTGGGGTCGTAATACAAGGCGTTGACGGTAAAGTCGCGGCGCAGCGCATCGTCTTCGAGGCTGCCATACACGTTGTCGCGCAGAATGCGGCCGGATTCGTCGGTGGGCGCTTCGCCGGCGCCGCGGAAGGTGGTCACTTCGATGATTTCTTCGCCGCCGCGCTCGTAAAACGGCACATGCACAATGCGAAAGCGTCGGCCGATAATGCGCGACCGGTTGAAGATATGGCGCACTTGTTCGGGCGTGGCGCTGGTGGCCACGTCAAAGTCTTTGGGCGATTTGCCCAGCATCAGGTCGCGCACCGCGCCGCCCACCACATAGGCCTCGTAACCCGCATCCTGCAGGCGATCACAGACCTTGAGCGCGCCATGATGGATGTCTTCACGACGGATGCCGTAATGTTTGGCGTGCATTACCCGTTTGCCCGGGCGGCGCAATACCTTGCCGATCAGCTTGCGTATCATCATTCAACCAGTAAAAGCCGGCGTGATCAGGTCGCATCAAAACGATGTGCCCCGCCGTTTGCCTATTTAAGCCAGGCAGATGCCTGATTTGTCAGAAAACAAAGCGCCATATTATACAGTCCGCCCGCGCTATACAGCGGCAAAATCGCCCTGGTTGCCGCAAAACCTTACGAAATGTGCGGTCAGATAACGCTTTTGCCCGTTTGCGCAACTGTTTTGATCTGAAAATACCCAGCCTGTTTCTAGCGACAAGTGCCGCGCTGCCGCATTCTGGCCAGCCCTCACCTTCTTCTTCCGGATTGCCGCACATGCCCACCTATCGCTATCGCATCGTCAACGTGTTTGCGCAAGAAACCTTTGGCGGCAATCCGCTGGCCGTGTTTGATCAGGCCACGGGCCTGAACGATGGCCAGATGCAAAAAATCGCGCAGCAACTCAATCTGTCCGAAACCACGTTTGTGTTTGCCGCCGAGCCAGGTAGCGCCGCCGACGTTAAGGTGCGCATCTTTACGCCCGGCTACGAGCTGCCGTTTGCCGGCCACCCCACTCTAGGCACGGCCTGGACCATCGCACTATCCACACAACAAACTGCGGTTAAACTGGGCCTGAAAGCGGGTGATATCCCGGTCGACATCGACGGCGACTACGCCACGCTGACCGCCAACGCCCCGGTCTACCGCGACGCCGCCCCGGCCGCCGATATCGCCGCCGCCCTCGGCACCGCGCCCGAAACCCTGGCCGGCACGCCGCTGTTTGTCGACGTGGGCTCGGAACAACTGGTGGTGGCCCTCAAAACCCCCGCCGACGTCGCCGCCTGCAAACCGCCGCTCGACCTGTTCGTGCCTGCCACCCGCACCGGCCAGAACCGCTCGGTGGCGCTGGTATGGGCCTGGGCCAACGACCACGAAATCATCGCGCGCTTTTTCTGGGTACAAGCGGGCGCCATCAGCGAAGACTTCGGCACCGGCTCGGCCTGCGCCAACCTGGGCGGCTGGCTGCTGCGCAACAACGCGCAATTACCGCTAACCGCCACCATGATCCAGGGCCACGGCATCAACCGCCTGGCACATCTGAAACTGACGCTAACGGCCGAAGGCCAGATCAAGGTCGGCGGCCGGATCGTCCCGATCGGCAGCGGTGAGCTCACGCTGGATTAAGCCAGCCCAGGGGTAGCCGACAGTCCGTCCCAAAGAAGCTACCCCACCGCCACCACGCCCACCCGATGTTGCGCAGCAACGAGGCAGCACGCCTGGCAAACCAGCGCCATCCCCTGAGCGCGCGAAGGTAGGAGACCAGCCATGGGCTCCGACTGAGCGTCGCGTCCGCGGAGCGGCAGCTACAAAACCCGGTTATGCAGACGGTTAGTTTCGGCTTTTGAAGTAGCCCCTTCTGCGCAGCTTTACCGCGCGGAGGGTCGCCTTTCTTCTGGTTACTTTGCTTTGGCGAAGCAAAGAAAAGTGACGTGCTCCCGGGCACCCCCGGGTATCAAAAAATGCGCCGCAGGCTAAGCGTTTAAAGATCCCAGACCCCGGCACCACTATCAAACAACTCGCAGCCTGCTAATCAATTGGGGGGAACCACCCCGCCCCCAAAGCGGACAAACTCCCCCTGACACTTACAGTCAAAATACGCACATAATACGCACCACGCCGTACGCGCCAGGTGTACTTTCTTCCATCCCGCTTCAAATCCAGAATTGCCCGCCATGATTTCACGCCGCATTACCCAAAGCCTTATCGCCGTCGGTCTGTTGATCGCCACCACCGCCCAAGCCTTCACCCCGCCGCCGCCGCAACTGGCCGCCAAAGCATGGGCGCTCAATGATTTCCAGAGCGGTGAAATGCTCACCGCCAAAGACCCGGACACCCGCATCGAGCCCGCGTCGCTCACCAAGCTGATGACCGCCTACGTGGTGTTCAAGGCCGTCAAAGAAGGCCGCCTTAAACTCGACCAGCAGCTCACCGTTTCCGCCAAAGGTTGGAAGACCGAAGGCTCGCGCATGTTTCTTGACCCCAAAACGCCGGCCACTGTCGACGATTTGATCAAGGGCATGATTGTGCAGTCGGGCAATGATGCGTGCGTGACGCTGGCCGAAGCCATCGCCGGCAGCGAAGAAGTATTTGCTGGACTGATGAACGTTGAAGCCAAACGCCTGGGCATGAATGGCTCGCACTTCGTCAATTCGACAGGCCTGCCGGACCCCAACCACTACATGACCGTGGCCGACCTCGGCAAGATTGCGGGCGCAATCATTCGCGATTACCCGCAGTTCTATCCGATCTATTCGATGCACGAATTTACGTACAACAAGATCAAGCAGCCCAACCGCAACTTGCTGTTGTACCGCGACCCGAACGTCGACGGCATGAAAACCGGCCACACCGAATCGGCGGGCTTTAACCTCGTCGCTAGCACACACGCCAACGGCCGTCGTCTGATTTCGGTAGTGGTGGGCACCACGGGCGACGTGGTGCGCGCCAATGAATCGGCCAAATTGCTGGGCTGGGGTCTGCAGTTTTTTGACACCACCAAGGCATTCAGCGCGGGCCAGGTGGTGGATACGCCGCGCGTTTATAAAGGCGACGCCGACAGCGTTAGTCTGGGCTTTAACAGCGACCGTTATCTGACCGTGCCGAAGGGCGACGGCGGCAAGTTCACCACGCAAGCCGTGCTGCCCGCCAAACCGCTGATCGCGCCGCTGAAAGCAGGCCAGCAGGTAGGCACCGTCAAGCTGATGGCCAATGGCAAGCAAGTGGGCGAATACCCGCTGGTGGTGCTGAAGGATGTAAACGAAGGCGGCTTTTTCCATCGCCTGATCGATACCATCCGCTTGTGGTTTGCCAAGTAATCATTGTCGGCTGAAACGGCCGCATCCATAGGGTGGGTCTAGACCCACCACTCAAAGCCATAAAAGTAAAACGCCAACGCACGTGCGCTTGTCGATGGCTTGGGGTGGTGGGTCTAGACCCACCCTATAGGTACTGGGTGATATCCACCGCGTCGAGTTGTTCGGGGCGCAGAAACACCTTGGCGTAATGCAGATAAACGCCGCCGCGCAAAAACAGCTCAAACAATTCCGCATCGATATGCCCGTCGCTGCGCATGCGCGCCATGATCGCCAGCGCTTCGCTCAGCGTCTTGCCTTGCTTGTACGGCCGGTCCACGGCCGTTAGCGCTTCAAAGATGTCGGCGATGGCCATCATGCGCGCCAGCGGGCTCATCTGTTCGCGCGTCAGGCGTCTTGGGTAACCGGTGCCATCCATCTTTTCGTGATGCCCGGCCGCAATCTCGGGCACGTTGCGCAGATGGCGCGGAAACGGCAGTTTCTCCAGCATCACAATGGTCTGGATGATGTGCTCGTTGATCTTGTAGCGCTCCTCCGCCGTCAAGGTGCCGCGGCCCAGACACAGGTTATGCAGCTCGCCGCGGTTATATAAAAGCGCCGGCACATCCATTACAAAGCCATGCCCTTGCGGCAACTGGTCACGCGGGCCGCGCTCGAACAGATGCTCGGGTTTGTCGGCTAACAGGTTTTCCGTCGCGGGCAAGGGCGCAGGCGGGACGGCCTGTTTGCGCGTCAGTTCCTCATGCGACAAGCCGATGCGATCATCCAGCGTGCGTTGCCATTGGCGTTGCGCAATCTGCTGCAATTGGTCGACATCAGCCGCATCCATGCCCTCCCCGCCCTGATTGCTGCGCGCCACCAACGCAAATTCGCGGTCGAGCGTTGCCAGCATCTGGTCGCGGATTTCCGCCAGCGCCGCCTTGTCGCCGCCCTGCGCCACGCCCTGCCAATAGGCGATTTCGGCATCGCGTTTCAGCACTTCAAAGCGGGTGCGGATTTCGTGGATGCGGTCATACAGCGTTTCCAGCCGCGTGGCCTTATCGACCACATATTCCGGCGTGGTGACCTTGCCGCAATCGTGCAGCCACGCGGCAATATGCAGCGCCTGCCATTCCTCTTCGTTCATGGCGAAATCTGCATAGGGGCCATCGCGCGCGGCGCACGCGGCCTCGGCCAGCATGCGCGCCAGCTCGGGCACGCGCTGGCAATGGCCGCCGGTGTAGGGGCTTTTGGCGTCGATGGCGCCCGCTACCAACTGGATAAACGATTCCAGTAGCGCCTGTTGTTCCTGAATCAGCCGCTGCGTTTCGAGCGCCACCGCCGCAGTGCCGGATACCGCCTCCAGCAGGGCCATGCGCGTCAGGCCGGGCTCCGCCTGGCCGTCCGCCAAAAACAGCAGCAACACGCCTACGCTTTGCGCTTGCCGATTGCTCAGCGGAATCGCCACCAGCGTGCGCGGCTGGCCAAAGCGCTGCAGCGGATGAAACCAGGTATTGAGCGGACCCGTTTCAATTTGCCCGATCCACGTTTGCCCGCTGGTTTGCGCCAACAACGCCGGATGCAACGGATCACTGGCCAGATGCAGCACCGGCAACGGCTGGCTTAGCAAAATACACTGGTCCTGCTGGCACGCCTGGCGCGCATGCAGGCTGCCATCCGGCTCGGTCAGATACACGATGCCGCTTTGCGCCTGCGCCATCTGCACCGTTTCGGTCAGGATGCGCGCCAGCAACTGATCAAAGTCGCGCTCGTCCGCCAAGGCATCGCCGATATCGCGAAACTGCTCGATGGTGGCCTGCATTTGCTGCATCGAATGCGCCAGCTCGTGGATTTCCAGAATCACCGAACCGGTTTCTACCGCGGTATCAAAGCGCATGGCCTGGATCGCGCGCGCCTGGTTGATCAGCGCCTGGATGGGCCGCGACGCCAGCCGCGAAAACCACATCGCCACCGGCACCGCCACGGCCAGCAAAATCAGCGCGATCAGCATGGTTTGAAAGCGCAACTGGCGCGCATCGGCCAGCAGTTCGCGCTGCGGTGCAGCCATCGCCAGATGCAACAACTGGTCACCCGGGCCATCCACCGCAATGCGCGCCACATAGCCGTACCAGTCTTCGCCCTCCACATGCAGCGTGGCGGCGGCATCGGCGTAATGGCTGCGATCGCCCATCAATGCGGCAATCGCCGGCACGCCCAGTTCGGCAATGCCCACCAGCGACAGACTGCCATCGGCTTCGGGCCGCACAATCTTGTCAGGCTCGCGATACGCCAGCACGTTGCCATGCGGGCCGATCAGCGCCAGCTCGCTGTGCGCGGTAATGCTTTTCTGGCGTAGCAGCTGGCTGACCTGCGCCAACGTCACGTCGATGCCTGCCACCGCACCATCGGGCACCTGGCGCGCAAAGGTGGCGCCGGGCTCGCGCGTGGTAAAGAACACATAGGGCTCGGTAAAGATGTGGCCGTCATGCAGCCGCGCGGCTGCGTACCAGGCGCGGGTGCGCGGGTCATAGCGGTAATCAGGCTGGAGCCGGTTTTCCAGCAAACGCAGCTGGTCGTCGTAATACAGAAAGCGGCCTTCGCGTTGGCCGTCGAGGGTTTCGATACTTTGCAATAACCAGCGCGCCTGCAGCGGCGGCGTATAGGTTTTGCGAAACGTGGCGTTGTCGGGCACGCGGCGCAGCAAAAAGAAATCGCCATTGGCGTAGCCGGCATACGCGGCCGTCAGCGCGGGCTGATTGCGCAACAACTGTTGCAGATACGGCAGGCTGTGCAGCCGTTGCTGCAAGCTCTGCGCGTGCAACAGCTGCGTGTTGGCCAGCAAATCCACCGATGTGCCGGCATTGCGATACAGGTTATCCAGCCGTTCCGCCGTCTGCGCGCCAATCTGGTTAAACAAGGTGCGCGACGCGGTCAGCAGCATACGGCTGGCCTGGCGGTCGTTGTACCAGGTGTTGGCCGCCGCGAAGACCACGATCAACAGGATGAACAACCATGCAATATGGATGTGCAGCGGATAGCGGCGGATCGGTTTATCGGCAGAACGCTTGGGCATTACGCTCTCTATCAGCGATGGGATTGTTCTTGAGAATAGTCGAGCCTGACGTCCTGCACGCGGCGTTTACTTTTATGTCGCCATCGATACCGCTGCGCTTACAGCAGCGACGCGCTCCGCGCTAAACTCTCGTTTTTGCTCACCGTGACCGCCTTAAGGATCTGCACCGTGCAACTGTCTAACCGCGTACTCGCCATCAAGGAATCCCCCACCCTCGCCATCACCGCCAAAGCCGGCAAGCTGAAAGCCGAAGGCCGCGATGTGATTGCACTGGCTGCGGGCGAACCCGATTTCGATACTCCGGATCACATCAAAGCCGCCGCCATCGAAGCCATCAACAAAGGCTTTACCAAATACACGCCGGTTTCGGGGACGCCAGGGCTGAAGAAAGCCATCATCGACAAGTTCAAGCGTGATAACGGTGTGGATTACGCGGCTAATCAGATTCTGGTGTCGGTGGGCGGCAAGCAAAGCTTCTTTAACCTGTGCCAGGCGTACATCAATGCGGGCGACGAAGTGATCGTGCCCGCGCCGTACTGGGTGTCTTACCCCGATATCGTGCTGATTGCCGAAGGCAAACCGGTGATCGTGCAATGCGGCATCGAGCAAGGCTTCAAGCTGACCGCCGCACAACTGCAGGCGGCCATTACGCCACGCACCCGCCTGGTGGTGCTGAATAGCCCGTCCAATCCCACGGGCGCGGTGTACACGCTGGAAGAACTGAAAGCGCTGGGCGAAGTGCTGAAACAACATCCCGATGTGCTGATCGCCTCGGACGATATGTACGAACACGTAATGCTGGGCGACACGCGCTTTTACAACATCCTGAACGCCTGCCCCGATCTGTACGAACAGACCATCCTGCTAAACGGTGTTTCGAAAGCGTATTCGATGACGGGCTGGCGTATTGGCTACGCGGCGGGCCCGGCCAAGCTGATCAAGGCGATGGAAAACATCCAGTCGCAATCCACCTCCAACCCGACTTCGATTTCGCAAGTGGCCGCCGAAGCCGCACTGGTGGGCAGCCAGGATTGCATCAAGCCGATGCTGGAAGCGTTTAACCAGCGCCACGAATTTGTGGTGAACAAGTTCAACCGCATCCGTGGCCTGAAATGCCTGGTGGCAGGCGGCGCGTTCTACGCCTTTGTCGACGCGCGCGAAGCGATCAAACTGCTGGCCGTTGAAGGCAAAATCAGCGAGGCCACCGATCTGGCGTTGGGCGCTTATCTGCTCGATACGCAAGATGTGGCCGTGGTGCCGGGCTCGGCCTTTGGCGCGGAAGGCTACTTCCGCATTTCGTTTGCCACCAGCATGGGTAACCTGGAAAAAGCGTTGGGGCGGATTGAGAAGGCGTTGAGCTAAGCCCGATTAAAATGTGGAACGAAAAAAGCGATGCCTGCGGGCATCGCTTTTTTGTTTGGCCATCGTCGCGCCACGGCAGCCCCCGCTAATTCAGCTTTACGCCACGCCCATCCTGCTGAATGTGGCTTTGGTATACGCCAGGCGGAACCCGGCACGTTCGGCATTGCGCGCGCTAACGTTGGCGGGGCGCACCGAGACGCTAGCCAGATCGCAGCCCGCCGCACGCGCAGCCGTTAACCTCGCCTGCAATAACGCGGTTTGCACGCCGCGCTGCCGCCATGCAGGCACGGTACTGGTAATCGATAGATACGCCACGGTGCCGCCCGGGGTCGGTAACAAGCTAAGCCCTGCGGTACCTGCGATCTGGCCGTCGATGCGCGCGGCAAATAGTTGGGTGTCGGCGCGCAGCACCGCGATTTGTGCCAATGCGCGTAGCAAACTCACCGGGCGCGAAGTGGCCTGGACGGCGAAACCCGCAATGCAGTGCTCGATAAATACCTCATCCGCCAACTGCGGGCCGCTGAGGATTTCGATATCGGGATAGTCCGTGGCCGCCGTATCCGCTTCGGACAGCGGCAGCACATAGCTATTGCTGAACGCGTTGACGTGATAACCGCGCGCCGCCAGCAGCGGCAGGATCGCGGCATCGGCATGCGGGCAGACGTCGATTTCGACGGGCAGGCCCAGCTCGGCGTAGCCCGCTTCCAGCTGCGCCAACGCGGCGGCGCTCACCGCCGCGCTCATGGCGATACCGGTAACGTGGTTCAGCTTGCGGCCGAACTCGGGCAGCGTAAACGCCGCGATGCCATTGGCGATCTTTTGCGTGCGGACCGCGGTATTGCCGGACAGCTGCTGCAGCGCGGTGACTTGCTGGAATAGATGTTGGGCCTCGGCGTGTTCAAGGATGGCGGCGAGTTCGGCGTGGGTAACGATCATGTCGGTCGAGTTTATGAATGAGGTGGGCGGCAACTGAGATTGAAGCATGACGCCGCCACTGTTTCATCCTCCACAGTCGCGACATCAGATACGGTGTTAAATGGTTTAACTACTTATTTGATGTTTCCAATATTTAACAACATATATATTGTATTTTCGTTTTGACAACATATTTTTTGTCGACATAAGATAGGTCGTTCTTTTTCTCTCCGGTGACGTATGCAATATGCCGTTCCTGATAGCGATACCCTGTCTGATCTGATGGCAGGTGCCCGCAAGCGCTTAGGCCTCAGCCAGCGGCAGTTTGCCGCCCAGCTAGGTATGCAGCAGCAGAACTACGCCCGCATCGAAAAAAACCCGGGGGCCGTGGCATTTGACACCGTCTTATTGATACTCCGGGCGCTCTACCTGGATATGCACATGGAAGACGTGCCGCTAAGTTACGCGCTACCGCAGCAAACTTCTGGGCCTGATCAGGTGGCCGAAGCGCCGGTGCAATATGTCTTCCGCGGCGTACAGCCCTCCAAACGAAAAAAACGGGATCCGCGCGCCAAAACGGTGGAAAGCGCTGCGCTGCCGCCCGCTTCGATCTGGGGTAATGCCACGCCGGAGGAATTCTGATGCCGACGCTTTCGGTATGGATGAACGGTCTGCGCGTGGGCTTCTGGAGCACTACGGCGCAAGGTGACGAATTTGCCTACGACGCAAACTGGCTGAGCGACCAGAACGGGCAGCGTCGTCCCATCTCACTCTCCATGAAGTTTCGCCCCGGCCACCAGCCGCACAAAGGCGCTCTGGTTCGCAATTATTTTGACAATCTGTTGCCCGATAGCGAGAACATCAGACGGCGACTGGCGGCGCAACACAGTCTTGCGGGCATCGGCACGTTCGAGCTGCTTGAGGCCATCGGCCGCGATTGTGTGGGCGCCCTTCAGTTACTGCCTGAAGACGGCGCGCCAAAGGACTTGATCGACATCAAAGGCGAGCCGTTGGATGAAGCCGGTGTAGCGCGTGTGGTGCGACGCACCCTCAGCGACTCGCCCGCAGCCCTGCGCGATGACGCCGAAGAACTGCGCATTTCGATTGCTGGCGCCCAGGAGAAAACCGCACTGCTATTTCATGAAGGGCGTTGGCAAAAACCGGTGGGCAGCACACCTTCAACGCACATTCTGAAACTGCCGATGGGCGAGATTCTGGTTAACGACGGCAGCCTCGATATGCGCCATTCGGTGGAAAACGAGTGGCTGTGCGGACGTGTGTTACATGCCTATGGGCTGGACATCGCGGACAGCGAAATACTCTGTTTTGAAGATCAGAAAGTGCTTGCGGTAAAACGCTTCGATCGGCGCATGGCAGCCGATCACAAATGGATCATCCGTCTGCCGCAGGAAGATTTTTGCCAGGCGCTAGGCATCAGTTCGGTCAACAAATACGCGAGCAATGGCGGCCCACGCGCAGAGGACATCAATGCCCTATTGATCGTATCCGCTGGCGAAAATGACCGGCGCACTTTTTTCTGCACGCTGGTCATTTTCTGGATGCTGGCGGCGATCGATGGTCACGCCAAAAACTTCAGTGTTTTTTTGCAGGCCAATTCAAAGTATCAGCTCACGCCCTTGTATGACGTGCTCTCAGCACACCCCATCATCGGTGGCGGACGCGGCCAATATCACGAGAGCAAGGTCAGGCTGGCCATGCCGGTGCAGGGCAAGAGCGGCCCGCATTACCTGATATCCCGAATTCAGGCACGCCACTGGATCTATTTCGGCGCAAAGGTGCTGCAATTTACGCAGGACGAAGCAACAATTCGCCAACTTCTGCAGCAATTGGTCGACCAGACAGAGCCCGCGATCGCGCAAGTGGAGGCGCAATTGCCTGCGAGCTTTCCCGAACAAGTGTCGGACAGCATCTTTGCCGGCCTGCGCAAATACGCCCGCAAACTGGAGTCGGGCCTGAACGCCCAGCGCGCTGACGCCGACGACGACTAGACGCCGCCTTAGCGCCCCTTCGGTGGCGTCAGTTCCTTGCCTTTGAAATCGCACACGTCATTGACCACACAGCGCCAGCATTCCGGACGGAGTGCCTTGCAGACGTAGCGGCCGTGCAGAATCAGCCAATGGTGGGCGTTGAGCAGAAATTCGGGCGGGGTGACTTTCAGCAGCTTGTCTTCGACCGCACGCACATCTTTGCCAGGGGCCAGGCCGGTACGGTTGCCGACGCGAAAGATATGCGTATCGACCGCCAGCGTCGGGTGGCCGAAAGCGGTATTCAACACCACGTTAGCGGTTTTGCGGCCGACGCCGGGCAGCGCTTCGAGCGCCTCACGTTGCGCTGGCACTTCGCCACCGTGTTGTTCCAGCAGGATGCGACAGGTTTCCAGCAGGTGCTTGGCCTTGCTGCGATACAAGCCAATGCTCGAAATATAAGATTCCAGCCCCTCTTGCCCCAACGCCAGGATGGCGGCCGGCGTATTGGCCACGGGAAACAAGCGGCGCGTGGCTTTGTTGACGCCCACGTCGGTGGCCTGCGCCGACAACAGCACCGCAGTTAGCAGTTCAAACGGCGTGGTGTAGGCCAGTTCGGTGGTCGGGTTCGGGTCGAGTTCGGCCAGGCGTTGGTAAAAGATGCGGCGCGTTTCTTTGTTCATAGCCGGTCCAGGCTCACCTGTTCGATCGCGCCCAGGTTGCGGCCCAGAAAGCGCTCGCCCACATTGCGAAAATTGAGCGGCACATCGGTCACAAAATAGCGGTAATCGGGCATACCGCGTTGCGTGTTGGCCAGGCCTTGTTGTTGCAGCAACTCGGCGGTCTGGTCAGCAATGGCGATGGCGGAATCCACCAGTTTTAGATTGCCCGTCATGGTCGACAGCATGGGCTTGAGCAGCGGGTAGTGGGTGCAGCCCAGCACGAGGGTATCGATTTGCTCGACGAACACCGGCTTCAGATATTCCTGCGCAGTCAGGCGGGTTACGGGGTGATCCAGCCAGCCCTCTTCCACTAGCGGCACAAACAGCGGGCAGGCTTGCGAATACACGCGGCAATCCGGGTCCATCTGGTGGATGGCGCGCGCGTAGGCGTTGCTATTGATGGTGGTGGGGGTGCCGATCACGCCAATGCCGCCGGTTTTTGATTCGGCCACAGCGCACAGCGCGCCCGATTCGATGACGTCCAGCACCGGCAACGGGCTGATTTCGCGTACTTTTTCAGCGGCGACGGCCGCCATGGTGTTACAGGCGATGATCAGCATCTTGACGTTTTGCCGCTGCAAAAAATCAACAATCTGCAACGTAAAGTGTTCGATGGTGCTGGTGGATTTAACGCCGTAGGGCACGCGTGCGGTATCGCCAAAGTAGACGATGTTTTCAAACGGCAAGCGGTCCATCAAGGCGCGCACCACCGTCAGCCCGCCCACGCCGGAATCAAATACGCCGATGGGATGCGAAGGAAGAGAGGTGGCCATGGTGCAAACGCTCGCAGCGAAAGAGCGCGATTCTACCATGCGGCATGCGCCGATAAACCGGGTTTGTAAGGCGTAACAGTGTAGATCTGTTAGCGGCTGGCAACGGTGCCGGTCTGGTCCCAGGAGAACAGATTCTTCCAGGCGCCGTACACCATATTCGGGTATTCCGGGCGGCCCAGGCTGCCGTTATAGCGGCCCAGCGCGCGAAACAGATCGCCGTTTTCGATATCCAGATAGTGGCGCAGGATGGTGCAGCCGTAGCGCAGGTTGGTATTCATATCAAACAGGTTTTGCTGTGGCGTGCCAATCTGGCGTTGCCAGAACGGCATCACCTGCATCAGCCCGCGCGCGCCCACCGATGAAATCGCATAACGGTTAAAGCCGCTTTCGACATTGATCAGCCCCAACACCATTTGCGGATCAAGCCCCGCACGGGTGGCTTCGTATTGCACCGACGTCAGCAGCTTGCGGCGCATGAATTCGTCGGGAATCTTGCGCGCCAGGCGGTTGGACATGTCGTTAAGCCACACCTGGCCGATCGCCGCGTTATCAAACACCAGACGTGGCTGCACGCCGTCGTCAATCGAACGGGCCATGGACGACTGCACCGAGGCCGACAGCGCTTCTTCTTGCTGCGCGCCCGCCCACACTTGCGTCGATAACAATGCCAATAAACAAGACGTTAAGACTTTTTTCACAACCAACCACAACCCTGCCAGAAGCGTCCAAATTTAAGGGCTGACGGCCATGCTGGTCAATGGCCTGCCAGCAGTCGCATCATGCCGCCGGGCGTTCAAAGCGGAAGCACTGGTGTATGCGCTTGTTGCGGAAATCTTCCGGAATCGACTCCGCCGTGATGTCGGTACACAACGGTTCGAGCGCGGCATCCAGCTTGAACGTGCGCAGGTTATTGGAGAAATACAGCACGCCGCCCGGATGCAACATATCCAGACACGTTTCTACCAGCCAGCGATGATCGCGCTGGATATCCAGCACGCCCTGCATCTTTTTGGAATTGGAAAACGAGGGTGGGTCCAGCACGATCAGGTCGTACAGCCAGCCACCGTCGCGGCTTTCTTCCAGGTATTGCAGCACGTCGGTGCGCACGCGGCGATGTTGCGGGCCTTCAAAACCGTTGAGCGCCATATTGCGCGCGGTCCAGTCCAGATAAGTGTTCGACAGATCGACCGACGTGGTGGCCTTGGCCCCACCCGCCGCCGCGTACACCGAGAACGCGCCGGTGTAGCAAAACAGATTGAGCACGCGGCGGCCCGCGCTTTCTTCGCGTACACGTTGCCGCGTATTGCGGTGATCCAGAAACAGGCCGGTATCCAGATAGCCTTCCAGGTTAACCAGAAACTTGAGGCCCTGCTCCATCACCACGTATTCGTGCGCGGTGTGGTCGTCATCGTCAAACTGGTTTTTTTCGTACTGGCTGTCGCCTTTCTGGCGCTGACGCGTCTTGATAGTGACGTTGTCTTCCGGAATGCCCAGCGCTTCGGCTGTGGCGTACCAGATATCGGCCAGCCACGCTTCGTGGTCTTCGTCGGTCTGCACCCAGCCCGTGTCGTATTCCTGCAGATTGGCGCGGCCGTCGTACCAGTCGACGATGACCGGAAATTCGGGCACGTCGCGGTCGTACACGCGAAAGCAGGACAATTCATTGCGCCGCGCCCATTTGCTCCAGTGTTTGAAGTTTTTGGCAAGGCGATTACGGTAGCTGGTGATATCGGACATCAGAGTGCTTCTTTCAAATGCCACCGCCGCCCGGAGCAATGCGCACGGGCGGCGGCGGTCGTAAATCAATCAAACAGATCCTGCGCGCGGACGGGCTTTTGTTTATATAGCCCGGCTGCTGCGGTTTTATCCGCCGCGGTTGGACATATGCCAGCTAACCAGGCGCTCGAACACGGGCGCGGGCACGTATTGCCCCACTACGTCTTTCCAGCCATCCGGGCCGACCAGGCCTTTAACCATCGTAGAGCTGACTTCGGCGATTTCGCGCGGCGGCATCAGAAAAATAGTGTCGATATGCGGCGCCAGATCGGCATTCACATAGCGCATTTTGCGTTCGAATTCGTAATCGGCGGCTTCGCGGATACCGCGAATAATGTAATCGGCATTGCGATCACGCGCGTAATCCACCAGAAACCGGTTCTCGAACGTTTCTACCCGCAGATTGGGCAAATGTTGGGTGGCTTCGCGCAGCATGGTCACGCGCTCGGCCACGCTAAAGGTATAGCGTTTGTCCGGATTTTCGCCGATGGCCACGATCATTTCGTCAAACAGGCGCACGCCGTGCTCGATCATCCAAAGATGGCCGTTGGTGACTGGATCAAAGCTACCGGCATAAACGGCACGCCGCATGATGCATTTCCCCTCTGAACGCGAGCCGCCACTATACCATCAGCAGACATTAATCTAAGATCAGTCGCACAATTCTCAAAAAGTAATCCGGGGGCCCGTCATGTTGCGTAAGTCGCTGTTTGCATTGAGCTTGATCGCCACACCTGCTGTATATGCCGATATCGTGATCGGCGAATCTGTTCCTACCACCGGTATTGCCGCAGATACCGGCAAGGCGTTGGCGTTGGGTGCTTCTATTTATTTTGGCCGTATTAATGCGCAAGGCGGCATTAATGGCGAGCCGATTAACTTGCTCACCAAAGACGACGGCTACAACCCCATCCGCACGATGGCCAATACCCAATCGCTGATCGACAACGATAAAGCGGTGGCATTAATTGGTTATTACGGTACGCAGCCGATGCAAGAGCTGCTTAATTCAAAGCTGCTGGAAACCACCGGGATTCCGCTGGTGGGCGCATTTACTGGCGCCGATACGGTGCGTAATCCGGGCAGCCCGTATTTCTTTCAGACGCGCGCGGGCTATAGCCAGGAAATTGAAAAGATTGTCGCACTGCTAAAAGACCATCTGGGCGTAAACCGCATTGCCGTGGTGGCGCAGAAAGATGGTTTTGGCCAGGCCGGTTATACGGCGCTGAAAGCTGAATTGGCCAAGCGCAATATGCAACTGGCGGGCGAAGCGTGGTATGACCGCGTAACCGGTGATACCAGCGAAGCCGCAACGGCCATGACCAAAGTCAATGCTGATGCGGTGATCCTGATTGCGATTTCCAAACCGGCCGCCACGTTTCTGAAAAAATTCCGCGACCAAGGTGGCACGTCGCAGGTTTATGGTTTGTCGGCCATTCAATATGACGATGTAATTCGCGCTGTAGGCAAAAGCAGCGCCAGCGGTCTGGGTTTGTCGCAGGTGTTTCCGGCGCCGACCAATGCGCAGCTGAAAGTGATTCGCGACTTCCAGAAAGACGCCGAGCCTTTCCTTAAAGCCGATGAATATCCGACTTATGCGTTGCTGGAAGGTTATATGTCGGCCCGCATTCTGGTCGAAGCGCTCAAGCGCGCGGGCAAGAATCCCACGCGCGCCAGCGTTTATGCAGCGCTCAGCAATATGAAAAAGTATGATCTGGGCGGCTATACCGTGGACTTCAGCAATCCACGCCGCATTGGTTCCAACTACGTGGAACTGACCATGATTTCGCCGACGGGCACGCTCAGCCGTTAAGGCCGCGCCTGCGCAAGTCATATCCGACAGCAAAACCGGCTTCTGGCCGGTTTTTTATTGCGTGGTCGATGGGCACACTGGCTCACGTTGGGCGGCATGGCTTGAACGCCTGCCCGCCTCTATCCCCACCCGGGCTTGATCTAACCGATAAGTCCCGCACAAGGAGCACAGCAACATGAGCAAACGTAAACAGATTCTGGCCGGCAGCTTGCTGGCATTGTCTTTGTTGGGCACGCACGCATGGGCCGACGATATGGCCACCATGCAACCGCAAACCACGGCCAATGGCGCGGAATACGTCAGTGGCGGCGTGGGCGACGAAGAAATGTCGCAGCTTAAATCGGTGGAAAAAGACTACAACATGCGCCTGCTGTTTACCGGCCGCGATGGTGAATACCAATCGGGCGTAAAGGTGCAGGTGACGGATGCCAAAGGCAATGTGGCGCTGGATACCACCACCAGCGGGCCGTATCTGCTGGCCAAGCTGCCAGCGGGCCGCTACAAGGTGAATGCACAGCTGGATGACAATGCGCAGACACGGACCACCGTGGTGAACGAGCGCGGCGCGAAGGAAGTGCACTTTACGTGGTAATTGGCTGATACCAGATAGGGTGGGTCATGACCCACCCTTCAAAGCCGTTGATGCGAACCTGGTCGCATCCAGACGCGGCATTGAGTGGTGGGTCATGACCCACCCTATGGGTTTTCGTACAGGCGCATTTCGTGGCCAACGCAAGCGGCGCGAAGGAAGTGCACTTCGTGGTAAGTGGCTGATGCCAAATAGGGTGGGTCATGACCCACCATTCAAAGCCGTTGATGCAAAGCTGGTCGCATCAAAACGCGGCTTCGGGTGGTGGGTCATGACCCACCCTATTGCATTGAGTGGTGGCTAAAGGCCCAGCCAATTTGTCAGTGCGGCAGGTCTTCTGCGCGCAGCAGGCGGATATAGCCGCCCGCCAGGTCGATCAAGCCATCGTCGACCCAGGCATTCAGTTGTTTGTTCACCGATTCGCGGCTGGCGCCGACCAGGTTGGCGACTTCCTGCTGCGTCAGCTTCAGATCAATCAGCACACCGCGATCCGTTTGATCGCCATGCTGCTCGCCCAGCGAACGCAGCATCTTGCCCAGCCGCTGCGGCAGGTTCAAAAACAGCGTGTCCTGCAGCAAGTCATCCGCGCCACGCAAACGTTGGCACAGGGCGGCGATCAACTGGCGCATCACTTTCGGGTGCGATTCCAGATAATCCATCACCGATTCGCGGCGCAACACCAGCAGCTCACACGGCTCCAGCGCTTCGACGCTCGCCGAACGCATCCCGCCATCCAGCATCGCCAGTTCGCCAAAGACTTCGCCCGCCTCCAGCAGACACAGCGTAGCTTCGCGGCCGTCTTCAGTACTGCGCACAACCTTCAGGCGGCCATGCAGCACTGCAAACATCTCGTCGCCCGGCGTGCCTTGCGCCACCACGGTGGTCTTGGCGCGGACCGCGCGCAGTTCCGCGTTCTGGCCCAAACCTTCGAGTTCGTCTGCAGTCAGCTCGCAAAACAGCGTGCTACCGGACAGAAGTTTTGCTTTATCCATATGAATACAAAGGGCTGCTGGTATGAAAACCCCGCCATTCTGCACCAAATCGGCAGAACGTGTACGTTACGATGCATTGCTGCAGCAGCGCGGTGGGTACAAAGCGGCGGGCGGCTTATTCGATTGTGACGATGACCGGGGTGTGGTCGGACGGGCGCTCCACTTTGCGCGGCTCTTTATCGATCACGCAGGCTTTAAGCCGGTCTTTCAGCGCTTTGGAAATCAGCAGATGGTCGATGCGCAAACCGGCATTGCGTTTAAACGCAAACATGCGGTAATCCCACCAGCTGAATGATTTTTCGGGTTGCTCGAATTCGCGGAACGAATCGATCAGACCCAGCGCCAGCAATTGGCGAAATGCCGCGCGTTCTGGCGCGGACACCAATACTTCACCCACCCATTTGGCCGGATCATGCACGTCGCGATCTTCGGGCGCGATGTTGTAATCGCCTGCCAGAATCAATTCGGGATATTGCTTGAGCTCCGCCGCCACGTAATCAGTCAGCGCCTTAATCCAGCGCAGTTTATAAACGTATTTGTCCGATGACACCGCCTGGCCATTGACCACATAGGCGCAAATAAAGCGGATGCCGTTGACGGTCGCGGCAATCACGCGGCGCTGTTCATCGTCAAAACCGGGGATATTGACCACCACATCGTCCAGCGGCGCGCGCGAAACGATGGCGACACCGTTATATGTTTTCTGGCCAATAAAGGCGACGTGGTAACCCGCGGCTTCCAGATCCGCCTTGGGAAATGCGCTGTCTTCCAGTTTGGTTTCCTGCAGCGCCACCGCGGTCATTTCGGGATTGGCCGCGAGCCATTCCAGCAATTGCGGCAGGCGCACTTTCAGGCTATTGACGTTCCAGGTGGCAAATTGCATGGATGGATTCCGCTCGGACAAAAACGCGATTCTACCGCGTGCTTATTGGCTGACGGTATTGATCAACACCGTGATGTCATCGATCTGCAGGGTCAGTAACCAGTCGCGGCGGCCCTGGCTGCATAAGGGCAATGCGGTTTCGGCCACCCAATGTTCGCCCTGATGCACAAACTTGAATTGGTTAGGGCCCATATCCATGCCGTTCATTTGCCAGGAGGCCGTAGCGGCCTTGATGGCGCTGCCTTCCAGCGTTAAATCAACCGGATGCGCGCCACTGAGCGGCTGCGCACTGCGGACGCGATATTGCGCGCCATTAATCAGAATGCTGCAGCCGTGATGCAAATCCGAACAGCCCAGATGCAAAGCAGGCGTAGCGGTAGGCTTGCCAATGGGCAACCAGCCCTGGTTCCACGCCACAAACACCAGCACCACGACGATGCCAGCCAGCGCGGCCCAGGGCGAACGTTGCTTCATCGCCATGCCCCGGTCAGTTGCCCGATGCCATGCGCGCCATGCTGCAAGGCAGTGGGCAAATCACCGTTGGACAAGCCGCCCAGCGCATACAGCGGAAACGGCCAGCCCACATGCATCAACGCCTCAAAGCCATCCCAGCCCAACGGCACATGCTCAGCGTGGCTGTTGGTGGGCAGCACATGGCCCAGCATCGCGTAATCCACGCCGATCTGTTGTGCGTGTTGCAACTCGGTGGCGTTGTGCACCGAAGCGCCAAACCAGTCCAGCCCACGCGGACGCGCTTGCAGTTCGGCCGCGCGCGTTACGCTAACGTGCACGCCGTCGGCGCGTAATTCGCGCGCCAGATCAATATGGTTGTGCAACAACACGCGGCCACCTGCTGCGTGCACCGGCGCGATCACTTTTTCTGCCAGGGTTCCGTATTCCGATGGCGCCAGTTGCGGTTCGCGCAAAATCAGCCACAGCGGGTTAGCCTGGGACAGCCGCGCCTGCAATCGCGCCAGCCATGCGGCCTCGCCCAGACCGGCCACCTGCGACAGCGCCAGCTGCGGCGGCAATTGCAGGCCGCGCATGATCGGGCCATTGGCGGGCAGGATGGGCGATACGGTCAGTGCCCGCGCGCTTTGCCAGGCAAACTGCTGGCCTTCGCGCGCTTCAAATTCGCCCTCCCACGCAGTCACCCGGAAGAAATGCAGCCGCACCGTGGCGTGCGGATAAACAAAGCGTTGCGTCAGCCATGGGGTGGCGGCGGTCACAACGATGCCCATTTCTTCTTGTAATTCGCGTTGGAGTGCTTGCAAAGCGGTTTCACCGTCTTCAAGCTTGCCGCCCGGAAATTCCCAATATCCGGCATAGGGTTTGCCCGCGGGCCGGCTGCCGAGCAAAAACTGACCATCGGCCTGCACCAACACGCCGACTGCGACGTCTACCACTTTGGGCGCGGTGCTCATGCTGCGACCACCCGGCGTGTCGAATGAATTTGACAGTTTTCTTTGCGGCAAATAACAACTAACATCATCTGGCTTATCAACTCAGTAATAAAGCGGATCACGGCGGCTTATCGTGTCACAACAGGTTATCGAAATCCAACCAGAAACCGGCATGCGGCATTGGCAAAAAGTGCTGACGCTGGCGGCCGACGCCAGTACGGTCTGCACCATTATTGCTGCGTCGCCCGCGCGGCTTGAAGATGACGTGGCCTATGGCCTGGGCATCAACGTACTGATCGTGCGCGACGGCACGCGCTATCTGCTGCGTGGCGCGCCGATGCAGGATACTCGTCGTCTGGCGCGTTTGCTGCTGGATTGTGGTCGGCCCACGTTTTTTACCGAGGGCAAGATCAAGCCGCTGGCCGACCTGAGCCCGGCAGACGCGGCCGATTATATGATTGCCGTGCCGCCCAGCGTGCTGTGCGAACCCAACCTGCCGCGTTTTTATCAAGAATTCCAGCCGGTGCAGGGCGAGCGCATTGATCTGCTGCAAGCGCTGACCCGGCCGCTGAGCCGGGCTGGCTGAAAACTGCGGCGGGCTTAGTGCCGGCCCGCCCAATCCCGCGCAAACTGCCACGCAATCCGGCCACTGCGCGCACCCCGGCCCAACGCCCATTGCAATGCCTCGCGCTCCACTTCCGGGGTCCAGTCCGCTACGCCAAACTGCGCCAGCCAGTGCTGGGCGGCATTCAGATATTCCGGCTGGCTAAAGCCATAAAACGACAGCCACAAACCAAAGCGCTCGGATAAAGCGATCTTTTCTTCGATGGCCTCGGCAAAGTGGATTTCGTCGCCCACGTGGCGGGTTTGCTCGTTTTCGGCAAAGTATTCCGGCACCAGATGGCGGCGGTTGGACGTGGCGTAAATCAGCACATTGGCGCTGGGTGCGGCAATCGAGCCATCCAGCGCGGTCTTCAGCGCCTGATAGCCATAATCGCCTTCTTCAAACGACAGATCGTCGCAGAACACCAGGTACTTTTCTTCGCGCTCGGCCACTTGCGCCACGATATCGGGCAGGTCGGTCAAATGCGCTTTGTCGACTTCGATCAAACGCAGGCCGGTATCGCTGAACGTGTTCCACGCCGCCTTCACCAGCGACGATTTGCCGCAGCCACGTGAGCCGGTCAGCAGCACGTTGTTGGCCAGCTTGCCGTTGACAAACTGACGCGTGTTTTCCACCAGCTTGTGTTTTTGCGGCTCGATATTCTGCAGATCGTTCAGGTCGATGCGATGGATATGCTTGACGGCCTGCAGATAACCGCGGCCGTCACGCTGACGCCAGCGAAACGCGCTGGCAGACCAATCAACGGCTTCGGGCGCGGGCGGCAAGGTGGCGTCCAGCCGCTGGATCAACGCTTCGAGTTGGCCAGTCAGTTTCTCAAAATGTTCGGCAAGCGGGTGCGTCATGGCAGGCGGGTCCTGAGCTTGAGGAAAGTGAGGGAATAATCACGAAAGCATACATTTTTTGCACGCACCAGCCAGATACATCGCCCGCACCGTTTTGAAAAATTTTCCAATATGCTGTTTTTATTACGGTTTTAAGATGCGGCCGATTTGACCCTGCACCAGGCCGTCTGGTAGATTGGCAAACGCTGCACCGGCATAGGGCTGGCTGCAGACGTGGTTGTGTTAACAGGCCGGCACCGGCAGCGGTGTCCGCGCGGCAGGAGACGACACTCCTGCAACGAGGTGTCTGACAAGCAGACGCCACCTGCACATGACGTAGTTAGTGAACCCTTCTGATCAGGAGATCGCCATGCGATTCGACTTTTTTGAAGGCTTAGCGAGTACGGTCAACGATGCGTTGATTAGTTTATTCCGGGCCTTCAACCCCTCCCCCGTTCTGGATGATGCAGCAGCGAGGTCTCTCGCTCTCGAGATCGCAGAACCATTCCGGTAGCTATCGGAATGAGGTACGGAAGTTGAAGTAACAAAAAGGGCCGATCAGGCCCTTTTTGCGTCCGGCGTCTGGCTGGGCAGTCAGGGCGCTTTGTGGCCGGCCATGCAGTTTTTCAGGCTGATTGGATCTTTCTTCGCGCCGACTTCCAGCACGCAATTGCCATTGCCAAACCTGAGATACTGCGGCCCCGATGCTGCGGCTGGCGCAGCGCCTTCACCCGCCCTGGCGCCCGCTACTGCCGCGGGCGTACTGGCTTTGGTGGCCGCAGCCAACGCGGCCTGGGCCTCGGATGCCGCCGCCACGGCGGATGCCAGTTGCGCCTGCACGTCTTCCAGCTGTTTGGCGATTTCGGTGCGGCTGGCTTTGGCTTCATCCAGCTTTTCCTTGTAGCCCTTGGCCGTTTCGCGCGCGTCCTCCACCGACACATGCAAGCCGACAATCTGCTTTTGCATACCCACGCGTTGCGCCGCGCGCAAACCCAGACCAATCAGCAAACCCAGCACCAGCAGCAACAGGACCGTGGCCCCGATGCCGCCCATAATCAGCTTCTTTTTATGCACCACAAACGGCGACAGTTTGGGCGGCGGTTCATCAGCCGCCAGTTCGGCCAACGCTTCAGCCTTGATCTCGTCCTCAGACTTGGGATCGCTCATGCAGACACCGTCGGTTGGTTAACGCAGTTGTTTGGGTAGCCATTGATCGGCCGGCGGCAGTTCGCCGGTTTTCTCAAATGCGATGCCATCGGGGCGAATCGGCAGAAACAATTTGCCGGCCAGTTTGTAGCTGGGCGTCTGGTTATTGCCCATCGCGCGCACCTGGCGGATCAGCTGCGCCAGATTGCTGACCACATCAATATGCACCACCGCTTCGCCCAGCGCCGGGATGGTTACTTGCTCGTTGGAAACGCCGGTGGCCATTTCTTCGCCATTGACCGACAACGTGGTGTTCAGGCCCGAAATCGGCACGCTGATGTTGTTGGGGTTCTGGATGCTCAACGCCAGGGTAAACCGCTGTTGCAGCAGATTGGCGTCTTTGAATGCGATCCCCGCCAACGTGACCTTAGGCTTCTCGAAATCATGCGGAATGCCGGTACATGCGCCCAGCAATATCAATAAAGACAGCGCCAACCAGAGACGAAATGCCTTCATGCTTGTGCCGCCTGCGCCAGCGCGTTGAACCGATCGGCAATTTCGCCGGTCATGGCAAGGGCGCCCGGCGTTTGCGGATGCACCACGGCGATGGTCACTTCCGCCTCGGCCACCACCTTGCCGTTATCGGCGCGCACGATGCGCTGGGCCACGATGCAGGCGCGTTCTTCCAGCCTGGCCATTTCGGTTTCCACCACAATCACGTCGCCCATGGTGGCGGGGCGGCGATAATTAATATCAATGCGGCTGACCACAAGCGCGTAGCGTTGCTGCATAAACCACGGCAGATCACCATGGCTTTCCATCATGCCCCAGCGTGCTTCTTCCAGAAATTCAAGATAGCGCGCGTTGTTAACATGGCCATATAGATCAAGGTGATAACCACGCACCTTGATTTCAGTACGAAACGGCATGAGGACTCCAGTGAGTAGGCAACAAAAACACAAAAACCGAGGGCGGGCAGGCTGTGACGCTGACCACGCCAGCCCAGGCAATACGGCCGCTACAGCGTACGATCTTTGAAAAAATCCCGTCTGTTCGGGATAATCCCTAGCTTCGGTAAACATACCACATAACAAACGGCACCCTCAGCACGTGGATTTGCGCCATTCCCGCCCCTTTCGACTGACCCTGCTTCTGCTCACGTCCCTGCTCGTCCTGGCAGGCGTTGGCCCGTATTTTGTGCAGGCGGACTTTGCCCAGTCGGCGCTGGTGGCGCAGTTGCAGCGCGATAGTCACCGGACATTATCGGCCAGCCGCACACGCGTAGTGCTGCTGCCGCGCCCCGCGCTGCTGCTGCAAGACGTCAGCCTGACTGACCCCGACAAACCCGCCGTGTTTGCCCAGGCGCAGCAAATGCGCATTCAGCTTTCCATCTGGCCTTTGCTCAGCCACGGCCGCTTTGAAGTGCATCGCGTTGAATTCAAAAAGCCAGTAGTCAATATCGAACATCGGCCCGATGGCACCTATAACTTTGATGATTTGCTGGCGCAGCCCAATCAGGTGGGCAACGGCCTGCGCTTTAATCTGGACCGCGTTATTTTCAGGAATGCCGATCTGCGTTATCGCGATAACAGCCTGAACGAATCGTTCCGCGTGGCCGGGCTCGATCTGTATATGGATAACCTGGGCGACCCCAAAACCGGCAGCCTGTATCTGGAAGGCGAGTTGCAAATCGGTACGCAGCAAACGCCGCAATGGCGCGGCAAGATTACTGCCAACGCCGCCATGCGCTATCACGCGCAAGAACGTCGCCTGCTGGTGGCCGATCTTAAAACCACCATTACCCAACGCGGCGACAGCTCGCCCGCGCTCAAGCTGGCCGATGTCAGCATCACCGGCGTGGGCAATCTGGTGTATGGCTGGCAACCGCTGCGACTGACCGGTGGTGATCTGCATTTATCCGCCTCGGGTAAGCGCGCTGAGCAAAACTGGAATACCTCGCTCGATTTGCCCGAAATCAAGATCGTGGGCGATGTGCTGTCGCTAAACCGACTGGCGCTGCAGGTGGATATGCGCAGCCCCGGCAACAAATTGTCGGCGCGCATGCAGGTGCCCACGTTGTCTGGCCAGCAAGGCGGTTTGCTGCGCGCCAATGCCGCACGCATCGACTTCAATATGTCGAGCCCGGGCCAGAAAATCGCCGCCAACTTTGCCAGCCCGTTGGAAATCCAGGACGGCACGCTCTACCGCTTGCCCGATTACGTATTGAACGGCAGCTATAGCAATTCGGCCTTGCCGCGCGGCGATATCAAACTGGAATCACGCGGTCACGCCATGCTGGACTTGCGCAGCGAAACGATGAGCCTGTCCAGCCAAGGCCAGCTGGACCGCGAACAGATGTCGGCGGCGCTCACGGTCAACGACTTTGTCACACCCGAATATCACTTCAATATCGACGTCAACAAACTCGATCTGACGCCGTATCTGCCCGCTGTCACCGACGGCGCAAAACAGATCGACCAAGGTCGTGATATTGATTTTGCCTGGTTGGAACGCGCCCGCGCCCAAGGTCAGGTGCGCGTTAACGAGCTGGTGCTCAAGAATCTGCATATCGATGACCTGTCGATGAATTTTGCCGCGCACGAAGGCAAGCTCACGCTGGACCCGCTGGCCGCCACCATTTACGAAGGCCGTCTGCAGGGCCGCATGGAAGTCGACGCCAGCGCGCCCGAACCGCAAATCCGCATCCAGCAACGACTGAGCGACACCAATATCAACACGCTGCTGACCGATGTGCTGGACACCAGCCGCTTTGAAGGTCGCGGCCAGGTCGATCTGGACATCGCCGCGCAAGGCAGTTCGCTGGCCGATCTGCGCCGCACCGCCACCGGCAATGCGCATCTGCAGCTCAAGCAAGGCGCAATCCGTGGCATCGACGTGGAAGCGTTGCTGCGCAACACCAGCAAGCAACTGGCGTTGTTGGGCACGGAGGTTACGCAACCGGCCGATCAGGACGCCAAGACACGCTTTACCCAACTGCAAGCCAGTCTCAAATTGAAAGACGGCGTGGCGCGCAATGATGATCTGGCGGTGGCCACCGGCGTGGTCAAACTGACCGGCGCGGGCGATATCGACCTGGGCATTGGCGTAATCGACTACCAGATGAAGGCCGTCACTAATTCACGCGTACCCGAACTGGCAGGGCTGGCTGGTTTGTCCTTACCGATTTCGCTAAGCGGTGGTCTGGCTTCGCCCGAATATCACGTCGATTATTCAGCGCTTAAAAACCAATGGTTGGCGCGCCAGAAGGCTGCCGATGAGAAAGCGGCCGCCGAACACGCCGCGCAACTGAAGGCGCAGGCCGCCGCGGACGCCGCGCGCCGCAAAAATCCCGGCAAACCCACGCCCTCCCCGACGCCAGCGCCAGCCACTGCGCGCAAACACTAAGCGCCCTCAATGACCGAACCGTTTTCCCAACGTCTGCTGCGCTGGCATGCCCCGCACGGCCGACACGACTTGCCATGGCAAGTGAATGATCCGTATCGCGTATGGCTGTCGGAAATCATGTTGCAGCAGACGCAAGTGATTACGGTGATTCCGTATTACGCGCGCTTTCTGGAACGGTTTCCTGATATCGCCAGCCTGGCCAATGCGCCGCTGGACGATGTGCTGGCGCTGTGGAGCGGCCTTGGCTATTACACGCGCGCTCGCAATCTGCACGCCGCTGCGGTGCAGGTGCGTGATCGTTTTGCCGGCGTGTTTCCGCGCTCGCCCGACGACATTGCCAGCCTGCCCGGCATCGGACGCTCCACCGCCGCCGCCATCGCGGCCTTCAGCTACAACACGCAAGCGGCGATCCTCGATGGCAATGTCAAACGCGTGCTGTCGCGTTGGGCCAGCATCGAGGGCAATCTGGCCAGCAAAGCCATTGAAAACAGCATGTGGGCGCTGGCCGAAAGCTTGCTGCCCGCCGCGGCCGACATGCCGGCCTATACCCAAGCGCTGATGGACCTGGGCGCGACGGTCTGTACCCCGAAAAAGCCGGCTTGTCTGGCCTGTCCATTGCAGGATGATTGCGTGGCCAAGCGCGAAGGCCGCCAACTGGAATTGCCGTGGCCCAAGCCCAAAAAAACGCTGCCCGAGCGCGAAACCGTGATGCTGTTGCTGCGCGGCGACGATGGCCGCCTGTTGCTGGAGCAACGCCCGCCATCCGGCATCTGGGGTGGTTTGTGGAGCCTGCCCGAAGTGGCCACCACGCTGGAAGCCGAGGCCGCCATGTTGGCGCGCTTTGGCGTACGCATCGAAACCGATGCCGCCTGGCCGCCGCTGGTGCATATCTTCACGCATTTCCGCCTGACCATCACGCCACTACCGGCGCGCGTGACCGGCGTTGAGGCACTGGCCGAAGGCGGCTTGCGCTGGTTTAGCCCGCAGCAGGCGCTGGCGGCTGGCATCCCCACACCGCTGCGTCGACTCCTGTTACAAGTCACTGATTTAGCGTGAATTTGACGCATTTTCTCAGTAATCGCCCGACAAGCTTACGAAACAAGCTGACAAACAGCGCGCGCGCGCTCATCATTCCGGCCTAGTATTACCGTTCGCTGATCCAGCACCCGGATCGGCTTACCCCGGCCACAAGCCGTCAGCACTTCTATCAGCACCCGGATTGCCGGTTCCCAGGAGGGAAAATGTTGCGCGAGCAAGCCTACGATGTCGTCATTATCGGTGGCGGAATCACTGCGTTGAGTCACGCCTGGATGGCGCATCAACGCGGCATGCGCGTGGCCCTGCTGCAGACCGGCGGCAGCATTGACCCCGGCCATACTGGCAGCATGCTGCAAGTGGGCCACGGCCCCGAACAACAGGCGCTGGTGCAGGAAAGCCGCCGTTTGTGGCTGGACTGGGCAGGCAAAGCCGGCTTTCAGGTGGATACACGCGGGCTGTGGTTGCTGTGCCGCGACATGCTGGAAACCCGCGTAGCCGAAGAATTTATGGATAGCACGCCAGCGGGCGCCCGCCGCGCCGACTGGCTGGACCCCACCGATCTGGACGCCGCGCTGCCGCATGCGGCCGGCGCGTTGCATTTTGCCGACGAAATCCAGCTCGACCCCAGCATTGCTTCGGAAGCAATGACACGCTGGTTATCGCGCGCAATCGATTATTTTCCGCATCGCCAGGTATTGGCGGTCGAATCTGGCCGCGTGCATACGCCCACCGGCGTTTTGAAGGCGGATCGCATTTTTGTGGCCGCCGGACAGCATCCATGGATGCCGCAAAGCTGGAATACCCCGTGGCAGCAATATCGCTGCCGCTTGCATGTATTGAACGTGCAAGCCGCCGCACCCCAACCCGCCCGCCCCACCGTGTTAAGCGGGCTCAGCCTGACCCACTACGCCACGTTTGCCCAATGCCCCAGCGTGCAATCGCTGCGCGAGCAACAACAAGCCGTTGCGCCGCAACTAGCGCGCCACGGCATGCATCTGATCATGGCCACCGGCCCCGATGGCAGTGACATCCTGATTGGCGACGCGCAAGCCGCCAGCCCCGCCGAAGCGTTGGTCGATGACCAGACCGTGGATGACGCGCTGGTCGATCTGGCGCAGGCTACGCTGGGCATTCAGTTGCAAGTGCGTCAGCGCTGGCAGGGTAGCTATCTGCGTACTAACCAGAGCAGCTTGTGTACGGAACCCGTGCGCGGCGTGCACCTGGTGAGCCTGGCTGGCGCCGCCAGCAGCCTTGCGCCTGCTTTGGCCAATGCCGCTTTCGCCCGCTAGAACGCTGTTTTAAACACCCCCTCGGCCGGGCCATCGCCCCGGTCATTCCAGCGTCACCTGCTCTGCGGTATCCTTGCCATTCTTTTAAGTGCCACCGAGGAAACCGCGTCATGCCTGTAAACCTGCCTGCCCTTGATCCTGCCGCCCTGTATCCCGTTAAAGGGATCGAACTCGGTATCGCCTCCGCCGGTGTCAAAACCGCTGGGCGCAAGGATGTCGTCGTAATGCGACTGGCCGCAGGTAGCCGAACCGCAGGCGTGTTTACGCTTAACAAATTCTGTGCCGCACCAGTACGCCTGTGCCGCGAATATCTGGCCGCGGGCCACGACATCCGCGCTTTTGTGGTCAACACCGGCAACGCCAACGCCGGCACCGGTCTGGACGGCCTGCAACGCGCCAAAGACGTGGGCGCCGCGCTGGCGCAACAACTGGATCTGGACCCGACCCAGATTCTGCCGTTCTCCACCGGCGTGATTCTGGAACCGCTGCCGCAGCAAAAAATCATCGCCGCACTGCCCGCCGCCGTAGCCGATCTGCAGCCCGCGCACTGGGCCCAGGCCGCCAGCGCCATCATGACCACCGATATCGCGCCGAAAGCCGCCAGCCGCCAGATCACACTGGGTGGCAAAACGGTGACCATCACCGGCATGTGCAAAGGCTCGGGCATGATCCACCCGAATATGGCCACCATGCTGGCCTACCTGACCACCGACGCCACGATTGCGCAGCCGCTGCTGCAACCGCTGCTGCAATGGTTGTCTGACCGCTCGTTTAACAGCATCACCGTCGATGGCGATACCTCGACCAACGACAGCTTTATGCTGGTGGCCACTGGCCAGGCGGGTGCAGCGGAAATCGATAGCGAACAGCATCCCGACTTCGCCACACTGCGTGACGCGTTGCTGGCGGTATCACAACAACTGGCGCAAGCCGTGGTGCGCGACGGCGAAGGCGCCACCAAGTTCATCACCATCAATGTGGAAGGCGGCACCACGCGCGACGAATGCCGCGCCGTCGCCTACGCTATCGCGCATTCGCCGCTGATCAAAACCGCTTTCTTTGCCAGCGACCCCAACCTGGGCCGCATTCTGTGCGCCATCGGCTACTCGGCCGTGGCTGATCTGGATACCGACAAGCTGGAGGTGTGGCTGGGCGACGTGCTGGTGGCCAAAGACGGTGGCCGCGCCGGCAGCTACAGCGAAGAACAAGGCCAACGCGTAATGCAGGAAGCTGAAATCAGCATCACCGTAAAACTGGCGCGCGGCTCGTTTGAGGCGACGGTGTGGACCTGCGATTTCTCGTACGACTATGTGAAGATCAACGCGGATTACCGCAGCTAAAGTGCGCCGGGCCGCAGCAGGTGCGGTCAGGCAGATTAAAGCCCGCAATATCGTGGCCCTTGAGGCCAACGATGTGCGGGCTTTTTGCAGCGCGACCCACAATTCCAGATTCACTGGAAACGGGCGCGATGAGTTATCACAAAGCCAGAATCCGCGGCAGCAAGGTCTCCAGCTGGTTCTGCAACTCTTGCGTCACCGGCAGCATGGGCAGGCGCAATTCGTTACGGATCAACCCTTGCATCGCCAGCACTGCCTTGATCGGCGCGGGATTGGGTTCGCTAAACAATAACTTGACCCACGGCGCCAGCGCTTGCGAGATCGCGCGCGCCGCAGCCAGATCGCCTGCAGCCACCAGGCTGAGCATGCGGCGATACAAGTCGGGCCGGATATGCGCTGCGGCGGCGATCGCGCCATGGCCACCCGCGCAGGCGGTCAGCAATATCAACGCATCCTCACCGCCCAACACGCGCAAGGGTGTTTCGGCGATCGTGGCCAGTAATTGCGGCATATTGCCGCCGCCACTTTCCTTGATCGCTACAAATTGCGGATTGGCTGCCAGTTTTTGCAGCGTGGGCAATTCGATATTCACGCCCGTGCGATAGGGAATGTTGTACAGCACGATGGGCAGCGGCGTGGCAGCGGAGACGGCGTTAAAGTGCGCAAGCAGTCCCGCTTGTGACGGCCGCACATAATACGGCGCGCTCACCAGCAAGCCATCCGCCAGCGCCGACAAGGCTGCGGCGCGCTTGGCAACGCATTGCGTGTCATTGCCCGCCAGGCCCATCACCAAAGGTAGTTCGCCACTGACTTCGCGCACGGCCATCAGCAAACGGGTTTGTTCGCCTTCATTCAACGTAGCGGCTTCGCCGGTGGTGCCGCAGATGACCAGGCCATCGATGCCACCTTTCAGCAAATGAGCCACCAGGTTTTGTGCGGCGGCGTAATCCACCTGGCCATCGCGAAACGGCGTAATCAGCGGGACAAACAGACCGGCAAAGCGATCAGCATTAAAGCGGGTAGCGGCAAAGACAGCAGACATGACAAAAACCTCGCAAAGTAGTGAACAAAGGTCACCGTCGCGTGGGGCCGAGGTCTGCAGGGGTAGGGATCAGGCGGGGTACTACCAGGCAGGTTCCGTCGGCGCTCACGCGACGGAACCCGGAAGTCCGTCAGCGGAGCATCCGTTTTTTCGATTTGTTGGCCGCATTCAAACCCGACGCTGCGCGCGCGACTGCACCGGCCGCAAGCGGCAACAAGGTGGCAGAGGTAAACAAGGCGCGATGCATGATGTGGATAAATCTTCGGGTAGAAATGACAACGTAATGTAGCGTGACCCCACGCCCTGACGCAAGAACGGGATGCGGGCCACTGTTGCAAGCACGCATCCCGATCATCCCATCGCAAAACTCAGCGCACGCCGTGCATCATCTTTTGCAGCGGACGCGTCAGCAGCAGCAGGATTGCGCCCGCAGCAAACGCCATCGCCACAAACAGCATAAAGAACTCGTGCAGGCCGGTGATCTGAAAGCCCAGAAAGCTCGGCACACGGCCGCCATCGGGATAAAAGCCCGCCAGGATGCCGGCAAACCAGTTGGCCGCCGCATTGGCGGTAAACCACACTGCCATCATCAGCGAGGCAAAGCGCGCGGGCGCCAGTTTGTTGACCAGCGACAGGCCAATTGGCGACAGACACAATTCGCCCAGCGAATGCATGGCATACATCGCCACCAGCCAGAACATGCTGGCCTTGACGCTGGCGGACATGTCTTTAACGCCAAAGCCAATGATCAGATAACCCGCAGCCAGCAACAGCAAGCCCCACGCCATCTTGGTGGGCGATGCCGGTTCGCGGTTGCGGCGGCCCAAGGCGCTCCACAGCTGCGCCATCAGCGGCGCAAAGATCAGCACAAAGACGGGATTAAGCGACTGAAACCACGAAGTGGGAATCTGATAACCAAACAGCATGCGATCGGTGGCTTCTTCGGCAAAGAAGGTCAGCGACACGCCCGCTTGTTCAAATGCCGACCAGAAGAAAATGACGAAGAACGAAATCACGCCAATGACCACCATGCGTTGCTTTTCCGCCGGGGTGAGTGGCGCCGCAGCGACGCGGCTTGCGCCTTTGGCGACGCGCTGCGGCGCCAGACCCACAGGCGCGCCATCGGGCGTGACCAGATAGCGTTTGTGGAATGCGCCAAACACCACCAGCGACAACAGCATGCCGATACCCGCGGCAAAAAAGCCCCAACGGAAATCGCCGGCATTGCCGGTATCGCCCAGATAGCCGCACAGCAACGGCGCGATAAACGAGCCCAGGTTGATGCCCATATAAAAGATCGTATAAGCCGCATCTTTGCGCCGGTCATTGGGCGTATATAGCTGGCCCACCATGCTGGAGATATTGGGTTTGAAGAAGCCATTGCCCGCCACGATCAGGCCCAGGCCGCAATAAAACAGCCCGTGCGCCAAGGGCGCGTTATGCAGACTGCTGCCCGCCCAGAACAAGGCAAACTGGCCCGCCGCCATTACCAGGCCGCCGAGCATGATCGAACGCCGATTGCCCCACCAGCGGTCCGCCACATAGCCGCCAACCAGCGGCGCCAGGTAAACCAGGCCGGTGTATTTGCCGTACAGCGATGCGGCAAACTGTTTGTCGAACAGCAGCGCATTCACCATAAACAGCGCCAGCAGCGCGCGGTTGCCGTAATAAGAAAAGCGTTCCCACATTTCGGTGGCGAACAGCAGATACAAGCCTTTGGGATGACCTGTGGCGGCGGGGTGAGCCGTGGCTTGCGGGGCTAGCGCAGGGGGCACACCGTCAAGCGCGATGTCAGCATTGCTCATGGTGAGGGACCGTTTTATGACATTTCAATAAAATGTCATTGTCCGGATCGCGCGTGCGCGATGCGCCGGACTATGCCCACCACAATTGGTAAATTATTACTTTTACGCCGACGATTCGCATAATTGAGCGCGCACCAAGCGCGCAAAATCCAGCGCATGCGCGTTATCACCATGCAGGCACAAGCTGTCCACCCGCAGCGTCAAGGTGTTACCGCTTTGGGTTTGCACCGTGCCCGCCGCCAGTGCCAGCGCCTGTTGCAATGCCTGCGCGTCATCGGCCAGCACCGCACCGGGCAAGGTCCGCGGCACCAACTGGCCATCATCCTGATAAGCGCGATCCACAAAGCCCTCTTCGATCACCTGCCAGCCCATATGCGCCGCATGCCGGGCAAAGTCGCTGCCCGCCAACGCCATGATGTGCAGACTGGCGTCGACTTCCGCCACGGCGCGCAACACACAATCGGCGATGGTGATATCGCGTGCGGCATCGTTGTAGAGCATGCCATGCGGCTTTACATACGCCAGCGTCGCGCCCTCGTCCTGGCAGATGGCCCGTAATACGGCGATCTGTTCGCTCAGGCTGGCTTGCAGCGCCTCGTGGCTGATCAACAGACTGCGCCGACCAAAATGCGCCCGATCCGGATAGCTGGGATGCGCGCCAATGCGCACGCCATGCCGGAGCGCCAGGCGCACGGTGTGCCGCATCGACAAGGCGTCGCCGGTGTGGCCGCCACACGCAATATTGGCCGAGCTGATCTGGGCCATCAGCGCTTCGTCGTAGGGATAGCCCTCGCCCAGATCGGCGTTCAGATCGATCTTCATTGGATGCGCCACTTCAGTTGGTTTTCGATTTGCACCAGCCATTGCCGCTGCGCCTGCAAAGCCGCTAGCGCTTGCGGCATCGTCACTTCCACAAAGCGGATGCTGTCACCAGGCCGGAACTGCCCCATGCGCCAGATATCGGCGCGGATGACCTGGGCGATCTTGGGATAGCCGCCGGTGGTTTGCGCATCGGGCAGCAACAGCACGGGCTGGCCCGAGGGTGGCACCTGAATCACGCCGCGTTGCACTGAATGCGACGGCAAATCCAGCGGCGGATCAAGGCCAAGATCCGGCCCTGCCAGCCACGCGCCCATGCGATTGGCGTCGGGCGTAACGCGCCACGGCTCGCTGACCAACGCTTTTTGCGCGGCCTGGCTAAACGCAGTCCATTCGGTGCCCGGCAAGATGCGCAGCACTTCGCCGCGTTCGGGCGCGCGCACACTGGCCTGCGGCGCATGGCCATCCCACACGCCCAAAGGCAAGATGTCGCCGACTTTCAGCGCGCGGCCTTCAAAACCGCCAAAGCCGCTGGCCAGATCGGTGGCGCGGGCGTTCAGCACGATGGGCACGTCGATACCGCCGCTGACGCATAAATAACTGCGCGCGCCCTGCTCAGCCCAGCCCAGCGCCAGCGTCTGACCTTTGCGCACGGGCACGCTGCGCCAGCATGGCAGCGGCTGTTTATCCAGCGTGGCGGGCACCCACGCGCCGGTCAGGGCGATGACGGCATCGGACTGAAAGCGCACGTGCAAACCACCGAGTGTGACTTCAAGCGCCGCCAGTTCAGGCGCATTGCCCACCAGCAGATTACCGACCAGCAAGGCCGGAATATCCATCACGCCACCGACCGGCACGCCCCACTGGCTGGCGCCAAAACGGCCCAGATCCTGCACGCTGCATTGCGGCCCGGTTTTAAGAATGCGCAGGCTCATGCGGCGTGCTCCGTGCCAGGCACAAAGCGCAAGCTATCGCCGGGCGCCAACAAAGCGGGTGGCATCCGGGTGGCGTCAAACAAACGCGTGTGGGTGCGGCCAATCAGATGCCAACCGCCCGGCGAGGTGCACGGATAAATACCGGTTTGCATGCCGCCGATGCCCACCGATCCGGCTGGCACTTTCTGGCGTGGCTGGTCGCGGCGCGGAATGATCAAGCGTTCATCCAGTCCGCCCAGATAGGGAAAGCCCGGCAGAAAACCAATGCAATACACCACGTAATCCTGCGCGGCGTGCAGTTCAATCACTTGCTGCGGCGTCAGCCCGCTGTGCTCGGCCACGACGGCCAGATCGGGCCCCGCTTTGCCACCGTATTGCACCGCAATATCATGACGCTGGCCCACCACTGGTTCAGCATCGCGGCTATCGGTCCAGGCGCTTTGCATCCCTTGTTCGATCAGTGCGGCGCGCGAGGTCAGCGGGTCAAAGCGCACCGTCAGATTGCCCACGCCCAGCACTAGCCACCAGTCCGGAAAGCGCTGCTGCAGCAGCCGTTGCATGCGCCATAAACGTTGTTGGTCCGCCAGGGCGGTGGAAACCGTCAAAACCAGAGCAGTATCGCCCTGGGGCTGGAGCGTTGGATTCATGCAGCATGCCTGTTCAGGGCCCACGCCACGTGCTCGCGCACGAGTTCGCTGGGGTCGTTGATGCGGGATTGCAATGCAGAAACAATGTCAGGACGGGTCGGCGCGTTGCCCAGGCCCACCGCCAGATTGCGCAACCAGCGCTCATGGCCGATGCGCAGGATGGCGCTACCGGCCATGCGCTCACGGAAGGTGGCTTCGTCCCAGCCAAACAATTCAACCAGTGACACATCGTCCAGCCCGTGGCGCACCGCAAAGTCGGCTTCTTTGCTATCGACGGCAAAGCGGTTCCACGGGCATACCAGCTGACAGTCATCGCAGCCGTACACGCGGTTGCCAATCAGCGGGCGATATTCATCTGGAATACTGCCTTTCAGCTCGATAGTAAGGTAGGAGATGCATTTGCGCGCATCAACCTTGTACGGCGCCACAATGGCGCCCGTGGGACAGGCGCCCAGGCAGCGCGTGCAGCGGCCGCAATGTTCGTTGGGCTCGGGCGGGTCAGGCGGCAGCGGCAAATCGGTAAACAATTCGCCAATAAAGAAAAACGAGCCATATTCGCGATTCAGCAACAGCGTATGTTTGCCGCGCCAACCCAGGCCGGCTTTTTTGGCCAGTTCCACTTCCAGCACCGGCGCGGAATCGACAAATGCCCTAAAGCCGAACGGCCCGATCTCGGCCTGCACGCGCTCAGCCAGTTTTTGCAGCCGGTTACGCAAAACCTTGTGATAATCGCGCCCCAGTGCGTAACGCGACAGATACGCCTTGCTGCCATCCTGCAACATCGCTTCAGCGTTGGAGGTGCCAGCAGGTAGATACGGCATGAACACGCTGACAATCGACACCGTGCCCGGCACCAGTTCTGCGGGCCGCGCGCGTGTCAGACCGTGGCGTGCCATATAATCCATCTCGCCGTGGAACCCGGCCGCCAGCCATTCAGTCAATGCCGGCTCGGCGGCGGATAAATCGGTGTCCGTAATCGCCGCGCGCGCAAAGCCCAGCTCTTGCGCCCACGCTTTGATACGGGCCGCCAGCGCGGTCAGGTCCAGACCGCCGGATTCAACAGAGGGAAATTCATTTTGCATAAGGCAAATGATACTGCATGCCGCTTTTTGCCTGACGAAAACGCCACATTAGCGATCGGGGCGGAACTGGCGCGCGTGCTGCATGGCGGTGTGGTCCTGTTTTTGCAAGGCGACCTGGGCGCGGGCAAAACCACGCTCACGCGCGGCCTGTTACGCGCCTTGGGCTATAGCGGCCGCGTGAAGAGCCCCACTTACACGCTGGTTGAACCTTATGCTGTTTCTAATTTAAACTTGTATCATTTTGATTTATATAGATTTCAAGACCCGATGGAATGGGTCGATGCAGGCTTTCGCGATTATTTTAATGAACAGTCCATTTGCGTGATCGAATGGGCTGATCAAGCCAAAGGCCTGCTGCCACAACCCGACCTCATGGTTACACTGAAGCCGCATCACGACGGCAGAAATATTGAAATTCAAGCACTTACGGAGACCGGTTCGGCATGTCTCGAGCAATTCGCCACCCCGTCCTGACCCCGGATAATGCCCGCCGACGCGTATTGCGTGCGGCGGTTTCGTCGTTGGTTTTAAGCGTTGTGCCCGTGGGCATGGCGCGTGCGGCCGCCAATGCCAATGTGGTTTCGGTGCGCGTGTGGCCAGCCCAGGCGTATACGCGCGTCACCATCGAAGCGACTTCACCACTCGCTTTCAAACAATTTTCGTTAAAAAATCCGGACCGGCTGGTGGTCGATCTGGAAGGCGTGGACCTGAATGCCGAGCTGCAAAAGCTGGAAGGCAAGGTCGGCGATGATGATCCCTACATCAAATTGCTGCGCGCGGGTCGCTTCAAGCCGGGCACGGTGCGGCTGGTGCTTGATCTTAAATCCGAGGTCAAGCCGCAGGTGTTTACGCTCGACCCGGTAGCTGAATACAAATATCGCCTGGTGATCGACCTGTACCCCACGGTGCAGAAAGACCCGCTGCTGGCGTTTCTGGATGACCAGAACAATGGCGATGCCGCGCCGCCTGCCAATTTAAAGCTGGACGATAAAAGCAGCGCGCCGCAAAGCAGCCAGGCCAACCAAGGCAAGCAGTCGGCCCCGGCCAGCCAGCCCGATCCGGTCGATCAGAGCGCGCAAGACAATCGCGACGCCATCGCCAAAGCTGAAACCGGGCAGCCGGTGGACCGCAGCAAGCTGAAAGTGGATCGGCTGATTACGGTGGTGCTGGATCCCGGCCATGGCGGTGAAGACCCGGGCGCGGTCGGCCCGCAAGGCAATTACGAGAAGACCGTAGTGCTGTCGATTGCGCGCAAGCTCAAAGGTTTGCTGGAAGGCGAACCCAATATCCGCGTGGTGATGACGCGCGATGCCGACTTCTTTGTGCCGTTGGGCGTACGCGTTAAAAAAGCGCGCGCGGTGCAGGCCGATCTGTTTGTCTCCATCCATGCCGACGCATTTATCCGGCCCGATGCCAGCGGTTCGTCGGTGTTTGTGCTGTCTGATAAAGGTGCGACCAGCACCGCCGCCAAATGGCTGGCGCAAACACAGAACGATGCCGATCTGATTGGCGGCGTAAAAATCAGCACGCAAGATAAATATCTGGCGCACACGCTGATGGATTTGACGCAAACCGCCACGCTGAACGACAGCATGAAGTTTGGCAAGGCGATGCTCAACGAGCTGGGTTCGCTCAACCGCCTGCATAAAGGCTCGGTGGAGCAAGCCGGTTTCGCCGTGCTCAAAGCGCCCGATATTCCGTCGATCCTGGTCGAGACCGCGTTTATTTCCAACCCGGCCGAAGAGCAGAAACTGATCGACGATGCCTATCAGGTGAAAATGGCCTCGGCGCTGCATAACGGCATCAAGCGTTACTTTGTGAAGAACCCGCCGCCCGCGCGCACGCGGCTGGCGCAAGTGGCGGCGTTTGAAGGCGAGGATGTAGTGGAAGGCTGGGCGCCGCTGCACAAAGCGTAGTTGCGTACGCGGCCCGCCCTTGCGCGCCAGGCTGCCGACGGGGTCGGCCTGGCGCTGATATAATCCTCAACTTTCCCCGCCCCGCCCTCGCCCATGCCGCGCATTCAGCTTTTATCCGATCAACTGGTCAACCAGATCGCAGCGGGCGAAGTGGTCGAACGACCCGCGTCCGCGCTCAAAGAATTGCTGGAAAACAGCCTTGATGCCGGTTCCGAAAATATCGGCGTCGAACTGATTGCGGGCGGCACCAAGCTGATCAAGGTCATTGACGATGGTCATGGCATCGAGCGCGATGATCTGGCGCTGGCCCTGCATCGCCATGCCACCAGCAAGATCCGCGATTTTGACGATCTGCAAAAAGTGGCCACGCTGGGGTTCCGCGGTGAAGGTCTGGCCTCGATTGCCTCGGTTAGCCGTCTGACGCTGACCAGCCGCTTTGATGGCGCGCCGCATGCCTGGCGCGTTGAATCGGACCACGGCCGTTTGCATGAGCCTGAGCCCGCCGCGCTGGCGGTCGGCACCACCATCGAAGTGCACGATCTGTATTACCAGACCCCCGCGCGCCGTAAGTTTCTCAAATCCGACAGCACCGAATTTGCGCATTGCGAAGATATGGTCACGCGCCTGGCGCTGGCCAATCCGGACAAACAGTTCACGCTAATCCACAACAGCCGCGCCAATCTGCGGGTGATGCGCGGCGATGTGCACAAGCGTTGCGCGGCCTTGCTGGGCGATGATTTCGCGCTGCATGCGGTGCAAATCGACGAAGCCGCAGGGCCACTGCGCCTGTGGGGTCTGGCTGGTAGCCCAACGCAATCCAAAGCCAGCCGCGATGCCCAGTATTTTTTTGTGAATGGCCGCTTTGTGCGCGACAAAGTCATCGCCCACGCATTACGCGAAGCCTATCGCGACGTGTTGCACCATGATCGCCACGCCAGTTGGTGTCTGTTTCTGGAACTCGACCCTGAAGGCGTCGACGTTAACGTGCACCCGACCAAGATCGAAGTGCGTTTTCGTGAATCCCAAGCCATCTACCGCTTTTTACTGACCAGCCTGAAAAAAGCGCTGGCCACCACCCGCGCCGGGCAGGTGCCCGCGGGCATTGATCCAGAAACCGGCGAGCTGCTGGTCGCACCAGTCTCGGCACAGGGTTTTGAGGTAGCGCCAGCCGCAGCGCCCGCACCCTCCCCGGCGCAGCCGCAACAAACGCCGTGGCGGCAGCAACCCATGCCGATGGGCGTGGTGCGCGAGCCGATGGCCATGTACGACCGCATGTTTGGCGATTTGCGCCGTGATCCGGGCGTCGAGCCTGCCAACGCAGGCAGCGCACCCGCGCCCATGTTTACCGCCAATGGCTTTGCGCCGGCACCGCTGCGCGCCAGCAACGTGGCCGCGCGCACCATGCCGGAGGACAGCGAAGACGGTATCCCGCCATTGGGCTTTGCGCTGGCGCAATTGCACGGTGTGTATATCCTGGCGCAAGCGGCCGAAGGCATGGTGGTGGTCGATATGCACGCGGCACACGAACGCGTGGTGTACGAAAAACTCAAGAACGCGCTGGATCTGGAACATATGCCGATGCAGCCCTTGCTGATCCCGCATCTGTTTAGCGCCGACCGTTTTGAAGTGGCCACGGTGGAAGACAACGCCGATGCGTTCACGCGCATTGGTTTTGATTTGTCGGTGGCGTCGCCAACGCAGATTGCCATTCGCGGCATCCCGATGCTGCTGAAGGACGCCGATGCGGTGGAACTGGCGCGCTCGGTCATCAAAGATGTGCGCGAAGTGGGCGCCAGCCAGATGCTGACCGGCCGCCAGAATGAATTGCTGGCGACCATGGCTTGCCATGGCGCGGTGCGTGCCAACCGCGCGCTGACCATCCCGGAAATGAATGCGCTGCTGCGCGAAATGGAAGCCACCGAACGCTCGGGCCAATGTAATCACGGCCGTCCGACGTGGTTCCGCCTGGGCATGCACGATCTGGACAAACTGTTTATGCGGGGCCAGTAATGAGCCTGGCGCTGGCGACCAAGCTGCTGGCCGGCCCGTTGGTAATCGGCCTGGCCAGCCTGGCCGGCAAACGCTGGGGGCCCAATGTAGCCGGTCTGATCGGCGGATTGCCGCTGGTGGCGGGCTGCGTCACTCTCGCGCTATGGATGGCGTTTGGCCAGGACTACGCACTGGCGACGGCACGCTCGGCCCCGTCGGGCTTGTGGGCCAACGCGGTGTATATGCTGGCGCTGGGTTATTCATTTGGCCGCTTGGGCTGGCGCGGCAGTTTGCTGTGCGGCTGGATCGTTTATCTGGCGGTGGCGATTACGCTGGCCGTCACCGGGCTCGCACAAAATCAATGGGTCTGTATCGGCGCACTGGGCGCATTGGCCCTGGCGATCAAACTGCTGCCACAGCCCAGCGGCATGCCGCATGCCGTGCATATGCCACACTCCGAACTGGCCGTCCGCATGGCCGTGGCCTTTGTGCTGGTGGTAGGGCTGAGCAGCCTGTCGCAAACGTTGGGTAAATCGCTGACCGGCGTGTTGTCGGGCGGGCCGGTTGCCGCGACGGTGATCCCAGCCTTTACCATGGCCAGCGGCGATCGCAATGCCTTGCTGTTTCAATTGCGAGGGTTTTTAACCGGGCTGATCGGTTTTGGACTGTGCTTTCTGGCGCTGCCGGTGCTGGCCGCCAGCATGGGCGGTTGGGCCGCTTTGCCCGCGGGGCTGATCGCCATGGGTGCCAGCATGCTGTTAACCACCATTTCTCGTCGACGAGCGCGCGCCTGATGTCGCAACTGCCTTCCGCCATTTTCTTGATGGGCCCCACCGCCAGTGGCAAGACCGCGTCGGCAATCGAACTGGTCAGCAGCGGGCTGCCCGTGGAGTTGATCTCGGTTGATTCGGCGCTGGTGTTCCGCGATATGGACGTCGGCACCGCCAAGCCCACGCCAGAAGAACTGGCGCGCGCGCCGCACCATCTGATCGATATCATTTCGCCCGAAGCCAGCTATTCAGCGGCACGCTTTCGCGACGATGCGCTGGCTTTGATGGCCGACATCACGGCGCGCGGCAAAGTACCGGTGCTGGTGGGCGGCACCATGCTGTATTTCAATACGCTGCAACACGGCATGCACGATCTGCCACAAGCCGATGCGGCATTGCGCCTGCAGCTGGAAGCCGACGCCGCCGCACACGGTTGGCCCGCCATGCACGCACGCCTGGCGCAGCTTGATCCGATCACGGCGGCGCGGCTGGAGCCTGGCGATAGCCAACGCATCGGCCGCGCGCTGGAAGTGTGTATGCTCAGCGGCCAGCCGATGTCGACGCTACTGGCCGCGCCCGCTGCCGCCCCGCTGCCCTACCGGCTGCTCAAACTGGGCCTGGTGCCGAGTGATCGCAGCGTATTGCACGCGCGTATCAACCAACGCTTTAGTCAGATGCTGGACGACGGTTTGCTGGATGAAGTGAGCGATCTGCGCCGGCATTACCAGTTATCGCTGGAACTGCCGTCGATGCGCTGCGTGGGCTATCGCCAGGCGTGGGAATATCTGGATGGCTTGTTTGATCTGCAGACGCTGGAAGACAAAGGCACCGCAGCCACCCGGCAACTGGCCAAGCGCCAGCTAACGTGGCTGCGCGGTATGGATGATGTCACGCCACTGGATTGCGTGGACCAGCGCGTGGTGGCCGAGGTGGCCCGGGCGGTCAAAAGCTGGCTGTGAGCATAGGGTGGGTCCAGACCCACCAACCAAAGTGGCAACCAAGCCCACCAGCGTGTGCGTTCTCGTAAATGGCTTTGAATGGTGGGTCCAGACCCACCAACCAAAGTTGCAACCAAGCCCACCAGCGTGTGCGTTCTCGTAAATGGCTTTGAATGGTGGGTCCAGACCCACCAACCAAAGTGGCAACCAAGCCCACCAGTGTATGCGTTCTCGTAAATGGCTTTGAATGGTGGGTCCAGACCCACCCGATGCGTTTGCAACGGGCGTAAAAAAACCCGCCGGAGCGGGTTTTTTTGTGAAGCTTCCAGCTACAACAATCAGGCAGCCATGGCCTTGATTGCAGCAGACAGACGGCTCTTATGACGAGCTGCCTTGTTCTTGTGGAAGATCTTCTTGTCGGCGAGGCTGTCAATCGTGCTTACCGAAGCCTGGTAAACGATTTGAGCAGCGGCCTTGTCGCCAGCTTCAACAGCCTTCAGCACCTTTTTGACCGCAGTGCGGAATGCCGAACGCTGACTAGCATTATGTTGACGGGCCACTTCGGCCTGACGCGCACGCTTGCGGGCTTGGGCGCTGTTTGCCATGTGTTCTAACTCCTGACGATATCTTTGGTTACCCGAAACTGCTACAGCAACGGGCTGAGGCCAATTCGGAAACCGCCGATTCTAGCGGAGCTGGCAGCGCAATGCAACTTCTCTGTTGCGCCCCACATTCGATATGATGCGTGCTTCGTCTCGAACGCCCCTCCCAAGTGTCTATGAATCTGCTCAAATCGTTGGCCACCACCAGTTCCATGACGCTGGCCTCGCGCGTGCTTGGCTTTGCACGCGACGCCATCGTGGCGCGCATGTTTGGCGCCACCATGGCCACCGACGCCTTTAATGTGGCGTTCAAGCTGCCCAATCTGCTGCGGCGTATTTTTGCCGAAGGCGCATTTTCGCAAGCCTTTGTGCCCATCCTCGCCGAATACAAAAACACGCAAGGCGAGGAAGCCACGCGCATTTTCGTCTCGTATATCGCCGGTCTGCTGACCATGGTGCTGGCCGTGGTCACCGTGCTGGGCATCATCGGCGCGCCCATCGTGCTGTGGATTACCGCGCCTGGTTTTGCCAATACGCCCGAACGCTTTGATCTGACCGTGCAGCTGCTGCGCATTACCTTTCCGTATATTTTTCTGATCTCGCTGGCGTCATTGGCCGGCGGCATTCTCAACACGTGGAACCGCTTTTCGGTGCCCGCGTTTGCGCCCACGCTGCTCAACGTGTCGCAGATCTTTTTCGCGCTGGTGATTGCGCCGCATTTTGCGCAGCCGATTGTGGCGCTGGCCTGGGGCGTCATCGCGGGCGGCATACTGCAACTGGGTTATCAACTGCCGCATCTGAAGAAAATCGGCATGCTGGTGCTGCCGCGTTTGCAGTTTAAAGACGCCGGCGTCTGGCGCGTGTTGCGGCAAATGGGCCCCGCTATTTTCAGCGTGTCGGTGGGGCAGATTTCGCTGCTGATCAACACCATTTTTGCCTCGTGGCTACGCCCCGGTTCGATTTCGTGGATGTATTACGCCGATCGCTTGATGGAATTTCCTACCGGCGTGTTGGGCGTGGCGCTGGGCACTATCCTGCTGCCGTCGCTGGCCAAGGCGCACGCCAGCAAAAGTCCGGAAGAATATTCGCGCCTGCTGGATTGGGGTTTGCGGCTGTGCATGCTGCTGGCGCTGCCGTCGGCCGTCGCCTTGGCGGTGATCTCGGGACCGTTGGTGTCGTCGCTGTTCCAGTATCAGAAATTTGGCGCGTTCGATGCCTGGATGACCCAGCAAGCGCTGATCGCCTATGCGGTGGGCTTGATCGGTCTGATCATGGTCAAGATCCTGGCGCCCGGCTTCTATGCGCGGCAGGACATCAAAACGCCGGTCAAGATGGCGGTGATTACGCTGGTGTTTACCCAGCTGATGAACCTGGCCTTTATCTGGAAACTGCAACACGCTGGCCTGGCCCTGGCAATCGGTCTGGGCGCATGTTGCAACGCCAGCCTGCTGTACTGGCAATTGCGCCGCAAAAACATCTTTACGCCGCAGCCGGGCTGGGCGCTGTTCATGCTCAAGCTGGTGATGGGTGTGGTGGTGATGGCCGCGGTTCTGGGCGCGGTGATGTGGCTGATGCCCGCGTGGGATACCGGCTTGATGCCGATCCGGATTGCGCGACTGGGCGTGCTGGTTGCGGCGGGGTTGCTGGCGTATTTCGGCACGCTGGGCGCGCTGGGTTTCCGTCCAGGCCAGTTTAGCCGCAGCGCCGTGCAGTAAACGCCGCCGGCTTATAAAAAAGGGCGCGTCAGCCACGACGCGCCCTTTTTTTAATGCGATAAACCCAGCGGTTTATTTGGTCAGCGCCGCGGCGGCGATCTTCTCGGCGGCCACTTGTGGCGTCATCGTATCGTCGTTCCAGAACTGGCCTGCCACGTCATAAATCGCGCCTTCCACCGCAGGCGAAATCGCCATATCGTGCGCCCAGCTCGGCACCAGCGTGCCTTTGGCGGCGGCGGCTTTAAAGTCTTCGGCCGACTTCTTGCCGCACTCGTCAAACTTGCTCAGATCCATGCCCTGACGCGCCGGGATCGAGCCTTTGTACAGATTAAACGTCTCCTGAAATTCGGGGCTCATCAGCAAGCCCGCCAGGTCGCGTTGGCCTTTGGCCGCGTCTTTGTCTTTCAGCTTGAAGAACGCAAACGAATCGACGTTAAACGTATACGCACCGGCGCTGCCCGGCGCAGCCACGCACAAATAATCCACGCCCGCGCGCTTGCCCGCCACGCTGAATTCGCCCTTGGCCCAGTCCCCCATAAACTGCATCGCGGCTTTGCCATTGATGACCATCGCGGTGGCCAGATTCCAGTCGCGGCCCGCGTTGGCCTTGTCGGTGTAGCTCTTCACTTTGCGATAGGTTTCCAGCACTTTGATCATGGTCGGGCCTTTCAGCGCGGACTGGTCCAGTTTCACAAAGGCTTTCTTGTAGAAGTCCGCGCCGCCCACGCCCAAAGCCACCGTTTCCAGCAACTCGGCTTCTTGCCAGGACTGGCCGCCAATCGCCACCGGCTGGATGCCCGCTTTCTGCAGCGCGTCGGCCGTTTTGAAGAATTCATCCCATGTGGTGGGCGCTTTGGCGTTGACCTTTTTGAGCGCGTCGGCGTTAATCCACAGCCAGTTAACGCGGTGCACGTTTACCGGCGCGGCCACGTACTGGCCTTTGTACTTCATCACATTGGCCACCACCGGCGGCAGCACTTTGTCCCATCCGTCTTTTTTGGCGACGTCGTCAATCGACACCAGCACGCCCTGATCGCCCCACTCCTGAATAGCCGGGCCTTTCAGTTGCGCGGCGGCAGGCGGGTTGCCCGAGACCACACGTGTCTTCAAAGCCGTCATCGCGTTTTCGCCCGCGCCCCCGGCGACGGCAAAGTCTTTCCAGTGGTCGCCCTTGCCTTCCAGCATCTTCTTCAGCTCGCCTGCGGCTTTGGCTTCGCCGCCCGAGGTCCAGTAATGCAGCACTTCGACATCTGCGGCCTGCACGGCCGTTGCACCCAGGCTACACACGGCCAGTGCGCACAGGGTTGATTTGAGATTTGCCATGACTTGCGACTCCGGTCTGCGTGGCGCGCACGCAATGTGGACAGTGGGCGCGCAACATCAAAAGAATTGCGTTGCGCCTTTATGTTGTCAGAAATTTTCGACTACATTGATACGGATGTTAACGTTAACAGCCACCCACGCATCAATAAATGAATAACCTGATGCGCGCACGCCCAGCGGCGGCGCGGTTGCTGTTTTGCGGTATGCTTGCCGCGCTGTTTAACCTGAATGAAATAGAACCATCGCATGCCCAGAAAACCCAAAGAACGCGCCTCGCGCGCCGCTACCCTGCACGATGTGGCCGCGCAGGTGGGCGTTAGCGCCATTACCGTGTCGCGCGCGCTCAATACGCCCGAGCGCGTGTCCGAAGCCGTGCGCGAGCGCATCCTGGCCGCGGTCGATGCGCTGGGCTATGTGCCTAATCGTTCGGCGCGCACGCTGGTGTCGTCACGTTCGCAAACCGTGGTGGTGCTGATTCCGTCGCTTTCCAACACCGTGTTTATCGATACCCTGGCGGGCATCAATGACGTGCTCGACCCGCACCACTACCAAATCCTGATTGGCAACACCGGCTACGACGACGCGCGCGAAGAACGTTTGCTGCGCACCTATCTATCGCATGCGCCGGACGGCATCTTGCTGACCGGCCTGCGCCAGAGCGACGGCATGCGCACGTGGCTGGATAAATTGCATATTCCGGTGGTGCACATGATGGGGCTGGACCCGCAGGCCCAGCGTTATTGCGTCGGCTTTTCGCAGCAAGCAGCCGGCGCGGCGTTAACGCAACATCTGTTGCAACGCGGTTATCGCAATGTGGCGTTTTTTGGCGCGCGGCTGGATGAGCGGGTAATGCAACGGGCGGCCGGATATCGCCAGGCCTTGCAGGAAGCGGGCATTTATCGGGAAGACCTGGAATGGCTAACGCCCGAACATTCCGGCATAGGCTTGGGCGCCAGCATGATTGCCAAGGCGCTGCAACAACGCCCCGAGATCGATGCCGTGTTTTGCTGTAACGACGATCTGGCGCTGGGCGTGCTGACGTATTGCCAGCGCAACGGAATAGCCGTGCCGCAGCGGTTGGCAGTGGCCGGCTTTAATGATCTGGATGGCGCAGCCTGGGCCACGCCGACGCTAACCACCATCCGCACACCGCGTTACGACATCGGCCACGCCGCAGCGAGCATGTTGCTGGATTTGATGTCCGGCAACACGCCGGCCGAGCCCATGCAGGATCTGAGCTTTACCTTGCAGGCACGCGAAAGCACCTGAGCGCCTGCAGCCCGCGCCTTAGCCAAAGAACCAGCGGGCGCTTTGGTAAAACACAAAGCACAACACCCACGCCAGCCCCAGCGACCACACCACCGATCCCGCCGCAAACCAGTTGCTTCTGGATTCTTTGCGCACGGTAGCGATGGTGGCCACGCACGGCACGTAGATCAGCGTAAACAACATGAACGACAGCGCGGCCAGATGGTCCATGCTGCCGGCCAGGTGCTGCGCCAGCGCTGCGCCTTCAGTGCCGGTAATTACGGCCAACGCGCCCAGCACCACTTCTTTGGCGACAAAGCCAAACACCAGCGCCACCGCCATTTCGGACTGGATGCCTATCGGCGTCAGTACCGGCGCCATGGCGCGCGCCAGCATTTCGGCAAAGCTGTTGTGCTGATCCGGGTAATGCGTGAGAAACCACACCAACACCACGCCCGCCACAATCATGGTCGACGCCATACGCAGAAACGAGCGGCATTCGCCCCACCCGCGCGCAAACATCTGCCGCCACAACGGCAAGCGATACGGCGGCAGTTCCAGCGCAAACGGCTCGCTGCAGATCTGCCGACCGCGCAACAGCCACGCGGTGCCCAGCGCCACCAGCAGACTGACCAGATACAGGCCCGTCAACACCCATGGCGCCTGGCTTTGCGTAAACAGCGCGGCGGTTAAAAACAGAAAAATCTGCAGCCGCGCCGAACACAACGCAAACGGGATCGTCAGCATGGTCAGCCGCCGTCCACGCGGATCACGAATTACGCGCGTGCCCATCAGCGCGGGCACATTGCAGCCAAAGCCCATCATCAGCATGACAAAACCGCGCCCATCCAGCCCGACGCGGCTCATCAGGCCATCCATCATGAACGCGGCGCGGGCGAAGTAGCCGGAGTCTTCAATGACCGCCATCAACATAAAAAACAGCAGAATCAGCGGTGCAAATGACAGCACGGTACTGACGCCGTCATACACGCCGTCCAGCAAAATGCCCTGCAGCAGCGCAGGCGCATGGGCCAACAGCGGTTGCAACGCCGCGCCGCGAAACCAGCTGAACAGGTCACCAATGCCATCCTGCAGCGGGGTACCCAAGGCAAAGGTCAGCTGGAATAGCGCAAACATGGTCAGCACAAACAGCGGCAAGCCCGCAGCCGGATGCAGAATCCAGTGATCGATGCGCGCGGTGGGGCCCGCGGCCAGTGTGGGCGGATGTTGCACGTGGCGTTTCCATAGCGCGACTTCTTGCGCGTGCCAATCGGCGGCCGGCGCGGCGCGGCTCAGATCCAGCGTGTGCGGATCGGGCTGCTGCAGCATCCGGCCCATGGCCGTGCGCAGTTCGGCCACGCCCTCGCCCAGCCGCGCCGACACGGCCAGCACCGGACAACCCAGCTCGGCCGCCAGCCCGGCGGTATCGATGCGGATGCCGGCCTGGCGCGCCTCATCGCTCATATTCAGCACCACCAGCAAGGGAGCGCCCAGCGCCTTGAGCTGCAGCACCAACGCCAGTTGCCGCGCCAGTTGGCAGGCGTTGAGCACCACCACCAGCGCCTGCAACGGGGTGGCCGCCAGAAACTGCTGCGCCACGCGTTCGTCTTCTGCGCCGCCGCTCAGGTCATAAATACCGGGCAGATCGACGATGCGCGCCATCTGCGACCCCAACAGCACGCGTTGCGTGGCCAGTTCCACCGTCAGCCCCGGCCAGTTGGCCACGCGCGCATTGCCGCCGGTCAAACGATTAAACAAGGTGGATTTGCCGGTATTGGGCATGCCCACCAGTGCGATATGGCGTGCGCTGCTCATGCGGCCACCTCGGCGCTCACCGTGATAAACGCGGCGTGAATACGGCGCAACATCAGCTCGGTATGGCTATCTACGCGGATCTGCAACGGCCCACGCCAACTGGCGCGGCGCAAGACGGTCACCTGGCAACCACGGCGCAAGCCCATGGCCGCAAGACGGCGGGTTAAATCAACAGGGGTGGCCAGATCAAGCACCGTGGCGGACTGGTGCAGTGGCAAGGCAAGCAGGGTAGACATGGCGTCTCACAGACAAGAATAATTCTCAATGTCGAGAATGATGCGAGCCGTGAGCGCCCTGGACTTTGATGTCGATCAATGCCCGGACAAGGTAGTCCGGGCGTTGTTACTACTATCGATAAACGGTGTTACTGCTTACGACTGCGCTTTCGGGGCGCGGCCAATAGCGCGCCAGCCAATATCGCGGCGGAATTGCGCGCCATCAAACTCGATGCCGGCCAGCAATTCATAAGCACGCTTTTGCGCGGCGGCAAAGTTCTCGCCAAACGCCGTCACGCACAACACGCGGCCACCACTGGTTTGCGGCGCGCCATCGGCATTCAGCGACGTACCGGCGTGGAACACGTGGCCATCATCGGCCGCAGCGGGCAGATTGCGGATCACGTCGCCTTTGCGCGGGGTATCCGGGTAATTGGCGGCAGCCATCACCACGCCCAACGCCACGCGGCGATCCCACTCCACTTCGGCCTTATCCAGCGTGCCATTGACGGCGTGCTCCACCAGCGGCACCAGATCGCTTTTCAGGCGCAGCATGATGGGCTGGGTTTCCGGGTCACCCATGCGACAGTTGAATTCCAGCGTCTTTACCGAGCCATCCGGGCCGATCATCAAGCCGGCGTACAAAAAGCCGGTGTAGACGATGCCATCGCGCGCCATGCCTTGCACGGTGGGCAGAATGATTTCGCGCATGGCTTTGGCGTGGATTTCCGGCGTCACCACCGGGGCCGGGCTGTACGCGCCCATGCCCCCGGTGTTGGGGCCTTCGTCGGCATCCAGCAGGCGCTTGTGATCCTGGCTAGACGCCAGCGGCAGCACGTTTTTGCCATCCACCATCACGATAAAGCTGGCTTCTTCGCCCGTGAGGAATTCTTCGATAACCACGCGCGCACCGGCGTCGCCCAGTTTGTTGTCCGACAACATGGCATCAATGGCGTCGTGCGCTTCTTGCAGCGACATTGCCACCACCACGCCCTTGCCGGCGGCCAGGCCATCGGCCTTGATCACAATCGGCGCGCCCTTGGCATCCACATAGGCATGCGCCTGGGCGGCATCGGAGAAGGTCTCGTAATCGGCGGTCGGAATGTGGTGGCGCTTCATGAACGCCTTGGCAAAATCTTTCGAGCTTTCCAGCTGGGCGGCGGCCTTGGCCGGGCCGAAGATCTTCAGGCCCGCCAGGCGAAACGCATCCACCACGCCTTGCGACAGCGGGGCTTCGGGACCCACCACCGTCAGCTGCACGTGCTCTTTTTGCGCAAACGCCACCAGCTCGGCAATGTCAGTGATCTCGACATTGGTCAGATTGGGCTCCAGCGCAGTGCCGGCATTGCCCGGCGCCACAAACACCTTGGTCACACGCGACGATTGCGACAACTTCCAGGCCAGCGCGTGTTCGCGCCCGCCATTACCGATTACCAGCACATTCATCTCGATTTCCCTGCTTTTTAATTAGTACTCGTAACGCCCGAAAAAGAAGGCGACGTTGCCGTGATTGAAACCACCGCCCACTTTGGGAATGAAGGTTCCCATCACCGAAAGCTTGTCGTAGCGCACTGCGGCCAGCGGCAGCACGATCGGAAACGGTATGCCGCCAAAAATATCGCGGCGCGAAGTCAGCCCGGCCGTGTAACCGGCCGCCACTGACCACTGCCCGGCCACCGGCGCAAACCACAACCGGGCATAGCCGGTCAGCAACTCGGGTTTGTAATGCGAATCCGAAAACACCATGCCGTAGACGATATCGTCATTGCCTTGCGCGTCGGTGGTGTGCCGACCAAAGCCCAGGCCCCAGGCATGATCATTAAAGGTTTTGCGTTTGTCTTCGTCGTAGGTGGCCGGATCGTGCCACGTGTAACCCGAGAAATACAGGTCGGGCGTACCCGTAGAAAACGTATCGTCCACACGCTGGCAGGCGGCGTTAAGCCAGCTGCCCATGCCGCTGCATTCCAGCGCCAGACAGGAACTGGCTGCCGACGCCATGCTCAGGGCCAGGATGCCCGCAAGCCAATGTTTTCTCATAATGATTTCTTATAAAAAAAAACATGCAACTGGCCTGCAGCGGCACACCGCCCCTGCCTGCCCGCCCCGTCTGTGATCATGCGTCACCCAGGGCAGGCATCCGGCAAGGGATGACTTCTTAGTGACGGAAGTGACGGATACCCGTAACCACCATTGCAATGCCGTGCTCATCGGCTGCGGCAATCACTTCTTCATCGCGCACCGAGCCGCCCGGCTGGATGATGGCGGACACGCCGTTTTCGGCGATCACATCCACACCATCGCGGAACGGGAAGAACGCATCCGACGCCGCCACCGAACCGCGCAGTTCCAGGCCTGCATTGCGCGCCTTGATGGCAGCGATGCGGGTGGAATCCACCCGGCTCATCTGGCCGGCGCCAATGCCCAGCGTCTGGCCCTTGCCGCAGAACACAATGGCGTTGGACTTGACGAACTTGGCCACGCGCCATGCAAACAGCAGATCGCCCAGTTGCTCCGGCGTCGGTGCTTTTTTGGTGACCACTTTCAGATCATTCAGCGTCAACGCGTGCAGGTCCGGCGTTTGCACCAGCAGGCCGCCACCGACGCGCTTGACGTCAAAGTGGTTGGCGCCCGCCAGCAACGGCACACGCAACACGCGCACGTTTACTTTTTTGGCCAGCAACGCCAGCGCTTCGGCCGTATACGACGGCGCGATCAGCACTTCCAGAAATTGCGCCGCCACGGCTTGTACCGTGTCGCCATCCACTTCACGGTTAAACGCAATAATCCCACCAAAGGCTGACGTCGGGTCTGTGGCAAACGCCAGACGATAGGCGCTGAAGGCATCCGCACCGATGGCCACGCCACACGGATTGGCATGCTTGACGATCACACATGCGGGTTCGTCAAACTGCTTGACGGCTTCCCACGCGGCATCGCTATCGGCAATGTTGTTGTACGACAGTTCTTTGCCCTGCAATTGTTCATAGCTGGCCAGGCTGCCCGCTGCCGGGTCCAGATCACGATAGAACGCGGCGGCCTGGTGCGGGTTTTCACCGTAACGCATGTCCTGAACTTTGCTGAACTGCAGGTTCAGACGGTCGGGCCATACTTTCTTTTCGCCGTTATCGGCCAGTGCGGTCAGATAGTTGGAAATGGCGCCGTCATAGGCAGCGGTATGGCTGAAGGCTTTCTTGGCCAGATTAACGCGCGTGGTTTGCGACAGCGCACCGTTATGGGCGGCCAGTTCGGCCAGCAGCGGCGCGTAATCAGCGGCGTCCGTCACGATGGCAACATGCGCGTGGTTTTTGGCGGCGGAACGCACCATGGCCGGGCCACCGATATCGATGTTTTCGATGGCGTCTTCAAACGTGCAATCGGGGCGCGCAATGGTGGCTTCAAACGGGTACAGGTTGACGCACACCAGATCAATATTGCCGATGTCGTGCTCGGCCATCATGGCCACATGGGCGGGCAGATCGCGACGGCCCAGAATGCCGCCGTGGATTTTGGGATGCAGCGTCTTGACGCGGCCATCCAGCATTTCCGGAAAACCGGTGTAATCAGCCACTTCGATCACCGGCACATTGTGGTCGGCCAGCAGGCGCGCAGTGCCGCCGGTGGACAGGATTTCAACGCCGTGGCCAGCCAGTGCCTGGGCAAATTCGAGAACGCCGGTCTTGTCCGAGACACTGATCAGCGCGCGTTTGATGGTGGTCATTTGCTTTTCCTGGATTTCTGCGGGACTAAGAAGCGCGGCACAAACAGGCCGCGTCGGCTACCTGGCACGGGCTAGCCGGAAAAAACAGCAAGATCTTTACCGGATGTCGCCGCGCCGGACCTCGCCCGCGTGGCGATCCCGGTTACAGCATGTCGTAGGTCTGCAGCTTTTTACGCAAGGTATTGCGATTGATGCCCAACACATCGGCCGCACGGGTCTGATTGCCGGCTACATGATCCAGCACCATTTCAAGCAACGGCTTTTCCACCCGCGACAACACCATTTCATACAAGGCGCACGGCGCTTCACCATCCAGATCATCAAAATATTGCTGCAAAGACGCACGGATGGCCTCGGCAATCGGATCGATCTCACTGGTAAAGGTCAGTACTGCTGGCTGGTTCATTGCTCTTTCCCCAAACGGCGCCCGGTCTGTTTTATTTGTGCTGGGCGCACGGCTACTTTGATTAAAACCTGTGCGCGGCGACAGTTTGCGATGTGCAAAAGCTGCCAGGGGCGCGGCCCTTGCTGGCGGTCAGGCTGCCAGCGGCGCGTCGGCGAGATCATCACCGGCGGCTTGCGTGTCTTCGTATTGCAGCCGGTCGCCGCGGCGGCCCAGCTCGTCAAAATACTGGCGCACGGCGGCATGTTGCGCGGCGGTGCTATCCAGTTGATACATGGCCTGACGGAACGCGTTGCCATCGTGCAGGCCGCGGGTATACCAGGCGATATGCTTGCGGGCGATGCGACAGCCCGAGTACTCGCCATAAAACGCGTACAGCTCATCCAGATGGCCATCCAGCACATCGCGGATTTCGGTTACTTGCGGCGGCGGCAGCGTTTCGCCGGTGGCCAGAAAATACGCAATCTCGCGAAACAACCACGGCCGCCCTTGCGCCGCGCGGCCCACCATGACGGCATCTGCGCCAGTTTGCGCCAGCACCTCGCGCGCTTTTTGCGGTGTATCAATATCGCCGTTGGCGATCACCGGAATCGCGATGCTTTGTTTGACCTGGCGGATCAGCTCGTAACGCGCCGCGCCGTTATACATGTCTTCCCGCGTGCGGCCATGCACCGCCAGCGCGGCGATACCAGCGGCTTCGGCGCGTTGCGCCACACGCAAAATGTTCTCTTCACCATTACAAAAACCCAGGCGCGTTTTAAGCGTGACCGGCACATCCACCGCCGCCACCACGGCATCGAGGATTTCGCCCACCAGCGCTTCGTCTTTCAGCAATGCCGATCCGGCCAGCTTGTTGCACACCTTTTTGGCCGGGCAGCCCATATTGATATCGATAATCTGCGCGCCCAGTTCCACATTCAGCCGCGCCGCCTGCGCCAGCATGGCCGGATCAGAGCCGGCAATCTGCACTGCAATCGGCCCGGGCTCGCCCGCATGGTCCATCCGCCGCCGCGTTTTAACGTTGTCCCACAGCGCGTTATTGGCCGTAATCATTTCCGACACCGCATAACCCGCGCCAAAGTGCCGGCACAGTTGCCGGTACGGCCGGTCAGTCACACCCGCCATCGGCGCGACAAACAGGTTGTTGTGTAAGGAATACGGCCCGATCTGCATGGGTGCCTGGAGTGCGGAAAAGGCGCGAATTCTAACGCCTGCTTAAATATTGGGCAACCCAAAACCGCCCTCTGGTTGATGAGAAAACCAGTGTTTGCTGGTGCTAGCCTGCGCTTCGTCGGCTGTAACGTTTTTTTACTTGCAGAAGTGGCGTGGCCGTCACAATGAACGCTGTACGACCCTTGCAACATCGGCGGCAGCATGCTGAAAGCCACCGCCGTTCCGGAGCCCCGATGTCGACCTCACCCTATGCCAATATCCTTACCGCCGACGGCTGGCGCTTGGGCACACTGACCAGCGACGCTGGTCGGATCAGCGCCCTGCACGCCGCGCCGGTTAACCCTGCAAACAATACATACGGTTATGTGCTGCCCGGTTTTGTGGACCTGCATGTGCACGGCGCGGACGGCCACAATGTGATGGACGGCGCTGACGCCGCTGTGGCGATTGCGCGACGCCATGCGCAGCACGGCACCACCGCGATGCTGGCCACCACCGTCAACGCGCCGCACTCGCGCTTGCTGGCCTCGCTGCAAGCGCTGGCCGAGCCGATCGAACATCGGGCCGCAGGCGCGGCGCGTTATCTGGGCGTGCATCTGGAAGGGCCGTATGTCAATGGCGAACGCTTGGGCGGGCTGCCCGCGCATGCGCGTACCGCGGTGATGGATGAGGTCGAACAATACCTGGCGGCCGTGCCGGTGCGGGTGCTGACGCTGGCGCCGGAACTGGCAGGCCACGCGGAAATCATCCAGCAACTGACCGCGCGCGGCGTGCGCGTGCAGATTGGGCATTCGCTGGGCAGTTATGAGGACGGCGTGGCGGCGCTACAACACGGCGTGGCCGGGTTTACCCATTTATATAATGCGATGTCGGTGCTGAACCACCGCGCCCCCGGCATGGTGGGCGCGGCGCTGGCGCATGCGCATTACAGCGAACTGATCCCCGACCTGATCCACGTGCACCCCGGCGCAATGCGCACGGCATTTCGCGCCATCCCCAAGTTGTACTGCGTGACGGATGCGTCGGTGGCCACCGGCTTGCCCGACGGCGAATATCGCAAAGACGAAGGCCGCACCATCACCAAATGCATGGGCGGCGTGCGCTTGCCCGACGGCACGCTGGCCGGCAGCGCGCTGACCATGGACGTGGCATTGCGCAACCTGGTCGGCATCGGGCTGACGCTGGAAGACGCCAGCAACCGGGTGTCGCGCTATCCGGCGGAATACCTGGGCGTGGCGGATCGCGGGCGGCTGGGGATCGGGGCGTGGGCGGATTATGTGGTGCTGGATCGGGCGTTGATGGTGCAGCGGGTGGTGGTGGAGGGGGATGTGGTGGTGGGGTAGATGTTGGGGTTGCGGGGGCTGGTTTGGCGATGGGGTTTTGTTGATTGAGTCTTTGTTGATTGAGTCTTTGTTGATTGAACCTTTGCTGCTTGGGTCTTTGTCGCTCGGTTCTTTAATGATTGAGACTTTGCAGCTTGAGTTTTTGTTGATTGAGTCATTGCTGCTTGAGTCATTGCTGCTTGAGTCTGGCGGCGTGTTTTGGGGTGTTCGGCTGGTGCCGAACAGATCGTTTAACGCTTAGCCTGCGGCGCATTTTTGATACCCGGGGGTGCCCGGGAGCACGTCACTTTCTCCTACAGCCGAGAAAGTAACCAAAGAGGCCGCCCTTAGCTGCCGCAATGCGGGGGTAGGTCAAAAGCCTCAAGCACATCCTTTGGGTTGCATAGCTGCCGCTCCGCGGACGCGACGCTCAGTCGGAGCCCGGTAAAGCCGGTCTCCTACCTTCGCGCGCTCAGGATATGGTGTTGGTTTGCTAGCCACGCTGGCCTCGTTGCTGCGCAACATCGGGTGGGCGTGGATGCTGGGCCGTGACAGTGAATGGGGTTTGTGTGTGCTTATCGCTTTCGTCTGATTTACGCTGCGGTCCAATAGGGTGGGTCAAGACCCACCACCCAAAGTAGCAAACAAGAACGGCCGGGCCGAAACCGCGCATATTTACCTCTTCACTAAGGCACGCAAGAACAGCCAGCCCAAACGCCCGCATGCTTGCCTTACCACGGAGGCATGCAAGAAACGTAGGGTGCGTTACCCGTAGGGTCTTGTCCTCGCGTGCGGGGACAACGCACATTTGGGTTATGCCACCGAAGTTGTGAAAGACGCGAAATCCGGATGGCGGCAAGGAATGATGGGCATGGCGTAATCATGGAAATGTGCGTTGCCCTACGGGTAACGCACCCTACGCGTGCCTGCGAGCTGGGGTGATGAAATCGTCGGTTGTATTAAGCCGAACATTCTTGCATGTGGCTTTGGTTGGTGGGTCTTGACCCACCCTATGAGATGTTGGTGGTACGTGGCGGGAACGGTGACAAATCAGACGGCGGTGGCCGTGCGGGGATGGGCGCGTTAAGCGGGCGGTGCCGATGTTCACTGTCACCCGTCGCAACCACGCCCACCCGATGTTGCGTAGCAACGAGGCAAACCCGGCGTCCCAACAGCAGGCATTACCTGTCGAGGGAGGGGAAGGAGACCCGTTCTTTGGGGCTCCGTCCGACCGAAGTTCCGCGGAGCGGCAGCTGAGCCATCGAAGTGCAAGACGGTCCGTTTCGGCTTTTGACCTGCGGGCCCCCTGGCGAGCGAAGGATTCGCGAGTGGGGTCGCCTTTCTTTTGGTTATCTTTTCTTTGGCGAAGCAAAGAAAAGTAACGTGCTCCCGGGCACCCCCGGGTATCCAAACATGCGCCGCAGGCACAAGCGGTTAAAGGTTCATACGGCACCAGCCAAACATCAAAACATGCGCCGCAGGCTAAGCGTTTAAAGGTTTATTAGCCACCAACCAAACATCAAAAAATACCCCGCAACCTAAGCATCTAAAGAATTACAGCCCAACCCAATCCCCAAAAAACCAATCGCAAACGCCCAAACAAACAAGGGCCGCAATCGCGGCCCTCTAAACATTGTTGTTAAACCCGGCTAATCAGAAATGATAGCCATAGCGCAAGAACATGAAATCAATCCCGGGGTTCGGTTTGTCGATGCCGGCGTTCGAGAAGTGGTGGAAGTTAAAGCCGAGTTCCTGGTGGCCCTTGTCAAACGAGCAACCCACGCCCACGCGATCGCTAAACTGACCGTGCGAGCTCATATCGTGGTCTTCGGCCACTTTATGCTCGGTCAGATAAGCCACGCCCACGCCGCCTTCAATAAACGGGTTACACCAGCTGCTGCTGGTATGAAACTGATAGCGGAACATCGGCACGATATCCACATCGTAGTCGGTGCTGTTGGACGGGCGGAATTTACCTGCCGCCAGTTCCCAATAACCGGTCAGGTTACCCACCGACGTATCAAACCAGTCCACACCCCAGTCCTTGGTCACCGAGATACGGTAAGTGTTGGGCTTGAGATCGCTGGTCGGGCGAGTGGTCTGGCCCACGGCGAAAGTGATCGAATCAACCGGCGCGGCTTGTGCGAATGCAGAGGCGGCGGCCACCAATAATGAGAGGAGTCTGAGCTTTTTCATGGCGAAGAATCTTACTCCTGCGATTATTAAAATTGGGCAGAAATTTGTGCGCATGTGTACGCCAGATATGTCCTACAGGACACGCCCTCTGCCCTATGACCAGGCCCTGCGGCGGGCCGGGGTGCAAATCAATTGCAAACCGATACAGCCACAAGCCGCAAACCCGCGCCAATTATGCCCTACAATCCAGTTTTCCGATGTTAGTGCCTGTCACGGAGTAATGAATGCAACCTGATGATTTCGTGCAATGGTTTCGCCAGGCCGCCCCATATATCCACGCATTTCGCGGCAAGACGTTTGTCATTGCGCTGGGCGGCGAGGTGGTGCGCGATGGCCGCTTTTTTACGCTGACCCACGATATCAACCTGTTGACCAGCCTGGGCGTGCGCCTGGTGCTGGTGCATGGCGCGCGACCGCAAATCGAAACCCGCATGGAAGAACGCGGGCTTGATGTTCATTATCATAAAGGCGTGCGGGTGACGGACGCGAACACGCTGGAATGCGTGATTCAGGCCGTCGGCCAGGTGCGCGTAGACATCGAATCGCTGTTGTCGATGGGCTTGGCAAACTCGCCGATGGCCAATGCGCATATCCGCGTTTCGGCCGGTAACTTTATTACGGCGCAACCGATGGGCGTGCGCGACGGGCTGGATCTGCTCTATACCGGCGAAGTGCGCAAGATTGATACCACGGCGCTTAACTATCGGCTGGAAGACGGCGAGCTGGTGCTGTTGTCCACCTTGGGTTATTCGCCCACCGGCGAGGTGTTTAACCTGACGTTGGAAGATGTCGCCACCAGCGCCGCCATCGCGCTGCGCGCTACCAAGCTATTGTTTTTGTTTGGCCACGAAGGCGTGGTGGATCAGCGCGGCAATCTGCAAACCGAACTGACTGCGCTGGAAGCCGAAGAATTCCTGTCGGCCAACCCCAACGTCAACGAAGACGTGCGGCTGTATCTGCCGCAAGCCATCCGCGCGGTGCGGCGCGGTGTGGCGCGGGCGCATCTGGTTAGCCACAATGTGGACGGCGGTTTGCTGATGGAGTTGTTCAGTCACGAAGGGATAGGCACCATGATCTCGCGTGAAACGCTGGAGACCATGCGCCAGGCCGTGATTGACGACGTCGGCGGTATGCTGCAACTGATTGAGCCGCTGGAAGAACAAGGCGTGCTGGTCAAGCGTGGCCGCGAGTTGCTGGAACGCGAAATCAATCGGTATTCGGTGCTGGAACACGACGGCAAGATTATCGGTTGCGTCGCCATCCATCCTTTCCCGGACAGCAAGATGGCCGAAATGGCCTGTCTGGTGGTGCATCCCGATTATCGCGATGAAGATCGTGGCGCGGTTTTACTGCGCCACGTGGAATTGCAGGCCCGCAGCCAAGGCATGGAATCGTTGTTTGCGCTCACCACGCGCACCTCGCACTGGTTTGTGGAGCGCGGCTTTACGCAAGCCACGGTGGATGAACTGCCGATCGAAAAAAAGAACCTGTACAACTATCAGCGGCGCTCCAAGGTGTTTATCAAGCCGCTCAAGAATTAGGCAAAAACGCGACAAAGCAATGGCGCTCAGTGGGCCATTTCACCGCGACCCACGGTAAGGTTTGCTTGCGCTGGCAATTTATGACACGCTCATAAAGTTTGCTGGCTTACAAACAGCATGAACGGACACCCCAACCTACCGGCGCCCCAGCAAGGCGCCGGTCTGCTGCGTGGACCGAAATCGACAACCGCACTGTCCGCTACTTGCGAGGTTCTGGCCCGAAATGCCTTCTGTGCCCATCCCCGGTTCGCTGCGTGCCCGACTGATTGTCGCCGGCATCCTCGTTCAGTGCGTGGTGCTGGCGTTTCTGCTGTTTAATACGTCGCGAATCTGGAACGACATGGTGGCGCACAACACAGATGTGCGCGTTAACGAATTGTCGCAATTACTCCAGGCCGCGCTGGCCACGCCGATTGCCAATGGCGATATGGCGCATACCTCCGATTTGCTGGATGCGTTGCGCGGCCCGGAAGGCATTGATTACCTGGTGCTGCTGGACAAGCATCACCACATCACCGCCGCCCGTGGTTGGGATGTATCGCAACCGCTGCCCGCCCCTACCCCGCCCGCCGCCTGGCAAGATTTGCCGCCGCTGATCCACGTGGCTGTCCCGATCAAATATGGCAATGAAACGCTCGGCACCTTACGTTTTGGTTTGTCCGGCCAGGACACACGCGACGGCATTCAAAAGCTGATTTTGCAAAACTCGCTCAGCATGATCTTTGGCATGATCGTGTCCGCGGTGTTGATGGCTTTGCTGGGCTATTGGCTAACCCGCCATCTGTACCGATTGATTACCGCAGTCGAAACCGCCAGCCGCGGCCAGCTCTCCGAGATTCCGGTGCAGGCTGGCAGCGACGAAGTCGCGCGCCTCACCACCCGCTTTAACGATATGACCGCCAGCATCCGCGCCAATATGCTGTCGTTGCAACTCAGCGAAGCGCGCTACAAAGCCATCGCCGAATGCACCTATGGCGTCGAGCTGTGGCTTGATCCCGACGGCCGCCTGGCGTGGGTAAATGCCTCGGTTACACCGCTGACCGGCTACAGCGTCAACGAATGCATGATGCTGGGTGATTTTCCGTTTACCCTGGCCATGGCCGAAGAGCGCGGCCGCCTGGTGCAGACATTGCAGGCCGCGCTCAAACAACCGACGTCTGAAGCGGACTTTGAATTCCGCGCCGTGCGCCGCGATGGCTCCTTGTTCTGGGCCGCGCTGGCATGGCAACCATTGCGTAATGCGCAAGGCGAATATCAAGGCCTGCGCTTGAGCCTGCGTGACAACTCCGCGCTCAAAGAAGACCGCCTTGCCCTCAAGAAGGCGGTGCAGGAATTGCGGCAACTGCAAGCGCTGGGCGACAGCTATCTGCATCGCGCCGAACAGGAACGCGCCCGCTTGACCGCACTGCTGGCGGCAATGCGCTTTGGCGTGTTGTTTGTGGATGAACATAACCGCATCGTGTTCTATAACCCGGCGTTTTCCGATCTGTGGGGTCTGGATGCGCTGGGCAATCTGGATGGCAAACCGATTGGCCAGATTCTGCAGCAAGCCGACAACCGCCCCGATCTGGGCGACCTGGTTATCCATTACCTTGAAGAAATCGCCCCGGGCGAAGACCGCGTCGATTATGGCGAACTGACCATGCACGACGGCCGCGCCGTCACGCAGCAGTGTTATCGCGTGGCGGGCCAGCACAATCACGCCGGCAAGATGTGGGTGTACGAAGACGTTACGCAACAGCGCCAGATGGCCGAGCGCATGATCAATCTGGCCGAACGCGACGCGCTCACCGGCTTGTACAACCGCCACCGCTTCCAGCAGGAACTGGAACGCATGGTGTCGGAAGCCGATCGCCGCCAGACCGCCATGGCGCTGCTGTTTTTTGATCTGGATGAATTCAAATACGTAAACGACACCTTTGGTCATGCGGTCGGCGACGAGCTGCTGAAGACCATCGCCAAAGAAATCGGCCTGCAGGTGCGCCGACACGAAGTGCTGTCGCGCCTGGGTGGCGATGAATTTGCGATTCTGGTGCCTGATTGCAATGAATTTGAAGTCGGCAAACTGGCCGAACGCATCGCCGGTGCGGTGTTGCAAATCCAGTTTGCGGTGGACGGCCATCAACTGCGGCCGTCGTCGTCGGTGGGCGTGGCGATGTTCCCGCAACACGCCACCACGCCAGGCGAACTGGTGGCGCATGCCGATTCGGCCATGTACCAGGCCAAAGCCGCGGGCAAAGCCACGTGGCGCATGTATCGCCCCGATGCCGATGTGTCGCGCAGCGCGTTTAACCGGCTGAGCTGGAAAGACCGCATCATGCAGGCGCTGGAATCCGACGGCTTCGAACTGCATTACCAGGGCATCTACGACGTCAACACGCGCGAACTGGAGCATCTGGAAGCACTGGTGCGCATGAAAGACGTGCAGAACCCGGGCGGCGTAATCATGCCGGGGCACTTTATTCCGCATGCGGAAAAAACCGGCAAGATCGTCGATATCGACCGTTGGGTGATCAAACGCACGGTGGAATTGCTGGCCGCGCGCCCGGATATTCCATCGGTGGCCATCAACGTGTCGGGCCGCTCGTTTGACGAGCCCGCGCTGCCGGAATTTATCGGCTCCTTGCTGCGATTGCATTGCGTTGATCCGCGCCGCTTGCTGGTGGAGCTGACCGAAACCGCCGCCGTGTCGGATATGCGCGATGCGCAACGCTTTATTGATGCCTTGCGCGCCACCGGCTGTACCGTGTGCCTGGATGACTTCGGCAATGGCTTTGCTTCGTTTGCCTATCTCAAGCAACTGAAGGCCGATGTGCTGAAGATCGACGGTTTCTTTATCCGCGATCTGCCGCACGACCACGACAGCCAGGTATTTGTGCGCGGCATCGTCGCCATGGCGCGCGATATGGGCAAGACCACCATCGCCGAGTTTGTCGAAAACGAAGCCATCTACAACATGCTGGTCGATATCGGCGTGGATCTGGTGCAGGGCTATTACCTCGACAAGCCCACGCGCGATCATCCGGCCCTGCGCAACGCGGCCTCGGCCTGAACGGTGATTGCCGCCATCACGGCCCGCTGCGGGTTTCCTCTCGCGGCGCAGTCATGCAAAATGCATAGACCCCGCTGACCCTGACCACCCGGTCATCCCTCAAGGAATTACCTGATGCGCCTCGACCTCTGGCTGGCTTTTGTCGCCACCACTTTGCTGATCTCCGCCACGCCGGGGCCGAATATGTTGCTGATGCTGTCGCACGGCACGCGTTATGGCTGGCAACGCACACTGGCGACGATGGCGGGCGCGCTGTCGGGCCTGGCCATTCTGTTTACGCTGTCGGCGTTTGGGCTGGCAGCGATTCTGGCGGCTTCGGCGACGCTGTTCATGCTTTTAAAAATCGTCGGTGCGGCTTACCTGGTGTATTTAGGCATTCAGTGCTGGCGCGCGGGCGCGAGCCTGCATCTGCCGCGCGCTGATGGTGAATCCGCCGCCAAACGCTATCGCCTGGGCCTTGCTGTAGCGCTGTCGAACCCGAAGGCGATTCTGTTTGCGGGCGCGTTTCTGCCGCAGTTTGTCGATCCGAATCTGCCGCAGCAACACCAGTGGGTGGTGCTGCTAACGACGTTTTTTATTATCGAAGGCACGTGGCAAGTGGCCTATGCCGCCGGTGGCGCCAGGCTGGCCGCATGGCTGGCTAGCCCACGTCGTATCAAGTTGTTTAATCGCGGCTGCGGCGGGGCGTTTTTTGCGGTGGGTGGCTTGCTGGCGCTGGCACGGCGCTAGGCGGCGACATTGCCGGATGCCCGGTGAGCGTGGCGCGTGCCGCTTGGGCGGCCGGCGGGCGGCCCCATGGGGGCCAATGACGTCCATGGCATAACCGGAATGTGCGTTGCCCCCAAAACCGGGGGTAACGCACCCTACGCCGCACTGCGCATAGGGTGGGTCTGGACCCACCCTCCAAAGCCGCATAGCAAAGCGTCGCGCTCTGTTACGCCACTTGGGGCGGAGGGTCCTGACCCACCCTATGTCATTGCGCTTTGTAGCACTGTTGTTTGTTGATCAGTTCATCCAGCGCGGCCAGGCGTTTTTTGCGGCCCAGCGTAATGGTGCCGGTCTCGCGGTCGATCGGGTCTTTCTTCAGATCGTCACGTTCCTTGATCAAATCAGCGCAGTTGGCTTTGTCCTGGGTTTCGGCCGCTTGCGAGGCTGCGTCGGGCTTGGGCTGTTCTTTAACCGACTCGGGCAGCGTCAGATCCAGTTTGGGTGCATCGGCCGCAAAGGCGGGCATGGCCACCAGCGCCAGCAGCGCATAAGACAAGTAGCGTTTCAAATACATGGGGAAGCTCCGGGCGGTGTTCTGGGTTTTATGCGGCGCGGCATGCGCAGCTATCCCATGGGTTATAGCCGTAAAAAAAGGCGAAGTGATCATCGCCTTTTTCTTTGCGCCCTACTTTGCGCTAACACCGCCTATTGCAACATCCGCCGGACGCCGGAGCGGTCGCAGGATAAATCCGACCGCACCGGGCTGCCGCGCAACTTCAAGCGTTTAACCCAACCACTTGCGCGCGTTGCGGAACATGCGCATCCACGGGCTGTCTTCGCCCCAATGCTCCGGGTGCCAGCTCATGTTAACGCTGCGGAAGGTGCGTTCCGGGTGCGGCATCATCAGGCTGAAGCGGCCATCTGCGGTCGTTACGCCCGCCACGCCTTTCGGGCTGCCATTGGGGTTAAGCGGATAGCGCTCAGTGGGTTTGCCCGCGCTATCGACATAACGCATGGCCACAATCGCCTTGCCCAGATCACCTTGCTGGCTGAAATCGGCAAAACCTTCGCCGTGCGACACCACCACCGGCATCTTGCTGCCCGCCATGCCGCTGAAGAACAGCGACGGCGATTCCGGCACTTCCACATTCACCAGCCGCGCCTCGAATTGCTCCGACTTGTTGCGGGTAAATTTGGGCCAGTCTTGCGCGCCCGGGATGATGCCGGCCAGGTTGGCCATCATCTGGCAACCGTTACACACGCCCAGGCCGAAGGTATCGCTGCGCCCGAAGAACGCTTCAAATTCAGCACGCGCCCGCGCGTTAAACAGGATGGACTTGGCCCAGCCTTCGCCCGCGCCCAGCACGTCGCCGTACGAGAAACCACCGCACGCGGCAAAGCCTTGGAAGTCGGCCAGGCTGATGCGGCCCGAGATGATGTCGCTCATGTGCACGTCAACCGCGCGGAAACCGGCGCGGTCAAACGCTGCGGCCATTTCCACGTGGCCGTTCACGCCCTGTTCGCGCAGCACCGCGATGCCAGGACGCACGCCCTTGGCAATGTACGGCGCGGCAATATCTTCGGACGGCTCAAACGACAACGTCGCGACCAGACCTTTATCCTGTTTGTCTTCGATGCGGGCAAATTCAGCATCGGCCACGGCCGGGTTGTCACGCAGACGTTGAATGCGATAGCTGGTTTCGCTCCAGGCTTTTTGCAGTTCAACGCGCGTTTCGTCCAGCAGCAGACGGTTGCGCTTTTTGATCTTCAGGCGGTCATCGTGGTTGAGCGTACCAATCACGTGCAGTTCGCTGCGGATGCCCACATTGCTGAAGGCGGCGATGACGGCCGCGGTATCGCTGCGCTTGACCTGCAGCACCGCGCCCAGTTCTTCGTTAAACAGCACGCCCATCACGCGACCGTTTTCGGCCTTCTCGATGGATTCCTGCGTCTGTTCGTCTTCTTCGCGCGCACGACGACGACGCTCGATACACAGCTCGTCAATTTCCAGCGTCACGCCAACGTGGCTGGCAAACATCATTTCGGCCACCGCCGCCACCACGCCACCATCCGAGCGATCGTGATAAGCCAGGATGCGGCCTTCGGCGTTCAGCTTCTGGATAATTTCAAAGAATGATTTGAGACGCTCCACGCTGACCACATCCGGCGCCCATTGGCCCACCTGGTTGTACACCTGCGCCAGCGCCGAACCGCCCAAGCGACACTTGCCATCGCCCAGATCAATCAGGATCAGATCGGTATCAAACTCGGGCTTCAGCATCGGCGTCAGCGTCTTGCGCACGTCGGTGACCGGGGCAAAGGCCGAGATGATCAGCGACAGCGGCGAGATCACTTGTTTCTGATCGCCGCCATCGTTCCACACCGACTTCATCGACAAAGAATCTTTACCCACCGGAATGCTGACGCCCAACTCGCGGCACAAATCCAGGCCGACGGCTTTGACGGTGTCATACAGATTGGCGTCTTCACCGGCGTGGCCGGCAGCGGCCATCCAGTTGGCCGACAGCTTGACGTCGCCCAGCTTGGCGATCGGCGCGGCGGCCAGGTTGGTCAGCGCTTCGCCCACGGCCATGCGGCCCGAGGCGGGCGCGTTGATCAGCGCCACCGGCGTGCGTTCGCCCATGCTCATGGCTTCGCCCAGCACGGTGTCGTAACCCATGGTGGTGACGGCCACGTCGGCCACCGGAACTTGCCACGGACCCACCATCTGGTCGCGCACGGTCATGCCGCCCACCGAGCGGTCACCGATGGTGATCAAAAAGGATTTATTGGCCACGCTGGGCAGACGCAACACGCGGAAGGTGGCGTCTTTCACTTCGAGGTCGGACGTGTTGAACACCGGGCGTTCCACCGGCTTGCGCGTGACATCACGCGTCATCTTGGGCGGTTTGCCCAGCAACACATTCATCGGCATATCGACCGGGCGATTGCCGAAGTGATCGTCTTCCACGATCAGTTGTTTTTCTGCGGTGGCATGGCCGACCACAGCAAACGGGCAACGCTCGCGTTCGCAGATGGCGGCAAAGTCATCGATCGAATCGGGCATGATCGCCAGCACGTAGCGTTCTTGCGATTCGTTGGACCAGATTTCACGCGGGGCCATGCCGTGTTCTTCGATATGCACCTTGCGCAGGTGGAACACCGCACCACGGTCCGCGCCATCCACCAGCTCGGGGAAGGCGTTGGAGATGCCGCCCGCGCCCACGTCATGGATAGACAGGATCGGGTTGTTGGCGCCCAGTTGCCAGCAGCGGTCAATCACTTCCTGCGCGCGACGCTGGATTTCCGGGTTGCCACGCTGCACCGAATCAAAGTCGAGATCAGCTGCGTTGGCGCCAGTGGCCATCGAACTGGCCGCACCGCCGCCCATGCCGATCAGCATGCCAGGGCCGCCAATCTGGATCAGCAACGCGCCATCAGGCAGATCGTTTTTGCCAATGTGGATGGCGCTGATATTGCCCAGACCGCCCGCCAGCATGATGGGCTTGTGATAGCCGCGACGCTCGCCTTGCCAGGTTTCTTCAAAGGTACGGAAATAGCCCGCCAGGTTGGGGCGACCAAATTCGTTGTTGAACGCGGCCGCGCCGATCGGGCCTTCGATCATGATCTGCAGCGGCGACGCAATGCGTTCCGGCTTGCCGTATTGCTCGGTTTCCCACGGCTGCAATGCGCCCGGAATATTGAGGTTGGACACGGTAAAGCCCGACAAACCCGCCTTGGGCTTGGAACCACGGCCCGTTGCGCCTTCATCACGGATTTCGCCGCCCGAACCGGTGGCCGCGCCAGGGAAGGGCGAGATCGCGGTCGGGTGATTGTGCGTTTCCACCTTCATCAGAATGTGGGTTGATTGCTCAACGTAGTTGTATTCGGCGCTGCCCGGCTGCGGAAAGAAGCGGCCAATGGTGGCGCCTTCAATCACGGACGAGTTGTCGTTGTAGGCCACGACGGTGCCTTCCGGATGCGCCTTGTGCGTTTCGCGGATCATGCCAAACAGCGAATACGGCTGTTCTTCGCCATCAATGACAAAGTCAGCGTTAAAAATCTTGTGACGGCAATGTTCCGAGTTGGCCTGGGCAAACATGGTCAGTTCAACGTCGGTGGGATTGCGGCCCAGCTTTTTGTAGTTCTCGACCAGGTAATCGATTTCGTCATCCGACAGGGCGAAACCGCTGTCGATATTGGCCTTGGCCAGCGCTTCGCGCCCACCGGCCAGGATATCGACACTGGACAGTTCGCGCGGCGCGTAATGGTGGAACATGTCCTGGCAGGCATCCAGCGATTCGAACACCTGTTCGGTCATGCGGTCGTGCACCAGCGGCAGCAGCGCGGTTTTTTCTGCATCGGACAGCGGCTGGCCGTCTTTGCTGGCGTACACGGCAATGCCGCGTTCGATGCGGGTGATTTTTTCCAGACCACAGTGATGCAGGATGTCACTGGCTTTGGAGGACCACGGCGAGATGGTGCCCAGACGCGGCAGCACCAGCAGCAAGGTACCCACGGCGGCGTCGGTTTGCGCCGGTTCGCCATAATGCAGCACGCGCGCCAGCGTATCTTGCTCGGCGGCATCCAGCGGCTGTGTGGTTTCGGCAAAGTGCCAGAATTCGGCGTAGATCGCTGCTTTGATCCCTTGTTCGGCCAGCGCGGCCTGGAGTTTTTCGACGCGGAACGCAGAAAGCGCGGTGCCGCCGCGCAGCTTGAGGACATCAGCCATGTGTAGGGTCCGGATTTGGCAGAGGTAAACGGAGGCGTAATTGTACCGAAAATGCGTGCTTTGCGGCTGTCCGATTGGCCTGCGTTTGGCCCCAACTGACGCCCGCATCACGCTTTTGCAATCAGATTTGTATCAAACGGCAGATCCAGGCAAAAAAACCACGCCTAGGGTGTTTCTACTAGGCAATCAGAAAATGCTGATGCAGCATCTGTCCGGGCGGCCTACAAAAAAAGACTTTGCTGTGATTGCCCGGATCGGATCACAAGCCCGCACAAAGGCCTACGCTACACCTACAACACGGCCCCCCAAAGGCCGGAGAACCCATAGGGTGGGTCTGGACCCACCAATCAAAGCCGCCTGCAGAAGCCAGTCACTTTGCATACAGCCGGGTTTATCGGTTTAGCTGCTGCCACGCTGAGGTCGCGCACTTGGCAAACCACTTTGGCTGGTGGGTCTTGACCCACCCTATGGGTATCAGATTTTTTCAGGATTCAGGATTCGTCGAGGAAACAAACAAATGACCCGTCCCGCAGGTAGCCAGCTCAAGCTGACATGGCAAAACATCGGCAATCATGTCGATGGCGACAATTTCGAGTGTGAACTCACGCTCACCAACCATTCCGCCACGGCGCTGTCGGGCAATGACTGGGCAATCTATTTCAGCTTCTGCCGCAAAGTGCACCCCGATTCGGTGACGGGCGGCGTGGGCATCAAACATATCAATGGCGATCTGTGGCAACTGACGCCCACGGCCGACTTTGGCACGCTGGAACCCGGTGCCAGCCGCAAGATCACCTATCGCGGCATGTTCTGGGTGATCCAGAACACCGACGCCCCGCTCGGCTTTTATATCGTGTACGACGATGGCACCCCGGCCGCGCACGCCTCAGCGATTGGCGACCCGGAAATCATCGCGTTTACCCGCCCGGAACAACGCAATCGCAACCTCAACGACAAAGTAACGCCGGTAACCGCCGCCAGCCGCTTTGACGACAATGCCATGCTCAGCCTGCTGCCCGCGGCGCAAACCGGCCTGATTACGCCCAAGCCGCTGTCGTTGACCAAGGGCCACGGCGAATTTGTGATCGACGCCGCCACGCTGATCGTCCATAGCGATGATCTGGCCGCCGAAGCCGCCTTTCTGCAGCAAAGCCTGGCTGACCTGGGCGTGCGTCCGTCACGCGCCGCAGCCGGCGCGGGCATTACGCTGCAGATTGGCTCGGTTGAAGTCAAAGGCCACACCGGCGCGGCGGAAGAAGCCTATCGCCTGGAAGTGACCAGCGCTGGCATCAGCATTACCGGCGCCACCGCGGCGGGTGTATTCAATGGCATTCAAAGCCTGCGCCAGTTGCTGCCCGTCAGCGCCTGGGTTAACCCCGCGCCGACGCTGGCTGTGCCTGCCGTCATCGTGGTCGACGCGCCGCGCTTTGCTTATCGCGGCATGCATATCGATGTGGGCCGTAACTTCTCCAGCAAAGAAACCGTGTTGCGCCTGCTGGAAGTGATGGCGCTGTACAAGCTGAACAAATTCCACTTTCACATCACCGATGACGAAGGCTGGCGTATCGAGATCCCCACGCTGCCCGAGCTGACCGAAATCGGCAGCCGCCGCGGCTTTACGCTGGACGAAACCGACCAGGTGGTGCCGAGCTTTGGCTCAGGCGCGGTGGCCGAAGGTTCGCACGGCACCGGCTTTTACACGCGCGCTGACTTTATCGAAATCCTGCGCTTTGCTACTGATCGCCATATCGAAGTCATCCCCGAAATCGACGTACCGGGCCACGCCCGCGCCGCGATCAAGGCGATGAATACGCGCCATCAACGCCTGCTGGCGCAAGGCCGCGTGAACGAAGCCGAAGAATATTTGCTGGCTGATTTTGACGACGAATCAAAGTACGAATCGGTGCAGTTGTGGCACGACAATGTGATCTGCATCGGCCGCGAATCGGCGTATCGCTTTATCGAAACCGTGGTCAGTGACTTGCACGCCATGTTTGAAGAAGCCGGTGCGCCGTTCAAGGCCCTGCACACCGGTGGCGACGAGATTCCGCACGGCGCATGGGAAGGCAGCCCGATCTGCAAAGCGTTTATGGCCGAGCAAGGCTTTGAAACCATTCAGCAATTGCAGGATTACTTCCTTGGTCGCTTCCGCGACGTGCTGCAGCGGCATGGCCTGGCGGTGGCGGGATGGGAAGAAATTGCGCTGATCAAGGAACAGCAAGCCGACGGCAGCCACAAGCTGGCGCCGAACCCGAAATTTACCGACGCCAATTTCCGCCCGTATATCTGGAACAACGTGTGGGGCTGGGGCCAGGAAGATATCGCGTATCAGTTGGCCAACGCGGGCTACAAGGTGGTGCTGAGCAACGTCACCGATCTGTACTTTGATCTGGCGTATGCCAAAGACCCGGAAGAGCCTGGCTATTACTGGGGCGGCTTTATCGAGACGCGTAAGCCGTTCTGGTTCTGCCCGCTGGATATTTACACCACAGCCACCACCAACCTGTTCGGGCATGACCTGGATCGTAAACAGCTCGATGCCATGGCGCGGCTGACCGATACCGGCACGCAGAATGTGCTGGGTATCCAGGGCCAGCTGTGGGGTGAAAACGCACGTAATGCCGGTCGCGTGGAATATCTGGCTTGCCCGCGGATTATTGCGCTGGCCGAACGCGCCTGGGCGGCTGATCCGGGCTGGACCTTTATCGCCGATGCAGCCGAACGCAATGACAAGATGAACGCGGACTGGAACGAGTTTGCCAACCGCCTGGGCCAGCGCGATCTGGTGCGGCTGGATGGTTTCCTCGGCGGCTACGGCTATCGCATTCCGCTGCCGGGCGCGAAGGTGGACGGCGGCAAGCTGCACGCCAACGTCAGCGCCCCGGGCCTGACCGTGCGCTACACCACCGATGGCAGCGAGCCGACGGTGTTCAGCGCGATTTACGGTGAACCGGTCGCGGTAAAAGGCGAGATCAAGCTGGCCACATTCAACAGCACCGGCCGCAAGAGCCGCACCGTGACGGTGTAAAAAACCCGCAGCAATAGGGTGGGTCTGGACCCACCTTTCAAAGCCAGCGAGAAGAACCACGCAATTTGATTGCTTCTTCTCTTTGGCTTTGGCTTTGGCTTTGGGTGGTGGGTCTGGACCCGCCTTTCAAAGCCAGCGAGAAGAACCACGCAATTTGATTGCTTCTTCTCGTCGGCTTTGGGTGGTGGGTCTAGACCCACCCTATTGCGCAATCGCTTGCAACACCAGCGCTTGTTGCGGCACCAGTTTGACGGTGTCGCCCGTCACGACTTGCGACAAAGCGCTGCTGCTCAACAGCGGCGCCCATTGCTTGCCGGCCAGATCGCCCTTCAGCGCAAACTCAGCCGGTTTGCGGCTGTAGTTCAGCAGCACCAGCACTTGCTTGCCGTCTTTCTCCCGCACATACGCCATCACCGCGTCGTCTTCTTCGCTCAACACGCGCAGGCTACCGGTCTGCAATGCCGGTTGGTTGCGGCGCAAGGCGATCAGGCTGCGATAGGTTTCCAGCAACGACCCTGGCTGCCCAGCCTCGACGGCCACATTGCGCCGCTGATAATCATTGCCCAGCGCGCGGAACGGTTTGACCTTGGAGAACCCGGCAAACGTGCTGCCATCCCATGCCATCGGGCCACGCAAACGCTGATCGTCGTATTGCACCGGTTCGCTAAAGGTCTGGCCGATTTCTTCGCCGTAATACAAAAACGGAATGCCGGGCAAGGTTAATAGCGTAGCGGCCGCCAGTTTATAAGCGCCCGGATCATCGCCCAATTGCTGGCCTATGCGCGCGCCCGCAAAACTATCGTGATTGGACAAAAACGTGGCCATGCGTGGCATGGGTTTTTGTTTTAGATAGTCATATAGCGGGCCCATCGAGCGGCCCATCTGCACGCTTTTAATAATCGAAGTCTGCAAGCCAAAGGCAAATGCACTGCCCGCCGAATCGCTGGCTGAAAACTCAGCCGGTGCGCTCGGCACTTCGGCCACCATATAACGCTTACCGTATTGATTAAGCAGATCGCGAATCTTGCGCATGATGGCGTGATTCTCCGGCTGGTTTTCCCACAGATTGGGGCCGTTTTCGACCAAAGCGCCCACGGCATCAAAGCGGAAACCATCCACGCCGCGATTCATCCAGAAACGCAGATTGTCCAGATGGAATTCCAGTACCTGCGGAGTGCGGAAATTAAAGTCCGGCATGATGCTGGCAAACGCGCCGTAGTAATAACCGCTTTTGCCGGCATACCAAGGGTCCCCGCCATAAGTCACCCAGCCTTTGGGCTTTTTATCATTCCACACATACCAGTTGCGCCACGGCGAAGCCGGGTCGCTATTGGCGGCGGTAAATAGCGGATGCATATCCGAGCTGTGATTGATGACGTAATCCAGAATCACGCCTATGCCGCGCTTGTGCGCTTCGGCGACAAAGTGGTCGAAATCAGCCAGCGTGCCGTAATCGTGTTCGATATCGCGGTAATTGGTCACCGCATAACCGTGGTCATGATCGGAGCTTTGATAGATCGGCAATAACCACACGCCGGTAATCCCCAGCGCTTGCAGATAATCCAGCCGTTGCGTCAGCCCTTTAAAATCGCCAATGCCATCGCCATTGCCGTCCTGATAAGACCGCACGAGGATTTCCATAAACACGCCGCGCTGCTGCCAATCTACAGGCAGGCCGCTGTCTTTAATCTGTACCGGCACTGCGCCAATATCAGCGGGGGCGGCGGGTTCTCCGGCAAATAAAGGTGCGCCGATCAAAGTGGCGGCCAGACCGGCCAGTTTCAGCTTGGTAAAGGGTGAACTCATCAAAAAGTCTCCTGCGTTGCGCGCAGCATAGTCTCAAACCGTTTTGAATGCTTATAAGGCCTATCCCGGAGGGCCGATATGCGCCAATCGCCGACACGCCACGCGCGCAATCCAGGCTAAAGTCAGGGCCAGCTTTTAAAAACACCTTGCGGAACCCCGACGATGATTACCGTGCATCACCTCAACAATTCGCGCTCGCAGCGCGTGTTATGGCTGCTGGAAGAACTGGGCGTGCAATACGAAATCGTGCGCTATCAGCGCGATGCCAAAACCATGCTGGCCCCGCCCGAATTGCGCGCGATTCATCCACTGGGCAAATCGCCGGTGATTACCGATGACCGTAATGGCGCGCCGGTGGTGATTGCCGAATCGGGCGCCATCATTGAATACCTGCTGGATAACTATGGCGAAGGCTGGTTGCGTCCGGCCAGCAATACGCCGGAGCGGCTGCGCTTTACCTATTGGCTGCACTATGCCGAGGGCTCGATCATGCCGCTCCTGGTCATGAGCCTGGTCTTCAACAAGATGCCGGAACAACCGATGCCGTTCTTTATCCGGCCGGTGGTGCGCGGTATTGCCAGCAAGGTCAAAGCGGTGTTTTTGGGGCCGCAACTCAAAACGCATCTGGCGTTTATTGAGGGCGAATTAAACAAGAGCACCTGGTTTGCCGGAGAAGAATTCTCGGGGGCGGATATCCAGATGAGTTTTGCCATGGAAGCGGCCAATGCGCGCAGCGGCTTTAGCAAATATCCCAAAGCCAAAGCTTGGCTGGAGCGGATCCATGCCCGCCCCGCCTATGCGCGCGCCCTGGAGAAAGGCGGACCTTTCTCGCTAGGCGATCCGGCTTGATCAGCTTGATCTACTGATCAGACCGGCAACAACAAACAGACGGCCTGGGCTTCGACGGCTTCGGAATTGCCGACCGGGCCCAGCTTTTCGTAGGTTTTGGCTTTAACGTTAACCTGGCCGGCTGCAATCCCGAGGTCGGCCGCGATATTGGCCACCATGGCCGGAATATGCGGCGCCATTTTCGGACGCTGAATCAGAATGCTGGCGTCGACATTGCCCACTTTCCAACCGGCCGCATTCACGCGCTTGACGGCCTCGCGCAAGAGTACGCGGCTGTCCGCGCCTTTGAATTCGGCGGCGGTATCCGGAAAATGCCGGCCGATATCGCCCAAGCCTGCCGCGCCCAATACCGCATCCGTAATTGCGTGCAACAAGGCATCGGCATCCGAATGGCCCAGCAAGCCCAGTTCAAACGGAATGGTGACGCCGCCCAGAATCAGCAAGCGATCGGGCACCAGACGGTGCACATCCCAGCCCTGACCTATGCGCATGCCACGGCCTCGGTTTGCGTCACGATGGCGGCCACTTGTTCCAGCCATTCTTTATCGATGGCGTCATAGGTGTTCAGATCGGTCGAATCGACATCCAGCACCGCAATCACTTTGCCGCTGGCGTCATGCAGCGGTACCACGATTTCGGAACGCGACAGCGATGAGCACGCAATATGACCCGGAAAAGCGTCAACATCAGGCACCACTAGCGTTTCGTTACGCGCCCATGCGTCGCCACACACGCCTTTGCCGTGCGCAATGCGCGTGCAGGCAATCGGCCCCTGGAACGGCCCGAGTACCAGTTCATCGCCCACCACGCGATAAAAACCGGTCCACAGCCAGCCAAAGGTTTGTTGCAACGCGGCCACGGCATTAGCCATGCGCGCGATTTCGTCGTTTTCGCCGTCGAGCAGCGCGCGGATTTGCGGCACCAACGCGGCGTATTTAGCGGCCTTGTCGCCGTCTTCAATAATCAGATTTTCAGCCATGCGGCGCTTCCTTGCGTTGTTGCAGGATCAGGCTAGCCAGTTGCAGATCCTGCGGGTAAGTCACTTTGAGATTCCACGGGCTGCCGTGCACCAGGCGCGGGGCGTGGCCCTGCTGTTCCATGGCGCTGGCTTCATCGGTAATGTGGGCTTCGGAGACGTGATCCAAAGCGCCGGTCAGCGGGCCGACGCGAAACATTTGCGGCGTTTGCGCCTGCCACAAGCCGTCGCGCGGGCGGGTGGCGGCGATATGCTGGTCGGCCGACGCCTGCTTGAGCGTATCGGCCACCGGCACCGCCAGGATGCCACCGACCGCATCATCGAACAGCGTATCGATCAGTTGGTCCACCAGTTCCGGCGCGATACAGGGGCGTGCGGCATCATGCACCAGCACCCAGTCTTGCGGATTCTGGCCGGCGGCAGCCAAGGCGTTGAGGCCATTGCGCACGCTGCGGGCACGGGTGTCGCCGCCACAGCGCAACACGGTCAGTCGCGTAAAGCCGGACCAATCAAACTGATCCCAATCATCATCGTCAGCGCTCAGCACCACCACAATGCGTTGCAAACGCGGCACCGCGTGCAAGGCGGTGAGCGTGTGCCAGATCAGCGGCTGCCCCAGCAAGGGCAAATATTGTTTGGGTTGGGCCACACCCATGCGGCTGCCGCTACCCGCAGCGGGCAGCAACGCGATACAGGCGGTCATGCCGCAGCCTCGGCCGGGACGGGCGGTGCTTCGATGGCGTGCCACAAGCATTGGCCTTTGACGATCTTGTCGAGATCGTTGAGATAACTCTCATGCAGCGTCAGCTCTTCCGGCGTCGGCAGCGCCACCTTGAGTGCGCCACGGCTGGCGCGCACCACAATCTGGCCATTGCTGTCGGTGCTGCCGTCGTTGACGAAGTCCATCAACAAGCTGTCCTGGCCGCGCGTCATGGCCAGATACACTTCGGCCAGCAGTTCGCAGTCAATCAGCGCGCCGTGCAATACCCGCGCCGAGCGATCGACTTCAAAGCGGTCGCATAACGCATCCAGACTATTACGCTTGCCGGGAAACTGGTCTTTGGCCATCGCCAGCGTATCGATCACGCTATGCACATAGTCCTGAATCTTGCCGCGCTTGAGCTTGCCCAGTTCGTGGTTCAGAAACGCCACGTCAAACGGCGCGTTGTGGATGATCAGCTCGGAACCGCGTACGAATTCGAGAAACTGGTCGACCACATGGGCAAACTTCGGTTTGTCGGCCAGAAAGTCGGTGGTCAGCCCGTGCACGTTGAGCGCGCCCTCTTCGCTATCGCGTTCGGGGTTGATGTACAGATGCAGATGCACATCCGCAGCCGAGACCTTGCGGTCGATCATTTCGACCGCGGCAATTTCAAGAATACGGTTGCCGTCTTCCACGCGCAGGCCGGTGGTTTCGGTATCCAGAAGAATTTGACGCATAAGCTACAGCCCAACCTTGTAAAACAACTTGTTACGGCTTGCGCAGGGGCACGCCGGCGCGCCCCGCTCAGCACAATGCCAGCGCTTAACGACCCAACACCGAATCCACGCCACGATTGGCCAGTTGATCGGCGCGCTCGTTGAGCTCATGACCGCTATGGCCTTTTACCCAGCGCCAGGTGACCTTATGGCGCGCTACTTCGGTGTCCAGTCGCTGCCACAAATCGGCGTTTTTGACGGGCTTTTTGTCGGCCGTCTTCCAGCCGTTGCGTTTCCAGCCATGAATCCAGCTTTCGATGCCATTCTTTACGTACTGCGAATCGGTGTAGACGATGGCATCGCACGCGCGGGTAAGAATGCCCAGGCCTTCGATCACCGCCATCAACTCCATGCGATTGTTGGTGGTATGTGCTTCGCCGCCAAACAATTCTTTCTCTTGTGCGCCATAACGTAATAAAGCGCCCCAACCGCCGGGACCAGGGTTGCCCTTACAGGCCCCGTCGGTATAAATCTCTAATGTGGCCATTCAGAATCCATTAATAAAACCAACCGGGAGAACCCCATGCGCGTCGCACTGCTCGCTCTGACCCTGATTGCCGCCACCGTGGCGGCGCCGACGCTGGCCGCGCCGTTCTGCCTGTGGAAAGTACCTGCCGGCAAAGATGTCGCGGCGCGCTACGACCGTTATCTGAATCTGACCGTGGTGCAATATGTCGATCTGACCGATAACGACGTGCATATTGTATTTGGCGGCGGCAATCTGGGCAGCGGACACGATCTGCATATCGCCATCAAGAACCGCACCGACGGCCTGCGCATCCTGCAAGATCTGGCCGATACGGCACGCGCTTGCGACAAAGACACGCCAGTGCCGCTGGCCAAATCCTGAGGGCCGGCGCCCGCTTTTTTCATCCCACTGCATTACGGCTTGCAGCGATCTTTGGCGGCTTGTTGCTGCAGACGCTCGATCCGCGCATCGCCTGCCTTGTCGATCGCGGCCGCCGGGGCCGTGGTCGGCGTGGGCACGCGCCGCCATTTCGGTTCGATCATGCGCACGCCCCGCACGCGCTTGACCACATCCAGGCAATACACGCCACCGGCCGCGGGCCACCAACGATCGCCCGCGTCCTCTAAAAATTTTGACCGCGTCAGCCATTTCTCGCGCTGCACCGGCAAGCTGTACAGCAGATATTCGCCGCGCATGCTTTCCAGGTTCAGCAAAGACAACCAGTCTTTCAGCCGCGGCAACGAAATAAACTGCCCGCGCCACGGTACTTCGTGTTGCTTGTGCTTGAAACGCTTTAACCCCCACAGGCTCCACGGATTAAAGCCCGTGATCAGCAAGCGGCCTTCGGGCACCAGCACCCGTTCGGCTTCGCGCAATACCTGATGCGGATCGGTGCAATAATCCAGCACATGCGGCATCACCAGCAAATCGATCGATTGCGCCTCAAACGGCAAGAATTCGCCGCAGCAACGCACGCGCGTGCCGGCCGACTGGCCGACCAGCGTGCGCCACGGCATGCGGTTGGCGCGCAGACAATCCATCTGCGGCAATTCCAGCTGCACCGCCTTATAACCAAAGATGTCTGCGGTGGTCCGATCAAACCACGCGGCTTCTTCGGCCAGCAGATAGCGGCCTAGCGGGCTTTGCAGCCACTCGGCAAAATAGTCGAACGTATTTTCCACACCAACGGGCATGTCCATGTTCAAGATCACCCCGATTCCGATTCTGGAAACGAATTATATCTGGCTTTTGCACGATGACCGCCATGCGTTTGCGGTCGACCCGGGCGAAGCGGCGCCGTTGCTGGCGTATCTGGCCCAGCACCAGCTTAGCCTGGCGGGCATCCTGGTTACGCACCACCACGGCGATCATACCGGCGGCCTGGCACAACTGGCCCAGGCCGCGCCCTGTCCGGTGTACGGACCTGGTCATATTGACCTGGTTAACCATGCGGTGACGGAAGGCAACACGCTGGATGTGCAGGGCACGCCGGTGGAGGTAATGGCCGTGCCGGGCCATACGCTCGATCATCTGGCATTTTATGCAGCAGGCGCGCCGGGCGCCGTATTCTGTGGCGATACCTTGTTTGCCGCCGGTTGCGGCCGTTTGTTTGAAGGCACGCCCGAGCAGATGTTTGCCTCACTGCAAAAGCTGGCCGCGCTGCCGCCCGCCACCCGCGTGTGCTGCACACATGAATACACGCTGGATAACCTGAAATTTGCCCTGGCCGCCGAGCCGGGCAATCTGGATCTGCAGGCGCGTTTTGCCGCCGCACAATTTACGCGCGCAGCGGGCCTGCCCACGCTGCCTTCCACGCTGGAACTGGAAATTCAGACTAATCCTTTCCTGCGTTTTGATGCCGTTGGCATCAAAGAAAGTGCTTTAGCTCAAGGCGCGCAAGCACTTGATCCAGTGCAGGTTTTTGCAACACTGCGCCGATGGAAGGATCATTTCAGAGCCTGAATCCGACCGCCCGGCCCATTCAAGCCCAATCGCGCATTGACAGCGGCGGCGCCTGCCCGGCACCATCGGTGCCAATTTTGAGCTTTAGCAGGGTTGTCACAATGAAATACCGACTGCTTGCAGGCCTGTTGTTGGGCCTGTTCAGTGCGGCGGCGATGGCGGAAGATATTTCTGGCACCGTAACCCGTATCGACTATCAATTGCGCGACCCGGCCTTTTCGTTGTCTGACGACACCGCACAGACCGTGTCCACCCTCTTCGGTGACGATTCCGTCGCCAGCATCCATTACGATAACCTGTGGGATCGCGTGCGCGGCGGCTTTGCGCTGCAAGACGTGGACAGCCCGCTGGTGACCAAATGGGAAAACTATTACGCCGCGCGCCCTGATTATCTGGCGCGCATTATCGATCGCGGCTCGCGCTATCTGTACTACGTGACCAGCGAAGTGGAAAAGCGCGGCATGCCGATGGAGTTTGCGCTGCTGCCGATGATCGAAAGCGCGTACAACCCGAAAGCCGAATCGAGCGCCAAAGCGGCCGGGATGTGGCAGTTCATTCCCGAAACCGGCAAGCGTTACGGGCTGGAGCGTACCTGGTGGTATGACGGTCGTCGCGATGTGGTGGCCGCTACCCAAGGCGCGCTGGATTATCTGCAAGAACTGTATGGCATGTTTGGCGACTGGCAACTGGTGCTGGCTTCGTACAACTGGGGCGAAAACGGCGTCGCGCGCGCCATCGCCAAAAACGAAGCGGCCGGGCTGCCTACCGATTACGCCAGCATCCGCATGCCGGACGAGACGCGTAATTACGTGCCCAAGCTGCTGGCCGTGCGCAATATCATCGCCAACCCGTCCGCCTATGGCATCACGCTGGCAGCGCTGCCTAACCAGCCGTACTTTGCGACGGTCACGCCGGGCCGGCATATGGACGTGAAAGTGGCGGCCGAACTGGCCGAAGTGCCGGTGGATGAATTGCTGCGCCTGAACCCGGGCTTTATCCGCCCGGTGATCGCGCACAAAGATGATCGCCAACTGGTGCTGCCCGCCAACAAGGTCGATATTTTCGAGAAAAACCTGGCCGCCAATGGCGACAAGCCGCTGCTGAACTGGCAACCGTATGTGACGCATTCGGGCGAAAGCCTGGACAAGCTGGCTACGTCGTTTGGCATTACCGTGGCCGAACTCAAAGATATCAACGATATCGGCAACCGCGAACGCGTTGCGCGCGGCCAGACCATCCTGGTGCCCAAGAGCGCCGATATCGACGCGACCGAACAGCAAACGCTGGTGGCGCTGGCCGCCAACCGCGCGGCTGATCCGGTGGATACGGGGGCGCAAGATGCGCCGCGTAAAGTGCAGATTGCCACGCCGCCCGCGCATGTGGTCAAGGTGGCGCTACGCCAGTCGGCCCAGGCCGCTGCCCCCGCCGCGGATGACGACACGCCCAGCACCTATCGCGTGGCACGTGGCGATACCGTGTTCAACATCGCCAAGCGTTATGGCATGAGCGTGGCCGCGCTCAAGAGCATCAATGGTCTGCATGGCAATCACATCAGCATGGGCCAGACGCTGAAACTGGCGGCCAATGCTTCGTCGCATAAAACCAGCGACCGCGGTCAGGCGCAGCGCTATACGGTGCGCCGCGGCGACACCATGGCCTCGATTGCGCACAAGCACAATGTGGATACGGATGACCTGAAACGCTGGAACCCGCAGCCGTTTTCGCCGGGCATCCAGTTGGTGATTTATCAGCCTAATGGTTAATCAAATGGACAGACCTGGCTAGCGCGGGTCTGGACGTAAAAAAGGCGTCGACGCAATGTCGACGCCTTTTTTACGTGGTAATTCTTAGCTGTTCTTGCGCACTCGCCGACGCGCTGTCGCCATCAAGCCCACCACGCCCACGCCCATCAACGCGTAAGTTTCTGGCTCAGGAACAGGGGCGGTCGGAAAAGCGCGTGTGCCATAAAAATTGCCAATCTGGCTAAGCCCAAGCGTATAGATGCCTGTACCTGTGCTGCTGTCCAGTGCGCCTACCGTATAGATAAAACTACCCTTGTACTCAGTGACGCCGGTGGCGTATGTGTTCGGCGCAATCCCTTGAGAGGACTGCCCGGTCAGGCTGGAGTCGAACAGACTATCCACGCCACCACTGACCAGAGCAGGGTCGGCCGGCAGGGTAATCAGCAAGTCGTAATCGACGGTGATGGTCCCCGCGTAGCCATTTGTAGCAATGGCAAACTGCAGTCCAGTGCCCGCCCACGTTGCGGTGTCCTGGGCAATGGGCCAGTACTGCCCAAGCGCATGAAAACCGAGACCATCGGAGTCCAGCGTTTGCGCTAGCGCGGCATGAGTGGTGGCAATGCTGAAATCCGTAGTGGCAGGCGCGGCGAGCCCGCCCCCCGCAATGTCAGAGCCAATGATGCCACCGGACGTTTGAGCCGGCGTGCCGTTAAGGCTCAAACCATTGCTTAACTGAATACGCGTGGTCAGATCGAAGCTTAACGGAACTACGGTGGCGTGCGCATTGGCCGCAGCAGCGGCGAGCAGCGCTGCTGCAATCAGGGCGGGGCGAAAGTTCATACAAGACTCCATGGGGGTGGTTCAGGCGGAGGTGCCGAAGGTGGAGACCAATAATCTCCAAGCCAATCTTATATAGAACATAATTTAAAAGTTTTATTCACGTAAGCATTGTGACCAACGAAGGGTATCGATTTTTTTGTCCGCTGATCTGCGATCATGCGGCCATTTTGTGAACGACATCACGCATTGTGTCGGCCGGTGTCGGACAAATGCTGATTCTGCTGCCGCAGCGTTGACAGTGCCGGGAGCCTCCGCATAATCGGGACGGATGGTAAAAATACCATCGCAGTTCCTAAAACAGTACAAACAGTTGTAACCGGAGGATGTACCCATGAAGCACAAATTGTTCGCACGCGGACAAGGGAAAGTCGCGCTTGTCGCTTTGCCTGCCCTGTTTGCCTCGGCCATGGCCATGGCTTACCCCACCTGGGTGGATGGCGGCACTTATTCCGCAGGCACCATCGTTTATTACAACGGCCATGATTACAAAGCGCTGGTTACCCAGACCGACTATGCCGGCGCGGGCTGGAACCCGGCGGCAACGCCTAGCCTGTGGCAAGACCTGGGCGTAGATAGCGCCACGCCGACACCGACGCCCACACCAACGCCAGCACCGACCCCCACGCCCACCCCGGCGCCGACGCCCAAACCCACTCCGACGCCTACTCCGGCGCCGACGCCCACGCCGGCTCCAACGCCAACCCCGGCCCCCACGCCGACGCCCGCGCCCACCCCGACGCCGTCTGGCTCGCTGGCCAAGCACGCGCTGGTGGGCTACTGGCACAACTTCACCAATCCGAGCGGCCCAACCTTCCACATCGCCAACGTCAGCAATGATTACGACGTGATCGTGGTGGCCTTCGCCGACAACGCAGGCAACGGTAACGTCAGCTTTACGCTCGACCCCGATGCCGGCACCGAAGCGCAATTCATCGCCGAAATCGCCGCCAAGAAAGCCGCAGGCAAAAAAGTGGTGTTGTCGCTCGGTGGTCAGGACGGTTCGATTACGCTGAACAGCGCCTCGGACGTCACCAATTTTGTAAACAGCCTGTACGGCCTGATTACCAAATACGGCTTTGACGGTATCGATCTGGATCTGGAAAGCGGCAGCGGCGTAACGTCCGGCGCGGCCATCATCAACAACCTGGTCACCGGTGTTAAGCAACTGAAAGCCAAGGTCGGCAGCAGCTTCTATCTGTCGATGGCGCCTGAGCATCCGTATGTGCAAGGCGGCTACATCACCTATGGCGGAATCTGGGGCGCCTATCTGCCGATTATCGATGGCTTGCGCAACGAGCTGACCGTGATCCACGTGCAGTACTACAACAACGGTGGCCTGTACACGCCGTATAACGCCAATGCCTTGCCGGAAGGTTCGGTGGATATGCTGGTGGCTGGCAGCAAGATGCTGATCGAAGGCTTCCCGCTGGGTTACGGCAATTCGGGCAGCTTTACCGGTCTGCGTCCGGATCAGGTGGCGTTTGGCGTACCGAGCGGCAACAAGTCGGCCAATACCGGCTTTGTGACCACCGCGACCGTCAACGCGGCCGTGGATTGCCTGACTACCTTGACCAATTGCGGCACGGTTAAACCGAACCAGGCTTACCCGACCTTCCGCGGCGTCATGACGTGGTCGATCAACTGGGACAAGTACGACGGCTTTAACTTCAGCCCGGCGGTGGCGGCGCATCTGCACGCCTTGCCGTAATCCCGGCAACGCACCATAGAAAACGGGACCAGTCGGTCCCGTTTTTTTATCCACGCAAGCCCGGCAAAAACCCGCTTACTTGTGCGACTCCAGCACGCGCGCCAGATAATGCCCGGTGTGCGATTTCTTGTTGGCGGCCACATCTTCCGGCGTGCCCACCGCGATAATCTCGCCGCCACCCGCCCCGCCTTCGGGGCCCAGGTCGACAATCCAGTCCGCGGTTTTGATCACGTCCAGGTTGTGCTCGATGACGACCACGGTATTGCCGTGCTCGCGCAAGCGCCGCACCACGCCCAGCAGCAGATCGATATCGTGGAAGTGCAAACCCGTGGTCGGCTCATCCAGGATATACAGCGTGCGGCCGGTATCGCGTTTGGATAATTCCAGCGCCAGCTTCACCCGTTGCGCTTCGCCACCCGACAACGTGGTGGCCGACTGACCCAGGCGGATATAGCCCAGGCCCACGTCCATCAGCGTCTGCAGTTTGCGCGCCACAGTGGGCACGGCCTGGAAGAACTCCAGCGCATGCTCCACCGTCATTTCCAGCACTTCGGTGATGCTCTTGCCCTTGTATTGCACTTCCAGCGTTTCGCGGTTGTAGCGCTTGCCGTGACACACATCGCACGGCACATACACATCCGGCAAAAAGTGCATCTCAACCTTGATCACGCCATCGCCCTGACACGCTTCGCAGCGGCCGCCCTTGACGTTAAAGCTGAAGCGCCCCGGGCCATAGCCACGTTCACGACTGGTAGGCACGCCCGAGAACAACTCGCGGATCGGCGTAAACAAACCGGTATACGTGGCTGGGTTGGAACGCGGCGTGCGGCCAATCGGCGACTGATCAACGTTAATCACCTTGTCGAACAGATCCAGCCCGTTGATTTCCTGGAACGGCGCCGGTTCGGACGACGCACCATTCAGATCACGCGCCGCAATCGCGTACAGCGTGTCGTTGATCAGCGTGGACTTGCCGGAGCCCGATACGCCGGTAATGCACACCAGCAAACCGGCGGGCAGCGCCAGATCAACGTATTTAAGGTTGTTGCCGTGCGCGCCTTTCAGCGTGAACCACTTGTCTGGATCGGGTGAACGGCGCGTTTCCGGCAGCTCGATCCGACGCGCGCCGCTGAGAAATTGACCGGTAATCGAATCCGGATTGGCCATCACTTCTGCGGGCAACCCAGCGGCAATGACCGAGCCGCCATGCTCGCCCGCACCGGGCCCCATATCGACCAGGTAATCGGCGGCGCGAATGGCATCCTCGTCGTGCTCGACCACAATCACGGTGTTATCCAGATCGCGCAGGCGCATCAGCGTGCCGATCAGGCGATCGTTATCGCGTTGATGCAAACCAATCGACGGTTCGTCCAGCACATACATCACGCCGGTCAGCCCCGAACCAATCTGCGAGGCGAGGCGAATCCGTTGCGCCTCGCCGCCCGACAGCGTGTCGGCGCTGCGTTCCAGACTCAGATAATCAAGGCCGACGTTAACCAGAAAGCCCAGGCGCTCGCGGATTTCCTTGACGATTTTCTCGGCGATCTGCGCTTTATTGCCTTCAAATTCCAGCGCGGTAAAAAACTGGCTGGCATCGCGCAGCGCCATTTGCGCAATCGCATGCAGCGTTTCGGTGCCGACTTTCACAAAGCGGGCTTCCCGGCGCAGACGCGAACCGCCACAGCTTGGGCACGGCTGGTTATTCTGATATTTGGCCAGTTCTTCGCGCACCGTCATCGAATCAGTCTCGCGATAACGGCGTTCCAGATTGGGGATGATGCCTTCAAAGCTATGGATGCGTTCGAACTTGCTACCGCGTTCATTCATATAGATAAACGCGATCTGATCCTTGCCCGAACCATGCAGCACGGCGGTGCGCACTTCGTCGGTCAGGTCTTCCCAGGCCGTGTTCAGATCAAAGCCGTAATGCTCGGCCAGGCTGCCCAACATCTGAAAATAGAACTGGTTGCGCTTGTCCCACCCCTTGATCGCGCCAGCGGCCAGGCTGAGCTCTGGATGCGCCACCACGCGTTTGGGATCAAAGAAGGTGATCTGGCCGAGGCCGTCGCACTTGGGACAGGCGCCCATCGGATTATTGAACGAGAACAGACGCGGTTCGAGTTCGGGCAGGCTGAAGCTGCACACCGGGCAGGCAAAGCGCGACGAGAACCAGTGTTCTTTGCCGCTATCCATTTCCACCGCAATGGCGCGGCCATCGGCGTGACGCAAGGCGGTTTCAAACGACTCGGCCACCCGTTGTTTAAGATCGGCGCGCACTTTAAGACGGTCGATCACCACTTCGATGGTGTGTTTTTTGTTCTTGTCGAGCTTGGGCACGGCGTCGAGTTCGTAGGTCTCGCCATCCACGCGCACGCGCACAAAACCTTGCGCGCGCAGCTCGTCAAACAGCTCCAGGTTTTCACCTTTGCGGCCCACAATCAGCGGAGCCAGAATCATCAGCCGGGTTTCGTCTTCCAGCGCCAGCACATGGTCCACCATCTGGCTGACGGTCTGTGATTCCAGCGGCAGATCGTGATCCGGGCAGTACGGCGTGCCCACGCGGGCAAACAGCAAGCGCAGGTAATCGTGGATTTCGGTGACGGTGCCCACGGTGGAGCGCGGATTGTGGCTGGTGGCCTTTTGTTCAATCGAGATCGCCGGGCTCAGGCCTTCGATCAGATCAACATCGGGTTTTTCCATCAGCTGCAAAAACTGGCGGGCGTAGGCCGACAAAGACTCGACGTAACGCCGCTGGCCTTCGGCATACAAGGTGTCGAAAGCCAGAGACGATTTGCCCGAGCCCGACAGCCCCGTAATCACCACCAGCTTGCCGCGGGGCAGATCGAGACTGACGTTCTTGAGGTTATGGGTGCGTGCGCCGCGTATGCGGATCAGCGGGATATCTTGTTCTGCGGTAGGACGGTAGCTCATTATCCGGGCCTGATGCCAATGTGCTGAATGCCCACGCGGGCAATCCGTGAATATAACAGAATCGGCCAGTAAGGCCGGGCGTTGCGAGGCCCAATGTGATAAAAACCGGCGGCTGAACCTGGTGTGGTGCGCCAGCCTGTTAGAATGGCGGTTTTCCGCTCTTGATCAGTGCGACGAATCGCTTATGCAAACCAGCGCCACGACGACGGCCACGCCCGCCAACACGACGCCCGCTGCCCAATCCACCGCCTTTGGCGTGTTGGGCGCGATCAGTTTTTCGCATCTGCTCAACGACATGATCCAGTCGTTGTTCCTGGCGATCTACCCGATCCTGAAGGGTGGTTTTCATCTGAGCTTTACCCAGATTGGCCTGATTACCTTGACGTATCAGATCACCGCTTCGCTGCTGCAACCGGTGGTGGGGCTGTATACCGATCGTAAACCGCAACCGTATTCGTTGCCGATCGGCATGGGCTTTACGCTGGCGGGTTTGTTATTGCTGTCGGTGGCACCCAGCTTTGGCTGGTTGCTGTTGGCGGCTGCGCTGGTCGGCACCGGGTCTTCCATCTTTCATCCGGAATCCAGCCGCGTGGCGCGGATGGCTTCGGGCGGTCGGCATGGCCTGGCGCAGTCCCTTTTCCAAGTGGGGGGCAACCTTGGAAGTTCAATGGGGCCATTGCTGGCTGCCGCAATTATCGTGCCGCATGGTCAAGGCAGCATTGCCTGGTTTTCGCTGGCGGCGCTGGTGGCCATGGTGGTGCTGTACAAGGTGGGCGGCTGGTATCGCATCCACCGGCAGGGCGCGCGCGCCAAGGCCAGCCGCGTCGCCGCGCACAACCTTAGCCGTAAACAGATTGGCACTTCGATTGCCATTTTGCTGGCGCTGATTTTCTCCAAGTATTTTTATATGGCCAGCATCGGCAGTTATTTCACCTTTTACCTGATCCAGAAATTTGGCGTTTCGGTGCAATCGGCACAGGTGCATCTGTTTGTGTTTCTGTTTGCCGTCGCCGCGGGCACCGTTATCGGCGGGCCGGTGGGTGATCGTATCGGGCGCAAGTATGTCATCTGGGCGTCCATCCTGGGCGTTGCTCCTTTTACGCTGGTGCTGCCGTACGCCAATCTGTTCTGGACCGGCGTCCTGACCGTGATCATCGGCGTGGTGCTGGCTTCGGCGTTTTCGGCCATCCTGGTGTATGCGCAAGAACTGATTCCCGGCAAGGTGGGCATGGTGTCGGGTCTGTTCTTTGGCTTCGCCTTTGGCATGGGCGGCATCGGCGCCGCCACGCTGGGCGTACTGGCTGATCACACCAGCATCGAATTTGTTTACCACCTATGCGCGTTCTTGCCCTTGCTGGGTTTGATCACCATGTTCCTGCCTGATCTGGACCATAAACGCGCAGCCTGACCCGCTTAGATACCCATACGATGAATCCTCTGGAATTACGCGCTTCGCTCGGCCTGGCCGGGTTGTATGCCCTGCGCATGCTGGGCATGTTTCTGATCTTGCCGGTGTTTGCGCTGTACGCGACGCATCTGGATGGCGGCAACAATCACGCGCTGGTGGGCCTGGCGTTTGGCGCTTATGGTCTAACCCAGGCGTGTCTGCAGTTGCCGTTTGGCATGTGGTCCGACCGGGTCGGCCGCAAAAAAGTCATCTACGTCGGCCTGGTGCTCTTCGCAATCGGCAGCGTGGTCTGCGCCAGCGCGCACAGCATTGAATGGATGATTGCGGGCCGCGCACTGCAAGGCGCTGGGGCTATTTCGGCGGCGATTACCGCGCTGCTGGCCGACCTGACGCGCGAAGAGAATCGCACCAAGGCCATGGCCATGATTGGCGGCAGCATCGCCACCACCTTTGCGGTGTCGCTGGTGGCTGCGCCCACGCTGGCCAACTGGGTGGGTCTGCCCGGCATCTTTTTGCTGACCGCCGTGCTGGCCGTGGCCGCGCTGATCGGCGTCTGGAAAATCATCCCGTCGCCCACGTTGTCGCGCTTTCATTCCGATGCTGAAGCCAACCCCAGCCGCCTGCCCGCCGTGCTGAAACACCCACAATTGCGCCGGCTTAACTACGGCGTATTTGCGCTGCATGCCGCACAAATGGCCATGTTTACCGTCATGCCTTTGCTGCTGGCCAGTACCGGGCATATTCCGGTGGCACAGCATTGGGAAGTCTATCTACCCGTGGTGCTGGTCGGCTTTGTACTGATGGTGCCGGCCGTCATCATCGCGGAAAAACGCAATCAGCTTAAACGCGTGTTCTTGCTGGCCATTGCCTTGATGCTGGTCGCGCAAACCGGCATGGCTTTGTATATGCCTAATCTGCTGATGATCTTTGTGTGGCTGGGCTTGTACTTTATCGCCTTCAATATTCTGGAAGCCACGCAACCCAGCCTGATCAGCAAGATTGCCCCCACCGACGCCAAAGGCACCGCCATGGGCGTGTACAACACCTGCCAGTCGCTGGCGATGTTTGTGGGCTCGGCCGCCGCCGGTTATCTGTATCAGCATGTCGGCGCGACGCCAGTATTCTGGCTGTGCGCGGTGTTGATGGCCGTCTGGCTGGTCGTCACGCTGGGCCTGCAGCCACCATTGCCGGTTAAAACACAGATGTTTCATATCGGCGAAGACTGGCGCGGCAGCGCGGCCGAACTGTCACAACAGCTGGGTCGCGTGGCAGGCGTTAAAGAAGCGGTGGTGTTGCTGGACGAGCGCGTGGCCTTGCTCAAGGTGATGCAAAGTGGCTGGGACGAGGCGGCGGTGCGCGCCTTGATTACCCAGACCGGGGCCGTTTAAGCGCTGTCCGATTGGTACTTTTTACGTTCTCCGCAACGCCATAATCTCAAAATGTGATGTCTACACGCGGCAGGCCTGAAAACGGCACTGCCGCGTTGTTTTTCGCACCCCGGCAGGCAGGCCGCCAGGCCGCATCTACGCTTGATCCAGCTCAAATTTAATTGCGCGTGGCAAGCAAATACTCGCTCCCCATTACCCAAAGGGAGCAACCGCAATGACCGTCCGCCGCCGTACCGTCCATCACACCCTCCGCGCCAGCGCCCTCAGCCTGAGCCTGTTAACCGCCCTCAGCTGTGCCCACGCTTTTGATATCGACGTACGTGGCGAATATCGCACTGGCAGCGAGCAATATCGCAGCCGCGTCAAAGTAGTCAATGTGTGGCAAAACGGTTTTGGTGCGTCGCTGGAAGCTGGCATTTTCAATGGCCAGGGTTCAATCGACAGTTTCCGTAGCGACTACAACGAAATCGAAGCCTGGTATGCCGTGCCCGTTAGCGAGACCGTCACCCTGCTGCCCGGCGGCGTGCTGACATGGAACACCAATGGCTCCATCATCAAGCCCTATCTGCGGGCCAACTGGATGTTCTACCCCACCTGGCGTGCCGATGCGCGCGTGCGTTATGACCACGCCAATTACGATTCGGTGACCCGTCGCGGCATGCCCGCTGGCCAGGTTCACAGCAACAACGACAGCGCGTGGCAGCTCGATTTCTTCCTGACCAAATTCATCGACAAAACCGCCATCGAATACAACTACGCGTGGAACAAAAAAGACGATAGCCAGTTTGTTTACAACAACGGTCGCAACACGCAATACCTGCACAACCTGAAAGCCACTTACACGCTGCAGCCCAACCTGCTGCCGTATGCGGAGGTGGCTTATATGGGCAACACGGCCGATCTGATGAATGACAAAAACGAATGGCGGCTGCGGCTGGGGCTGATCTCGCGCTTCTGATTGTGTAGGGCGGGGCCTGCGGGCTCCGCCGCTGCTGGCCCCGATTCGTTTTTCAGGATGCCGTTGTGCCCCAAGCTGCCTATCCCCCTGTGTTCGCCTTGCAAACGCGGCAGGGCGCATTGCTGACGCTGCGTAGTGCAGACCATGAACATCTGGCGCACATCTTTGTTCTGGAAAATGACATCTTGCGTGTGCTGGTGCTACCTGGCGCGCAACTCAAGCAGCCGCACAGCTGGGCGATCGCGCCTGGCCTGGCGGAAGTCCCCACCGCGGGCCGCGACCGTTTTGACCTCCGCGGCTTTACCCTGCCCGATTATCAGATCCGGCATTTGCCGGGCCAGTTGGTGGTAGAAACCTGCCAGCTACGGCTGACCATTACGCTGGTAGGTTTACGCTGCCATTGGCAGAACTACCTCAACGGCGCATGGCATGACGTTGCCGCCGATCGCGCGTGTCAGAGCCTCAACTGGGGCAGTTGGGATCAGCGCGTTTATCACTATCTGCAGCACGACGAGCGACAGATGTACTTTGGCCTGGGCGAACGCAGTGGACCGTCCAACCGCGCAGGGCAGCGCTATCGCATGCAGGGCGTGGATGCCAGCGGCTACGACGCCAGCAATACCGATCCGCTGTACAAACATATCCCGTTCTATCTGGCATGGCATTGCGACAGCGCTGCACCGGTCGGCTTCTTTTACGACACGCTGGCCGATTGCACTTTTGATATGGGGCGCGAAGTCGATGCATGTTATGGACCATCGCGCAGCTTTATCGCAGAACATGGCGATCTTGATTACTACGTCTTTGGCGGCGACAGCCTGCTGCATATCGTACAGCGCTATACCTGGCTAACCGGGCGACCTGCCTTGATGCCGCGCTGGGCGCTCGGCTGCAGCAGCGCGGCAGTGCGTGAGCTGGCGGCGGCCGATACTCAGCGACGCGTTGATGAGTTCATCGCCAATCGCGCGCAACACGACATGTTGTGCGATGTCGTACATCTAATATCCCGCCAACGCGATGCGGCGCATGGCCACGCGCCGACTGATCCGGTTGCGCCCGAGGATACCCAGCGCTGGCTGCGCCGCGCGCAAGACCAGGGCGTGCATTTAATCGCCGGTATCACGCCTGGCTTGCTGCATAACCACCCTCGCTTTACCGAAGCGGCAGCGCAGGGCCTGTTTATTAAAGGTTATGACGGCAAACCACAGCGGTTGCCGTTGCGCGGCGGCTCCGGCGCCTATCTCGATTTCACCCAACCCGCCACGGTGCGCTGGTGGCAAGCCGTACTCAAAACCACGCTGCTGGATGCAGGCATCAACGCGTTGCGGCTCGATGACGCCGAATACGACATCCGCAATGCGGACGCCATCGCCTATCAAGCTGGCCAGCGCGTGGCGGCATCCGAAATCAAACCGTTGCAACCGTTGCTGTCGGCGCAGGCGTCCTGCAAAGCCTTGCAGACCAGCTACCCCACCCAACGCCCGCTTCTGACATCTCGCGCGGGCTTTGCCGGCATGCAGCGTTATCTGCAAACCTGGTCCGGCGAACCGCGCGCTGGATGGGATACCTTGCGCTTTAACATCAAAATGGCGTGGGGACTGGCGCTGTGTGGGGTTTCCAATACCGGCCATGCTCTGGCGGGCAACGCGCCCGCACCGTCAGAGCGCGAACTATATCTGCGCACGCTGCAGGCCCATCTGCTTTTGCCGCGTCTGGGTTTTCAGCCTTGCACCGACGCTGGGAGCCCGCTTGCGGCGCCATGGCATGACGCCGGGTTGGTTGCGCCGTTACGGATGCTGCTGCAGTTGCGCGAGCGGCTGTTGCCGCACCTGTACCACTTGCTGTGGCGCGCCCACGCAAAGTTTGAGCCTGTAGTCCGCCCTACTTTGCTCAATTTTCCCGACGACGCAGATTGCTTTGCAGACAATGATGACTGGATGCTGGGCGCGGATTTGCTCATCGCGCCCGTCGTGCAGCCCGGCGCAACCACCCGCGCGGTTTATCTGCCGCAAGGGTGCGGCTGGTTTGACGGCTATCGCGGCAGCTATTACCCGGGCGGCCAGACGGTCACGGTGTCCGCGCAAATCACCGACCCACCGGTGCTGATGGTGCGTGCCGGCGCGATCATTGCGCTGAACACCGCCACACAATATGGGGATGAACGTGCCGACACGCGTGGCTTTGCGCTGTATCCGCCGTCGGGCGAAGGCCAGTATTGCGGCGAATGTTTTGACGATGATGGCATTTCGCCGCTTAGCCTGGCCGCTGGCGCAGCGCATCTGTGGCGGCTGAAGCTGGACTGCCGTGATGACGCATTAAAGCTGACGCTCACGTCGCCCGACCGCTTTCGCAGCCACGAGGTGGTGACCTTGTATCTGCCGGAACAGGAAACCCGCCCGCTACGCGCCCCGGGCTGGCATGTGGCCCCGGGCGAACCCAGCGCGCCCAGTCGGAGCCTGCTTTTGGTGCGCAATAACGCCGCGCCGCCGTAACCACGCCGTGGATGGCCCACCGCAGCTTTTTATGCTGGGGTGTACAGGCGGCCGCTCCCCGCGCAGCGCCTGGCCCGGTATACTGTGCGGCTGACAAACCGCCCCATCGGGCGGTCACCCGCGCGGGGCTTGCAATACAGCGCCGCGCGTCATGCTTTAACCGGCCGCAGACCTGATGGCTCTGTGCCTTATCTCTCAAGGAACCCCTATGGCATCGCTCAACAAAGTGCTGCTGATCGGCAATCTGGGCCGCGACCCGGAAACCCGCTATCTGCCTTCCGGCGGCGCTGTCTGTAATTTCAGCATCGCCACCACTGACCGCTACAAAGACAAGCAAGGTCAGCAGCAAGAAAAAACCGAATGGCACAACATCACCATGTACAACCGCCTGGCCGAAATCGCGGGTCAGTACCTTAAAAAAGGTAGCGCGGTGTACATCGAAGGCCGTCTGCAAACGCGTAAGTGGCAAGACAAGGCCACCGGCGCCGACCGTTACACCACCGAGATCATCGCCGACCAGATGCAAATGCTGGGTGGCCGTGGTGGCGCAGGGATGGGCGGCGGCGGCCAGGAAGGCGGCTACGACGATTTCAACCAGGAATACAGCGCCCCGGCCGCGGCAGCACCGGCGCCGCGCCCGCAACAATCGGCGCCAGCCCCCGCGCCCGCAGCCCAGCGCCAGCCAGCGCGCAGCTTTGATGATTTTGAGGACGATATTCCGTTCTGATCCGCACCCGGCTGCATGGGTAAAAACAAGCCCGCACTTCAGTTTGAAGCGCGGGCTTTTTGTTGTCCGCCGAAGGCGTCGCTACCAGCCAATGCGCATTTCGCCCGGCGGCTTGTATAACGGTCTGACCGCAGCGCGCACCCCATCTTTTCCACATAGCGATTTTTAACAGAATCATGGAAGCCGTGTTTACGCGTTAGTGATTTCAAATACGACCATTGCTTTTATCGCGGCCATCTCGTGCACGGCAACTCCACCCACGCCGCGACGCTCCCAAAATTCTGCCCGCACCTGCCATTGAGCTTGCCTACCGTCGTCCGCACTTACTTACACGCCGATCTTTTTCACATGCCACGACCCGCCTTGCTGCTCAACGAACAGTGCGCCGCCAGGTTGTACGCATCACTCATTCTCAGCGCTATCGATTCAAGGAAGTCTATGTCCGCCCTGTTTACCCCGTTCCAGCTTAAAGACGTCACGCTGCGCAATCGCATCGCCATCCCGCCCATGTGTCAGTACAGCGCGGTGGATGGCTTTACCAATGAATGGCACTGGGCGCATTACGCCGGTATGGCGCGCGGTGGTGCGGGTCTGGTGATTGTTGAAGCCACCGGCGTATCGCCCGAAGGCCGCATTACTCCAGGCTGCACCGGCTTGTGGTCCGACGAACACATCAGCGGCATGGCGCGCATTGCCGCCAGCATCAAGGCAGCGGGTGCGGTGCCGGGCATCCAGATTGGCCATGCCGGTCGCAAAGCCAGCGCCAACAAACCGTGGGAAGGCGACGACCATATCGCCGCCGATGATCCGCGCGGCTGGGACACCCTTGCGCCGTCGGCCATTGCGTCTGGCGGTGGACTGCCCAAAGTGCCCAAAGCGATGACGCTGGACGATATCGCGCGCGTAAAGGCCGACTTTGTATCGGCGGCGCGGCGGGCGCTGGAGGCGGGCTTTGAATGGCTGGAACTGCATTTTGCCCACGGCTATCTGGCGCAGAGCTTTTTCTCGGCGTATAGCAATCAACGCACCGACCAGTACGGCGGCAGCGCCGAAAACCGCGGCCGCTTCTTGCTGGAAACGCTGGCGGCCGTACGCGAAGTCTGGCCCACCCATCTGCCGCTGACCGCCCGCTTTGGCGTCATCGAATACGACGGCCAGGACGAGCAAACGCTCACCGAATCAATTGAACTGGTGCGCAAAATGCATGCAGCCGGTCTGGACATGCTCAATGTCAGCGTCAATTTTGTGATCGCTGATACGCAGATTCCATGGGGTACGCCAGCATTCCTTGCGCCCGTGGCCGAACGCGTGCGGCGCGAAGCAGGGTTGCCGGTGGCGTCGTCATGGAGCATGGACGATCCGCACACCGCGCAACGCCTGATTGCCGACCAGCAGCTGGATCTGGTCATGATCGGCCGCGCGCATCTGGCCAACCCGCATTACGCGTACGCGCTGGCGCAGATTCTTAAGCAGGATCGCGCCGACTGGCTGCTGCCCGCACCGTATGCGCACTGGCTATCGCGTTATAACGGCCCCGGCAAAGTCAGCGCGTAACTGGCTCGGCGTTACGGCACGTACTGATCGCACCAACCGGCCCCGGCCACCTGTTTGCCTTTGATCAAGCTACAGGCGCCGGTGGCCGAATTGGCCGGTGGATTGTAAAGCTCGCAGGTATCGCAGCGCTGGCCTGCGGCATACGACGGATGCCTGGCTTTGTCGACTTTGCTGGCATCGGCGACGTAGCTCAGCTTGATGGCGTCGGGGTCGGATTCGGCCAGCAGCGGGTCTTCGGCACGGACGACGCGCGCCAGCACCATGGCCAGGCTGGCGGCAGGCAGGGTTTGCAAGAGAAAGGTGCGGCGTGTAGGCATGGCAGGCTCCAGAGGGGATGCCGGTCTAACGCGCCAGCTGCCTGTCGCGCCGACCGCCCTCTTTGGTTTTATACGCGGCCAACCGGTGTTGGCCCGCTCCTTCTGTCATGCCTCAGAGCGCGGCGCGCCACATCCCCTTCAGCGTCCGCCCAGCGACGCCAAGGTATCGCGCTCCGCCCGTTGCCCCGCCATTTGCTCGCGGATCAAACGCCCCAAGGTGGCAATTTCGCGCTCGGTGTCGGGCAGAAAACGATGCCCGGCATTCAAGCGCATACAGTTGTAGAAACTGGCATCCAGGCTAAACAAGCGCCCCGGCGCAAAGCGTATGTCGTGATCAAGCGCGCGCCGCTGCAGCTCGGTACTGTCCACGCCATGCGGTAGTTCCACCCAGATCAGAATGCCGCCGGGCGCAGCCGCCATGCGGGTTTCGGGCGGGAAATGTGCTTCCACCGCCGCGCGGTGTGCGCTGGTGTAATCGGCCATGGTTCGGCGCAGCCGACGCAAATAGGGTTCGAACTGGCCACTGGCCATAAATGTGGCCAGCGTGCGCTGGAACAGCAACGGCGGCGGCTCGCCCTTGGCCATGAGCGCGTATTCAAATGCGTAACGCTGGTTACCGGTAATCGCAAAGCCTACCGACATGCCCGGCCCCACCAGAAAGCCCAGGTCCGCGCAGTAATACACATTGCCGGTGCGATCAAACGCCTTGAACGGCAGCGGCCGCGTTTTGCCAAAATACAACTCGCCCACGCTGTCGTCTTCAATCAGCGGCACGCCGTGTTGCGCCAGCAAATCTACCGTACGACGTTTGGCGGCATCGCTCATCAAGCTGCCGGTGGGATTGGGGAAATTGGCGGTCAGCACCGCAGCGGCGATTTTTTCGCGGCGTAGTGCAAACGCCAAGGCATCCACCGACAAACCATCGACCGGATGCGCTGGAATTTCCAGCACCTGCACGCCCAACGTATCCAGCAGATTAAGCAGCGCCATATGGCTCGGCGACTGGATGGCCACCACATCGCCGGGTTTGGTAAACAGGCGCAAAAAGGTATGCACCGCCTCGGTTTCACCGTGCGTGATCAGCACTTCGTCGGCGTCCCAATGACAGCCAAACAGCACAGCGCGCCTCGCCAGTTGTTCGCGCAAGGCGCTAGAGCCGCCACAGACCGAGGCGCGCGCCAGAATGCCGGGGTCGCGCCGCGCCTGCAGCGTCATGATCCGTTGCAGCGCCACGCCGGGATAACAGTCCGGATCGATCAGCGCGCGGCACAGGCGGTCATCATGGTCGCTGCGATGAAATTCGCGCATCAGCGCCCGCTGGGCCGACAGCGCTACGGGCAACGGCCGCGTGATGGTGGGCGCGGTCTGATGCGGAAAGCGCAGATGGTTGTCAGGGCGGCGCACATAAAAGCCCGAGCGTGGGCGCGCTTCGACCAGGCCCGCATCTTCCAGCAAATGCAAAGCGTGGGTGACGGTAGCGGGGCTGGCCTGGAACGATCGGCACAGATCGCGCACCGAGGGCAGCTTTTCACCGGGGCTTAACTGGCGGGTTTCAATCTCTTTTTGCAGGCGTGCAGCCAGCTCGCTGTAGCGCGTCGCACCAATACGGGGCGCTTCAGGGACCGCGTAAGCGTCTGTTTCCATAGGCGAATAGGCACAGATTTGGCAGTGGGCAGAACTGATACTATCCAGCTTTTTTGTGCTGCGTCTATGGCCGCTGAAACGCTTTCATCACAATGACAACATCATTGGACGAAGGCGCGAGCCCGGAGGTTTTGATCATGCACACCCCCACCACAACCCTGCAAACCTGCCCCACGTGTGGCGCCCGTCCGCATGTTTTTGCCCGCCTGCTGAACACACTGCGCGGTTGGCGCAATCCGTCAGCGAGCGAAGCGCTCAGCGAAGAGCAGTTCAACGAAATGCGCTCGCTGGACGAAAATCTGAATGAACGGCGCGGTCAGGTGCACGACCGTCACTTCTTCTAATCCCCCAGACGATCTTGAATGCCGGCCTGCCTGGTGCACGCCGGCATTTTTTATGCGCCGGCGTGGGGCAAAAAAAAGCGGCCCGGATCATCTGATCCGGGCCGCTTTTTTCGCAATGATGGATTGTGATGTCAGCGCACCGCGGTTACGCGGCCTGACGTTCCAGCAAGGTCACATTATCACCACCGCCGATCGCAATCTTGCGCGGCTTGAAGGCTTCGGGCACTTCGCGCTTCAGTTCGATATTGAGCAAACCGTTTTCCAGCGAGGCGCCAACAACGCGCACATGATCGGCCAGGCGGAAGCTGTGCTCAAAGTCGCGGGCGGCGATGCCGTTGTGCAGATAAGTGGGGCGGTTTTCCGGGCGTTGCTTCTTGCCGGTTACCTTGAGGGTGTCGCGCACCAGTTCGATGTCCAGGTCTTGTTCACCAAAACCGGCCACCGCCATGGTGATGCGGTATTCGTCTTCAGCCACCAGTTCGATGTTGTACGGGGGATAGCTGGGTGCGCCATCGTTGCGCAGGGCTTCGTCAAACAATTGGGCCACACGATCAAAGCCGATGGCGGAGCGGTACAGCGGAGCAAAATCAAAAGCACGCATGGTTCATATCCTCGTTGGTTCAAGCAATATGGGTTGGGCGGGTCTCACCGTGAGCCCCCGCTGCAAAGGAAAATAGGCGCGCTTCAACGCCTTTCAAGCGCGGCCAGACCTGGTGATTTTTGCAATTTGAAAATTCAGAAACCGGCCAAATCTGTTGGCCCCTTTGCTGTGAGCGCCGCCGTTGGCGGCGGCTTAACCGCGTCGCGCATCGGATGCTCGCCTCCGGTCAGCCAGCCGCTGCACCAACCGATCCCACAAAAGCATGCAAAACCAACTAGAACCAGAGAGTTGCGCCAACTCTCAAGGGAAACATGTTGCGTATGCGCCAGCTGTGGCCTCGCAAGGTCGGGACGAAATTACTGGCGGTGATGTTGGTGGGCCTGGGCCTGTCTTTGTCGCTGGCTTTGCTGGCCATCTGGATGGTGTCGCGCGACGCCACCGCATCGTCACGCGCGCTGGCCATCCACGCCGCTGAGAACATGGCGTTGCAAGTCACCGCGCAAATGGGTGAGCACGATTTTCTCGATCCGCTGCCGCCGTTTGCGCGCTACAACATCCAGCGCACGCTGGATTACGCCAATCGCATCAAGGGCCGCGACGCCGAGATTTTTGATAGCAATCTCAAGATTGTGGCCGACACCGATCACGCCGACCTCGGCCGGCACGAACCCGAAGAATGGCGTGGCGTGCTGACCGCGATGTTGCACGACCGCCAGCCGCGTTTTTTTGCCGAAGCGGCGCGTGACGACCAGCCGTTTCATCTGCAAGTGGCGGTGCCGTTGCAAAACCAGTCGGGCGATCTGGTGGGTGGGGTCATCCTGGAATACACCGATCTGGCCGAAGAACTGGCGGCCTCAGCGCGGCATTCGATTCTGGTATTACTGGCCACCAGCCTGATTGCGCTGTTACTGATGCTGTATCTGGCGGCCACCACGGTGCGACCGATTGCGCGGGCGGTACGACGGCTGCACGGCGCGACACGGGCCTTGGCCACCGGCAAACCGGTGCGTCCGGTGGGCGTGCAAGGCAGCGACGAACTCAGCGAGTTGTCACGCGCATTTGATGAAATGAGCGAGCAACTCTCGGCCTCGCGCAGCGCCATCGAAACCGAAGTGATCGAACGGCGCGCCGCGCAAACCGCCTTGCAGGATGCCAATACCCAGCTGGAACACCGCGTGGCCGAGCGCACCGCGTCGCTGGAATCCATCAACCGGCAACTGGAAGACGAGCTGGCACACGGCAAGGAAATGGAACGCCAGCTGGAGCAACTGGCGCGGTTTGATTCGCTGACCGGGCTACCCAATCGCGCCATGTTCCTTACCTGCCTTGATCTGGCCATCAAGCGCGCCGATCGCAGCAAAAGCATGGTGGCGCTGATGTTTATCGATCTGGATCGCTTTAAGTCGATTAACGATTCGATGGGCCACCGCATTGGCGACCAGGTGTTGCAGCAAGCGGCGCAGCGCCTAAGCGGCTGCCTGCGTGAAGCCGATGTGGTGTCGCGCATCGGCGGCGATGAATTTACCGTAATCCTGGAAGACATCGCCGACACCGACGCTGCGCGCGCCGTGGCGGCGAAGATTGTGGCGGCGTTTGTAACGCCTGTCGTTATCGACGAGAAGGAGCTATTTTTATCCAGCAGCGTCGGCATCGCCTTGTATCCGCGCGACAGCACCGACCCCGGCATGTTGATGACGCAAGCCGACTTTGCCATGTATGAGGCCAAAGCCAACGGCCGCAACCAGTACGCGTTGCATTCCGAACAAATGGCCAGCGTGGTGCTGCAACGGCTGGCGCTGGAAAACGCCTTGCATCACGCGATCGAACGCAACGAGCTGTCGTTGCATTATCAGTTGCGCATTTCGGCCAGCGACCACCTTCCCACCGGAACGGAAGCCTTACTACGCTGGCAGCATCCCGAAATGGGTCAGATCGCGCCCGGCGACTTTATCCCGGTGGCGGAACACAGCGGCATGATTCTGGACATTGGCGAATGGGCCTTGCGCCGCGCCTGCGAGCAACACACTGAATGGCGCGAAGCCGGGCTGGCGCCGGGCATCATGGCGGTGAATATCTCGGCGGTGCAGTTCAAGCAGGGCGATTTTGTCGAGCGCGTGCTGCGCATTGTTAGCGAAACGCGCATGGTGGCGGGCCAGCTGGAACTGGAACTGACCGAGAGCATGCTGGCCGACAACCCGGAAAACGCCGCCGCGGTGATGCAGCAATTGCGCAACCACGGTATCGGCCTGGCCATTGATGATTTCGGCACCGGTTATTCCAGCCTTAGTTATCTAAAACGCTTTCCCGCTTCGCGCATCAAGATCGACCGCAGCTTTGTACACGACATCGATCTGAACCAGGAAGACGCCGCCATCGCCGCCGCCATTGTGGCGCTGGCGCGCAATCTGAATATCGATGTGACCGCCGAAGGCGTGGAAACCGGGGCACAACTGGCCCATCTGGCGCCGCTGGCGTGCGCGGATTACCAAGGCTTTTATTTTGCGCGGCCGCTGCCAGCCGACGAAGTCCGCGCCGCACTGCTGCCCCACACCGCAGCGGTGTAGTACGCATGCCTGTGGGCAGGACACCGCACCGGCTTGCGCCACGCGCTGACAACACAAACCCGGTCTTCTGGCAGAGAGTTGCGCCGCACTGTCTTGCTGCATTGCGGGCTGACGCTCAGTATGAAACATCCGCAATCTTGCCTTCAGGAAACCCATGACCGAGCTGGCCCTTAGACTGGTCAACGCGCACGCTGCCTCGCGCTCGTGGTTGCGCCGCCTGCGCACGTTTATCGGGCCCGGGTTTCTGATTGCGGTCGGCTATATGGACCCTGGCAACTGGGCCACCGATATGGCTGCGGGCTCGGCGCTGGGTTACTCGCTGCTGTGGGTGGTGCTGGCGGCCAATATCGCCGCGCTGTTCATGCAATATCTATCGGCCAAGCTGGGCGTGGTGACGGGGCACGATCTGGCGCAACTGTGCCGCATGCGCAGCTCGCGCGCGGTTAATCTGATTAACTGGATAGGCTGCGAGCTGGCGATTTGCGCCTGCGATCTGGCCGAAGTAATCGGTAGCGCCATCGCATTGAACCTGCTGTTTGGGCTGCCCGTGCTATACGGCGTGGTATTGACCGTGGCCGATGCGCTGCTGGTGTTGTGGCTGACGCAGCGCGATATGAAGCGGCTGGAAAAACTGGTGTATGTGCTGGTCGGCACCGTCGCGTTTGCCTTTCTGGGCGAGCTGATTCTGGCGCGGCCCGACTGGTTGGCAGTGGCAGGCGGCGCAGTACCGTCATTGACGCCGCTAGGCACCAGCACTGGCATGTTGCTGGCCGTGGGCATCGTCGGCGCGACCGTCATGCCGCATAACCTGTATCTGCATTCCTCCATCGTGCGTGGCCCCAAAAGCGAAAATGCGCGCGGCCGCGCCACCCGGCTGGGTTTTGTGACGTGGGATCTGATCCTGGCGCTGATGCTGGCGTTTGCGGTTAACGCTTCGATGCTGATCCTGGCCGCCAGCGCGTTTCATGAAAACGGCATCACTCACATCGCGACGCTGGAAGACGCGCATCGTCTGCTGCAGCCTTTGCTCGGCAGCGCGCTGGCGCCCATCCTGTTTGGCGTGGCGCTGTTGGCGGCGGGCCAGAGCGCCACGCTGACCGCCACGCTGGCGGGCCAGACCATCATGCAAGGGTTTCTGGGCTGGCAGGTGTCGGCCGCTTTGCGCCGCGTGCTGACGCGCTTGATCGCCATCGTGCCCGCGTTGTTAGCGGTGCTATTTTTTGGCGAACAAGCCTTGGGCCGCTTGCTGATCCTCAGTCAGGTGGCATTGTCGCTCCAGTTGCCGTTTGCAATTGCTCCGCTGGTGCGCTTTACCAGTAACAAGCAGTTGATGGGCGCGCAGGTGAATGCCACGTGGCTAAGCGTGCTGGCGTGGCTGATCGTAGGCTGCGTGGTGGCCGGTAACGCGGTGGTGCTGTGGCAGATGTAACGCAGCTCACCGCCCACCGGGTCGACGCGCCGATCGCGTAAGTATCGCTGGGCAATTTTTGATTAAAGCCGATACAATGCGCGCCATTCTTACGCCGCGACCTCAATCATTGACCATCCGGTCAGTCCGATCCGCTGCGCGGCAAGCCCCGTCTGGGTTGGCTAGACTGACGAAGTGCCGTTGCGCTGGCACACGCGGTCACCCCGATGTCAAAACTGACTGATATCATTATTTGATAATGAACTGAGAATTCGACCGCGTTGGCCCTTATCCAACGTGGCCCGTCGCCGTGTTAACGAAAACATGGCGACCTTCGCGCCACTTTGATCCACATTGACCAAGAGAGTCCCCATGCGTGCCCTTTGGATTGCGTGTCTGGCAGCCCTTGCCCTGAACGCCCACGCCGAAACCGGTGTAACCGATAGCGAAATCATCATTGGCCAGTCCGCTGCCCTTTCCGGCCCCGCCGCCAAACTGGGCCAGGGCGTCAATCGCGGCGCCAAAGCCTATTTCGACTACGTAAACCAGCATGGCGGTGTAAATGGCCGCAAGATCAAACTGGTGGCGCTGGACGATGGTTATGAGCCTGATCGCGCTGCCGCCAATACCAAAGAGCTGATCGGCAAACAGAATGCATTTGCCTTGTTTGGCTACGTGGGTACGCCGACCTCCAATGCGTCTTTGCCCGCGATCAAAGAAGCACATATTCCGTTTGTAGCGCCCTATACCGGCGCCGCCAGCTTGCGTACGCCGGTGATCAAGGAAGTGTTTAACGTGCGCGCTGGCTATGCCGACGAAGCCGCACGGGTGGCTTCGGCCATGAGCAAGATCGGCATGAAAACGGTCAACGTGTTCTATCAGGATGACGCCTACGGTCAGGCAGGCCTGAAAGCCATGCAGGACGCCGCGCCCAAATTCGGCATCACCATCAATGCCACTGCCACGGTAAAACGTAACACCGTGGACGTCGCGAATGCCATCAACGAACTGATCGTCAAGAAACCGGCCAACGCCGTGTTCATGGTTACCGCCTACAAATCGAGCGCCGCCTTTATCACTGCCGCACGCGCCAAAAACTCGATTGGCCCGTTCTATAACGTCAGCTTTGTCGGTACCGAAGCGCTGATCGCCGAACTGAAAAACGACGGCAGTGGCCTGATCGTGTCGCAAGTGATGCCCTCGCCGTATAACCCGGTGCTGCCGGTCACTATTGATTACATCAAGGTAATGACCGCAGAAGGCATCAAGGACGTGGATTACCCCAGCCTGGAAGGCTACATCGGCGCACGCGTGCTGGTGGAAGGCCTGAAGCGCGCCGGTAAAGGACTGACGCGCGAGAAGCTGATTTCGTCACTGGAAGGGCTGAGCGACTATGACCTGGGCGGGTTCCGTGTGAAATTTTCGGGATCGGATCATGAGGCTTCGTCGTTTGTGGATCTGACCGTGATCGATAAGGACGGCCACATCCACTCTTAAGCGGGGGGATGGCGCAAGGCAGCCATCCTGAATTCCCGCGGTGCTCACGATGCTGATGAGCACCCACGCCCACTGCGCTTGTTCCGCTCCGGCAGTATTCAACCTGCCTACCTTGCAACAGCCCCGACGCGGCTTCGGTTTAACAACCATGGCTTGCCTGGGGCTGTTTTCTTTTGTGGCTTGCGGAGGCGAGGCGCTGTCGCCTCTGCCTCCTGCCACCATGGCGCCATTGTTCCAGGGCATTTTATTTAGCGAGTTTTCTTATCCTTTGTTTTTCGAGCATTCCTTATGCTGGCCGGGTGCTGAAAAAAGCACGCATTGGCGAATTTGCCGTGGTTTGCAAAAGGAGTGTGTATGACTGACGTGATCGACCCAAGGGCACAGAAAGCGCGTGACGTGCGCAAGCGTATGGCAAGTGCGCGGCGGGCGTTTTCGTATCCGGACCCAGATGCGGGACCATTTGATTTTGAGGCTTGCAAACAAGCGTATGCAAATCGACATGGGCCGCCCCGGCCCTTTATTGACGTTCTGTTTGCTATGCCCAATGTAGGTCTGGACGAAGATTTCGCGCGTGATAATGGCGGCGGCAGAGATGTGCGCGATGGCCTATCTGATTGATACCAATGTGTTATGCGAGCAGCGTAAGGGCCCCTCTGCAGATCCAGGCGTTCAGCGCTTTGCCTTGCGCTGCGAGGAAGAAGGCGATCAACCCCAGATCTCGGCCATCAGTCTGGGTGAAATCAGGTACGGCATCGAAAAACTGCGGCATCGCGGTGATCTGCCGCAGGCGGACGGATTGGAAAACTGGTTTGCTGAGGTACTGTTTGAATATCAAAACCGCGTGTTGCCAGTCGATGCCGAGGTGGCGCAGTTATGGGGCCATTTGAGGGTGCCGCATCAGCAAGATCCGGTGGATAAACTGATTGCTGCAACAGCGATTGCGCATGGCTTGACCATGGTTACACGCAATGTCCGCCATTTTCAGCAAGCTGGCCTTGATATCGTGAATCCGTTTTCGAATTAACCCACTATGCGGATGGGCCACGCTCAAATGATGAACGTGCCCGAAACAAAAACGCCCGACACAAAGTGCCGGGCGTCTTGATATGGCGGTCGCTCAGGGTTTAGCTGAACAGCGCCAGGGTCTTTTTGACGGTCTGGAACACGCCCCACACCAGCGGTGCGAGGACGGCGATCCAGAGGATGATGCCTTTGACTTTGTCGTCCATGTTGCTTAAGCCTCTTTGGTCAGGAAGCGCGCGTTCACCGGCTTCACGAGGGAGTTGCAGATAAAGCCAACAATCAGCAGGCCAGCCATCACGTACATGGTGGTGCTGTAGGCTTCGGCCTTGGCCACGCCGTGGGCGATCTGGTTTTCACGCATGTAGTTCACGATCACCGGGCCAGCGACACCGGCCACCGACCATGCGGTAAGCAGACGGCCGTGGATGGCGCCGACATAGCGCGTGCCAAACTTGTCCGACAGATAGGCCGGGATAGTGGCGAAGCCGCCGCCGTACATCGACAGGATGACGGCATACAGCGCAACAAACAGCGCAACGCTGCCGGTGCCTACGGTCGGCACCAGTGCGTACAGCACCGCGCCCAGCAGCAGGAACACCAGGTAAGTGCCTTTACGACCCAGCACGTCCGACACGCTCGACCAGAAGAAGCGGCCGCCCATGTTAAACAGGCTCAGCAAGCCCACGAAGCCCGCAGCCGCAGCCGGGGTGACGGAGCCTTTGAATACTTCCTGGATCATCAACGACGCCTGGCCCAGCACACCGATCCCTGCGGTCACGTTCAGGCACAGCACCGCCCACAGCAGCCAGAATTGCGGGGTCTTGTGTGCCACGTCCACGTGCACGTATTCGGTCGACGCCAGCTTGTCGGTGGAGACTTTTTCGACAAAGCCTTCCGGTTTCCAGCCCGCAGCCGGCAAACGCACGGTAAACGCACCCACCAGCATGTACAGCGTATAGATCACGCCCATCACGACGAAGGTTTCGGCGATACCCGGGGTATCGGTGCTCTTGAAATGGTCCATCAGCGACACGGCCAGCGGCGCGCCGATCATGGCGCCACCGCCAAAGCCCATGATGGCCATGCCGGTTGCCATACCGCGACGATCCGGGAACCACTTGATCAGCGTCGACACCGGCGACACATAACCCAGGCCCAGGCCAATACCACCCAGCACGCCGTAGCCTGCATACAGCAGCCACAGTTGCTGCAGCTTGATGCCCAGCGCTGAAATCAGAAAGCCGCCGCCAAAGCACAGTGCGGAGGTAAACATCGTGGCGCGCGGGCCCACGCGTTCCAGCCACTTGCCGCCAAAGGCAGCCGACAGGCCCAGGAACACGATTGCCAGCGAGAAGATCCAGCCCAGGTCCGGAATACTCCAGCCAAAGGCTTTGTTCAGCGGCGCGTTAAACACCGAGAATGCATAGGCCTGGCCGATGCACAGATGGATTGCGAGTGCGGCCGGCGGAATCAACCAACGGTTGAAACCCGGTTTGGCAACGCTGTGTTGCTTATCGAGTAGCGATAACAGACTCATGAGAGCTTCCCTGTTTATAGTGCGGCCGGTTAACGGCTCAGCGTTTGAGTACGGGCTCCCTCTGCGGGGACCGCGTATCACCATACAAAAAACGGTGCTCTGATTCCGGTCAAGGTTTCAGGCTGCGAGCATGATAATCCGCTTATATTCGTTTTGGGATAGCTCTGACGTGCTTAAGCACAAACGGTGTGACTTACCCGCTCTGCGGAGCGCGCAGTGAGAATCGGCCTACGACGCCACGCCACAGCGTAAGGCTTTGATCTGTCTGCAAGAAAACACGTAGACAGTGAAGACGTCAGGGTTAGAGTGCATCAGGTGGCGCAGACCACATTTCAGTGGGGTTACAGCAAAGCTGTTGCGTGATTGCAAAGTTTGCAATAAATGCCGATGCGCTTGGCTAGCAAAACAAAAGCCGTGCCTCTGACCAAGCGACACGGCTTAAGAATGCGAACTTATAGGGTGGGACTAGACCCACCATTTAAAGCCATCAACAAACGCCGACATCCGCGTCTCTCTTTGGCCACTTTATCGGGTGGGTCCAGACGGGGACGCCAAGTCGCACCTAATGCTTTCAGACGCCCTGCATCACGCCAGCGCCAGCGCTGGGATGGCACACATACGTAATCGCCTTTTCACCAGCAGCATTACGGTAATGCGCTTCAACCGCCGCCACAGCGGTATCGACCAGCGCGTGCGGCAGCAACGCCACCACGCAGCCGCCAAAGCCGCCCCCGGTCATGCGTACGCCGCCCTGCTCGCCCACTGCGGCTTTCACGATTTCCACCAGTTGATCAATCAGCGGCACGGTAATCTCGAAATCGTCGCGCATGGAGTTATGCGATTGTTCCATCAGCACGGCCATGCGCTGGATATCACCCTTGGTCAGCGCCTGGGTGGCTTCCAGCACGCGGGCGTTCTCGGTGATGATGTGGCGCGCGCGGCGGAAAACCACCGGGTCCAGCTTGCTTTCTTCGGCCAGCAACTGGTTCAACGTCACGTCGCGCAGTTTGCCCACGTGGAAATGCGCGGCGGCCGCTTCGCATTGTTCGCGTCGGGTGTTGTATTCACTGCCCACCAGACCACGCTGGATACGCGAATTGATGATCAGCACCGACAGCGCTTCCGGCATGGCCACCGGCAGCGTTTCCAGGGTACGACAATCGATCAGCAGCGCGTGGCCAGTCTGGCCGCAAGCCGAAATCAGCTGGTCCATGATGCCGCAACGGGTGCCGACAAATTCGTTCTCGGCATGTTGCGCGTTCAGCGCATTGGCTTGCGCGGTCAGCACCAGACCACACGCAGTCTTCACCGCCTGGCCCACTGCCACCAGCAAGGACGCGGACGAGCTCAAACCCGTGCCTTGGGGGATGTTGCCGCTGATAACCATATCAAGGCCATCAAAGCTATGGCCCGCGCCCAGCAAATCCTTGATCGCGCCGCGCACATAGGTCGACCACAGTTGCGCGGGGTGATGCACGATGGGTTCGTCGAGGCTGAAGGTATCTTCTTCGCCGGCATAGTCCGCCGCGATCACGCGCACCGTGCGATCGGCACGCGGGCTGCAGGCAATCGCGGTATGAAAATCGATCGCGCACGGCAGCACAAAGCCATCGTTGTAATCAGTGTGTTCGCCGATCAGGTTAACGCGGCCGGGGGCCTGGATTACGTGGCGCGGCGCTTGGCCAAACACTTGGGAAAACTGGGCAATGACACGGGCTTGAGGTTCAGACATCGTTATTGCTCCGCCATTAACTGGCTGCGGGTTCGTTCGCCGAAGCGAGATAGTGTTGAGTGGCGCTCACCTGGCGCAATTGCGCGGCGGCTTGTTCGGGTGTGATATCGCGTTGCGTTTCGGCCATCATTTCATAGCCGACCATAAATTTCTTCACCGAGGCCGAACGCAGCAACGGCGGATAAAAGTGCGCATGCAGTTGCCAGTGCGGCTGGTCTTCATCGGTATTCGTGGCGCGGCCGTGCCAGCCCATCGAATACGGAAACGAGCACTGGAACAGATTATCGTAGCGCGTCGTCAGCTGTTTGATGGCGACGGCCAGGTCGGCGCGTTGCGCGGCGCTTAGTTGGTCCAGATGCGATACATGCGCTTTGGGCAGCAACAGGGTTTCAAACGGCCACGCGGCCCAATACGGCACCACGGCAATCCAGTGTTCGGTATCGACCACCACGCGTTCGGTATCGGCTTCGCGCTGGGCATAATCCACCAGCATCGGACGGCCGTGCTGCGCGTAATAGGCGCGCTGATGTTCGTCTTCAGCCTCGACTTCGGTCGGCAGAAAATTGCTGGCCCATAACTGCCCATGCGGATGTGGATTGGAACATCCCATCACCGCGCCCTTGTTTTCAAATACTTGTACCCAGCGATATTTCTGGCCCAGCTCGGCCACTTGTTCCACCCACACATCCACCACGCGCTCAAGCGCATCCAGCGGCAGTTCCGGCAGGGTTTTGGCGTGGTCGGGCGAAAAACAAATCACGCGCGCTTCGCCCTGCGCCTGCGAGGCCTGGAATAGCGGGTCGTCGTTGGCAGGCGGCGCGGGCGTGTCTTGCAGCAGCGCGGCAAAGTCATTGGCAAACACAAAGGTGTGCGTATAAGCCGGGTTGACCGCGCCATTGGCACGCGTATTACCGGCGCATAAGTAGCAGGTGGCGTCATGAGATGGACGGATCGCGCGTTCTGGCGCGTCTTGCTGGCCTTGCCAGGGACGACGGGCGCGGTGCGGCGAAACCAGCACCCAACGTCCAACCAGGGGGTTGTAACGGCGGTGTGGGTGATCGGCGGGGTTGAACATCCGGGGATTTCCTTTGCGGCGTGAGTGCTCAGTGTAACCCGCGGCGAGCGGGTGCTGCTCATTATTACTAATAATTAGCGATAACTCCAGCACGCTGTGTATCAACCGCCCTACGCCGACTGCAGCGGGGGCTTACCTTGGCATGGACGCGCGCTGCCGCATATGGACAAAACGCGTGGGAATATGAATTCGCCACGCGTTTTGTGATGACCGGTTCAGGAATGATGCGGGTGCATATGGCTGTGTTCGGCGGCGCAACTGCCACCTTGTTTCTGGCAGGCGCCGCACAGCGCTTTGACTTCCAGATGCGGTGGCGCTTCGCCAAAACCGTTATCCGCCAACAGCTTGCGAAAGAAATAGCCACTGTCTTCCGATCTGGCTTCCGCCACCTTGCCGCAGCACGGGCAGATTAAAAACAGTGTTTGCGCACCGTGGTCATGCTGTTGGCAGGCCACATAGCCGTTAACTACATCCAGCCGATGCACCAAGCCTTCGGTTTCGAGGAATTCGAGCGCACGATAAATCGTGGGCGGCGTCAGCGAGGCAATCTCGGGCCGCAATTGCTCCAGCAAGTCATAGGCTTTGCAATAACCGGGCTGGTCCGCCACGCGCTGCAATACCTGACGCCGGATCGGCGTCAGCCGCGTGCCATGCTCGCGGCAACGTTCGGCGGCGTAATCAAGAAATTGCTCTGTATTCATGGTGGATTCCAGCGGGCGGTGCCGACGATTCTACAAGCCGCCGCCACCCCCGCATAGACGCCACCTATCCTTGCACCAGATGGGCCAATGGTCGCTGCTTATAGATGGTGCGATAAAAATCCAGCCGATGCGCCAGCACATCGGCGCGCGCGCTCTGCGGCAAATATTCGGCGCGTACCGGTGGCTTGCGACAAATCTCCGCCTCGTCGCCGCCGCTACACAACCAGCCCAATCGCGCCGCGCCCAGCGCCCCGCCCGATTCGCCGCCCTGATGCGTCACGATGCGCGTGTTCAGCACATCGGCAATCAGTTGCGCCCAGTACGGACTACGCGCGCCGCCGCCCATCAAGGACAGCGTATCGACTTGCGTGCCCGCCGCACTCAGCGCGTCCAGACCGTCTTTCAGCGCAAACGCCACGCCTTCGAGCACGGCATAACCGAGCATGGCGCGGTCAGTCGCCAGCGTCATGCCATGGAAAACCCCTTGTGCATACGGGTCGTTATGTGGGGTGCGCTCGCCCGATAGATAAGGCAGAAACACCGGCGACTGATCCAGCATGGTGGCGGACAGCGCGGCCACCTCGGGCAGCAGCGTCGCCTCATCGGTGCTGGTTAACTTGCATAGCCAACGCAAGCAACTGGCCGCCGACAGCACCACACTCATCTGATGCCAGCGGCCGGGCAGCGCATGGCAAAACGCATGGACGGCGCTGGCCGGATTGGGCCGGAATTGATCGTTAACCACAAACATCACGCCCGATGTGCCCAGCGAAATAAAGCCATCGCCCGGCACCGTCGCGCCGATGCCGACCGCGCTGGCGGCATTGTCGCCGCCGCCCCCCGCCACCACCACATTGGGCGACAAGCCCCATTGCTGCGCCAACGCAGGCAACAAGGTGCCCGACACCGCATCGCCTTCCACCAGGCGCGGCATATGGCTGCGGTTAAGGCCGGTGGCGGCCAGCAGCTCATCCGACCAGTCGCGTTTGGCCACATCCAGCCACAAGGTGCCGGCGGCGTCGGACGGTTCGCTGGCTTTTTCACCCGTCAGTTGCAAACGCAGCCAGTCTTTGGGCAACAGCACCATGCGGATGGCTTTAAAGACATTGGGCTCGTGCTTTTGCAGCCACAGCAGCTTGGGCGCGGTAAAACCGGGCATCGCCAGATTGCCGGCAATGGCATGCAGATCAGGCGCGCGTTCGGTCAGCTCGGCGCATTCGTCCGCGCTGCGCATGTCATTCCACAAAATCGCCGGGCGCAAGACGCGGTCCGAGGCATCCAGCACCACCGCGCCATGCATCTGGCCGCTTAAACCAATCGCGCGCACTTCGGCAAATTGCGCAGGGTGGCCCGCACGCAATTGTTCGATGGCCTGTTGCGTGGCGCTCCACCACATCGCCGGGTCTTGTTCGGACCAGCGTGGGTGCGGCCGGCTGACCGTTAACGCAGTGCCTGCGGTGGCCACCAGATGATTGCGGTTGTCGAGCAGCACAACCTTGACTTCAGACGTGCCCAGATCGATGCCCAGATACATTGCGAGATGTCCTTGTGGTGTTTATGCCGCGGCCAGCCAGGCGTCGACTTTGCCCAGCGCTTCGCGCAGCACGTTTTCCAGTTCTGGCGTGCCCGCGCCCTTGCCCCATAGCATCGGATCGGCGGCAAAGCGTTTTACCGGATCGGCATCGGCCAGCATGGCGCGCGTGGCGGCTTCATCCAGAATGCCGTCCTGATACTGATACGGCAACTGGCCCGCTGCCCAGCGCTGCAGAAAGCGGAAGAACAAGGCTGGCAGCATCGCCGTGGCATGCGGCGTCTTACCGCGCGCAAAACACTCGTTGATGGTGGGCGCAATAAAGCCCGGCAACTTGCTGAAGCCATCGGCGGCCACGCGCTGGTTGCTGTCCTGAATATGCGGGTTGCTAAAGCGGTCGAGCACCACATCGCGGTACTTGCCCAGGTCCAGCGGGCTGGGGCTCAGGCACGGGATCACGTCTTCGGTGACATAGTCATACGCCATTTGCCGGATCGCCGGCACCACGGTGCCTTCATGAATATAGTTGAGTCCGGTCAGCGTGCCGGCCCAAGCGATGCAACTATGCGTGGCGTTGAGGATACGGATCTTGGCTTCCTCATACGGCAGGACGGACTCGACCATCTCGACGCCGACGTTTTCCAGCGCCGGGCGGCCCGCAATAAAGTGATCTTCAATCACCCACTGGATAAAGCTCTCGCCCATCACGGCGGCTTCGTCTTTAACGCCGGTGCTGGCCAGCACGCGCTCGGCCACTGCGGGCACCGGGCGCGGGGTAATGCGGTCGACCATGCAATTGGGGCTGGCGGTGTGGGTGGCGGCCCAGTCACGCAATGGGGTTTCGCCACGCAATTCCAGAAACTGCAGCAAGCCATCGCGGAAACGCTCGCCGTTATGGCGCAAGTTATCGCAGTTAAGTAGCGTCACGGCGCCGGCGTCATTGGCCTGGCGCGCTTTCAGAATGGCGGTGATCGCGCCGTAGATGGTGCGTTTGCTATCGCCTTTCAGATCCGCCGCCAGGTCCGGATTGGACTGGTCCAGCTTGAAATGATGGTCAAGGTAATACCCGGCTTCCGTCACGGTAAACGAGATGATGCGGGTCGACGCTTCCGCGCCCGCCGCCGTTAGCGCCGCCAGATCGGCATCCCAATCCACAATGCGGCTTACCGATTTGATGCGCTCGTATTCACGCACGCCCGCCGGGTCGACGGTTTCCAGCGTGTATTCGCCATTCTGGCGTTGCAGCGCTTGCAGCAGCGGCGTCATGTCGTCGCGGATATTGCCCAGCGCCAGCGTCCAGCTATGGTCGCCACTTTGCAGCAAACGATGCAGATACCAGGCCTGATGCGCGCGGTGAAAAGATCCGGCGCCGATATGCAGCCAGGTGGCTTGCGAGTGATTCATGCTGGTTCTCCTTGAGCGATGTTTGTGACGGCAAGCCGGGCCCCTGCCGACGTCGGGAAGACGTCAGCCTGGCCATCCGGCATACCGGTTACGAGTTAAAAATGAAGCGGTCAGGTGGCTGCTGGGTTCAGCGTATTACGCCGCCTGCAGCAGTTTGATCCGGCGCGCCGCCTGGCCATTGCCGTCAAACAGATGGCAACGCTCGGGGTCGGCGCTCAGTGCAATCTGCGCGCCATGCGCGTATTCCTGTTCTTCCGGCACGCGCAAGATCAGGCCTTCCGGCGCGGCGGGGCAGTCGGCGTAGACATAAGCAAAGTCGCCCAGCGATTCTTGTGCGGTGACGCGGGCCGAGAAAGCGCCGCCGCTGGTCACGTGCAGATGTTCGGGGCGCACGCCCAGCGTGACGGTGTCGCCCACTTTCAGCGTGGACGATTCCACCGCTGCAGCCTGCGACCCGCCCCCCACCAGGCTGACATGCACCAGGCCATCAGCAATGGCGCTGATCTGGCCATCAAAGAAGTTCATCTTGGGCGAGCCAATAAAGCCCGCTACAAAGCGGTTGGCCGGATGGTGGTACAGCGTGTGCGGCGAGCCCACTTGTTCGATGCGGCCCGCCGACAGCACCACAATCTTGTCGGCCAGCGTCATGGCTTCCACTTGATCGTGCGTCACGTAGATCATCGTGGTCTTGAGCTGATCGTGCAGGCGGCTGAATTCCAGACGCATTTTGACGCGCAGCGCGGCGTCCAGGTTGGACAGCGGCTCGTCAAACAAAAACACCTTGGGCTCACGCGTAATGGCGCGGCCAATGGCCACCCGCTGGCGCTGGCCGCCCGACAAGGCGCGCGGTTTGCGGTCGAGCAAGTGGTCGATGTGCAGGATTTTGGCCGCCTTTTGCACAGCCACGTCGATTTCTTCTTTGGATTTGCCCGCCAGCTTCAGACCAAACGCCATGTTTGCGTACAGCGTCATATGCGGGTACAGCGCGTAGCTCTGGAACACCATCGCAATGCCGCGTTTGGCCGCGGGCACTTCGTTCATACGCGCTTCGCCAATCTTGAGTTCACCCGCGGTGATTTCTTCAAGGCCCGCAATCATGCGCAGCAAGGTGGATTTGCCGCAGCCCGACGGGCCGACAAACACCACAAATTCGCCGTCTTCGATATCGAGGTTGATATCGCGCATGACTTCCACTTCGTCATAGCGCTTTTGAATGTTACGCAGAGTCAGTCCAGCCATTGCTTTCTTCCTTGAGTGCCAGCGCGCACAGATCGCGCCGGATAACGGGGATAAAAAAGAACTGCGTTTTATCTCGTGTGCCTATCGATACATTGACCGCTAGCGGCCAGGCGCCACGCGCCGGCTTATCTAGCCATCAACCCTTCATTCCATACAGCGACCAAACCGGCGTTCAGATGGATTTAGTCGCCATGCCGGTCGCCTTAACGCACGGCCCATTGCGTCACGCGTTCGGGCAATTCGCGCATATCGTCAAACACCGCATGCGCGCCGGCCGCCAGCAAACGCCGGCTGGCCCCGATTTCGCCGTGGCGCGCGCCGACAAACCCCAATACCGACAACCCCGCGGCACGCGCTGCGGTCACGCCAGCCACGCTGTCTTCCAGCACCAGCGTGCTGGCCGCCTGACCGCCCAGACCCGCGCAGGCGGCGCGATATAAATCAGGTGCGGGTTTAGGCCGCAGCGCCACATCGGGCGTATATACCTGGCCGCCAAACAGATCCCGTAAGCCGGCCGAACCAAGCCCCGCCTCCACGCGCGGACGGCTGCTGTTGCTGGCCACCGCCAACGGCCGTTGCAAGGCGCTTAACGCTTGCAGCACGCCGGGGATGGCTTGGGCTTCGGCAATACAACGCGCTTCCACCTGGGCTTCCAGTTCCAGCGTTTCGGTCATGCTCAGGCGCAAATCCAGTTCGGTGGCCATGTCGGCGGCAATTGCCGGCAAGGTCATGCCCAGTCGCGGCCGCAAAAACGCATCCAGCACCGTGCGCGGGGCGCGGCCATCCAGTCCGTCAATGATGGCCGCCAGCGCCACGCTTTCGCTGTCCAGCAAGACGCCGTCGCAATCGCAGATGACATGGGTAATCCCTGTCATTTGACGGCCCCGAAGGTCATGCCGCGCACCAGTTGTTTTTGCGCCAGCCAGCCCAGTACCAGAATCGGCGCGATGGCCAGCAGCGAAGCCGCGGACAATTTGGCCCAGAACAAACCTTCCGGATTGCTGTACGACGCAATAAATACAGTCAGCGGCGCGGCGTTAACGCTGGACAGATTCAGGCTCCAGAAGGCCTCGTTCCACGAAAAGATCACCAGCAGCAGCGCGGTGGACGCCAGGCCCGGCAGCGCGGTGGGCAGCAGCAGATGCAGCATTTCCTGCCACGCATTCGCGCCATCGATGCGCGCGGCTTCGAGGATTTCTTTAGGCACTTCGTTGAAGTAGGTAAACGCCATCCACACCGCAATCGGCAGATTGATCAACGTATAGATAATGATCAGCCCGGTGATGCTATCCAGCAGCAGCGTGGTTTTTGCCAGCAGGTAGATCGGGATCAGCACGCCCACAGCCGGCATCATCTTGGTGGACAACATCCACAGCAGGATCTTCTGCGCGCGCTTGCCAGGGAAAAACGCCAGCGAATACGCGGCCGGCACCGCCAGCGCCAGCGAGGCGATGGTGGAACCCAGCGACACATACACCGAGTTGCTGACAAAGCCGAGGTAATGGCTGCGTTCAAACACCTCGTTAAAGCTTTGCAAGGTGGGCTTGAACAGCAGTGACAGCGAATACGCGTCCTGTTCGGTCTTGAAGGCGGTAATGGCGATGATCAGGATGGGCAGGAAGATGACAAACGCCGTCCCCCAACCCAGGATGCCCACCCACCATGGGGCTTTTTCGTTCATTTTTCGTACTCCCCTTTCAGGTTCTTCGACAGCATGCGCACGAGGAAGAACGACACCACATTGGCCAGCACCACCGCGATCACGCCACCGGCCGAAGCGATGCCGATATCAAACTGTTGCAAGCCAATCGAATAAATCAGCCACGTCAGCGTGGTGGTTTCGGTGCCGGGGCCGCCGGCGGTGGAAGTAAAGATTTCGGCAAAAATCGACAGCAAGAAGATGGTTTCGATCATCACCACCACGGCGATGGCGCGCGAAAGGTGCGGCAGCGTGATGTAGACAAAAATGCGGATCGGGCCGGCGCCATCCAGTTGCGCGGCTTCTTTCTGTTCCTGGTCCAGCGATTGCAATGCGGTCAGCAAAATCAGAAACGCAAACGGCAACCATTGCCACGACACAATCACGATCACCGACCACATCGGGTACTGCGCCAGCCAGTCAATCGGCTGCAGGCCGATGGCGCGGAAGATGTTGGCCCAGAGGCCATACACCGGGTGCAGGATCATGTTTTTCCAGATCAGCGCGCTGACCGTGGGCATTACAAAAAAGGGCGCGATAACGAGGAGTCGCGCGATACCCCGCCCTGCAAACGGTTGATCAAACAGCACGCCCAGCAACAGGCCGCCGACCACGGAAATACCCAGCACCGATCCAATCAGCGTAAGGGTGTGGCCGACCGCGGGCCAGAACGCCGGGTCTTCAAGCAGATAGCGGTAGTTGTCGATGCCGACAAAACCGGTCTGGTCGGGGTTGAGCAGGTTGTAGCGGATGGCCGAGAAATACAGCGTCATCAGCAGCGGCACCAGCATCCACAAAAACAGCACCGCTACAGACGGCGTCAGCATCAGGCTGGCCAGCGGCAATTTGCTGCGCGGTTGGGCGGCCGGGGTGAGCGTTTCACCGGGTGGCAGCGGCGCGACAGTCGCGTTGAGAACTTGTTGAGTCATTAGGACACCTGTGCGGGTCAGTCAGGGGACCACCGGAAACCGCCTGGCAGCGCGGTTTCCGGTGACGACGTACCAGCGAGGATTACTTGAGGTAACCCGCTTGTTTCATGGCGCGCTCGGTGGAGGCTTGCGAGTTTTTCAGCGCCTGGTCGATGGTCAGCTTGCCGGTCAGCGCGCCTGCCACGTTCTGGCCCACCACGGTGCCGATGGACTGGAACTCGGGGATGGTGGCGAACTGCACGCCGATGTACGGCACTTTCTGCACGGTGGCGTCAGTCGGGTTGGCGGTGTTGATGGCGCTCAGCACAAAGCTGGCAAACGGCGCGGCTTTTTGATATTCCGGATTGGCGTAAGTGGATTCACGCGTACCGGACGGCACCGAAGCCCAGCCTTTGTCTTTGGCGACCAGCGCGATGTATTCCTTCGAGGTGGCCCATGCAGCAAATTTCTGCGCAGCGGCCTGGTTCTTGGACGACTTCGGCACAGCCAGCGACCACATCCACAACCAGTGCGCGCCCTTCGGCGAAGTGCCTTGCGGCGCAGCGGCAAACGCCACCTTGTCGGCGACCTTGGATTCCTTGCCGTTGTACAACATGCCGGCGGCGACCGTGGCATCGACCCACATGGCACACTTGCCGCTACCAAACAGCACCAGGTTTTCGTTAAAGCCATTGGCGCTGGCGCCCGGAGGGCCATATTTGCCGAGGATGTCGACGTAAGTGGTTACGGCTTTCTTCCATTCCGGCGTATCGATGGTCGGCTTCCAGCTTTGATCAAACCAGCGGCCGCCATAAGTATTGACCATGGTGCCCACCAGCGCCATGTTCTCGCCCCAACCGGCCTGGCCGCGCAAGCAGATGCCGTAAACGCCAGCCGCCTTGTCAGTCAGCTTTTCAGCAAAGCCCTGGATATCCGTCCAGGTGGGTTGTTCCGGCATCTTCAGACCCTTGGCGTCGAACAGGTCTTTGCGGTAATAGGTCATCGAGCTTTCGGCATAGAACGGCACGGCATACAGCTTGCCCTTCAGCGACAGGCCGTCACGCACGGTCTTGATCACGTCATTGACGTCATAGTTGGCCGGCATATCCAGCGGGGTCAGCCAGTTTTTGGCGGCCCAGATCGGGGCCTCGTAGGCGCCGATGGTCATCAGGTCAAACTGGCCCGAGCCGGTGGCGATATCTGTAGTAACACGTTGACGTAGTACGTTTTCTTCCAGCGTTACCCAGCGCAACTGGATGTCAGGGTTGGCCTGCTCGAACGTCTTGGAGAGCTTTTGCAGCTCGATCATGTCCGGGTTATTGATGGTTGCAATGGTGACGGTGGCGGCGCTGGCTACACCAGCCAGTCCAACAAACGCGGCAGCGATTGCGGTAGTCAGGGTCTTGTTCACGTTGATCTCTCCATACTTTTCGTTGAGTGGCCGGTGCAGAGCTAAACCGGCTGGTACAGCCACGCAAAGGCGCGGCCTTTGTTATTGCGTTGGGTACTGCACGATCAGTGAGCGAATCGGCGGGCCTGTGCGGCACAACACGCAAGACAGGCACCGCTTGCGCACCACAGACATAATCTGTGGCACTATTTACGTAGTGAGCATTTATTTACTACGCGGGCAAATATTCGCGATCTGTTTGATCCTTGTCAAGCATTTGCTCAGACGATGAGCATTTGCACTGCAACATACCGCGCTGTCTTTTGCTGCCGCGCGGTGGTAAAACAGGCGCAATTGCCCGCAGCGCGGTTACAATCCGCCGCAGTGATACGGCGAGCAAACTCAAGCACGACGGGGCTTTACAGGAAAATCATGTCGAGACAACAAGAAAAACTGGACCAGGCTGCGCGGGCTGCGTGGATGTATTACGTGGCCAACAACACGCAACATGAAATCGCAGAGCATCTCGGCATCAGCCGACAGATGGCGCAGCGGCTGGTGGCGTACGCGGTAGAAGAAGGTCTGGTGCGCGTACGCATTGATCACGATGTGAGCGACTGTCTGGCGCTGGCCGAGGCGATGAAGGCGCGCTTTGGCCTGAGCCTGTGCCGGGTGGTGCCTGGCGGCCATGCCGAAGGCGACGTGCTGCGCCGCATGCTAGCCGTGGCGGGCGCGCAGGTGATGGACCAGTTTTTGCAATCAGAAAAACCGCTGGTGGTGAATCTGGGTTCGGGCCGGACGTTGAAAGCGGTGATTGATGAACTCAGCGAAATCGAGCGGCCGCAGCATCGCATTGTGTCGATGGTGGGCGCGATTGCCAGCGATGGCGCGTCCAACCGCTACGACGTGGCTTTGCGCACCGCCGAAAAAACGCGCAGCAAATACTTTATGCTGCCCGCGCCGCTGATTGCCGATAGCGCCGAAGACTGCCGCCAATGGTGTAGCCACCGCGTATATCGCGTGGTGAGCGAGCTGTCGGCGCATGCCGATGTCACGTTCCTGGGCATCGGTTCAATCGGACCGGGCTGCCCTCTGCAGGAAGACGGGTTTTTAAGCGCGGATGATATTTCGCAATTGATGGGGCGCGGCGCGGCGGGCGAGATGATCGGCCACGTGCTCGATCACAATGGCCAGGCGCTGGATTCGCCGCTGGCGCACCGCGTAACCAGCTTGCGCCTGCCGATGTCCGCCGCGCAGCCGGTGATCGGCTTTGGGGGCGGCCGGGCCAAATATACCGCGCTGAATGCGGCATTGCGCGGCCGCGCCCTCAGCGGACTGGTGACCGATGAAGCCAGCGCGCGACAGGCGCTGGCGCAGGCGTAACAAACAGCACCGGCAAGCGTCTCCGTGATGTGTCACGGCGGAGGGGTTTGTTTGGGGGGCAACGTGCATTCGGCTATGCCGTGGACGCTGGCTGGCCCGAAACAGGGCCGTCGGCCCCAAACAGGGCCGTCGGCCCCAAAATGTGCGTTGCCCCCGCAAGCGAGGACAAGCCCCCGCAAGCGAGGACAAGCCCCCGCAAGCGAGGACAAGCCCCCGAAAAGCCCAGGGGTAACGCACACTACGTGAGTTTTTTGATGATCAAGCGGCCACGTTTCAGTTCGGCCTGGATCAGTTTGAACATATCCAGATCAAACGCCGGGCGTGGCGCGGACAACAAGTCTGCCAGTTGTTCGTCATCGCGCGCTGAGCCCAGATAATTCCAGTTTTCCAGCACATGCAGCACCGCCGCATCGCCCTGCCCTTCAGCCAGCGCCACCGGCCCGGCATACGGCCACGCGGGCATTTTCAGCTTCGATAACGCCGCCAAAACGCGCGCGTTATGCAATCCGACCGGCTCTTTGCCCACGCAGCCGCCACGGCATTTCTGCGCCAGATGACTGCTGCACGGCGCGACCGTTTCGAAACCCAACAAGGTGCGGCACAGATTATGCGCGTCGGCCAGCCGGGTTAACGCCGTCTTCGCCTCGCGCTCGCTGCGGAACGGGCCAAACCAGAATTCATCTGGCCCAGCTTCGGCCAGATTTTCCAGCGGCACCAGGGCAATTTCGAGCGGCGCATCGGGCTGCGGCATCAAGCGCCACGCTACCAGCTCGCGCGTTTTACGCAGCCGCGGGCTGTATTGCGGTGACAAAGTGCGCAGCAGGCTGGCTTCGTGCAGCAACGAGCCAAACTCGCCCGAAGTCTCCGCCCAATCCACGCGCTTGAGCAGCCCCAACATCTGCGCTTCGCGCGCCTTTTTGCGATCCTTAAGATCAACCGAGAAATGCGTCAGCACGCGCTTGCGCACATTGCTGCTGCGGCCGATAAACAGCGGTTCATCACCGTCGCCGTAAAACACATACACACCATGGTTTTCCGGCAGATCGTCCACGATGGCGGGGTCAACGCCGGGCGGCACCACCGGTTGGCGCGTCAGATCCTGAATCGCGGCGTGGATAGCGGTGACGGGATGATCACGCTGGGCGGCATCCAGAAACTGCTGCAGCAACAGCGCGTCGGTGAGCGCGCGGTGACGCTCGCCGGGCACGCTCAAGCCGTGACGCGCCACCAGCGTATCCAGACTGTGTTTGTGTTCATGCGGATAAAGCTTGCGCGACAGTTTGACCGTACACAGCACGCGCGCGTTAAAGCGCAGCCCGAGCCGCTTGAATTCCTGCTTTAAAAAACCGTAGTCAAAGCGCGCGTTGTGCGCGACAAACACGCGGCCTTCCAGCTTTTGCGACAAGGTGGGCGCCAGTTCGGCAAAGGTGGGCGCATCGGCCACCATGGCGTCGTTAATGCCGGTCAGTTGCTGAATAAACGGGGGGATGGACCGCTGCGGGTTGACCAGACTTTGCCAGCTGCGGATGCCGTCGGCGTCGATCTGCACCAGTCCGACTTCGGTAATGCGATCGGTGGCTGGCGTTGCGCCTGTGGTTTCCAGATCGACCAGCACCAGCGGTGCATCAAAGTACGGATTGTTCATGGGGGTTCCAGGGCGACGGCAGGCCGCCGCCCCTTTAGCGACTACTAATCAATAAACGCTCAGGCCGCCAGGCGTTGGCGCACAAACGCCGCCGCATCGGCCACGCCGACTTTCTGCATCTCGCCGCCCGCGCGCGCTACGTACTCCACCGCGCCCTCCGCCAGGCCCTTGTCGCCGATGGTAACGCGGTGCGGAATGCCCAGCAGTTCCATATCGGCAAACATCGAGCCCGGACGCTCGTTGCGGTCGTCCAGCAGCGCATCGACACCGGCTGCGATCAGCGCGTTGTACAGCGCATCGGCCGCGGCTTTAACCGCTTCGGAACGATGGTAGCCCACTGCCACCACGGCAACTTCGAACGGCGCCATGGCCGCGCTGAAGATAATGCCGCGCTCATCATGGTTCTGCTCGATGGCGGCCGCCACAATGCGTGATACGCCAATGCCGTAGCAGCCCATTTCAAAGTGCTTCTGGCTGCCGTCTTCGGCCACATAAGTGGCATTGAGCGCGGCGGAATACTTGGTGCGCAACTGGAAGATATGGCCGACTTCGATACCACGGCAGATGTCCAGCGTGCCTTTGCCATCCGGCGCCTTGTCGCCCACCACCACGTTGCGGATATCGGCCACTACGGTCGGTTCCGGCAGATCGCGACCAAAGTTGACGCCCGCCAGGTGGAACTTGGGCTTGTTGGCGCCCACCACAAAATCACTCATCGCATTGACGGTCAGATCGGCAATCACCGTGATATCGCTGGCGATACCGACCGGGCCAAGGAAGCCCGGCGGGCAGTTAAAGCGCGCGCGGATTTCTTCTTCGGTGGCAAAGCGGAATTCGCCCACGCCTGCCACTTTGCCCAGTTTCACTTCATTGAGCGAATGATCGCCACGCAATAGCGCAACGATGAACTGGCCTTCGCCGCCCACCAGCGCGATCAGTTTGACAGTGCGATCGATGCCGATGCCCAGCAACTGCGCCACGGCTTCGCAGGTGGTTTGCTTGGGGGTATCCACATCACGCATTTGCTCAGCCGGAGCGGCGCGCGGGGTTTCCGGGGCAAAAGCCGGCGCCAGCTCGACGTTGGCGGCGTAGTCCGAATCGGGGTTGTAGGCCAGCAGATCTTCACCGGCATCCGCCAGCACCTGGAATTCGTGGCTGCCGGAACCGCCAATCGCGCCGGTGTCGGCCGCAACGGCGCGGAACTTGAGGCCCAGACGCGTGCAGACATTGGAATACGCGGTGTACATCTTGCCGTACGCCACTTCCAGACCGGCAAAGTCAGCATCAAACGAGTACGAATCTTTCATCACAAATTCGCGCGCGCGCATCACGCCAAAACGCGGGCGGATTTCGTCGCGGAACTTGGCCTGAATCTGATACCAGTTTTGCGGCAATTGCTTGTACGAACGCAGTTCGGAACGCGCGATGTCGGTAATGACTTCTTCGTGCGTGGGGCCATAACAGAAATCGCGGTCATGCCGATCTTTGATCTTGAGCATTTGCGGGCCAAACACGGCCCAGCGGCCCGATTCCTGCCACAGCTCGGCGGGCTGGATGGTGGGCATCAGCATTTCTTGCGCACCGGCCTTGTTCATCTCGTCGCGCACGATGGTTTCGATCTTGCGCAGCACGCGCAGACCCAATGGCATCCAGGTATACAAACCGGAGCCAAGCTTTTTGATCAGCCCGGCACGCACCATCAGCTTGTGCGAAATCAGCTCCGCTTCGGAGGGGGCTTCTTTAAGGGTATTCAGGAACAGCTGGGAGGTACGCATATTGGGGCGCTGCAATCTGGTATTTGGAATCCGCGATTGTAGCAAGGAAGCCCGTGCGTGGGGGCGACGCGGGGCGCGCCGTCGCATCGGCGGCGCGCCCCGGCATGACTTACATTTCTTCGAGTACCGCGATGCCCAGCAGACTCAAGCCGGTCTTCAGCGTATTGGCCGTGGCCGCGCACAGACGCAGACGGCTGGCGCGCGTGGCCGCGTCGTCGGCCTTCAGCACCGGGCAGGCATCGTAGAAGCGCGAGAACTTCTGCGCCAGGCCATACAGATAGGCGCACAAGAAATGCGGCGCAGTTTCCGCCGCCACTTGTTGCAGCAGATCGGGCAGTTGCGCCAGCGCCAGCGCCAGCGCGTGTTCGGCGGGTTCCACCAGCACCAGCGGCGCGTGTTCATCCACGGCGCCAGCCTGACGGAAGATGCTGGCGACACGCGTATAGGCATATTGCAGATACGGCGCGGTGTTGCCTTCAAAGCTCAGCATGCTGTCCCAGTCAAACACATAGTCGCTGGTGCGATGCTTGGCCAGATCGGCGTATTTAACCGCGCCGATGCCCACGGCCTTGGCGATCTCGCGGCGCGTGGCTTCCGGCATATCGGGGTTCTTGCTGGTCACCAGATCAAACGCGCGCACTTCGGCTTCGTCGAGCAATTCCACCAGTTTGACGGTGCCACCGGTCCGCGTTTTGAACGGCTTGTTGTCCTTGCCCATCATCGTGCCAAAGGCCACGTGTTCCAGCACCAGTTCTGGCCGCACAAAACCGGCCTTGCGCGAGACGGCAAACACCTGCTGGAAGTGCAGACCCTGGCGCGCATCCACCACATACAGCACGCGATCGGCATGCAGCGTGTGGTCGCGATAACGCGCGCAGGCCAGATCGGTGGTGCTGTACAGATAGCCACCGTCTTGCTTTTGCACGATATAGGCTGCGGGCTCGCCTTCTTTGTTGCGGAATTCTTCGAGGAACACCACCTGCGCGCCCTGGCTTTCCACCAGCAGCCCCTTGGCTTTGAGGTCGGCCACCACTTTAGGCAGATCGTCGTTATAGGCCGATTCGCCCATCACATCATCGGGCGTCAGCTTGACGCCCAGTTGGGCATACACGGCGTGGCAATGCGCCAGCGAGATTTCGCGAAAGCGTTCCCACAGCGCCAGCACGCGCGTGTCGCCAGCTTGCAAGCGCACCACGTAATCGCGTGCGGTATCGGCAAAGGCGGCGTCGGCGTCAAAGCGCGCTTTGGCGGCGCGATAGAACTCTTCCAGATCGTGCAGCGCCAGCTCGGCCGGTTGTGTGGATTCTTGCTCAAACAGATAGGCCGTCAGCATACCGAACTGCGTGCCCCAGTCGCCGACGTGGTTCTGGCGGATGACGTTGTGCCCAATAAATTCAAATACGCGCGCCAGTGCATCGCCAATGATGGTGGAGCGCAAATGGCCCACGTGCATTTCTTTGGCCAGGTTGGGCGACGAGATATCGATGACCACGGTCTCGGCGTGCGGCGTGCCTGCGCCCAGACGCACGTCGTCTTGTTGCTGCAGCACGCGGCTGGCCAGAAATTCATCACTGAGCGTGACATTGATAAAGCCGGGGCCGGCGATTTCGAGCTTGCTGGCGATGCCATCCAGTTCCAGATCGGCCAGCACACGCGTAGCCAATTCACGCGGATTGGTTTTGAGCGCTTTGGCCGCGCCCATCACGCCGTTGATTTGATAATCGCCAAATTCAGCCTTGGATGCGGCCTGCACCAGCGGGGCGGCATCGGGCGCACCGGCTTTGGCAAAGGCGGCGGCGGCGCGTTGGGTAAGCAGTTGCAGCAGTGTCATGTGCGGATAGCCAGAGAAAAACAGTTTCGCGAAGGGGGCCATTGTAATGCAAAGCGCCGGGCAAAGCCTGCGGGCTGGGTAAGCGTCGTCTTGCATTGTCTGCGGGCATTGTCCGTCGCAAGCGGCAATAGGCCCGGGCGCGTTTGGCTGACGCGCGTTGCCGTGGCTGACTGATGTTGATGAACACGGGCACGGCCGAAGATGGGATCACACCATTAAACCAACAACGGAGAGACTCTGATGAAACCCATCGTAACCCTGCTTCTGGCCGCAGCGCTGAGCGCTGGCGGTTCCCTGGCCATGGCGGCGGACAGCACCACGCCCGTGCCGGACACCAACACCGACAATATGACCAAACACGTCAAGCCGGACGATTCCACCCAACCGAAGGCCACGACTGACGCCACCAAGAAAAAGGCGAGCAATCACAGCCAGGGCAAGGATAAGGGCGGCACCAAAACCGACCGCGGCACCGGTGGCGATGCCACCGGCGGCACCACCGCACCGGGCGGCACGGGCGGCAGCGGCGGTTAATAATCCGCACGCCTGATCGGCCCGTTATAAAAACACCGTCAGCTAGAGATAGCGGCGGTGTTTTTTATGGACGCGCATCGAACGTAGGGTGCGTTACCCCTGCAGGGGGCAACGCACATTTTGCGTCTGCCCTGGACGCCGGATGGCCCCGCATGGGGCCGGGGCTTTGGCCCCGAATGTGCGTTGCCCCTTTGGGGTAACGCACCCTACAAACATCTCGCGACGGCGCGGGCTGGTTTTGCAAACCAGGCCCGTTTCTACATCGCTCTGTTGATCGGCAGGGTGAAGTTAAAGCACACGCCGCCCGTGTCCAGATTGCTGGCGTGGATGACGCCGCCGTGCGCGGTGATGATTTCGCGGCAGATCGCCAGCCCCAGCCCTGACCCGCCCGCAGGCGACGTCGCGGTGCCTTGCACAAAGCTCTCGAAAATGCGCGCCAGTTCGTCATCGGGAATGGCCGGGCCGTCATTGCACACGCCCACATGCAGCATTGCGCCATCGCTCTGCATCAGCACGCGGATTTCGCCGGGCGACGGGCTGAACTTGAGCGAATTGGATAGCAGATTGCGGATCACCTGCGCAATGCGAAAGCTGTCGCAATGCACGGTGTCACTGTCGCAGCCGCGCACGGTCATTGCCACATGCCGCCGCGCCGCCAACGGTTCCAGTTCTTCCACCACGGTGTTGACGATGTGGCAAAGCTGGCTATCCACAAAGTGATAATCCATCTTGCCCGCTTCCAGCTTGGCGATATCCAGCAGGTCATTCACCGTCGCCAGCATGCGCTCGCCCGATTTGGCGATGTTTTCAAAATAGCGGCGTAGTTTGTCGGGCTCGGCCTGCGCGGCTTTTTCGATGCCAATGCGGGCAAAGCTGAGGATGGCGTGCATCGGCGTGCGTAATTCGTGCGAGATATTCGAGACGAACTGGGTCTTGGCGCGATTGGCGGCATCGGCTTTGTCCCGCGCCGCGCGCAAATCGGCCGTTTGCGCCGCGACGATGTCTTGCAGATGGTCGCGCGCCAGTCGGGTTTCTTCGGCCGCCTGCTTCAGCTCGGTGATATCGCGCACCAGCCACAGCACGCTCCAGTGATACGACGACGAGCTGGGCAGCGGCATCAGGCGCGCCTCAAACCAGCGTGACGGCGGCGGCGTGGATACCGGGTACACCAGCCGGTGCGGCGCGCCACGCATTAATGCGTCTTGCAAGGCGTTGCGCGCCAGCTCGTGATAGTCGTCGGGCAAGGTGGCAAAGATGCTTTGCCCTGCCGGCGCGCCCTCAAACAGGGCCGAGGTTTTGCCAAATGCCTCGCGCACCGTGCCTTCCTGATCAATCAAAAACACAGGGTCTGGCAGGATTTGCGACAGCGCCGCCAGCCGCGCGGCGGTCTGACCTGCCATATCGGCTTCGCGCGCCAGTTGCTTGGCGGCGTGCTGCAACTGGCGATCGCGCTCACCCACACGTTCGGCCATGCCGGCGATGCTGCGCGCCAGTTCACCCAGCTCGTCGTCCAGCCGCGCGCTTTTCAGGTCGACGGCATAGTCGCCATCGCGAATGCGTTCGGAGGCAATCACCATTTCCTGCAGCGGCTCCGCCACGTGGCGCTGGAGCACCAGCCACATAATCAACAGTTCGAGCACCAGCGAACCCGCACCCAGCAGCAATACATAGCTGGCGTTGCCGCGCGCAATCCGCGCCAGCAAGCTGCCCGGATACACCACCACCAGTTTCCATTGCGGCCCGGCGATGGTGGATACCGCCACCAGATAATCACCGCGCGGCGTGGTGGCAGCGCCATTGCCATTGGGAACGCCAAGCGCGGCGTGGACGATGTTCTCCAGCGTTTTGTCATGCAACTGGCGCACATCCAGATTGCCACCTGCCTTGGCGATTTCTTTGGCCAGCGTCGGGTGCGCAATCAACTGGCCGTCGCTGCGCACAATCAGATTCCACGTGCCGGGCAGATGCTGGTTTTGCGTGCGCCGCACCAGATCGTCGATGGCGATATCCTGGCCGAGGCTACCCACCCAGCGGCCATCCAGATCCGCCAGCGAGACATGCGAAATCATCCATTTGCGCGCGCCCTCGTCAAAATACACCGAGGTCCAGAACGACTTGCGCGACGGATTGGCCTTGGGCGCGGACCGCCACACGGTTTCATACTGAAAGATGTCGGTTCTGGGCGTGGCGCTCAGGCTCCAGTCCACAAACGGCGCGTAATTGATCGACAACTGCTCGGGCATGTTCATAAAGCTGTCGAGAAACCGGTTGGTGGTCAGCGGGCCCCATTCGCTGAGCAACTGAAAGCCGGTCAGAACGCGACGACGTAAATCCGGCGTGATCGGCACATCGTTCCGGATATACAGCGTGGCCTTGTGTTTAAAGTCGCTGATTTCGGGTCGTACCCGGATCAGGCCGTCGGGTGAGGCGGCAAAACGGGCGTCGAATTCGGCTTTCGGGTCTGTCTGGCCCATGGCTTTGAGCCGGCGCAGATATTCGTCGGCCATCATGCGGGTCTGCGTTTGCGCCAACAAAAAATCTTGCGATTCGTGATTGGCGCGCGCCTCGGCGTAATTGCCCAGCCCGCTGATCAGCATGTGTTCCAGGCTGTTATACAGATGCCAATAGCTGCCCAGCGTCACCAACACGATAACCACGGCCACACGCTGCCCCATGCGGGTGAGCGCGCGGCGTGTCAGTGTCAGGCGGGGGCGAGGCAACACCGGCATCAGTCAGTCCTGCGGTTTCGCGTTTATGGGGCTGGCGGCTTACGGAATATCTACACGATTGCGCAACCTATAAAAGATAGGTGCATAAACGCGGTCGCGCCATACCGCTGTCAACCGGGCCTGGCCTTTTTGAAGAGCGCGAGGGCCAGATCGCGTTGCACGCCGTGGTCTACCACGGGTTCCGGATAGTCGTGACCCAGTCGGATACCGGCGCTGGCCAGCACGCCGGGCTTGGCCAGCCACGGCGCATGCAACGCTTTGCCGCTTAAACCTGTCAGCTCGGGGCAGTAACGCAGGATGAATTTGCCCTCAGCATCGAATTTTTCTGACTGGGTGACCGGGTTGAAAATGCGAAAGTACGGTTGCGCATCACACCCCGTGCTGGCCGCCCATTGCCAGCCGCCGTTGTTGGACGCCAGATCAAAGTCGATCAGCTTGTCGGCAAAGTAGCGCTCACCCCAGCGCCAGTCCACCAACAGGTCTTTGACCAGAAAGCTGGCTGTCACCATGCGCAGGCGGTTATGCATATAGCCGGTCTGGTTAAGCTGGCGCATGGCGGCATCCACCAATGGATAACCGGTGCGGCCTTCGCACCAGGCCTCAAACAAATCCTGCGGGTTGGGAAACGGCAAATGCACGTATTCGGGCTTGAACGCTTGCTGCGCTACTTCGGGCCGGTGCCACAGGATTTGCGCGTAAAAGTCGCGCCAGATCAGTTCGCCCAGCCAGGTACTGGCGCCCTCGCCGCCTCGATGCTGCGCATAGGCGGCCAGTTCGCGGATCGACACCGTGCCAAAACGTAAATGCACCGATAGATAGGACGGGCCTTTGACGGCTGGAAAATCACGCGTTTCGTGATAGCGATTGATGCGGTTCTTGAAATCTTCAAACAACTGCTCGCCGCCGTCGATGCCTGGCGTAATCCGCAGCCCCGCCAGCGCATCGGCGGCAAATCCCATATGTTGCAGTGTGGGAATGGTTTGTGGCGGCAACGGCGCCAGCGCGGCCAGATATTTTTTAACCGGATAGGCTTTCAGATGGAAGGCATCCAGCTTCTGCATCCACGCGCGCTTGTAGGGCGTAAACACACTGAACATGCCGCCCGCCTGCGTCAGCACTTCGTCGCGCTCAAAGATCACCTGATCCTTGAACGTCAGCAATTCGACGCCAGCTTGTTGCAGAGTGTGTCGAACCGTAGCGTCGCGCGCCTGGGCGGCCGGTTCGTAATCGTGGTTGGTATAAACCGCACAAACGTCATGTTGGCGCGCCAGCCTGACGATGGCAGCGGCAGCATGATCGTGTACTGTGATCAGGTCGCCGCCCGCCGCGCGCAGTTCGGCCTGCAAGGCGTGCACACTGGCATGAATAAACGCCACCCGCCGGTCGGACTGTGGCAAACCGTCGAGAATATCGCGGTCGAAAACAAACACCGGCAGCACATCGGCGCCGGATTTGAGCGCGTGATACAGCCCGGCGTTGTCGTGCACGCGCAGGTCACGCCGAAACCAGAACAACGCTTTCTGCTTTACTGAAGTATTAGCCATTGTGAATCTGGGTCATCGAAGGACGTTCAGTATACGAAGGGAACGCCCCGGTTGAGTTAACCGCGCACCGCAGTGCTTGTGCAATAATTGGACCCATGGATATGAATCTGACGCGACAATTTCTGATCGCAATGCCGAATCTGGTAGACCCGATCTTCGAACGCACCCTGGCTTATATCTGCGATCACAACGAACGCGGCGCCATGGGTGTGATTGTTAACCGCCCGCTGGGCATGGCGCTGTCGGCGTTGTTCGAGCAGATCGACGTTGAGTTGCACCGACCGGATGTGATTGATTTGCCAGTGCATTTTGGCGGCCCGGTGCAAACCGACCGCGGCTTTGTGCTGCACCAGCCGCTGGGTGAATGGCAATCCACGCTGGCCGTCAGCGAAGAAATCGGCCTGACCACCTCCAAAGACATCCTGCTGGCTGTGGGCGAAGGCGCTGGCCCCGAGCATTTGTTTGTCACGCTGGGCTACGCCGGATGGGAAGCGGGCCAGCTGGAAAACGAAATCGCGCAAAATGCGTGGATTTCGGTCGATGCCGACCCGGATATCATCTTTAGCCTGCCGCCCGAAGGCCGTTACGAAGCCGCCTTGGCGCTGATGGGCATTGATATGGCCATGTTGTCGAAAGAAGCGGGCCATGCCTGAGCCACATCTGTGTCATACCGCCACATTGCCCCCCTGCTGGTCAGGGGGGTGTTTGTATCCGCCCTGTTGTTGCAGCGTGGCAGGTGCCGCATGAGTACTTTGCTGGCGTTTGATTTTGGCGAGGCGCGCATCGGCGTGGCCGTGGGCAGCACCGAGCTGGGCATCCCGCACCCGGTTTGCACCATTGCCGCAGTGGATAACGACACCCGCTTTGCCCGCATCACCGCATTGATCGCCGAGTGGCAACCGCAACAGCTGGTGGTGGGCATGCCGCTGTCGCTGGACGGCGAGCCCACCGCGATGAGCAAGCTGGCGCGCAAGTTTGGCCAGCGTTTGTACGGCCGCTTTAATCTGCCCGTCGATTATGTGGATGAGCGCCTCAGCTCGGCCGCCGCCAGCAATGCGCTGGATGAAACCGGCGTGCGCGGGCGCAAGCAGAAAACCGCGCTGGACCAGGTGGCCGCCATGCAGATTCTGCAAGGCTGGTTTGACGGCGCCATCATGGCCGCGCCGCCCGACTGAGCCAGCCCTGCCCGGCCGCGCCCCTCCCCGATTTGTAATACTCCGCTGGAAACCCGTAATGAAAAATCCGCAACTGGATGCCAACAAGGCGCTAATCCATCTGTTGAGCACCGAAGGCTTGCCGCGCGCGGTGCTGGAACAGATTCTGGACCGCGCCGCCGAATACGTGACCGAGATGGAACAGGGCCACAAGAAATTTCCGGTGCTGCCCGGCAAATCGGTGTTCAACCTGTTTTTTGAAAATTCAACCCGCACCCGCACCACGTTTGAGATTGCCGCCAAGCGCCTCAGCGCCGACGTGATCAACCTCAATATCAACGCGTCGTCCACCGCCAAGGGTGAAACGCTGCTCGACACCATCCACAATCTGGAAGCGATGGGCGCGGATTTGTTTGTGGTGCGGCATGCGCAATCGGGCGCGGCACATCTGATTTCGCAGCACGTCAAACCGGGCATTGCCGTCGTCAACGCCGGTGACGGCCGTCATGCCCACCCGACGCAAGCGCTGCTGGACATGTATACCATCCGCCACTTCAAGGGCGACTTTACCGGCCTGCGCGTGGCCATCGTCGGCGATATTCTGCATTCACGCGTGGCGCGTTCGCAGATTCATGCGCTCAGCACGCTGGGCTGCCCCGAAATCCGCGTCATCGCACCCAAAACGCTGTTGCCGGTGGGCGTTGAACAATTGGGCGTGCACGTTTATCACGATATGGCCGCCGGCCTGAAAGACGTGGATGTGGTGGCGATGTTGCGCCTGCAAAACGAACGCATGAGCGGCGCGTATCTGCCGTCCACGCAAGAATTCTTTAAATACTACGGCCTGACCGCCGACAAACTGGCGCTGGCCAGACCCGACGCCATCGTGATGCATCCGGGGCCGATGAACCGTGGCGTCGAAATTGATTCGGCCGTGGCCGATGGCCACCAGGCCGTGATTCTGCCGCAAGTGACGTTCGGCATTGCCGTGCGCATGGCGGTGATGGCGCTGGTGGCCGAAAACCAGGCCCGCGCCGTGGCGCACAACAAAGGTTATGCCGCATGAAACCTACCGTAATCCGCAACGGCCGGCTGCTCTGCCCGGCGCATGGGCTGGACCAGACCGGCGATCTCTACCTGGCCGACGGCAATATCGTCGCCATTAATGAAGCGCCAGCGGGCTTTGTGGCCGAGCGCGAAATCGACGCCACCGGTTTGCTGGTGATGCCTGGGCTGGTTGATTTGTCGGCGCGCCTGCGCGAGCCCGGCTTTGAATATAAAGCCACGCTGGCGTCCGAGATGGCCGCCGCAGTCGCCGGGGGCGTGACCAGCGTGGTGTGCCCGCCCGACACTGATCCGCCGCTGGACGAACCGGGGCTGGTAACCATGCTGCGCCAGCGCGCACGCAATCTGGACCTGGCGCGCGTGTATCCGGTGGGCGCGCTAACCAAAGGTTTAAACGGCGAAGACCTGACCGAGCTGGCCGAATTGCGCGACGCTGGTTGCGTGGCGTTTAGCCAGGCAAATCACCCGATCGTGAATCTGCAAGTGCTGTACCGCGCCATGCAATACGCGGCCACATTCGATATCGAACTGCGCCTGCGCGCGCAAGAACCCACGCTGGCGGGCGATGGCGTAGCGCACGATGGCGAATATGCCTCGCGCCTGGGCCTGACCGGTATTCCGGTGATTGCCGAAACCGTGGCCATCAATACCATTACCGAGCTGATGCGGGTGACGGGCGCGCGCGTGCATCTGCGCCTGGTGTCCAGCGCGGCCGGGCTGGCGCTGGTGCGCCAGGCCAAGAGCGACGGCTTGCCGCTGACGTGCGATATCTCGATCAACCATCTGCATCTGGCTGATATCGATATTGGCTATTTCGACAGCCTGTTCCGCTTTGATCCGCCGCTGCGTAGCGTGCGTGACCGCGAGGCCATTCACACCGCGCTGCTGGATGGCACCATCGATGCCATCTGCTCTGACCACACGCCGGTGGACGACGATGCCAAGCTGGTGCCGTTTGCCGAAGCCGAAGCGGGCGCGACCGGTCTGGAACTGTTGTTGCCGCTGACTTTAAGCTGGGCCGATGCGCACAAGGTGCCGCTGCATCTGGCGCTGGCGCGCATCACCACCGCCCCGGCTGCCATGCTGGGCTTTGAAGCCAGCCTGCGCCCCGGCTGCCGCGCCGACCTGGCGCTGGTAGATCTGGACGACTACTGGATGGTGACCCCCGCCGCGCTGAAGAGCCAAGGCAAGAACACGCCGTTTAACGGGCGCGAAGTGCGCGGCAAGGTTAAATACACGCTGGTTAAAGGCAAGGTCGTCTATACCGCTTGAGATGCCGCGATGCATGGGGTGGGACCTGGTGTTCCCGTCTAGTCCCACCGTTCAAGCCGATGAGAAGAACCTGGCAGCGTGCTCATTCTTCTTATTGGCTTTGGGTGGTGGGTCGAGACGGGGACGCCAAGTCCCGCCCTATGAATACGAAATCCACCACCCGGTTTTCTTGTAAACACCGCCCGCTGGTGCGACGGCATATTGCCATTTCTCCCCCTTCGCCACCCCGCCTAAGCTAAGGCCCGACTTTTGTGGGGGACACGAATATGCGCTGCCAGACCAATCTGCTTCTGCTTTGTGTAACGACGCTCGCGCTCGGTGGCTGCGTCGGGGTTTCTGAAGATATTTCGCGGCCCACGCCAGCCCGGCATTGGCCCACCTTGATGGCCCATCGTGGCGGTACCGGCGACGCACCGGAAAACACCTTGCCCGCTATCGCCACCGCTTTATCCAATGGCGCAGAAGCCCTCTGGCTGACCGTGCAACTCAGCCGCGATGGCGTGCCGGTGTTGTATCGCCCGGCTGATCTGAGCGCCTTAACCAACGGCCAGGGCAAAGTCGCTGACCACACGCTGGCCGAACTGCAGCAACTGAACGCCGGTTGGCAATTCAAGCAGGCAGATGGGGCGGGCGGCTTCAGCTATCCATGGCGCGAACGCAGCTTGCCCATTCCCACCCTGATTGATGCCCTTAATGCCATCCCGCCAGCGATACCGGTGGTGCTCGATATGAAAGCCCTACCGGCCGCACCGCAAGCAGCCGCGGTGGCGCATGTACTCGATGGCGCACGCGCATGGCAGCGCGTGACCTTGTATTCCACCGAAGCCGCCTATCAACAGGCATTCGCGCCCTATCGGCAGGCGCAATTGTATGAGAGCCGCGATGCCACGCGGTTGCGGCTGGCGCAGGTGGACCTGGCCGCGCAATGCAACGCGCCGGTGGTGGGCACGCGCGCCGCGTTTGAAATCTCCCGCAAGGTCGATCTGGTAGAGACCTTTACGCTGGGCGAGGGCCGCAGCAGCGTTAATGCGCGCTTGTGGACGCCCGCCGCCGTGCAGTGCTTCCGCCAGCAGGGCAAGGTCTATCTGACCGCAATTGCGGTTAACAATGTCGATGATCTGAAGGCCGCCACGTGCCTGGGCATGGATGCCGTGCTGGTCGATTCTCCCGCCACCTTGCGCCCCCTGCGCGACAGCTTGAAACTGCCTTTGGCCTGCCGCTAACCCGACGGCTTTTGCGCTGATTATTTCGGCGTATTGCGCGCTGTTGCCCGTTGGCGTAACAGCGCGCAAACCCGCGCCAATACTGACGTTTTGCGGCACACAGGCGCAAAAAGGTCAGCCCGTTTCAAACGCTTTTTTTGTGCCTTTTTGCGACGTCTGTCTGCGCTTTTCTGCCTTCAGTACCGCTCTGTATCAAACGCGCTTGTGCCGCCTGGCGCAGCGGTGCAATTCTCGCCCCGGATTTGTTTTACCGATCAGATCAATACGGCCGCGCGACCATCACGCAGCGGCTGAAACAGACACCGGACGGGGCTATGACAACAAAAGCAAAACGATTAACTGGGCTGCTCATACTTTCTGCATTGGCATTGGCGGCCTGTGGCGGCGGTGGCGGCGGGGGCGATTCCAGCGCGCAGGTCAATCCGACCGCAGCGCCCACACCGACACCGACGGCCACGCCTGTGCCCTCGCCCACCGCCAGCGGCGACAGCTTTACCCCGCTGTCATTTGATGAACAGCAACCGGCCACGCAATACACGCTGGCCGATGGCACGCTGGTGACGCAGATCGGGGGCCGCACGCGCGACCGCCATGCGCGTGAACAAAGCGATCCGCCCGGCAGTGGCGATCTGTATGGCCTGTTTGCCGCGCATTACTTTGAGCGCCGCACGCATCAACTGACTATTTACGAAAACGTCTCGCCCACTGATCCGACCAGCCGGGTGCTGACCATCGTGATGCAGCCGCAATGGTGGCTGTATGGCACCAATTTCCGCGAAGGCTATATCGGCCGGCGCGATGGCGATGATCCCGGCCCGACCGCCGTCGCCCTGTACGCCGATAACGGCGGCATGAAGCTGCTGCCCGGTGGCGTGATCAGCAAAACGCCGATCGCCAACTACAACGCGCTGGGACAAGACCCGACTGGCAACAACATCAATCAAGACCTGAACGTGCCGCCCAAGCCGGGCGAGTTTGTGCTGGTCAAGCAGATTGACCGCAATGCCGTCAAAGGCCGTGCGCTGAAACCCGGCGACCTGGTGGAGTTCGAGCTGGGCATTTTCTTGTCCGGTAATGACCAGATCATGGGCCGCTTTAACTATTACTCCGACGTGCTGGTGTACAAGGTGGGCACGCAAGGCGTACAGCCGTGGTATCGCGGGCCCAGCACCGGCGCCATCCCGTGGGACACCCAGGTGCTGCCGGCCACAGCGCTGAGCGGGGGCAGCATGACGCTGCAAGAAGACACCTCGGGCCAGCCCGACATGAGCTTGCAGCAAGCGGGCACCAATATCGCGGGCATCAATGTACAGCCGTGGATTGAGGGGCGACGCTTGTTCCATACCTCGTTTTTGACCGGCAAACACAGCGAAACCGGCAATCCGGATTTCACCGCGCAGGCGGGCAAAGCCGGGCCGATGTTCCAGCAGTCTTCGTGCATTGCCTGCCATACCGCCAACGGCAAAAGCTCGCCCGCATTGAATACGCCGCTCAGCAATATGGTGGTGATGACGGGTTCGGTGGACGGCAACGGCAAAAACATCGTCGACAGCCGCTTTGGCCCGCGACTATCGATGGGCACGGTAACCGAAAACGGCAAATCGTTTGATGGCCGCCAGGCAATTCTGAAAATCGACAGCTACACGCAGACCAGCGGCAGTTATCCCGATGGCACCGCATATACGCTGCAACAACCGCATTACACGCTGAGCGATACCAGCGGCCAGCCGCTGCCATTGCCCACGCGTTTCTCGGTGCGCGCCGCGCCGCATCTGGCGGGCATGGGCTTGCTGGAAGCAGTGCCGGAAACCGAACTGGTGGCGCTGGCCAAAGCCAGCCAGAGCGACGCGGACGGCGCGGTGGGCAAGCTGCAGATTGTGGCCGACCCGCTGAACCCGGCCACCAAACGCGTCGGCCGCTTTGGCTGGCGCGGTAGCTCGGCCACGGTGTTGCAACAGACGGCGGCGGCACTGAATGCCGATATGGGCGTTACCACCTCGATATTGCCGACGCGTTATTGCGGACTGGCTGATAACGGTAGCGCTTGCCGCGCCGCCGATGTCAGCGCGCCCAAAGTCAGCGACAGCGATCTGGATTTGCTGGTGCGGTATACCAGCCTGCTGGCGGTACCCGCGCAACGTCACTTTGCCGGCGAAGCGCCGTTGGGCATCAGCGCCACGACGCTGGTGGACCAGGCCAAGCTGAATTCGCCGCTGACGCAACAGCAGATCAACGCCGAGAACGCCACCCAGGCACGCGTTGCGCGCGGCGCCGATCTGTTTGCCGCAGCGCGTTGTACCGCGTGCCATGCGGCCACATTAACCACCGGCACTAACCATCGCTTTGCCGAACTGCGCAATCAAACCATCCGGCCGTATTCCGATTTGTTGCTGCACGATATGGGCGCGGCGCTGGCGGATAGTTATGCCGAAGGCGTGGCCAGCAATCAGGAATGGCGCACCGCGCCGCTGTGGGGGATTGGCTTGCAGGCGTCGATCGATCCGAATGTGCGCTATCTGCACGATGGGCGTGCCCGCACGATTGAAGAGGCGATTCTGTGGCACGGCGGCCAGGGCACGGCGGCGCGCGACCGCTTCAAGAAACTGCCCGCCGCCGACCGCGCGCAACTGATCGAGTTTGTGAACTCGCTGTAAATACATAGGGTGGGTCGTGACCCACCCTATGTTTGTTCAGGCCAGCTTTTGCTTGAGGATCTCGTTAACCACGGCCGGGTTGGCTTTGCCCTTGCTGGCCTTCATGCACTGGCCCACCAGCGCGTTGAAGGCTTTTTCTTTACCGGCACGGAATTCCTCAACCATGCCCGCATTGGCGGCCAGCACGCCGTCGATAATCGCTTCGATCGCGCCGGTATCGGTTTCCTGCTTCAGGCCGTCGCGTTCGATGATGGTATCGGCGGCATCGCCGGTTTCCCACATCTTGCGCAGCACGTCCTTGGCCGTCTTGTTGTTGATGGTGTTGTCCTGCACACGCTTGATCAGCGACGCCAGCGCGGCGGCGGAAACCGGGCACTCGCTGATGTCTTTTTCTTCGCGGTTCAGCGTGGCCGACACATCACCCATAATCCAGTTGGCGCTGAGCTTGGCATCGGCGCCTGCGGCAACGGTGGCTTCAAAATACGCCGCCAATGCCTTGCTGGCGGTCAGCGTACCGGCGTCATAAGCCGGAATGCTGTACTGGCTCTCGAAGCGCGTTTTCATCGCGGCCGGCAGCTCGGGCAGTTCGCTGCGCACGCGCTCGATCCACTCTTCGCTGATCACCAGCGGTGGCAGATCGGGGTCCGGAAAATAGCGGTAATCGTGCGCGTCTTCCTTACTGCGCATCATGCGGGTCTCGCCAGTGTCCGGATCGAACAGCACGGTGGCTTGCTGGATGGTGCCGCCGTCTTCGATTGTTTCGATCTGCCAGCGCACTTCCGATTTCACCGCTTGTTCAATAAAGCGGAAGCTGTTCAGGTTCTTGATTTCGCGGCGCGTACCAAATTCTTTCTGGCCTTCCGGACGCACCGACACGTTGACGTCGCAACGGAAGCTGCCTTCCTGCATATTGCCGTCGCAAATGCCGATCCACGTCACCAGCGAATACAGCGCCTTGGCATAGGCCACGGCTTCGGCGGCGGAGCGCATTTCGGGCTCGGACACAATCTCCAGCAGCGGCGTACCGGCGCGGTTCAGGTCGATGCCGGTCATGCCGACCATGCCTTCGTGCACCGATTTGCCGGCATCTTCTTCCAGATGCGCGCGCGTCAGATTGATGGTTTTTTCCACCCCATCGACGTTGATGGTAATGGCGCCGCCCTCCACCACCGGCAGCTCAAACTGGCTGATCTGATAGCCCTTGGGCAGATCGGGGTAGAAGTAATTTTTGCGCGCAAAGACCGAGCGGCGACGCACATTGGCGCCGATGGCCAGGCCAAACTGGATGGCTTTGTCCACCACCGATTTGTTCATCACCGGCAACGCGCCCGGCAAGGCGATATCCACCACGGCCGTTTGCGTATTGGGCGCTGCGCCAAACGCGGTGCTGGCGGGCGAAAAAATCTTCGACTTCGTCGTGAGCTGGGTATGTACTTCCAGCCCGATTACCACTTCCCATTTCATGGTCAGTCTCTCTTCTGTGAACGCCGCAGATGGCTTAGAGCTTTACGTTTCTGCGGCGATACCAATAGCGATATTGCTCGGTGAATCCGAAATCTTCGTACAACTGGATGGCGGGCTCGTTGTCGGCCACCACCTGTAACAGCGCCAGCACGGTGCCGCCTTCCTGGCCCCAGCGCAGCAAGGTGCTGACCACGCGCCGGGCATAGCCTTTGCGCCGATGCTCGGGGTGGGTGCAGATATCAAACAGCACCAGGTGGTCCATGATGGCCACCGCCATCCCCACCGCCACCACTGTGCGGCCTTCTTTCAGCAACGCAAACGCGGCTGGGCCGGGCATGCTGGCAAACATGTCTTCAATTAGCGGCTTTTTGCTGTAGCTGACTTTGCCAAAGCGGCAGAACGCATTCAGCCATTCTTCGGTCGGGCCGCCATACAAGCGCACGTCCGTATCGTAGAAATGCAGAAAACTGGCCAGCTCCACCATCTGTACGCTGGATAAATCGAGCTTTTCGTAGCCGCGCAGTGCCAGTTCGGCATCCAGTTCTTCGTGCGCCGAAGTCACCTTGAAGATGGTCGGCAAGTCGTGCATGGCGTAGGTGCGCTCGCAAATGCCCAGCTTGTGATCCAGGTCCATGATGCCGTCGTTCAAGGGCGTCACCGAGTTGGCGCGCTTGGTATAGCCCTCGGCCATACGCAGCCACCAACCATCGATCATCAACGTCTTGAGCGCGGGCCAGGCGCTTTGCGCCAGGCTTTCCAGCAGTGCGATCTGCGGCTCACCAATCATGCGTTACAGCACCGGTGCGCGGGTGTGCCAGTCGGTGACTTGCTGGTACTGATGCGCGGCGTTCAGCAGTCGGGCTTCGGCAAAATAATTGCCGATCAACTGCATGCCGATCGGACGGCCGTTGCCGGCAAAACCGATCGGATGGCTCAGGCCCGGCAAGCCCGCCAGGTTAACGCCCAGCGTGTAGATATCAGCCAGGTACATCGCCAGCGGATCATCGGTTTTTTCGCCGATATTCCACGCCGCTGTCGGCGCAACCGGCGCCGCGATCACATCGCATTGCGCCAGGCCCGCGGCAAAGTCATTGGCCAGCAACTGGCGTACACGCTGCGCTTGCAGGTAGTACGCGTCGTAATAACCGTGGCTGAGCACATAGGTGCCCGTCAGAATGCGGCGTTTGACTTCCCAACCGAAACCTTCCGCGCGCGTCTTTTCGTACATCTCGGTCAGGCCGTCGTATTGCGCGGCGCGATGACCGTAGCGCACGCCATCAAAGCGGCTGAGGTTGCTCGACGCTTCGGCCGGCGCAATCACGTAATAAGACGGGATGGCCATGCGCGTGTTGGGCAGCGAAATCTCGACGATGGTCGCACCCAGCTTTTTGTATTCCGCAATGGCGGCGTCAATCGCGCGCGCCACTTCGGCATCGAGGCCTTCCGCAAAATATTCTTTGGGCAGACCAATGCGCAGGCCGGACAGCGGTTGCGCCAGATCACGCGTGTAATCTTCGGTAGCGCGTTCCACGCTGGTGGCGTCGCGCTCATCAAAGCCTGCCATTACGTTCAGCAGCAGCGCACAGTCTTCCGCGCTTTTGCCGATGGGGCCGCCCTGATCCAGCGAGCTGGCATACGCGATCATGCCAAAGCGGCTAACCACGCCATAGGTAGGCTTGATGCCGGTGACGCCGCAAAACGCGGCGGGCTGGCGAATCGAACCGCCGGTATCGGTGGCCGTTGCCACCGGAGCCAGCCGTGCGGCTACCGCAGCGGCCGAACCGCCCGAAGACCCGCCGGGCACCGCGTTAACGTCCCACGGGTTTTTAACCGCGCCAAAATAGCTGTTCTCGTTGGACGAACCCATGGCGAACTCGTCCATATTGGTCCGGCCCAGCGTGACCATGCCGGCGCGCGCGATGTTCTCGACCACGTGCGCCGAGTACGGCGACACAAAGTTTTCGAGCATCTTCGAGCCACACGTGGTGCGCCAGCCTTCCTGGCAAAAGATATCTTTATGCGCCAGCGGCACGCCGGTCAGCGCGCCTGCATGACCTGCGGCACGCGTGGCATCAGCCGCCCGCGCCTGCGCCAGTGTCAGATCTTCGTTGAGCGTGATAAACGCATTGAGCTGGCCATTGAGGGCCTTGGCGCGTTGCAGAAATTCGGTGGCCAGTTCTACGGCCGAAAACTCACCTGCCGCCAACCCGGCGGACAATTGCTTGATGCTTTTTTCGAACATGCCGGTCATTCCTTCTCATCGACGTAGCCAAGGCCACGTTCGATCAGGTCGATCAGGGTATGAATGATCTTGATATGGATTTCTTGCGTGCGGTCGGCATAGCCGAAATGCGGCACGATGATCTCGACATCGGCGGCGTCTTTAAGCTTGCCGCCGTCTTTGCCCATCAACAGAATCACACGCATATTGCGTTTGCGTGCCTCTTCCACCGCACGGATTACATTGGCCGAATTGCCGCTGGTGGTAATGCCCACCAGCACATCGCCCGGCTGGCCAAACGCCGCCACAGCGCGCGCAAAGATCTCGTTGAAGCCGTAATCATTGGCCACGCAGGTAATGTGCGACGGGTCGGACACCGCCATTGCAGGCAAGGCAGGACGATCGCCGCGGTAGCGGCCGGACAGCTCTTCGGCAAAGTGCATGGCGTCGCAGTGCGAACCGCCATTGCCACATGACAGCGCCTTGTGGCCCGAACGGAAGGCGTCGGCCAGCAGATCGGCGGCGGCGTCGATGGAACTTAACAGCGCATGGTCGGCCAGTACTTTGGCCAGCACCTGGGCTGCTTCTTCAAAATGCGCTTGTACGCGTTGCACGCTCATTCGATCACCTTGGGCACCAGATAAAGACCGTCCTGCACGGCCGGGGCCACGGCCTGAAAAGCGTCGCGACGGTCGGGCGCAGTGGCCGCGTCTTCACGCAGGCGCAACTGGCTGGCGCTGACGTGCGCCATGGGCTCGATACCTTTGGTATCAATGGATTGCATCTCTTCGATGAGGCCGAACAGCCCGTTCAACTGGGCCTGGCTGGCCGCCACTTCCTCATCGGTGACGGCGATGCGCGCGAGGCGCGCGATGCGCTTCACATCATCAAGCGAAAGGGACATGGTTTTGCCTTCATTAACATCAACGGGATAGGGTATCATACCGCCCTTGATTCGCCGAAGCGTGGCCAGCATCCGCACCCGATGCCAGCCGCCGCCACGGCGGGCCCGGCGGGCCTTGTACGCCATGCCAGTCCCACTGGGCTTCTGCGGTGTTTCTACAGGACCAGATTGCGGATTTGCATCATCCATTTCGCGGCACAGGCTCATGCAACGCCTGTGTTGTTTTGTCGAAACCCGAATCCGACTGTGAGTACACGATGTTTGGTCTTCTCTCCGGCTATTTTGCCAACGACATTGCCATCGACCTTGGCACTGCCAACACCCTGATCTACATGCAAGGCAAAGGAATTGTGCTGGACGAACCTTCGGTGGTCGCCATTCAACAAGAAGGCGGCCCCTCCGGCAAAAAAACCATTCTGGCCGTCGGCGCCGAAGCCAAAAAAATGCTGGGCCGCACGCCCGGCAGCATTACCGCCATCCGCCCGATGAAAGACGGCGTGATTGCCGATTTCACCATCACCGAACAGATGCTCAAGCAGTTCATCAAAAAGGTGAACCCCAGCCGTTTGTTCAGCAGCCCTCCGCGTATCGTGATTTGCGTACCCTGCGGTTCCACCCAGGTGGAACGCCGCGCCATCAAGGAATCCGCACTGGGCGCGGGCGCGCGCAAGGTTGAGCTGATCGAAGAACCGATGGCCGCGGCCATTGGCGCCGATCTGCCGGTAGAAGAAGCCACCGGCTCGATGGTGGTGGATATCGGTGGCGGCACCACCGAAGTGGGCGTGATCTCGCTGGGCGGTATTGTTTACGCCAGCAGCGTACGCGTGGGCGGCGACAAGTTTGACGAATCGATCATCAACTACATCCGTCGTAACTACGGCATGTTGATTGGTGAAACCACCGCCGAAGAAATCAAGAAGCGCATTGGCTCGGCATTTCCGGGCGCTGAAGTGCGCGAGATGGAAGTCAAAGGCCGCAACCTGGCCGAAGGCATTCCGCGTTCGTTTACCATTTCTTCCAACGAAATCCTGGAAGCACTGACCGAACCGCTGAACCAGATCGTGTCCGCAGTCAAACAAGCGCTGGAACAAACCCCGCCGGAACTGGGCGCCGATATTGCCGAAAAAGGCATGGTGCTGACCGGTGGCGGCGCGTTGCTGCGCGATCTGGACCGTCTGCTGATGGAAGAAACCGGCCTGCCCGTCATCGTGGCCGAAGACCCGCTGACCTGCGTCGTGCGCGGTTCCGGCAAAGCGCTCGAGAAGCTGGACAAGGGCGGCGTGGCGATTTTCACCAACGACTGATTGCCGGCTCCGGCCCTGAGCGCGCAAGCGCCAGACCGATGCGTGCCCCTGCCCCGGCCGCTCCGCCCTTTGTGGTGGTGCGGCCGCGGTGCAATCAGGCAGGGCGCAACCTGGTCTACGCCATCCGGTCCGGTCGACCGGATTACCACGCGGCGGCGGCCACAGCCACAGGTGAACCATGCAAGCGACGCAACCCGCCTTTTTCAGACAAGGCCCCAAGCCGCTCACGCGGCTTTTGATATTTTCAGTGATCTCGCTGGCGATGATCGTCGGCGACGCGCATTTCAAGATGCTTGATCGCGTACGCGAGAAAGTCTCGGTGGTGCTGTACCCGCTGCAATGGCTGGCCACCGAACCGTTCGAGATCGCCCGCACCACGACGCAATTCTTCAGCCGCCAGGCCGAACTGCTGGCCGAAAACCGTCGCCTTAACGACGCGCAACTGGTGGCCCAGGCGCAAGCGATGAAGATGAAGGCGCTGGAAGCCGAAAACCTGCGCCTGCGCCAACTGGACGAGCGCCAGGCCTCGTTTGGCTCGCCCTCGCAACTGGTCGAAATCCTCTACAACGGCCGTGACCCCTTTACCGCGCGCCTGATCGTCGATCGTGGCGAGCGCGCCGGTATTGCGCCGGGCCAGGCTGTGATCGATACGGTGGGCGTGGTGGGCCAGATTATCCGCATCCAGCCGCTGACCTCCGAAGTCCGCATGATTACCGACCGCGACCAGATGGTGCCGGTGATGGTGGAACGTAACCAGCTGCGCACCGTTATCTATGGCATGGGCCGCAATCAACCGTTGGAAGTGCGCAATATGGCGCCCAATGTCGACATCAAGGAAGGCGACCGCCTGGTAACGTCGGGCATTGATGGTATTTATCCGGCGGGTCTGGCGGTGGCGCGCGTGCTGCGCATTGATCGCTCAGCCAGCAGTGCGTTTGCCCGCATCGTGTGTGCGCCGCTGGCGGATGTGGACCAGCATCGCTTTTTGCTGGTGCTGAACACCGCGCGCGTGCTGCCGCCCTACCCTGTTACCCCAACGCCCACCCCAGACAAAAAGAAACGAGGCCGTTAATGCCGGTATCCAGCCAGCTGCTGCGTCCCGTCGGGGGCGCGTTTATCACTTTTACTTTTATTGTCGCGCTGGTGATCAACCTGCTGCCGTGGCAAGCCGAAGTCGCCAACTTCACGCCTGACTTTGTTGCCCTGTTTATCGTGTACTGGACGCTCAACCAGCCGCGCCGCGTGGGTGTGGGCGTGGCCTTTATGCTGGGCGTGCTGATGGATGTGGGCGACGGCAACGTGCTGGGCCAGCATGCGTTTGCCTATGCCGTGATCGCGTATCTGACGCTGTCGCGCCAACGGCTGCTGAATGTTTTCCCGTTCTGGCAGCAGGCGCTGGTGACGCTGGGCATGTTGTGGCTGTCGCAGGCGCTGATGGTCATCATCCGTCTGCTGCTGGGCGCGTCGTTTGTAGGCTGGGGCTATTTTGCCGGCAGCGTACTGGCCGCCATCATCTGGACGCCGCTTTCCAACCTGTTGCTGATGTACCAGCGCAAGCCGAAATCTGAAGCGCTATGAGTCGCAACGAGCTTAAAAATCAACAGTCCGAGCGCTACGCGTTTCAGATCCGCATCGTCGCAGCCGCTTTGCTGGTGCTGGTGCTGTTTGGCCTGTTGGCCACGCGCTTTAGCTGGCTGCAGGTGATGCAGCACGACAAGTACCAGACCCTGGCCGAGCAGAACCGCATTTCGCTGGTGCCCATCGCGCCACCGCGCGGCATTATCTATGACCGCAATGGCGTGGTGCTGGCGCATAACTTTTCGGCCTATACGCTGGAAATTACGCCATCGCGCGTGGGGGTGCTGGAAGACTGTATTGATCGGCTGAACAAGATTATCGAGATTACGCCCAAGGATCGCCGTCGCTTTAAAAAGCTGATGGAAGATACCAAGGACTTTGAATCGCTGCCGATTAAAACCCGGTTAACCGATGAAGAAGTGGCCAAATTTGCCGCTAACAGTTATCAGTTCCCCGGCGTTGAAGTCAAAGCGCGCTTGTTCCGCCAATATCCACAAGGCGAAGTGGCTTCGCATTTGATTGGTTATATCGGCCGGATTAACGAAAAAGATCTGGATGATCTGGACGATAAAGGCGAACTGGCCAATTACCGTGGCACCGACCATATCGGTAAAGTGGGCATTGAAGAAAGCTACGAACAGTATTTGCACGGCACCACCGGCTTTGAAGAGGTCGAAATTGATGCGGGTGGCCGCGCGATTCGCACTTTGCGCCGCACGCCACCCCAGCCGGGCAAAAATCTGATTCTGTCCGTCGATATCAAATTGCAGCAGATTGCCGAAAATGCATTTGGTGATCGCAAAGGCGCATTGGTCGCCATCGATCCAAAAAATGGCGGTGTATTGGCTTTTGTTTCCAAGCCAGGCTTTGATCCCAATCTGTTTGTGGATGGCATTGATCCGCAAAGCTGGAATGATTTGAACACCAGCCCGGATAAACCGCTGAATAACCGTGCATTGCGCGGCACTTATCCGCCCGGCTCTACCTTCAAGCCATTTATGGCATTAGGCGCGCTGGAAGGTAATTTCCGGTCGCCCAATCAAGCGATTGCCGATACTGGCGTATTCAATTTTGGCGGCCATACCTTCCATGACGACAAGGTGGGCGGCCACGGCATGGTGGATATGTATCGTTCCATCGTGGTGTCTTGCGATGTGTATTACTACTCGCTGGCCAATGTAATGGGCATCGACGCCATTTCGCGCTTTATGGGCAGCATGGATTTCGGCAAACCCACCGGCGTGGATATCAATGGCGAACAGCCAGGCGTATTGCCGTCGCAGGAATGGAAAAAGAAACGCTTCCGTAATCCGGCACAACAAAAGTGGTTTGCGGGCGAGACCATTTCGATTGGTATTGGCCAGGGCTACAACGCCTATACACCGCTGCAGATGGCGCATGCGACAGCCACGCTGGCCAATGACGGCCGGGAATATCGTCCGCATATGGTGGCGTATCTGGTCGATGGCAAAACCGGCGCGCGTACCGTGGTTGAGCCGACGCCCGAAAAAATCATGAACTGGAAGCAATCCAACGTCGACATCGTCAAACGTGCGATGGCCGGCGTAATTAAAGAAGGCACGGGCGCGAAAGCGTTTGCAGGCGCGGCTTATACGGCGGCGGGCAAAACCGGTACGGCGCAGGTGTATAGCCTGAAGGGCGCCAAATACAGCGAAAGCGGTACCAAAGCGCATTTGCGCGATCACGCCTGGTTTATTGCTTATGCCCCGGCCGAAGACCCGAAAATTGCCTTGGCGGTATTGGTAGAAAACGGTGGTTGGGGCGCGGCAGCGGCGGCGCCGATTGCGCGGCAGGTGCTCGATTATTACCTGACCGGCAAACAGCCGAACCAACCGGCTTCTGAGGTGGAGAGCAGCGACAGTGATTAAAGTGCTCTGGGATCGCTTTGTGCGGCCAATTGATCCATGGCTGCTGGTTTTTCTGGTGTTGTTATTCATCCTGTCTTCGATTGTGCTGTATTCGGCCTCCAATCAGGACATGGGCAAGCTCAATGACAAGTTCACCTTTATGGGTGTGGCGTTGTGCGTGCTGTGGGTGATGGCCAATATGCCGCAGCAAGTATTGATGCGGCTGGCGCTGCCGATCTATCTGGTCGGCGTGGTGCTATTGATTTGCGTGGCGCTATTTGGCTCGGTCAGCCATGGCGCGCGGCGTTGGCTGAATATCGGCGTCACCATCCAGCCTTCCGAATTAATGAAACTGGGCTTGCCAATGATGCTGGCCTGGTATTTCCATCATTACGAAGCCACGCTTAACTGGAAGCATTTTCTGGTGGCGATGATTTTGCTGGTTATTCCAATGGGGCTGATTCTGAAACAGCCCGATCTGGGCACCGCATTACTGATTGCGTCTTCCGGTTTTTATGTGATGTTTTTTGCCGGATTATCGTGGTATCTGATTGGCGCATTGGTATTGGCCGGCGGTGGCCTGGCCTATGTGGTGACGCACTGGAATTTGTGTATTCATATCTTGCGCGAATACCAATGCCAACGCGTGGCCACCATGCTCGACCCGATGCAGGACCCTTTGGGCGCGGGCTATCACATTATTCAGGGCACCATTGCCATTGGCTCGGGCGGGCCATTTGGTAAAGGCTGGCTGAATGGCACGCAGACTCACCTCGACTTTATTCCGGAACGCACCACTGACTTTATTTTTGCCGTATTTGGCGAAGAATTTGGCCTGGCCGGCAATATTGTTTTGCTGTTGTTATATCTGATGCTGATTGGCCGCGGCTTGCATATCGCCAGCAATGGTTCCACCTTGTTTGGCCGCTTGCTGGCAGGCGCATTAACGCTGACTTTCTTTACCTATGCCTTCGTCAATATGGGCATGGTGTCGGGCATTCTGCCGGTGGTGGGCGTGCCGCTGCCGCTGGTGTCTTATGGCGGCACCTCGATGGTGTCCCTGATGGCGGCGTTCGGCATTCTGATGAGCGTGCAGAAAGATCGCAAACTGATGAAGAACTGATTAAAGAGGCGGTTAGGCGTGGCGAAGAAATGGACTGAGATGATCACCTGGCGCCGCTGCGCCACCGTCGCACTGACCACGCTGCTGGTGGCTTGCGGTAGCGCACCCCGCCAGCCCGCCCCGGCCACACCCACCACGCCCACTCCCTCCGGCGCGCCCACGCAGGGACTGAATCAGCCACCGGCCCAACTGGCCACCACGCCGTCGCCGTACCATTGCGCATATACGGCGGGGGCCAAAGGCACCGGCAATTTCTATCTTGATGACGGCCCGCAAGAAACGCTGCCGGAATGGCTGGATTTTGTGCCCGAGCCCACGCCCAAAGCCGAACCACTGCACCGCTTCGCCAACAACCCCTATACGGTGCTGGGCCAGAATTTCACACCGCTGCGCACCGCAGGCAAGCTGAACCAGCAAGGCATGGCGTCATGGTATGGCCGCAAATTCAACGGCCAGAAGACCTCCACCGGCGAGGTCTACGACATGTTTACCATGACCGCCGCCTCGCCGATTCTGCCGCTGCCCAGCTATGCGCGCGTCACCAACGTCAAGAACGGCCGTAGCGTGATTGTGCGGGTGAATGATCGTGGTCCGTTCAAGCGCGGCCGTGTGATGGATCTGTCTTTCCTGGCCGCCTGCCGCCTGGGTTACGCCATGAATGGCAGCGCCGAAGTGGTGGTGGAAAGCCTGGCGCCGGGCGAGATCCCGCCGCCGGTGAATGTGGCGCAAGCCGCCGCCAACCCGATGCCCGCCGATGCGCCCGTCGCCACCCTGCCCGCCAGCAGCGCAGGCGTAACGGCCGCCGCACCGGCCGCCGCGCCGGTGGCGGAGGCCAAACCCGAACGCGTGCCGGTTTCAGTGGCCAGCGGCGGCGGTGTGTATCTGCAACTGGGCGCATTTGGCTCGCTAACCAATGCCGAGAATTTCCGCGACCATATGGCGCGTGATCTGAACGGCGAAGGCGCCACCGTCACCGTGCAATCCGCCGGCAATCTGCATCGCGTCAAACTCGGACCATTTGCCGATCGCAAAGCGGCGCTGGCGGCAGCGGAACGCATTACGGGCAGCCATAATCTGCAAGTGGTGGTTACGCAATAAGCCGCCACGGTGCGGTGATGCCTGCGCGAGGGGATACATTGAAATCCCGATGCATTTGCACACGTGTTCACTGCATAATCCTGCAACTCAACTGCTATGGATGACCGCGTACCATGAACCCGCAATTTGTCGTATTTGGCGAAGCCCTGACTGACTTTATTGCCGAAGGCGACGGCTTGTGGCGCGCGGTGCCGGGCGGATCTTGCTGGAGCGTGGCGCGCGTAGCGTCAAAGCTGGGGCTGCCGACCGGTTACGCGGGCGCGGTCAGCACCGACAACTTTGGCAACGATCTGGCGCGCCTGGCGCTGGAGGCGGGTCTGGACGAGCGCTTTTTGCAACGCGTGGATAAAGCGCCTTTCCTGGCCATGGTGCCGTCCAAAAACCCGCCGCAATATTTCTTTATTGGCGACGACAGCGCCGACCTGCATTTTGATCACACCAAACTGCCGGCGGGCTGGATGGATGATGTGCAGATTGCCCACTTCGGTTGTATCAGCCTGGTGCGCGAACCGCTGGCCAGCCGGCTGGTGGCGTTGGCGGGCGAAATCAAGGCCGCAGGCAAACGCATCTGTTTTGATCCCAACTATCGCAAGATCATGGCCGACCCGGCTTATGCCGCCACGCTGCAACGCATGAGCGAGCTGGCCGATTTCATCAAGGTGTCGGATGAAGATCTGACGCATCTGTTCCCCGGCACCACGCTGGAACAAGGCATCGCGATTTTGCGTGGCTGGGCACCCGCCGCCGATATCCTGCTCACCCAAGGTGGCGCCGGTATGACGCTAATGACGCCGACTGAAACGCTGCATCGGCCTGTCTTTGCGGTGGACGTCGCCGACACCGTGGGCGCGGGCGACGCCAGCATGGGCGGCTGGATGTGTTCGGTATTGACGCAACCCGAGGCAGGCTTGCAGGCGCATCTGGACTTTGCCTGCGCCGCCGCCGCCACGGTCTGCCGCCAGCACGGCGCTTATGCCCCCACCACGGCCGAAGTGCGCGCACTCATGGCAGGTGCGGCTTAAGCGCGCTGCTCCACCCAATCCGCGATGGCAGTAGCCAGCTGCTGCCGATGTGCAATCCGGGCGAAGACGTGATCAGCCTGCGCAAAGCCCTGAAAACGTCCGCCCGGAATCTGCGCCGCCACCGTCTCGCCGATCCGCGCGGGCACCACCACATCGTCTGCGCCATGCAACACCAGCGTGGGCAGATGCAACTGGCTGGCCGCCGTGCCCAGATCAAACGCCTCGGCCTCTTGTAACAACGCCTCGCTGATCGTCAGCCCCAGATAGTCATAACCACCGGCTACAGACGGCTGCAAGGCCAACGGTTTGAGATTTCCGCCCATATTTCCCGCCGGGGCCAGCAGCAGCAGCAGCGACGCCAGCTCAGACCGGCGCGCGGCCGCCAGCGTCGCCGCCAGCGCGCCCATGCTAAAGCCCAAAATATGCCAGCGCAGGTCGGGATAGTCGGCCTGGACGCAATCAAGCATCGCGCCGGCTTGCTCCGCCTGGTCGGCAATCGACAAATCAGCAAAGTCACCCTCGCTTTCGCCGCAACCGGCAAAGTCAAAGCGGAACACCGCAATACCGCGCGCATTCAGCAGCCGCGCCAGATGCACAAACAAATAGGTGTATTCGATGCGCGAGCCGGTAAAGCCATGCAGCAACAAGATGCCTTCACGCGCGGGGCGGGCGGGCAGGTCGGCGCTGCCGATCAGACTGCGGCCATGGTGTTGTACGGTTAGTGGTACGAGCATGACGAGAGCCTCTGGCAAAGTCGTTAAGTGGATCACGATACCCTGGCCGCCGCCGCCCGGGTTTTGCCACACTTGCGCAACCTGAGGGGCTTGACGAGCCTGCTACACTATCGGGCATTCACGGTTTCAGAAGGTTGGCCCTCATGTACGACGTTGCCCGCACCCATTTCCGCACCCTGCGCGATTGCCTGCGCTTTGCCGTCACCCGTTTTGACGACGCCAAACTGTTTTACGGCCACGGCACCGACAACGCCTATGACGAGGCGGTGTATTTGATGCTGGCCACGCTGGGCCTGCCGCGCGACCGGCTGGAGCCGTTTCTGGACGCCAGCTTGCTGCCTTCCGAAATCGACAAAGTAATGACGGTGATCCAGCGCCGCGCCGAAGAACGCATCCCGGCCGCGTATCTAACTAAAGAAGCATTTCTGGGCGAATACCGTTTTTACGTGGACGAACGCACCATCGTGCCGCGTTCGTTTATCGCCGAACTGCTGCGCGAAGACGCGCTGGAACCGTGGATCGAGCACCCCGAGCTGGTGCATCGTGCGCTGGATTTGTGTACCGGCAGCGGCTGCCTGGCCATTTTGATGGCGGATTATTTTCCGGATGCGGAAATCGATGCGGTCGATCTGTCGTCCGACGCGCTGGATGTGGCCGAAATCAACGTGCTGGAATACGACCTGGGCGCGCGTATTCATCTGATCGACTCCGACCTGTTTACCGAACTGGCGGGCGAAACCTACGACCTGATTATCTCCAACCCGCCGTATGTGGATGCGCATTCGATGGAAGAACTGCCGCATGAATATACGCACGAGCCGGAAATGGCGCTGGGCAGCGGCGAAGACGGCCTGGACGTGACCCGCCGCATTATCGAAGCCGGCACCACGATGCTGACCTCGCATGGCGTGATGGTGGTGGAAATTGGCCACAACCGCGATGTGCTGGAAGAAGCGTATCCGGAGCTGCCGTTTGTGTGGCTGGATACCAGCAGCGGCGATGGGTTTGTATTTTTGCTGACGCGGCAGATGTTGGTGGATGCGGGGTATTGAGGGGGCTCAGCCTGCGGCGCGGGTGGCGTGTCGGGGTTGCGGGGCCTGAACGCATTTGCTTGCAAGGGCTTGAAGGCGTTGGCTTGCGGCGCTTGTTTTGATGTTCGGATTGGCACGAAGGGCTGTTGAGACGCCTGGCCCACAGCGCAAGTTCGGCCTGCGCCGAGCAGCCTTAGCTGCTCGAGCCTACGGGGGTATGTTTGATGTTTGGTTGGTGCCGAATAGACTTTTAACCGCTTAGCCTGCGGCGCATGTTTTGATACCCGGGGGTGCCCGGGAGCACGTTGGTTTTCAGTGAAGACTTATCGTGCAACTTTGCTTCGCCAAAGAAAAAGTAACCAAAAGAAAGGCGACCCCACTCGCGAATCCTTCGCTCGCCAGGGGGCCCGCAGGTCAAAAGCCGAAACGGACCGTCTGGGACTTCAATTTCTCAGCTGCCGCTCCGCGGAACTTCGGTCGGACGGAGCCCGAACTACCGGTCTCCTTCCCCTCCCTCGACAGGTAATGCCTGCTGTCCGCCTGGCTTGCTGCCTCGTTGCTCCGCAACATCGGGTGGGCGTGGTGGCGACGGGTAACAATGAACATCCGCACCGCCCGCTTAACGCACCCACCCCGCACGGCCACCGCCGTCTAACTTGTCACCGCTCTCGCCACGAACCACCAACGTCTCATGCGGTGGGTCAAGACCCACCACCCAAAGCCACCCGCAAGAACGATCACTCCAATCAGTCGCCAATTCACGACCGCTCGAACCCCGAAGGGGTCTTGTCCTGGCTGGCGGGGACAACGCACATTTCCCGATTACGCCATGCCCGTCATTCCTTGCCGCCTTCCGGATTTCACGCACTTGATCACCTCGGTGGCATAACCAAAATGTGCGTTGCCCCGACGGGGTAACGCACCCTACGTTTTGCATGCCTCCGTGAGGAGGCAAACATGCGTGTGATTCGGCGCTGTTGTTCTTGTTTACCACTTTGGGTGGTGGGTCTTGACCCACCCTATGAGAGGTTTGCGGTTCGTAGCGGGAACGGTGACAAATTAGACGGCGGTGGCCATGCGGAATAAATGCGTTAAGCAAGCGATGCGGATGTTCATTGTCACCCGTCGCAACCACGCCCACCCGATGTTGCGCAGCAACGAGGCAGCAAGCCAGGCAGACAGCAGCCATTACCTGTCGAGGGAGGGGAAGGAGACCCGTTTTTTGGGGCTCCGTCCGACCGAAGTTCCGCGGAGCGGCAGCTGGGCCATCGAAGTAACAGACGGTCCGTTGCGGCTTTTGACCTACGGGCCCCCTGGCGAGCGAAGGATTCGCGAGTGGGGTCGCCTTTCTTTTGGTTACTTCTTCTTTGGCGAAGCAAAGAAAAATGACGTGCTCCCGGGCACCCCCGGGTATCAAAACATGCGCCGCAGGCTAAGCGGTTAAGGGTTTGTTCAGCGCAAACTGAACATCAAAACCTGCGCCGCAGGCTAAAGCCATTAAGAGTGGCAGAGTCCAGCAAAGCCAGACAACAACCCATCCACACGCGCAGCGCCCCCCTCCTTCAATAGCCCGACGTGATCCCCGCCCCACCCCAACACAAGGTACAATCACCGCTTTCCCGCCGTGCCCCTCATGCGCCCTTTATGTCCCCCCTCGAACAGTTAGAACACGTCTTTGGCTACCGCGCGTTCCGCGGCATGCAGGGCGAGATCGTGCAGCATCTGACCGATGGGGGCGATGCGCTGGTGCTGATGCCCACCGGGGGCGGCAAGTCGTTGTGTTATCAGATTCCCGCGCTGTGCCGGCCCGGCTGCGCCGTGGTGGTTTCGCCCCTGATTGCGCTGATGCAGGATCAGGTGGATACGCTCAAAGAACTCGGCGTGGCCGCAGCCTTTCTGAATTCGACGCTGGATAACGAACAGGCCCGCGCCGTGGAGCGTGCCTTCGTTAATGGCGAGCTGAAGCTGCTGTACGTCGCGCCCGAGCGCCTGGTCACCTCGTGGTTCAAGAACCTGCTGGCGCGTGCGCAGATTTCGCTGTTTGCCATTGATGAGGCGCATTGCGTCTCGCAATGGGGCCATGATTTCCGCCCGGAATATCTGGGCCTGTCGGTGCTGGCCGATGAATTTCCGGGGGTGCCGCGCATTGCGCTGACCGCCACGGCCGACCACGCCACGCGCGGCGAAATCGTCACGCGTTTGCGCCTGGAAACCGCGCGCCAGTTTGTCACCAGTTTTGACCGCCCTAACCTGCGCTACGCCATCGTCGAAAAGAAAAACGCGCGCGATCAGCTGCTGACGTTTTTGCGGCGCGAACACGAAGGCGATGCCGGCATCGTGTACTGCATGTCGCGCAAAAAGGTGGAAGACACCGCCAACTGGCTACGCGAAAAAGAAATCCGCGCGCTGCCCTATCACGCGGGTCTGGATGCCGCCACGCGTACCAAACACCAGCAGCTGTTTTTGCGTGAAGAAGGCATCGTCATGGTGGCGACCATCGCGTTTGGCATGGGCATCGACAAGCCCGACGTACGCTTTGTGGCGCATCTGGATTTGCCCAAATCGATCGAAAATTATTATCAGGAAACCGGCCGCGGCGGCCGCGATGGCTTGCCTGCCAGCGCCTGGATGGCGTACGGGCTTAATGACGTGATCATGCTTACCGGCATGATCGAGCAAGGCAACAGCGACGACACACAAAAGCAGCTGGAGCGGCGCAAACTCGACGCGATGCTGGGCTTGTGCGAAACCACCACGTGCCGTCGCGTTACCTTGCTGGGTTATTTTGGCGAGCAAATCCAGCCTTGCGGCAATTGTGACAACTGCCTGAACCCGCCTGCGCTCACCGATATGACCGAGGCCGCGCAAAAAGCCCTGTCTTGCGTGTTTCGCACCGGCAACCGTTTTGGCGTGGGCCATCTGATTGACGTGCTGCAAGGCAAGGTCAACGCCAAAGTGCAGGACTGGAAACACGATCAGCTTTCCACTTTCGGCATCGGCAAAGACGTGGACGAAAGCACCTGGCGCGCCATTTACCGCCAGTTGCTGGCGCAAGGCGCGCTGCAAGTCAGCGCCGATGGCTTTGGTGGTTTGTCGCTCACCGATCAGGCCCGGCCGTTTTTGCGCGGCGAAGCGCAATTGCAGTTGCGCGCGCGTACCGAAAAATTCCGCGTCAAAGAAAAAGACCGCACCGAATTCCTTGAGCCCGAAGACAAGATGTTGTGGGCCGCCCTGCGGCGGCGGCGCAAAGAACTGGCCGACGAGCAGAACGTGCCGGCTTACGTGATCTTTGGCGACGCCACACTTAAAGAAATGGTGCGCTTGCGCCCGGCCGATCATTACGAAATGGCGCGCATCTCCGGTGTGGGGGATCGCAAGCTTGAGAAATACGGCGATGATTTCCTCGCCGTGATTGCCAACCAGACCACCGCGTAACGCCGATGACCGCCGCCGACCCGACTGGCTTTACGTTCCAGCCCATTGGTTATCTGCAAACGCCGTTTGCCGACAAGTTTGGCATTCCGCGCCAACCCACACTGGCCCCGCATGCCACCGGCGTGCTGAAGCTGTTGCCGCCTTATGATCGCGCCGAAGCCGTGCGCGGGCTGGAGGCATTCAGTCATGTCTGGCTGACGTTTGTGTTTCATCAGACTGCGGGCCAGTGGAGCCCGACCGTGCGCCCGCCGCGGCTGGGTGGCAATCAGCGCATTGGCGTGTTTGCCTGTCGCTCGCCGTTCCGGCCCAATCCGCTGGGCTTGTCGCTGGTGCAATTGCGCTCAATCAGCACCGACGAGGGCGTTGTGCTGACATTCAGTGGCGTTGATCTGGTCGACGGCACGCCCATTCTCGATATCAAGCCGTATATTCCGTACGTCGAAAGCCAACCGGATGCGCGCAGTGGCTTTGTGTCGGGCGAACCGGCGCGCTTGCAGGTGGTCTTTAGTGAGCTGGCCGAGCAGCAATGCCAGCGCTATCAAACCCGTTATCCCGAATTACGAGCACTGATCGTCGACGTGTTGACGCAAGACCCGCGCCCCGCGTATGCCGATGACCCCGCGCGGCGTTATGGCGTCCGGCTGTATACGCTGGACGTTAAATGGCGCTGCGACGGCCAAAGTGCCTTTGTTGAATCCCTGGACTCGTTATGACCTTGTTTGCTCCGCGCCGCCGCTGCGCGCTTGTGTTGCTGGCCGCGCTGCTGGCCGCGTGTACCACCCCGAAAGCGCCCGTTACCCCGCCCCCGCAAGCCACTGTGGCGCCGCCGATCAAGGTGCGCATCGGCCTCGCCTTGGGTGGCGGCGCGGCGAAAGGGTTTGCCCATATCGGCGTGATCAAGATGCTGGAAGTCAGCGGCTTTACACCCGACGTCGTGGCGGGCACCAGCGCAGGTAGCGTGGTGGGCAGCCTGTACGCCAGTGGCCTGGGGCCGTATGAACTGCAGACCAACTCGTTTGCGCTGGATGAAGCGCAAATCCGCGATGTCAGCCTGCTGTCGGGTGGACTGGTCAAGGGCCAGAAGCTGCAGGATTACGTGAACCAGCTGGTTAAAAACCGGCCGCTGGATAAATTGAACAAGCCGTTCGCAGCCGTGGCCACCGAGCTGGAAACCGGCAAGCGCACGGTGTTTGTGCGTGGCAATACCGGCCAGGCCGTGCGCGCATCCAGCAGCATTCCGGGCGTGTTCGAACCCGTGGTCATTAACGGCAAACATTATGTGGATGGCGGCGTGGTCAGCCCCGTGCCGGTGGATGCCGCGCGCGAACTGGGCGCCGACATTGTAGTGGCCGTGGACATCTCGGCCAAAGCCAACGGCAAAGCGCCCGGTGGCATGGTCAATATCGTTACGCAATCCATCGCCATCATGGGTCAGACCTTGGGCCAGCAAGAAATGACGCGCGCTGATGTCATTATCCGCCCCAATGTCGGCAAGATCGGCCCCACCGATTTTGATCAGAAAAACGTAGCCATCATGGAAGGCGAGCGCGCTGCGCTGGCGGCGATGCCCGAAATCCGCAAAGCCGTTGAAGCCAAACGACTGGAGTTGCTGAAGAAACAGCAGGCCGCCAAGCCCTGATGCGGCCAACCGCGCGCTGCAAACCGTGGCCCAATGCGGGCCGCGCGGCTTGCAGCGTGCGCGCAATGCCCGTACATTAGCGCCCACATAGAACGGCCGTTCTCAATATGGACTTTGCGACACTCACTCCGGCGGTAACTTCGCGGCTGGCCAAACTGGGCCTGCTGCGCCCGTTCGACCTGGTGTTGCACCTGCCGCTGCGTTATGAAGACGAAACGCAGCTGGTGTCGATGCGCGACGCGCTGTTTGGCGCGCCGTCTTTGGTGGAAGGCGAAGTACTGAGTTGCGATGTGCAATTCCGCCCGCGCCGCCAATTGGTGGCGCGCGTGGCCGATGACACCGGCAAGTTGATTGTGCGGCTGATCCACTTTTATCCCAGCCAGGCCAAGCAACTCACCGTGGGCAACCGCGTGCGTTTGTATGGCGAAATCCGTCATGGCTTTTGGGGGGACGAAATGGTCCATCCCAAGATCAAGACCGTGGGCGAAAACAATAGCCTTAGCGAAGCGCTTAGCCCGGTTTACCCCACCACTGCGGGGATGGCGCAGCACCAGATTGCCAAGCTGATCCACCAGGCGCTGGCCGCCAGTGACTTACGCGATACGCTGCCGCCCGAAATTCTTGAGCCGTTAAACCTGCCCGCGTTTGCGCCCAGCGTAAAACTACTGCACGCCCCCACGCCCGACATCCCGAATATCCAGCTGACCGAACGCACGCACCCGGCGTGGCAACGGCTGAAGTTTGACGAACTGTTGGCGCAGCAGCTCAGCCTGCGCATGGCGCGTGCGGTGCGGCGTGAAAAAAACGCGCCGCAGATCGCACCCAAAGGCGAACTGGCGCGCAAATTGTTGGCCAGTTTGCCGTTTGGCTTGACCGGTGCGCAGCAACGCGTGCTGCTCGAAATTGAACACGATCTGGCGCAACCGCACCCAATGCAGCGCTTGCTGCAAGGGGATGTGGGCGCGGGCAAAACCATCGTCGCCGCGTTGGCGGCCTGCCATGCCATTGAGGCCGGCTACCAGGTGGCCTTGCTGGCCCCGACCGAAATTCTGGCCGAGCAGCACTATCGCAAACTGGCGACGTGGCTGGAGCCGCTGAATATCCGGGTGGCGTGGCTGGCGGGCAGTCTTAAAGCCAAGGCCAAACGCGCCGCGCTGGAAGACGCCGCCCTAGGCACCGCGCCGTTGATTGTCGGCACGCACGCGTTGTTTCAGAGCCAGGTGGAATTTGCCAACCTCGGCCTCGCCATCGTTGATGAGCAGCATCGCTTTGGCGTCGCGCAGCGGCTGGCATTGCGCGAAAAAGGCAATGGCCCGCATCAGTTGATGATGTCGGCCACGCCGATTCCGCGCACGTTGGCGATGAGCTTTTATGCCGATCTGGACGTCAGCGTCATCGACGAACTGCCGCCGGGCCGCACGCCGATCGTGACCAAGCTGATTTCGGATGCGCGCCGCGACGAAGTCACCGAGCGCATCGCCGCCAAGGTGGAGGAAGGCCGCCAGGTGTATTGGGTGTGCCCGCTGATTGAGGAATCCGAAGCGCTGCAATTGCAGACCGCCGTCGATACGCATGCGCAATTGACTGAAGAATTAAATGGCATTGCGGTGGGGCTGATCCATGGCCGCATGAAGCCCGATGAAAAAGCCGCCGTGATGGATGGCTTTATCAAGAATGAAATCCAGGTATTGGTGGCCACCACTGTGATTGAAGTGGGCGTGGATGTGCCCAACGCCAGCCTGATGGTGATCGAACACGCCGAGCGCATGGGCCTGGCGCAATTGCACCAGTTGCGTGGCCGCGTGGGCCGGGGCGCGCACGCGTCTTTGTGCGTGTTGCTGTACAGCACGCCGCTGGGCGAGCTGGCCAAATCGCGCTTGCGCGTTATTTACGAGAACACCGACGGCTTTGAAATTGCGCGCCAGGATATGGAGTTGCGTGGCCCCGGCGAGCTGGCAGGCGTGCGGCAATCGGGCGTGCCGATGCTGCGCTTTGCGGATCTGGAAAAAGACGCCGATCTGCTGGACGTGGCGCGCGAAACCGCCGAGCACCTGCTGGCCACCCAGCCCGCCGTTGCCATTGCCCACCTCGACCGCTGGCTGCCCGGCCGCGAGATGTTGCTTAAGGTCTGACGCCGGAAACGCGGTCAGAGCGCGCCAAACCGGCCGGCCAATCGCTACAAAACGACACACGGCAGCGCAAAAGCTGATAACACGCTGACAAACTCGACTCAGACGCGTGAATTTTTACTAAAATCGCAGCATGATTTCCGCCGCCGCCAACCCGTCCGAAATGACCAGCCTGCAGCAAGCCAGCACGGTGGCGGCGGCGCGCGCGCAACAAAGCAGCGCCACAAGCAGTGCCTCTTCAACCCCGCCCGGCGCAAATAGCGCTACCCAATCGACCAGCTCGACACAATCCGACACCAACAAGGCCAGTGCCAACGGCAGCAGCGCGACCACCGGTAAAACGCCCACGGGCGATCCACTGAGCAAATCGCAACAAGCCGAAGTCGATCAGCTGGTCAAAATCGATAAGGAAACGCGCGCGCACGAACAAGCGCATCTGGCTGCGGCCGGGGCGTTGGCCACCAGCGGCGCCAATTACAAGATGACCACGGGGCCCGATGGCAAGCAGTACGCCAATGGCGGCGATGTGTCCGTCGATGTCAGCCCGGGCCGCACGCCCGAGGAGACCATCCGCAAGGCGCGGATTATTCAGGCTGCGGCGTTAGCGCCGTCGCAACCGTCGGGCCAGGATATCGCCGTGGCCGCGCAGGCGCGCGCGATGGAAGCGCAAGCACAAGCCGAGATCAGCGCGCGCGGCAGCAAAGGCCAGCAGGTGGCTGGGGCTTATCAGCCCAGCGATCAGATCAGCCAGTCACTGTTCAGCGCCAGCGCCTGAGCCACACCCTGCCGCGCTAGCCCATCCACGCCAGCAACAACGGCAACAGCAGCGACGTCACCAGCGCATTCAAGCCCATCGCCAGCCCGGCAAACGCGCCTGCGGTACTGGACACCTGCAAAGCGCGCGCGGTGCCGATGCCGTGGCCTGCGATGCCGATCGCAAAACCTTGCACCAAGGGATCGCGTAATTTAAGCGCATTCAATAACGGCACCGCCGCCACCGCGCACAACACGCCAGTCACGATAACGATGCCTGCGGTCAGTGCGGGCAAACCGCCGTGTTGCGCCGACAGCGCCATCGCAATCGGCGTCGTCACTGACTTGGGGGCCAGCGTGGCCAACAGATTGTGGTCGAGTCCGAACAAGCGCCCGAGTAATAACGCCGAGCCGATGCCGACCACGCTGCCGATGGCCAAGGCCAGCAACAGCGGTAAGGCCAGCGCGCGCAGCCGATTGATATTGAGATAGAGCGGCACCGCCAGCGCCACCGTGGCCGGGCCCAGCAGAAAGTGAATCAACCGCACATGGCCAAAGTAATCGGCATACGGTTCGCCCAGCAGCCATAACGCCAGCATCACCAGTGCGATGCCCAGCAGCACCGGATTGCACAGCGCGCGGCGGCCCGAACGTACATACAGCCCATCGGCCAGCAGCCACGCCAGCACCGTCAGCGCCAGCCAGGTGGCGGGTTGCGCCTGCAACGTGGTCCAGACGGCGTTCATGCGCCACTCCGGTAACGCCGTCGCAACAGCCAGTGCAGCACCAGCGCGGTCACTAGCAGCGTAATCAGCGTGGACAAGGCGACCACGACGGCCAGCGCCAGGCCGTGCTGTTGCAACACGTCGCCCAGTACCAGTAAACCCGCACCGGCCGGCAAAAAAAACAATCCGAGATAACTGAGCAGGCTGGTCGCGGTTTTGGCGACGCGTTCATCCACGCGACGGCGCGCCATGCTCCAGAGCAATAAAAGCAACATGCCCGACACAGGGCCGGGCATGGGGAGATGCAATGCAGCGCTGACGGCTTCGCCCGCCACCAGAAAGCTCAGCAGCACTGCAATGCCGTACAGCACGGCGCGTCAGGCCGCCTGCACTTCAGAGCCGCCCGCCGCGGCTTCTTCGGCACGACGCCGCGCGGCATCAGCACGACGATCCAGCGCGGCTTTGCCCGCCACCAGAAAGCCCAAGCCGATAAACGCGCCCGGCGGCAGCACCACAAACAAAAATTGATAATTAAGATCAGCCGGCACCAGATGCAGCACCCAGCTTTTGGCCGCTGCGCCAAACACCAGATCGACGCCGCTAAACAGCGTGCCCTTGCCGATGATTTCACGCAGACCGCCCAGCACCGCCAATACCACGGTGCCACCGATACCCATCATGAAACCATCCAGCGTGGACTGCGCCACACCGTTCTTCGAGGCAAAGGCTTCCGAGCGCGCCAGCACAATGCAGTTGGTGACGATCAGCGGAATAAAGATGCCCAGCACGTTGTACAGCGCGTGCAGATAGGCGTTCATGGCCAGATCAAGGATGGTGACGGCCGCCGCGATAATCAGAATGAATACCGGATTGCGTAATTCATTCGGCACAAACGAGCGCAGCAGCGCCACGCAGCCGCCGCTGCACGCCATCACCAGCGCGGTGGCCAGGCCCAGACTGGTGCCGTTGACCAAGGTGGTGGTCATCGCCAGCGTCGGGCACATGCCCAGAATCTGCACTACGGTGGGATTCTGTTTCCAGACCGCGTTGTGGCTGATGCTGCGGACTTCAGTTTGGGTAATCATGCGGCTTCTCCAAATACCTGCGCCTTGTGCGCCGAGACATAGACCAGCACCTTGCTCACCGCCTTGACCACGGCGCGCGGGCTGATGGTGGCGCCCGCGTTGCTATCAAACGCGCCGCCGTCTTTTTTGACTTTCCAGCCATCCAGCTTGGGGTTGCCCAGCGATTTGCCGGTAAATTGCTCGCTCCAGTTTGACTTGGCGGCATCGATATAATCGCCCAGGCCCGGCGTTTCTTTGTGTTGCACCACGCGCACACCCAGCACGCGGCCATCGGGCGCAATGCCCACCAGCAATTTGATTCTGCCGGCATAGCCGTCGGGCGCGGTGGTTTCCACGACCGCGCCGGTTTCTTTGCCAGCATGTTTGGCCAGGTAAATTGACGACGGTTCATCGTTGCCCAGCGTGCGTGCATCGGCCAGGCTGAGCGTCAATTTATCGGCCAGCAAATTGTTGTCGTAGCTACCGGCCGGCAACACCTGCGCAATCAAGGCGCGCTCGGCATCGGCGGTATTTTTATCGACGATGGATTTGGTGGCGGCATACGTGCCCGCCATTAACGCGGTAAACAGCGTGGTAAACACCAGCAAAGTCAGCGCACCGCGTACGCCGTTGGCCACCATGCTTTTCATGCTTTGGCTCCGGCTTTTTTACGATTCTTGTGCCCGAATACCGAGGGCTGCGTGTACTGATCAATAAACGGCGCGGCCAGATTCAGAATCAGCACGGCGAAGGCCACGCCATCCGGATAGCCGCCAAATACACGGATCAGATAAGTGAGCAGGCCAATCAGTCCGGCAAAAATCATACGGCCCAATGGCGTGGTGGGGCTGGTCACCGGGTCGGTGACGATAAAGAACGCGCCCAGCATCGCCGCACCGCTAAACCAGTGGAATAACGGACTGGTGTAATGCTGCGGGTCCACCAGCCAGAAAATGCCCGCCATACCTCCCAATACCGCGAGGAACGTGACCGGCACAATCCACGGAATCAGCTTTTGCTGCAGCAGATATAAACCGCCCAACAAATACGCCGCGGTAATCCATTCGGTGCCGATGCCACCGATGCCGCCAAACAGTTTCTCATGCAGGATGGTCAGCATATTGGTGTGCTGCATCAGCTGCGTTTTAACCGTATCCAGCGGCGTAGCCGAAGCGACCGCATCAAAGTTAAGGCCGGCGGGCAAATGGCCGGTAAAGATCCATTGCAATTGCGCGGCGGCATCCAGGCTTTGCGGCGCCAGGCCTAACGGGGCCGCCCAATGCGACATTTGCGCCGGAAACGACACAATCATGATGGCAAAGCCGACCATCGCCGGATTAAACGTGTTCTGGCCCAGGCCGCCATACATATGTTTGGCCAGCGCAATCGACATGATCGCCGCCAGCGTAATCATCCACCACGGCGCCAGCGGCGGAAACGACAGCGCCATCAGCCATGCCGTCACAATGGCCGAGCCATCGGTAACGAAAGGCTTGATCGGATAATTGCGCAAACGCAGGCAGAACGCCTCGGTGGCCAGCGCCGCCACGGTGGCCAGGCCAATTTGCACCAGCACGCCCACGCCAAAGAAATACGTATAGGTGGCGATGCCGGGGATCAGCGCGGCGGCCACCTTGAGCATGACCACCTGCAGTGGCGTCGGTTTGATAAAGAACGGTGATGTCGTCATTGTTTCTTCTTGGTTGTTCTGTCACCGCGCGCGGCCACGGCGCCATCAAAGCGAGGGCCGCGCACTGTGTTATTCGCCTGGTTGCTGCTGCGCGGCCTGCCCCGCTTTTTTGGCGGCGGCACGCTCCATCGCTGCGGCAATCTTGGCTTTTTTCTCGGCCTCTTTGGCCGCCTTTTCTTCCGGGCTCATGGCTTCGGCGGCGGCTTTTTCCGCAGCGCGTTTTTCCATGGCGGCACGGATACGCTCGGCCTTTTCGGGGTCCAGCGCGGGCGCTGCGGATTCGACGGCTTGCGGCGCTTCATTGCTGGTGGGTGCGATGGCGGCCTGGCCCATCGGCACGCTCACGGCATCCGGGTCAATCGGGGTGACGCTGTCGCTGGCAGTTTGCGCAGCGGCGGCTTCTACCTTTTTAGCGGCGGCGCGTTCCATTGCCGCTTTGATCTTGGCGGCGCGCTCAGCATCGGCGGCTTCGGCCACATTGCCACCGCTGGCTTCAGTGCGGGCAGCGGCTTTGGCGGCGGCGCGTTCAGCTTTCTCACGCTTTTCACGCTCTTCGCGGAACTGGCGGAATTCGTGGCGTTCACGCGCCTGGTCGGCGGCTTTTTTGGCTTTTTCCGCGGCCCAGATTTCGGACTTGGAAAAGCGGAAATAGTCGACCAGCTGAATATTGGATGGGCACACATAAGCGCAGGCGCCGCATTCAATGCAATCAAACAGATTGCGTTCTTGTGCCTTGCCAAAATTCTTGCTTTTGCCAAACCAGTACAAATCCATCGGCTGCAATTCGGCCGGGCAAGCATCGGCGCATTTACCGCAACGAATACACGGCATTTCTACCGGTTTTTCGGGGAACAACGCGCCGTTTTTGGCAATGATGCAGTTACCGGCTTTAGATAAACCCAATGATGTACCGGGCAATTCAAAGCCCATCATCGGGCCGCCGTAGATATACGCTTGCGAGCCCGGCTTATCACCGGCAAAGGCCAGCAGATCGGCAATCGGCGTGCCAATCAGCGCATCGACATTACCAGGCCGTTGCACATTGCCGGTGATGGTCACCACGCGGCTGATCACCGGTTCGGCGTGTTCGAGTGCGCGATAAATCGTGTAAATGGTGGCGACGTTAAAACACTGCACACCCAGATCGGTGGAGCGCACGCCGGATGGCACTTCAATATTGGTCAGCAATTTAATCAATTGCTTGGCGCCCCCGGACGGATACAGCGTGGGCACCACCACCACATCGGCCGGGAAATTAATGGCGGCGTTTTTCAACGCTTCGCGCATTGCCTGGGCGGCTTGCGGCTTGTTGTCTTCAATGCCCACCAGCACCTGGCGCGCCTGCAGCAAGTGCTGCACGATCTTGATGCCTTCCACCACTTGCGCCGCGCGTTCGCGCATCAGCAGGTCATCGCAAGTGATATACGGTTCGCATTCGGCGGCGTTAATCACCAGCGTATCGAGGCCATCACGTGCGCCGCCGATTTTTAAATGCGACGGGAACACCGCGCCGCCCAGGCCAACCACGCCCATATCGCGCAAATAATCGCGAATGATGCGGCCTTCGGCGTTGCGCCAGTCAAAACGATTACGTTCTATCCAGCGATCTTCGCCATCGCTTTCGATGGTGACGCAATGCTCAGGCAAGCCGGACGGATGCGGCACCAGCGTGGGGCCGACGGCCACCACACGCCCGGAGGTGGGCGCGTGCACGGCGGCAGAAACCGTACCGTCGGCTTCGGCAATCATCTGGCCTTTCAGCACGGTATCGCCCACCGCCACCAGCGCCTTGGCGATATTGCCGATGCTTTGATGCAGCGGCACCACCAACTGGCGCGGCACGGGCATTGCGGCGATCGGGGTTTGCGACGATTCGTCTTTGTGTTCAGGCGGATGCACGCCGCCATGAAACGGGAAAATCACTTTGCTGACTTCGGCGCGCGCGTTCATGCGGCCACCTTGACGGGCGTAAGCGGAATCACGGGATAACGCCATTTCCAACTGGTTACGGTCTCGCCCACCGGCACGATATCAATGCAATCCACCGGGCACGGCGCCACGCACAATTCGCAACCGGTGCATTCGCTCGACACCACGGTATGCACATGTTTGGCCGCGCCCACAATGGCGTCCACCGGACAGGCCTGGACGCACAGCGTGCAGCCGATGCACACCGCTTCATCCACCACCGCCAACGATTTGGGCTTTTCTTCGCCGTTTTCCGCATTCAGTGGTTTGAATTCTTTGCCCAGCAAATCGGCCAGTTTGCGTATGCCATCTTCGCCACCCGGAGGGCAGCGATTGATATCCGCCTCATCGCCGGCAATGGCAGTGGCATACGGTTTGCAACCAGGAAAGCCGCATTGGCCGCATTGGGTTTGCGGCAAGATCGCATCGATCTTGTCCACCAGCGGGTCTTCATCCACTTTGTAACGGATGGCCGCCCAGCCGAGCACTGCGCCCAGCAATAACGCCAGGGCCGCCATAATTCCTAAAGCAAGTACAAACGCAAGCAACATGGGTAATCCGTTATTTCACAAGACCGGAAAAGCCCATGAACGCCAGGCTCATCAGGCCTGCGGTCATAAAGGCAATCGGCGTGCCCTTGAACGGGGCCGGGATATCCGCGCCATCCAGCCTTTCGCGGATTGCGGCAAACAGAATCAGAATCAGGCTGAAACCAAACGAGGAGCCAAAACCGAACACCAACGATTCGGTAAAGCTATGCTTTTGCACCGAATTGATCAGCGGCACGCCCAGCACCGCGCAATTGGTGGTGATCAGCGGCAGATAAATACCCAGCACCTGATACAGCACCGGGCTGGTTTTATGGATGAACATTTCGGTGAATTGCACGATGGCGGCAATCACCACAATAAACGACAGCGTGCGCAGATATTCCACGTGCCACGCCACCAGCAACTGATCAATCAGCCACGACGAGCCCGAGCCCAGCGTCAGCACAAACGCCGTCGCGATGCCCATGCCGATGGAGGCTTCCAGTTTTTTGGATACGCCCATAAACGGGCACAAGCCCAGGATACGCACCAACACCACGTTGTTGACCAGCACAGCGCCAATCAAAAGCAACAGATAGTGATTCAATTCCATGGGGAACCGGTCTCTATATTCATGAAATTACAAGTTTGAGCGGCGGATTATCCAGCCGCCCCATAAGCGTGGCAAGCGATATGTTCAGCTATTCATATAACCGATATGGCATATCGAATAGTCCGAATAACACACATTAATCAAAAGGTTAGCGATGGTACTGCGCGCGCCGTCCAACCTGTCTGGTAATAGTTCTAATAACGCATTGCCGCAATCGCATCTGCGCATTCGGCAATCAGCGTCGGGCCTTTATAAATCAGTCCGCTATACACCTGCACCAGCGTCGCGCCCGCGTGGATTTTCTCGACGGCGTCATCGCCGCTTTCAATGCCACCCACACCAATAATAGGCACTTCGCCTTTCAGTGCTGCGGCCAGATCGCGAATCACCGACGTGGCTTTGGCCCGCACTGGCGCACCGGACAAGCCACCGGCTTGGGCGCCGTTTTTATGATGCTCCACGCCCACGCGCGACAAGGTGGTGTTAGTGGCAATCACGGCATCAATCTGATGCGTCACCAAACGGTCGGCCACTTCCTGAATCTGATGCGCGTCCAGATCCGGCGCAATCTTCAGCGCCAGCGGCACATAACGGCCGTGCTTGTCGGCCAGCATCTCCTGCTTGAGCTTGAGCGTGGCCAGCAAATTGGATAATTCATCCGCCTGCTGCAACTGGCGCAGGTTCTTGGTATTGGGCGACGAGATATTCACCGTTACATAGCTGGCGTATTCGTACACCTTGTCCAGGCAGATCAGATAATCATCGACCGCATTTTCGATCGGCGTATCAAAGTTCTTGCCGATATTGATACCCAGCACGCCTTTGTAATTGGACTTGCGCACGTTTTCGATCAGCGCATCCACACCGTCATTGTTAAAGCCCATACGGTTGATGATGGCGTGCGAATCGGTCAGCCGGAACATGCGCGGCTTGGGATTGCCCGGCTGCGGCCGCGGCGTGATGGTGCCGATTTCAATAAAGCCGAAGCCCAGATCGGCCAATGCATCGATATGGTCGCCATTCTTGTCCAGCCCCGCCGCCAGTCCCACCGGATTGGCAAATTGCAGGCCCATCATTTCGGTGGGGCACTGCACTTGCGCGGGCATGACTGTGCGCAGCACGCCCAGATCATGCGCAAAGTCGAGCGAACCCAACGTCACCTGGTGCGCGGTTTCGGGCTTCAACAAAAACAACAGCGGTCGTACGAGAGGATATGGCATCGGGTTTGGCGATCTGGTCCGGGTGGGGTCAACAAGCTAAACAAGCAGGCTACGCTTGATGGAGTGCGCCTGATCCGGTCTGAATCAAGCGCGGGCCCGCCATTACGGATTGAGTTTGACGGCGGCGTCGAACGTATTCTGCATCAGCGTGGCCACGGTCATCAGGCCCACGCCGCCCGGCACCGGGGTAATCCACGCGGCGTTCTGGCTGGCGGCTTCAAATTCGACATCGCCGCACAGCTTGCCGTTATCCAACCGGTTGATACCGACGTCGATCACAATTGCGCCGGGCTTGATCCACTCGCCTTTTACAAAATTGGGGATACCCACGCCCGCCACCACCACATCGGCGTTGCGTACTTTCTCGGCCAGATCGCGGGTTTTGCTATGGCATACGGTGACGGTGGCGCGCGCCAGCAACAGTTCCAGCGCTTGCGGGCGACCCACAATATTGGATGCACCCACCACCACAGCGTCTTTGCCCACCAGATCAATGCCGGTTTTTTCCAGCAAGGTCATCACGCCACGCGGCGTGCACGGGCGCAGCAGCGGCATTTTCAGCGCCAGCCGGCCAATGTTGTACGGGTGGAAACCATCGACATCCTTGTTCGGATCGATCAGCTCGATGATTTTTTCGGCATTGATATGGCCCGGCAGCGGCAGTTGCACCAGGATGCCATCCACCGCGTCATCGGCGTTCAGTTGTTGCACCAGCGCAATCAGATCGGCCTCGGTCGTGTCGGCCGGCAAATCATGCGCAATCGACGTAATGCCCGCATTGGCGCACTGGCGTTTTTTATTGCCCACATAAACTTGCGAGGCCGGATCGCTGCCGACCAGCACCACGGCCAGCGCGGGCGCACGCTTGCCGCCGGCCACACGGGCATCAACCTGCGCCCGCACTTGCTGAATGATCTCTTGCGAAATAACTTTGCCATCGAGAATTTGTGCGGGCATGCGGCGAGCTCCGTAAATGCGGGTTCTGATAATGGCCGCCATTCTCGCATTTTTCAGTCCCCAGGCTCAATCTCGGGGTTGACGGTGTGCGGACTCATCGCTATAGTCTCGGTCTCTTCGGGGCGTAGCGCAGTCTGGTAGCGCATCTGGTTTGGGACCAGAGGGTCGTGAGTTCGAATCCCACCGCCCCGACCCGTATTAAAGTGTGTGCACTGGCACGCAACATGTAGCCTGCTTCAAGAACGGGTGCCCGTAGCTCAACTGGATAGAGCAACGGCCTTCTAAGCCGTAGGTTACAGGTTCGATTCCTGTCGGGTGCGCCACATTCGCGGTGTAACAACCGGCGAAAAGCAAGTTTCAGGATTGATGCTCTTGCGTTGGTCCAAGCCGTTTTGTGGTGGCTGTAGCTCAGTTGGTAGAGTCCAGGATTGTGATTCCTGTTGTCGTGGGTTCGAGCCCCATCAGCCACCCCAGGTAATACTCAAAAAGCCCGCTTCTCTGAAGCGGGCTTTTTGTTTTGCTGCGCCGCTGACCCGATAGTCGCGGCGCCCTACCCGTCTCAATCCTTCTGAAAACTACCCCAGCCATCATTGCGCCCGCCATAGCGCGCCGAATATTTGGCCAACAGATTCTCATAGCCCGTGATCTGCGCGTGCGTGGGCAGCAGCACCGGATGCAATTGCACCTGCCACGGCAACTCTTTGTGCTGCGGATATTCGCTAAACGACACTTTCTGATCGTTGCGCAGCATATACACCGCAAACCGGATCGCCGCGTCTTCAGTCGGAAAAATCACCGAAAAATCAAACTCGCGCCGCACCGCCAGGTTGTCGCCGTCTTTCGCCATCTGCCAGAGCACATCACCGTTTTCATCGGCAGGAAATTGTTGGTCGTCGCGCGCCATATCGTTGTGATGTGCCAGTGTCTAAAGCGCGCAGCTTAACAAAGGCGGCTTGCTTGCACAGACGGCAGCCTGCCAGCCGCGTCGGTAACGCCGCCCAACGGCCGCAAGCAGGCGACGTGCGTCGGCGCAGTCCACGCATTTAAGTAAGCATTAAGACAGAATAAGGTTTATTGAGCGCTTATCGTCGCCGTTGCGGTCAACCTGTTAATGCCGTCGCAAACCGTGCTGCGGACGGTGGCTGTGTAGTGCAACACACGTCACTACGCGGGTCAGCGGCCCATCAAAGCCAACATCGATGCGAGTTAGCGCCGATGCTGCAGTGCGTCACATTTCGTCAGCTGGATGCTTGCGCGCCCTATACCTTTCGAACTCGATCAGTTAGCATTGCACTGAACGTAATTTACGACGGTCTGTCAGATGTCCCATTCCGACAAGAACCGTAATACCCGTGAGACCGCCATGCTTGCATTGAAAACCGCCTTCTGGGGCACCATCGAACGACCAAGTAGCTTGCGTCTGGCCTGGCGCCAGCTCAAAGGCGCGCGTGCAACCTGGCAGAATTTTTTCTACGATTTCAACCGCTATCGCAAGCATTCGGCCACCTACCATCTCAACAGCGCCGAAACCCTGCGCTCGCGCATCATCGCCTCGTATCACAACATTGAAAAAGGCCTGTCGCTGCCCAATCCACGCCTGGGTTTTGGCGCGGAAAACATCGGCTATCTGCTGTCTTATCTCAATGAATATCTGTCGCGTTATGGCGTGGACGAATTCCTCAGCGTGCCGGCTTCGGTGTTGCGCGCTTATGTAAACTTCAACGAATCCAACGGCAAACTCGATTACCCGCATAAAGACGCCATCAAAAAGTTTATTGCCGCCGTTGGCGATAAATTCCCTGATCCGCAAGGCGGCACCATCAAGGTCACGCGGGAAGAAATTGAAGCGGTTACGGCGGGTGTCACCGCCGACTTCTTTAATAAACGCTTTAGCGTGCGCCAGTTCTCCAAGCGCGAAGTGGATCGCGCCGATATCGACGCCGCGATTGCCATTGCATTAAAAGCCCCTGCAGTCTGCAATCGGCAAAATGGTCATGTCCATGTGGCTGAATCACCCGAACTGGTGGCCAAACTGCTGGAAATGCAAGGCGGTGCGCGCGGCTTTGGTCAGGGCGTCAATCGCTTGTTAATCGTCACCAATCGTCTGACCAATTTCTGGGGCATGGCCGAACGTAATCAAGCCTGGATTGATGGCGGTTTGTTTGCCATGAGCCTGCTGTACGGTTTGCATTCGCGCAATCTGGGCGCGTGCTGCCTTAACTGGAGCAAGATGGTCGATACGGACCGCAAGATGCATGAATTCCTCGGTTTGCCCGATTCGGAAGTCATCATCATGTTTATTGCGGTGGGCCATTTGCCCGATGCACTGGAAGTCGCGCGTTCTTATCGCAAGCCGGTTTCAGAAGCGCGCAGCTATATCACGCGGAGCGTTAATTAATGAGCCGCAAGTTGTTGGCGGCGGCTTCGGTCGTTTCGCGTCTGGTGGTGGGTTCGGGCGCATTTATCATCATTGGCCATTACATTCCGCCCGAGGCATTTGGCCGTATTTCGGTGTTTTTTGCTGCGGCCTCAATGATGTGCCTGGTCGCCGATTATGGTTTACAGAATCCGGCCTTGCGCGCGATGTCGATCAATGCCGACAAAGCCGCTTACGAGATCAACGAATACACGCTATTCCGTATTCTGATGGGGCTGGTGGTGTCCGCCGTGACGCTGCCCTTTTTGTGGGGCACCGGGTTTATCCATCCGGCCGATACGCTGATCTTTGTTTATCTGTTTCTCTCGGTATTTGTCAGCGCCCATGCTGACTTTATCCAGATCTATTTCCGCGCCACCAACCGCTATTCGGTCGAAGCATATATCTCGATCGCGTCCGGCATCATGCATATGGTGTTTATTGCACTGGCGGCAGCATTAACCCGCGATGTTCAGTTTATTTCGCTGGCCTATCTGGTTTCGCGCTCGTTGTATTTGCTGATTTCATATGTGGTGGTGCGCCGCTATATCGCGTTTGGCCGCTGGACCCGCGATGAGATCGCCGCGCATTTCCGCGCGTTTATGCGCAATAGCTACAAGCGCAAAAGCTACGCCGCCGATACGGTGATTACCGCATCGTTTAGCCAGGTCGACGTGCTGATGGTGAACTACTTTTTTGGCGCGCACGGTGTGGGCGTCTATCAATTGGGCGCGAAGGTGGTCCAGTTCAGTCTCGCCATCGTGCAGGTATTTACCATTACCTATGTGCCGCAAATGTCGCGCGCATTGCATGCGGGCAAAGAAGGCGCATTGCACGCCGCGCAGTTATTGCGCCGCGCGACCATTGAACTGGTCATTGCCGGGGTCGTGTTTTCCGCCTTGATGGTGTATGCCTTGCCGCCCGCCATTGTGATGTTCTTTGGCGAGAAATATCACGAGGTCAACACGCTGTGGTTTGCCTTGGGGATAGGCGTAATTGGCCGCTGTGCCGCCGCATCCTTTGGCATTGCATTGATTGCGCTGGATAAACCCTCGGTACGCGCTGCAGGCCAGACTTTTATCATCGTGTTTTACATTCTGACCGGTCTGTATATCTATCCCACCTTTGGCTTTAGCCATATCGCCAGCGTGATTTCATTGGCATTGTGGGCCGCCACCGCGTTTTATCTGATCAGCACCTATCGGGTTGCGCCGCAATTGGTGCGCGATGCCTTCCTGCCACGTCGCATTGCCCGGCCGCAAGGCAGCGGGCTGGATGAAATCGGTAAAGCCGACGATGACAATCAGACCGGCGCGCCGCCCATGACCGTCGCCACCGAAAGCAAAAAAGCCTGATTGCAGCGGGCCAATGAATACAAAAAGGGGAAGCCGTTGCGCTTCCCCTTTTTGCTAATTCGCTGGCTTTACCACACGTTATAAACGCGACCGGTTTGCGCGCCTTCCACGCTGCGCACATAAGCTTGCGCTACGCGTGTGGCGGGCACCGATTCAAAGCCCGGAAATGAGCTGCCATAGGCGGCCAAGGATTCAGTCAATACGGTGGGGCTGACGGCATTAATGCGCGCGCCCTGCGCCAATTCGATGGCCGCGCCGCGCACAAAGCCTTCCAGCGCCGCATTTACGCTGCTGGCATTGGCGCCATTGCGAATCGGTTCGTGCGCCACAATGCCGCTGGTCAACGTCATCGAGCCGCCCACATTCAAATAATGCTGCCCGATCAGCGCTATGCGGATCTGGCCCAACAACTTGTCTTGCAAGCCGATATTGAATTGCTGCGCCGTCATGTCCGTCAGTGGCCCGAAATGCATTTTGCCGACGGTAGAAACAATGGCATCCACGCGCCCGACCCGTTCAAACAAGGCTGTAACACTGGCGTCGTCGGTGATATCCACTTGTAGCTCGCCCGAGGTTTTGCCAGCGCGGAGCAATTGATGCCGTGGTTCCAATGCCGCGCTAACCGCTGCGCCGACGGTACCGGTCGCGCCAATAATCAGGACTTTCATGGTGTGCACTCCTGTTAATCAATCAAGAGCGCCCATTGTTGCGTGATTAAATCGCCAGAAAAATGCCGATATACTTAGCGCAATACAAACCAGGAGTTAGCAATCCATGGACCGTTTGCGCGGTATGGAGGTATTTGTTGCGGTGGTCGAAAGCGGCAGCCTCAGCAAAGCAGCCGAGCAATTCGAAATCTCGGCGGTTATGGTGGGCAAACATATCCGGCAACTGGAAACCCATCTGGGCGCGCGGCTATTGCAACGTAGTACCCGGCGACAAAGCCTCACCGACGCGGGCGCCGCATTTTTTGCCCATTGCCGCACCGTGCTGGAAGAAGTGCGCCGCGCTGAACTGGCCGTCGAAAGCCTGCAGGCCACCCCACAAGGCACATTGCGAATCAGCGCGCCCACTACGTTGGGCAGTTGGATCATTGCGCCGCTATTGGCCGATTTTTTGCGCGCCCATCCGCAAGTCAATGCCGAACTGGTGCTCAGCGACAGTCGCGCCGATTTAATCAAAGAGCGGTTTGATATTGCCGTGCGCATTGGCGAATTGGGTTCGGACGAATTGGTGGCACGCCCAATGGGCGCGTATCGCATGGTGATTGCGGCGGCGCCCGATTATCTGGCGCGGTTTGGCACGCCGCATTCGTTGGCGGATTTAGCGCAGCATCGCTGCTTGAGCCATCTGGCGTGGAGTAATCGCAATGCGTGGCAATTAAACGATACGGCGGGTGCGGGCGCATGGCCCGCAGAGAGCCGTTTTACCGCCAATGATGGCAATGCATTGCGCCTCGCCGCCTTGCGCGGTGCGGGTTTGATTTTGCAGCCCGCCGTATTGTTGGCCAACGATATTGCCGCAGGCCGACTCACACCGGTATTGGCAGATTATTTGCCGCCAGCGCGGCCTATCCATCTGGTGTATTTGCCAGACAGCCAGCCGCGCCCCAAATTAACCAGCTTTGTGGCCTTTATGCTGCAACATCCGCTTTAGCCATAGGTGGACTCGGGCACCGTTTGTTTCAGCCACACCTGCATCGGCCCCGCCGCGCGATTGTGCCAGGCGTAATACGGAATGGCGGTTAATTGCACATCGCGCGCCGACTGCCAACCGCTGCCACCCTGCTCCTGATACAAGGCGTTATTCCAGCGCCGCTCCGGCATAGGCAAACGCCCCAACAAGCGCAATACCACCACGCCATCAAGCAATTCAGGCTCCCAATCAATCGCGCTATCGTGGCCAGTCGGCAGTTCAATATCGAGTAATGAAACGCCGGGATGATCGGCCGCCTCAACGCAATACAGCAACGGCCCGCGCATTAACGCCACGCGGCCGGCGTTTTCCAGTACATGCGGATGGCTTTGCATGACGCGCACCGGCATGGGCAGAGAAATACGAATACGATCACCCGGTTGCCATACGCGTTGCAGTTTTAAATATTGGCCCGCTTCAATTTCATGGGCTTCGGCTTTTCCATTAATGCTGACGCTGGCTTGCGGTCCTGCCCACGTCGGTATCCGCAGCATCAAATCAAAGCGATGACTGGCGTCGACGGTGATTTCAATATCGCCATCCCATGGATAGCGGGTCTTTTGAGTCAGGCCGACGCGCCATCCCTCCAGATCGATATCGGCCGTATTGTCGGCATATAAATGCACCCAGATTGCGCCGGGGCTGGTGCTGTAAACCGAGCCGCTTAATGCGGCGATTGTGCGCGCCACATTGGGCGGGCAGCAGGCGCATTCGTACCAGGTCTGGCGGCTGTGGCTGCCGTCATTAGCCAATGGATTGACATAGAAATAGCGTTTTCCATCCAGCGACCAGCCCGGCAGCATTGCGTTATACAGCGTGTGCTCGATCAGCTCGGCATATTGCGCATCGCCGGTGGCGGCCAGCATGCGCTGATTCCACATCATGCTGCCGATAGCGGCGCAGGTTTCGGTATAGGCCTGTGCATTGGGCAATTCGTAATCCGCGCCCAGCGCTTCGCCGTGATGGCGCGAACCCAATCCACCCGAGATATAAATCTGGTGCGCCTGCATATGCCGCCACAATTGCGTCAGCGTTTGCAGCAAGGACGGATCGCCGGTTTCAAGAAATACATCGGCCGCGCCCGAGTTGTAATACAGCGCGCGCACCGCATGCCCCGCCATGGCATTCAACTTGCGCAATGGCGCGTGATCCTGAAAATACTCCAGACCAAACCAGCCGCCTTTTAACTGGCCATAACCGCGCGCATCAATAAAGTGTTCAGCCTGGCGCAAATAGGCGGCATTGCCGGTTTCGCGATACAACTCCACCAGCGCCAGCTCGATTTCTTCGTGACCATCTATGCCCGGATTCTTGCCCTCCACCACGCTGCCAAATACCGCGCAAATCAGATCAGCAAAACGGATCGCCACATTCAACAGGCGGCGATTTCCCTGGGTGCGATGGTGCGCCACAGCGGCCTGCAATAAATGGCCCGCACAATACAATTCGTGGTTGTCGCGCAAATTGCTCCAGCGTTCATCGGCGCGCTCCACTGCATACCAGGTATTCAGATAACCGTCGGCGCATTGTGCGGCTTCAATCAAATCCAGTACCAGATCCAGCTTTTCCTGCAAACGCGGCGAAGGTTCGACGGCCAATACCCAGCAGACCGCCTCAATCCACTTATAAACGTCGGTATCGTTAAATACCTTGCCGCGAAACGGGCCCATATCCGGGTTCTGTAGACGGCGGAAATTATCCAGATTGCCCCATTCCTCCAGCTGCTCAAACTGGGTTAACAAAGACACGCGCGCATTGCGCGCCTGGCGCGGCCCCCAGAATTGCCCGCCCAGCGTAACCGCCAATGGTGAAACCGGTAATAACCTGGCAAACGGGCTGCTGGCCAGATTGATTGCGCGAGGGCGTGCAGCTTGCTGTAGAAGATTCATAGCGACATTCCTGGAGTGGGGTCAGGCCTTGACGGCGCCGGCAATCAAGCCGTGGATATAAAACCGTTGCAGCAATAAAAACAGAAAGGCGCAGGGCAGAATGCTGATGCTGATACCGGCTTGCATCACACCCCAATTAACCCCGCCCATAAATTGCGATTGCGCGCTTTGCAACAGCACCGGCAAAGTGAATTTATCGGCGTCGGTAATCAGCACCAGTGCCACCAGCAATTCATTCCACGCGGTAAAAAAGGCAAATAAAGCGACGGTAACAATGCCCGGCGTCACCACCGGCAACATCACGCGCCAAAGTGTGCTGACCACATTGCAGCCATCCAGCGTCGCGGCTTCTTCCAGCTCGCGCGGCACGCAATCAAAGGAATTGCGCATCATGAAAATGGAAAACGGTAACTGGAATGTGCTGTAGACCAGCGCCAGCCCCAGCAAAGAATTATGCAAATGCAGCACATTCAGCAAAATAAACAGCGGCGTCAGAATGGACTGGAACGGAATCATCATCGTGGCCAGCACCAACATAAACACCACGCTTTTATAGGGAAAACGAAAGCGGCTAAAACCATATCCGCCCAATACCGATAACACCGTCACCCCGATGACGGTCATCAAGCTCACGCAAGTGCTATTCCATAAATAACGCCCGATGCCGACGCCCACATCGGTTAATGCGGCGTAGTTTTGCCACGAGAAATGCGAAGGCCAGAAAGTGGGCGGCGAAGCGGACGCTTCTGCGGCCGGTTTGAATGAAGTCAGCACCGACCAGAAAATCGGAAACAAAAACAAAACCATCACGCCGCTGGCAAAGGTCAGCAATAAAATTCGCCCCCACGGCCAATGCCGGCTGGCCTGAGCTGTGGGCTCGACCGGGGCGGAATGGGCAGGCGGCGCGGTAGAGGGGAAATCATCGAGCGTTAAAGTCGGTTGCGACATGGCGATCTCCTTGCGTCAATCGTCGCTGCGCAGCAAATAAAGCTGCACAAAACTCATGACGATTAAAATCAGCAACAGCACCACCGACATGGCTGAGGCATAGCCGACTCTGGAATAGGTGAATGCGGCGCGATAAATCCAGAACACCACCGGGATGGTGCTGTTTTGCGGCCCGCCGTGCGTCATGATGTAAAACTGATCAAATGCCAGATAAGACCCGATGACCGAAACCGTTAATGCCAGCGCAAAGGTCTGGCGCATCAACGGCAAGGTGATATAGCGCAATTGATGCCAGCGGTTAGCCCCATCAATGCGTGCCGCTTCGTATAAATCTTCGGGGATGGCCTGCATCCCCACCAACAGCAGCACCATGGTAAAACCGGTCATTTTCCAGGTGACCATGGCGACAATCGACAGCAATGCGCTATTGGCGCTATCAAACCATTGCACCGGTTCATCAATTAAATGCAATTGCATCAAAATAGCGCTGAATATCCCCACCTGGTCGTTATACAACCAGACCCATAACAGACTGGCCGCACTCATGCCGATGACCACGGGCAAGAAATACGCGGTGCGAAACAGACCGGATAAACGCCCCGGCTGTTGCACCACCAATGCCAGAATGAACGCGGCAATAAACAAGGCGGGCGTAACCAGCAAGGTGTAGCGCGTGGTAAACCACAGACTGTCCCAAAAGGAAGCGTCTTGCAGCAATTGCACATAATTAGCCAGGCCGCTAAAACTGCGCGGACCGAATAATGGCCAGTCGTGCAAAGACATCCACAAAGTCATGGCCAAAGGTACAAAGAAAAACACGGCAATCATGGCCAGGCACGGCGCAACAAACAAACCACCGGCAATGGCCTGACGGCGAGACAAACTGGCAATCATGACGCTCCCCCGAGGGATGCCACCCGCACCAAGGCGGGTGGCGCATTACGCGGATTATTTGCTGCTGAGAATTTCGTTAAAGCGCGTTTGGGCTTTTTTGACCGCGGCATTGACGTCGCCACCATAAACGGCGTCTTGCACCAGCGTGGCCCACGGGCCGTTATTGTCGTTAATCAATTGCGGAAACTTGTCGCTATAGGGGGCCTGGCCTGCGCTAAACGCATCAAAGGCAATCTTTAAACGCGGATCATCTTTGTAATAAGCCGGCCCCAGATCAGAGCGCACCGGAATGCTGCCGTTTTTGGCAAAGTATTCGGTTTGCACCGCATCGCTAAGACACCACGTCATGAATTGATAGGCCACGTCGGCGTGTTTGCTGCCTTTGGGTATCGCAATGGAATCGCCGCCTGCAAAGCTGCCGGTACCGCCTTTTTCACCCGGGAATGGCGTGATGCCGAAGTCTATTTCCGGGTGTTCGCGTTTCAGCAAACCAATGGCAAATGCGCCGGTGCCGACCATGCCCACTTTGCCGGTCAAAAAGGTATTGATGAAATTCTGCCCGTTATCGGTTTTGGAACCCGCGGAAATCTGCCCACTACTCCACATGCGGTGATAAAACTCAAGCGCGTCTTTTACCTGTGGTTTATCCAGTGTGGCGGTTTTGCCATCGGCGCTAAGTATGTCGCCGCCCGAGGCCCAGATATAGGGTGCAAAGGTAAAGATCTGGCAGCCGCCACATGCGCCAGAGAAATAAAAGCCTTTAACGCCCCCACCCAATGCGGTGATCTTTTTGGCATTAGCCTCAATCGTGGCCCAGTCTTTGGGCGGATTGTTGGGGTCCAGCCCGGCCTTCTTGTACAGGCCTTTGTTGTACAACAGCACGGATCCTTCTGCACTGAATGGCAAGGCATATTGGCGGCCATTGGCATTGGCCAGACGCATATGCGCTTTCGACAAGGTATTGGCAAATGGCAGCGCTTTGGCCTTATCGGTGATATCCGTCAACTGCCCGGCTTTAGCTAATTGCGGCACATAAATCAGATCGACCGCCAGAATATCCGGCACATTGCCCGATGCGGCCGCGGTGCCGAATTTGGTAATGAAATCATCATTGGGAATGACGGTCAGGCTGATTTGCTCTTTATGGCTGCCATTCCATGCCTTCACCAATGGCTGCGCCACCGCTGAATCCTGCATGCGTACCCAGAATGTCACATTGTCATCCGCCTGCGCCCAGGCAGAAGCCAGCATCAGCAGGCTTGCGCCCAGTTGCAGCGTTGCCCTTCCAGAGAAATTCATGATGGAACTCCGTTTTCGAGGGATATGTGCCATCGGGGTCGACGGCATGTAGTTCTGGCGGCAATACTACAGCGCCAAAGCCGACCCACAAGCGGCGAAAACGGCACAAAACAGGACGATTCCGACTTGATGCGACGCAGCGAAGCGCAGTTTTACGCCGCCATCCTTCGCGATATGGACAAATCAGACACCAATAAGGACGCAACCGATGTTGCACTTTGATCCCACGCTGGGCGTGCAGGCGCATAACGGCGGTTTGTTTGTGGCGGCCAGTGCCCATTGGCGCCATCCCGAACGCAAACTGGCGTCTTACGAGCTGGTTTTTGTAAAAGAAGGCGTGCTGTATCTGACCGAAGCGGGCGAAGAATTCGAAGTCCGGCCCGGCGAAGCGCTGTTGTTGTGGCCAGGCCGACTACATCGGGGGCACCGCCCGGCCAGCCGCGATCTGAAATTTTATTGGGTGCATTTCACGCTGGATGCGCCTGCGGCTGACGTCGGATTGCATGCGCGCCAACATGCCAGCGTGGCGCGCCCTGATCATCTGACCGCGCTATTCCGACGCCTTCTGGATGATCAGGAATTATTTGGCGCGCGCTCGGCCACGTTGAGTTTGCTATTGATGCTGATGCTGTGCGAACTGGCGCGTTCCGGCGTTTCGGCGCGCGCCCCGGATAGCCGCCCGGCCGCATTGGCCGGCAAAGCGGAAGTGGTCATCCAGACCAAATTTCAGGATGCAATCAGCGCATCCAGTATCGCCACTGAATTGCGCTGCAATCCTGATTATCTGGGCCGGGTATTTCGGGCTGAATATGGCAAAACGGTCACCGACGCCATTAATGAACGCCGCATCCGCCATGCCTGCGCTTTATTGGCCGAAACCCGCAGCGGCATTGACGATATCGCCCGCCAGTGCGGCTTTGCCGATACCGCGTATTTCCGCCGGATGTTTAAACGACTGCAGGGCATGACGCCGGGGGGATTTCGCATGCTGCATACGCGTACGCATATCAATCATGGCTAGCGGGGTGTAATGCCGCTGTTTGCAGCGTGCCTTCCCACGCTGCGGCGACATCTTTGAAATCGATATGCACATGGTTGCCGTTAAAACTGAAAATATAGGTGATCGGCCAACCTTGTCGTATTACGACCTGTTCGATTTCCAGCGTTTTTGCATCGCGCCAATGCGCCCGGAATGACAACGGCGATTGCGGGTCGTCCGATTGGCGCCAGGTGCCGTCAATATTAGCCACAAACTGGCGCTGCCCCGGTGCTGTTCCCTGCCACGTCTGGCTGACCGTCATCTGGTCTGGGGCAAAATCAAAACGGAAACTGCCTGCCGGTTTGCCTGCCTCGGTTAGCGTGATCAGCTTGCCGTTCAATTCGGCTTCCAGTGGCGAATGCGACGGGCTTTGCGGCGCAGGATGAAGCAGTTGCGCAATACGGGCATTCAATTTGTTCAGGGCTGCGGCATTGTCAGGCAATACATCCTGCGTATTGGGCTGAATAAAATACTGCACCAGCGCATTGAAATCTGGCTCTTGCGCGTATTTAAACGCGTAGCGCCGCGAGGTAATCACCATGGAAATATCGTAGCGGGGCAGCACGGCAATATATTGACCACCGCCGCCTCTCGCCACATACCATTCGCGATTGCGCGTGGTCCACCATTGCGCCCCATAAAAGTCATCAAGCGGGCTGTCGGGTGTAACCGGGTATAGCGGCGCAGTGGCGTAATCCACCCAAGCGCGAGGGATTAACTGCTGGCCCGCATATTGGCCGTGCTGCCGATATAACTCGGCAAATGCCATCAAATCGGTTGGCAATGCATAAATGCCACGTGATCCGTTAACGTGGCCCTGCGCGTCCTTGTCCCATTCCACCGGTGCAAAGCCCAAAGGCGTAAACAACTTTTGCTGCGCGTAGTCGGCAAAAGGCATACCTACAGCCCGGGATACCATCAGGCTGATCAAATGGGAGCCACCGCTGTTGTAATTCCACTTACCCACCAATTCAGGCGCGCGCGCATGCTGCAAGACGTAACGTCCCGCGTCCTGCGCAATGTGCATTTGCGCCAGTTCTTTCGGATCGTCACCCCAGAGCAAGCCGGATTGCATGCCCAGTAATTGCCGGAGCGTAATGGCCCGCGCGTTGGGCAGATCGGCATATTGCGGCAAGACCTTGGCGACGGTGTCATCCAGCGATAATTTGCCCTCGGCAATGGCCAGCCCGGCCAGGGTGGAGGTAAAGCTTTTGGTCGCCGAATTAATCTGATGCGCAATGCCCGGATTAAACGGCGCGACATAGGCTTCCAATACCAGTTTGCCGTGCCGCGCCATCAATACGCTGTCGGTATCAAAGCCATTGCCCTGCAAGTAATCGAGCATGCGCAGCAATCGGTCCGAATCCAGCCCCTGCGATTCCGGGGTAGCTTTGGGCAAATCCACGGCGTAGCCATTTGCCGTACACAATGCGCCAAGCGCCAATGCAAACCAGCGGATCATCACATTCTTTGGAGTAACGAGGTGCTGCCCACTATAGGCATGCATTTTTGATAAGGCAAAACCCTTATTCGGTATTGGCCGTGCCGCGCCAACGTAGGCTCTCTTCCCAACTTGCCGTCAGCATCCGCCGCAATCCGCAGTTGCGTTACACCGCTGCCCTAATATCAAAGTTAGCCTTGGTTTTTAATCAGATAAACAGAGCGAGGATGCGGTGGCGCGAGGGCGGCGGTGGGTTTGGTGGAGCGGCGTAACGCTATTGGTGATTGCCATGCTGGGCGTGGGCGGCTGGTATTTGTATTTGTGGGAGCTCAAGCAGCATGTGATTGCCGCATTGGGCACCACGGGCACCGCCGAGCGCATCGAAACCGGCTGGTCCACCGTGACACTGACAAATGTGCGTTTGCGCGCCACCGAAGATTGGCCGGAAGGCGATACGTTTCGCGCGCGTGAGGTAGTTTTTGATTTTGACCCGGATGCGTTATTGCACCGGCAATTGCATATCCAGCAAGTGAATGTGCGTGGCTACTATCTGGCGGTGCGCCGCACGCCCGAGAAAAAAATCGCGCTATTGCCCAATCTGAAACGCCCGGATAGCGATGCGGCCGCGCCCAATAGCCGCGCCAAGCTGATCGACCATGTGGTGTTTGATGATGGCGATGTGGCTTTCTTTGATGAAGCCATCCGCAAACCCGCCTACAAGATCACGGTAAAACAAGTGCATGCCACGGTGGACCATCTGCAGCCGCCCGCCTTTACCGAACCCTTCCAGCTGGATTTAACCGGCAAATTGCCGGGCAAAGGCCGCGAAGGCACGGTGAAGTTTGCGGGCTGGATCAACAAATCAACCAGTGATTCGCAAAGCAAAACCGTGTTAACCAATGTCGATATCGCCGCGCTTGATCCGTATTTGCTGAAAAAAGCCAATACGCTGCCGGATCTTAAAAATGGCGTAATCGATCTGAATCTGGATGCCACGGTTAAAGACAAACAGATCAAGGCGCATGGCGCGTTTACATTGCGCAATCTGGAACCGGTTAAAGAGCCCGGCTTGCATCCGATCAAGGCTTTGCTGCGTTTGCCCGAAAAGGCCGAGCTGGCCGCATTAAAAGACGACAAAGGCCAGATCACGCTCAATTACGAAGTCAGCGGCAATCTGCATCAGCCCAAATTTGCGCTGACCGATAGCCTGCCCAAAAAAATGGCCGGAGGATTGCCGAAAGTATTGGGTACGGGAGTTGAAAAAGCCGGCAGCGCGGTCAAGAAAACCTCCGATACCTTGCTGGATTTGATTACGCCGTAACGCCAACGCCACGGCGTAATCGATGCCGGATTAACTGCCCGCCGACTTAGCGAATTACATCGTTATGTTTCTTGTTGTAGATGTGATTGCTTTGGCGGTTTTCGGCGTTCTGGATATGGCGTTGCTCATTGGCGCCGACATGACCGTTGCGGGCGGCACGCGCTTCGCGCTGGTCGACTTTGGCCTGGCCCCGTTCTAGCGCACCGGCCTCACGATGAGTGAGCGTGTCGTTTTTAACGCCGTTTTCGATGCGCTGGTCCTGATTGATATTGCGTTGCACATCGGCCTGCAAACGCTGGCTGGATTCGCTATTGGGGTTGCCCACTGCGCCATTGGATTTATCGCGCGTAATGGCCTGGCTCACCTGATTTTGTTCGCGCTGGATGCGGGCTTTTTCTGCGGCGGACAAATTGCCGTTACGCTCGGCATTGGCCTGGTTGCGGTCGATGCGCGCTTCATCCTGCTCCAGCCGGCCCGCCTCTTGCGTGGTCAGGCTGCCCGATTGCAGACCTTGTTCAATGCGCGCCTGTTGATGCGTATCACGCTGCACTTCTGTCGCGGTATCGGCCGCATACGCGCCGCTATATAACGCGGCACCGGCAATGGCGAGCAACAGAGCGGTCAGGGTTACGTTTTTCATCGGGGATTCTCCATAGTCGTTGTTGGTTTTGCAGCACGCTTTAATGCGTGCATAAATCCATAACGCCAGGGTCTAAAAGCCCGATTACGCGCGGATTGTGTGCGCACGTAACCTCATGTGCAAAAGCGTGAATCGGATCACGAATCAGACATTAAATGCCGATGCCATTCGCTTTATTTAAACAGCAATAACACGGCGACCCCTGCCAGCAATACCGCAAATACGCGTTGCACCTGCACGGCGGGCAAACGCTGGACCAACAAGCGGCCGCTGGCCATACCTGCGGCCACCGCCAGCACAAACCACAGCGTAAATGGCAGCGGTAACGTCATGCCGCGCTGCACGGCGTTAAGCACCGTGCCGATGCCCACCAGCGCAATCACCATCAACGAGGTCGCAATCACCGCATGCAGCGGCGCACGCGTATAGCGCTGTAGCAGCGGCACCATCACAAAGCCGCCACCCACGCCCAACAGGCCGGATAAAACGCCGGTAAGCGTGCCTACAGCCGCCAGTAACACGGCGGTGGGCCATGTCCAGATAAAGCGACCCCTGTCGGCATCGATTTGCGCCGCCAACCGGAATTGCGCGGGGCTCGTGCGGGCCGCCGCGCTGCGCCATTGCCGCAGCGCTACGCCAGCCAGAATCAACGCAAAGGCCTGCAGCAAAAGATGCGGGCTGAGCCGGTGCGCCAGCAGCAGACCCAACGAACTGGCGGGGATGCCGCACGCGGCCATCAAGAGCGCCGCGCGATATCGCACCAGGCCTTTGCGCAGGCCTTCCAGCGCGCCGAGCGTAGCGCCGGCCGCCACGGCGATCAAAGCCACCGGCGTGGCCTGCTGCAGACTCCAACCCAGGCTGGCCACCAACGCGGGCACCGCCAAGATGCCACCGCCGGCGCCGGTGAGCCCCATCAACGCGCCCAACACCGCGCCACAGACCAGCGCCAGCAACATCAGCGCGTCCCTCGGATGAGGGCGCAATGAGCGCGGATGATCGTGGCGGCGGGTATGGCGGAAGCGAAAATCATGGCAAGGGGCGCAGAAAAAGCGGGCGCGCCAATATAGCGGGTGGACTTGTACCGATCAAACGCAAGCGGTGGCAGCGCTGCGCAACGCCATCAGCTTTGGGGACGCTCCGCCGCGGCCTTCAGCGCCTGCAACACCTCGGCAAAATCGCCCGTCACCATCGGGCCCAGTTCTGCGGCTTGCGGGCCACTGATCTCTGTGGCGTATGTGATGCGCGTATTGCCGTCGGCCTCGGGCTCGATGCGGTGGTGCACCAGCACGCGATTGCCCTCGATGAGGGTCTCATCGGTAAAGCCCTGGTTGGGCTGCACGTCCAGCAAGGTGCTGGTGAAGGCGATGCCATCCGGCAATTGCATCAAAAACGTGGTGCCCGCCGCAAAGGGGCCATGCAGCGTGATCTCGGCAATGCCGGCGTTCCAGCTTTTCCAGCCGGGGACATCGGCCATCAAGGCCCAGACGCGTTGCGGGCTGGCGGAAGTGGTTTGACTATATTGGCTGGTCCACATCAGGGCGTACTCCGGTTGCAAAGGTGGCCAGCATACCTGATCGCCCCGCGCATGCGGCCCGCCAGCCAGCGGCGCGGTTCGGCTACGCCAGCGGCTGATTCAACCGCTCTTTCCACCACTGCCATGCCGGGCCGATGCTCTGCCCCGCACGCCACGCCACATGCATCGCCAACGGCAGGCCGCCTTCGGGCACCAGCGCCAGGGGCAGGCTCACCAGCTGGCCGCTGGCCAGGTCGGCCGCGATGGAATGCAGTGGCATAAAGCCCCAGCCCATGCCCGCCTGCAGCATGGTGTGCTTGACGCCCAGGTCAGACAACCGCCAGGTGGCATCCGACAACACCGCATAGTCTTTGCCCGCGGTCAGCGCGCTGCGGTCGGTGAGCACCAGTTGCGTGTGCGGGCGCAGCGCGGCGCGTTCGATCGGGCCCGCTTGTTGCGCCAGCGGATGGTTGGGCGCGGCTACGGCCACCACCTTGACCGGCGGCAAGGCGTAGCCTTCCAGTCCTGCGGGTAATTCGGGCAAGGTGGCCAGAATGCCCAGCTGCGCGCTGCCCGCCAGGATGCGCTCGGCCACTGCGCCTAGTGCTTCGACATACAGACGAAACGCCACACTGGGGAATTCGGCTTTGAAGTCGGCCAACGCCGCCAGCAGCATGGGCAAGGGGTAATACACGTCCACCGCCAAGGCCAGTTCGGCTTCCAGACCATGGCTGATGGCGTGGGCGCGGGCCTGTAATTGATCCACTTGTTGCAATACCCCACGCGCATCATTCAATAGGGTCTGGCCGGTGGGGGTGAGGGTGGCGCGGTAATGGCTGCGATCAAACAATTGCACGCCCAATTGGGATTCGAGCGTGGCCATGGTGTAGCTCACCGCCGATTGCGTGCGCCCCACCTGGCGCGATGCGGCCAGAAAGCTGCCCGATTGCGCCACGGCGGCAAATACGCGCAATTGTTCGAATGAAATCCGTTCCAGATTCATCGCACACACCATCAAATTGGCTGATATAGATAGCGAGTATATAGCCAGTTTCTTTGCATATTGCGGTGGCGCACACTGCAAGGCATACGCACATCGCATGGTGTGCCAAACCCACAAGGAGAACGGCAATGACCGGCTTTCTGAATCTTTCCACTGTGCAACGTAGCCGCCAGGTAGAGCGTCTGGTCAATGGCATCCCCACCACCGATGGCGCGGGCGTTAAATTGACGCGCGTTTTAACGCACGATCTACAACGCCGGCTTGATCCGTTTTTGATGCTGGATGCATTTCGCTCGGACGATCCGGACGACTATATCGCCGGCTTCCCCAACCATCCGCATCGTGGTTTTGAAACGGTGACTTATATGCTCAATGGCCGTATGCGCCATCGTGATAGTCGCGGCAATGAAGGTTTGCTCAGCGAAGGGGGCGTGCAATGGATGACCGCAGGCCGCGGGCTGATCCATAGCGAGATTCCCGAACAGCAAGATGGTTTGATGGAAGGCTTTCAGCTGTGGCTGAATCTGCCGGGCAAAAACAAGATGATTGCGCCGTGGTATCGCGATATTCCCGCGGGTGAAATTCCGGTGCATACCCTGGCCGATGGCGTTGAAGTCAAATTGATTGCGGGCCATCTGGGCGATGCTGCAGGCGCGGTCACGCGCGAAGATACCGAGCCGCTCTATATCGATATCAGCGTGCCTGCTGGCGTAACCGCGCATTTGCCGCTGGCCGCTGATGTGAACGCGTTTATTTATGTGTATCGCGGTGCGGTCAAGATTGATGACCGCGGGGTAAAGAGCACGCAAATGGCCATTCTGGGCAATGGCGATTTTGATGGTGTGCGCATTACGGCGCAGGATGAGCCGGCGCGTTTGTTGTTGATTGCCGGTAAGCCGCTGAACGAACCCATCGCGCAATATGGTCCGTTTGTGATGAATAGCCGCGCCGAACTGGAACAGGCTTTTGCCGATTACCAGGCAGGCACGTTCTAAACTGCAATCATCGTAAATCCACAACCCGCCATGCGCGGGTTGTGTTGTATCTGCCTGGAGACCCGCGCATGGACAAGCCTGTTTTAACAATCAAAGGTCGCGCCGAAACGGTGGGCGGCTTGCCGGTTAATCGTTTATTGCCGGCAGTACAGCAACGCGCCGTGGGGCCGTTTGTATTTGTTGACCATATCGGCCCCGCTGATTTTGGCGCGGGCCAGGGCATTAATGTGCCGCCGCATCCGCATATAGGTCTGGCCACCGTCACTTATTTGCTGGAAGGCGAGCAATTGCACCGCGACAGTCTGGGCACCGAGCAATTGATTTACCCGGGCGATATCAATTTGATGAGTGCCGGGCGCGGTATTGCGCATTCCGAACGCACGCCGGAAAGCCAACGCAATGGCGGGCGTATTCATGGCGTGCAAACCTGGCTGGCTTTGCCGTTATCGCACGAAACCAGCGAACCGCATTTTGATCATTACGCCGCAGCGCAATTGCCACGCTTTGAACAGGATGGCGTGGACGTGAATGTATTGATGGGCGAATTGTGGCAGCACCGCTCGCCGGTGCAATTTCCGTCGTCCACGCTGTATGCGGTTTTGCGTTTACCGGCGGGCGCCCAAATCACGCTACCGGACGCCGCGCCGGAACGTGCAGTCTGTGTGATCGAAGGCGATGCCGCGTTGGCAGGCGCAGCGCTGGATGGCGGCGAGATCAGCGTATTGGCCAGCGGTTATCAGCCGGAATTGTCGAGCGTGCACGGCGGCATCGTGCTGTTGCTGGGCGGAGACGCGCTGGATGCGCCGCGGCATCTGTGGTGGAACTATGTGGCCAGCCGGCGCGAACTGATCGACGCCGCCAAAGTGGCGTGGCAGGAAGACCGTGTCGGTCAGGTGCCCAACGAGACTGAACGGCTGCCCTTGCCCATCGTCCGCGCCCAATAAGCGCGCCCGCGTGCACGCCACCACTGCACCGTCATTGGCGCAGGCAGTGTGGTTGCGCGGCGTGGGCACGTTACAATGCCGGATTGCCCACGCCCCTACCCGCCCATGTCCGCGAATACTTTTTTCTGGCACGACTATGAGACCTTCGGCGCGGTGCCGCGCCGTGATCGCCCGGCGCAGTTTGCCGGGATCCGTACCGATGCCGAACTCAATGAAATTGCCGAGCCCGTCGAGCTGTTCTGCCAGCCCACGCCCGACTGGTTGCCCGATCCGCAATCGTGTCTGATCACCGGCATCACGCCGCAGCAAGCGATGGCGCGCGGCGTGCCGGAATATCAGTTTGCCGCTGCCATCGAACGCGAGCTGGCGCAGCCAGGCACCGTGGGCGCGGGCTATAACTCGATCCGCTTTGATGATGAAGTCACGCGCTTTTTGTTCTGGCGCAATCTGTACGACCCGTATGCACGCGAATGGCAGAACGAATGCGGGCGTTGGGATTTGCTCGATACCGTGCGCACGGCGTATGCGCTGCGCCCGGACGGTATCCAGTGGCCCACCAATGACGAAGGCAAGACCAGCTTTCGGCTGGAGCATCTGAGCGGCGCCAATGGCCTGGCGCACGAATCAGCGCACGATGCGGTATCGGATGTGCGCGCCACCATTGCACTGGCGCGGCTGATTCGACAACACAATCCGCGGCTGTTTGAGTTTTGCCTGAGCCTGCGCAAAAAAGATCGCGTGATGGTTGAACTGGGCACTGAGCCCAAGCCGTTTTTGCATGTGTCCGGCATGTTTGGCGTGGAGCGTGGCTGCATTGCCATCGTCTATCCGCTGGGCTGGCATCCCACCAACAAGAATGAACTGATCGTGTGGGATCTGACGTTTGATCCGGCTGAGATGGTGGGCCTGAGTACGGACGAGCTGCGTGTACGCATGTTTACCCGCGCCACCGAGTTGCCGGAAGGCGTAACGCGACTGCCCATCAAAACTATCCATGTCAACAAATCGCCGGTTGTGATCGGTAACTTGAATACGCTGACGCCTGCACAGGCGGAACGCTGGGCCATCGATAAAGACCAGGCGCTGCGTTATGCCGCGACCTTTGCCGCTGCGCCCAAACCGGACTGGAAAGCGGTATTTGCACGCCCTGCCGCCGGGCGCATCGACGTGGACGAAGATTTGTACGGCGGCTTTATCGGCAATAACGATCGGCGCGAGCTGGAGCGTTTACGTGGCATGGATGGCCCCACGCTGGCCAACACCCGCAGCAGCTTTGAGGATGGCCGGCTGGAAGAACTGGTGTTCCGCTATCGCGCCCGCAATTTTGCCGACACGCTAACCGAAGAAGAACAGGCGCGCTGGCAGCAGCTGCGTGTGGCGCGGCTGATTGAAGGCCAGGGTGGCTATCGCACACTGGAAACGCTGGCGGAATCGATCGACACCTTGTCCGAGATTGCCGATGAGCGCGCGGCGGGTATCCTGGAAGCGCTGTACGACTATGCCGAGAGCGTGGCACCAGAATGGTGAAGCAGTGTTAGCATGCCTGCTTTTCACGATTGCATAACGGACGAGCCGGCATGATTTCTCGCATCACCGCGTTGTTTCCGCTGTGGGCCATCCTGTTTTCGGTGGCCGCTTATTTTTCGCCGGCCAGCTTTAGCGCGGTGGGCCCGTATGTGCCGCAGCTATTGGGCGCGATCATGTTCGCCATGGGCTTGACGCTCACCGTGGGCGACTTCAAACGCGTGCTGACGCGCCCCGCCCCGGTGGCGGCGGGCATCGTGCTGCATTATCTGGTGATGCCACTGGCGGCATGGTTGCTGGCGCATGCCTTGCAAATGCCGCCACAACTGACGGCGGGCATGGTGCTGGTGGGCAGCGTGGCCAGCGGCACGGCCTCCAACGTCATCATCTATCTGGCGCGCGGCGATGTGGCGCTGTCGGTCACCATCTCGGCACTGTCCACCGTGGTGGGCGTCGTGGCGACGCCGCTGCTGGCGCGGCTGTATATCGATACGTCGATTTCGGTGGACGTGGTCGGCATGCTGATCAGCATACTCAAGATCGTGATCGCACCGATCGCCGCGGGCCTGGTGCTGTTTCGTCTGTTTCCGCAGTTTGTGCGCAAGCTGGAACCGATCCTGCCCTTGCTGTCGATGCTGTGCATCGTGGTCATCATTGGCTCGGTGGTGGCGGGCAGCCAGAAATTTATCGCCAGCGTGGGTGCGGTGGTGATTATCAGCGTGGTGCTGCATAACGCGCTGGGCTTGTTGGGCGGTTATTGGGGCGGACGCCTACTGGGCTTTGATGAGTCGGTGTGCCGCACGCTGGCCATCGAAGTGGGCATGCAGAATTCGGGACTGGCGGCCACTTTGGGTAAATTGTATTTCGGCCCACTGGCGGCGCTGCCGGGCGCGCTGTTTTCGGTGTGGCACAACTTGTCGGGCGCGATGCTGGCGGGTTATTGGCAGCGCAAACCCACGGCGCGATCACTGTTCAAAGATTAAGGCGCACGCATCCTTGTGGATACATGCGCCTTGATTTTCGGTACGGTCCGCGGCTGCTTATTCTTTGCGCAGCCCTTCCCAGAGCGTGCGCAGCAGGGTGTCGGTGTGGTCCTGGGTGTATTCCCAGAAAAACGCACCGGCCAGCCCCTGTTCTTTGATGTAGCTGATCTTGTGTTGCAGCGATTGCGCATTCTCATAACTGATAAAGCGATCGCCATCGATCAACCACGGCGCTTTGGCGACGTCGTCCCAATGTTGTTGTGCGCCGCCGGGGATCAACTTGCCGACAATCTCGTCGTAATCGTGCGAGGTATTGCTTTGCGGCGTACCTGGCGCACCCAGACCGGCAGCGCCCACGCCCGCCAGGCCGCGGCCGTAAAATGCAGCGCCCAGCACCAGCTTGTACGCGGGCAAACCGGCCGCCACAAACAATTCCACTGAACGCTGGCAGCTGTCGCCTTCCGGGTCGACCGGCGTGTTGAACAGATTGGTGTGATGGCCCGCGCGTTTGGCCCAGCCGTTGTAATAGTCGTAGGTCATCAGATTGACGAAATCGCACAGGCGCGCGACTTCGGCCATCTCCACGCCATCCAGATAATACTGGCCCGCTCCCGCAGCAATGGTCAGCAGAAAACGCTCGGTGCCACGCCGGCCTTGCTGATCCGACAGCGAATCCAGCTTGTCGCGCAGACAGGCCAGCAACAGCGTGAAATTATGTTTGTCCTCGGGCCGCGCGACGATGCCAGCCATATCGTTGGACGGATATTCCCAATCCAGATCGATGCCATCAAAGCCGCGTTCCTGCATGAATTCGATCGCCGAATCAGCAAACAGATTGCGACTGGCTTCGCTAAGCGCGGCATCGGAGAAACCTTCGGCCGCCCATCCACCAATCGAAATCAGCAGTTTAAGTTGCGGGTTATGTTGCTTTAACGCGCGCAGGCGAGCGAAATCTTCATCGCGGCGCGGTTGATGGCCAGATTCTTCGGGGCGGGTAAACAGCACGACTTTGCCATCGCGGATATTGGCGAAGGCATAGCAGATATGGGTCAGGCGCTGGGCATCGCGGGCGAGCGGCAAGGCGCTCCAATCATTCCAGCCGGCAATATAAGCGAGCAGTATCGAGGACATGGCAAGACCTGGGGTGCGTGGATCACGGGTTGTATCGCAAGCCACCGGCGCGAGGCCAGCAGCGCTGCTGATTATGCCGCCATTAGCCGTGCCGCGAGCGCGCAGGGCCAATAACGGCAATGTGGGCAAATGAGCCGCCATCCACACAGCAGATGATGGTCTGCGGCCCATATCTTCGATCCACGGCATGTGTTACAACGCGGCGATCACCGTCACTTCGACTTTGTAGCGATTGTCGGCCAGGCGCGCTTCCACCGTGGTGCGGGCCGGCGTATGGCCAGCCGCCACCCATTGCGACCAGGCATCGTTCATCCCATCGTATTCATTGATATCGGGCAGGTAGATGGTGGCGCTCAGAATCTTGCCTTTTTCCGAGCCCACTTCGGCCAGCAGTTTATCGATGGTGGTCAGCACTTCGGCCATCTGGCCACGCGTATCGAGTTCGAGCGTCTCTGCCACCTGGCCCGCCAGGTACACCGTGTTGTTGTGCACCACAATTTCGGACATGCGTGGGCCGATGTAATAACGCTGAATACTGGACATGGGGGTCTCCGTTGTTGGTGTGTTTGTGTCCTGCTTATTTTAGTGTGCGGCTTGCAGAACGCCCATGACAGAAACAAAAAAAGGCGAGCACAGGCTCGCCTTCTTTGATACAGATTAAACCGGATGGGCGTGGATCAGACCGCAGCCACACGACGCAGACGGTGCGAAAACTCTTGCAGCGCGGCAATGCCACTGGCTTCGGCACGGGCGCACCAGTCTTGCAGGTGGCTGAGCAATTCGGTGCTGCTCATGCTGGAACGCTCCCACAGACGGGTGAGTTCCTGGCGCATCTGGTAAACCTGATCCAGCACCTTGCTTTGCGCCAGCAGCGTATCCAGATGGGCTTTGTCGTCCACCGGGGTGTCTTTGGCATCCTGCTTCAGCCACACACGCATCTGACGCGACGGGTTGAAGTCAAAGTGAGGCAGGCTGGCGTTGGCGCGCAGCTTGTCGACTTCTTCACCCACCGTGCGCTTGAGCGACTTGGCGTAGTTGGCGGCGATGGTATAGCGGTTGGCGATGATGGCAGCCAGTGCTTGCTCGTCCAGTTCCATATGACCATCAACCATCTTCATACGCGGCGCCACCTTGCGTACTTTGGCCAGCTTGAACGCGGCCATGATGCGGATGTACATCCAGCCCAGATCAAATTCCCACCATTTGTTGGAGAACTTGGCCGAGGTGCCAAAGGTGTGATGGTTGTTATGCAGTTCTTCGCCGCCAATGATGATGCCCCACGGCACCAGATTGGTGGATGCGTCTTCGCATTCAAAGTTGCGGTAGCCAAAATAGTGACCGATGCCGTTGATGACGCCTGCGGCCCAGAACGGAATCCACGCCATTTGCGCAGCCCAGATCCAGATACCGTTAGCGCCAAACAACACCAGATCCAGAATCGCCATGCTGACCGGGCCCCACACACTGCGCGGAGTGTACAGATTGCGTTCCAGCCAGTCGTCCGGCGTGCCATGGCCAAACTTGGCCAGGGTTTCCTTGTTTTTGGATTCTTTGCGATACAGCTCGGCGCCTTCAGACAGCACCTTTTTCAGGCCCAGCACTTGCGGGCTGTGCGGATCTTGCTCGGTTTCGCAGCGGGCGTGGTGTTTGCGGTGAATCGCAACCCATTCCTTGGTGACCATACCGGTGGTCAGCCACAGCCAGAAGCGGAAGAAATGACTGGGGATCGGATGCAGATCCAGACCGCGGTGGGTCTGGTTGCGGTGCAGAAAGATCGTGACGCCGGCGATGGTGATATGCGTGAGCACCAGCATCACCACGATATAACCCCACCAAGGCAGATCAATCATGCCGTTTAACCATTCCATCTATTCGACCTCTCCACGTAGATACAACTGACAATATTTATTTAAATCAAGAATCAGGCGGATATTACAAGCTTTTGACGGTAGCAGCACAACCGTTCGTAATCCATAAAAGGGTTTGTGAAAACTCACGTTTCAGAAGATGCCGATGGCTGCGGCGTTAATACACCTTGCAGGTTGCCATCGCCCGCCAGCTTGCTGGAGGGCTCGAAATGCACCACGTCCAGCCGGTTGAAGGGAATGTTGATCTGGTGTTCGCGGAACGCGCGCCACACCTTCAGGTTGATATCAGACTTGAGACCGCCAGAACCGTTCTCTGGATCTTTGAGCCAGAAGCCTACAGAAACGTTCACTGCACTATCGCCAAATGAATCCACATAGCCGCGCGGCGACGGCTCTTGCACGATGCGTTCAATGTCGCGGGTGGCGTCGACCAGAATCTGCAAAACCAGATCAAGGTCCGATTCATAACCCACGGCGAAAGTCATTTTGGTAAAGACGTTGGGATCGGTGTACGACTGGTTGACTACGGTTGAGGTGACCAACGTGTCGTTGGGAACCAGTGCTTCGGTGCCATCCAGGCTTTTCAGCACGATATAGCGGGCGGTAAGGCGGGTAACAACGCCCTGGCGATCCGCAATCTGCACCATATCGCCCATGCGAATCGAGCGATCCAGCAGAATGATGAATCCCGAGACGTAATTAGACGCTATTTTTTGCAGGCCGAGACCCAGGCCTACCCCTAGGGCGCCACCGAAGACCGACAGCACGGAGGGGTCCACGCCCACCAGTGGCAATGCCACCACCACGGCAATCACCACGAGCAAGGTCTGCGAGATTTTGGTGAGCATAACGCGCAAGCTGGCGTCGAGCATGCGTGCCTGCATCAGGCGCCGTTCGATCAGACGGCTCAGCCACATCGCCACCAGCATGGTCGCGGCAATCGACGCCACGCCTTGCAGAATGGTGAGCACCGAAATGCGCTGATGGCCCAGATGGAAACTGAGGTCGTCCAGCGCATCGGCAATCTCGGGCAGGATGCCGACCACGTGCAATGCGTAGGCCAGCCAGATGATGCCGCCAATACGGCGTTCCCAGCGCGGCACCCACGGCGCGTCCTGAAACACGTGCCCCAACAGGTAGGTGAGCACCGTGATATTGAGCATCGCCAGCAGCAATACATCGGCGACCGCAATCAGGCGGAACGGCGGCGCAAAGGCCAGGCCCAGCAGCGCCATGCCGATTTTGGCCGTCAGCAGCGCCACCACTGGAAACACAATGCGCAGTACGCCCTCGCCCAGCCAGCCAAGGCGTGAAGGATCACGCCGGATAACGGGCTTGAGCAAGATGGAGCAGATAATGCCGAACAGGAATGCCAGGGCGAGAACGCCTGCCTGGCTCAGGATTTCTGGCGTTAACCAGCCGTGTTGCTTGATATCAAGAACAAGGGCGACTACCAGGCTATGACGTTGTTCCATTCGCGAGTCGTATACGTTGCAAGGTCTGCGTGGTGGAAGTGGCGTGCAGGAACGGGATCGAGTGCACCGTACCGCCCCAGCCCAATACTTCGGCCGCGCCGACGATGCGGTCTGGAGTCCAGTCGCCGCCCTTCACCAGCACATCGGGGCGCACCTGCATGATCAGATCATACGGGGTATCCGCGTCGAACCAGGTCACCAGATCCACTGACTGTAGCGCGGCCATCACAGCAGCGCGCATTTCCAGCGGATTGATCGGGCGATCTGCGCCTTTGTTTTGCCGGCGCACCGACGCATCGGTATTGAGCGCCACCACCATGGCGGCACCCTGTGCACGCGCCTGCGCCAGATAAGTGACGTGGCCGCGATGCAGAATATCGAAGCAACCATTGGTGAACACCAACGGCCGCGCCAATTGTCCGAGGCGTGAGGCCAAGTCTTCAGGCGCGCAGATTTTGCGTTCGAAATCAGGCAGGGCGTAGTCGGTCATATCAGGCTTGCCCGGCGGCCACGGCCAGTTGTTTACGATAGCGGTTCAGATCAGAGACAGTTTCAAAGGCCATGCCAAACAGGCTGGACAGGTTGCGCAGAATGCCACCCACCACGCGCGCTTCCCATTCCTTGCCAAACTGGATCTGGGTATCAAGCCAATGCTCCAGCCAGTCTGGATCGGGCAGGCGGCTTTGCACCGTATCGTTGGGGAAAAGGTCTTTGTTGACGTGCAGATTGGTGGGGTGCAACGGCTTGCCCGAACGTGCGGACGAGGCCATCAGCATGCCGATCTTGGCAAACGCCAGACGCGCTTCGTCGCCCAGACGTTCGATCGAGCGCTTCATGTATTTGAGATATGCGCCGCCATGACGCGCCTCGTCGGTGGACAGCGTCTTGTAGATTTGCTTGATCACCGGCTCGGTATGCCATTCCGAAGCGCGGCGATACCACTGGGTAAGGCGTACTTCGCCGCAGAAATGCAGCATCAGCGTTTCCAGCGGCGGGGCCGGATCAAATTCAAAACGAACGGCGTGCAGTTCGGCTTCGGTGGGGACCATGTCCGGACGGAACCGACGCAGATATTCCATCAGCACCAGCGAGTGCTTTTGTTCTTCGTAAAACCAGATCGACATAAAGGCCGAAAAATCGGAGTCGTCGCGGTTGTCGCGCAAAAACATCTCGGTGGCGGGCAGCGCGGACCATTCGGTAATCGCGTTCATCTTTACCGTCAACGCTTGCTCATCGGTCAGCAAGCTGGTGTCGAACTGATCCCAGGCAATATCGTCCGCCATACTCCAGCGGGCTTTTTCAAGATCAGCGAACAGTTGCGGATAAAGCATGGGAACAACTCCTGGGGGCGGCTGTTTATATAAACTTGTGTGGGTGCAGAGAGAAACCGGCCAATTAAACAGGCAAGTGGCTGCTTGCGGCAAGCTGTTTCAAACAGTTTTAACGCAAGTGTCATACACACCGGAACGGGGGTAGAAAGATACCTGCAGTCTATGGCGTCCGGCAGTGCCATTATTCACGCTAGCGTCAATCGCCCCAAGCCGGGCAGACGGGCGCTACAGCAAGGGCGAGCATAAACGGGCACATGCTTCGCCAAAGGCTTCGAGTTTGCTGATCTTGCGCGGCCGGCCAACCCGAACGCAATGTTCGAGGTCCTTTTCGAACTCGATTGCCAGACGGTCTGCAAGATATTCGCCGTAACCCAGCACGCTGACTTCGAAATTGAGGCGGAAGCTGCGGTTATCAAAATTGGCTGTGCCGATCATGGCGTAGCTGCGATCCACCACCAACGTCTTTGAATGCAGCATGCGCGTGGTGTATTCCCACACCTGCACGCCCGCTTGAGTGAGCTCTTCAAAATAGGAACGGGCGGCCAAGGTCACCAGGCGCGAATCGCTTTTGCGCGGCACCATCACGCGCACATCCACACCGCGTAATGCCGCACTGGTTAGCGCCGTCATTGCGGCTTCATCGGGCACAAAATAGGGCGTGGTCAGCCAGACCCGCTCTTGCGCTGCGTTGATCGTGGCCAGATAGGTGCGGTAAATCGGAGCCAGCTCGTTATCTGGACCGGATTGCAGCACCTGCACGATCTGGTCGCCGGGTGTGGCCGTTAACGTTTGCGCGGCTTGGCGCTGCTCACCGGTTGTATAAAACCAGTCCTCCCAGAACACTTGCTGCAGTCGCTCAACCGCCTGCCCTTCCAGCAATAGATGCAAATCATGGTACGCATGGGGATTGATGCGCTCGTCTTCTTCATCAGTGATGTTGATGCCGCCGGTAAAGCCGATCCGATCGTCACACACCACGATTTTGCGGTGGGTGCGCATATTGATAACAGGGCGGAATTTGCGGAATGTGGTGTGATGGAAGAAGGCGATCACCACGCCTGCGTTCAGCATCGGACCGAGAAATTTCTTGCCAAGGCGTTTGGAGCCGAGCGCATCAATCAGCAGCCGGACTTTGACGCCTTCTTGCGCCTTGCGGGCCAGCAATCTGGCTAGCGCCAGCCCGATGTGGTCGGGCTCGTAGATGTAGTACTCCAGATGGACGCTGTGTTCTGCTTGTTCGATCGCGGTAAAGATGGCGCTGAAGGCAGCGCCGCCATCTACCAGTATCTCAAGACGCGAACAGGATGCGGGCGGCAAGTACGAGGTGGCGGTGCCGAGTTTGGCCATCTGCACCGCAGTCACCGGCGGCGTAATGTCATTTGCCGCCGCAGCAGCCAGTCCGCCCGTTAAACGCAGCTTGCTGGCAACGCGACGCATCCGGCGACGTTTGATTTTTTGCGGACCGAATACGTAATAGATAATCAGGCCAATATAAGGCAGCGCGGCCAGCGACAGTATCCAGCTAAGCGTTGCAATAGGCGCACGCTTTTGCCAGATGATCATGATCGACAGCGCGATCAGATAAAGAGACCAGAGCAGAACAATGGCAGAGGTATAAGACACACAGCAAACCGGGGTGAATTATTGTTGCTGTGAGCTTAGCAGCCTGGCTGGCGGCTGGCTTGGGCGTAATGGGGGATTTGTTTGCAGTGCGAAGGACTACAAATGGGATATCGAACGGATTCTCAGGTGTGCATTTGCGGCG
>NZ_LAQT01000008.1 GCF_001294205.1 Amantichitinum ursilacus
CCCAAACCCCCAAACCCCCAAACCTGCCCTCGCCACCCCCATACACTCTTCCCCCACCCGCAGCCCCACCCGCCGGATCACAACCATCCCCCGATAAAAAACTCCACCACATCCACCTCCAACAGCCGGAAAACGCAGTACCCCACTAGTAGACCACCGGGTTTTCACCCGCACGCCAAAGGCATACATTGCGTATCAGCACTTATCTGGGTGTGACGTAAGCAAGACACTGTCAGCGCTTTCCCACAACCGATAACCTCACTCGCAAAATGGCTTTCCAGCGCTGTTACGGAGCTGCCATTTTTTGCTCAAGCAGTTGATCACCAAAGTTACATGCCCTTGAAGTTAAAGCGTTTATGGTTCCGCCCATCGGTAAAACGTACATTTGGCCGGGAACCACTTCGACGTCAGAAAAATCTGAGGCATGGTGTAGGCGAAACGGCATCTGGTATGCCTGATCCACGAGGGTAAACATGGAAAGTCTGGAAAGTCTGAAAGAACAATGGAAGTTGATCCTGGCCGCAGTCGTAATTGGCGCCGCCGTGATCTTTGCGTTGGTGGCCGCGCCGTGGAAAGGCACGTCGGTCAGCACCACGGGCCAGTCGGTGGCGTTTGCGCAGATGCGCGACGAACCGGCGCTATGGACCGCCAATGAGCGCGATGTGTCCACACTGCTTAATGATATGGAATCGCACCAGATTGCCGCCGCCGGCGTCACCGCTGCCGGCATCCTGGTCAGCACCCAGGCCGGCGACCATTACTATGTGGCCGACAAGGCCGGTCGCTTTACCCCGGTGGTGCTCAATGCTTATGGCAAGGACGCGACTTTTCCGCTGATGTCGCTGGAAAAATCCACGTTCTGGAACTTCCAGTGGAGCGATCTGGCGGCGCTGGGCATTTTTGCCTTTATGGGCGTGGCGATTTACCGCCAGTTCCAGGGCGGCTTCAGGCTGCTGGGCAAAAAGACCGACGTGACGTTTGCCGATGTGATTGGCGCGGGCGAAGCCAAAGCCGCCTTCAACGATGTGATCAGCTACCTCAAAGATCCGGATTCGTTTGCTGAAATCGGTGCGCGTCCGCCCAAGGGCATCTTGTTGTCCGGCGCGCCCGGCACCGGTAAAACCCGGCTGGCGCAAGCGGTGGCAGGCGAGTGCGGCGTTAATTTTATCGCCACCACCGGCAGCGATTTCACCGCCATGTTCTACGGCGTGGGCGTGCAGCGTGTTAAATCGCTGTTTCGCAAAGCGCGCAAGAATGCACCGTGCGTGTTGTTCATCGATGAAATCGACGGTATCGGCAAACGCACCTCAACCGCCCATGGCGGCGCGGTGGAAGCCGAAGCCAACCGCATCATCAACGCAATCCTGGCCGAAATGGATGGCTTTGCGAACAACAGCGGCGTGATTGTGATTGGCGCGACCAACTTTGCCGATCATGTGGACGAAGCGCTGCGTCGCGAAGGCCGCTTTGACCGCAAGATTCAAGTGCGTCTGCCAGATCTGAAAGACCGTGAGGCGCTGTTTGATTTGTATTCGAAGAAAATCAAAGCCGCGCCGGAACTCGATTTCGCCCAGATGGCACGCCTGACCACCGGCCTGACGCCCGCTGCGATTGCCTATATCGTCAACCACAGCGCCCTGGTGGCGGCTCGCGCCAACAAGCATTCGGTTGAACAAGAACACATGATGGAAGCGCTGGAAGTGTGCCGTATCGGTGAAGACACCGGTGGCGGCGACGCGATGACGCCGGACGAGCGCGAACGCATTGCCGTGCACGAAGCGGGTCATGCCATCCTGGCCAAGGTGTTGAACACCGGCCGCCTGGAAAAAGTAACCATCCTGCCGCGTGGCCCGGCGCTGGGGATTACGCTGGTGACGCCGGAGCAAGACAAGCATCTGCATCGCCGCAGCGAGCTGGAAAACCGCATCAAGATGTTGCTGGGTGGGCGTTGTGCCGAGTTGCTGCTGGCACACGAAGCGTCCAGCGGTGCATCGTCCGATTTGAAAGAAGCCAGCAAACTGGCGCTGACCATGGTGGCCACGCTGGGCCTGGGCGATACCGGCCGCTTGCTGAATTACGAAGCCGTGGGCGAGATGCGCTTGCCGTTTAACAGCGACCGCGCGCTGGATGAAGCCAACGATCTGCTGGAACGCCTGCACGGCGAAACGGAAGCGCTGCTGCTGCATTACTCGGCGGCGCTGAAAGCGGTGACGCGGGAATTGCTGGAACATGAAACCATCGCAGGCGATGTGGTAATCCGCGCAGTTGAAGAAGTCGATGCCGGCGTAGAACTGCAAGCCGCCTGATGACCAGAGTGACGCTCACGCTGCGTTAGCAACAAAAATGGCACGCCACATGGCGTGCCATTTTGCTTTGCAAGGGCCAGGAAGCGGCCGCGTATAGGGTGGGTCATGACCCACCACTCAAAGCCCAGTAGCAAAACGCAATATGGGCGGGTCTCGTCATTGGCGTTGCCGGGCGGGTCGTCACTCACCCATGAAGCGGCTTTTACCGCTAATCCAGCGCCCCGAGCGCGCGCAGCTTGTCGCACGTTGCCCCAATGCGGTCGTGCACCAGCAGCTCAAACACATAATCCAGATGCGTGGGTTCAAGATTGATCAAGGCGCAGGTGACGCCAGCGCGTCGTGCTTCACGCGGGATCAGATTAACCGGGCCCACTTCCAGCGACGAACCCAGCACCAGCATCAGATCGGCTTGCACCGCCAGCTCAAAAGCGGGTTCCACCAGTGGCACCGCCTCGCCGTACAACACCACATCGGGCTTCAGAATCTCATCGCACTGACGGCATTGCGGCACGTCGTGTTGCTGCAGATAGTCCAGATCATGCGGCGTGCCGCATTGCAGGCAGGTGGCTTTAACCAGCGTGCCATGCAATTCCAGTACTTCCGAGCTACCGGCTTTATGGTGCAAACCATCGATGTTCTGCGTCAGCACACTGACGCGTTTGCCGCCTTGCTCCAGTTCGGCCAGAAAGCGGTGGCCGCCGTTGGGCTCGTAATTGCCCGCCAGCTTGAGCTTGAAAATCTCTTTAAACGCCGCCCAGAAGCCTGCCGGGTCGGCATAGAAATAATCGATATTCACCACATCGGCAAAGCTGCGGTCGCGCGTAAACAGCCCGTTGGCCGAGCGGAAATCCGGGATGCCCGATTCCGTGCTCATCCCCGCGCCGCTGAGCACGGCAATGTGTTGCGCTTGCTGGATGGTGTGGGCGAGGGCGGACAGGTGTTCGTGTGTGGTGGTCGTCATGGCGGGCTCGTGCAACGGCAAACAAAAGAGAGCGTTTTAAACGCTGGTCTGCGGGGCGGGCCTGATTGGGCAAACGCTGCAGCCCATGCGATGCTACAAGCCATTCAGCGATAAACCAAGGATGCAACACCGTGCCCCAGATTTCTCCCGTGTTGGCGCTGTGGCGCAAAACCAGCACGCTGCCCGTAGGCAAATGGATTTTTTCGAAAATGCTGTGCGCCAAAGCGCCGTATTTTGGCTCGATCAAACCGCGTTTTGAGGTGCTGGCCGCGGGCCGCTGCGAAGTGCGCATCGCCAAACGGCGCAGCGTGCAAAACCACATCGGCACCGTGCATGCGATTGCGATGTGCAATATGGCCGAACTGGCCGCGGGCACGATGACTGAAGTCACCATCCCCACCACGCACCGCTGGATACCCAAAGGCATGACTGTTGAATATCTGGCCAAAGCCAGTACTGATCTACGCGCGGTGGCGCTGTGGCCGGAGGTGGATTACAGCCGCGGCGCGCAAGCTGTAGTGGTGCCGGTAGATGTGATCGACACACAAAACACCGTGGTTTTTCGCGCGCAGATCAGCATGTGGGTGTCGCCAAAAAAATAAGCGGCGACGTCAGACCTCTTTAAGCCGGTACACGCAATACAGCGCACCGCTAACACTGCACAGCGCCACATAAAACACCGCGTGATAGCCCCACAGCTCGGCCACCGTACCGGCAATGGCGCCCGCTACAATCGAACCGGTGCGGGTGGTGGTGGCAAACAGCGTGGTGGCGGTGCCGATCTGGCCCGGCATCAGATCCTGAAAGTACAACATGCCGATCCCGGCAATGACGCCGATAAAGATGGCGTTGAGCAACTGCAGCGCCACCATCGCGTATTCGTTGGTGGCAAAGCAGGTGCCCAGATAAAACAGCACGCCGGCAAAGGTGGCAAAGCGCATCATCACGCGCTTGCCCAATGTGCGGCAGTAATAAGCGGCCACCAGCATGGCCGGGATTTCCAGCCCGGCCGCCGTGCCCATCAACAAGCCGACCGTGGTTTCGGGCAGATGCAGCACTTGCGTCACGTACAGCGGCATATTGATCAGATACATGCTGTTGCAGGTCCACATCAGCACCGATCCGATAAACAGCAAGCGTACTTGCGGGTCTCTCCACCACTGGATTCGGGGCAGATGCGCGGTTTCGTGATGCGGGCGCGGTGGCACCGTGGGCAGGGCGCGCCACACCAGCAACGCGCAGGCCACAAACGCCAGCCCGGCAATGCAATACATGGTGGGAAAGCCGAAACCGATGGCCAGCGCAAACGACAGCGGCGGGCCGATGACCCAGGCCAGCGACACTTGCGCGCGCATGATCGAATTGAACATCACCGCTTCGCGCTTGATGTGGTCGCCATGCTCGCGCGCATAGGCAAATACTTGTGGGTTGGCGGTGCCGCCAAAGCTGCCAAACAGCACGGCCAGCGTAATCAGCAGCCAGTACGAATGGCTGAACGCAAAGATCAGACAGCCCAGAGACCCCAGCACACAGCACACCACAATCAGTTTGCGGCGGTCATTGGCGGCTTTGTCGGAATGGTGCGCCAGCCATTGGCTAACGCCGATGCCGACCATGGCGCTGACGGTATAAAACAGGCCGACCATGATCGGCCGCGCGCCCACATGGCCGGTCAGATACAGGCTAAGGGTGGGCACTTGCAAAGACGCGGCCGCCCCCGTCAAAAACGCCACCACCAGAAAGGCGATGGCAGTCATGTCGGGGCGTTGCCGCAGGCGGGTACTCAAGGTCAGGGTAGGCATCACACAGTCCAGCCGCTGGGCCGGCATCGCGGGGCGAGCGGTCGGGCTTGTTGGTTGCAGCCGTGTATTTTAAGGAAAAGCAAACGTTTGCGTGGCTTGTTTTTATGCTGCGATTGTCACACCGGTCAGTCGGACGTCCAGCGTGGCCACGGCGGGGGCTAATGATCGTGATCGTCTTCGGGCCACACGCGTTGCAGCAACAAGGCCTGCGCGCCCGCCAGCGAGCGTGATCCGTATAAACCGCCCGCTTGCTCCAGCCGCGCCGCGCTCCAGGCGGTGGCCACCAGCTGCGGGCCGTGTGCCGTCAGCGTGGCGGCGGCGGCGATGTCGATCAAGCGTTCGGTCAGTACGCGCATATCGGCTTCGGCCGGGTTTTGCAGTTGCGCGGCCAGTGCTTGCCAGGCGCGCGCCAGCACCGGGTTGGCGGCGCAGGTCGGGGCCAGCCGTTCTTGCAATAGCGAAATCAATTCGGGGTCGCGCTCCAGTGCGCGGCGTACATCCAGCGCCATGATATTGCTGGAGCCTTCCCAGATCGCGTTGACCGGCATTTCGCGATACAGCCGCGGTAGGTCGTTTTCTTCGATATAGCCGTTGCCGCCCACCACCTGCATGCATTCGGCGACAAAGCCGATGCCGCGTTGGCACACCACATATTTGAAGGCGGGGGTGAGCAGGCGCGCCCAGCGTTGCTCGGCGTCGCTGGCTTGCGGTTCGCGCGCCTGGGCCAGATCCAGCGCCAGGGCCACCAGGCCTTCCATTTCCAATGCCAGATCGGCCAGCACCCGTTTCATCAGATCGTGTTCCACCAGCGGCTTGCCAAAGGTGTAGCGCGCTTGCGCGTGGTGCATTGCAATCGAGATTGCGCGCCGCATCATGCCCAGACTGCCCAGCGCGCAATCAAAGCGGGTATGGCCGCCCACTTGCAGGATGGTGGCGCCGCCGCGGCCTTCTTCGCCGATCAACCAGCCGCAAGCGTCATCAAATTCGACTTCGGCGCTGGCGTTGGAGCGATTGCCCAACTTGTCTTTCAGCCGCTCGATATAGATATCGTTGCGATTGCCATCGGGCAAACGGCGCGGCACCAGAAAACACGATAGCCCGCCTGGCGTTTGCGCCAGCACCAGATGCGCGTCGCTTTGCGGCACCGAATAAAACCACTTGTGCCCGTTCAGTCGATACATATGCCCTGGCCCGGCCAGCTGGTCGGGCGTGGCGGTGGTGGTGTTGCTGCGCACGTCCGAGCCGCCCTGGCGTTCGGTCATCCCCATGCCGATCAGCAAACCGCCTTTGGCCGAGCCGGGCAAATCACGCGGGTCATAATTGCCGCTGGCCAACGGCGTGCGCCAGCCATCAAACACGCCACCCTCAGTGACCAGCGATTGGGTCAGCACCGGATACGCGCCATAAGTCATGGTCATCGGACACAGCACGCCCGCTTCGACCTGCGCCACCAGCATAAAGCGCACGGCGCGCGAAACCGCCGAGTCTTCGTCATCCACCCACGGACCGTTATGCAAGCGCATATCGGCGGCCTGCATCATCAGCGCGTGCCAGGACGGGTGGAATTCGAGTTCGTCGATGCGCTCGCCATCGGGACCGTAGCGGCGCAATTCAGGCGGGTTGCGATTGGCGCTGCGGCCTAGCGCAAAGAAAGTGGGTTGGCCGATGGACTGGCCCACGCCCGCAAGGCGCTGGCCCATATCAGCGCCCACCACGCGCAAAGCGGCTTCGCGCAGCGGCGTGTCGTTATCCCACAGATTGTAGTGTTCCAGCGCGGGCGGCTGGTTGGATGGCGTCTGCATCAGGCTGGCCCCATAAAACATGAGATCTCAGCTTAGGCCAAAGCGTGCGCACTGGCAGCGCGCCGCAGGGGGGATCAGCGCGTTTGTAGATCTTTGGCGATGACCATGCCGTTGACCAGGCGCAGCGTGATGACGGTGCCTGCGTGTTCCCAGATGGCGGTTTCGCCGCTGATGCCCAGTGCCGAGCCGCTATCGGCTTTGTCGGGCTCGCCCAGCAGTTTGACCACATCGGCGCGCGCCATGCCGGTATCGATATGTTCGTAGTTTTCTTGCGTAACCTTGCTACAGGCGGCAAGTACGGCAACGGCAGCAAGCAGGGCAAGTACGGAGGCGCGCAGCGCAAACATGATGGGGATTTCCGGGTTGAGGTGGCGCGCAGTCTACCCGGCTGCGGGCGCGCTGTGCTGTGGCATAGGCACAGTGCGATCAGGAATCTTCCGATGGGGCGGGCGTACGCCCTTGTCGCGCGCGCCCGCCCTCGTTTTTACAGTGCCATGGCGATCTTCATGCCACCGGCAATGGCCCGACGGGCGTCGATTTCACGCGCCTCTTCGGCGCCACCGACCACATGCGCGGTTTTGCCCAGGGCGGCCAGTTCGACCACCAGACCGTTAACCGATTCCTGGCCTGCGCATAGCACCACGTGGTCGACCGCCAGACATTGGTCTTCGCCTTTAACGCGGATATGCAGACCCGCGTCGTCGATGCGCACGTATTCCACGCCACCCAGCAGATTGACCTTGCGATGCTGTAGCGTCAGCCGATGAATCCAGCCGGTGGTTTTGCCCGGGCCAGCGCCCGGTTTGCCGGCGCGGCGTTGCAACAACCAGATTTCGCGCTGCGGCACATGCGGCCGCGCCGGGGCCAGGCCGCCGGGCGTACTGATGCTGGCATCGATACCCCATTCGGCGCGATAGGCTGCGATGTCGTCTTCGCCGGGCGTGGCTGGGGGCTCGGACAAATACACCGCGGTATCGACGCCAATGCCCCCCGCGCCAATCAAGGCCACACGCTGGCCGACCGCCACCTCGCCACGTAGTACTTGCGGATAGCGCAACACCTTGGGATGGTCGATGCCTGCAATGTCCGGCTCGCGCGGGCGCACGCCGGTGGCGATGATGACGTCGTCAAATGCGGCCAGTTCTGCGGCGCTGGCGCAGTGGTTCAACCGCACGGTGACCTTATGCAGCGCAATCTGCCGCTCAAAATAACGCAGCGTTTCGTTGAATTCTTCTTTGCCCGGAATCCGGCTGGCGATGCGGAACTGGCCGCCCAGCGCGTCGCTGGCTTCAAACAACGTGACGGCGTGGCCGCGCTGCGCTGCTGTTACCGCAGTCGCCATCCCGGCCGGACCTGCCCCCACCACCGCCACGCGGCGTTGCGCGCTCACCGGGGTAATCACCCATTCCAGCTCACGGCAGGCGCGCGGGTTAACCAGGCAACTGGCCGGCTGGCCCTGGAACACCTGATCCAGACACGCCTGATTACAGGCAATACAGGTATTGATTTCGTCGGCTTTGCCCGCTGCGGCTTTGTTGACGAAATCGGCATCGGCCAGCATCGGACGCGCCAGCGACACCATGTCGGCAATGCCGCGCGCCAGAATGTCCTCGGCAATTTCAGGGGTGTTGATGCGGTTAACCGCAATCAGCGGCACTTTAACGTGCGGGCGGATTTGTTCAGTTACCCACGCAAACGCGGCGCGGGGCACGGCAGCGGCAATGGTCGGGATGCGCGCCTCGTGCCAGCCGATGCCGGTGTTGATCAGCGTTACGCCTGCGGCTTCCAGCGCTTGCGCCAGCTGGATGGCTTCTTCCAGTGTGCTGCCGTCCTGCACCAGATCGAGCATCGACAGCCGGAAAATCACAATAAAGGCCGGGCCAACGCGTGTGCGCACGGCTTTTACAATCTCCACCGCCAGCCGCATGCGGTTGGCAAAGGCGCCGCCCCAGGCGTCGTCGCGCTGGTTGGCGTGCAGGCTTAAAAACTGGTTAATCAGATAGCCTTCCGAGCCCATGATTTCGACGCCGTCATAGCCGGCTTCGCGCGCCAGCTCGGCGGTGCGGGCGAAGTCTTCGATGGTTTGCAGAATCTCGGCTTCAGTCAGCGGCCGTGGGGTATACGGCGAAATCGGCGCGACGATGGCGCTGGCGCCTACCGCATCGGCATGACCGGCATAGCGGCCGGCATGCAAAATCTGCAGGCAGATGCGGCTGTCGTGTTGGTGCACGGCGTCGGTTACGGCACGATGGCGCGCGACCGCGGCGGCATCATTCAGCATGGCCGCGCCCGCATAAATGCGGCCCTCCGGATTAGGCGCAATCCCGCCCGTGACGATCAGCCCGACGCCACCCGCCGCGCGTTCGGCATAAAACGCCGCCAGCGCGCCCAGACTGTCTTCTTGTTCTTCCAGCCCCGTGTGCATGGAACCCATCAGCACGCGATTGCGCAGCGTTACAAAGCCCAGATCCAGCGGTGCCAGCAGGTGAGGGTAGGCGGACATGTAGTGCTCCTCCACGGGTTTTAAACAAGTGTTTGAAAGTGCCCCACATCATACAAAAATCCTGCGCGCCACCAGTAGGGGATTTCCAGAGCGCCGCTGTTTGATGTGGTTTTTGTTGGCGCATATGACACAGAACGCTCGTTCCGTTTGTCTGCTCATCAAACTGCTGTCCGCAAGCTTTCCCCAGCAAAACAGGCACTTGACTGCGTGGATAGTTCAACTTCTAATAGTTGTTGGATTTAACAGTCTAGACGGCTGGACGGACGTTCTATTAATATGCCGCCCAGACAAGCTTTCATTTGCGCGCGCGGCTTTCAAACGCCAGGACGCAAAGTGGGCGCTTGCCAGCCCTCACAGCGCGTCAATGTTCAGCCTTGCGGCGCGCGGCAAAGACTTCATCGCAATGATCGGGATCAAGAATAATGCGCGTTGCACCGTTCGTATTGCTTCCTCTATCCGTCCTTATCGCCGGTTGCGCGGTAGGCCCGGATTTCAAAACACCTGACGCGCCCGTCGCGCAGAATTACACCGCCTCGGCCCCGGCCGCACAAACTGCCCAGGCAGATACCCAGCTGGGCGCGGCGCAAACCATCGCCCAGGGCGCCACCGTGCAGCCAGACTGGTGGACCCTGTTCGGCTCGGCTTCGCTCAACAGCCTGGTTGACGAAGGCCTGCGCAACAGTCCCAATGTGGCATCAATGCGCGCAGCGTTGCGCCAGTCGCAAGAAAACTACAACGCCCAATATGGCTCGACCGTGTATCCGCGCGTGGATGGCTCGCTGGGCGCCTCGCGCCAGAAAATCAGCCCGGGCGACGGCTTTGGCGCGGAGTTGTACAACACCTACAACGTGGGCCTGACCGTCTCGTACACGTTTGATGCGTTTGGCGGCAACAAGCGCGCGCTGGAAAACCTGGCCGCGCAAGTGGATTACCAGCAATACGAACTGCAAGGCGCACGGCTGACGCTGGCCGCCAATATCGTGCTGGCAGCCATCAACGAGGCGTCGCTGCGCAAACAGGTCGAGGTAACGCAAGACCTGGTCGACCTGCAGCAGCATCAGCTCGACATTCTGCAAAAGCAGTTTGAGCTGGGCGCGGCGTCGCAAGCCGATGTGTCCACCCAGTTGGCGCAAGTGGCAGGCGTACGCGCCACGCTGCCGGGCCTGAACAAGAGTCTGGCGCAAGCGCGCAACCAACTGGCTGTATTGCTGGGCCGCACGCCGGATCGCGAAACCCCGGCCATTACGCTCGATGATCTGAAACTGCCCGCGACGCTGCCGGTGAGCCTGCCGTCACAACTGGTGCGCCAGCGCCCGGATATCCGCGCCGCGGAGGCGCTGTTGCATGCGTCCAGCGCACGCGTGGGTGTGGCCACCGCCAATCTGTATCCGCAAATTACTTTGTCGGCCACCGGTGGTTATACCTCGTACGGCAGCAGCGGCATGAGCTTTGATGATCTCAACGTCTGGAGTCTGGGCGCCAAGCTGTTGCAGCCGATCTTTAACGGCGGTTCGCTGCAAGCGCAAAAGCGCGCGGCCGAAGCGGGGCTGGAACAAAGCTGGGCGCAATATCAGCAGACCGTGCTGACCGCGTTCCAGAACGTGGCCGATAGCCTGCAAGCCGTGCAGCAAGACGCTAATGAACTGAACGCGCGGGTGGATGCGGCCAAGGCGGCGCAACGTTCGCTCAACTTTACCGAAGCGCGCTACAAGCTGGGCGGGACGTCGTTTACCGCCTTGCTGATCGCGCAGGTGCAGTACCAGCAAACGCAGCTCAACCTGTGGCAAGCCAGCGCGGCGCGCTTGTCCGATAGCGCCACGTTGTTTCAGGCGGTGGGCGGCGGTTTGACGGCAGACAGCGTCAGCGCGGCCACAGCGTCGGCCGTGGCCGCAGCGCCCGCCAGCTAACGCGCGCATCCAGAGGCTTGTGGCTGCACCGCATTACCGAATCCGAATCACTGTAATCATCCAGAAGTTGGTCTGCAGACCAACACCACGGGGAGAGTTTGTATGGCCAAGCGCATGATCATCATGCTGATCGTTGTTGGTGTGATCTTTGGGGGCATCTTTGGCTTCCAGATTTTCAAGGGCCAGATGATCAAGAAATACCTGGCAAACCAGCACGCGCCAGCCGAAACCGTGACCGCCACGCATGTGGGCTTTGCCGACTGGCAACCGACCTTGTCGGCGGTGGGCACGTTGCGCGCGGTACGCGGCGTGGATCTGTCCAGCGAAGTGGCAGGCCAGGTGCGCGAAGTGCTGCTGAAGTCGGGCACCACGGTGAAAGCCGGCGAAGTGCTGGTGCGGCTGAATGACGATACCGAAGTGGCGCAACTGCGTTCGCTGCAAGCGGCCGCCGAGCTGTCCAACACCACGCTCAAACGCGACAAGGCGCAGCTGGAAGCGCAAGCGATTTCGCAAGCCGTGGTCGATGCCGACATTGCCGACCTGAACAGCAAAAACGCCCTGGTGGCACAGCAACAAGCCGTGATCGCCAAAAAGACCATCCGCGCGCCGTTCTCGGGCAAGGTGGGCATCACCACGGTTAACCCGGGCCAGTACATCAACCCGGGCGACAAGCTGGCGTCGCTGCAAACCGTGGACCCGATCCTGGTGGACTTTCTGGTACCGCAACAGGCGCTGAGCCAGCTGAAGATCGGCCAGACCGTGCAGATCAAGAGCGACGCCAATCCCAACGCGCACTACCAGGGCAAGATCACCGCGGTGGATGCCAAAGTGGATAGCGCCACGCGCAACATCCAGGTGGAAGCCGCTGTGGCCAATCCGAAAGGCGATTTGCTGGCCGGTATGTTTGCCACTGCGCAAGTGTCCACCACCGCGCCGATCAAGTATCTGACGCTGCCCCAAACGGCTGTCGCCTTCAATCCGTATGGCGAAGTGGTGTTTCTGATCAGCAATGGTCCGAAAGACGACAAGGGCAATGTCACGCAAGTGGTCAAGCAAACCTTCGTGACCGCAGGCCAGACCCGCGGCGATCAGGTGGCGATTACCGCGGGCCTGAAAGAAGGCGATTACGTGGTCACCAATGGCCAGCACAAGCTCAAGAACGGCAGCACGATTGTGGTCAACAACAAGGTGGCGCCGTCCGATAGTGCCAACCCTGTGGTCGGCAACGAAGACTAAGCCGGGCTCAGCCCGGGCGGCCGGTTCAATTCTGGCCGCACTACACACAAGACAGGCAGAAACACTGGCGTGGGGCCTGGCCCCGCGCGCACTACGAGGTTAGCCAGATGCGCTTTACCGATATTTTTATTCGCCGCCCTGTGCTGGCGACGACGCTGTCCCTGCTGATACTGGTGCTGGGTTTGCGTTCTTTGCAGATGTTGCCGATCCGGCAATATCCGAAGACCGAAAACGCCGTGATCAATATCAACACCACCTACACGGGCGCTGACCCCGAGCTGGTGGCGGGCTTTATCACCACGCCGCTGGAGAATTCCATCGCGCAGGCGGAGGGCATTGATTACATGACCTCCACCAGCACGCAAGGCAGCTCCAGCATCAGCGCCACGCTGCGGCTTAACTACGACGGCAACAAGGCGCTGACCGAAATCACCTCCAAGGTGAATGCGGTGCTGAACCAGTTGCCGCCCGAATCGCAGCAGCCGGTGATTTCGATCTCGGTGGGTGACACCATCGATTCGATGTATATCGGCTTCTATAGCAAGGCCTTGCCGCCTAACAAGATCACCGATTATCTGATCCGCGTGGTGCAGCCCAAGCTGCAAGCGGTGGATGGCGTGCAGCAGGCCGAAATCCTGGGCGAACGCCGCTTTGCTATGCGCATCTGGATCGATCCGAAGAAGCTGGCGGCCTATGGCGTCACGGCGGCGGATGTGTCGGCGGCGCTGGCTAACAACAACTTCATCTCGGCGGTAGGTCGCACCGACGGCAATATGGTGACGGTTAACCTGACCGCGGATACCGGCCTGCATTCGGCCGATGAGTTCGACAAACTGATCGTCAAGCAGAAAGACGGCGCGATTGTGCGTCTGTCCGATGTGGCCAACGTGTCCCTGGGTTCCGAGGACTACAACACGCAAGTGGGCTTTGATGGCGTGCAGGCGGTGTACGTCGGTATCAAGGTGGCGCCGAACGCCAACTTGCTGACCGTCATCGATAACGTGCGCAAGACCATGCCCGAAGTCCAGGCGCAATTGCCGTCGGGCCTGCAAGGCACGGTGGTGTATGACGCCACCAAGTACGTCAACAGCGCCATTCACGAAGTAATCTGGACACTGGGCGAAGCGCTGCTGATCGTGACCGTGGTGATCTTCTTGTTCCTCGGTTCGTTGCGCTCGGTGATCATTCCGGTGATTGCCATGCCGCTGTCGCTGATCGGCGCGTTCGCGATCATGCTGGCGCTGGGTTACACCATCAACTTGCTGACCTTGCTGGCGCTGGTACTGGCGATTGGTCTGGTGGTGGATGACGCCATCATCGTGGTGGAAAACGTGCACCGCCATATCGAAGAAGGGCTGTCGCCGTTCCAGGCCGCCATCCGTGGCGCGCGTGAACTGGCTGGCCCGATTATCGCCATCTCGGTGGTGTTGATTGCGGTGTATGTGCCGATCGGCTTTATGGGCGGCCTGACCGGTGCGCTGTTTACCGAGTTTGCATTTACGCTGGCCGGTGCGGTGGGCGTGTCGGCGATTATCGCGCTGACGCTGTCGCCGATGATGACCGCCAAGTTTCTGCGCGCACCTGATCCTGCGCATCCGGAAAAACTGGCCAAGTGGCTGGATAAGCAGTTCGACAAGTTGCGCGTGCGCTATGAGCGCTCACTGACGGGCTCGCTCAACTATCTGCCGGTGGTGGGCGTGTTTGCGCTGATCGTGCTGGTGAGCATTTACTTCCTGTTTATTACTTCGAAGAGCGAACTGGCCCCGCAAGAAGATCAGGGCATCGTGCTGAGCATGAGCACGGGCGCGCCTAATGCTTCGCTGAAGCAAAGCCAGTCCGATGCCAAACAGGTGTTCGACGTGTTCAAGTCGTTCCCGGAAACCGATCACGTGTTTCAGTTAACCGGGGTATCGGGCCTGAACAGCAGTATCGGCGGCATGGTGCTGAAGCCGTGGGACGAGCGCACCGTGACCTCCAATACGCTGCAGCCGCAAGTGCAGGCCAAGATGGCGGGCATTGCCGGTGCGCAAGCGGTGTCGTTCCAGCCGCCGCCGTTGCCAGGTGGCGGTGGTGGTCTGCCGGTGCAGTTTGTCATCAACACCACCAACAACTTCCAGCAACTTAACGAAGTGGTGCAGGAACTGCGCGCCAAGGCGCTGCAACGCGGCATCTTTATCTATTCCGACATCGACTTGAAGTACGACAAGCCGCAAACCGAAATCACGTTTGATCGGGACAAGGCCTCGCAGCTGGGTCTGTCGATGAAGGATCTGGGTAATGCGCTGGGTTCGGCGTTGGGTGGCGGTTACGTCAACTACTTCAGCCTGGCGGGGCGCTCGTACAAGGTGATCCCGCAAGTGGGGCGCGAAGATCGTTTGAACCCGGACCAGTTGCTGGATTATCAGATTACGACCGGTGCCGGCACGGTGATTCCGCTGTCCACCGTGGCCAAGGTCAAAACCACGGTTATCCCGCAACAGTTGAACCACTTCCAGCAAATGAACTCCGCCACGATTTCGGGTGTGCCGATGATCGGGGTGACGCTGGGCGAGACCATCACCACGCTGCAAGAGATCGCCAAAGACACGCTGCCGCAGGGCTATACGGTGGATTACGCGGGCCAGTCACGCCAGTTTGTGCAGGAAAGCTCGGCGCTGATCGTGACCTTTGTGTTTGCGCTGATCATCATTTTCCTGGCGCTGGCGGCGCAGTTTGAAAGCTTCCGCGATCCGCTGATTGTGATGGTATCGGTGCCGATGTCGATTTGTGGCGCCATGATCTTTGTGTCGTTGGGCCTGGGCGGGGCCAGTCTGAATATCTATTCGGAAGTCGGCCTGGTAACGCTGATTGGCCTGATCGCCAAGCACGGTATTCTGATTGTGGAATTTGCCAACCAGCAGCAAAAGCTGGGCCATAGCAAACGCAAGTCCATCGAAGACGCCGCCGGCATTCGTCTGCGCCCGATTCTGATGACCACCGCCGCCATGGTGCTGGGCGTGATGCCGCTGATTCTGTCCTCGGGTGCGGGTGCGCTGGGCCGCTTTAACATGGGTCTGGTGATTGCCACCGGTATCTCGATCGGCACGCTGTTTACGCTGTATGTGGTGCCTGCGGTGTACATGATGCTGGCCGCCGACCATAACGCCAGCGCGCACGCGGCAGAAGACGCCGAAATGCGCGCGCTGGACGAGCTGCCCGACAGCCACGGCGCGCATTAAGGCGGTGTTGATTTTCTTGTGACACTGGCGGTGACGGTTACCCCAAACCCCGGCTTCGGCTGGGGTTTTTTATTGCGCAGCGCTGGACGTGGCGTGGGTGGGGGCAATTAAAACGGCGGCGCAGTGGCGACCTCTCTACAATGCCCGTGTGACTGCCCCGACTTCTCCTTCTTTATATCTGCGCGACTGGCCCGTGGCCGCGCCACGCCATGCCGTTTTGCTGGTGCACGGCCTGGGCGAACATAGCGGCCGATATGACGCGCTGGCGCAATGGTTTAATGCACGCGGTTACGCTGTGCGCGCCTATGACCATTGGGGCCACGGTCAGAGCCCCGGCGCGCGCGGCAGCCTGCGCCGCAGCGCGGTATTGCTGGACGATCTGGCACGCGTGTTTGCGCAATATCGGGCCGAACTCGGGTTTACGCCGCTGTTGTTGGGCCACAGCATGGGTGGCGCGGTGTGCGCACGCGCGGTTACCGCCGGCCGCGTCACGCCCAGCGGGCTGATTCTGTCGTCACCGGCGCTGCGGCCGCGCGCGCCGCGCTATCTGCAGAATCTGGCGCGCGTGCTGGCGCTGGCAGTGCCGCACAAAGCCCTGCCACCGCGCACGCCGTCGCTGAAGTTGTCGCATGACCCAGCCGTGCACGACCGCTTCGTGGCTGATCCGCTGCGCCACGGCCGCATCACGCCGCGCCTGGCCGCATTTATTGTCAGTGCGGGCAGGGCGGCGATCCGCGATGCGCGCAAGCTCAGCGTGCCGACCTTGTTGCTGGCGGCGGGCGATGACGATCTGGTCGACCCCAGCGGCAGTCTGGAATTCGCGTTTCGAGCGCCGCCCGATCTGATCACCTTCCAGTATTTTGATGAGCTGTACCACGAGCTCTTCAACGAAGCCGAACCCGCCCGCAGCGCCGTGTTGGGCGCGGTGGATGCCTGGTTATGGCGGCAGCCGTTACCGTCTTCGGTACCGCTGTAAGCCACAACCTATTTCAATAAATTGCCGCATAAATTGCATGGCAAGGCACTTTTGCGCCTTCCATCGTCCCCGTTTTCACGCCGCCGGCTACTAGGCCGAACCACATTGCGTCCCTATTTACTAAGCTTGAACCGACGCGCGCGCGCGCGCCCATCCACTATTTGTTTTTACTATCGATATGTAAAAAACAATAAATTGGATCAATCTGGATGCCGCCCGCATAATCGCCTCACTGAATTTTTGCTTAACCCCCTCAAGGAGCTACACCCATGCTGCAATCCCGTGAAGGTCAACGCGTTCCTAACGTCACTTTCCGCATTCGCGAAGGCAACGACTGGAAAGACGTCACCACCGACGAACTGTTCAAGGGCAAAAACGTGGTGTTGTTCTCGCTGCCGGGCGCTTTCACCCCGACGTGTTCGAGCACCCACTTGCCGCGTTACAACGAACTGGCTCCGGCGTTCAAGCAACACGGCATCGACGCCATCCTGTGCGTTTCGGTCAACGATACCTTTGTGATGAACGAATGGGCCAAGGATCAAGAATCCGCCAACATCACCATGATCCCCGACGGCAATGGCGAATTTACTGAAGGCATGGGCATGCTGGTGGACAAGGCTGGCCTGGGCTTCGGCAAGCGCAGCTGGCGCTATTCGATGCTGGTGAAAGACGGCGTGGTCGACAAGATGTTTATCGAACCGGAAAAAGACGGCGACCCGTTTGAAGTGTCCGACGCCGACACCATGCTCGACTACGTGGCGCCGGGCGCCAAGAAGCCGGATCAAGTGGTTGTGTTTACCAAGGTAGGTTGCGGCTTCTGCGCCAAGGCCAAAGAACAACTGTCCGCTGCCGGTTACGACTTTGTTGAAGTGCCGCTGGATAACAAGGTGCGCGGCAAGGTACTGGGCGCATTGGCTGGCAAGGTCACCGCACCGCAAGTGTTTGTTAACGGCAAGCTGATTGGCGGCTCCGAAGAAGTGGCGAAGTTTGTTGCCGCTTAAGTAATAAGCAACAAGGCATCGACTGAATGATGCAAGGCGGCGGGTGCATAGCCCGCCGCCGTTATGCTGATGCAACAACTCATCCAGTCACCGAACCTGATCATGTGCGCGGCGCATGATCAGGTTCAGTGATTGTTCGAAACAGGACTCAGGAATACCGCCATGACAAAAACGATTGAAATTGATGTTGCCGTGATCGGCGCGGGCACTGCAGGTCTGGCCGCGTATCGCGCCGCCAGAATGAATGGCAAAAGCGCCGTGGTCATCGAAGGTGGCCCCTACGGCACCACGTGTGCCCGCGTTGGCTGCATGCCGTCCAAGTTGTTGATCGCTGCCGCCGAAGCCGCGCACGAACTGCGCCATACCGCCGCCTTTGGCGTGCACGTGGATGGCCAGATCCGCATTGACGGCCGCGAAGTGATGGACCGCGTCAAACGCGAACGCGATCGCTTTGTCGGGTTTGTGGTGCGTGGCGTTGAGAATATTCCGGCTGAAGATAAAGTCGTTGGCTACGCGCGCTTTGTCGACAACACCACCTTGCTGGTTAACGAAGACATCACCATCAAGGCCTCGCGCGTGGTAATCGCCACCGGGTCCAGCCCGGCCGTACCGGAAGCCTTCCATGTGTTTGGCGATCGTTTGATCGTTAACGATGACGTGTTTGCCTGGGATGATCTGCCGGGCAGCGTGGCCGTCTTCGGCCCCGGCGTTATCGGTCTGGAACTGGGCCAGGCCTTATCGCGCCTGGGCGTTAAAGTGCGCTTGTTTGGCGTACGTGGCGGCGTTGGCCCCTTATCTGATCCGGCCATCCGTAGCTATGCCAAGAAAGTATTTGCAGAAGAATTCCACTTCGACCCCGATGCCAAAATCATCAAGATGGGCCGTGAAGGCGATAAAGCCTGCATCACCTACGTCAATCTGCAGGGTGAAGAGGTCACCGAGCATTTCGATTACGTGCTCAGCGCCGCGGGCCGTACTCCCAACGTGGGCAAGCTGGGTCTGGAAAACACCGGCATCGAACTGAATGCGCGCGGCGTGCCTGTTTTTGATGCGGAAACCCTGCAATGCGGCACTTCGCCGATCTTTATTGCGGGCGACGCCAACAACGTTTTGCCGCTGCTGCACGAAGCTGCGGATGAAGGCAAAACTGCCGGGACCAACGCCGCGTTGTATCCACATGTGGTGCCGGGTTTGCGCCGCGCCACCATCGGCGTGGTGTTCTCCGATCCGCAAATTGCCATGGTCGGCAAACGCTTTATCGATTTGCGTGAAGGCAGCTTTGTGACGGGCGAAGTGAGCTTTGAAGACCAGGGCCGCAGCCGCGTCATGCTTAAAAACAAAGGCCTGATGCATGTGTACGCGGATGCCGATACCGGTATGTTCCTTGGCGCAGAATGGATCGGCCCGCGCGCTGAAAACATTGCCCACACGCTGGCCTGGTCGTTGCAGCAAGGGCTGACCATCGGCGAGATGCTCGATATGCCGTTCTACCATCCGGTGATCGAAGAAGGCCTGCGCACCGCTTTGCGCGATGCATTTGCCAAGCTCAACGCTTAAGCCATCCCAGGCAGCCAGACAGAAGGGCAGGACGATTCCTGCCCTTTTTTACGTCTATGCCTTGCACCGCGTCGTCCTTCCGGGTGACGGCAAAAGCGTGCGCTTGCCACTATCCTGTAGCCATGCCGCAACGTGCGTCGCCCCCGCGCGCTGCGCATCCCTGTTGAGCCGCCGCGCTCAATGGATTTCGCCAGATAGCCAGCCAAGCCGCCATCGCAGCGGTCCAGTCAACCCGGGGCGCCGGAGTCGATCTTGAAGCCTTTTTCCCGAATTTTGCTTGCGCTGACCGCCGTATTGGCGTTGGCCAACATCGCCCACGCCGATGACGCTGGCCCGGCGCTTAAAGCCAAATACCAGACGCTCACCGATAAATTGCAGCACAACGCGTTTAACCAGCCGGTGTATCTGGAATCGGTGCAGACGTCCAGCAACCTCAAGGGCGATGTCTACGCGGTGGTCGATCAGCCGTTCGCCACGTTTGCCAGTGCGGTTAACAAGCCGGAAAACTGGTGCGACATCCTGATCCTGCATCTGAATATCAAATACTGCCGCGCGGGTTCTTCGGCCACGGATTTACTGGTCTACTCGGGCCGCAAGATTGAACAGCCGCTCAAGGATGCCTACAAGCTGCAGTTTGCCTGGCATAGCGATGCCAGCAGCGCCGATTATTCCAAGGTCAGCCTGCAAGCGGGCGCGGGCCCAATGGGCACCAAGGATTATCACATCGTGCTGGAATCGGTGCCGGTGGACGCCAGCCACACGTTTATCCATCTTTCTTATGCCTACGGCTTTGGCGTGAGCGCACGCCTGGCGATGCAGACTTATCTCAGCACGGTGGGTAGTGATAAGGAAGGCTTTACCGAAGTGGATGGCAAGCCGGTCGGCGGCGTGCGCGGTCTGGTCGAACGCAATACCATGCGCTATTACCTGGCAATTGCGGCCTATCTCAAATATCCGACCTCGCCCGAGAAGCGCGACGCGTGGTGGTTTGACGCGACCGAGCATTACCCCGATCAACTGCATGAAGTCGAAAAAGACGACTACATGACCATGAAACGCAACGAGTACAAACGCCAACAATCCGCGCCCGACGCGTAAACGTTGCATAGGGTGGGTCGAGACCCACCCTTCAAAGCGATATCTCGGCGCAGTGATCTTGGCATACCACTTTGGAGGGTGGGTCTTGACCCACCCTATGCGTCGCGCCACCGCAGTTGCTTGCGTCTGCGCTTAAAGCTCGCCATCCGCGGGCAGCCAACTCACAAAGCGACTGATAAAGCGCCGGCTGAAGCCCGCATCCGGATCGCTGCCCCAAGTCTTGGGCTGCCCTTTATCATCCGTCGCCGTCCACACCAGCGCGCTTTTTGCGCTGGTTTTGCCATCGGCATCGGGCTTTAAAGTGACGTGATAGCTGTATTGCGGCAAGGTCGCCTTGTCATAAAGCGCGGCCACTTGCCCCGCCAGCTGCGGGCTGTTGATTAGCACCGCCTGTTCGGTATTCAGGTTCACCGAGCGCGGATCCAGGTTAAACGAGCCGATCATCAAATACTTGCGATCGACCACATAAGCCTTGGTATGCAGGCTGGCGCGCGAGGAGCCTTTGCTGAACCCCGCACCCGACGGCTCGCCGCCAACGGGTTTGAACTCATAGATATCCACGCCGCTAGCCAGCAGCGCCTTACGATAATGGCGATAGCCTGCATGCACTGCCGCTACGTCGGTCGAGGCCAGCGAATTGGTCAGCACTTTCACTTTAACGCCGTGTTGCGACATTTCATTGAGCTTGGCCGTGCCGCCATCCTGCGGCACAAAGTAGGCCGAGATAATGATGAATTCTTTATGCGCGCGGTCCAGCATGGTCGCCAGGCCCTTGCCCGGCTTGCTGGGCGTGTCGGGCTCGTCCGGGTCCACCTTGTTGGGGTTATCTACAGCCAGCCATGCATTGGCCCAGATCAGTTGCTGGCTGGCACGCGCCAGCAATGCATTGGAACTGGCCGCATCCGGGATCGGCAACGCGCCTTTTTCCGCTTCCTTGCCGCCTTTGGGGTCTTCGGCCGCGTAAGCCGCTTGCGGATTGGCCTTCCACGCTTTCAACACCTCGGGCGAGGGCGGGCGATTGGCGACGGCCGCCACGGGGTACGACTCTTTGCTGTTCCAGTAATGGTCAAAACTGCGCGAAGCATGATCGGGTAGCGCGCCGGCAATCAGAATATCAAGATCGCGAAAATTAACGTCGCTGTTCACACCAAAATACTGATCCGCCAGATTGCGCCCGCCCAGAATCGCAAACGCGTTATCGGCGATCAGCGACTTGTTGTGCATGCGCCGTTCCAGATGATCGAAATCGCTAAACATTGCCGAAGCCCGCGCCAGCGCTGAGCGTCCACCGGTCGTCACCGGGTTGAACACGCGCGCCTCGAAATTGGGTTCGGTGGCGGCCAGTGCCACCACGTTGTCGGGATTCTTGATATTCATATCGTCCAGCAACAGCCGCACGCGCACCCCGCGCCGTGCGGCCGCCACCAGCGCATCCATAATCGCATGGCCGGTACGGTCTTCCATTGCCGCGTAATACTGCAAATCCAGCGATTTTTGCGCCTGCTGGATCAACGCCATGCGCGCTTCAAACGCCTCTTTGCCCGATACCAACAGGTAAAAGCCCGACTGACCCGGATGGGCCGAGACCTGCGACGCCACACTTTGCGCCAGGGCGCTGGCGGCGGGCGTGGGCAGATAGGTGCTGGGCGGACGCGGATATTGCGTGATATCGGCGCGCGTGGCGCAGGCAGTCAACAGCACGCCGGCAAGCAGAATCACAGCGGAAGACTTTGCGGGAAGGGGCATCAAACGGATAGCGGCCATGAGAATCCTTATGGATTTCTGCTGTGAAAATGTTGTTTTGTTTGAAGCCAGAACGCCGTTCTGGCGGCTTTCATGATGCTAGCGCGCGGGCGCAAAAAGTTCTGTCGGCGACGTTAGCCGCCCGCTGTAAGACCCCTTCCGATAAAGGGTCTTGCCCGATGCATGAAGCTTTGGTTACATGACAGGGCCCCAGCCGATTCTTACCGGTAGCACTCCTGGTGTCAGCAATGACAGTCGGCTCGCATAATCCAGCACAGATGCATTCGTTTATTTATTTCAGCACCCCCTGCCGCTGGAGTCACTTTAGTGAACAAATCTGCTTTTCGCGTTGCCACGCTCGCCTTGCTCAGCGCCTTGTCGGGCCATAGTTTTGCCGAAGGCCAAGGCCATGTCCGCGTGGTATGGGAAAAACACGATGTGGTGATCAATGCCGATCACACTTACACCGATACGGTCGACCTTAAATTCCAGGCCGTCGACCAGGGCGGTGCGTCGTCGCTGGGCCAGCAATATCTCAGCTACCAGCGCGGGCGCCAGGCGCTCGATATTCTGGCGGCCGAAACCGTACATGCCGACGGCAGTGTGGTGGCCGTGCCCGAACAAGGTTTCAAAACCCAGGACGGCATGCTCGGCGGTGTTTCGATGCCGGAAAACCAGCTGATCCAGATTACCTTTCCGCGCGTCAGCCCCGGCGACGCGGTGCATTACCGCTATCGCTTTACCCGCAAAGAAACCGATCTGCCCAATGGCATGAGCATGCAACTGGGCTTTGACGATGCCGTGGTACACGACAACGTCAGCGTACGCATTGATTACCCGGCCGAACTGGCGCTGCAGACCGATGTGGTGGCGATGCAGCCGCATCAGGAAAGCGCCGAACCCGGCCGCAAGCGCATCAGTTTTAGCTATGCCAACAAAACCACCGTCACCCGCGAAGGCGGCGAGACCGATGGCTGGCAACAAACGCCGCACGTTTATCTGACTACGTTTGCTGACTGGAAAGCCGTGGCCGACGCGTATCAATCGCGCGCCAACGAAAAAGCCGCAGTCACGCCCGAAGTGCAGAAACTGGCCGACGACATCACCAGTGGCGTGACCGGTCAGCGCCAGCAAGCCAGCGCGCTGTACGACTGGGTGCGTCGCAATATCCGTTATATCGCCGTGTATGTAGGCGCGGGCGGCATGGTGCCGCACGACACTGCCACCATCCTGGCCAACCATTATGGCGACTGCAAAGACCACGCCACGCTGCTGGAAGCGCTGCTGCGCGCCAAGGGCATCGAATCGTCGCAGGTGCTGATTACTGCCGATACGCGCACCTATAAATTGCCGTCGGTGCCGGTGGCGGGCTGGTTTAACCACGACATCAACTATGTGCCGTCGTTGGGCTTGTTCCTTGATTCGACGGCTGATCTGGCGCCGTTTGGCGTGCTGCCCGAAACCGACTTGTCCAAGCCGGTGCTGATTACGCGAGATTTCAACGGCGTGCGCAATACGCCGGTGGGTTCGCCGCTGCGTGATCGCGTGGTGCGGCGCACCACCATCAAGATTGCCCCGGACGGATCGGCCACGCGCGCCACCGACATCATTGGCTTTGGTATTGCGGGTATGACCAACCGCCAGTTTCTGGACAGCATCGGCGGCGACAAGCTGCACGAGTGGGCCAGTCGCAATCTGGCCGAGAGCGGCATGGAAGGCGACGCCAATCTGGAACTGCTGCCGCAAACGCATGCTGATGAGAGCGGCTATCGCTTGACGCAACACATCGCCAACTACGTCGATCAGCCCGAAGCCGGCACGCTGGGTTTTGTCAGCGCGCGCGAAGGCCCGATTTCGCTGGGCAATATCCTCACTCGCTTTCAACTGCCGCAACGCACGCGCAACTTTGCCTGCTCGGGCTTTGGCGTGGATGACGAAGTGCAGATCGAACTGCCCAACACCATGCACGTGGTCTATCTGCCGCGCGATGTTGAAATCCAGCGCGATGCGGTCTCGATGAGCGCGCGCTACAGCCAGACGGGCAACACGGTCAAACTGGTGCGCCACTTTGCCCTCGATACCCCGGGCGCGTCGTGTTCGCCAGCCGAATTTGCCGCGCTGAAGCCGGTGATGAAAGATGTTGAACGCGCCACGCATGGTCGCCTGGTTTACGTTAGCGGCGATGCGGCGGCGGCCGAAGCGATGCGCAGCGGCAAGTCGGCGGTGGCCTCGCGCTAGGCGTGCAACACTGCGGCGGTTGGCGCTGACAACACCCCACGGGCGGATAGCATTCCGCCCGTTGTGCATTGCAGGCGTATGCATGGCGCGACACCTGCTATGCGCACGGCATATCGGCAACGGCTTTGGGCTAGGATAGAGCGACCTTTCTACGGGACGCACACGTGCACAGCATTCGGTCTCGTCTTAACTTGCTGGTGCTGGCCATCGTCACCACGGTGCTCAGCATCTCCGGCATCGTGTCGTGGTTCCAGAGCCGCGATAACGCCGAATTGCAGTTCGGCCTGATGGCGCAGTCGCTGCAGAGCCGGCTGCAGACCGTGCTGCCTGGCATCTTGTGGAATTTTGACGAAGCGCAATTGCAGCGCGTGCTCGACGCCGAAATGCAATCCACCGATCTGGCCTATGTGGGCGTGCAAACCACCGAAGGCTTGCAGGCAGTACGTCGCCGCGACGGCAGTCTGGTGGTGGATCACGGCCTGCCCGACGACAACGACGGCATCAGCCGCGACTTTAGCCTTAACTATCACAGCAACGATGGCGATCACCCGATCGGCAAAGTGCACGTGGTGCTCACCCGCCAGCGTATTACCGACCGGCTTAACCGACTGATTGTGACCAAGCTGATCGAAATTCTGGTGCTCGATACCATCATGGTGCTGGCGCTGATGACCAGCTACAGCCGCGTGCTGCTGCGACCGTTATCGGCGCTGCGCAACGCGCTTAACCGCGCGGCCGATACCCCCGCGTTTTCGCTGAATGATCTGCGTTTGCCCGGTCGCCGCGATGACGAGGTGGGCCAGGTGGCTGATGGCGTCGAACGCATCGCACGCCGTTTGCTGACTGAACTGGAAGAGCGCAAGGCCGCCGAAATCGCCATCCGCCAGGCCAAAGAACGGACCGACGAAGCCTATCGCGTGCTCAAAGACACGCAAGCCAGCTTGGTGCAGGCGGAAAAGATGGCGTCACTGGGCGGCCTGGTGGCGGGGGTGGCGCATGAAATCAACACCCCGGTGGGCGTGATTCTGACCAGTGCCTCGGTGCTGGCTGAGGAGACCGCCACCTTTAACGCCAATGTCGAAAGCGGCAGCGTGCGCAAATCCGATCTGCTGCGTTACACCGAAACCGCCGGGCAATCCGCGCAATTGATCTTGTCCAATGCGGGCCGCGCGGCCGAGCTGATCCACAGCTTTAAACAAGTGGCGGTCGACCAGACCTCCGAGGCGCGCCGTGCGTTTGGCTTGTGCGAATACCTGCACGAAGTGATCACCAGCCTGAGCCCCAAGTTGAAGCGCACCGCCATCGAGGTGCAACTGGAATGCCCGGAACATATCCGCATGGATGGCTACCCGGGCGCGCTGTCGCAGGTGTTTACCAACTTTGTGACCAACGCGCTGACGCACGCGTTTGATGAAGGCGCGGCGGGACTGATTACGATCAACGTCACCGCCGACGGCCCGGACCACGCGGTGCTGCAGTTCCGCGACAACGGCAAAGGTATCGCGCCCGAACATCTGGGGCGAATTTTCGATCCGTTCTACACCACGCGCCGCGGCAGTGGCGGCAGCGGGCTGGGGCTGAACGTGGTGTACAACCTGGTTACGCAAACGCTGGGCGGCGTCATCGACGTGCAAAGTACGCTGGGGCAGGGCACTACATTCACGCTGCGCTTGCCCCTCACCGTTGCATAAACCCATAGGGTGGGTCGTGACCCACCACCCAAAGCCGCGAAGAAGCGCGCAACTGGTCGCGTGCTGGCACAACACTTTGAACGGTGGGTCTTGACCCACCCTATGCCTTGGGCGGCGTCATCGACGTGCAAAGCACGCTGGGGCAGGGCACTACATTCACGCTGCGCTTACCCCTCACCGTTGCATAAACCCATAGGGTGGGTCGTGACCCACCACCCAAAGCCGCCAAGAAGCGCGCAACCGGTCGCTTGCTGGTACAACACTTTGATGGGTGGGTCTTGACGGGCATGCCGAGTCCCACTCTATGCGGTGCCATCACCCGGAGGGCAACGCACTTTTCGGTTATGCCGTGGATGCCGGATGGCCCCGCATGGGGCCGGGGCCGTTGGCCCCCAATGTGCGTTGCCCCCAAAAACCCGGGGGTAACGCACCCTACGCGTCGAAAAAAAGCCGCGCCTTCAAAGGCGCGGCTTTCTGGTTAAGCAATACGTTGGCTTATTTCACCCGCATGCCCGGCTTGGCGCCCAGGTCCGGCGTCAGCACATACAAGCCGCCATCGCCGCCTGCCGCCAGCACCATGCCTTCCGACATGCCGAACTTCATCTTGCGCGGCGCCAGGTTGGCCACCATCACGGTATGACGGCCGATCAGGTCTTCCGGTTTGTACGCCGATTTGATGCCCGCAAACACATTGCGCGTTTCGGTGCCGATATCCAGCGTCAGTTGCAGCAACTTCTCTGCGCCTTCCACATGTTTGGCATCGACAATCTTCGCCACGCGCAAGTCGATCTTCATAAAGTCATCAATGCTGATGGTCGGCTCGATTTCGGGAATCTCGTAATCGGGCTTGGCCACTTCGGCCACCGGGGCCAGGCTTTGTTTGTTTTCTTCGATCATGGCTTCGATATTCTTACCGTCTACGCGCGTCATCAGATGCTGGTAGGTGTTGATGGAATGGCGGGTCAGCAGCGTGCCGGCGTCTTGCCAGGTCAGCGGGCCCACGTTGAGGAAAGCCTCCACATCGGCCGCCAGTTTCGGCAGCACCGGCTTCAGATAAATCGTCAGAATGCGGAAGGCGTTAATCAATACCGAGCACACGCGTTGCAGCTCGGCGTCCTGGCCTTCCTGCTTGGCGATTTCCCACGGCTTGTGTGCATCCACGTACTGGTTAACCAGATCGGTCAACGCCATGATGTCGCGCACGGCGCGGCTGTATTCGCGGTTTTCCCACTGCGCGGCAATGCCTTCAGCCGCATTCTGCAATTCGGCCAGAGGGCCTGCGTCGCCCAGATCAGCCGCCAGCGTATTGTTAAAGCGCTTGCTGATAAAACCGGCGGCACGGCTGGCGATATTGACGTATTTGCCAATCAGATCGCTATTAACGCGCGCCACAAAGTCATCCAGATTCAAATCCAGATCTTCAATGGCGCTATTGAGCTTGGCGGCAAAGTAATAACGCAGCCATTCCGGGTTCAAATGGCGCAGATAAGATTCAGCGGTAATAAACGTACCGCGACTCTTGGACATCTTCTGGCCATCCACGGTTAAAAAACCATGCGCATTGATGCCGGTCGGGGTGCGATAACCAGCATATTCCAGCATCGCCGGCCAGAACAGCGCGTGGAAATACAGAATATCCTTGCCGATATGGTGATACAGCTCGGCGTTGCTATCCTTGTTCCAGTAGCTGTCAAAATCCAGGCCCAGGCGTTGGCACAATTGCTTGTGGCTGGCCATATAGCCCACCGGCGCGTCCAGCCAGACATAAAAATATTTGCCCGGTGCATCGGGGATTTCAAAGCCGAAATAGGGCGCATCGCGGCTGATATCCCAATCATTCAGGCCCGCTTCAAACCATTCATTCAGCTTGTTGGCCGCGCCTTCCTGCAAACGCGGACGCTCGCCGCCATTGACTGTGGCGGTGCCGGTGGTCCAGCCGCGCAAAAACGCTTCGCAATCGCCCAGCTTGAAAAAATAATGTTCCGAATCACGCAATTCCGGCGTCGCACCAGAAACCGCTGAATACGGGTTGATCAAATCGGTAGGCGAATAGGTGGTGCCACAGACTTCGCAATTATCGCCATATTGGTCTTTGGAATGACACTTGGGGCATTCGCCTTTCACAAAGCGATCCGGCAAAAACATGTTTTTTTGCGGATCATACAATTGGCTGATCGTGCGATTGGCGATCTTGCCGTTGGCTTTCAGCGCGTTATAAATGCGATAAGAAAACTCGCGGTTTTCTTCCGAATGCGTGCTGCCGTAATTGTCGTAATTAACGTAAAAGCCTTCGAAATCGCGCACATGCTCTTTGGCCACGCCAGCAATCAGTTGCTCGGGCGTAATGCCTTCTTTCTCGGCACGCAGCATGATGGGCGTGCCATGGGTATCATCCGCACACACGCTGTGGCATTCATGGCCCCGCATCTTCTGAAAGCGCACCCAGATGTCGGTCTGGATATGCTCCACCATATGGCCAAGGTGGATGGCACCGTTGGCATAAGGCAGGGCGGAGGTTACGAGTATCTTGCGCTTCATGGGGGCGGGGATCCGTAGGGTGATCAGAACTGCGGATTATACCGCACATGCCCATCCCCGCGTTTTACGGCCTGGCCGCGCGCCATTGCCCCCCGATTTTACTAACCGCAATCCCCGGCTTTGCCCGGTTCTGGCCTATATAAAACAACATGCAAACGCTTCTGCACTTTGACTGGATCTATAACATCGGCACCGTCGCCTTTACGGTCGCGGGCTATCTGGTGGGCGTGCGCAAGCGGCTTGATCTGCTGGGTATCGTCATCGTGGCGCTGCTCACCGCCATTGGCGGCGGCATTATCCGCGACGTGCTGCTTAGCCGTACGCCACGCGTGTTTCTGGATGCCACGCCCATCTTTTTGATCAGCACCGCGTTGCTGGCGTCGTTATTGCTTAAATTGCAGACGCGTAATACCGGCGTGCTTAATCGATTGTTTATCGTCGCCGATTCGATCGGGCTGGTGGCGTTTAGCCTGGCCGGTGCGCAAGTGGGCATCGACGCGCATCTCAACCTGTTTGGCGTGGCGTTTCTTGGCTTTGTCACGGCCGTCGGCGGCGGCCTGGTGCGCGACATGATGGTGAACGAAGTGCCGTTTATCCTGCATGAAGATTTTTACGGCACCGTGGCGCTGATCGTGGCCGTGGCGCTGTACGGCGCGCGTACTGCAGGCGTGGTCGGCGAAGGCGTGGGTTGGGCGTTACTGGTGGTGGGGCTGTTATTAAGATTGATCGCGCACACGCGCGAATTCCGTTTACCCAGGGTAGAAGAATGAACTCACGTGCGCCTGTGCAATGGCCCGCAACGGGCGATATCGCTGGCTGGAAAAACTGGTTAAAGCAAAGGCTGGCGCAGGCGCAACAACAACCGGCGGGTGATATGTCGGACCACCACGGCCAACGCCCCGCCGCGGTGCTGATTGCACTGGTGCCGTACCCCGATGGCACCCGCATCATCCTGACCGAGCGCTCGCACGCGCTGTCCAATCACGCAGGCCAGATCAGTTTTCCGGGCGGGCGCATCGACCCGGAAGACGCCGACGCCACCGCCGCCGCCATCCGCGAATCATGGGAAGAAATTGCGCTGCCGCCTGATAGCGTGCAGGTGGTGGGCCAGTTGGGCGTTTATCACACCGTCACCGGCTTTGTGATTACGCCGATTGTCGCGGTCATCACCCCCGGCGCCGCGCTGGCCGCCGCGCCGTCCGAAGTCGCCGAAATCTTTGAACTACCCGCCCAGACGCTACTCGACCCGACGCGGTTTCAACGCCGCTGGATAGAACGTCGCGGCGTGCGCGGCCGCACTTTGTTTGTCGAAAGCGAAGGCGTGGTGGTGTGGGGTGCGACGGCGGGCATGCTGATGCTGCTGGCGCGCGCACTGGGCGTGGGCGGGGAGCCGCAGGATCAGACGGTTAGCTAGTCAACGCTGCGGTTTGGGTGGTTGCGCCCGATACAACAACGCCCCGGCATGCGGGGCGTTGTTGTTTGCGCACAAGGTGTCGATCAATGCAGGTTGAAGGCCGCCAGCGTGGCGCGTGCCCCGTTCTGCAGCGTGGAGTCTGTCCACGTCGGCTTGTAGATATAAAGTATGCCGTTGGCCGACATCGACAGCTTGCCGGCATACAGCGCGCTCCATACCTGCTGATGGCTTTGTAGATCAAACGCGTAAGTGGTGGTTTTGCTGCTGACGAACACGAGATTGTTGGTCACCAGCGGGCTGCCGACCGCGCTGCCAATGGGGGCTGACCACACCAGCGTGCCGGTGGCTTCGTCCAGCACATCCAGCGTGCCGCGTTCGCCATCGGCCAGATAGACCAGACCCTGCGCCACGGCAGGCGCGCCCGTGCAACGGCACAGATGTCGCCAGTTCACGTTGCCGGTTTGCGTATTGATGCTGAGTAGATCGTTGCTGCGGTAGTTCACTCCATCCGCAGGCGCCGAGGTGGCCATCAGCACCTCTTGCAAACTGCCCACCACCGGCGGGATGCCTTGCGTCGACGCCGCAGCGGTCAGGTTGTGGATGGCGTAGCTGCGAGGCGTGGCCGCGGAGTTTTTATTGGCAATGTTCAAGATCCCCACGTTATCGCGCGCGTTGTTGGCGATGCCTGGCGGTGCGTAATCGCCCCAGATATAAACATTCTGCGCATCGGCGGCCACATTACCCCATGCCTCGTTACCGCCCCAAGTGAAGCCCGCGGCGCCGGTCTGCAGGTTGTAGGGCCGGGTGAACGAGCCCACGTTGGCATACAAACCACTGCCATCCACAACCGGCGCGTCGCTATCGGTATCGCCGGAGTCCTGGGTTTGCCACACGGGTTGGCCCGTTGCGCTATCCAGCGCGCGGACTTGCGCGATGGCGCCGATCAACTGGCTGCGGGTATAAAACAGCCGGCCATTTTGATACGCCGCCGCCGACACGCCCGTCATGGTCTTGTCATCGGTGACGCTCCACAACGTCGCACCACGCTCTTCCGACAGCGCCACCAGGTATTGGTTATATCGCAAATACACGGCGCCATTGCCTGTTACCACGCCGCTATCGGTGACGTTGCCGCCGATGTCGTTTTGCCACAGCCAGCGAGTGGAAAAGGCTGCTGGATCGAGCGTCACCGGCACGTAGCCGGTGTGCTGCGCGTTGCCATTGGTGTTGTCCCAGTCAGGCGTACCCGCCAGTGGCCTGAGCGCGGACAACGTCGGATGTGCAGTCGCGCGCCACGGGATTTCCAGATCGGGCCCGTAGTGCCGGGTGCAGCCGCCGTCGAGGCAAACTGCGATATTGAGTTTGCCCTGCAGCGGGTTGAGTGAGCCCAGATCGGCGGGAATCTGCACGCTGACATGGCTCGTGCGGCGGTCGGCCGCCAGCGTGATACGTCCGGCCACCGTGGGTGCCGTGCTGAACACTTGCAGCCAGGCTTCGGTGGGCAGGGTAATGCCGCTGCTGACGTCAAATTCCAGGCTCCCTGCTGTGGCAGGCAAAAACTCAAAACTGAGGCTCTGCGTGGCGCTGCTTAATACGCTGACGCCATTGGCGGGCACGCTCGGCGCCACATGCACTGTATAAGGCAGCGTCGCGCTGACTCCCGTCACGTCTTGTGAACAATCCTCCACCGCGCACAGATGTAATCGCACCGAGCCGCTGTAGTCACCGGCAGGTACGGTCTGCAACGGCAGCGTGGCGCTGAACGTGCCGTCGGATTTGACGCTAAACCGCGTCGCGCCAAACAGCTGATTGTTATCCAGTTCTTCCAGCCTGATGGCGTGGCTGGACGAGTTGACGATTTTGCCGTTCAGGCTCAGTGCCGGTGTGACGCCCGAGATGGCGTCGCCATTGAGCGCGGCGTCATCGGTAGTCAGCGCCGCTTTGGCATTGGGGTCGACGACGCCGGTGCCGGGTGCTGCGCCAGAGCCCGTGTCGTTGCCGCCACCTCCACCGCCGCACGCCGCCAGGCTTGCCGCAAGAATTGTCGTCGCGGCCAGCCGCGCCAGTTTGCTGTTCATTGTGTATTCCAGATTCATGTTTTTGTTCGAGTCCTGTCAGCGCCTTCGATCAATGCAGATTGAAGGCCGCGACCGTGGCCACCTGATTGGGCGTGTCGGCGTAGCCCACGCCGGTGGTGATATACAAGGTGCCGTTGGCGGACAGCGACAACATGCCCTGCAGCGGGGTGGACCAGACCGGCAGATGTGTGGTCTGGCTGATGGTGTAGGTACCGCTGTCGGTGCCCACAAACACCAGGTTGTTGGTGACGATCAGGTTGCCGCTAAAGCGGCCGTACGGGCGCGGCGGCTGCCAGCTCCATAACATGGCGCCCGTCATTTCATCGCGCGCTTCCAGGCGATACGGCGTGCTGCGCGCGACGAACACCACACCATTGCCCACGGCGGGTGCGGGCTGATCGGCGAGCAAGCTGGGCATATACAACGACCAACGCACACTGTTGCTGGCTTTATCGATCACCGCGAGCGAACTGCCTGTTACCAACAACGAGCGGTCGCTGGCGATTACGGTGTGGTCTTCGGTATTGCCCAACTGCAGCGCGCTCGGGAGATGCAGCGCTCGCACCAGCGCGCCGCTGCGCCGGTCCAGCGTCTGCAAATCCATGCCCTCCGTCGTGAAACTGAACATGCCATTCAGTTGATACACATATTGCGCATCAACCGCCGGGCTCCACGACGTGGTCTGGCCAGTCAACGCGGCGTCGAACAGGACGCTGTTACTGGTCGGGTCGATGGCGCGTACACCGCCTGCGTGGCCGGCGGGCACATACAGGGTCTGGTCGTAAAACACCGGGGACTGCGGATTGAAGGCGGTGGTGGACGGGTTACGCGCCCACGTCAGCGCGTTGCTGCCGGCAAGCAGATTACCGCTTGCGTCATAGGCTGCCCAGGTGCCCTGGTTGTTGCCCAGCGTGGGCGCGCCATAAGCCGCGCCGTTGTGCGTCGCCAGCCCACTGACCTGGCTGCCCGTCCAGCGATGGGCAGTTTCGCTACCGTCGTATTCAGACAGCGCCACGATGGTTTGCGTCGCCGCCACCCAAGCTGTGTTCTGCGCGGTGACCACGGCGTTTTGTGGGGTGAGGGATTCGCCCGTGCGCGTTTGCCACATCCAGCGCGGGGCAAAGCGGGCCGGATCGAGCGTGACCGGCACAAAGCTGGCATGCGTCGCAGAGCCAAATGTCGCGGACCAGTCGGCCGCGCCCGGCAAAGCAGTCAGCGCCGCTGGCGCCACCCGCGCGCCCACGTCGATCTGGTAGGGCAGATCAAGCCTGGCCGCGTTATCCACCCGGGCGCAGAACAGATCCATACACACATCGATTTGCAACACGCCGCTATAGCTGTTCGGTAGCAAGTTGGGGTCGAACATCACCGTTGCGGTCGCGCCCATGCGGTCGGTATCCACCAGCACCTGGGTGAACACCGGGTTCAGCCAGTGATTGTTGGGGCTGGTCAGCCGGATTTTGTGGTGGTCAGTCAGCGCTTGCGAAAAGCGTAGATGGACCGTCTGCGGCACCGCGACACCCGCAGCATAACTGGCGTGCAACTGGTTGATATCGGCGCTGAGTGTGCCGGCGGACGGTTTGACGGGGGTGAGGTTCAGCGCATAGGGCACGGTCACCGCCTGTGTGCCCGCCATGCTGCTGCAGTTGGTATTGGCGCACACGTTGATGGCCAGGTTGCCCTGATACTGGTTGGTGACCAGATCGTTGTCGACCAGTAGTCGCAACGTAAATGTTTTGCCGTCGGCCGAAAGGGTAAACAGAGGGGGATCGCGGAAGTGGATCAGCGCGGTGTTGCTGTCCGTAATCTGCACTTGAGCATCGTCAGCGACGGGTGTGTTGAGCGTGCCGGTCAGCACGATGGGCACACTGACGTCTTCTTCGGCATTGACCGAAATCTGCTGCTGATCAAATTGCAGCGCAAATTTAACGTTGGCGGCCGGGGCGGGCGTTGGGGTTGCCGCAGGTGTTGGCGTGGGTGCGCCCGTGGGCGTGGCCGCGGTGCCAGCGCCACCCTTGTTGGCGCTGCTACTGCCATCACCACCGCCCCCACCGCCGCACGCCACCAACAGCGTAGCCAGCCCCAGCGCGCCGCACGCGCGTGCCCATTTGATATTCTTCACCTGATGTCCGTCCCGGAAAAATCGTTGTTATTAAATCGTTGGGACGGAATGCTAATGACATCTGTCAGTCAAGGTAAGCCTGACGTACCTGAGTGTGTCTTTTTGTATCGTGAGTGGCGAAAGCGGGCCGGGGGCGGCCGGACAAGCAAACGCCCCGGCATGCGGGGCGTTGTTCAGACTCTTTGATGGCCGAGGCTTTGATCACGCCGCCTGCGCGGGCAAGCCACCCAACAACTTATCCAGCGTCATCGGGTAATCACGCACCCGCACGCCGCACGCGTTATAGATGGCATTGGCTACGGCCGCGCCCGCGCCGCAGATGCCGAGTTCGCCGATGCCTTTAATCTTGAGCGGATTGGCCTTGTCATCCACCTCGGGCAAAAACACCACTTCCAGCGCGGGCACATCGGCGTTGGTGGCGACGTGGTATTCGGCCAGATCGTGGTTGGCGAACAGGCCCAGTTGCTCGTCCACCACCAGTTCTTCGGTGAGTGCCGCGCCGATGCCAAAGGTCATGCCGCCCAAGGCCTGCGAGCGTGCGGTTTTCTCGTTAAGGATGCGGCCAGCGGCAAACACGCCCAGCATGCGGCGGATGCGCACTTCGCCGGTGTCCATGTCCACGCCCACTTCAACAAAGTGCGCGCCGTAGGCTTGTTGCGAGAATTGCTTCAGCGTCGCGCCCGGTTTGATTTCGCCTTCGGCCTCCAGCCCCGCGCCGACCAGCTCGACCAGGGGTTTGCTCTGGCCGCCATCGCTGATCTGGCCGTTGGCAAAGAGGGCGCTGTCGGCGTTGAAGCCAGCGGCGCTGGCCAGTTTGCCGCGCAAGGCCATGCAGGCGTCGTACAGGCCCGAACCCGCACTGGCCGCGCCAAACGATCCGCCCGAACCCGCCGCAGCGGGGAACTCGGTGTCGCCCAGCAGCATGCGTACCCGTTGCGGGGGCAGGCCCAGCATTTCGGCGGCGATCTGGGTAAAGATGGTGTAGCTGCCGGTGCCGATATCAGTCATGCCCATGCGCACGGTCAGGATGCCGTCGCCGTCCAGCCGCGCTGACGCCTTGGACGGGCGCAAGAAATTGCCGCGGCTGGCGGCGGCCATGCCGTGGCCGATCAACCAGCGGCCGTCGCGCACCTGGCCGGGTTTGGGGTTGCGTTTATTCCAGCCAAAGCGGCGCGCGCCTTCTTCCATGCACGGCACCAATTGGCGCGTGGAGTAGGGCACGTGTTTGGTCGGATCTTGTGAGGGCTCGTTGCGTTTACGCAGTTCGATCGGGTCGAGATTGAGCTTTTCGGCCAGCTCGTCCATCGCGCATTCGATGGCCAGCAAACCCACGGCTTCGCCCGGCGCGCGCATTGACGACGCCACTGGCAAATCCAGCGTGCTCAGCCGATGCGCAATCTTGCGATTGGCCCCGGCGTACAAAGACCGCGTCTGGTCGGCGGCCGATTCGTAAAAGTCTTCGCCCGCAGTATTGCCGGACCAGCTTTCATGCGCGATGGCCTGGATATGGCCGTCTTTGTCGGTGCCGAGGCGGATGCGTTGTTCGGTGGCGGTGCGGTGCGTGGTCACATGAAAAACCTGCGGCCGCGCCAGCGCCAGCTTGACCGGTCGGCCCAGCTTTTTTGCGGCCGCGGCGGCAAGGATGGCATCGGCCTGGATGGCCAGTTTGGCGCCAAAGCCACCGCCCACATACCGGCTGATGATGCGCACCTGTGTCGGTTGCAATTGCAGCGTTTTTGCCACCGCGCCTTGTGCTTGCGCCAGCATCTGGTTGGAGGTGTACAGCGTCAGATGGTCGCCATTCCACAAAGCCAGCGTGGCATGCGGTTCCATCATCGCGTGCGACTGATGTGGCGTGGTGTAGGTGACGTCCAGTTGCACTGGCGCGGCCACAAACGCGGCTTCGAATTCGCCTTCGGTGGCGTCGGGCGCTTGCTGGTTGGGCGGCGGCACGCGGGCGTGCACTTTGGCTTTGTTCAGATTGAATTCGCCCGCGTCTTGTTGATAGCGCACGTTGACCAATGCCGCGCCTGCGCGCGCTTGTTCAAAGCTGCTGGCCACCACCAATGCTACCGGTTGGCCAAAATGCGTGATCTTCTCGTCGTGTAATTGCGGGCTGCTTTCTTTGGTTTTGGGGCCCTGCGCGATCATGTTTTTGTAGGTCAGCACCAGTTGCACGCCGGGCGCGCGCTCGGCGGCGGCGCTGTCGATGCTGATGATCGAACCCTTGGCGATCGTGCTTTGCACGATATAGGCATAACTGGCCTGGCCGCCTTCGTTGTATTCATAGGCATAAGTGGCGCGGCCGGTGACTTTAAGGCGGCCGTCCACGCGATCCAGTGGTTTGCCGATCAACCCCTGGCGGTTATCGTCCAGCGCATTGTGGCCAGCCGGTTTAGACATTTCCATAACGCGGCCTCCTCAGGCGGTGGGTGTCAGCACGGCGTTCAGGGTGCGGCGCGCCAGCGTAATCTTGAAATCATTGTGGCCGTAGCCCACTGCGCCTTGCAGCACGGCATCGGCCGCATGGTGGTAGGCGGCGGGGCGGTCGGGGGTATCGCGTAAGGCTTGCTCGGCCGCATTAACGCGCCAGGGCTTATGCGCCAGCCCGCCAAACGCCAGCCGCGCGCTATGAATCTGGCCACCGCTGCGTTCCACAATCGCGGCCACCGAGACCAGCGCGAATGCATACGACGCACGATCGCGCACCTTGCGGTAGATGTGTTCGCCTTTAACCGGCGGCGGCAAGGTGACGGCGGTAATCAGTTCACCGCTTTGCAAGGTGTTGTCTTGTTGCGGCGTGTTGCCGGGCAGGCGATGGAAATCGGCAATCGGAATAATGCGGCGCTGGCCCTGGCCATTGATGGTTTCGACTTGCGCATCCAGCACGCGCATCGCCACCGCCATATCGGACGGGTGCGTGGCAATACAGGCTTCGCTAGCGCCCACAATCGCATGCATACGATTAAAGCCCTGCAGCGCCGAACAGCCACTGCCCGGTTCGCGCTTGTTACAGGGCAAACCGGGCGTATAAAAGTAGTAGCAGCGCGTGCGTTGCAGCAAGTTGCCGCCGGTGGTGGCCATATTGCGCAACTGCGCCGACGCACCCGCCAGCAAAGCGCGGCTTAGCACCGCGTAGTCTTTGCGGATGCGCGGGTCGGCCGCCAGATCGGCATTGCGCACCATCGCGCCGATCCGCACGCCACCGTCGGGCGTGGCTTCGATGCGGTTGAGCGGCAAATGCGTGATGTCGATTAAATGCTGCGGCTTTTCGATTTGCAGCTTCATCAAATCCAGCAGATTGGTGCCACCGGCGATGAATTTGCTATTGGGCGTGCTGGCGGCGGCACGCGCGGCGGCGGCTTCGTCCTGGGCGCGTTCATAAGTAAACGGAATCATGAGCGTTGCCCCGCTGCCTGCTGGATCGCCTGCACGATATTCGGGTACGCCGAGCAGCGACAGATATTGCCCGCCATGCGCTCGCGGATTTCCGCCTCGCTGAGCAAGGGCTTGGCTTGCAGATCAGCGCTGACGTGGCTGGGCATGCCCTGGCGCACTTCAGCCAGCATGCCGACGGCCGAACAGATCTGGCCCGAGGTGCAATAGCCACACTGAAAACCGTCGTGTTGCAGAAACGCCTGTTGCATCGGATGCAGCTGGTCGTCGTGCGCCAGGCCTTCGATGGTGGTGATCTGCGCGCCTTCGTGCATCACCGCCAAAGTCAGACAGCTGTTGATGCGCCGGCCGTCGACCAGCACCGTACAGGCGCCGCACTGGCCGTGGTCACAGCCTTTTTTGGTGCCCGTTAGATGCGCGTGTTCGCGCAGCGCATCCAGCAAGGTGGTGCGCGGGTCCAGCGTGGCGTCAAAGCGGTGGCCATTGATATTGAGATGCGTGGCCAGGCCGGGTACGGCGGGCGTGGCGGCGTTGGCTGCGGCCGCATCGGCCTGCGCGCTGGCGCTGCTGACCGCCAGCGCGGCGGGTACGCCTCCGGCCACCAGCGCGGCGCTGGCTTTCAACATCGAGCGCCGGCTGATGCCGTGCTGTTCGTGTTCGTGGTGCTGATCGGTGATAGAGCTCATCGCACATAACCTCCGGAATGCTGACGCGCGTTGCGTTCGGTCAGCGTGCGTTCGGGTTTCCACAGGCCGTTGCGCATCAGCGCGCCGCTGGCGTCGTGGCGCGCCAGATCGTCCAGTGTGTCGATGTCGATATGGATGCCGGCATCGCGCACCGGCACAAACTGCGCGGGCGTGGCGTCGCGCTCGATGATGGCGCGGGCGCCTTCGTCTCCGCTTAGCTCGGCCAACTGGTTGTAGTAATAGCTGGCAAAGCCCACCGGATGACCACGGCGGCCTTCATAGGTCGGCACCGCCAGGGCGCTGCCGCCCGCCAGCCGACGCATCACTTGCTTAATGGTGTTGGGCTGAATAAATGGCATGTCGGCCAGCGCCACCACCCAGCCCGCTGCATGCGGCGTGTGGCGCACGGCGTAGGCCAGGCTCTCGCCCATTCCCAGTTCGGCCGAGGCGCAGGTCAGCACTTGCAGGCCCGCCGCTTCCAGCAACGATTTAAGCAAGGGCCGCTGCGGCGATACCACCGCCACCGCCCACGGCAGGGCTTCGATCAGATTCAGCGCGCTTTTAACGCCCAGCCGCGTGCCGTCATCCAGCGGATGCAACAATTTGGGCGTACCAAAGCGGCTGGATGACCCGGCCGCTAACAGCACGCCCACAATGCCTTGCCGATTGGCAGGCTGGTTTAACAGGATATCGCTCATGAGTTTTCTCCCGCTGCGGGCGCCTGGTGGATCGACCCGCCGCGTTGGCTCAACTTGCCAGCGGGATGGCCGCTGGTGGTTGCTTTGATTTCGGCCAGGATGGCCAGGGCCACTTCTTCGGGCGCGTCGGCGCCCAGATCAAGGCCAATCGGATAATGCAGAATGCCGGCCTGCTGTAATGCGGCGGCTTTTTCTCGCGCGCCGATCTCACCGAGCATGCGTTCGGTGCGGCTGCGCGGGCCTAACTGGCCGATATAGCGCGGTTTGAATTCAAGCAATTGCGCCAGGATGCGCTGGTCTTGTTCGTAGCTGTGCGTCATCACCACGGCCACGCTGTCATGGCCGATGCCGGTGGCGGGCAGGGCGTCGGCCAGATCAAGCACGCACACCTGGTCGGCCATCGGGTAGCGATCGCGCCGGGCAAAATGGGCGCGGCCGTCGGCAATCGTCACGCGCCAGCCCAGGCTTTTGGCCATCTGCGCCAACGGCACGGCATCGTGGCCCGCGCCAAAGATCACCAGATCGGTGGGCGGTTTCAGCACTTCCAGAAATACTTCGACGTCGCCATTGCCCACCGGATAACGGTGCAAGGCCGAGCCGCCGTTTTTTAACGCTTCGGTCAGATCGCGGCGGATGGCTTGCGTCAAGGATGGTTCGGCCAGTTCGCCGTGCGTGCTGCCATCGGGATCAATAAACACGCGCTGGCCAACGTCGACATTGCCCACGCCGCTGCGGCCGATGACCACCGCACATGCGCCGGGGCGGCGCTGCTGGGCGATGCGTTCCAGCCATAGCAATTGCGGCGAATCTTTGCGGATATGTTCCAGCAGAATATGCACCGCGCCATTGCAGCCCAGGCCAAAAGTCCATTCGGCGTCTTCGCCCGCGCCGGTGTCATAGCGGCACACCACGGGCGCGCCGCCGGAGGTAAGCCACCACGCTTTGCGCACAATTTCGCCTTCCAGACAGCCCCCGCTGACGGTGCCGCTGTGTTGCCCATCGGCGCAAACCAGCATGCGCGCGCCGGGGCGGCGATACGCCGAATCTTCGACCTTGACCACGGTGGCTAACACCGCATCGGCATGCTCCGCCAGCGTGGCGTGCAACGACTGCACCAACGTATTTACGGTATTCACAAACGGCCCCCGCGCATTGCAACAACTGAAGTCTGGTGCAGCGCGCGCAACATCGCTGCAAGCGGCGAACGTCTCTTGCTGTAGGAATGATTCCGTTAGGGTTCTTGCCTGGATGCACCGTCGCGGCCAAACGAAGATTTCACTGTCCCTACGCCATGCTTTCAAAAGGGCGGCGTATGTGTCTGGTTTGTTTCGCTGGGTAAGGCCACGCCAGGGTGGCCGGTTTTGACATGGTTCGCTACACATGCGCCCTGGCGCGTCTCATTAGTTCTTGCATAATCCAGCCCGGATGGCAGCCCGACGGACGCCGACGCGAAGGCGGTAGACCTGCGTCTGGACAAGCGCCGCGGTCAGTAAGCTTAGGGGCGTTTATGCGATTACGACATTCATCCGCGTGCATGCTGCGTGCACTGCTGCGCCGCAGTCTGATTCTGGCGTGTGGCGCCATCGGCGGCGGCATTCTGGCGTGTTGGGCGGGCATGAGTGATCTGCGCAGCGACACCGCCGACTTTCGCTACGAACAAATGGCGGAACGCGTGGGCTTGCTGGTGCGCATTCTTAACGCCACGCCGGGGCCGGAGCGCACAGCGCTGGCCAATGCCGCCAGCGGCGGCGGGCTGGACGTGGCGCTGGGCGAACACGGCGCGCTGGAAGTCAGCCCCGATGCCACGCTGGCGCTGGAAGTGTCGGTGCGCGTGGCCAGCGGCAACAGCGTAAAAGGCGCGGGCGTGAGCGCCAGTTGCCCGCTGGACGCCGTGGTCCCCGAACTTGATCCGTGGCGCACGCATGAACCTGCCTGCGCCGCGGTCGACGTTGTACTAACCGATGGCACCCCGTTGCGCGTGGCCTTTGCCGACAACCTGGCGATGGCGCGACCGGGCGCTTTTGCGCTGGCTAAACATCAGGCGGGCATTGCGGCTGCGGCATTGGCGGGCGCGCTGAGTTTGTTGCTGGCGGCCTATATATGGCGCGGCGCGGAACGACGCATGGCGCGCACCGGCCGGCGCAATCGCAGATTGGCCGCGGCGGGTGGGGTGGCCAAGGGTTAGCGCGCTGATCGGGTCTGCGCCGCGCCCGGCGAACAATCAGAACATCAATTTTTAAGAAAGAGTGCAATCGTGGCTGTAATACATCGTGGGGCAGGGGCCGTCAGTATGGCCCTGGCAGCGCCAGGCTGGGCGGGCGCAACCTGGCCGATCAACGCGGGGGCAGTCGACCTGATGTGGATGGGCTTGCTGTTTCTGGCCTGCATGCTGGGCGCGGGCGGCATTCTGTTTATGCCCCGCCGCCGCGTTCCGAGACCCGCGCTGCCGCTGCAACCGCCTGCGCGACCGTTGCAGGACGGCATCGCCGATCTGGTGCATGAAATCCGCGCGCCGTTGAGCGTGATCAGCGGCGAAATCGAAGCGGCGCAATGTGGCCTGCGCGCCATCGACGCGCAGACGCTGGACGCGCTGGCGGTCGAATCGGCCCGGCTGGCGCGCTTGCTGCGTGATCTGGAAGGGCTGACGTCGTGCACGAGCAGCGCGACAGGGGCTGCGGTGTATCAGTTTGGCGCGCTGGCGCTGGATACCTGGTTGCAACGCTGGTTGCGCCATCGCAATACACAGCTGGCCGGCGCGGGCATTGCGCTGCATTTGCAGATTGAAACCCGCGGCGCGGTGTTGATCCAGGCCGACGAGCAACGGCTGGCTCAACTGTTCGACAACCTGTTGCAAAACACGCTGCGCTACACCGATGCGCCGGGCACGTTGCGCGTAGCGCTGACGCGTTCGGCGCACGGCTGGCCGCATATCCGTTGGGAAGACAGCGCGCCGGGCGTGCCGCCGGAGCAGATGTCGGCGCTGCGGCTGCGCCATTGGCGCGGCGATCACACCGTGCAAGGCAGCGGGCTGGGGCTGGATATCGCCAGCCGCATCGCCGCCGCGCATCACGCGCGCTTTGAGGCCTCGCCCAGCCAACTGGGTGGGCTGTGCTGGTCCCTTGAATTTGTACAACTGGACGGAGAACGCGGATGAAGCCCCATGTGCTGCTGGTGGAGGACGAAGCGGGTCTGGCGCATGTGCTGGGCGATTATCTGCAAGCCGATGGCTTTGACGTGACCTGGCGCGAGCGTGGCGCGGATGCCTTGCAATGGCTGTCGGGCAATGCGGCCGATTTGATGTTGCTGGACCTGGGCCTGCCGGATTTGCCCGGCATGGAAATCTGTCGGCGCGTGCGGGCGCGCTCGGCGCTGCCCATCATCATGCTGAGCGGGCGCAGCAGCGAAATCGACCGCGTGCTGGGGCTGGAAACCGGCGCGGATGATTTTGTCGGCAAGCCCTACAGCCTGCGCGAAGTGGCGGCACGCGTACGCACTGTGCTGCGGCGGCAACGCAGCTTTGCCCCGGCTGAAGCGCGTGCGCCGGAGATCTCGTTTGACGACAACGCCTGCCGCGTCTGGATTGATGGCGCCGATGCGGCGCTGACGCTGATCGAATACCAGTTGCTGCGGCAAATGGCGCAACGCCCCGGCTTTTTGATGTCGCGCGCGCAATTGATGGATGGCATGTATAACGACGGCCGCATCGTCACCGAACGCACGATTGACAGTCATATCAAAAAGATCCGGCAAAAGCTGACGCTGGCCGCGCCGTCGATGCGCTATGTGCATTCGGTGTATGGCGGCGGCTATCGCTATGAGGCCTTGCCGGCCTGAAGTGTGGGTTCGAACTTGCATGCCATGCAGGCAGATCGCAATGCCCAGCCGCAGATCCGGCGCTGTTTAATGCTGTGGTGAAGTCCGCGGAGCGCTACGGGTGATCAGGTCGGAGATACCGTTGCGTACTGCGCAAGCGCATAGCCGGCGGAGAGAATCGTCCTATGTGGTAGGCGGAATGGCGCTGGCAAAGTGCATCCTTTTTTGCCGATTTCCCGGCGTTTCTGGCCGGCGAAGCAATCAGGATGAGGCCCACCATGAAGAACAAACTTGCCAGGTTGATCTGGGTGTCGGGGATGTGTCTGTTGTTTTCAGCAAAACCGGCCCTGGCTTTGATATGCGGCTTCGAAAGCCGCTACACCGAATATACCCAGGAGATTAATGAGCAGATGAAGGGGATGGCGGTGCTGGACGCTCTGCCCTCCGGCACCGAACTCTGGCGCTCGCCCATGTACCATGTGCCCCTCATTTGCACTGAGTCGTTCGCCCAGGATTCCGATGACGTCGTTATCTATGCCAATCCAGAGCGAGTGACGCCAATACCGGGGGTTCAGTTCGGCATCGTTTATCGGGGTAAAACTTATTGGGGAGGAACGGGCGAGCAGAACAGTTACGGCGAGATGATCATGACTTACATCTATACGAATTGGCAGCCACAACAAGCCAATAGCGTCTTTCAGGTGGGCATGACGCTGGACTTTCAGGTGATCATGCGAAAAAACGCGGCAATGATCGGCGCGGCTGTCGTGGACAAGTACGATGTTTTCTCGCTAGGGGGGCGCCGTTACGGTTTTCACTCCAGTACGTTCGGACAGGTGCGCAAGTACACCTTTACCTACCGGTTGATCGGGCTTAACGGCACCAAGCCAAGCACCTGCGTGCCCACAGTCAAAACTACGCCTGCTGTCATCACGTTCAAAGCCATCGCAAAACCTGCTCTGGAAGCCGGTAAACAACGCGTGGTGCCGTTTTCGCTGGATTTTTCTGCACAGAGCTGCAGTGCGCCTCTAACGGTTGATGTGGTTTTTTCGAGCCCGAATACCGACACGACCAAAACCATCATTATCCCCACAGACAACACCTCGGTGGGCATCACCGTCCGCGAGGCGGGCAAGGGCAATATCGTAATGGATACGCCCATTACGATGCTTGAGGACTGGAGTGGCAACGTCATAAGCCGTCCGCTGGAAGCGGTGCTGTCGAAGCAAACCAGCCCGGTTTCTGTCGGCGCCTTCAATGCCGTCGCAACAGTGACGATGCAGTACCGCTAAGCGGCCCAGGTTCGCCGTACACTGTGCTGTTCTCCTTCCTGTACACCGCAGCCCCATATCCTGGGGCGGCGGTATGAATCTGGCTCACGCGGCCCGGTAAGAACTTTGCCGCAAACAACCACCGCGCCCGTGTTAAAATCGCCGACTTCCCCGACCTTCAGGACACGCCGCACATGTTCTCCCGCTCCCGGACTATTGCTCAGTACGACCCCGATCTCGCTGCCGCCATTCAAGGCGAAGTGGTACGCCAGCACGAACATATCGAGCTGATCGCCAGCGAAAACTACACCAGCCCGGCCGTGATGGAAGCGCAGGGTTCGCAGCTGACCAACAAGTACGCCGAAGGTTATCCGGGCAAACGTTTTTACGGCGGTTGCGAGCATGTAGACGTGCTGGAGCAACTGGCCATCGACCGCGTCAAGCAACTGTTTGGCGCTGAATACGCCAACGTGCAGCCGCATTCGGGTTCGCAAGCCAACCAGGCGGTGTACTTTGCCGTGCTGAAGCCGGGCGACACCATCATGGGTATGAACCTGGGCCACGGCGGTCACCTGACCCATGGCTCGCCCGCCAACCTGAGCGGCAAGCTGTTCAATATCGTGCCGTACGGTCTGAACGATAAAGAAGAAATCGATTACGACGAGATGGAACGCATCGCCATCGAAGCCAAGCCCAAGCTGATTATCGGCGGCGCTTCGGCTTATGCATTGCGCTTTGACTTTGAGCGCATGGCCGCCATCGCCAAGAAGGTGGGCGCGTACTTTATGGTCGACATGGCGCATTACGCCGGTCTGATCGCTGCTGGCCTGTATCCGAACCCAGTGCCGCACGCTGACTTTGTGACCTCAACCACGCACAAGACGCTGCGCGGCCCGCGCGGTGGCCTGATCCTGGCCAAGGCGGAATTTGAAAAAGTGCTGAATTCCAGCGTGTTCCCGGCGCTGCAAGGCGGCCCACTGATGCACGTGATCGCCGGCAAGGCGGTGGCGTTTAAAGAAGCGGCACAACCTGAATTCAAGACTTACCAGCAACAAGTAATCAAGAACGCGCAAGCGATGGCCGCAGCGCTGACCGAACGCGGTCTGCGCATTATCTCGGGCCATACCGAATCGCATCTGTTCCTGGTGGATCTGCGTCCCAAAGGCCTGACCGGCAAGGCCGCCGATGCGGCGCTGGGCAAGGCGCATATCACCGTTAACAAGAATTCGATTCCCAACGATCCGGAAAGCCCGTTTGTGACGTCCGGCATCCGCATCGGCAGCCCGGCCATCACCACGCGCGGCTTTAAAGAAGCTGAAGCGGCGCAAGTGGCTAATCTGATTGCCGACGTGCTGGATAATCCGGATGACGAAGCCAATCTGGCTGCGGTGGCGGAGAAGGTCAAAGCACTGACCGCCCGCTTCCCGGTTTACGGCGAGTAAACGCATAGGGTGGGACTCGGCGTCCCCGTCAAGACCCACCATTCAAAGCCATTGAGAAATGCACGAAGGCTCATATTCCTCTTCGTTGTGACGGCTTTGATGGGTGGGTCATGACCCACCCTATGGATGGTGCAATTTGTAGTTGATGTGCTAGCTTGACGCTCTTTGATTGGCCCGCCGCCGCTGTATGCGCCGGCGGGCTGTTTTGCCTGTACAGGCTTGCTCTTTGAACCCCCGGAGGCTTCGCATGAAGTGTCCATTCTGCGGCTCACCCGATACCCAAGTGGTGGATAGCCGCGTCTCTGACGAAGGCGATACCGTACGCCGGCGTCGTCGTTGCAATGTGTGCGACAAACGCTTTACCACGTTCGAAACCGCCGAAGTGCGGTTGCCGCAAGTGGTCAAGGCCAATGGCCAGCGCGCCGAGTTTGATCGCGACCGCATCCGCACCAGTTTCCAGCGCGCACTGCACAAGCGCCCCGTGCCCACCCAACTGGTGGACGAAGCCATTTCGCGCATCATCCAGCGTGTGCTTACCGTCGGCGAGCGCGAAATCATGTCGCGCCAGATTGGCGAAATGGTGATGTCCGAGCTGGCCAAGCTCGACAAGGTGGCTTATATCCGCTTTGCCTCGGTGTATCGCTCGTTTTCTGACGTCGATGATTTCCGCGACGTCATCCGTGAAGTGACCAAACAATAAATGACCGAAGTGGCCCGCTACAGCGCTGCCGACTACGCCCATATGCAGCATGCATTGGCGCTGGCGGCGCGCGGCCGTTACATCACGCCGCCCAACCCCAGCGTGGGTTGTGTGCTGGTGCGCGATGGCGGGGTCGTGGGTGAAGGCCACAGCCAGCCCACCGGCCACGCGCATGCCGAAGTGATGGCGATGCGCATGGCCGGCGAGCAAGCGCGTGGCGCGACGGCTTATGTGACGCTGGAACCGTGTAGCCATCACGGCCGTACGCCGCCGTGTGCGGATGGCCTGATCGCGGCGGGCGTCAGCCGCGTGGTGGTGGCTTTGCGTGACCCCAATCCGCTGGTGGCGGGGCAGGGCCTGGCGCGCTTGCGTGCGGCCGGTATCGAAGTCAGCCACGGATTGCTGGCCAATGAAGCCGCCGAACATCATCGTGGATTTCTCAGTCGCATGATCCGGCACCGGCCGTGGTTGCGGGTCAAGATCGCGACGTCGCTGGATGGCCGCACCGCGCTGGCCAATGGCGAATCGCAATGGATTACCGGCCCGGCCGCGCGCGCCGATGTGCAAGCATTGCGCGCGCGTTCCAGCGCCATGATCACCGGCATTGGCACTGTGCTGGCCGACGATGCGGCACTGACCGTGCGTGATCCGGTGTTTGCCGATATCGGCCGCCAGCCTTTGCGGGTGGTGCTTGATGGCCGCCTGCGCACGCCGCCCTCGGCGCGAATCTTGCAAACGCCGGGCGTACTGATTGTGTGCGCGGTGCTTGATGGCGCGCGTGAAGCCGCTTTGCGCGATGCGGGCGCTGAGGTAATCAGCCTGCCTGATGCCGACGGTCGTATCGATCTGCCCGCATTGAGTGCCGAACTGGCGCAGCGCGGCTGCAATGAAGTGACGGTGGAAGCGGGCGCGATCCTGAACGGCGCGTTTTTGCGCAGCGGTCTGGTGGATGAAATCATCTGGTATCAGGCGCCGGTCATTATTGGTGAACCGGGCCGGGGCGCAGCCGAACTCGATCTGTCCCAACTGGCCGCCCGCCTGGCTCCGCGCGTGCTGTCTCGGCGCATGGTGGGCGTTGATCAAAGGCTGGACTTGCGATTTACCGATCCGGCTCTATTTGTGACGCAGGAGTAACGCGATGACATCCGCCCCCGCCCTCGCATGTCCCGATTGTGGCCAGCCGCTTGAAGTATTGGTGGCGTGCGGCGCGCGCAGTTATTTCTGCAACGGCTGCAACGAACTCAAGTCTTCGCAACGCGTACGCCAGTCCAATCCAGCCCAATTCGCAGATCAAAACAAGGAAACCCCCTGAATGTTTACCGGTATTGTGCAAGGCCTCGGCACGATCGAAAAAGTCGAGCCATTTGAAGGTGGCGTCAGCCTGGTGGTGCATGCGCCCGAGCTGGATTTATCGGACGTGGCGCTGGGCGACAGCATTTCGCATAACGGTGCGTGCATGACGGTGGTGGATTTGCAGCCCGATGCGCGCTATCGCATTGATGTGTCGGAAGAATCGCTGCGCGTGACGGTGGGTCTGCAGGATCAGGGCCGCAAGGTAAACCTCGAAAAAGCCATGCGTCTGTCCGACCGTCTGGGTGGCCATCTGGTGTCGGGCCATGTGGATGGCGTGGGCGAAGTGATCAGCTTTGAGCCGGTGGGCGACAACCGCGAACTGATCATCCGCGCGCCGCAATCGCTGAAAAAATATCTGGCTGTCAAAGGCTCGGTGGTGGTGAACGGCGTGTCGCTGACCACCAACTGGGTGCGCGATGCCGCTGAGGGCGTGGAGTTTTCGATCAACCTGATTCCGCACACGCTCACCGTCACCACGCTGGGCGAACTGCACGCGGGCGCCAGGGTAAACCTGGAAGTCGATCTGATCGCCCGCTACGTCGAGCGCATGCTGGCGGCGGGAGCAATCTGATGGCAAGCATCGCACCAATCAAAGACATCATCGCCGACATTCGCGCCGGCAAGATGGTGATCCTGGTGGACGAAGAAGATCGCGAAAACGAAGGCGATCTGGTGTTGGCGGCCGATTATGTCACGCCCGAAATCATTAACTTTATGGCGAAGTACGGCCGCGGGCTGATCTGCCTGACGCTGAGCGCCGACCGCTGCAAGCAGCTGAATCTGCCGTTGATGGTCAACAACAATGGCTCCAGTCACGGCACCAATTTCACCGTGTCGATCGAAGCCGCTGAAGGCGTCAGCACGGGCATCTCGGCCGCCGACCGCGCGCTGACCATCCGCCGCGCGGTGGCGTTTGATGCCAAGCCGGGCGATCTGGTGTCGCCGGGCCATGTATTCCCCTTGCTGGCGCAGCCCGGTGGCGTGCTGGTGCGCGCGGGTCATACCGAGGCCGGCTCTGATCTGGCGATGCTGGCCGGTTTGTCGCCGGCGTCGGTGATTTGCGAAATCATGAACGACGACGGCAGCATGGCGCGTTTGCCCGAGCTGCTGGAGTTTGCCGAGCAACACCAGATCAAGATCGGCACCATCGCCGACCTGATCCACTATCGCAGCCAGACCGAATCGCTGGTCGAGACCAAAGGCGTGCGCACCGTCGAGACCTTTGCCGGTGAGTTCAAACTGCATGTGTTCCGCGACACGCTGACCAGCACCACGCATCTGGCGCTGGTGCATGGCGAACCCACGCCGGGCGAAGAGACGCTGGTGCGCGTGCACGAGCCACTGAGCGTGATGGACTGGCTGGATCTGGCGCACAGCGCGCATTCGTGGAATGTGCGCGAATCGCTCGAAGCCATTGCACGCGCCGAGCGTGGCGTAGTCATCCTGTTGCACCGCACTGAAAACGGCGACGATCTGCTGGCGCGCGCCTTGCCCGAGCTGAAGCTGGAGCAGCCGCGCAAATGGGATATGCGTACCTATGGCATCGGTGCGCAAATGCTCAAATCGTTGGGCGTGGGCAAGATGCGGTTGCTGTCGCCCGAACGCAAAATGCCGAGCATGACCGGTTTTGGTCTCGAAATTACCGGCTTTGAATTACCGCGCTGCGCGGAAAAGTAATACGTAACACGTAATCCACGAAGGAAGCATCATGACATTGAGCAAGAATATCCAGTTTATCGCGCCCGATATGAACGGCGCGGGCCTGCGCATTGCGTTGGTTTACAGCCGCTTTAACACGCCGGTGTGCGAAGGTCTGCGCGACGCCGCGCTGGACGAACTGAACAAGCTGGGCGTGAAGGAATCCGACCTGCTGGTGACCAGTGTGCCGGGCGCGCTGGAGATCCCGCTGGTGCTGCAAACGCTGGCCAAGAGCCGTCGCTTTGACGCGCTGATTGGCCTCGGCGCCGTCATCCGCGGCGAGACTTATCACTTCGAACTGGTTTCCAACGAATCGGGCGCTGGCGTAACGCAAGTAACGCTGGACCACGGCGTGCCGATCGCCAACGCCATCCTGACCACCGAAACCGACGAGCAAGCTGAAGTGCGCGTGGATGAGAAGGGTCGGGATGCCGCCAAAGTGGCCGTCGAAATGGCCAATCTGCAAAAGGTATTGAAAGCATGAGCGACACGAACCAGTCGGGCGCAGCCGCGCCGGGTGCAGACGCACCCAAAAAAGCACCACCCAAGTCGGCCCGCCGCCGCGCCCGCGAGTTCGCGATGCAAGGTATTTATCAGTGGCAACTGACCAATGATTCGGTCACGTCGATTGAGAAGTTTCTGCGCGAAAGCAGCACATCGTTTGTGAAGGCCGACGAGGCGCTGTTTCGCAATCTGCTGGTGGGCGCGCTGGGTGGCCAGGCGCATCTGACCGAAGCGCTGCGTCCGCACGTGGACCGCGACCTGGCGGAAGTCAGCCCGGTGGAACGCGCAATTTTGCTGGTGGGCGCGCAAGAAATCATCAACATGCCCGAAACGCCATATCCGGTGATCATCAACGAAGCCATCGAGCTGGCCAAAACCTTTGGCGGCGCCGATGGCCACAAGTTTGTGAACGGCGTGCTCGACCAACTGGCCGCCGTGGTGCGTCCGGCTGAAGTCGAAGCGATTCGCGCCAAACGGCAACGTTAAGCGACCGCAGCTTGAACGAATTCGATCTGATTGCCCGCTATTTTCATCGGCCGGGCACGGTGGCCGATCTGGGCGTGGGCGATGACGCTGCTTTGTTGACGCCTGCGCCCGGCCAGCAGTTGGCCATTTCAGTGGACATGCTGGTGGCGGGCCGCCATTTCTTTGAAGACGTCGACCCGTTTACGCTGGGCCACAAGAGCCTGGCGGTTAATTTGTCCGATCTGGCCGCCATGGGTGCGACGCCGCGCTGGTTTACCCTGGCGCTGGCGTTGCCACACGCTGATGCGGCATGGCTGGAAGCGTTTAGCCGCGGCATGTTCGCGCTGGCCGAAGCGCATGGCCTCGAACTGGTGGGTGGTGATACCACGCGCGGGCCGTTGACCATCAGTATCCAGATCGCGGGCGAAGTGCCGAAGGGCAGCGCGTTGTTGCGCGGCGGCGCGCAAGCGGATGACGACATCTGGGTGTCGGGCCAGCTAGGCGCTGCGGCGGCCGCGGTGGCGCAGCGGCTGGAAGGCTTGCCGTTATCGGCCGGCGCGCTGGCGCAGTGCTTGCCGCGGCTACAACAGCCGACGCCACGCGTGGCGTTGGGGCAGGGCCTGCGCGGGCTGGCACACGCGTGTCTGGATATTTCCGATGGTTTGCTGGGTGATCTGGCGCATATCTGCCAACGCTCGGGTTTAAGCGCGCAATTGCGCGCGGCGACCATCCCGGTGGCCGATGCGCTGGCCGAGCTGGACCACGTCACGGCTTTGCAACTGGCGCTGGCGGGTGGCGACGATTACGAATTGTGTTTCTGTGCACCCGCAGCAGCACGCCAGGCGATCGTCGATCTGGCCGCGCAATGCGATGTGCCCGTCACGCGTGTCGGTCGCATGGCGGCAGGCGATGCGGTAGTGGTGGTGCTGGATGCGCAGGGCTTGCCGTTACCGACTTCGCGCAAAGCCTACGATCATTTCCGCTAAACGCCGTAACCCCCTTAACGATTAGCGAATTTTTATGTCTGCATCCAAACGTGGGCTGATCCAGCCCGATCTGCGTTTCTTGTTCAGCAAACCGGCGCACTTTATTGCCTTGGGTTTTGGCAGCGGTTTGCCGCGCAAAGCGCCGGGCACATTTGGCACGCTGGCGGCCTTGCCGCTGTATGCCTTGATGCTGTGGCTGGGTCTGGGCGTTAACGCCATCCTCGCCGTGTGCGCGGTGACCTTTTTGATTGGCTGGTGGGCAGCGCACGTTACTGGCCATGATCTGGGCGTGCATGACCACGGCGGCATCGTCATCGACGAGATCGTGGCGATGTGGCTGGTGCTGTTACTGGTGCCGACGCCTGGCGCTGGCAGCATGCCGCTGGCCGAGATCGCGCTGTGGTGGGGCATCGCCTTTGCCGCGTTCCGCTTGTTTGATATCTGGAAACCGTGGCCGATCCGCTTTTTTGATGCGCGCGTGCCCGGCGGTTTTGGGGTGATGCTCGATGACATCCTGGCCGCGGTGTACGCGGGTTTGCTGGTGTGGTTGCTGCAAGCGGCGGCGCCACTGGTTTAAAAGCATGTATCAGCGGCAATAAAAAAACGGACCTCGCGAGGTCCGTTTTTATTTGCCCAATCCGCCCGATTACTTGAGCTGTTGTTGCAGCGTGCTGAGGATCGGGTAGGCCGTCTTGCTGTCGACCGCCGCGCCGCTCTTGTCGGTGACCACCAGCTTGATGCCGTTGACTTCCTGCTTCAACTGCACGTGATATTCAATTTGTTCGGCCGGCTTGTCGGCAGGCTTCGATTTCCAGAAGGCCAGCTTGCTGAATACGCTGTCCGACTTCTCGCCGCTGATATCGTTGGCGGCCTGGTGCACAAAGTAGATGCCCTTGCTGCGATCGCGATCGAACACCTGATAGCCGCTGCGATCCAGCGCCAGGCCAACGCGACGCCATGCGCGATCGAAGCTGTCGTTGATGGCCAGCGACTGGTTGTTGTCGGTCAGCGTTGCGCCGTCCGGCAGCTTGACTGGCGCGGCGACGGTGGCTTGCGCCTGTTCCGGCGTCATGCCAAAGCGGTTCAGCATCATGGCCAGCATTTGCGCTTCCAGCTCCGGATCTTCCGGGCGCGGGGTCCAGATGGTTTGCGTGCCCTGGTTACCGGTGGCGTTGCTGCCAATGCGCTGATCCGAGCTGCCGTTGTCTTTGTAGACTTCCTGCATGCCCTGATGCGACAGATAGATTTCGGTGGTGCCCGGCGCCGCACCGCGTTCGACGCGAGTACGGAACTTGTCCAGCAGGCCGGTGGAAATGGCGCCATCGGCAATCTTGCGCAACAGCTTGGTGACGATGTCTTGCGGCAGATTGGCACGGTTTTCTTGCCAATCAGTTTCCATGATGCCGATCTGCGGATTGTCGGTGGTCAGCAGAAAGCCGTTATCCAGCCAGAACTGACGGATATCGGGCCACAGCTTTTCCGGATCGCCCTTGATCACCAGCCAGCGTTGCGCGCCGGCTTGCACCAGTTGTGCGCGTTGTTCCGGGGCCAGCGCTGGCGTTGCGGCTTGCGCCGGGGCGGTGGTGGTCGCTGCCGCAGCGGCCGGGGCTGAAGCGCCAGCGGCCAGCACCGATTTGCCCGGCACGATATAACCGTTGTTAACGTTGGGCGAAGTCAGATCGGGCGGGATTTCGAGCGAGTTGCGCGACAGGTTATCGCTGCCGGAGCGGTAATCGACCTTGCTCTGAAACGGCATCTGGTCAACAGAAGTACAACCGGCGGCCACCAGCACGGCAGCAACAGGCATCAGGCGGAACAGGTTTTTCATGTTTGTTTTCTGCATCAGGCTAGATTATTCGGGGATTACAGCAGGCCGGCGGCTTGCAGCGCGCGACGTACCACGGGTTGAGCGCCCTCGGACAGGGCAGTCAGCGGCAAGCGGATACCGGCGCCGATGTGCCCCATAGCCTGCAGGGCCCATTTGACGGGAATCGGGTTGGCTTCGACGAACAGATTCTTGTGCAGATCCTGCAGCTTGTCGTTGATCTGACGCGCAACGGGGATATTACCTGCGGCGGCTTCGCGGCATAGCTGGCTCATCGCGTGCGGGGCCACGTTGGCGGTCACCGAAATCACGCCATGGCCGCCCAACAACAAAAAGGCCAGCGAAGACGCGTCGTCACCGCTATACAAAGCAAAGTCAGCGGGCGCGCGTTTGATCAGATCGGCTGCGCGTTCCAGGTTGCCGGTGGCGTCTTTCAGACCGACGATGCCGGGCAGTTCGGCCAGGCGCAAAACGGTGTCGTTGGCCAGATCGGCCACGGTGCGGCCCGGTACGTTATACAGGATGGTGGGCAGACCACTGCTTTCGGCAATGGTCTTGAAATGCAGGTACAGGCCTTCTTGCGTGGGCCGGTTGTAGTAGGGCACCACCGACAGGCCATAGGCAGCGCCGACTTCTTTGGCGCGGCGCGAAAGGTGTACGGCTTCGCGGGTGGAGTTGGCGCCGGTGCCTGCGATAACAGGCACACGGCCCGCCGCATGTTCGACGCAGAAACGGATCAGCTCAACGTGTTCTTCGACATCGACTGTGGGGGATTCACCGGTGGTGCCCACTGCAACGATGCCGTCAGTGCCTTGCTCGATATGCCAGTCAACCAGTTTTTTCAAGCGTTCGAAATCAAGGGCGCCGTCATCCTTCATCGGCGTGACGATCGCAACCAGACTACCTGTCAGCATGGAGCTATACCTTGTTCAGACTATCAAATCCGGCGGCTATAAAGACAAGGCCGCAGACGCATAAACCGGCATTCTAACCGAACCAGGCAAGCCGCGGAAACCGGATAAGTTGCTGCAGGTATCAAAGGCAGAAAGCAGCGCGCGGCCGTTGTAAGGCCGAGCGGGCCAGACCAGCGGACTTGTGGGTGCCGGGCTCGCAAAAAACTGCGCCAGGATTGCGCTGATGTTTGCGCAGCGCAAAGAAGCCAGGCAGCTTGATCGAGTAACGCGCGGGCGAATAACCCGGTTGGCCGCCTGCGGCCAGATGCGAAATCACGTATACCACCGCGTTAAGCAAAAGCATTGAATGCCGCACTTTGGTGCCGAATCCGCTGCACATACCGTTACGGATTTGCAAGGACTGGAGGGCCGATGGAATAATCGGCCCAGGTTTACAGTGCCACGGCCACAGATTACAACTTTGAGTGCGACCTAACGCACACAAAGTCAGGCCGAGTTATGAGTGCAGTTGATAGTAAACAGGAGGCCGTCAGCCCCACGCACTATTTTTGCGACAGGGCGAGCGGCAGTCTTGCCAGACCAGCAATCCGGTTTTAGCGGCGCGCTGGCGCGGCCATTTGAGGAAGGGCGGAGACTAAACATGCTTGGATATTTACAAAAAATCGGCCGCGCGCTGATGTTGCCTGTGGCGACATTGCCTGCAGCAGCCATTCTGATGGGTGTAGGTTATTGGCTAGACCCGACCGGTTGGGGCTCCAATAGCGCCCTTGCTGCGTTCCTGATCAAATCAGGCGCGGCCATTATCGACAACATGTCTATCCTGTTTGCTGTGGGCGTGGCCTACGGCATGTCCGAAGACCGCGACGGCGCTGCTGCGCTGGCAGGCCTGGTGGGCTTCTATGTACTGACCACGCTGTGCTCGCCCGGTGCGGTGGCCCAGATCCAGGGTCTCGATCCCAAGGCCGTTCCGGCCGCGTTTGGCAAGATCAATAACCAGTTCGTCGGTATTCTGACGGGCGTTATTTCGGCCGAACTGTATAACCGCTTCCACCGCGTTGAACTGCACAAAGCGTTCTCGTTCTTCAGTGGACGCCGCCTGGTGCCGATCATCACGTCGTTTGTGATGATTTTCGTCGCCTTCATCATGATGTGGGTCTGGCCGATCATCTTTAATGGCCTGGTTCACTTTGGCGAAAGCGTCAAGGATATGGGCGCGGTGGGCGCCGGTATCTATGCGTTCTTCAACCGTCTGCTGATCCCGGTGGGTCTGCATCACGCGCTGAACTCGGTGTTCTGGTTTGACGTCGCTGGCATCAACGACATTCCCAACTTCCTGGGCGGCGCCAAGTCGCTGGCGGAAGGCAAGGCTGTTGTGGGCGTCACCGGTATGTACCAGGCGGGTTTCTTCCCGGTGATGATGTTCGGTCTGCCTGGCGCTGCGCTGGCGATCTATCAAACCGCCAAGCCCGCCAACAAGACCCGCGTTGCATCGATCATGATCGCTGCTGCTTTCGCGTCGTTCTTTACCGGTATTACCGAGCCGCTTGAATTCTCGTTCATGTTTGTGGCGCCGCCGCTGTACCTGCTGCACGCGTTCCTGACCGGTGTGTCGGTGTTTATCGCCGCCAAGATGCAGTGGATTGCCGGCTTCGGCTTCTCGGCAGGTCTGGTCGATATGGTGCTGTCCACCAAGAACCCGCTGGCTAAAGACTGGTTCATGCTGCTGGTGCAGGGCGTCGTGTTCTTCTTCATCTACTACCTGGCCTTCCGTGGCGCGATCTCCGCGTTCAACCTGAAGACCCCGGGCCGCGAAGATGACGACGTCAATGCCGCTCCGGCTGCTGGCGCCAATGTTGACGCTTCTTCCGACATCAACACCCTGGCCGCTGGCTACGTGAATGTGATCGGTGGTGCGGCCAACGTGGTTGCCATTGATGCGTGTATCACTCGCCTGCGTCTGACGCTGGCTGATACGGCCAATGTGGATGAAGCCGCCGCCAAGCGCCTGGGCGCTTCGGGCCTGATCCGTCTGAACAAGCAAAACGTGCAGATCATTGTTGGGCCGCGCGCCGAACTGATCGCTGATGGCATGCGTGCTGTGCTGGGTCGTCCGGCTGCTGCAGTGCCGGCACCGGCTCCGGTTGCGCCTCGCCCGGTGGCCGCTCCGGCTCCGGTGGCTGCGCCTGTCGCTGCGCCGGCCGTTGCACCCGCTGCGGTTGCACCCGCTGCTACCGTCGTACCGACCTCGCCCAAGGGCCTGGTGCTGGTTGCGCCGATGAGCGGCAACATTGTTCCGCTGGATCAAGTGCCGGACGCTGCATTTGCCAGCAAGGCAGTGGGTGACGGCATCGCTATCCAGCCGACCGGCAAGTTTGTGGTTGCCCCGGCTAGCGGCACCATCGCCAAGATCTTCAACAGCAACCACGCCTTTGCACTGGTCGCTGACAATGGCGCGGAAATCATCGTTCACATCGGTATCGAAACCGTCAAGCTGGGCGGCCAGGGCTTTACCCGTCTGGCTACGCAAGGTGCGCATGTGAACGCGGGTGATCCGGTGCTGGAACTTGATCTGGAATACCTGGGCCAGCACGCACAATCGCTGATCAGCCCGGTGGTCATCAGCAATTCCGACCAGTTTGCTGGCCTGGCCGATGCGGCCACCGGCGCGGTCGAAGCGGGCAAGACGCCGCTGTACGTGCTGCTGAACAAGTAATTGCGTTGCTGCCAGGGCTTCGGCTCTGGCGATAAAAAAGCGGACGGCTGCGGCCTTCCGCTTTTTTTGTGCCCAACCACCGATGGGCAAGTCGCATAGGGTGGGTCTAGACCCACCACTCAAAGCCATTTGCCATATCAACCGCGTTTTGCGTTTAACTTGCGGTGTGTTCTGCAATCTGCTGCCAAACCCGTCACCGGACGCGTATGCCGGCCGCGGTGCAGGTGGCTTGCGGCTTTGAATGGTGGGTCTGGACCCACCCTATAAAGCAAAAAAAGCAGACTGCTGGGTCCGCTTTTTATTTCAACTGCCTGCGCCGAAATCGCATAGGGTGGGTCAAGACCCACCACTCAGAGCCATTCGCCAGGTCAACCGCGTTTTGCGTCCAATGTTCGGTCCGTGTTCTGTAATGCCATTTATAGCGATAGAGCGAGTCAAACTTGTCCGGACGGGTGTGTCGGTCGCGGTGGGCCTGGCTTGCGGCCTTGTGTGGTGGGTCTAGACCCACCCTATAAAGCGTAAAAAAAAGCGGACCGCTGGGTCCGCTTTTTAATCTCAACTGCCTGCGTTGGGATCAGCCCAGCAGATGCTTCACCGCATCGCGCTCTTCCGATAGTTCCTTGGCCGATGCATCGATGCGGCCGCGGCTGAATTCGCTCACGTCCAGGCCTTCGACGATAGTGTACTTGCCGTCTTTGCAGGTCACCGGGTAGCCGAAGATCAGATCGCTGATGCCGTATTCGCCATTGGCCGGTACGCCCATAGTCACCCAGTCGCCTTCCGGCGTGCCCAGTACCCAGTTACGGATGTGGTCGATGGCGGCGTTGGCGGCCGATGCGGCCGACGACAAACCGCGCGCCTTGATAATGGCGGCGCCGCGTTGTTGCACGGTGGGGATGAATTCGGTTTCCAGCCACTTCTGATCGTTAACCAGTTGCGCGGCGTTCTGGCCTTTGATTTCAGCGTGGAAGATATCCGGATACTGCGTGCTGGAGTGGTTACCCCAGATGATCATCTTCTTGACGTCGGTAACGACATTGCCGGTTTTCTGCGCCAGTTGGGTCAGTGCGCGGTTGTGGTCCAGACGCATCATGGCGGTGAAGTTGGCCGGGTTCAGATCCGGGGCGTTCTTCATCGCGATATAGGCGTTGGTGTTGGCCGGGTTGCCCACCACCAGTACTTTAACGTCACGGCTGGCCACTTCGTTCAGTGCACGGCCTTGGGCGGTAAAGATGGCGCCGTTGGCTTCCAGCAGATCTTTACGTTCCATGCCCGGGCCACGCGGACGCGCACCCACCAGCAAGGCGATGTCGGCGTCTTTGAAAGCCACTTTCGGGTCGTCGGTCTGCACCACGCCAGCCAGCAGCGGGAAAGCGCAATCGTCCAGTTCCATCACCACACCGTTCAGGGCCGGCAGCGACGGGGTGATATCCAGCAATTGCAGAATCACCGGCTGATCCGGGCCCAGCATGGCGCCAGAAGCGATACGGAACAACAGGCTGTAGCCAATCTGGCCAGCAGCGCCAGTTACGGCAACGCGTACGGGGGTTTTCATTTGGTAAAGACTCCGCAAGGGTGAGCGGCGGCAAGCCGCCATCGACGACTGTGGCCTGGATGGCGCAACGCGCCCGGCCTTTCGAGAACAGTTATGTGCACCACCTGCCGTGATTTACGTTGTAAGGCTACATGCCGCTACGTGATTTATGCGTATCGGGCACGTGCACTACACAGGTGCGTGCGCAATAGGATGTTGCACAGTGGCAAAAGTCTAACACGCACGCATAAGGCATTGCCACGCTTTGTCGCGTAATGGCCGCCACCGATCAAAACGTCTTATGTCTTATATAAGACTGTAGTAGACGCTGCTGCGACAACATGATAAAAAGCGCACAACCATGAAAAAGCTCTCTGCAGTTTCGCTTTATCAGCAGGTTCAGCGCGAAGTGCTCTCGGAAATCGAAGCAGGTGTGTGGCAGTCCGATGAAGCCCTGCCCAGCGAGCAAGAGCTGGCGCAGCGCTTTGGCGTCAGCCAGGGCACGGTCAGAAAAGCGTTGGATGGGCTGGTCACCGATGGCGTGTTGTATCGCCGGCAAGGCGTCGGCACGTTTGTGCAGGCCGCCAGTGATGACCTCGGCGAGTTGCGTTTTTCACCACCAAACAGCTTTGCTAGTGAAATCCCCAGGGTTGAATTACTCAGCTGTACGCGTATCCATGCAGCTGAGCAGTTGGCCGATATTTTCGGCATGCGGCGCGGCGCAGGCATGTGGCAGGTGCGGCGCTTGTTGCGCGTGCAGGGCGAAGTGATCGGCGTGGAAGAATCGTTGCTGCCCGAAGCCGTGTTTCCGGATCTGGATATTCGCCGCTTGCGTGAAGCGCGCGGTAATTTGCGCACCGTATGCTGGCTGGATTACGGCGTGCGGCTCAAGACCACCGAGGTGCGCTTTAGAGCCGTCGCCGCCGGCCAGGTCGAAGCGCGGCAGTTGCAGATCGACGTTAACGAACCGGTGTTGCAGCTCACTCGGCTGGCGCGCGATTTTGAAGCTAAGCCGCAAGTGTGGAGCGTGGCCTGGTTTCGCTCCGAGCAATACGCCATGCAAGCGCCCGTGTTTTAAATGATTTGATTCAGGCCAGCCCAGCCGGCTGGTCTTTTGTGTATTTAGAAGTCACCACAAGGAAGAGTGCGTATGAGTGCAACGCGGCCTAAACATCTGGCGATATGGCAAATCAGGATGCCATTGCCGGCGATTGTCTCCATCCTGCATCGCGCCAGCGGCGCACTGCTGTTTGCAGCGGTGCCGTTCATGCTGTACGCGCTGCAAGGCACGCTGTCTTCTGCTGATCGCTTTGAAGCGTTTCGCGCCTGTATCGCGCATCCGCTGGTCAAACTGGCCTTGCTGGCCGTGTTGTGGGCGTTTCTGCATCACGCCTGTGCCGGCATCCGCTTTCTGCTGATGGATATCCACAAGGGCGTTGAACTGCCCAAGGCCCGCGCCAGCGCTTATGCCGTGCTGGGCGTCAGCATCGTGCTCACCATCGTGACCGGGGGTCTGACATGGTAATCAAACGCCCTGTGATTGGCGCTCATTACGGCCTGAAAGACTGGCTGGTGCAGCGACTGACCGCCGTGGTCATGCTGGCTTATGTAGTCGGCGTGATTGTGTTTTTGCTGGCGTCGCGTGGCGGTAGCTACGAAGCCTGGCAGCATCTGTTTGCCTGTAGCTGGGTGCGCGTGCTGACGCAAGTGACGGTGCTGGCGCTGCTGTGGCATGCCTGGGTGGGCGTGCGGGATATCTGGATGGATTACATCCAGCACACCGGCCTGAAGCTGGCGGCGCATACGCTGACTATTTTGTGGCTGGTCGCCAGCCTTGTTTATTCCGTTAAAGTTGTGTGGGGTGCTTGATGTCTGTTCCTGTTCGCAAATTCGATGCAGTAATCGTAGGGGCGGGTGGTGCAGGCTTGCGTGCGGCTCTGCAACTGTCTGAAGCCGGCCTCAAGACCGCTGTGCTGTCCAAGGTTTTCCCGACGCGTTCGCACACGGTGGCCGCGCAAGGCGGTATTTCCGCTTCGCTGGGCAACGTGCAAGAGGACAAATGGGAATGGCATATGTACGACACCGTCAAAGGGTCGGACTGGCTGGGTGACCAGGATGCCATCGAGTTCATGTGCCGGCAGGCCCCCGAAGTGGTGGTTGAGCTCGAACACTTCGGCATGCCGTTTGACCGTCTGGAAAACGGCAAGATTTATCAGCGCCCGTTTGGCGGCCACATGGCGGACTTCGGCAAGACACCGGTGCAACGCGCCTGTGCTGCCGCCGACCGGACCGGCCACGCCATGCTGCACACGCTGTACCAACGCAATGTGCGCGCCAATACCCAGTTCTTTGTGGAATGGATGGCGCTCGATCTGATCCGTGATGCCGATGGCGACGTGGTTGGCGTCACCGCGCTGGAAATGGAAACGGGCGAGACCTTTATCCTGCACGCCAAAGCGGTGTTGTTTGCCACCGGCGGCGCGGGCCGTATCTATTCGGCGTCCACCAATGCATTTATCAATACCGGCGACGGCCTGGGCATGACCGTGCGCGCCGGTATCCCGCTGGAAGACATGGAATTCTGGCAATTCCATCCGACCGGTGTAGCGGGCGCGGGGGTGTTGATTACCGAAGGCGTGCGCGGCGAGGGCGGCATTCTGCTCAACGCCAATGGCGAGCGCTTTATGGAACGCTACGCGCCCAATGCCAAAGATCTGGCCTCGCGTGACGTGGTGTCGCGCGCCATGGCGCTGGAGATTCTGGAAGGCCGTGGTTGTGGCAAAGAAAAAGACCACGTGCTGCTCAAGCTCGACCATCTCGGCCCCGAGATCATCAACCATCGTCTGCCCGGCATTCGCGAAATCGCCATCAAGTTTGCTGGCGTCGATCCGATCAAAGACCCGATCCCGGTGGTGCCGACCACGCACTACATGATGGGTGGCATTCCGGCCAACTATAAAGGCGAAGTGGTGGCGCCGCAGGGCGACAACCCGGAAGTGCGCGTCAACGGCTTCTACGCCGCGGGCGAATGCGCATGTGCCTCGGTGCACGGCGCTAACCGTCTGGGCACCAACTCGCTGCTGGATCTGGTGGTGTTCGGCAAGTCGGCCGGGAACTCGATGATTGAATACATCAAGACCGAACGCCAGGACTGGAAACCGCTGCCGGCTAACGCCGCGGATGTGTCGCTGGCGCGGCTGGCGCGGCTGGAAAACCAGACTGGCGGCGAAGAAGTGGCCGACGTGCGCAACGCCATGCAGAAATGCGTGCAGCTGCGCGCCGGTGTGTTCCGCAACGACGAGAACCTGGCCAAGGGTGTGGCGGAGATCAAAGCGATTGCCGAACGCGCCAAGCGCACCCAGATCAAAGACAAATCAAAAGTCTGGAACACCGCGCGGACTGAAGCGCTCGAACTCGACAACCTGATCGAAGTGGCCGTGGCCACGCTGATTTCGGCCGAGGCGCGCAAGGAATCGCGCGGCGCGCATGCGCAAGATGACTACCCGGATCGCCACGACGATGAATGGATGAAGCACACGCTGTACGACGGCGCCACGCGCAGCTTGAGCTACAAACCCGTGCATACCCAACCGTTGTCGGTGGAATACATCGCACCGCAAAAGCGCGTGTACTAAGCGAGATCGCCCTTATGAAAATGCATTTTCAGTTGTATCGGTTCAACCCCGACGTCGACCAGAAGCCCTATATGCAGGACTATCACGTCGAGCTTGAAGACTCCGACAAAAAGCTGCTGGACGCGCTGGTGCGCCTGAAAGCAGTGGACGACACGCTGAGCTTTCGCCGCTCCTGCCGCGAAGGCGTGTGCGGTAGCGACGCGATGAATATCAACGGTAAAAACGGCCTGGCCTGTATTACCGATCTGCGTGATCTGAAACAGCCGGTCAAGATTCGTCCGTTGCCCGGCCTGCCGGTGATCCGCGATCTGATCGTCGATATGACCCAGTTCTTCAAGCAATATCACTCGATCAAGCCGTATGTGATCAACGACGACCCGCCGCCTGAGCGTGAGCGTCTGCAATCGCCCAAAGATCGCGAAGAGCTGGATGGCCTGTACGAATGTATTCTGTGCGCGTGCTGCTCCACCTCGTGCCCGTCGTTCTGGTGGAACCCCGACAAGTTTGTCGGCCCCGCCGGCCTGCTGGCCGCGTACCGCTTTATTGCCGATACGCGTGACACGCAAGTCAATGAACGCCTGGATAACCTGGAAGACCCGTACCGCTTGTTCCGTTGCCACACCATCATGAACTGCGTGGATGTGTGCCCGAAACATTTGAACCCGACCAAGGCCATCGGCAAGATCAAAGACCTGATGGTGAAACGCGTCGTGTAAGGGGCTACTGCGCGGCGGCATCTTGATGCCCGGCGATGCTCGAAATCCTCACGTACAAAACGTACGCTCCGGTTTCTGCGCTCCGACGGTCATGAAGCTGCCACCGCTCGCTACGCCCGACACATTGCGACGGCATGTTTTGAGCGGGCACTGTAACGTATAACCGGCGGGCAGCATGAACGAAATTGAAAAGAAGAAGGTCATCTGGCGCAGTCGGCGTGGATTGCTGGAGGTTGATCTGCAACTGGAGCGTTTTGTGCGCGACGTGTTGCCCGGCCTGGCTGACGCCGAGTGGCAACGTTATGCCGATATGCTGCTGCTTTCCGACAACGATTTGATGGATTACCTGAATGGCAAGGCGCAGTGTCCGGACCCGTACCTGGCGCCGATGATAGACCGGATTCGCGCTCATCAACACACAGACCTGGCATGAAGCCAGCGATGAAAACCCTGGAGCTTTGAAGCATGGAAAACAAAGTCACTCTGACTTATAGCGGCGGCACCATCGATCTGCCGGTGACGGCAGGTACGCTGGGCCCTGATGTTGTGGATATCCGCCAGTTCTCCAAAACCGGCATGTTCACGTTTGATCCAGGCTTTCTGGCCACCGCGGCGTGTGAATCGAAAATCACGTTTATTGATGGCGACCAGGGCCAGTTGTATTACCGCGGTTACCCGATCGAGCAACTGGCTGAGCATTCCGATTACATGGAAACCTGCTACCTGCTGATCAACGGTGAGCTGCCGAGCGAAGCGCAAAAGAAAGAATTCACCCGCATCGTGATGCGCCACACCATGGTGCACGACCAGATGACGCGTTTCTTCCAGGGCTTCCGCCGCGATGCGCACCCGATGGCGATGATGGTGGGTGTTACTGGCGCGCTGTCGGCGTTCTATCAGGACAGCCTGGACATCACCAACCCGCGCCACCGCGAAGTGACGATGTACCGGTTGATCTCCAAGATCCCGACCATTGCCGCCATGTGCTATCGCTACAGCAAGGGCCTGCCGTTCAACTACCCGAAGAACGACCTGAGCTATACCGCCAACTTCATGCACATGATGTTTGCCACGCCGTGCGAAGAGTACAAGCCGAACCCGGTGCTGGTGAAGGCGCTGGACCGCATCTTTATGCTGCACGCCGATCACGAACAAAACGCTTCCACCTCGACGGTGCGTCTGGCCGGTTCGTCGGGTGCCAACCCGTTTGCGTGTATCGCCGCCGGTATCGCGTGTCTGTGGGGCCCCAGCCACGGTGGCGCCAACGAAGCCGTGCTGAAGATGCTGGACGAAATCGGCAGCATTGATAACGTGCCGGCGTTTATGGAAGGCGTGAAGAACAAAACCCACAAACTGATGGGCTTTGGTCACCGCGTTTACAAGAACATGGACCCGCGCGCCAACATCATGCGCGAGACCTGCTACGAAGTACTGAAAGAGCTCGGCCTGGAAAACGATCCCAAGCTGAAGCTGGCCATGGCGCTGGAAAAAATTGCGCTGGAAGACCCGTACTTTATCGAACGCAAGCTCTACCCCAACGTCGACTTCTACTCCGGCATCGTGCTGACCGCGCTCAATATTCCGGTGTCGATGTTTACCGTGGTGTTTGCGCTGGCGCGCACCGTGGGCTGGATCAGCCACTGGAACGAAATGATCTCCGATCCGGGCATGAAGATTGGCCGTCCGCGTCAGCTGTACACCGGTTCGCCGCGCCGCGATTACGTGCCGGTGGAGCAGCGTGCGGGCTCGGCCACCGATCCGAAAGACATCTGATCGCAGCAGTAGCAACACACACGCGGGGCGCGGTGGGCAAGCGCCGCACCCGCAGTGGCAAACCAAAAACATAAGCATTATCCGTGGCTGACGGGCGTCAGCCACGATCGAGGCCCCGCACCAGGCAGAGCGGGGGAGTAGACAGGACACACTGGCCATGAAACGCGAGCTGGAACAGCTAGAACTCAATTCCCACCTGTTCGGTGGCAATGCCCCCTTTGTGGAGGACTTGTACGAACAGTATCTGGAAGACCCCAACCAGGTGGATGCCGGTTGGCGGGCGTACTTCGACAAGCTGCAACAGCAGCCGGGTAACAGCGGTCGCGATATCCCGCGCGCACCGATCGAAGAATCGTTCCGGCAACTGGCACGCCAGCCCCGAACCATGGCCGTACACGCGGCAGTGGCCGATGACTCGGTGTCGCGCAAACAGGTGGAAGTACTGCGCATGATGCAGGCCTACCGTTTGCTGGGCAGCCGCAATGCCACACTCGACCCGCTGTGCCGCATGGACACCGCCTACGTCGAAGAGCTTGATCCCAAATTTTATGGCTTTACCGAAACCGATATGGCGCTGCAATTCGGCACCAATATCAAATCGATGGAGCGCGCTTCGCTGGCCGAAGTGATGGCGTTTGCCAAGCAGACCTACTGCGGCAATATCGGCCTGGAATTCATGCACATCACCAATTCCGAAACCCGTAAATGGGTGCTGGAATGGTTTGAAGAACGTCGCTCCACGCCGTCGTTCAACGCCGAGCAAAAGCTGCGCATCTTCAAGCAAGTCACCGCAGCCGAAACGCTCGAACAATACCTGCACAAAAAATACGTCGGGCAAAAGCGCTTCTCGCTGGAAGGCGGCGATTCGCTGATCCCGGCTATGGATTACCTGGTGCAGATGGCCGGTGAGCAAGGCGTGCAGGAGATGGTGATCGGCATGGCCCACCGCGGCCGCCTTAATGTGCTGGTTAACATCCTCGGCAAGCAGCCGCGCGATCTGTTCAGCGAATTTGAAGGCCGCCCGACCACCGAACTGCCGTCTGGCGACGTCAAATATCACAACGGTTTCTCGGCCGATATCCCGACCGCAGGCGGCCCGGTGCATTTGAGCCTGGCGTTCAACCCGTCGCACCTCGAAATCGTCAACCCGGTGGTGGAAGGCTCGGTGCGCGCGCGCCAACAGCGTCGCGGCGACCGTGCGGGCGAACAAGTGCTGCCGGTACTGATCCACGGTGACTCGGCCTTCATTGGCCTGGGTACCAACCAGGGCACGTTCAACCTGTCGTCCACGCGCGGTTACGGCACGGGCGGCACGGTGCATCTGGTGGTCAACAACCAGATCGGCTTTACCACCTCCGACACCCGCGATACGCGTTCGACGCTGTATTGCACCGATATCGCCAAGATGGTTGAAGCGCCGATTTTCCACGTGAATGGCGATGATCCCGAAGCCGTGTGCTTTGTCATCCACGCCGCCATGGAATACCGCAAGACCTTCAAGAAAGACGTGGTGGTCGACATCGTGTGTTTCCGTAAACACGGCCACAACGAAGCCGATGATCCGTATCTGACCCAGCCTATGATGTACAAGCGCATCGCGCAACATCCGGGCGTGCGCAAAAAATATGCCGACAAGCTGATTGCCGAAGGCGTGATCCAGGCCGACCAGGCCGATGCGCTGATCCAGGCCTACCGCGCTGCGCTGGACAAAGGCGAGCACGTCGAAAGCACCACGCTGACTGACTACAAGCGCTCGTACGCCATCGACTTCAGCCGCTATATCGGCGCGCACTGGCGTCACCCAGTGACCACGGCCGTGCCGCAAGCCGATTTGGCGCGGCTGACCGAAAAGTTCACCACCGTGCCGGAAGGCTTCAAGCTGCACCGCACCGTCGAGAAAGTGGTGCATGACCGCCGCGAAATGGTGGCCGGCAATCTGAATATCGACTTTGGTATGGCCGAACATCTGGCCTATGCCACGCTGCTGACCGAAGGCTATCCGATCCGTATTTCGGGTGAGGATTCCGGTCGCGGTACCTTTAACCACCGTCACGCCGTGTTCCATGATCAGGGCCGTGAGCGTTGGGATCAGGGCGCGTTTGTGCCGCTGCAATACCTCAGCGACAACCAGGCGCACTTCACCGTCATCGATTCGATCCTGAACGAAGAAGCGGTGCTGGCGTTTGAATACGGCTATGCCTCGTCCGCGCCCGATGAGCTGGTGATCTGGGAAGCGCAGTTTGGCGACTTTGGTAACGGCGCGCAGGTGGTGATCGATCAGTTCATCACCTCGGGCGAAACCAAATGGGGCCGTCTGTGTGGCCTGACCATGTTCTTGCCGCACGGCTATGACGGCGCCGGCCCCGAACACTCGTCGGCCCGCGTCGAGCGTTATCTGCAACTGTGTGCCGAGCACAATATCCAGGTGGTGCAGCCGACCGAAGCCAGCCAGGTGTTCCACATGCTGCGCCGCCAGATGATCCGCCCGGTGCGCAAGCCGCTGATCGTGATCATGAGCAAGCGTTTGCTCAAGGCCAAGATGTCGGCCAGCCCGATCGACCAGTTCACCAGCGGCGAATTCCGCAACGTGATTGGCGACACCGCAGGGCTGGAAGCCAAAAAGGTGAAGCGTGTGATCGCATGTGCCGGCCAGGTGTATTACGACCTCGAAGCCGCCCGCAAAGAACGTGACATCAAGGACATCGCCATTGTGCGGGTGGAGCAGCTGTATCCGTTCCCGACTGAAGAATTGCGCGCCGAAATGGAAAAATACCCCAATGCGCGTGAACTGATGTGGGTGCAGGAAGAGCCGCGTAACCAGGGCGCATGGCATGCCATCCGCCATCGTCTGGAAGGCGTGATGCTGCCCAAGCAAACCTTGCTGTACGCGGGCCGCAGCTCGTCGGCTTCGCCGGCCGTGGGCTATATGAGCAAGCACACCGCGCAGTTGAAAGCCTTCCTTGACGAAGCCATGACGCTGTAACAACGCCGCCGTCCCCCAACGCTGTACCCGCTGCGCCCACGTAACGCGCGGCGGGGCCGAATACCCAATTGGAGAAACACTGCATGATCATCGAAATCAAGGTGCCGCAACTGCCCGAATCCGTTGAAGAAGCCACGCTGCTGCAATGGAAGAAAAAAGAAGGCGACGCCGTGGCGCGTGACGAAAGCATTATCGATATCGAGACCGACAAGGTCGTGCTCGAAATCCCGGCGCCGCAAGCCGGTGTGCTGGTGTCCATCGCACGTAAAGAAGGCGATTCGGTCACCAGCAATGATGTGATCGCAACGATTGATACCGATGCTGTTGCCGCAGGCGCGCCCGCTCCGGCCGCCGCCGCGCCGGCGCCGCATGTGGTGGAAGACAAAAAGCGCGTCGAAGCCGCTGCCGAAGCGCATGGCGTGGAAGCCTCGGCCGTGGGCTTTGGCACCGCCGTGATGCCTGCTGCCAAAAAGCTGGCTGCCGATGCCAATGTGGATACCTCCGGCGTCGCTGGTACGGGCCGTGGTGGTCGCGTGCTGAAAGAAGACGTGCAAGCCGCGATTGCCGGTGGTGGCAACAAGCCGACCCCGGCCGCACCGTCGCCCGCCAAAGCACCCACTCCGGTGCTGCTGCCAGCCGGTGATCGCCAGGAACAACGCGTGCCGATGAGCCGTCTGCGCCAACGCGTGGCCGAGCGCCTGCTGCAATCGCAAGCTACCAACGCCATCCTGACCACTTTTAACGAAGTGAACATGAAGCCGCTGATGGACCTGCGTAACAAGTACAAAGACCGCTTTGAAAAAGACCACGGCGTGAAGCTGGGCTTTATGGGCTTCTTTGTGAAAGCCGCAGTGCACGCGCTGAAAAAATACCCGATCGTCAACGCCTCGGTGGATGGCAGCGAAATCGTGTACCACGGCTATTACGACGTGGGTGTGGCCGTGGGCAGCCCGCGTGGCCTGGTGGTGCCGATCATCCGTAATGCCGACCAGCTGAGCCTGGCCGATATCGAGAAGACCATTGCTGACTTTGGCAAGCGCGCCCAAGAAGGCAAGCTGACCGTGGAAGAACTCACCGGCGGCACCTACACCATCAGCAATGGCGGCACCTTTGGTTCGATGATGTCCACCCCGATCATCAACCCGCCGCAATCGGCCATCCTGGGCATGCACGCCACTAAAGACCGCGCTGTGGTCGAGAACGGCGAGATTGTGGTGCGCCCGATGATGTACCTGGCGCAATCGTACGATCACCGCATTATCGACGGCCGCGAAGCCGTGCTGAGCCTGGTGGCGATCAAGGAAGCAATTGAAGATCCGGCGCGTCTGCTGCTGGATATCTAACCCTGCGATGGCGCGCCGTTCTGATCGGATGGCGCGCCCGACTCGATGCCCAAACAAGGTAAAAGAACATGTCGCAACAATTTGATGTACTGGTGATCGGCGGCGGCCCTGGCGGTTATGTAGCCGCCATCCGCGCCGCGCAGCTGGGCTTTAAAACCGCCTGCGTCGATGAATTCAAGAACGCCGAAGGCAAAGCCAGCTTGGGCGGCACCTGCCTGAACGTGGGCTGCATTCCGTCCAAGGCCTTGCTGGAATCGTCCGAGAACTGGGAACGCATCGAACACAAATTTGCCGCGCACGGCATCACCGTGGAAGGCGCAAAGTTTGATGTGAGCAAGATGCTGGAGCGCAAGCAAAGCATCGTCAACAAGCTGACCACGGGCGTGGCCTTCTTGCTGAAAAAGAACAAGATTGCCAGCCTGTTTGGCCACGGCAAATTGCTGGGCCGCGAAGGCGAGCAGTGGCAAGTTGAAGTCAGCCTGGATGGCCAGACCGAAGTGGTCAGCGCCACCCACGTGATCATCGCCACCGGTTCGGTGCCGCGCCAACTGCCCGATCTGCCGTTTGATAACAAAGTGGTGCTGGATAACGTTGGCGCGCTGTCGATTCCCGCCGTGCCGGGCAAGCTGGGTGTGATTGGCGCGGGCGTCATTGGTCTGGAAATGGGCTCGGTGTGGAAGCGTCTGGGTTCCGACGTCACCATCCTTGAAGCCGCGCCGGGCTTTTTGCTGGCCGCTGATGAAGCCGTTGCCAAAGAAGCGCAAAAATCGTTTATCCGCGATCTGGGCCTGAAGATCAGCACCAGCATCAAGATCACCAGCGCCAAAGCCAGCGCCGACAATGTAGCGGTGGAATGGACCGATAGCGAAGGCAAGCCGCAATCCGAAACCTTCGACAAGCTGATTGTGTCGATCGGCCGCGTGCCCAATACCTGGAACCTGGCCGCCGACAGCGTGGGCCTGAAGCTGGATCAGCGCGGCTTTATCGAAGTGGATGAAGACTGCCGCACCGCGCTGCCCAATCTGTGGGCGGTAGGCGATGTGGTGCGCGGCCCGATGCTGGCGCACAAAGCGTCGGAAGAAGGCGTGGCGGTGGCTGAACGCATTGCGGGGCAAAAGCCGCATATCGATTTCAACACCGTGCCGTGGGTGATTTACACCAGCCCCGAACTGGCATGGGTGGGCAAGACCGAACAGCAACTGAAAGCCGAAGGCGTCGAATATCGCAAAGGCCAGTTTCCGTTTAGCCCCAATGGCCGCGCGCTGGGCTTGGGCGAAACCACCGGCTTTGTGAAAATGCTGGCCGATGCCAAAACTGACCGCATCCTGGGCGTGCATATCGTGGGCCCGTTTGCCTCCGAGCTGATTACCGAAGCCGTGGTGGCAATGGAATTTGGCGCCTCCAGCGAAGACATCGCCCGCATCGTGCACGCACATCCGTCGTTATCGGAAGCCATGCACGAAGCCGCGCTGGGCGTGGACAAACGCGGTCTGCATTCCTGATTACCGCACCCTGAACTGATTAACACGGGAGGTGCGCGCTCCGGCCGCACCGCTTGCATCTCCAAAAGGAAATCTCATGAACCTGCACGAATATCAGGCCAAGGAACTGCTGGCCAAATACGGTCTGCCTGTCCAGCGCGGCATTCTGGCCCACAGCGGCGAAGAAGCCGCTGCCGCCTACGACACGCTTGGCGGCAAGTTTGCCGTGGTCAAGGCGCAAGTGCATGCGGGCGGCCGTGGTAAAGCCGGTGGCGTCAAAGTGGTGAAGAGCCGCGAAGAAGCCGCCGCCGAAGCCACGCGTTTGATCGGCACCAATCTGGTTACCTATCAAACCGACGCCGCTGGCCAACCGGTACACAGCGTGCTGGTGTGTGAAGACATGTACCCGGTGCAGCGCGAACTGTACCTGGGCGCCGTGGTGGATCGCGGCTCGCAGCGCGTGGTGTTTATGGTGTCGACCGAAGGTGGTGTCGAGATCGAGAAGGTGGCGGAAGAAACCCCGGAAAAGATCATCAAGATTGAAGTGAACCCGCTGGTGGGCATGCAACCGTTCCAGGCGCGCGATGCCGCGTTTGCGCTGGGCCTGTCGGGCGCGCAGATCGGTGCGTTTGCCAAGCTGATGCTGGGTGCATACAACGCGTTTGTCGAAAACGACTTCGCACTGTTTGAAGTCAACCCGCTGGCGCTGCGCGAAAACGGCGAGCTGGCCTGCGTGGACGGCAAGATCAATCTGGACAGCAACGCGCTGTTCCGCCACCCGGACCTGCTGGCGCAACGCGACAAATCGCAAGAAAACGAACGCGAAGTGAAGGCGTCCGAGTTCGAACTGAACTACGTAGCGCTGGAAGGCAATATCGGTTGTATGGTCAACGGCGCGGGTCTGGCCATGGCCACCATGGACATCATCAAGCTGAAGGGCGGCCAACCGGCCAACTTCCTTGACGTGGGCGGCGGCGCCACCAAAGAACGCGTGATTGAAGCCTTCAAGCTGATCCTGGCCGATGACTCAGTCAAGGGCGTGCTGATCAACATCTTCGGCGGCATCGTGCGTTGCGACATGATTGCCGAAGCCATTATCGCGGCCGTAAAAGAAGTGAACGTGACCGTGCCGGTGGTGGTGCGTCTGGAAGGCAACAATGCAGAGCTGGGCGCGAAGATTCTCGATGAATCCGGCCTCAAGCTGACTTCGGCCCAAGGCCTGAACGACGCAGCCGAGAAGATCGTCGCTGCCGTGGCCGCGCTGGCCTGATCACCGCACAAAGGATTCCGAAATGAGCGTTCTGGTTAATAAAGATACGAAAGTGCTGGTGCAAGGTTTCACCGGCAAGAATGGCACCTTCCACGCCGAACAAGCGCTGAAGGTCGGCACCAAGGTGGTCGGCGGCGTTACCCCGGGTAAGGGCGGCAGCGAGCATCTGGGCCTGCCGGTGTTCAACACCATGAAAGACGCGGTGCGCCAGACCCAGGCTGATGCCTCGGTCATCTATGTACCCGCAGCCTTTGCCAAGGATTCGATCCTGGAAGCGATTGATTCGGGTGTGCAGCTGATCGTCTGCATTACCGAAGGCGTGCCGACGCTGGACATGCTGTATGTAAAGAAAGCCGTGGACGAAGCCGGCATCCGCCTGATCGGCCCGAACTGCCCCGGCGTGATTACCCCGGGTGAATGCAAGATCGGCATCATGCCGTGGCACATCCACAATCCGGGCCGCATCGGCATTGTCAGCCGCTCCGGCACGCTGACCTACGAAGCCGTGGCGCAAACCACCGCGCTGGGCCTGGGCCAGTCCACGTGTATCGGTATCGGCGGCGACCCGATCCCCGGCACCAGCCATATCGATGCGCTGAAGCTGTTCCAGGATGATCCGGACACCGACGCCATCATCATGATCGGCGAAATCGGCGGCAGCGCCGAAGAAGAAGCCGCCGAATTTGCGCGCCAGTACGTGACCAAGCCGGTGGTGGGCTACATCGCTGGCGTTACCGCACCGAAGGGCAAGCGCATGGGCCATGCGGGCGCCATCATCTCGGGCGGCAAGGGCACGGCGGAAGAGAAGTTCAAGGCCTTCGAACAAGCCGGCATCGCCTACACCCGCAGCCCGGCTGAAATTGGCAAGACGATGTTCGATCTGCTGAAATCCAAAGGCATGATCTAAGCATTGATGTTGTGATGTTGTGGTGGCTGAAACGGCTCGCTGATGCGGGCCGTTTTTATTTGTGGCGGATGAGGTGGCCCGGTATTGTGGGGCGACGCAAATTTTGAGAGATGGCAATGCGACTGGCGCGATTTGGGGTAGCGGTAACGATGGCGGCGACGCTGTCCGCAACGTGGGCGGCCGGAACGTTGGTGGTGCCCAAGCAGATTGAATTTGATGGCAAGACCTACACGGTCGATTTCGAAAAAGCGATGCCGCAACAGGCCATCCACGAATACACCACCGACGGCGAGAAGGCCTCGACGTGGGACTGGACGCGGCTGCTGACGATCAACCAGCTGGACGTGGGCAAAGGCACGCTGGCGCAATGGGCGGAAGTAACGCGCATCAATCTGCAACGACAAAAACCCACGCCGTTTTTGATGTTTGATGTGCAGAAGGATGAAGCATGGGTGCGGATTGTGTACCCGCCCGAAAAAGCGCATCCGACCTATGAGGCGAATAGCTGGCATGCACGGCTGGTGGACGGCTGCGGCATGATGGTGGTGCAGTTTGCCCGGCAAATTGCCGCACCGGACGGGAAATCGGATGAGGCGCTGTTTGCCCAGGCGAAGGCGGCGACGGAACGGGATCTGGGGTTGTTGAAGGGGCTGGCGGTGGGGGCGAGTTGTCAGTAGCGGGGTAGGCTTGTGGCGCTGGATTTTGATGTTTGGCTGGTGTTGAACATGCCCTTAACCGCTTATGCCTGCGGGGCGCGCTTTGTTGTTCAGCGGGTGCCGGGGCAAGCCCTTGACCGCGTTTGCCTGCGGCGGGCGTTTTGATGTTCGGCTGGTGCCGAATAAGCCTTTGACCGCTTGTGCTCGGGGCGCTTGTTTTGATGTTTGGCTGGTGCCGAACAAACCCTTAACCGCTTGTGCCTGCGGCGGACGTTTTGATGTTCGGCTGGTGCCGAATGAACCTTTAACCGCTTGTGCTTGCGGCGCTTGTTTTGATGTTCGGCCCGCGCCGATAAACCTTAACCGCTTGAGCCTGCGGCGCATGTTTTGATACCCGGGGGGGCCCGGGAGCACGTCACTTTTCTTTGCTTCGCCAAAGAAAAAGTAACCAAAAGAAAGGCGACCCCACTCGCGAATCCTTCGCTCGCCAGGGGGCCCGCAGGTCAAAAGCCGAAACGGACCGTCTGTTACTTCGATGGCTCAGCTGCCGCTCCGCGGAACTTCGGTCGGACGGAGCCCCAAAGAACGGGTCTCCTTCCCCTCCCTCGACAGGTAATGCCTGCTGTTGGGACGCCGGGATTGCCTCGTTGCTGCGCAACATCGGGTGGGCGTGGTGGCGACGGGTAACAATGAACATCCGCACCGTGTGCTTAACGCACCCACCCCGCACGGCCACCGCCGACTAACTTGCCACCATTCCTTCCACGACGCTCCATAGGGTGGGTCAAGACCCACCACCCAAAGTAGCAAGCAAAAACGCCCGAGCCAAACGTCCGAATGTTTACCTTGCCGCATCGACATGCACGAACAACCGTGCGAAACGCCCACATGTTTGCTCCGTCCCGGAAGTATGCAAGAACAACCGGCCGAAACGCTCGCATGCTTGCCTTCTGGCGGAGGCATTCAAGAAACGTAGGGTGCGTTACCCGTAGGGCAACGCACATTTTGGTTATGCCACCGAAGTTGTGAAAGACGGGAAAAATCGGGATGGTGGCAAGGAATGACGGGCATGGCGTAGTCGGGGAAATGTGCGTTGCCCCTTCGGGGTAACGCACCCTACGTGTGCTTGCGAGCTGTGGTGAATTAGTGAGTTGAGTTGAGCCTTCTTGCGTTTGGCTTTGGGTGGTGGGTCTTGACCCACCCTATGAGAGGTTGGCGGTTTGTGGCGGGAACGGTGACAAGTTAGACGGCAGTGGCCGTGCGGCGTGGGTGCGTTAAGCAGGCGATGCCGATGTTCACTGTTACCCGTCGCCACCACGCCCACCCGATGTTGCGCAGCAACGAGGCAATCCCGGCGTCCCAACAGCAGGCATTACCTGTCGAGGGAGGGGAAGGAGACCCGGTTTTGGGGCTCCGTCCGACCGAAGTTCCGCGGAGCGGCAGCTGAGCCATGTGAGTGCACGACGGTCCGTTTCGGTTTTTGACCTGCGGGCCCCCTGGCGAGCGAAGGATTCGCGAGTGGGGTCGCCTTTCTTTTGGTTATCTTTTCTTTGGCGAAGCAAAGTTGCACGATAAGTCTTCACTGAAAACCAACGCGCAACGGGGCGCCCCCCGGTTTCAAAACATGCGCCGCAGGCTCAAGCGGTTAAAGATCTACCAGACACCAGCCGAACATCAAAACAAACGCCGCAGGCTCAGGTGGCTAAAGATTTACCAGACACCAGCCGAACCTCAAAACCTGCCCCGCAGCCTAAGCGGTTAAAGGTTCAAGAGTCCGGCAAAGCCGGACGTCCCAACCCACACCGCAGGCTAAATATTCAAAGTCCAGACCTACTAAAACCACATCGATCCCAAACCTCGAAAACATAACCTCGCAGCGCCCCCACTTATTTCCCGTTAGCAATCCGCTGCTGAATATGCTTCGCCCGATCCGTAGACGACGGATGCGAACTCATGATGCTGCTCTTGCCGCCATCCAGCGTCGCCAGTTTCTGGAAGCTGCTCACCAGCGCCTGCGGGTTGTAGCCCTTTTGCTTGAGCAGATCGAACGAATAATCATCCGCCTGGCTTTCCTGTTTCTGCGAGAACTGCGCGTTCACGAATTGCTCGCCAAAGTCGGCCAACTGCGATTTGCTCAGTGCCGAAACCGTCGAATTGCCCAGCGCGCCGACCGCGCCGCGCGCAGCGGCGACGCCGTAGGCGGTTTGTGCCGCTTTACGGCTGTGGCCCAGCGCGACGTGGCCGATTTCGTGGCCCAGTACCGCGCGCACTTCGTCGTCCGTCATCATGTCCATCAGGCCGCTGTACACGCGCACGCAACCGTTGGCCATCGCCCAGGCGTTGACGTCTTTGGTTTGATACACCTTGAAGTTAAGCGGCTGGCCCGCGATTTCGGTCGGCAGGCCCTTGCTGATGTTGTTCAGGCGTTTGACATAAGTGCTGCCCGCCGGGGCGATCTGCGATTTGGCGTCCATTTGCTGGCACGACTGGGCCGTCAGGGTGCGCATGTCGGCGTCGGTCAGCGTGGCGGCCTGGGCCACCTTGGTGCCGGAATCCAGCAGCGCGTTGGTATCCATGCCGCTGCCTGCGCAAGCGGACAGGGTGGCGACGGTGCTGCACAGCAGTGCATAGCGAGTGAGGGCTTTCATGGGTGTGTCCTTGTTGTATGCGGTTGTATCAATGCGGTAATCAGGTGCGCATTGTGCCGCAGATCGGTGCGCTTGCCATGTGGGATACCCCGCATAAGCTGACGGCGGCATTGCACTGGCGCAAAGCAAAAAGGCCAGCCTCAAGGCTGACCTTTTCCGTCCCTGCCACGACAGCCCATCCACCTTGCGGAGTGAATGCGGTTTGGCGCGATCCCGGTTTTTTTAAAAAAACAGAGGCTCAGAAAGAGATCGTCGCGGTAATCGTTGTGGAATAGGTGCCCGCTGCGGGCGTGCTCTGGGGCGCAATCTGGCCATAGACCGAAAGGGTTTGCGCGCTGCCGTTGCCCACACCGGTCAGTGCATCCACGCCCACGGTGTTGCCCCAGATTTGCGAGCGGCTGGAATCCTGGTATAGCTGGAATGCTACGGTAGGCCCGCCCGCACCCGCTTGTAACAAGCGACTGGAGACGGCAGAGCCAGTGACGTTGCCCGCATCCAGTCCGATGCTGTACGGCGCCGAATTGGTACAAGTAACACTCAGCTGCGTGCTTTGGTTGATGGCCGAGGTCAGTACGCCCTGAGTGCCGAAATTGAGTGCGGACGAGGTAATCGTGCACGCCGCCTGCAGCGTCAGGTTTACCTGAAACTGCGAGGTCTGCGTGGTGAGCGCCATGGCGTTCTGCGCGCCGATCAGCCCGAGGGCGACGGCCAGAAGGCCTGCGAATTTACGTGTCGTTGGGGTAGTCATGCTGTCCGCTCCGCAAGGGATGGCCGCCGTGGGTATTGCAGCAAACACGGTGGCGATGGAATGCATTGTGCGGACGGCGGCGCAGGCGCATAGCTAGCATGGCTCCTGGCCAGGACAGGTCCTGGGGCGGAGTGCTCACCGCAACGGCGGCGAGATCGGGTCAATCAGAAAGTGATGGTAGCGACGGCGCTTTGCGCGGTGTTGGCCACGGCGGCGTGCATGTTTTGCGTTTGCGCGGCGCCGGGGATGGCGGTTTCCGGCTGGACTTCGGCGCGGCTGAGGGCCGAGCGGGTTTGATGCAGGCTCGGGTTGCTCACCTCAACCTGGTACGGCGTGCGCGACGAGCAGCTGACGTTAACGTTGCTGCCCACCTGACCCGCCAGTGCTTGTTGCGAACCCACGGTACAGACTGAAACCACGGTCAACGACACTTGCAGGGTAGCGTGATCCGCCGCATTCGCCGTCGGCAGCAGGGCGCAGGCAGCCAGCGTCATGGCGACGGCGGCGGTCTTGGCGGAGATGCGGATGGAGTGGAATGCCACGTTTGAAACCCCTGTTTTCTTGCAATAAGTGTCAACTTGCGACTGCGCATTTACGACATCTGCATATTGCCAGAGGCAGAATGCTTTGTCGCGTCAAATCCAGCAGCCGCGCCGTGTGCAGAGTGGTTTGCACATGGGGATATACGCGGGCGGTGCCGCACCGGATGCATCGGCTTGTAAGTAAAATTACGATTTTTTGCGATTTCGTGATTTTCCTTGCACAAAAATTTGTAAGGTTTCAGAAACGCCTTGTCGGACACTTTCCTACATGCAATGGGTCGGGGGGACAGGGCGGTTTGAACTACTGATTGCGTGCAAGCTAATAGTGGCAAGGGTTGCAGCGCCCATAGCAGACAAAATCCCTGCTGCAACACCAGGGTGGCTCCTGGGCAAAATCAGCGCGCGGAACGCTGGAACCTGGGAGTGCTCCTGGCCAGGCGTGTAAGGAGCGCGCCTGGGATGAGCGCCCTGACAGCGGTTTCATCGCCTGACAAACGGTATGTCGTTTTGAGGTCAACCCGGGAGAACACCCAGGTTTTGCACCTAGTTACCCGAGACCGGGTTGCAGGTGAGGGGCCCCAGCGTAGGTAGCGGATTATCCGGGGTGGGGGTGTAGTCAAAGCTCACTTCGCAGCGCAGATCGACGTCATCCACGCGGATGGTGTTGTGCGCCACCAGGCCTTCTATAAAGGCCACGCCGTCAAAGCCGACGACAAATTCGCGGCCGCTTTGCAGATCGCGTACGCCCAGGCCCGCGGGCAGCGGGTTGCCTTTAACGTCGTGCAGGATGACGGTGGCGGCGCGATAACGGCTAACGGGGAAATACGCCATCGCGCCCGAACCCGCTTGCGGCACGATCTCGGAATCCGTGGTGGTCAGGCGCGCATCGGCCGGTAAATTGACGCCGTTAATGGCAACGTGATTGGTCTGCCATGCAATCAGATCAGGCACCAGCAAGTGGCCATTGCTGTTGGTGACGCCAATCGGGCGATATTCATGCAGCACCTGCACGCCTTCCATGCCATCGGTGCTGACCAGGGCAAAGGCATCGCTGATACGGCGCGCGGCGATCACATCGCTGTCCATCCAGACCAGCGCGCCGCTCATATCCAGCGAGTAATTGCGCTGGCCGTTACTGTTTTCTACCGAGCCCAGCACTTCGCCATACCGGCCCAGGTAGTTGGCGCGCGCTTGCTGGTAGGGATTGCCGGCATTGTTGTTGTCTTGCACGGCCCAACCCAGCCCACCGCTGTAATCGGCCGGGCGCGCTGCATTCAGGCCCCAGCTGCGCTGGCCGTTGGCGGTGCTGAGCGACGCCGACGCGGTAATCTGATTGGGCAGCGCAAAGTTAAAGCTGGCATAGCCGCCCGATTCGCCGCTGCGGGCAAAGTCGCGATACAGACTAAGCAGAAAGCCGATATTGCGCGATACCTCCAGGTTGTAGCTGAGCGAACCCAGCCGCGTAATCTGCTGCCCCTTTTGATGTTGCTGCACCAGGCTGAACGAAATGGTTTGCTGGCCCCACAAGGGCAGCGACAGCGCCACCTGGTCGGTTTCCAGCAACACGGGCGAACCGGTGACGGCGGCCAGATCGCCAAAGTTGGAGGTGGCTTTCTGCGTTTGCGCGGTAATGCTGAAATGCGGCGTGATCAGCTGATAGCCAAGTTTGAGCTGCAGGCCGGACAACTCACCACCGCTGGCCGACGCAGCCGCATTGACGACGCCCATATTGCCCAGCTTGACCAATACTCCCGCGCCCGCATTGACCAGGCCGCGGCTGAGCTCGGTGTGGCCTTCCACGGTCAGTTCTTTGCTATAGCCATAGCGGCCGGTGGCGCTGACGGCGGGGTGGCTGTAGTCGTAATCGAATGAAGTCAGGCCGTAGTTTTGCCGTACAAAGCCGCTTTCGACCGAGAAGCTGGATAAACCGGGGTTGAGCAAACGCGTGTCGACATAGATCGGCACGGTGGTGGTCACTTCGCGGCCTTGCGCGTCTCGCACCACTACGGTGGCGTTGCCCGCGCCGACAATGCCGGGCGGATCATGCGTTACAAACGGCCCGGCGGGCACGTCGCCGCTGTATTGCTTCATGCTGTTGATGTAAACGTCCACCGAGGATGGCACCGCCGTACTGCCGCCCAGCGCCGGCACCGGAAACGTAATCAGATCGGGCCGTAGCGAGAAATTGCGCTGATATTGCACGCCGCCCAGCCGGACCGAGCGCGTCCAGTCCAGCGATGAACTGACCGAATCGCCCACCCGCACCGTGGTCAGGTTCTCGGGATTGGAGTGGCTGAGCGTGGTATCGAAACGCAAATAGTATTTGCGCGCCGGCGTGTCATAGAGCGTGCCAGTGGTGCTGGCCACGCCCAGTGGCGCAAAGGCGCGCGCCTCGCTCCACAGCGAATAATCGCGGGTGTTGCCGCTGCCTTGGGTAAACAGATCGTAATTGATGACCATGCCCAGACCGCTGCTGGCGGGCAGCAGGCGCGGCTGGACGCGGCTGATGTCCACCGCCTGCAGCATGGTCTCGGGCACTTTCAGGTCTAGCGTTTGCCGCGCCGATTGATACTCGTAGGTGACGTTGGGAATCTGGTCGAGCGAAATGGTAGCCGCATCGTCGGCAATGGAAGCGGGCGGGATAATGCCCAGCGCTTCCAGGTCCTTGCGCCGTACCATCAGCTCGCCCTGGTATTCCAGAAAATGCGCCACCGAGCGCGTCGGCGTGCCGTTAACCGTCACCTCCGGGTACACATCGTGTGGCAGATCCATCAACGGCAACGGGTCGTCGGCGGCATGAGCACCGGCGGTGATCAGGGCTGCGAGCAGTGCTGCGGCCTGTTTTGTTATGGGTAATGGCGCCGAGGTCAGGTCAATGTTCCTCCGCGCTGGCCACTTCAATCGGCAGATCGCTCGGCATGCCATTGATGGTGGCCGTAACATGCGCGCCCGCCAGATCGGCTGCGGCGACGGCCGGGATGTCCCAATTGCGTTGCTGGCCTGCCAGCGTATAGCCCAGCAAGCCCTCGGCAATGGTCACTTTCTTGCCTTGCGCTGTCACCAGCGTGGCGCTGCTGATGCGCGCATGCAGCTTGCCGCGGTTAAGGCTACGCAACGTAAGCAGCTTGCCTTTGGGCGCGACCGTCCATTTAAGATCGGGCTGCGGCGTGCCGGGGGGTAGCACAAACACCGGGATCGAATAACGCAGGCGCAGGCGCACATTGTTTTGCTGGTCGATCCGGCCGCCCGGCAATTCATCCACCAGCAAGCGATAGCTTTGTTCTTCCGTCACCGACGCGCCATTGGTGCGCACCAGCCGCACCAGCTGCTCGCCTTGCGGATCGACCTGGATAATCGGCGGGCTGGCCACCACGTCGGTGGCGGGCACCAACTGATCTTCGCCATCGACCTGGCTCCAGCGATACACGCGCACCTGGCCATTGACGGCTTCGTCGCCCGGGTTGCGCAAACGCAGGCCCGCAGCGGTCTGGCCCTGCTGCATTTCCAGCAGGATGGGCGAGATCTGCAAGTAATTGGCGGCAAAGCCGGCATGGCTGAGTGCAAAGGCCACCACGGCCAGCACGCAACGGTGTAACGGTGCCGAGTAACGTCGCACGATGGGTTTTCCTTAAGCATGAATGAGGGGCGACTGCGCCCGGTCGGAATCGCGTCCCTGTGCCTCTTATTCAATAAGAAAATAGGCCAATTGCAAGTTGCCGCACCGGCGTGGGGCGCGGGTTTTGCGGCGGAAATCCGGCGTGCGCTGGCGGGATGAAGTGCTTGCCGTCGTCAAAGAAATCAAAGGCTTAGCTAAACCTCGCTATAAAAGCCTTTAAAATCAGACGGCTGGCTGGGGATGGACGGTAGCGCAAGGCGCAAACGGTTGCGGCGCGTGGCATTGATCCGCAATGCAGACCCGCCCAAGCGCCGCGTAGAAGTTCATGCAAATAAACTGATAAATCCGACAGCCGTGTATGTGTTTGCTGGGCCGCTGGCGTGGCAAGCCCGGCGCTATGGCCTTAGCGCGGTAGCAACTGGCTGAGCTCAGTGGGGCTGGCAAACAGCCAGTCGGGGCTTTCCGCTTCCAGTTCCGCCCGGCCGCCGTGGCCCCACAACACGCCGGCGCTATGCAGACCGTTGCGTTTGGCGGCGGTGATATCCACCGCGCGATCACCAATCATCAGGCTGGCGTTGCTCGCCACGCCTGCGGCTTTCAGCGCTTCGATCTGCTGCCATTTATGCACGCCAATTTCGCCACCGCTGACAAAGCCGAAATGCTGATCCAGCTGGAACAGCTTGAGGATGCGCTCGGCAAAATCCGCGCGTTTGGAGGTGCATACGCCCATCGGCACGCCCGCGTCAGTCAGCGCTTGCAAGGCAGCCGGGATTTCCGGGTAGAGCGCATTTTCGGCATAACCGACATCGCCGTAACGCTCGCGATAGCACATCACCAGTTCGGCAATATGCGCGTCCGACTGGCTGCCGGTGATGGCGCGAAACGAGATATCCAGTGGCGGGCCAATCCAGCGGCTGATTTCGGCTTCGGCCTGCAGCGGGTAACCGTATTGCTGCAAGGCGTGGTTGATGCTGCGGCCGATGCCCTGGATGGGGTCGGTGAGGGTGCCATCAAGGTCAAACAAAATCAGATCGTAGTTCATGGGGTTGAGCTTTAAGAGGATCGAAGAGGTTGCTGCAGAAAGCGGCTGAGCACGCGCCATTGTTCCAGTTTTTCAGCAAACGGGCGCGTATGCGCCGGGCTGCTGGAAGGCAGCAGGATGATTTCGAGCCCAACGGGCGGGGCAAGCAATTGTTTGAGGCCGATTCTGGCGGCGGTGCCCCCGTTGAAGGCCACCGCGCGCAATTGCGGCAAAGTGGCGATCAGGGCGCTGAGATCGTTGGCGGCGTGGTCGCGGATATTGCTGTCGAGGCTGCCAGCGCGGGTGGCTTCGGCCACCACATCCCACAGGCCGACGTGATGGTCGAGCAAGGTCTGCAGCCGCGTCTCGTAATCCTGGGCGGGCAAATCAACCTGCAGCACGCCACCGAGCAAATGCCAGAAGCGGTTTTGCGGATGGGCGTAATAGCGCGCGGCGGCCAGCGATTTTTCGCCAGGCAAACTGCCCAGCACCAGCAGCCGCGTTTGCGCGTTTACCACCGGCGGAAAGCAGCGCTTGAGCGTCATGCCGCGCGCGTGGCGGCCAACATGGCGCTGGCGTCAAAACCCAAGCGCAAACCGCCCCAGTGCCGGCCATTAACCATAATCGGCACGTCCAGTTCGGTCATGATTTCGCCCGTATCGCGCGCATAGGTTTGCAGTAAAAAGCGCTGTGTATTGCGGGCGGCGCGCAAGCCTGCGGGATCATTAAAGATACGTTTGTCGCGGCTGTTGATCAGGTCAACCGCAGCATCGCCCGTGGCCGCTTTGGAATACCAACTGTTATGCGTGGCGCCATAGCCATTGGTATCGACAGCCAGACTGAACTTGCCGCCCACGGCGGTGCGCGCCAACTCGTCAAACAGCGGTTGCAGCGCCTGAGCAAAGGCCTGATCCCAACTGGTGGAATACTTTTGCGGCTTGCTGCCCGCCACCGGCCGATATTGCTGATCGAACACGTTAACGCCGCTGCGCGCCAGTGCCTCGATGCGTTGCTGCACCTGATCGCGCATGCGGCTGGCCAACTGGATATTGGCGTCCAGATCGCCCTGGCCCACGGTAAAGCGGCCGATCAGTTCCTGTACTTGTTCGGCCGCGCGCGCCAGGTCTTGCGACGACTGCGCCGAGCGGGTCATGCGTTCGTTGACCGCCAACGACAAATCGTGGATTTGCGTGACGTTATGGTTGACTTGGTCGTTGGCCACGCTGAACTGCCCCAACGTGGTGGCGATGCCGGACAGCGCGCTGGAGGTCTGTTCAAAGTCGGTGACCATGCGGGTAAATTGCGCCGACGCGCCTTCGACCACTTCGCGCGTGTGCTGCGCGTCGTGTGTGATCAAATGCGTTTCGTCCAACGTTTCCGCCACTTGCGCCAGCATGTTGTCGATGTTGTGCGAGATATCGTCGGTGGCGACGCCGACCTTCTCCGCCAGTTTGCGTACCTCATCGGCCACCACGGCAAAGCCGCGGCCGGTTTCGCCCGCGCGGGCGGCTTCGATGGCGGCATTGAGTGCCAACAGATTGGTCTGGCTGGCAATTTCCTTGATCAGATCGACAATCGACTTGATGCTGGCCGAGCGCTGATTAAGCCCGTCCACCGTCTGGTTGAACGTGGCAATGCGAGTGCTGATGGCGTGGATGCGCGCGGTCACGTCCTGCAATTCGGCATACGACGCGCGCGCCATCTCCAGGTTTTGCCGCGTGGTGGCGCTGATGTCCTGGGTGCGCGTCGACACATGGTTGATGCCTTGCGTGGTGCCATTGCTGGCGTCCACCACGGTTTGCGCCAGTTGATCCTGTTCTTGCGTCGAAGTGGCCGAATCCTTGATGTTCTTCAGCGATTTGGCGGCTTCCAGCGCAATGCCTACGGTCATGGTCTGCACGCTGGCGATCACTTCGCGTTGCTTGGCCAGAAAGCGGTTGCAGCTGAGCGCCAGCGCGGCGATTTCATCGGTGGTGATGACTGGCACATCGCGCGACAAATCGCCTTCGCCGCGAGCCACTTCGTTAAACACGCGGGTGATGGCGCCGACGGGGCGGGCAATCCAGAAATTGAAATAGATGACTTGCACGGTAATGAAAGCGGCCGCGCCAGCCAGCAAAATCCAGCCCCACAGCGCCAGATGTTCCAGTGCGCCGGTCAGGTCGGCAGCGGTGGCGGCATCGAGGTGATGGGCGCGAATCACCTCGGCCAGCTGGCTTTGCGCTGAAGTGGCGATCAGGGTAAGGGCCAGCGGAAACAGCAGGAGTAGATAGAGAAAGGCAAACTTGCGGTTGAGCGTAAACAGCAATGAGCGCTCAAGCGCCGCATGAAACTGATCGATCCATTGCATCCCTGGAACTCCCCCGGATGGCATGCGCAATGCATACCTGTTTTTATATAAGGATGTATGAAAGTGCAGAACCGTTAGATACGGCAACGCCGGCGAGCCAGGTCGCCGGCGGTTGGGCGGTCTCCGTCAGAGCGACCGCGCTACAGGGTGCAACGCATTAGTCCGCGAAGGCGGATTGCAGGTCTTCCAGGGTCAGATGCCAGCGTTTGAGCATATGGCGGAACACCACCAGCTCCACGTCGCTGAAATCATTATCAGAACGCGCAATGCCCAATGCGATGGCGGCCACCATCAGACGCTTGCGGCCATCGTCCACGCTATCGAGCAACTGATCGATACGCTCGGCATCCACCAGGCGGATATTGCCGTCTTCGGATGCGTCGTCGCTGAGGTCGTTGCAGTAATCCTGCAGTACCGTGATAAAGCCCTTGCGCGTGATGTCGAGCGCTTCGTACACACGCAGGTGTTCGAGTTCGTCGATTTCAGCAGGGTCGAAATTGCCGTCACACATCATCTGCATGACGAGAATGCGCGCCATGGCTTCGGCGCTGTTGTTGGCGTACTTTTTCATACCGCTTGATCCTGTAGTGGGCGTGTCAGTCTGGCGGCCCATGCGGCGGGCAAGCTGGCCAGTTTGCGTGCGTTGTAGTCAAAAAATGTAAGCCCCGTTTTGGCGACAGCCACCCGCCGCGGCGCAGTGCCGGTGTCGGGGCTGATGGCGTTAACGGTGTAATAAAGATCAAAGCCGGCGCGCCAGGGTTCCGCGCCCGCCATCGAAATCTGCAATGTTTCGCCCAGAAATGCCTCGCTGCGATAGTTGATGGCAAGGTCATTCATGATGATGCCGGGCTCGCCATCGCGGCCGGTCTCGGTTTGATCATAATGCGCAAAATACTGCACCCGCGCCTCATGCAGCAGACCAATCAGCTCTTGATGGCCCAAGTGTCCGCCATAGTTGATATCAGTCACCCGAATGGTCAGCTCAGTAGCAAAGTCCACCCAGTGCGGCGGTTCAAGTTTGATGCGGGCCATAACGTGTTTGGGGTATGCCGGAACGGTGCGATCGAGTGTATTCGGATGCCTGCGCCGCCGCAACCGCCGGGCCCGATCTGCTAGACTTGCAGCCATAACAACAGCACCCGTCTCAGCGGCAACAGGAGGTATCAATCATGTACCAACGCATTCTGGTTCCGGTGGACGACAGCGCCACCAGCACGGCGGCACTGCGCGAATCCATTCGTTTTGCCATTGATCAAAAAGCCTGCGTACGGCTGATTCATGTGATTGATCTGGCGCAATTTGCGTGGAGCGCCAACGAGTTTCTGGATGTGCCGCAATTGCAGGATTCGCTGCGTAAAAGCGGCGAACAACTGCTGGCGCGCCATGCTGAAGTGCTGTCAGCGCAAAACATCAGCGCTGAAACCGCCTTGCTGGAAGCCTGGGGCGGCAATCTGGCGCGCAGCATTGTGGACGATGCGGCCGCCTGGAAAGCCGACGTGCTGGTGATGGGCACGCACGGCTACAGCGGCCTGACGCATCTGCTGCTGGGCAGCGTCGCCGAAGGCGTGATGCGGCATACCCAGGTGCCGATTCTGCTGGTGCGGACTCCGACTGATGGCTGATGTGATTCCGCTGCAGCCTGTGGGCGCGCCTACTGTGCTGCGCACCGATGACCACGCGCGGGACAGCGCCGGCTTTACTTATGTGTATCCGGTGATTTCGCGCCGCGCGGGCGGGGTTTCGATCGGCATCAACCTGAATCCCAATAACGCTTGTAACTGGGCCTGTGTGTATTGCCAGGTGCCCGATCTGCAACGCGGCGGCCCGCCGCCGATCAATCTGGCGCAACTTGAAGACGAACTGCGCGCCATGCTGACGCAGATCGTGCACGGCGACTTTATGCAGACCCGCGTGCCCGAGAATGCCCGCCGTATCAATGACGTGGCGTTTTCCGGCAATGGCGAGCCCACCATGAGCCCCGAATTTGGCGCGGCGTTGGTGGTGGTGGAACGGCAACTGGCGTCCTTCGGCTTGTTGGGGCAGATCAAGCTGGTGGTCATCAGCAATGGCAGCCAGATGTACAAGCCCGAAGTGCTGCAAGTGGTGGAGCATATCGGTCGCATCAATGGCGAGTTGTGGTTCAAGATCGATCGCGCGCCGCAAGATGGCTTTAGCGCCGTCAACCAGGTGCAGTTAAAGCGCGATGCGGTGGCGCGACATCTGGTGGCGGCTAGCGCGCGCTGCGCGACGTGGATTCAGACCTGTATGTTTGCCGTGGATGGCCAACTGCCCGATGAAGCGGAGCTTGCGGCATATGTGCAGTTTGTGGGGCAGTTAAAGCAACAGGCGCCGGGTTTGCATGGCGTGTTGTTGTATGGACTGGCGCGGCCGTCACTACAACCGATGGCGCCGCGTTTATCGGCTGCGGATGCCGACTGGATGCAGGCCCTGGCAGCGCGGATCGCTACTCAAGGCCTGGAGGTAAAGCTCAGCGTTTAGCCACGCCGGGCGGGGGACTGCAGGTGGATCAGACTTCGGGCACCGGAACGCGAGGTGCGGCGGGGCGGGGGTGTAGGCGCTCATGGGCTGCTTTTCGCAAGGTCTCGAACAGTTCGGGCTTGTACTCTTTTAAAAACCGCAGCACGCGCACATCGTCTCCCGTCAGTTCTTCCAACGGGATTTGCTCCAGATGGACGATACGCAGCAATTCCTGCACCGGGCGTGGCATGCTGCGGCCGCTTTCATAGCGCGATCCACCACTTTGGGTAACGCCAATGCGGTTCCAGAATTCATGCTGGTTAAGACCGGTCTGACGCCTTATTTCCCTCGGGTTATCCATGGGGAAGTTCATGGGGGCCTCCTGTGTGTATGCCTTTCATGACAAATGAATGAATGCAAATATGTTGACGTCATCTTACTAACGCCACCCCGGCATGATCACGTTAGTTTTTGGTTTTTGGGCTGGTTATTAATTACGTCTTGTTGCACGAAACTTCTTGAAATAAATACGAAATGAGCGATTTCCTTACCGAAATTTCAGCTGCCTTATTGGATTGTGATATCAGCGAGAAAATGCGCCGGGTGGCCGCCATTTCCCCGCTATCACGGGCCCGGTTTGTTGCTTTCTCAGAATTGGATGTGCCGCCGGCGCAGCGCTTGCCCAACCCCGGCCGACCGCAACGCCCGCAGCTGGTGCCCCCCAAGCAAGTAGCCCAGCGCGGCCTGGGCACGCCAGAAGGGCGCGCCGCACTGGTGCACGCCATCGCGCATATCGAATTCAACGCCGTCAACCTTGCACTGGATGCGTTGTACCGCTTTCGCGATATGCCGTTTGATTACTACGTCGACTGGCTGCAAGTGGCGCAAGAAGAGGCGCTGCACTTCAATCTGTTGCGTGAGCACCTACACAGTTACGGCTATGAGTACGGCGATTTTCTGGCTCATGACGGCCTGTGGACGATGGCGCTGCGCACCGATCACGATGTGCTGGCGCGCATGGCGTTGGTGCCGCGCATCATGGAAGCGCGCGGGCTGGACGTTACCCCCGGCATCCAGGCGCGCTTGCGCGGCGTCGGCGATCAGCGCGCGTGCGAGATCCTCGACATCATCCTGCGCGATGAAATCGGCCATGTGCGCATCGGCAATCGTTGGTATCACTGGTGTTGCGCCCAACGCGGGCTGGAACCGGTCGCCACTTTTGTGCAATTGCTGCGCGAGCACGAAGCACCGGCTTTCAGAGGGGAATTGAACCAGCCTGCGCGCCTGCAGGCCGGGTTTACGGCGGAAGAACTGGAACTGATCGCAACGTTGCGCGATTAAGGCGGCGCGGCGTGGACCATGACATGGTCAAAGCTGGCCAGGTCAGGTCAGCACGATTTCCAGATCGTCGCGCTCGCCCGCGGCATCATTGAATACGCCGAGCAAATCCTCAAAATCATGCAGCGGAAACGCCGCTTTGGCCGCCAGCGCATCGCGCCAGACAATACGCAGCGGCCCTTCCAGCGAACCCGTCAGTGCGTCATACAGCGCGTCCAGGTTGTATCCAAAATCCGCCGGAAATTCGAGTTGCTGCACCAGTTGCGCATAGGCCTCGGCCACCGTGCGCACATTGATCAGCGTGGCTTGTTTCACGGGCCGGGTAGGGCTTACTGACATGCGGGCACCTCGATAAAAGTCTGGTAATGGTCGACGGTGATATATCGCTGGCCATTGCGGCCAATGATCAAACGTTTGGCGCCGCGCTTGCCCCCGCGATAATCGAGATCGGCTTCCTGATATTGGCCATTGGGCAAACGATGCTCGTAATTGCCAAAGCGATCGCCGCCGATGGATTTACCGGGCAACACGCTCCATAAACGACTACCCGGACGCCATCCCGCCGCCTGCGCATTGCGCTTGGTGATATAGCTATCGGGCAGATGGCCGCTTTGCTGCAGTGTAGTCAGTGTTTGCGCCAGCGCGGTGGGGTTGTCCAGCCGCGGGTTCAGCGTAGCGTTAAGCGTTTGCACCACGTTCTGGCAAGACGTCGCAGCCCAGCTGGCGCTGGTTAGCGCCAACAAACTGCTGGCCAGTAAAAGTCGGATTGCATGCATGCAGAGCGGCCGTCCACAAAAAGGAGAGCTGCAGCGTAGTGGGCTGCGGCCGCGCGCGCAATGGCGGCGCCGGGTTTGGCGGGAATCACGGGCGTGTCAGCAACACCAGCTTCAGATGTTCCTGGTCCACCAACTGGAACGTCATCTGCCGCAGCGCCACATCGCCACGCGTGGGGTGATGAAAGCCGCGCTCACCGCCGTGGCGCTCCAGCACGTCGTAGCGTTTCCAGTATTGGGCGAATTCGGCGCTGCCTTGCTGCAACTCGGTCAGCAATTGGTGGAACGCCGGGTCTTCCAGATGATCGCGGCTGTCGGCGCGAAATTCGGCCGCGATGCGTTGCGCGCGTGTTTCCCAGCCTTCCACCAACGCCCGGGCTTGCGGATCCAGAAACACAAAACGCAGCAAATTGGGTGCAAGCGCGGCATCCAGCCAGTCGCCAAACAGATCGCGCGCGCCGCCATTCCAGGCCAGTACATCCCAGAACCGGCCCAGCACGTAGGCGGGCATGGCAAAGTCATCGACGATTTGCTGCAAGGCCAGCGGCGCGATTTCATCGGCGGCTTGCGGCGCGTTGGGGTCGTGCTGGCCCGCAAGTTCAAACAGATAGGCGCGCTGGGTTTTGTCCATGCGCAGCGCCAGCGCCAGCCGGTCGAGCGCTTTGCCCGATACGTTGATCTTGCGGCCTTGCTCAATCCAGGTGTACCAGGTGGGGCTGATGTCGGCCAGTTGCGCCACTTCTTCGCGGCGCAAGCCTTGGGTGCGGCGCCGTTGCCCGTGCGGAAAACCAAACGCGGCGGGCTGGCATTTCTGCCGCGTGGCCATCAAGAAAGCCCCGAGGGCCTGACGCTGGATTGACATGCTTCATCCTGTTACCGGGTAGTATTAATACCAGTATAAATCACCGCCTTGTTGCCATTACAACAAAGTTCTAAGCTGCGATCCAGGTTCCCTGTTCCACTGTGTTTTGAACACCTACACGGTTCTGCCGATGGGGTGCGCTGCTTGCCCGGCGCGCCACCGTCCGAAAGCAACGCAAACTTAAACCGCATTACGATGCGGTCTCTCAGGATAAGCAAAATGGCTGCGCAGACGCTTTACGACAAACTCTGGCAATCCCATGTGGTCAGCCAGTCCGACGATGGCACCTGTCTGATCTATATCGACCGCCATCTGGTGCACGAAGTGACCAGCCCGCAAGCGTTCGAAGGCCTGCGTCTGGCCAATCGCACGCCGTGGCGCGTGGATTCCGTAGTGGCCACGGCTGACCACAATACCCCCACCGATCATTGGGAACTGGGCATCCAGGACCCGATTTCGCGCCAGCAAGTTGAAACGCTGGACAGCAATATCAAGCATTTCGGCGCCAAAGCGTATTTTCCGTTCAAGGATTTGCGCCAAGGCATCGTGCATGTGGTGGGCCCGGAAAACGGGGCCACGCTGCCCGGTATGACCGTGGTCTGTGGTGATAGTCATACTTCCACGCACGGCGCCTTTGCCGCGCTGGCGCATGGGATTGGTACGTCGGAAGTGGAACACGTGCTGGCCACGCAAACGCTGACCGCCAAAAAATCCAAAGCCATGCTGATCAAGGTGGAAGGCGAACTGGGCCAGGGCGTCACCGGCAAAGATGTGGCGCTGGCCATCATTGGCGAAATCGGCACCGCGGGTGGCACCGGTTATGCCGTCGAATTTGGTGGTTCGGCCATCCGTAGCCTGTCGATGGAAGGCCGCATGACCTTGTGCAATATGGTGATCGAAGCGGGCGCTCGTGCCGGTATGGTGGCCGTAGATGACAAGACCGTCGAATACCTGAAAGACCGTCCGTTCTCGCCCAAGGCCGAGCAATGGGATGCCGCCGTCGCTTACTGGAAAACGCTGGTATCCGACGAAGGCGCCACTTTCGACAAAGTGGTTGAGCTCGACGCCAGCAAGATCGAACCGCAAGTGACCTGGGGTACCTCGCCCGAGCAAGTGACCACCGTCGGCGGCAAAGTGCCGAACCCGGCGCAGCTGGAAGACCCGGTCAAGCGCGCCAGCCTGGAACGTGCGCTCAGCTATATGGGCCTGCAGGCGGATACGCCGATCGAGCAAATCCAGATCGACAAAGTGTTTATCGGTTCCTGTACCAACTCGCGCATTGAAGATCTGCGCGCCGCCGCCGCCGTGGCCAAGGGCCGCCAGAAGGCCGCCAATGTGAAGCTGGCAATGGTGGTGCCGGGCTCCGGTCTGGTAAAACAGCAGGCCGAAGCCGAAGGCCTGGACAAGATTTTTGTGGCCGCCGGTTTCGAATGGCGTGAGCCTGGCTGCTCGATGTGCCTGGCAATGAACGCGGACCGGCTGGAACCGGGTGAACGCTGTGCGTCTACCTCCAACCGCAACTTTGAAGGTCGGCAGGGCCAGGGTGGACGTACCCACCTGGTCAGCCCCGAGATGGCTGCAGCTGCTGCCATCGCCGGCCATTTTGTCGACGTCCGCACATTTGCCTGAGGCCCGTGGCCATCAGCTTTTAATTCATACACTTGCGGAGTCTTTTTACCCATGAAATCCCTGTTGATCGTCGTCATTGCTGTTTGTGCCTTGACCGCCTGTAACACCGTGCATGGTTTTGGCCAGGATCTGCAGAAAGTGGGTGAAAAGATCGAGGGCAAGTAAGGATCTGCCATGAAAGCGTTTACCCAAGTGGATGGGCTCGTGTGTCCGCTCGACCGTGCCAACGTCGATACCGATGCCATCATCCCCAAGCAGTTTCTCAAGTCGATCAAGCGTTCGGGCTTTGGCCCCAACCTGTTTGACGAGTGGCGTTATCTGGACCACGGCGAGCCGGGCATGGATAACAGCCAGCGTCCGCTCAACCCGGACTTTGTGCTGAACCAGCCGCGTTACAAAGGCGCGCAAGTGCTGCTGGCGCGCGACAACTTTGGTTGTGGCTCCTCGCGGGAACACGCGCCGTGGGCACTGGAAGACTATGGCTTTCGCGCGGTGATCGCACCGAGCTTTGCCGACATCTTCTTTAACAACTGCTACAAGAACGGCGTGCTGCCGATCGTGCTGCCCGAGGCCGCTGTCGACCAGTTGTTTGCTGAAACCGCCGCTGCCGACGGTTACACGCTGCATATCGATCTGGCCGCGCAAACAGTGACCACGCCGTCGGGCGCTGTGTTTGGCTTTGACATCACCGGCCACCGCAAGCATTGCATGCTCAACGGCCTGGACGAGATTGGCTTGACGCTGCAACACGCCGACGAGATCAAGGCGTTTGAAGCAAAACACAAACAGGCGCAACCCTGGTTGTTTGGCTGATTCGGCGCTCGGGGCGGGCGGTGACGCGTGCGCCATGGCGCGCCATCACCCGCAAAGCAGCGCTGTTATGGCTTTACCTTTCGTTGTCCATCTGCGGCATTTGCCCCGTCAATATGCCGAAAGCCAATGATTTCGGAGTAATATTGGCGCTTTGCGCGATCCAGCCCGGGACGCGCGATGATTTATCGGTATTACTAAAACATAGCCACGCCACAGTGGCCGGGCACGGCAAGACCTGGATGGGCGACGCATGCAGATATCAAATGACATCGATCCCCATCGGGCTTGCACTCACAGCAACTTGTGATGCTTCAATAAACCAGATGGGAAACGAAAACCATGATCCTGCATAAATTCAAGAACCAGTCCGAGCTGGATCGCGTTGCCGCCGATCTGATGCTGTCGGTGGTGCGCGCCAAACCCAACGCGGTACTGGGCATGGCCACGGGCGGTACGCCAGTGGGCCTGTACGAGGAAATCGTCAAGAGCTACCAACAAGGCCTCGTCAGCTTTAAAGAAGCCCGTACGTTTAACCTGGACGAATATGTCGGTTTGCCGGTATCGCATGCCGAGTCTTACCGCAGCTTCATGCAGCGCAACCTGTTCGACCACATCGACATCGAGCCGGAAAATACGCATGTGCCCAACGGCAATGCCCCCGACATCGAAGCCGAGTGCCGTCGCTATGACGAAATGATGTACCAGCTAGGCCCCATCGACATGCAGTTGCTGGGCATCGGCCACAACGGCCATATCGGCTTTAACGAGCCGGACACCTCGCTCTCTCGGTTTACCCACAAGGTCACGCTGAAAGAAGATACCCGCGAAGCCAACAAGCGTTTTTTTAACTCGCTGGACGAAGTGCCCACCCACGCGGTGACCATGGGCATGGGTTCCATCCTGCACGCCAAGGCCATCCTGCTGGTGGTCAAGGGTCAGGAAAAAGCCGAAATCCTTGATCGCACGCTCAACGGCGCGATCACCACCGAAATTCCCGCATCACTGTTGCAGACCCATCCGCGCGTCATTGTCCTGACCGATTGCGATGTGAACTACAAGCTCTCGCACAGCTGATATTACCCACGATCAAAATCCGGTTTCTTGCCGTGCAGTACGGCGGCAGGGCCCGGATTTTTGTTTAAACGGCGATACCCCAACATGAAGATTCTGATTCTGCCCGGCGACGGCATCGGCCCCGAAATCATTGCACAAGCCACGCGCGTGCTGGATGTGCTGCGTAGCGACGGCCTGAAGGTCGAAACCGAAACCGCCCCGCTGGGTGGCGCGGCTTACGACCAGTACGGCGCGCCCTATCCGCAGGTGACGCAAGACCTGGCGCGCGCCGCCGACGCCGTGCTGCTGGGCGCGGTGGGCGGCCCGCAATACGACACGCTGGACCGCCCGCTGCGGCCCGAGCGTGGGCTGCTGGCCATCCGCAAAGATCTGAATCTGTTTGCCAACCTGCGCCCGGCCATTCTGTACCCCGAGCTGGCGAATGCCTCGACGCTGAAGCCCGAAGTGGTGTCCGGCCTCGATATCCTGATCGTGCGTGAGCTGACCGGCGATATCTATTTTGGCCAACCACGCGGCGTGCATGTTAACGAAGCGGGTGAGCGCGAAGGCTTTAACACCATGCGCTACAGCGAAAGCGAAATCCGCCGCATCGCGCATGTGGCGTTCAAGGCCGCGCAAAAGCGTCAGAAAAAACTGTGCTCGGTTGACAAGGCCAACGTGCTGGAAACCACCGAGTTCTGGAAAGAAATCGTCACCGATGTGGCGAAGGAATATCCGGATGTCGCGCTTAGCCACATGTATGTGGATAACGCCGCGATGCAGCTGGTGCGCAACCCCAAGCAATTTGACGTGATGGTCACCGGTAACATCTTCGGCGACATTCTGTCGGATGAAGCTTCGATGTTGACCGGTTCGATCGGTATGCTGCCGTCGGCGTCGCTGGACCAGAACAACAAGGGCATGTACGAGCCCAGCCATGGCTCCGCGCCCGATATCGCCGGCAAAAACCTGGCCAATCCGCTGGCCACCATCCTGTCGCTGGCCATGTTGCTGCGTTATTCCGGCAACAACGAAGCCGCGGCGGTGCGCGTGGAAAACGCGGTGAAGGCCGTGTTGGCGCAGGGTTATCGCACGGGTGACATCTTTGAAGCGGGCACCAACAAGGTGTCGTGCAGCGAGATGGGCGACGCCGTGGTCGCCGCGTTGTAAAATCGCGGATTGCTCAAAGAAGACAGGGCGCGTTTGGCGCCCTGTTTGTTTTTTGCTTCACAGGTTGAAAGGAATTACCGATGTCTGCAGCTCCCCTGAAACTGGCCATCTTTGGCGCCCACGGCCCGTTTGGCGATACCTTGCTTGAAGTGCTGGCCGAAAGCCCGGTCTCGGTTGACGAGATTTTTGCACTGGCGGCCGATGAAGACGGTTCGGTCGTTACCTTCCGGGGCGAAGACACCATTATCGAAGCCGCCGCAGGCTTTGACTGGTCGCAGGCATCGGTGGCCGTGTTTGCCGGCAGCCGCGACGAAATGAAGCAATACGCGCCCGCCGCCAAAGCCGCCGGTTGCCGCTTGCTGGACGCCACCGCGCCGCTGGCCTCGTTTGCCGTGCTGGCGCGCCCGCTGGCGGCGCTCAATGGCCTGTCGATCGCGCGGGCACATGCCACGCTGATGGAATCGGCGTCATCGCAAGGCCAGGGCGGCGTGGATACGCTGTCGCGCCAGACGCGCGCGCTGTTTGCCAATGCCGAAATCGAAAATGGCGCGTTCGCCAAGCGCCTGGCTTTCAATCTGTTCCCGCTGCCGCAACAGCAATCCGAACATATCCGCAATGTGGTTAACCAGCAGCTGGGCGCGCCGCTGCTCGATAGCGTGCAACGCGTGCAAGTGCCGTTGTTCTTTGGCCATGGCGCCACGCTGGCCGTACGCCTGATCCAGGAAACCAGCAAAGAAGCCGTGATTGCCGCCTTGCGCGCCAGTAGCGGCCTGTTTGTGCTGGACGCCGAAGGCCCGGCTGGCATCGCCACGCCGCAAGACGTGATCGGCGCCGATCTGGTGTGGATCAGCCAGGTGGAAGTGAGCGCCGATGGCAAGACCGTCACGCTGTGGGCCGTGGTGGATAACGCGCGTCTGGGCGCGATGGCCGTGGTGGCCGAACTGCTGGGCGCTGCCCGTCACTGATCGCCCCGGCGAAATCAAGAATCAAGGAATTGTGAGCATGCTGCCTGCTATCAATGCACGCCTGGCGGACGAACTCGCCTGTCGCGAAGCCCAGGTCACCGCCGCTGTCCAGTTGCTGGACGAAGGCGCCACGGTGCCGTTTATCGCGCGTTATCGTAAAGAAGTGACTGGCGGCCTGGACGACACCCAGTTGCGCAATCTGGAAGTGCGATTGCGCTATCTGCGCGAGTTGGAAGACCGCCGTGGCGCGGTGATTGCCAGCGTGCAAGAGCAGGGCAAGCTCACGCCCGAGCTGCAAGCGGCGTTGTTGACGGCCGATAACAAGCAACGGCTGGAAGACTTGTATCTGCCGTTCAAGCCCAAGCGCCGCACCCGGGCGCAGATTGCGCGCGAAGCCGGGCTGGACCCGCTGGCGCAAGGTCTGCTGAGCGACCCGACGCAAAACCCCGAAGCCAGCGCCGCCGCGTTTGTGGATGCCGAAAAAGGCGTGGCCGACGCCAAAGCCGCGCTCGACGGCGCGCGCGCCATCCTGATGGAGCAGTTCTCGGAAGATGCCGAACTGGTCGGGGCGCTGCGGCAACATGTGGCCACGCAAGCGCATGTCAAAACCCGGCTGGTGGACGGCAAAGCGGAAGAGGGCGCCAAATTCTCGGATTACTTTGAATACGACGAACCGTGGCGTGACGTGCCCTCGCATCGCGCATTGGCGGTTTTGCGCGGTCGCAACGAAGGCATTCTGACCTTGGCATTGCCACTGCCGGAAGAGCTCGATGAAACCGCCAAGCCCACCGGCCCGGGCGTGTGCGAGCTGAAAATCGCGCGCCGCTTTGGTATCGAAAACCAGGGCCGCGCAGCGGACAAATGGCTGCAAGATACGGTGCGCCTGACCTGGCGCGCCAAGATCGCGCTCAGCCTCGAAGCCGAACTGATCAACCAGTTGCGCGAACGCGCGGAAGGCGCGGCCATCCAGGTGTTCGCCAACAATATGAAAGACCTGCTGCTGGCCGCCCCGGCTGGCCCGCGCGCCACCATGGGCCTTGATCCTGGCATCCGTACCGGCGTGAAAGTGGCCGTGGTCGACGCCACTGGCAAGCTGCTGGATACGCACACCGTGTACCCACACGAGCCGCGGCGGCAGTGGGATGAATCGATTGCCGTGCTGGCCGCGCTGGCCAGCAAACACAAGGTGGAGCTGATCGCCATCGGTAACGGCACCGCCAGCCGCGAAACCGACAAGCTGGCGGCCGAGCTGATCAAGAAATACCCCGAGCTGAAGCTGACCAAGCTGGTAGTGTCGGAAGCCGGCGCCTCGGTGTATTCGGCGTCCGAGCTGGCGGCCAAAGAATTTCCGACGCTGGATGTGTCGTTGCGCGGGGCGGTGTCGATTGCGCGCCGCTTGCAAGACCCGCTGGCCGAACTGGTCAAGATCGACCCCAAGTCGATTGGCGTGGGCCAGTATCAGCATGACGTTAACCAACTGGATCTGGCGCGCTCGCTCGATGCGGTGGTCGAAGATTGCGTGAACGCCGTGGGCGTGGATGTGAACATGGCGTCGGTGCCGCTGCTGACGCGTATCTCGGGCCTGAATGCCACGCTGGCGCAGCAGATCGTCAACTGGCGCGATAGCAACGGCGCGTTCCGCAATCGCAAAGAACTGCTGAAAGTGCCGCGCCTGGGCGAAAAAACCTTCGAACAAGCGGCTGGTTTTTTGCGCGTGATGAATGGCGACAATCCGCTGGATGCATCCGCGGTCCACCCGGAAGCGTATCCGCTGGTAGACAAAATTGTGGCGCGGGTGAATCGCCCGGTTAAATCGCTGATTGGCGACGTGAGCTTTATCAAACAGCTAAAGCCGGCCGAGCTGACCGATGAGCGCTTTGGCTTGCCCACCGTCAAAGACATTCTGCAAGAGCTGGAAAAACCGGGTCGTGATCCGCGCCCCGAGTTCAAGACCGCCAGCTTTGCCGAGGGCGTGGAAGAGATCGCCGATCTCCAGGTCGACATGGTGCTGGAAGGCGTGATTACCAACGTCACCAACTTTGGCGCGTTTGTGGATATCGGCGTGCATCAGGACGGCCTGGTGCATATCTCGATGCTGAGCACAAAGTTCGTCAAAGACCCGCGCGAAGTGGTCAAGGCGGGCGATGTGGTCAAGGTCAAAGTGCTGGAAGTGGACGCCAAACGTAAACGCATTGCGCTCACCATGCGTTTGAGCGACGACAGCCAGAAGCGCGCCAATGAGAGCGGCGTGCAGGCGCAGGGCATGAGCAAGGGCGACAAACGCCACGTGCAACGCCAGCAGCCCGCCGAGCCGCAAAATGCGCTGGCCGCCGCCTTGTCCGGACTGAAACTGAAGCGCTAAACAAGGGTCGGCGCTGATTGACACTGGCCCTGCAGTTCGTGGACATTGCTCAGGCTTTATGCGAGCGCACTGTCCACGCGCCAGATTGTTGATCCGCCGACCTTTTGTTTAACTGCGAGCCGCATGAATCGCTTTGCTGATCACCTTGCTGTATGGGCCCGCGCCACCGCGCTGGCCGCCTTGTGTTTCACCGTCGCCACGCCGGCCCGCGCGCTGGATGCGACGACGGTAGCAGCCTCCACGCCCGCAACCGTTTCCATTCCTGTTTCTGTTACGCCTGCCACCAGCGCACCGTTGTCGACGGCGCCAGTGGCCAGTGCGCCCGCAGCCTTGTCGGCCAGTGCGCCTGCGCTCAGCAGCGCTGCCAGCGCGCCTGCCGCACGCAAACGCCCGCGCATTGGCCTGGTGCTGGGCGGCGGTGGTGCGCGCGGTTTAGCGCATATCGGCGTGCTGAAGGTGCTGGAAGACAACCATATTCCGGTGGATTGCATCGTCGGCACCAGCATTGGCGCGCTGGTGGGCGGCGGTTATGCCGCGGGCCAGACTGCCGCCAGCATGAGCGACAAGGCCGACGTCACCGATTGGGACCAGCTGTTTACCGCCGGTTTGCCGCGCCAGCAGATGTCTTATCGCGCCAAGCAAGACGACAACCTGCATCTGGCCCCGGTGGATGTGGGCGTGCGCGACGACCTGAGCCTGGCGCTGCCCAAATCGGCCATGGATACGCAGAAGATCGAGATCGTGCTGCGTGATCTGACTTACGCCGGCACCGCACCCAATTTCGATCAGCTGGCGGTGCCGTTTCGCGCGCTGGCCACTGATCTGGAAACCGGCGATATGGTGGTGATGGGCGACGGCGATCTGGTCACCGCCATGCGCGCCAGCATGGCCGTGCCGGGCGTGTTTCCGCCGGTGCCGCGCTCGGACAAACTGCTGGTGGATGGTGGCCTGTCGCGCAATCTGGGCGTGGATGTGGCGCGCAAGATGTGCGCCGATGTGGTGATCGCCGTGGACGTGGCGATGCCGCCGCTCAAGCGTGACGGTATCCAGACCATCTTCAATGTGGCCGAGCAATACACGCGCCTGATGATTGTGCAAAACGAACGTCCGCAAATCGACAGCCTGAAAAGCGCCGATGTGCTGATTACGCCGCCGCTGGGCAATATCGAAAGCGTGGCGTTCAACCGCGCGCGTGATCTGATGGTGATCGGTGAGAAGGGCGCGCGTTTGCAATTGGCCAAATTGCAGCGCTATGCCTTGCCCGAAGAGGAATACAACGCGTGGGAAGCGGCCCGTCAGGCGCGGCGTTTGCATCCCAAACCGATTGAAAGCATTGAAGTGGCCAAAATGAGCCGGGTTAATCCGGATGTGTTGTCGCGCAATGTGCAAGTGGCCACCGGTAAGCGCTTTGAAGGCGATAACTTTAATCAGCAATTGTCGCGGCTGTATGCGCGCGGTGATTTCTCGCAGCTGGATTACGAATTGATCGATAACGGTGCCGGGCAGAAATTGCGACTGGTGCCGGTGGAAAAAGACTGGGGCCCCAATTACCTGAATTTTGGGCTGGCGCTGGGCACCGACTTTGATGATTCCTCCCCCTATGCCTTGCTGATGCGTTATCGCCGCACGTGGATGAATTCGCTGGGCGGCGAAATGGATGTAAGCCTGCGCGCGGGCGATACCATGGCTTTGTCGGGTGAGTTTTATCAGCCGCTGCAAATTGATGGGTACGCGTTTATTGCGCCCAATGCTAGCGTGCAATCGAGCCCGCTGGCGGTGTATGAACAAGGCAAACAGGTTTCACAATATCGCTATCGGCGTGAAACAGCGGGTATAGATCTCGGTTCCGGTTTCAGCCGGTACGGTGAGGCGCGCATCGGCCTGCAAACTGAATATTTCCATCTCACGCGACAAATCGGGCCGAATTCGTTTACTGATAACCCCGACCAGGATATCCGTCAGCATGATTGGGGCGTGCAGGCGTCGCTAAGCTACGACCAGCTTGATCATGCGGATTTTCCATCCAGCGGATCGCAATTGCGCGCATCGGTGTATCAGGCCATTAGCGGCGATCAAAACGGTGATTCTTATGGACGCGCCGAGTTTACGGGTAAGCAGGCGTTTTCAATGGGACATTTAAGCGGCTACGCCATGTTCAAGGCGCGGCTGGCGCATAACGTGAACAGCAGTAGCGCCGACGTGAGCTGGATGGGTGGCTTCATGAATATGTCCAGTTACGCATATCAGTCATTACTGGGCGAACATTCGCTCTACGGCCGCCTTTCGGTTTATCAACCTATGCCGTTCTTGCAGTCAGATAACAAATCTACCTGGCTGGGGTTTGCTGCGGAAGCGGGCAAAATATCGGACGTGCATGATGTAACGCAAACCGGATGGCATTACTCCGGCGTGGCATTTATCGGCGTCGATACTTTCCTGGGCCCTTTGTATCTGGGCGCGGCTTATGGCGATAACCGCCAAATGCGTTATTACCTGACTTTGGGTAATCCATTTTAAAGCTGACGTTGCATCACATTACATGACCGTAAAGCCTGGCTACACTGGGCACACTGACAAGCACTAACCGACTGGAGAAATCGAAATGAAGCTGCGTAGCCTGTTGTTGATTGCCGCCGTGTTGTGTTCCACGCAAGTGATGGCGGCCAATAGCCAGCAAGAAAAAATGAAAACGTGCAATGCCGATGCCAAGACCAAAAATCTGAGCGGCGATGCGCGTAAAAGCTTTATGAGTTCGTGTCTGAAAGCCGATAGCGGCGTGGCGTCCGCACCCGCAACGCAGCAAGACAAAATGAAAGTCTGCAATCAGAACGCCTCGGCCCAGGCGCTGAAAGGCGATGCGCGTAAAACCTTTATGAGCGATTGCCTGAAGAAAAAGCCCGCTTGATTGAAAGCTGGGGCGTGATGCGTAAGGACGGATGACAGTAGTCATCCGTTTTTTTTGGCACTTCCGACAGCCGTGCAAGCAGTTAGTCGGAACCGCGCCAGCGTGTTTACAATACGGCTCGTTCGCCGGGATCGGCTTCGCTTACAAGGACAAACAAATGCGAGTTTTGCTGGTAGAAGACGACCCCATGATTGGTGACGCGGTGCAGCAGGGCCTTAAGCCGCTGGGCATGACCGTCGATTGGGCGCGCGATGGCGGCGAAGGCGAGTTGGCGCTGGGCAGCGGCGAACACGAACTGGTGTTGCTGGATTTGTCGATGCCACGCAAATCGGGCCTGGATTTGCTGCGCGGCATGCGGCGCAAACAAGACGCGCGCCCGGTGCTGATCCTGACCGCGCGCGATACGGTGAGCGACCGCGTGGCGGGGCTGGATGCGGGTGCCGACGATTATGTGGTCAAGCCGTTTGATCTGGACGAACTGGCCGCGCGCATTCGCGCCGTCTTGCGTCGCCACGCCGGCCGCGCCGACCCCGTCATCGAACTGGGCGCGCTGCGCATCAACCCGGCCACGCGCGAAGTGTCGCTGGCGGGCGAACTAGTCACCTTGTCGGCGCGCGAATACGCCGTATTACTCGCGCTGGCCGAGCGCCCCGGCGTGCCGCTGTCGCGCGCGCAGCTGGAAGAACGCCTGTACGGCTGGGGCGAAGAAGTCGGTAGCAACGCGGTGGAAGTTTATATCCACGCGCTGCGCCGCAAGCTGGGCCCGGACTGGATCAAGAACCTGCGTGGAGTCGGCTATTTTGTGCCGAAAGGCCAGGCATGATTTCGATCCGCAAACAGTTGGTGGCATCGCTGCTGGCGGTACTGTGCGGCGCGATCGCGCTGGGCGCGGCCATCACCTTTTATCGCGCTCGCCAAGAAGTAAATCAGCTGTTTGATTACCAGTTGCGGCAGATGGCGTTGGCGCTGCGCGACCAGAATTTTATTGGCAGCTTGCCACCGCCCGCACGCGATCGCGGTGATTTCGATTTTGTGATCCAGGTCTGGAATGAGCGCGGCATCCGTATTTACATGTCGCATCCGGGCCGTGCCTTGCCCGATCGCGCCACGCTGGGTTTTGCCACCGTTGAAACGCGGGATGGCACGTGGCGTACCTTGTCGATACCCGTCAACAACCAGGTGGTGCAGGTGGCGCAGCCGATGCGCATCCGCAACCAGCTGGCGCTGATGGCGGCGCTGCGCACCATCATGCCGTTTCTGGCGATGCTGCCGTTGCTGGCGGTGATTGGTTGGTGGCTGGTGGGGCGGGGGCTTAGTCCGCTGGAAAAACTGGCCGCAGCCGTGGCCGCGCGCACGCCCGTGGCGTTGGAGCCGGTGGCGTTGGAACATGCGCCGATCGAAGCCAGCGCGCTGGTCAATGAGATCAACAGCCTGATGGCGCGGCTGGAACAGGCCATGAGCGCGCAGCGCAACTTTACCGCCGACGCCGCCCATGAATTACGCACGCCCCTGACCGCCTTGCAGCTGCAATTGCAGATGCTGGAGCGCGCCACCTCGGAAGAGGATCGGCAAATTGCCATGAACAATCTGCAGTCGGGTCTGGAGCGCGCCACCCACGTCTTGCTGCAATTGCTGGCGCTGGCGCGCGCTGAGCCCGACGCGCAGGCGCGACCGCCAGTACAGATTGATTTGCTGGAACTGGCCGGCACCGTGTTGGCCGACCATTACACGCTGGCTGAAGACAAGGAACTGGATATCGGTTTGTCTGAGCATGCCCACACGGCGTATCTGACGGCCGATCCGGAATCGGTGCGGGTATTGCTGAGCAACCTGGTCACCAATGCCGTGCGCTATACGCCGCAGGGCGGGCGCGTGGATGTGCTGACCGGCCTTGATAACGTGGGTCAGCCGTTTATGCGTGTCAGCGATAGCGGACCGGGCATTCCGCCGGAGGAGCGCGAGCGCGTGTTTGACCGCTTTTACCGTCGGCCTGGCATGACCGTGGGCGGCAGCGGGCTGGGCCTGGCCATCGTCAAAGCCATCGCCGAGCGCAATCACGCTAGCGTGCAGCTGGGCGAATCCTCGCTGGGCGGGCTGGCGGCGGAGGTGATTTTTACCATTCCCAATCCCGCAGCGGCTTAGAAGGCAGGCTTTAAGACGCGTTTAAGCTCATGTGGTTAGTCTTGGCGGCAATGATTTACCTGAATCCCTTCTGAACAGGAGCAACCATGACCAAACCTCGTACCTGGAAGCAGTCCGCGATTGCCCTCGGTATCGCCGGGCTGCTCGGTTTTACTGTGGCCAAATTTAACGGCCACCTGTTTCCGCAAGCCCAGGCCACTACACCGGTCGCCGCCGCGACCGCACCCACCGCGCCGATCGTGCCAGTGGTGCAAGGCAATCTGCCCAATTTTAGCGACATCGTGCAGCGCAACGGTCCGGCCGTGGTCAACATCAGCGTGACCGGCCAGGTGAAGACCGCGCAGCAACAACGTGGCGGGCCGCAGATTGATCCGAACGATCCGTTCTACGAATTCTTCCGCCGCTTTGGCATTCCCGGCGCGCCGCAAGGGGGCGCTGCGCAACCGACGCATGCGCTGGGTTCCGGCTTTATCATCAGCGCCGACGGCATTGTGCTGACCAATGCGCACGTGGTGGCGGACGCCAGCGAAGTGACGGTCAAGCTGACCGACAAGCGCGAATTTGTCGCCAAGGTGCTCGGCTTTGATAAGGACACCGATATTGCGGTGCTGAAGATCAATGCCGCTAATTTGCCGACCGTTAAACTCGGCGACCCGGCCAATAGCCGTGTCGGCGACTGGGTGCTGGCCATCGGCTCGCCGTTTGGCTTTGAGAACTCGGTGACCGCCGGGATTATCTCGGCTAAATCGCGTTCCTTGCCCGATGGCGGTTACACCCCGTTTATCCAGACCGATGCACCGATCAACCCGGGTAATTCGGGCGGCCCGCTGTTTAACCTGAATGGCGAAGTGATCGGCATCAACGCGCAGATCTATTCGCGTAGCGGCGGCTTCCAGGGCTTGTCGTTCTCGATTCCGATTGATATCGCCAAAAACGTCGAACAGCAAATCGTGGCGCACGGCAAGGTAACGCGTGGCCGCCTGGGTGTGACCATCCAGGACGTGAACCAGTCGCTGGCGCAATCGTTTGGTCTGAAGGCGCCTAATGGCGCTTTGGTGAGCGGTGTTGAGCCAGATAGTGCAGGCGCTAAAGCCGGGCTTAAGTCGGGCGATATTATCCTGAAGCTTAACGATCAGCCGATCATCAGCTCCAGCGATCTGCCGCCGCGCATTGCCAATATCACGCCGGGCAATAATGCCAAGCTGGAAATCTGGCGCGATGGCAAAACGCAGACGCTGAATGCAAAGATTACTGAGGCCAAGGGCGAGAAGGTCGCCGCCGCCGACAAGACGCCGGACCATGGTCGTCTGGGGCTGGCAGTGCGCCCGTTGTCGAAAGACGAGCAGCAGGAATCGGGTATCGCATCCGGCCTGGTGGTGGAACAGGCCAGTGGCCCGGCCGCTGCTGCGGGCATCGAACCGGGTGACGTGGTGCTGGCCATTAATGGCACGCCGGTTACATCGGCCGAACAACTGAAAGCGTTTATGGCGAAGGCTGGCGACCACGTGGCCCTGCTGGTACAACGTGGCGACGCCAAGATCTTTGTACCGATCAACCTCGGTTGATCAGAACGCTGCGGCGCTGCTTTCTCCAGCGCTGCGGCGGGTAAGTGGTAAGTGGAAATTTGAAGTAGCTCTCCTTGCGTAATTCGAATGGCTAAATGGCAGGGGCGGATCTTTGATCCGCCCCCTTTTTTTGCCTGAGCCAGCGCCCGAAACCCGCTGCGCACGGGTGGGACTCGGTGTTCCCGTCGGGATTCATCAACCAGGGGTGGCTTGCCAGGATCACGGTTCCTGGCCTTTGGCTTTGCGCGGTGGGTCATGACCCACCCTATGAAAGTGGCACAGCACAACGCGGGCCGATCTCCGAGCTTGCATAGGGTGGGTCATGACCCACCAATCAAAGTGGCTTGCCAGGATCACAGTTCCTGGACTTGGCTTTGCGCGGTGGGTCTTGACCCACCCTATGAAAGTGGCACAGCACAACGCGGGCCGATCACCGAGCTTGCATAGGGTGGGTCATGACCCACCAATCAAAGTGGCTTGCCAAGATCACGGTTCCTGGACTTGGCTTTGCGCGGTGGGTCTTGACCCACCCTATGAAAGTGGCACAGCACAACACGGGTGGATCACCGGGCTTGCATGGGGTGGGTCATTGCCCTCCCTGTGCTTGGCGCGTGACAGGCGTCGTCCGTCGTGTTTGACGATGTCAGTTACGGATGTCGGTACATGTAGTCGCGTGTTAACGGCAGCTTGTTCATCTCCGGGCCACCGCTCTTGGTGGCCAGAATCTGGTGCAGCGCAATCCAGTCTTGCCGGAAGCCATAGGCGCAACCCGCCAGATAGATACGCCAGATGCGATAGCGTTGCTCACCGGCCAGGGCCAGTACGCGTTCTTTCGCGGCATCGAAACGGTCGGCCCAGTGTTCCAGCGTTAACGCGTAATGCCGGCGCAGGTTTTCCACATCCAGCACTTCCAGACCCGCACTGGCCATCTCGCGTAATGCCAGGCTGATATGGGGCAGCTCGCCATTGGGGAAGACATAGCGGTCGATAAAATCACCGCCGCCAAACGGCGTGCTGCGCGAGTCCGGGTCGGTGCTGGTAATGCCGTGGTTCATTGCCACGCCGCCATCAGCCAACAGCTTGTTCACCTGCTTGAAATAGGTCTGCAGATTCTTCAGACCCACATGCTCGAACATGCCGACGCTGGTGATGCGGTCAAACTGGCCACTCACATCGCGATAATCCTGGATGCGCACCTCGCATACATCACTGAGGCCTTCGCGTTCGATGCGTGCTTTGGCGTAGTCATATTGATTTTGCGACAGCGTCACGCCCAGCGCCTTTACCCCGTATTTGCGTGCTGCCCGGATAATCAACGCGCCCCAACCGCAGCCAATATCCAGCAGCGTCTGGCCTGGCCGCAGATTCAGCTTGGCCAGGATATGGTCGAGCTTTTGCACTTGCGCGGCATCCAGGGTGTCGTCGGCGGTTTTGAAATAGGCGCATGAATACACCATTTCTTGATCCAGCCATTGCGCATAGAACTCATTGGAAACGTCGTAGTGATAACTGATCGAATCCTTATCGAGTTCTTTGGTGTGGTCGGCGATTCGGGTGGTCGGGCGCTCGGTGGAGTTATTGGCCTCAGCCAGTCTGGCAGCCACCGCCACCACATCCATCACGTGGCCGGATACATCGATATCGCCTTCAACATAGGCTTTACCGAGATTGTCGAGCGTGGGATGGATAATGTGGCGCAGGCTGCCAATGCTGTTGGCGGTGATGGTAACGCGGGGATCGGCGGAGAGATCAAAGTGGTTGCCGTTCCAGAGTTGCAATCGCAGGGGGATGGCATGGCTGCGCATGCGATTGACGAACTCGTCAAACAAGGGATTCCAGGACATAGGTGGCCTCTTAGCAAGTGAAGCAACACGATGTGGCGCGGTCTGGGCCGCGTCTCTGGCTACGATAAAACTTTGTTTCTGAAAAATCCAGTAAGCGGTTAAGACTCTTACAGTTGCATATGTAACAACCATGTCGGCAGTGTGGGTGTCGGGCGGGCGTTTGGCGCGCTACAATGCCCCAGCCTCAATGCCCGAAGACGTTCAATGACCCGCTCCGCCGCGCCCGCCTGGCTATATGTCACACCGCTGCTGCTGTTGCTGGCTGCCTGCGGCTCCGCCCCCCACAAGACCTCCACCGCGAGTGCGCCACCGCCCAAACCCATCGATCGCACCACCAGCACGATTACGGTCAACTCGGATGACCGGCGCGAAGTGGTGTTGTATGCGCTGAGTTTGCTGGATGTGAATTATCAGTTTGGCGGCGCCAACCCCGAGGCGGGCATGGATTGCAGCGGGCTGGTTTATTTCATCTACAAAAATGCGCTGGGCATCAATCTGCCGCATAACGCGGCCGAGATGGCGCGGCTATCAAAGCCGGTAGACACGCGGGCGCTGGAGGCGGGAGATCTGGTGTTCTTTAACACGCTGAACAAGCCGTATTCGCACGTGGGCATTTACATCGGCGACGGCAAGTTTGTGCATGCGCCGTCGAGCAAAAGCCATATCAAGGTGGAATCGCTGAAGTCGCCGTGGTTTGCGGCGCGTTTTGAGGGCGGCCGCACGCTGATTGCGGGACGCTAACGCTGAAGTGACGGGGTGTCGCTGAGGTAGGTAGCGCGGAAGACGCGGGGCGGCCCGGTCAGGCCTTGTCGCGCCGGATGGTGCCTGCGCCGCTGTGCATGCGGCCGCGTTCTGAATACACCTGGATATCATCCTGGCGTTCGCTGGCGATATCGTGCAGAAAACCATCAATCAAATGACGTCGTGTGTCGATCAGCGTGCCATTGCTGCGATTGATGGCCGCGGCCTGGCGCGCGTATTCGCGCAACGTATCCCACGCTTCGATGGCCTGTGCCGCATTGGCTTGCAACCAGCCGCGCACGCTGGCTTCGCTGCCTTCCACGCCATTGGCGGCCAGAAAAGCTTGCAAAGTACGCGCCGAGGCATCGGCCAGCGCGGCGGTTTGCTGCTTTTCGGGCAACAATGCACTCAGACCATCGATGCGGTTTTGCACCAGCAAATCTTGCTCGGCGCGCAACACCTCAAGTAAACGCGCCAGCGTAGTGCTGGCGTGGATGATCAAGGGCAGAATGCTTTCGAGTGGGGTCACCGCGTCGGGCCTTATTGGCTAAGCAGCTGTTTAACGCTATCAATCAGCTTGTCGGCGATAGCATCACTGCGCACAGTGAACTTGCCGTCGGCAATGGCCTGACGCAACTGCGCCACGCGATCGCTATCAAACACGCTGGTGTCATTGGCTTGATCAACCTGACCGAGCTGAGCTGCGGCAGGATTGATCGTCACGCTGTCATCCCGCGCGCTGCTGACTTCGCCCGCGTCGGTTTGAGTAGCCGGGGTGGCGGTGCGATCAGTCGAACGCGTCGGGGTCTGCAGTGAGACTTTTCCGGTCTGGTCGATTTTCATGATATACCTTTCAAACTCCGCGCCAGTGCGGGGCAGCGGGCGGAACAATTGCACTATTATGCCAACTATCGGCAGCTTGCACAGAAACTTTAGCGATCAGCAGCTTATGCCGTTTTACCAACGGTATTGCCGGCGTTACCGCCGGTTTGTCATCTAGTCAGGGAGACCTTATGACGCATCTGAACACCCGTTTTGGCGAAGTCGATATCGACCCGGCCAATGAGCTGACCTTTCCGCTGGGCCTGCCCGGTTTTGAGACCTTTACCCGCTTTGTGCTGCTGCACGAAGACAAACCCAATCCCACCGTGCGCTGGTTGCAATCGCTGGATGACACCAGCGTGGCGCTAAGCGTAGTGCCCGCGTCAGACCTCGGGCTGGATTATCAGATTGTATTGACCGACGAAGAAGTCGCTTTGTTGCAGCTGGAACGCCAGGAAGACGTGCAACTGTTATTGATCCTGTCGCGCCGCAATACGCACAACGGGCTGGATGGCGCCATTGCCGCCAATACCTTCGCGCCGGTTATTCTTAATGTGGCCGCCCGGCGCGGTTTTCAGAAAACCGGCTTGCGCGCCGATATCGTTTTCCGCAATTAAGCGTTGGAGCCCGGTTGTAAGCCGCCGGGCGCAGTCGCTTGGGGCGGGGCAAACCTTGCTGTATAGTTGCCACATTTTTTCGTCCGGCTATGACCGCAAGGCCGGCAGAGCGCGCCGCAAACCCTTGGTTTGCTGCGGTGTACGACGAATCGGAAGACCCAACCCCTGGCGGCTTCTCGGGGAACAAAGAGCAGCATGAAGACCACTTTTCTGGATTTTGAACAACCCATCGCCGAACTCGAAAACAAGATCGAGGAACTGCGCTTTGTGCAGGATGACTCGGCGGTGGACATCTCGGTAGAAATCGGCCACCTGGAAAAAAAGAGCCAGGAGCTGACCAAGAGCATCTATAGCAAGATCACGCCGCAGCAGATCGCCCAGGTGGCGCGCCATCCGCAGCGCCCCTATACGCTGGATTACGTCAAAGGCCTGTTTACCGGCTTTGAAGAGCTGCACGGTGATCGCGCTTATGCCGACGACGCCGCCATTGTGGGCGGCCTGGCGCGTTTTAACGGCCAGAGCGTGGTGGTCATCGGCCATCAAAAAGGCCGCGATACCAAAGACCGCCAATATCGCAACTTTGGCATGCCGCGTCCGGAAGGCTATCGCAAGGCCCTGCGCCTGATGAAGCTGGCCGAACGCTTTAACCTGCCGGTACTGACTTTTGTGGATACCCCGGGCGCGTACCCTGGGATTGGCGCGGAAGAACGTGGCCAGTCCGAGGCCATCGGCCGCAACCTGTTTGAACTGGCGCAATTGCGCGTGCCCGTGATCACCACCGTGATCGGCGAGGGCGGTTCGGGCGGTGCGCTGGCGATTGCCGTGGGCGACGCGGTGCTGATGCTGCAATACGCCACCTATTCGGTGATCTCGCCGGAAGGTTGTGCCTCGATTTTGTGGAAGACGGCCGAAAAAGCGCCCGAAGCCGCCGAAGCGATGGGCATTACTTCGGCACGTCTTAAAACCTTGGGTCTGATCGACAAGATTGTGACCGAGCCCGTGGGCGGTGCGCACCGCAACCCGCAACAAATGATGGTGTCGCTGAAAAAAGCCTTGGCCGATGCGCTGAAGCCGTTGCAGGACAAAACCATCGACCAGTTGCTGGAAGCGCGCTACGAGCGCCTGATGGCCTATGGCAAATTCAAGGAAGTCGACGTCGCCTGAGCATGACGTCAGCGCACAGTTGCTGCAGACCGTGTGGCAGCGACTGGCGCCATTGCTTGATCCCAGCACCACCGTATGCGTCGGCCTTTCGGGCGGCGTCGATTCGGTGGTGTTGTTGCATTTGCTCGCGCGTTGCGCGCAAGCCGCTTCCGGCACGATCCCTTTACGTTTAAGTGCGGTGCATGTGCATCACGGTTTGTCGCCGCATGCCGATGCATGGGCGGCGTTTGCCGTTGATTATGCCGCCCGCCTGGGCGTGCATTGCGCCGTGGAGCGCATCAGCCTCGCTGGCCGCGCCGAGCTGGGCGTGGAGGCCGCAGCGCGCAATGCGCGCTATGCCGCTTTCCTGCGCCAACCCGCGCAAATCTTTGCGGTGGGCCATCATCGTGATGATCAGGCTGAAACCATATTGCTGAGCTTGCTGCGCGGCAGTGGCGTTAACGGGCTTGCATCAATGCCGTTTGCGCGCCCCTTGAGCAGTACGGCGACGTTGGTGCGGCCGCTGCTCGATACCCCACGTGCCGCCTTGCTGCGTTACGCCGAGGCCAACCAGTTGGCCTGGATTGAAGACGAAAGCAATCTCTCTACAGATTACGAGCGCAACGCCTTGCGCCATCAGGTGCTGCCGCCCTTGCGCGCCCAGTTTGGCGATGTCGATGCGGCCATGGCCCGCAGCGCGCGCCATCTGGGCGAAGCGAGCCAGTTGCTGGATGAGCTGGCCGCTGAGGATCTGGCGCGGTGTGTGCAAGATGGCGCATTTGAACTGGCCACGCCATTGTCGCCATTGCGGCTGAAACATGCGTTGCGCTACTGGTTGGCGCAATCCGGCCTGGTGCTGGATACACGGGCGTTTGATGAGCTGTGGCGTGTGATGAGCGATGCTGCAGGCGATGCGCAACCGGCGCTGGTCTGGCGGCAGGAGGCGGTGCGCCGCTATCGCACGCGCTTGTGGATCACGCCAGCCGTGGTGGAGCCCGGCCCCAATGTGGCGTTGCAAGGGGTTGCGGCACAAACCGTCCCCTACTGGCAGGGCATGTTGGCGTGGCAGCAACAAGCAAGCGGGCAGGGCATCGCATTGCACTGGTTGGAGCGTGGCTATGAAGTGCGCGCCTGGCAGGGTAGTGCGCGTTTGCGTTTGCGCGCAGATGGCCCCGCCCAGCAACTGAAGACTCTGGCACAGTCGCGTGGCATGCCGCCTTGGGTGCGCGCGGGCAGGCCTGGCATCTATATCGATGACCAACTCGCTGCGTTTAGCGGTTTGGGCGTCGATCACCGCTTTGTGGCGGCGGCGGATGAGCCGGGCTGGTTGCCGTTGTGGCAACCCGGCCCGGCGATTTCGCGCTAATAAGCATCCGCCGCTTAGGCGATCAGCTTTTCCAGCGCGCGGCGATACACGCCCGACAGCTTGGGCAGATGGTCCACCGCCACGCATTCATTCAGCTTGTGGATGGTGGCATTCAGCGGGCCAAATTCGATCACCTGCGCACAATGCTTGGCGATAAAGCGGCCGTCGGAGGTGCCGCCCGTGGTCGACAGCACCGGGCGGACGCCGGTTTCTTCTTCAATGGCCGCTTGCATCGCGTCGACCAGATCGCCAGTACCCGTCAGATACGGCTCGCCCGATAGCGACCATTCCAGATCGTATTCAACGCCATGGCGCTGCAGGATGCCTTCCAGCTTTTCTTTCAGCGTATCGGCGGTGTTCTCGGTGGAGAAGCGGAAGTTGAACAGTACTTCCACCGTGCCCGGAATGACATTGGTGGCGCCGGTGCCGCTGTGCATGTTGGAGACTTGCCAGGTGGTTGGCGGAAAGTATTCGTTGCCGTGGTCCCACTCGGTTTCGGTCAGCTCAGCCAGCGCCGGTGCCAGCATGTGGATGGGATTGCGCGCCAGGTGCGGATAGGCGATATGACCTTGCACGCCATGCACAGTCAGATGTCCGGACAACGAGCCGCGGCGGCCATTCTTGATCATGTCGCCAAATTGTTCGGAGCTGGTGGGCTCGCCCACGATGCAGTAATCCAGTGTTTCGCCGCGCTCGGTCAGCGCTTCAATCACTTTGACCGTGCCGTCTTTTGCCGGGCCTTCTTCGTCCGACGTAATCAGAAACGCAATCGACCCCTTGTGGTTGGGGTGATCGGCCACAAACGCTTCGGTGGCAGTGATGAACGCGGCCAGCGAGGCTTTCATGTCGGCTGCGCCGCGGCCGAACAGATGGCCATCGCGAATGGCCGGCGCAAACGGATCGGAATGCCAGCGCTCTAGCGGGCCGGTGGGCACTACATCGGTGTGTCCCGCAAACACCAGCACCGGGCCTGACGTACCGCGACGCGCCCACAGGTTATCAACGTCGCCAAAACGCATGGGCTCGATATGAAAACCCAACTGGCTAAGGCGATCGGCCATCATTTTCTGGCAATTGGCATCATCGGGCGTCACGGACGCCTGGCGCATCAGTTGCTGGGTGAGTTCGAGTGTCGGGTCGGCGGCGGTGGGGTCGGGCATGGTGGTTTCCTGCGGGTGTCTAAATAGGGTGGGTCTGGACCCACCATTCAAGGGCGTTGGCTAACGGCGGCAAATATACGCGGCATAACTCGCGTCATTGGCATTGCTTGATGGCATGGGTGGTGGGGCTGGACGGGGACGCCAGGCCCTTCCCTGGATCAATCTGCAAATAAGGTCTGGTATTGCTCGGGTTTGAAGCCCACGCTGATCTTGCCGTCGCGATCCAGCACCGGGCGTTTGATCACCGACGGGTTGGCTTGCATTACGGCGATGGCGCTGGCGGCATCGGTTACGCCCGCTTGGGTGGCGTCGTCCAGCTTGCGCCATGTGGTGCCCTGGCGATTGAGCAACGGCTCCCAGCCGATCGCGTTGACCCAGCTTTGCAGCAGCGCGGCATCCACGCCTTCTTTCTTGAAATCGTGCCAGTCGTATTCATGGCCTTGCCCGGTTAGCCAGGTGCGCGCCTTTTTAACGGTGTCGCAATTGGGGATGCCGTACAGCTTCATGGTGATGTTCTCTTCATATAAAAAAGGGCCGCAATATGCGGCCCGGTGTCTGGCGATGTCTGCGACGCTTAATGCAGCGAGATATCAAAATCCAGATTATCGGGGGCCGGGGCGCTGGTCTGGCGCGTGGGCGCGGCTGCCGGTTGTTGTTCCTGCTCTTCAATCGACTGCGCGTTGTTCACCATCCACGACAGGTTGGTGGCCGAATCGGCATTACGCAGCGCTTCGTCCAGCTCGACTTCGCCCGAACGATACAGCCGGTACAGCGCTTGTTCAAAGGTTTGTGAACCTTCGGACAGCGTTTGCTCCATCGCATCCTTGATATCGGACAGGGCGCCAGTGCGGATCAGCTCGGCAATGCGCGGCGTGTTCAGCATGATTTCAACTGCGGGCACCAGCTTGCCCGCCTTGTTGCGCACCAGCCGCTGCGACACGATGGCGCGCAGCGCGGTGGACATGTCGTACAGCAAGCTTTCGCGTGCTTCTTGCGGGAAGAAGTTCACGATGCGCGAGAGCGAATGATAACTGTTGTTGGCGTGCAGGGTGGTAATACAAAGGTGGCCGGCCTGCGCGTACTGGATGGCGTACGTCATGGTTTCGCGGTCACGTACTTCGCCGATCATCAGCACATCGGGCGCTTCGCGCATCGCGTTTTTGAGCGCGTCGCCATAGCTATGGGTATCAACGCCCACTTCGCGCTGATTGACCAGGCTCTTTTTGTGCGTGTACAAAAACTCGATCGGGTCTTCCAGCGTCAGGATGTGGCCGGGATGGTTTTCGTTGCGGTGGTCCAGCATGGCCGATACGGTGGACGATTTGCCGCTGCCCGTGGCGCCCACCACCAGAATGATGCCGCGCTTTTCCATCACCAGATCTTTCAGCAGCGTGGGCACGCGCAACTCTTCGAGTGTGGCGGCTTTCTGCTTGATAAAACGCGCCACCATGGCGACGTGGCCGCGGCTTTTAAACACGTTGATACGCAGATTGCCAAGGCCTTCCAGCGCCATGCCGAAGTTGAGCTCAAGGTCTTCTTCAAAGCGCGCAATGCGCTGCGGCGTCAGAATCTGATAAATCAGCTGTTTGACATGGTCCGGGCCCAGCACCTGGTTGTTGACCGGGTAGCACACGCCCTGGATCTTGATAGTGATGGGGGAGTTGGCGGACAGAAACAGATCGGAAGCCTGGCGCTCGGCCATCAGCTTGAAAAAGGGCATCAGATTCACGGCATTCATCTCCCGCTGAAGGTGTGAGCCCATTCAGCGATAAACAGGGCTGCAACCGGTGCGATTGCAGCCCCGGCCGTTATTGATGATCGCGCAATTCACGCCGCAGAATCTTGCCCACATTCGACTTGGGCAAGGCGTCGCGGAATTCAACCTTGCGCGGCACTTTGTAGTTGGTCAACTGCTCGCGGCAATAGGCAATCAGCGCGGCTTCAGTCAACGTCGGGTCTTTGCGGACCACAAAAATCTTTACCGCTTCACCGGATTTATCGTCCGGCACGCCCACGCAGGCCACTTCCAGTACACCCGGATGGCGTGCCACCACGTCTTCCACTTCGTTGGGATACACGTTGAAGCCCGACACCAGAACCATGTCTTTCTTGCGATCGGCAATGCGGAAAAAGCCGGTTGGCGACATGATCGCCACATCACCGGTGGCCAGGTAACCGTCAGCGCCGATGACCTTGGCGGTCTCGTCGGCGCGTTGCCAGTAACCCTTCATCACTTGCGGGCCTTTGATAAACAATTCGCCCGCGCTGCCCGGGGGCTGCACGCTGCCGTCTTCGCCGCGAATCTGCGCGTCGGTGGACGGCACCGGCAAGCCGATCATGCCATTGTATTCTCGCAGCGTCATCGGGTTGATCATGGCCGCAGGCGACGTTTCGGTCAGGCCATAGGCCTCTACCAGCGTGACGCCAGTGACTTTTTTCCACTTGTCGGCGACGGGCTGCTGCACCGCCATACCGCCGCCAAGTGTCAGTTTCCAGCTACTGAAATCAAGTTTCAAAAAGTCCGGATGATTGACCAGTGCATTAAACAGCGTGTTAACGCCGGTAATGGCCGTCACCGGATATTTGCCCAGCTCCTTGATAAAGCCTGGAATATCGCGCGGGTTGGTAATCAACAGGTTGGTGGCGCCGATCTTGGTAAAGATCATGCCGTTCGCGGTCAGCGAGAAGATGTGATACAGCGGCAAGGCCGTCACGATCAGTTCGCGGCCGTCGGCCACGACGCCACCGATCCATGCATGCGCTTGCTGCATGTTGGCGACGATATTGCGGTGGGTCAGCATCGCGCCTTTGGCCACACCGGTGGTGCCGCCGGTGTATTGCAGAAAGGCCAGATCGTCCAGCGTCAGGTTTACCGGCGCGAGCGTCTGCGCGCGGCCGTCCGCCAGGGCATGGTTAAAGCTGACTGCGCCGGGCAGGTTGTAGGCCGGCACCATCTTCTTGATGTACTTGATGACGGCGTTGACCAGCTGGCGCTTGGGGAAATCAAGCATGTCGCCAATCTGGCTGACGATCACGTGCTTGACCGCCGTCTTGCCGATGCACTTGTCCAGCGTATGGGCGAAGTTGGCGACAATGACGATGGCCTCGGCGCCGGAATCTTTCAGTTGGTGTTCCAGTTCGCGCGGGGTGTACAGCGGATTGATGTTGACCACCACCATGCCAGCTTTCAGGATGCCGAACAGCGCCACCGGATATTGCAGCAGGTTGGGCATCATGATGCCCACGCGCGCGCCGCGGCTTAGGCGCAGCGTTTGCTGCAGATAGGCGGCAAACGCGGTCGAGAGCTGGTCGAGCTCTTGATACGTGATCGCCTTGCCCATATTGATAAATGCGTCGCGGTCGGCATATCTGGCGACGGTCTGCTTCATCACATCCGGAATCGAAGTAAATTCGGCCGGGTTGATTTCATGCGGCACGCCAGCGGGGTAGCTGGCAAACCAGGGGCGCTCCATGCTCTCTCCTTAATGCAGGGCTCTACGTGGAGCCCCGACTTCAATAGCGCGTAACTCTAGTGATGTAATGCGCGGGTCACAAGGTAAGCCTGCCCTGGTGTGACGCGCTGTGCACAAAGCTGCAGCAATGGGCCATGACATCGTCGAGACAGGGTGGGCGGCGGGTTATGGGTATTTCCTTGTGCGATCAAGTACATGGCGCAAAGCGCCCGCCGGGCCATCGTAACGCCTGCCTGCGGGCGTCAATCTGGTGCATGGCGCGCGCCTGCATTTGCCTTGGCGCGCGGCTTGGTCGTCAGCGGGATCATTACGACCGGGTCTCAATATTCGTAACGTAAAACCGCGACTTGCTTGCGCAACTGCAAGCCAGAGTTTCGCCAAAGTCTTGTTTCTGATAGAATCCGGTCTATCCCCTAGCGGTGTGTTTTACGTTCTGGCGCCCAAACGGCGTCGCACGTGCCGCAACAACAAGGGAGTGCTTGAAATGGGCGCTGTTGTAGCAGCCCATTTTTTGTTTGCGAAAAGGATTTTGCACTTTTATGGCAGTGAACCTGCAAAGCGTGGTTGAAGCGACAGTCCCGGGCCTGGGTTACGAGGTGGTCGATCTCGAACTGGGCCAGAACGGTCTGGTGCGCTTGTTCATCGACAAGCCAGGTGGCATCACCGTGGAAGATTGCGCCACGGTCAGCAACCATTTGACGCGCTTGTTCATGGTGGAAAACATCGGCTACGACCGCCTTGAAGTGTCGTCCCCCGGTCTTGATCGCGCCATCAAGACGCCCGCCGATTTCGCCCGTTTTGCGGGTGAACTGGTGCGCGTCAAGATGCGCATGCCGTTGCCGGACAAGCGTAAGCGCTTTGTCGGCAAGCTGGTGGGCCTGGAAGACAACAAGGTAGTGGTAGACGTAGACGGTGAGCGCCTGACGATCGAGCAGGCGCACATCGACAAGGTACGCCTGGAACCGCAATTCTGATTGAGAGACAGAGCGCGGCAACAGATGGTTTTCGGGATGAATGCGGGCGTCGCCCGTGTACCCGGGTAAATACAAGAAAGCATTACAGCTGGCCGGGTTTTTGCCGAGGGATATTAGACAATGAGCCGTGAAATTCTGCTGCTGGTCGACGCGCTGGCACGCGAAAAAAATGTAGAGAAGGACGTCGTGTTCACCGCGCTGGAGCTGGCGCTCGCGTCTGCAACCAAAAAGCGTTACGACGACGAAGTGGATGTCCGCGTTGCCATTGATCGCGATACCGGCGATTACCGCAGCTTCCGCGTGTGGACGGTGGTTGAAGACAATGACCACGAAGAACCGTCGCGTCAGATCGCCATTACCGATGCGCCTGAGTACGACAAGGCGCTGCAACTGGGCGATACGTGGGAAGAAGAACTTGAGCCGATCGAGTTTGGCCGCATTGGCGCACAAACCGCCAAGCAGGTCATCCTGCAAAAGATTCGCGACGCTGAGCGCGAACAGAACCTGAACGATTTCCTGCAACGTCGCGAGCATATCGTGTCGGGCAGCATCAAGCGTATTGAGCGCGGTAGCGCGATCATCGAACTGGGCAAGCTCGAGGCCATCCTGCCGCGCGACCAGATGATCCCGAAAGAAAACCTGCGCGTGGGTGACCGCGTGCGCGCTTTCCTGCTGCGCATTGATCGTATGGGCCGCGGCCCGCAACTGGTGCTAAGCCGGATTGCGCCGCAGTTCATGGAAAAACTGTTTGAGATGGAAGTTCCGGAAATCGAGAACAACCTGATCGAACTGAAAGGTGTGGCGCGTGACCCCGGTATGCGCGCCAAGATCGCGGTCAAGTCCAACGACTCGCGTGTTGATCCGCAAGGCACATGTATTGGTGTGCGTGGTACCCGCGTCAACGCGGTCACCAACGAACTGGCTGGCGAGCGGGTTGATATCGTGTTGTGGTCGGCCGATCCGGCGCAGTTTGTGATTGGCGCGCTGAGCCCGGCTGACGTGAGCTCGATTGTGGTGGACGAAGAAAGCCACGCGATGGATGTGATTGTTGACGAAGACAACCTGGCCATGGCCATCGGCCGCGGCGGCCAGAACGTCAAACTGGCGTCCGAGCTGACCGGCTGGAAGCTCAACATCATGACCGTGAACGAAGCTGAAGTGAAACACGAAGCCGAGTTCTCGAAAGTGCGCGAGCTGTTCGTCAAGGCACTGGACGTAGACGAAGATGTAGCCGACGTGCTGGTGCAGGAAGGTTTCAACACGCTGGAAGAAGTGGCCTATGTGCCGCTGAACGAAATGCTCGAGATCGAGGCGTTTGACGAAGACACCGTGAACGAGTTGCGTGCCCGTGCCCGCGATGCGCTGCTGACGCAAGCCATTGCCCGCGAAGAAAAACTGGAACACCAATCGGAAGACCTGCGCGATCTGCAAGGCATGTCGGCCGAACTGGCAACCAAACTGGCTGAGCATGACATCCACACCCGTGACGACCTGGCAGAACTGGCCGTCGACGAGCTGGTAGAAATGACCGGCATCGGTGAAGACGATGCCAAACAGCTGATTATGAAGGCCCGCGAGCATTGGTTCGCATAAGGCGGGAGGAAATGCATGAGTGAACTGAAAGTCAGTCAATTCGCGGCAGAACTGAAGATGCCGCCGCAAGAGCTGCTGGAGCAATTGCGCGCGGCAGGTGTGGTCAAGCACAACGAATCCGATTCGGTGACGGCCGAGGACAAGACGCGTCTGCTGGACCACTTGCAACGCAAGCATGGTGCTGGCGCTGACAAGCCCAAGATCACGCTGACGCGTAAAGAAACAACTGAAATCCGCAAGACCGACGCAACCGGCAAAGCCAAGACCATTCAGGTTGAAGTGCGCAAGAAGCGTGTGGTGGTGACGCCTGAAGGCGGCGCTGCGCCGGAACGCGCCGAGGTTTACTCGGGTGCGGCCAGCAACAGCAACGCCGGTAGCAACGGTGCGCCCATCGTGAACGAATCCGAACTGGCCGCGCGTGAGCAAGAAGCACGCCGCCAGAACGAACTGTTTGCGCGTCAGGCCGCTGAGATGCAAGCCAAGCACAATCGCGATGGCGGCGTCCGTAAAGACGACGCCGTGGCTGTGGCCGAAACCGTTGCCGCGCCGGCTGTAGCCGAACAAGCGGTGGTGGCTGCACCGGCTCCGGCCGTTGCAGTGGCTGAAGCGGCCGCACCGGCGCCAACGCCTGTGGCTGCTCCGGCACCGGTGGCGCAAGCCGCTGCGCCGACGCCAGCGCCTGCGCCAGCCCCGGTTCGCGCTGCCGCACCTGCTCCGGCCCCGGCGTCCGCCGGTGCTTCCGAGCACGACGGTGGCCGTCCGCGTATTGGTATGCGTGTGGAACTGCGCAAGCCGCGTAACGAACCGCTGCGCGCGCCGGAACCGGCCAAAGCGGCCGCTCCGGCACCGGCGCCCGCCGCCAAGCCTGCTGACAAGAAGAAAGCAGAGAAGGGCGCGTGGGAAGACGACAAGCGCGGTGGCAAGAAAGGTCTGCGTACCAAAGGCGGCGACGCTGGCGGCAATGACTGGAAATCGCGCAAGTCCGGCGGTCGCAACAAGCAACAACAAGACAACAACGCTCACGCCTTCCAGGCGCCGACCGAGCCGATCAGCCGTACGGTTGACGTGCCCGAAACCATCAGCGTGGCCGATCTGGCGCACAAGATGGCCGTCAAGGGCGTTGAAGTGGTCAAGGCCCTGATGAAGATGGGCATGATGGTGACCATCAACCAGGTGCTGGACCAGGAAACCGCCATGATCGTGGTGGAAGAAATGGGCCATGCGCCGGTGGCTGCCAAGCATGACGATCCGGAAATCTATCTGGGCGACGACAGCAAGGCGGGCGAGCACGAAGTACTGCCGCGCGCACCGGTCGTTACCGTGATGGGTCACGTTGATCACGGCAAGACCTCGCTGCTGGATTACATCCGTCGCGCCAAAGTGGCGGCGGGCGAAGCCGGTGGCATTACGCAGCACATTGGCGCATACCACGTCGAGACCGAGAAGGGCGTCATTACCTTCCTGGATACCCCGGGCCACGAGGCGTTTACCGCCATGCGTGCTCGCGGCGCCTCGGCCACCGATATCGTGGTGCTGGTGGTTGCAGCCGATGACGGCGTAATGCCGCAAACCATTGAAGCGGTCCACCACGCCAAAGCGGCCGGTGTTCCGATCGTGGTTGCAGTCAACAAGATCGACAAGCAAGGCGCAAACCCCGAGCGCATCCGCCAGGAACTGGTGGCGCAAGAGGTGGTGCCTGAAGACTGGGGTGGCGATACCCAGTTCATCGAAGTCTCGGCCAAACAAGGCACGGGCATCGACGAACTGCTCGACGCGATCCTGCTGCAAGCCGAAGTGCTGGAACTGACCGCCCCGATCGATGCGCCTGCCAAGGGCATCATCATCGAAGCGCGTCTGGATAAAGGCCGCGGCGCTGTGGCCACCATGCTGGTGCAGAGCGGTACCCTGAAGAAGGGCGACGTGCTGCTGGCGGGTGGTGTGTATGGCCGTATCCGCGCCATGCTTGATGAAAACGGCAAGCAGATCAACGAAGCTGGCCCGTCGATTCCGGTCGAAATTCTGGGCTTGTCCGAAGTGCCGAGCGCCGGTGAAGACGCCATGGTGCTGGGCGACGAAAAGAAAGCGCGCGAAATCGCGCTGTTCCGTCAAGGCAAGTTCCGCGACGTCAAGTTTGCCAAGCAACAAGCCACCAAGCTCGAAAACATGTTCGCGCAGATGGCCGAAGGCGAAGTGCAAAACCTGCCGATCGTCATCAAGAGCGATGTGCAGGGTTCGCTGGAAGCGCTGTCCAGCTCGCTGCTCAAGCTGTCCACTTCCGAAGTGCGTGTGCAGATCCTGCACTCGGGCGTGGGTGGTATCAGCGAATCGGACATCAACCTGGCACTGGCTTCGAAGGCCGTCGTGGTGGGCTTCAACGTCCGCGCCGATGCAGCCGCACGCAAGCTGGCCGAGGCTGAAGGCGTCGACATCCGTTACTACAACATCATTTATGACGTTGTGGACGATGTGAAGGCGGCGCTGTCGGGCATGCTGGCACCGGAAAAACGCGAACAGATCATCGGTCTGGTCGAAATCCGCCAGGTCTTCGTGATTTCGAAGGTCGGTTCGATTGCCGGTTGTTATGTGCTTGACGGTACAGTTAAACGCGGTGCCGGCGTGCGCCTGCTGCGTAACAACGTGGTGGTGCATCAGGGCGAGCTCGAAACGCTCAAGCGCTTCAAGGATGACGTTAAAGAGGTCAAGGCCGGCTACGAGTGCGGCTTGCAACTCAAGAACTACAACGACATCCAGGAAGGCGATCAGCTGGAAGTGTTCGAAATCGTCGAAGTGGCACGTACGCTGTAATACCAGGTATCCCGGCCGCCACGAGGTGGTGGTCGGCCGGGACACCGGCGGCGCAGGACCAGACCGGTTCTGCGCCTTTTTGCATTCTGGCAGGCTGCGCATCACCTCGAGCGCGGCGGGTAGACCCCATCATGGCTAAACAAGCAAAACATTTTTCGCGCTCGGACCGCGTGGCGCAGCAATTGCAGCGCGATACCGCCGAGCTGATCCGCGCTGAGCTGGATCATCCCAAAGCATCGCTGATCACCATTACCGACGTCGAAGTGACGCGCGATTATTCGCACGCCAAAATCTTCTACACCTTCCTCGGCACGCCGGAAGACGCCAAGTCGATTGCCGAAAAGCTGGAAGCCGCCAAAGGCTTTATCCGCAGCCAGCTGGCGCGCGGTATTTCGCTGTTCAAGATGCCGGAGTTGCATTTTGAATACGATCACTCGGTAGAGCGCGGCATGGCGCTGGACAGCCTGATCCAGCAAGCGGTCAGCACCTCGGCCCCGCTGGATGACGACGAAGCCGCGGCAGGAGACCACGACGCCGACGCCGAACCGAAGCAAGAAGGCTAAGCCGGGCGCATGGCAAAACGTAAAATCGACGGTGTTTTGCTGCTGGACAAGCCGTTTGGCTGGTCCAGCAATAACATTCTGCAAAAAGTGCGCTGGTTGTTTCAGGCCGAGAAAGCGGGCCACACCGGCGTACTTGATCCTTTCGCCACCGGCCTGTTGCCGCTGTGTTTTGGTGAGGCCACCAAGTTTGCGCAGCGCATGCTGGATGCCGACAAAGGCTATCGCGCCACCATCCAGTTAGGCCAGGTATCGACCACGCTGGATGGCGAGGGCGGCATTAGCCGCAGCGGCGCGGTGACGTGCGACCGCGCGCAGATCGAAGCGGTGCTGCAGCAATACACCGGCCCCATCGAACAAATCCCGCCGATGCACTCTGCGCTCAAGTTCGAAGGCAAAGCGCTGTATGAATACGCGCGCGAAGGCATCGAAATCGAGCGCAAGATTCGCCACGTCACGATTTATCAGATCGATATCGTCAGTTTCGAGGCCGATGTGCTGGTGATCGACGTGGCCTGCAGCAAGGGCACTTACATCCGCACGCTGGCCGACGACATTGGCCGCACCTTGGGTTGCGGTGCCTATCTGGCCGGTTTGCGCCGTACCCAGACCGCCGGTTTCAATCTAGCGGAAGCGGTGACGCTGGACGAGCTGATCGAAATGGACATGCCCGCGCGCGAAGCCTTGTTGCTGCAGCCCGATACGCTGTTGCAAGACCTGCCGGCCATTACGCTGGATGCCGCCGAAACCGAGCGCATGCTGCACGGCATGAGCGTTGCGCGTAGTGGCGCATGGCCTGCCTCCGCGAGCGGTTTGCGGCTTTACGGCACGTTGGCAAATGGGCATAATGGCGCGTTCATCGGTTTGGGCGAAGTGGCATCCGATGATGTGCTGCGGCCCAAACGTCTGCTGGCAATCCCTGGCTAAACCCGCTGGGGATGACGCTGGTAAATGGAGCAAGGCGCGGGGTGCGATGAAAGCTCTGCCTTGCTTGTCCAGTCGAACGACATCGTATTGATGTCCAGACTGATTTAATCGGAATCGGAGTTCCAAATGACTGTATCTGTTACGCAAAAAGCCGAAATCGTCGGCCAGTTCCAACGCGCCGCTGGCGACACCGGCAGCCCTGAAGTTCAGGTGGCCCTGTTGACCGCCCGCATCAACGATCTGACCCCCCACTTCAAAGCCAACGCCAAGGATCACCACTCCCGCCGCGGCCTGCTGAAGATGGTTTCCCGCCGTCGTCGCCTGCTGGATTACCTCAAGCGCACCAACGTCGAAAGCTACCGCGAACTGATCGCCAAGCTGGGTCTGCGTAAGTAATCTCATAAGAAGTCGCAGTGAAAACTGCGACTTTTTTGTTTTTCAGTACGCTGAAAAGCAATCGCATCGAGCACCTGACATCCCTGTCTGGTGCTCATCGTGTTTTTAGCCCTCCCTCGTCAAATTGCAGTTCCGGCGGCGAGGAGTGGTGTTGGACTGTGCTGGAACTGGCGGTCATGGACAGGGTCATGAAACTGGCGCCACGCGCCCCCTTGTCCCGGATGGATTCCGAACGGCGTCGAACACAACGCGTCGGCTTCTGTCTCCCGGCCTGACCGCAGCGGCAATCGCACGCGCTTGTGGCCGAAAAGCGCATTACTGAAAAGGATAGCAATCCGTGTTCAATAAAATCTCGAAATCTTTCCAATACGGCCGCCATACCGTGACGCTGGAAACGGGCGAAATCGCTCGCCAGGCCTCCGGTGCGGTTCTGGTTTCCATGGACGATACCGTTGTGCTGGTCACCGTTGTGGCTGCGCGCGGCGTCAAACCCGGCCAGGATTTCTTCCCCCTGACCGTTGATTATCAAGAACGTACTTACGCCGCTGGTAAAATCCCGGGTGGCTTCTTCAAGCGCGAAGGCCGTCCTTCGGAAAAAGAAATCCTGACCAGCCGCCTGATCGATCGTCCGATCCGTCCGCTGTTCCCGGAAGGCTTCTTCAACGAAATCCAGATCATTGCCACCGTGGTGTCGCTGGATCCGCAAATTGATTCCGATATCCCCGCCATGATCGGCGCATCCGCTGCGCTGGCGATTTCCGGCGTGCCGTTCCAGGGCCCGATCGGCGCCGCGCGCGTCGGTTACGCCAACGGCCAGTACCTGCTGAACCCGACCAAAGAAGAGCTGGCCACCAGCGAACTCGACCTGGTCGTCGCCGGTACCGAAAAAGCCGTGCTGATGGTTGAATCCGAAGCCAAAGAGCTGTCGGAAGAAGTGATGCTGGGCGCCGTGGTGTTTGGCCACGACGAAATGCAGAAAGCCATCGCCGCCATCAACGCGCTGGCCGATGAAGTGAATCCCGAACTGTTTGACTGGAACGAGCCCGTCCGTGACGAAGCGCTCGAAGGCCAGATCAAGCAAATCGCTGGCGAAGCCATCGCGCAAGCCTTCCGCATCCCGCAAAAGCAAGCGCGTACCGTCAAGCTCAACGAAGCCTGGGATCTGGTGAAAACCGCCCTGATCAACGAAGACACCGATACGCTGCAAGCCAACAAGATCCGCGGCATTTTCCATGACATGGAAGCGAAGATCGTGCGTAACCAGATTCTGGACGGTTACCCGCGTATCGACGGCCGCGACACCCGCACCGTGCGTCCGATTACCGTGCGCACCAGCGTGCTGCCGCGTACCCACGGTTCGGCGCTGTTTACCCGTGGCGAAACCCAGGGTCTGGTGGTGGCTACGCTCGGCACCAAGCTGGACGAGCAAAAGATTGATGCGCTGGCCGGCGAATACACCGACCGCTTTATGCTGCATTACAACTTCCCGCCGTACTCCACCGGTGAAACCGGCCGCGTGGGCACGCCCAAGCGCCGCGAAATCGGCCACGGCCGTCTGGCCAAGCGCGCGCTGATCGCCGTGCTGCCGAGCCCGGAAGACTTTGCCTACTCGATGCGCGTGGTTTCGGAAATCACCGAATCCAACGGTTCGTCCTCGATGGCCTCGGTGTGTGGCGGTTGCCTGGCACTGATGGACGCTGGCGTGCCGCTGAAGAACCACGTGGCCGGTATCGCCATGGGCCTGATCAAGGAAGGCAACCGCTTTGCGGTGCTGACCGACATCCTGGGCGACGAAGATCACCTCGGCGACATGGACTTCAAGGTTGCCGGTACTGATGCAGGCGTCACCGCACTGCAGATGGACATCAAGATCGACGGCATCACCAAGGAAATCATGAAGGTTGCGCTGGACCAGGCCCAAGCTGGCCGTCTGCACATCCTCGGCATCATGAAGAACGAAGTGGGCGGCGCGCGCGAAGAAGTCAGCGCACACGCTCCGCGTCTGTACACCATGAAGATCAATCCGGAAAAAATCCGTGACGTGATCGGCAAGGGTGGTTCGGTGATCCGCGCGCTGACCGAAGAAACCGGTACGCAAATCGACATCCAGGAAGACGGCACGATCACCATCGCGTCCGTATCTTCGGAAGGTGCTGACGAAGCCAAACGCCGCATCAGCGAAATTACCGCTGAAGTGGAAATCGGCAAGATCTACGAAGGCCCGGTCGTCAAGATTCTGGACAACAACGTCGGCGCCATCGTGTCGATCATGCCGGGCCGCGATGGTCTGGTGCACATCAGCCAGATCGCCAACGAACGCATCAAGAACGTGTCGGACTACCTGAAAGAAGGCCAGGTGGTACGCGTGAAGGCACTGGAGCAAGACGACAAGGGCCGCGTGCGCCTGTCGATCAAGGCCGTGCTGAACGACGAAGCCACTGCTGCCCAGCAAGTGGCCGACGTACCGTCCGAAGGCTAAGCGTTAGTCGCAGTCAGTTGTAATGTAAAGGCCACGGAATTCCGTGGCCTTTTTGCATTCAAAGCCACACTCAAACCAGAACGGAGTTATTGCCATGCCCCAGATGCGCGCGGTTACCCAAAACCAACCCGGTGGCGTCGACACGCTGCAGATTACCCAGGTGGAGCGCCCCGAACCCGCCGCGCACCAGTTGCTGGTGAAAGTGGCCGCCAGCGGCATCAACCGCGCCGATCTGGCCCAGCGCGAGGGCAACTATCCGCCGCCACCGGGCGAATCGCTGATCATGGGTATGGAAATCTCTGGCGTGGTCGAAAGCGTGGGCAGCGCGGTTGAAGGTTTTAGTGTCGGCCAGCGCGTGTTTGGTCTGATAGGTGGCGGTGGCTATGCCGAATATGCCTTGCTGGATGCGCGGCTGGCCTTACCCACGCCGGAACATCTGACCGACATCGACGCCGCCAGCCTGCCGGAAACCTGGATGACGGTATGGTTTAACCTGGTGGAGTTGGGCCAGTTGCGCCAAGGCCAACGCGTGCTGATCCATGCTGGCGCCAGCGGCATCGGCAGCGCGGGCATCCAGCTGTGCAAAAGCTACGGCGCGTGGGTGGCCGTCACCGCCGGGGGGCGGGATAAATGCGCCTACTGCCGCGATCTGGGCGCGGATCTGGCCATTGACTATCACGAGCAAGAATTTGAAAACGTACTGAAACAGCAGGGCGGCGTCGATCTGATTCTCGATACTGTCGGTGGCGACTATCTGCCGCGTAATCAAGCCTGCCTGAACGCCGACGGCCAGATCATCGTGATCGGCATGCTGCGCGGCCCGATGGCGCAGGCGAATATGGGCCAGTTGCTGGTTAAACGCCAAACCGTGCGTGGCAGCACGCTGCGCTCGCAGCCGATCGAAGCCAAAGCGCGCATCGTGCGTGGATTACGCGAGCATGTATTACCGGGTCTGGACGCGGGCAGTTTGCGCGTGACCATCGATAAGACTTTTGCGGCAGAGGACGTGGCGCAAGCGCATCAGCACGTGGCGGACGGCGGCAATCGCGGCAAGGTGGTGCTGGTCTGGTCCTGACCTACCCAAGCCTGCCACTGCGGCGTTTGCGGGTGGCAGGTACTTTCCCGGGGCAAAAAGTTCTGCAAGCCGCTGGTAAAAAATCTGCGTAGATCGTATTGATAACGGTTCTCATTTAAAATAAGATGCTCTCCATCCGCTGCGCAAGGCGTGGCTTTTTGATGCAAACCATGGAGAGCCACAATGCAAGCCTACCTCGTCGGCGCAGACACCCTCGGCAATATCCCGGACGTGCTTAATCAATATGGCATTGCCATCCATAAACACGTGTCAGGCCGCAACGCATCGCATCAACGTAAACCCGCCAGCCTGAAAGGCGTGGACCTGATCATCCTGTTTACCGATTTTCTGGGCCACAACGTGATGCGCCACTACCGCGAGATGGCGCACGAAGAAAACATCCGCTTTGTGGCGTGTCGTCGCTCGGTGTGTGCGTTGTCGCAGAGTCTGGACAAGGTGTGTACCAAGCAATGTGAGACCTGCCCGGCGGCGACCGCCAACGGCCGCAAGCATTAATCATCGCCGCGCGCGGGGGCAGGGCGGCGCGGCACGCGTCAGCCGGCTCAGGCGCGCGTCAAACGCTTGATCGCCACGGCGACCAGCGCTTCGAAACTGCGCGGGTCAGCCAGACCGCGCGCAGCCAGCATCGCGCCATACACCGCAGACATGAAAAACCGTGCCTCGATCGGCGCGCTGCTTTCCAGTTGAAACTGGCCCCTGGCCACGCCCCCTTCCAGGATGGATGCCAGCCAGGCGCCCAGATCCTCAAAGTGCCCCTGCACCTCAGCCGCCACCTCGGCGGGAACGCTGGGCAGCTCCGCCGCCAGCATGGCGCAGATGCAGAACGAGGACGTTCCCTTCTCGATGCAGTTGGTCCAATAGCCCACATAGGCCTGCAACGCCGCCGCCGGATCGGCCAGCTGCCGGTCCAGCATCGCCAGTCCCTCGCGCGCCTCGGCGCGATAGCGCGCCACCACCTCACGCACCAGTTCCGCCTTGGTCGGAAAATGGTAGTGGATGCTCGCCTTGCTGATTTGCACGCGCGCCGAAATATCCGCATAGCTAAAGCTGTTGTACCCACCCGCCTCCAGCAATGACCGAGTCAAGGTCACGATTTCGGCGGCTTTGGGGGAAAGCTCTGCATACATGGCATAAATAATCCGGATTGGAAGGGCAACGATTCTACCAGTTGGTAGGTAAATGATCAAAGCGGCGCTCGGCGTCTTGTCGTTGAGCGATATCGTTCCGCCAGACGGCCTCTTGCAGTCTACCAACTAGTAGACTAGCATGCGCTCAATTCAATAAAAACTGCAGATGGCGACCGTCTTTCGCGTCACCAAAATGCCTGATTGATGTTTCAAGCCCGAATTGTCGCCACGCGCCAGCCAGGCGCAGTGCGACTTTCGTACCTACCTACTGATAGATAACCATCGTTCACGCGATGGCCCAACTTTGGAGAACAAGCATGCAAACGCTCACCACCACGCCGGAACGCTCACTCGACCGCTGGCTGCAGACCTATTACTTTTTGCGCACCGGCGTTTCGATCGTCTGGATCGCGCTCGCAGTCCTCGTCGGTAAGCAAAACCCCGCCGTCGGCGCGGTGCTGCTGGTTGCATATCCGGCGTGGGACGCGCTGGCCAACTATCTGGATGCGCGCACCAGCGGCGGTCTGGGCGTCAACCCGTCGCAGAAATTCAACTTTGTGGTCAGCGTGGTGATCGCGCTGGCGGTGTGCTGGGGCCTTAGTGTCGGTATGCCGACCGTGATCTCGGTATTTGGCGCGTGGGCGATCTTTTCGGGATTGCTGCAGTTGGCGACCGGGGTACGGCGCTGGAAAACCGCAAGCGGACAATGGCCGATGATCCTTAGCGGGGCGCAATCCGCCCTCGCAGGCGGCTTTATGTTCCATCAGGCGCATAGCGGTATGCCGCTGGATGTCACCACGGTGGCGCCGTATGCAGGTTTTGGCGCGTTTTACTTCCTGGTCTCGGCGATCTGGCTTACCGTCAAAAACAGCCGCCAACGCACGGCGCTGGTGGGCTGAGCGCTTCCGCCACGTAAGGCCGTGGCGGGAACAGGAGCGGGGCCTGAGCTTGACGCGTAGATTCAAGCCGGGCCCGCATCACTGCAGCATAAAAGTCTCGTACTCCAGCTTCTCCAGCCGCGCACTCAAAATGCCCATCGCCACCACCACCACAATCAGCAGTGACAGCGCAAACCCCATGCCATACCAGCTTGGCCCAGCCCAGATCGACAAGCCGGTCAGCACGCCATTGCTCAGCACAAACAGTCCGGTCACCAGCAATACTTCGCGGCGTTTATCCAGATAGAAAAAGATATTCAGAATCGCCAGCAAAGCCACTTGCAAGCCCGCCGCCACCACGTCGATATACAGCAAGGGCAAATACAGCGGCGATATCCCCAGCAATTTGAATACCTTATCGCCCAGCATAAATGCCACCAAAACAGCCAGGCCCTGGATTTTCATGATCTCGGCCAAACCCTGGCGGATGGTAAAGACCATTTCATTACGCAGACTTTCAATCTGGTCTAAAGACCCACCATCGCGAATGGCGTCATAAAACTTGTTGTAATACTCAACAAAGTCAGTCTCGATACGCACCAGAAACGCCGCCATCCCGGGAATAATCGACAGATAGGCGAGGAAAATCGGAAAGTCATAAATACTCGAAGCGCGTAATGGCCCGATTACATGCTGGCTGGTGGACGGCGCATACCAGAAAATGGCTTTATCCAGCCAGATTGCCACGTTATAAAAGAAGCCCGTCCACAATAAGGCGCGATACATGCGGTCTTTCTTCAAAAAATCAAACGCCAATAAAGATTTTGAAGGATAAGAACGCAAGACCAGAAACCACAACCCGCACGCCAATACATAATGGCCGGTCACAAAGCCGCCCAACAAGCCATTCAAGCCATACGGCCGCAACCACAATGCAGTAATTACCGTCACGCCATAACCCAGCGCAAACAACCACACAATGGCCAGATAACGCTTCATGCCCGATAAAAAGATGGCCGCAATCCAGATCAGGCACAGCAAAACAAAACCGGTAAACATCAACAATCGATAAATCAGATCCAGCCCGGCAAAGGCAGTAAAAAACAGAATACCACCGATCACCGCCGCGACCAGCAAGGTAAACAATTGCGCGCCCAAAAAGTTGGGCAATACTTGCTCTTCCAGTTTGTCAAATAACCGGTCGGCAATATAACGGGTAAACGCCAGTTGCAAAGGTCCGGTCACAATCAGGCTGGCGGCCAGTAAATAGGTGACTGAAACCTGGAATTGCGCCACCGAGAATTGCGGCACCACTACCGTCAAGCTTAAAAAGCCAATCAATTGCACGCCAACAATCGATAAAATCCACGGCCCCGCGCCAATCAAGCCCGCGTAGGTATACGCCTCCAGCAAGGCAAAATAATTATCGCGCTTTAAAATCTTGCGCAGCTCAAAACCGATGCCCGCCATCAGGCAATTACTCCGGGTGTGTCGGGCATGGCCAATGCCTGATCGTAAATCGATTGATAAGCGCCAAACATATGCGCATGGGTGTAATAACGCGTAACCCGTGCCACGCCGGCTTCTTGTGCGGCGGTCCAGGCGGCCGGGTCGCCCAGCAATTCGATGGCGGCGTGCGCCAGGGCCGGGGCGTCGGCCACGCCGACTACGCGGCCCGCCGCGCCCAGCGCCTGGTCTTCGTCGCTCAGGCCGTAGATCAGCTGGCGGCAAGAACCGACGTCGGTGGTAATCGATGGCACGCCTGCGGCAAAGCCTTCCAACACCACCAGCGGCAGCGCTTCCGAAATCGAGCTCAGTATCAGCACGCCCACTTTGGGCATCAGATCGGTAATTTTCTGAAAGCCGAGGAATTTAACCTTTTCGGTCAAACCCAGGCTGGTGGCCAGATTGCGACATTCTTCGGCGTATTCCGGCGATTCATCTTCCGGCCCGGCAATCCACGCTTCGGCATGCGGCAACTGGTTAACCACCGTGCGCATGGCGCGGATAAAGGTTTTGATGTCCTTGATCGGCACCACGCGGCCGATCAGACACAGCACTTGCGGGATTTCGGCCGGGCGCAAATCGCGCAATGGCCCCAGCCGCGGCAGATCGACGCCATTGGGGATATTGATGGTGCGCTCGGCCGGCGCGCCATCGGCAATCTGGCGCAGCCGGTTGGTTTCGTACAGCGCGATGATATGGTCGGCCGAGTCGTAGCAAAGCTTGCCCAACACCTCAAAAAAGCGGATCCAGAGCGCGCGGAAATAGCTGATCTGCGTCACTTCGCGCTCGAACACATTGCGGTTATCGCGTATCCAGTCGCTCTGATACAGATCGATCTTGCGTTCTTTGGTGTAAATGCCGTGTTCGGACAACAACAGCGGGCGGCCGGTTTGCTGGCGCAGCATCGCCCCCAGAAAACCCGCGTACCCGGTCGACACCGTGTGATAAGCGCCCGCCTTGGGCAGGCTGCGCGCCAGATTGGCCAGCATCCACACCGGCGTATGCATGGCGCGGATGGTCCAGAAATAATCGACAAACGATGGGTCGGAAGAGCGCGCGCGATATTGATCGCGGATCACCTTCCACGATTCTTCGCTGTACAGAAAATCGTCTTTGCTGAGCGTGCCGGCCAGCAACTGGCCGATCATGCGGCGCACCGCGTCGGGCTGCGTGTCGGGCGCGTGCGGGGCCTGGAATGCGGCGTGGGCATCGCGCACATTGGCAAATTGCGCCTTGTTGCCAGGCCGCGCAGCCGGGCGCGCGTGCACCGTGCCCGGTTCGTGCTCGTGCAGATAATGTTCGGTCAGCCATTTCACGTTGTCGGGAATGGCGTATTTCATCTCGTTGTAATCGCTGCGCCGGCTGCCCAGAAACACGATGCCAAAAGTCAGCTCGGGAAAGCCGCGGATCATCTGGTTAACCCAGCTCGACACGCCGCCACTGACGTAGGGAAACGTGCCCTCCAGCAACAGGCAGATATCCACCGGCGGCGCCGTGGCCAGTTCGGCCAGCGTGCTGTTCTTCATGACGCCTTTCTCCAGTAACGCGCCACGGGTTGCAGCGTATCGTTCACATGCAGGTAATGCAGGCTGTTCAGCATCGCGCGCACGCCTTCAAAGTCGCGCAGATAATACGAATGCTCGGCCAGATACGGAATCAGCCGCACCAGCGGAAACCCCAGCAAGCTGGCTTGCTGATACGCCTCACGCGCCAACGCCGATTTGCCCTGCGCGCTAAACAACTTGCCGCGCAGCATCCACAAGTCAGCCTGGTTGGGCAGGGCGGCCAGCGCTTCTTCCAGGTACAGCGCCGATTGCTCCAGCGCGTAGCGACGCAAATCGCCTTGCGCCATGCCGTGATAAATCTGTTCCCAATACAAAAACGCCAGCCGTTGCGCCGCCGGGGCGCGCGCATCCGGGTCCTGATATTGCGTGAGTGCCTCGTTGATCTGGGCGTTGATGCGCTTTTCTTCCTGGTCCAGCATGCCGTAGGCCAGCAAGCGCAAATCTTCTTCGGGGTCATCCAGCAAATCGCGCAGCATATTGCTGGACAGCCGCTGCGGCATCGACTTCAGCGTCAGCAATGCATTCAGCCGGATATTGCTGGGGGCCAGCGGATCAGCCAGCCGCGCGCGCACGCCGCCCACGCCATAGCGCACTTCGCGTTGCGCGGTGCGCAAGGTGAACTCGGGTGCGGGCAGTACCCGAAAATAATCGGTCACTTCGCGCCGTTCGGGCAGTTGTTGCGCCAGCGCGGCGGCAAACGCCAGGCCCAGCGGGCCGATCGCGGGCAAAAATACCGCCAGCGCCACCAGCAGCATCAGAATGTGCCAGCGTTCTTCTTCCCATTGCAGCAGCAGCCAACGCCAGATCCAGGCCACCAGCACAGCGCTGACGCTGACATGGCCCACCGCCCAGATCACTTGCGCGCCAGGCGTTTCGGCCTCCAGCAAAGCCACCAGCACCAGCACATCGGCCAGCGCCAGGCCCAGCCACGGCAACTGGCCGACCACCGCAGCGGCGCGGCGTAAGCGGCGTTTAGTAACGGTTGGCATTCAGCACGTCCTGCAACAATAACCAGCCCGCGGGTTGCGACAGCTCGACGTGGCGGGTTTCATAGCCCGCGTCCTGCAAGGTCAAACCCAGCTGCTCGCCCAACAGATGTTCAATTCGCGCCAGATAGCCTTCCAGCGAGGTCAGCGTGGCCAGCGGCATCAGCGTCACCAGCAGGCGGTTGCGCGTGGTGTCGATGGCCCACACCTGGTCCAGCGCGCGCTGGTGTTTGCGCACCAGCTCAAACGCTTCGCGCTGGTTGCGGCCCGGATGGAAGATCTGCACCACAATCACGCTGGAAATGCCGGTTTCGCGCTGCACGCGTTGCAGGTTGAACACTTCATAAGCAAATTCGCGTGGGCAATCAGGCATCACTTCCAGCAGCGCGGCCGCGCTGTCGCGCACCACAATCTGCTCCGTGTAATAGGCCGACAGCACCGACAGCATTTGCAGGTTGTCGTCGGTTAGCGCAAAAAACGGCATCTGCTTGACCGCCAGCAGGCCCATCAACTGGCCCATGCTGTTGGTCAGCGGCAGCGCCACCAGCAAATCGCTGGGCGAGACGTCGATGTCTTCGCTTTGCACGTGGCACAGCTCGCGTCGGTCCAGCGCAAAGCGGATCAGCGGGTCATCCACCCGATAGGCCGCATCACGCCCCACCAGCGCCACCGGATCGGGCAACAGCCGGTTTTTTTGCGCGGCAAAAATCACCGCGCCTTCCAGCTGACAGAACTCCGTCATGAAATCCAGAAACGGCTGCGCCGCCGACAAGCCTTCGTGCGGCGGCAAGCTGGCCAGCAGATCACGCAGCTTGGCCAGCGAATCGCGCAGCGTTTGCGGGCGGCTGATCAGGTTTTGCTCCAGCCGCTCGTGCGACAAACGCAGCAAGTGATAACGCCGCGCCAGCTGGTCCATGCGCTGGTCCAGATACTGGTTCAGTTCTTGCACGCGGCGTTCACGCGTATTCCACAAGCCGCTGAACTGGCCGCCTATCATCACCAGGATCAGCCCGCCGATGTAATACGCCGCCGGCGGCACCGGCGTGTCGCCCCACACCGGCCAGGCGGCCAGCAGCACGCCGCCGCTGAGCAAGCCGGGCAGCACGCCATAACGCAAGGCCACCAGCAACGGCGCCAGCCACAGCCACGGAAAACCGCTATGGCGGGTAAACGCATCCTGCGGGTCGACCAGCAGCGCCACCGCCAGGCCCACGCCGGGCACCAGCAGCGCTTCGGCCCACTGCCACCAGGTGCGGCGGCGGATGGCGTATTGCCGCCACGGTGTGTTACTGAGCAGCGGCACTGGCGCCTCGCGTCAGGGGCAGGTCTTCAATCAGTTTGCTGATCAGCTTTTGCGCCACCGCCGACAGCGCCTCGCGCGAATAGCCGCTCTTGCCGCCCACGCCGCTCCACACCACCTGGCCGGTCTGCAAATCCCACACCATCAGGCTGATGCCGACAGCCGGTTCGCCATCTACGCCCACCTTGTAGCGCCATTCGTCCACGCTGCCGCCAATGGCGTAGCGGATGGTTTGCGATTGGGCCCATTGGCGCGCGGCATCGACTGCGGCGCGGTCATCGGCGGCCAGCATGCTGTCCTTGGCCAGCGCCGACGGGTACAGCTGCAGTTGCGTCAGGCCGTGTTGTACCAGCAGCGGCTCCACGATCGATTCGGCGCGCAGGCCTGCCAGCGGCGTTTCGGTGCGGTTAAGCAGCGGCAGCATCGCCCATTTTTCGGCGGCGGGCAGCGCTAGTGTGGTGTTGCCGCTGCTGGCGGTGCTGGTGACGGCGCAGGCGCTCAGGCCCAGCACGGCGGCCGCGCAAACCGACATGGCAACGCGACGCCAGACGCCGCGATAAGAACTGGATGTGTGCATAAGATGTGCCCCCTCAATAATAGAATTCATAGTTCAAGCCGTACTCGCGGTTTTGCCCGCCACTGGCATCGGTGTTCTGTTGCCCGTACAAGGCCAGCCGGTCGCTGCCAAACACGCGCCCGCCCAAGCCAATCAGCCATTCAAACTGGCGCCCGCTGATCGAGTGATAACCCGTCCCGATCGAGCCAAACGGCCGGATGTCGCGGCGGAAAGTATTGCGGTTTTCGAGGTCGTAGCCGATGGCGATATCGGCGCGATGAAAGTTCTGCGGCATCAGTTCGGGGCTGCCCAAGGTATCGGTATTGGGCAGCACATCGGCGTAGTTACCACTGGTGTTGCCACTGGCTGAATACTGCGCCGCTTCCACGCTGCCGCGGATGCTGAATGGCGATTCGGGCAGCCGATATTGCAGCGCTAGCGTTTCATCGGTTTTAGCGCCCAGATAGGTGCCGTCCTGCAACGAAAAACGGTTGTAGCCCAACTGCACTTCGCCGTTGATCAAGCGGTTGATGCGCCAACTGCCTTGCGCGGTAACGCGGTCTTGCTTGCCCAGCAGCATCAGCAGACCGTCATCGCTGGCTTGTTCGTTGATGGCGGCTTCCAGCGACCAGCCCAGGTCTTCCACGCCACCCGCCAGATGCAGCACAAAGCCGGCATAGCTGCTGCGACCTTTGTTGGCCAGCGCGCTTAAGCTCATTTCCGCGCCATTGCCGCGCGCATTGGTCGGCCCCAGCATCGATAACGTCACCACCGCGTGCGTGTTGATCTGGCTGTAGCCAGTGGGCTCGTAGGTGAGCGGGGCGCGGTCCATGGCCAGAGACAAACGCGTATTGGGCGTCAGCGCCAAGGTGCCTTGCAGCAACATGCGCGTGCCGGTTACATCGCTGCCTTGCACGCGCACCGCGCCCACGTTCACCTGTTCGGGTTCGTTGGCCAGCAACTGGTCGCTCAGGCTCAAATGCAAGGCATCGTTATCGGGCGTGCCGTTGGCGTGGTAATGCGTGAGCGATTGCGCCAGCGGCCACAGCCCGGCCTCTTGCGCCAGCATCGCCTGATCCGCTGGCTGCGTGGCCACGCCGTCGCGCGCCAGCATCCGCGCAATCGCCTCGTCATCACCGCGTTTTACCGCCGCTGCCAGTTCCAGATAATGCGGGTCAGTCAACTGGCGCGCGTGGCGTTTCCAGTACCAGAAGCGCGCGGCGGCATCGTCTTCCTGGCCCAGATGCCAGCTGTAAATCAGTTCGTCGATGCGGTCGCGGTCGGACTGGCTCATGGCATCGCCTGCCGGCGTTTGGGATTGCAGAATGGCGGCGTACAGCGTGCGCTGCGCCTTGTCGATCGGTTCAAAGCGCAGCGTTTGCGCCAGCCGCGACACCAGCGTATCGATATCGCGCGCGGGCATCACATCGCGGTTTTGCCAGGCATAACGGCGTATTTGCCAGGCCAGATCCATCTGGCCGGCTTGTTCGATCATGTCGGCGTAGTTGCTCAGCCACAGCATGTCGTCCTGATGCTGCGGCAACAGTTTGCGGCTCCAGTCGATGGCGCGATTAAGCTGGCCCAGTGATTGCCAACCGGCGGCAATGGCTTCAGCCAGCGACGGATTGTTATCGGCCGCGCGTTCCCAGCGCGGCAGCACGCCGGACAAGGTGGCGGCATCGCGTTGTTCCACCAGCAGCCAGATGATGCTGATGCGCAATTCGATCGAATCCGGGATCAGCGCCAGTGCGGCGGTGATGTCGCGTTGCGCGGCGGGCAATTGATGCTCGGCTTGCTCCAGCCGCGCGCGCTGCACCAGGAATCCGGCGTTGGCTTCCAGCCTGGCCAGTTGTGCGGGCTCCAGACTGTTTAACAGGCGATGCGCGCCGGTGTAATCCACGCGGTCCATGTCCAGCGCCAGCGCGTCGATCAGAAAATCGGGCTGATGGAAGGTGCGCCATGCGTTTTCCAGCAAGGCCTGGCGCGCCAGCCGGTCTTTGGGGGGCAGCAAGGCCAGCATGCGTTCCACATCCAGCTCTTGCCATTGGCCCTGGTCATGCAGATGGTCCAGCGCAGTACGCGCCTGATCGTTGTGGTGCAGATACCAGGCCAGGTCGCCCAGCGTGCGCCAGTAGTTTTCGTTGTCGGGCGCGGCCACGGTATGCGCCTGCCACATCGCTTGATACGCGCCTTCGAGGTCGCCATGGCTATAGCGCAGGGTGGCCAGCGTGGTGGCCCATTCCACACGCGGGCCAAATTGCGTCATCAGGCGTTGATAGTCTTGCGCCGCGCCGGCGTCGTCGCCTTCGCGCTGGCGCAGCCAACCGGCTTGTTCCAGCAGCAAGGGCACGGGGCGACGCTGGAAGGCGGCTTCGAACATCTGCGCGCCCTTGATCGGTTGGCCGATGCGTTCAAACAGCGTAACCAGCTGCAGCCATTCCTTATCGGTGAGTGCCCGTTGTTGTTCTTCGTGCTGCCAGGCGGCCAGCAACGCGTCGTCATCCAGCAGACTGGGGGCCAGGCGGAACACTGATTGCCACGCCGCATCTTCATTGGTTTGTTGCGCCAGCTTGCGCCACGCCGCCAAAGCGACGGCAGGTTGGCCCGACCATTCCGCCGCCTGGGCAAAGCGGCGTTGCCAGTCTTCGTCAGCGGGTACGGCTTTCAGGGCGGCTTGGGCCACGGCCAGTGCGTCAGCCAGTTTTTTATTGCTGACGAACACGTCGTAGGCCAGCCGATACGATTCGGAGTCATACGCCGCATGCGGCGTGGCAGGCGCGGCCGGTTGCGCCACGGTGTCAGCGGTGCGCAGCAGGCCGTTGCGTAGGGGCAAGGCGAAGGCAAAGCGGGGTAGGGCGCGCGGATAATCGGCCACCGTGATGGCGTTGCGCGGGCCATTGGGCAAGTGCAGCCAGCTCATTTGCAGCAGGCGGCGCGCATAGCGGTCGGCCATGGCCGGATTGTTGCTGGCGCGGGCCAGGTTGATCAGCAAGATCAGCACGTCGCGGTCATCGCGCCATTCCTGGCTGTGCGCTTCGGCCGCCACCGCCGCCTCGCTGCCCAGATTGCCCGCGCGCAAGGCCGACACGCCGCGCATAAAGTACATGCGTCGTTGCGCTGGATCTATGGCCGCGCTTTGCGCCGCAAACCAGGCGTTGGAACTGGCGCGATAATCGCCCGCCGCCAGTGCGGAATCGGCGGCTTTACCCAGCCAGCGCGGTGCATCAGCCGGTTGGCGCTGCGCCAGCGCCAGATACACGCCATCCAGTTTTTCGGGCGCCCATTGCGTCAGCTTGGCCAGCAGCCAGTCGGGTTTGAGCACCACGCGGTGCTGCAGCCAGCTGTCGGTGACTTCGACAATCAGCGCGTGCATGCGGTCTATCGCCGCCGAGCGGGGCGCGCCGGGGATCAGCGTGGCGATTTCGGCTTCCTGCAAATCCACGCGCGCCAGATCGGCCTGTTGCCGGGTTTCCGGGTTGGCCGCCATCGGGGCCAGCAAACGCTGCGCTTCGGCAAAGTTGCCTGCGCGCGCATAACGGCCCACCAGGGTCTGGCGCACTTCGACATCGTTGGGGTGATGCGCTAGTTCCGAGCGCAGATAGTCCGTGGCCAATGCATCTTCCGGGCGCGCCAGGGCCGCCGCGCGCGTAATCGACTCGCGCGGAAACAAGAACACCAGACCCGCAGCCACCACGATTACAAGGGCTGCGATACTCCAGCGCGAGACCAGTCGCGCACGTTCTTGCGGTTCAACGTGGGCATTGGGCGATGATCGAGGCAGCATGCGTATTCAATTTATAGTGAGTGACGGCGCCGTCGGTGCTGCTGGCGGGCACGCTCTTGCCATCGGCCGTCACGGTGCAGCCTTGCGCATTGCGCAGGCTGAATTGCAGGTTTTGTTGTTCGGCGCTTAAACGCAGCTCCAGTCGTTGCGGCGTAATCCGCCCCGATTGCGTAACGCCATTGGCGTCCGCCAGCGACAGCTGCGTTGGCGCGCCGGGTTGCAACGCTATACGAGCGTCCGGCCCGATCAGATGCACATAACGTTCCGAACCGTGATCCAGATAACCGGCCACGCCCGTACTTTGGGCCAGATCGGGGTAGCCCAGACTTTGCGGCAGGCGGAACGTGCGCAGCGCGCCGCCATGTACCACAAAGGCATCGCCGTCGCGTGCTACCTGGGCGTCGACGAAAAAGCTGGTGGCGCGGGCGATGTATTGCGAGGCATACAAGGGCGTAATCGCTTGTTGCTGCGCCCAGTCCAGTGTCTGGTTTAACGCATCCAGTGAGGCGCGTTTGCTGGCGGTGTAGAAGTGCACATATACGTCGATGGCCTTGTAGCGACGTGGCAGATCAGTCAGCTCAAACGTTTCGATGGCGCGGCGGAAACCATAAAACGGCCCGGTCCAGTCGTTGGTGTAGACGTTTTCGTTCTGGTTTGGCGCAAAGATCTGCAGCTCATCCATCTTGTACAGACCAATCGCATCAACCTGGGTGAGTGTGTTCTGGCTGCGCGTAATCAGCGTGTCGCCGCCATTCATGGCCACCACGCCGGTTTTGCGCACCGCGGCAATGGCATCGGATGGCGGATTGCAATCGCCTGGCCACAGATAGACGGCTACTTTTTTGCCAGGCGGTACCAGGCGGCGATTGATGTAATCGATCGAATCTTTGGTTTCGCGCTGAATGCTGAACACATAGCCGGGGATATCAAGGTGATAGCTCTCGCCCACACCCGCCTCCGCCAGCCCCCATTTAAACGGGTGCGAATACGAATGGCTGGCCACTTCGACATTGGGCAACGCAAACATCGCGCGCGCTTCTTTTTCAAATTCGGCCGATTGTTTGGGGTACAAACCGCTCGGGCCAATTTCCCCTTCAATCACCGAGGCGGTTACCGGCAAGGCACGGCGCTTGAGCACTTCGTCCGTCATCACCTTGCCCGAGATCGGATAACCGGGGCGTTCGGCTTTCGAGACAAAACCGTCGCCATCAATATGGAACAGGAACACGCGCCGACCATTCTCAGTGGTGACATCGGGCACCGGCATCGGCTGCAACTGCAGCGCCTGCTGAAAGAACGCCACCGGGTCGATCAACCAGCGCGCGGTAAAGTCGGGTAGCTCCACCAGCATGTACGGATCAAGCGCATAACCGCCCCACGGCGTAACGGCAATCGGCACATGCTGCCGGCTACCTGCACCGATGGTCAGCCACGGATCGCCCGCGCGCAGATGCCAGCCCCAATAGCCCACGCGTTGCGGCACCAGCGGCGCTTCGGAATGCAGCAGGGGCGATTGTTGCAGGATGCGCGCGTCGGCGACGGTGGTTTCGCCATTGTCGGACTGGATGCCCAGCCGACCTTGCCAGCCGGAATCCAGATCAAAACCCGGGTTGCCCAGCATCACCCATGGCACATGCGCGGTCAGCACGCGGGTTAACCATTGCTCGGCGGCGGGTGTGCTTTGACCTGCGGTTAACCAACTGATAACGCCGGCCACCTGGCCACTTTCGATATCGTCCGGCATCGGGCCGGCCACATCGATATAGCGCGGCACCAGGCCCAGATAATTGAGCGGGGTAGACAGGTACAGAATCTCGTTGCCCATGATGCTGGGCGCGAGTTTGGCGTTGTAAAGAATGTAGACCTTGCGCGCGATGGGCTTGAGACCTGCCAGCGGTGCGGCGGGCGGCAGGGTGCTGAGCAGCGGATCGGCCACCCACGGAATAAACCCTTGCGCCTTGATTTTTTGCGTGACGGCGGCGGTTTCGGCCGGTTTGGCGTAATCGATTGCCACCACCGGCAACTTGTATTGCGAAGTAATCGGCGCCAGTTGGCCCAGCAGCCATTGGCGGTCCGTCTCCGAGACCACGGTGTATTTTTTCTGGCTGGCATCCCAGCCCTGGAACAAGGACTCAAACGCCACCCCCACCAACTGATCATGCACGCGCGGCATGATCTCGAACCCACGGTTGGCAAACAGTTTGGCGTCGGGATATTGCGCTTTGATCGCATTGATCACACGCACCAGCCCGTCGGCCTGGGCGCGGCGTTGCGCATCGGTTTTGGCAATCAGATTAAAAGCGTCGAGCGTATCGAGAAAAAACGCGCGATAACCGCGTTGCCATAACGGCGTAATCATGCGGTCGACCACAAACTGCGGCCACGCGGCGGGCGTCTGGTCGATGACCGCGCCACCCCAGGCGGCATTGTTGCCCGCCTGCCATGCCATGGGGATGTCTTTGGCATAAGGCCGGTCGGGATGCACCTCGCCGATGCTGACGTAGGCAAACCACGTGGTCTTGCCATCAGACGGCGGCGTGGGCAGCGCGTCGGGCTCCACCACCGCCCAATCGTAGGTGGCCAGCGTGGTCAGCGGCGGGTTACTGCCGTAGTAAAACGCCACGCTGGGGGCGGCCACAGCACTGCGCCCGAATAGCGAGAGCACAAAGACAAACAGCCACAGCCCTAAACGGGCGAAAGAAAAATGACGCAGCATGGATACCCGATTAGCGCAAAAACAGTGCGATTTGCTTACAGACTAGCAAATTATATAGATTCATCCTGCCCAGGAGCGACCCTGGTGGACTTTCTTGTAAGCTAGGGTCGCGTATTCTACAAAGATTTACGCGGCTTGGCAGGGAATATACATACAGAAATGTACGAGGGCGACAGCGAAAAAGTGTAATGAGTAAGTGGATTTCTTACGGTGCGGATGTTGTGAGAACGCCGTCGGCGCTACGGAAATACTGCCGGGCAGCATCGGCGAACCTCACGCAAGCCTGTGTGGACAGATATCCGCCATCTTCGATATCGGATCGTTGTTAAAAGCCCGGCTGGCGACGATGGCGAGCCCACGGGTTGTCAGTTGACAACCTGTGGGCGTTTCTTTAATCTGCCATCAGAGGTTGCAATGACGCGCTCAAAACATTCAAAGAAGGAAATTGAAAAAGTCCTGCGATATGCCGAGGCACTTGGCTGGACGATCAAAGCGCGCAATGGCTGTGGGCACGCCTGGGGCACTTTGCTCTGCCCCGACAACAGTGCGGAATGTCGCTGCGGTGAATTTTGCATGACCAGCATCTGGAGTACGCCCAAAAACCCGGATACCCATGCGCAACAGCTCAGGCGCGTGGTCGACCATTGTTCCGTACGCAAGATGCGCGAAGCCGCCGCAATGCTCGGGCCCGCGCCGCAAGATCAGGAGTAAAAAAATGGAATATACGTTTACCTTGAAGTTCAAGCTGGCTGAATCGGACAGTGATCGGGACGCCGTAGTCGAGCGCCTGGGCGCGGCGGGCTGCACGGACGCCCTGGTCGGAACAGGCGTAAGCGGCTTGCTGGCGCTTGAATTCGCACGGGAGGCTACTTCGGCGCAGGCCGCGCTGGTGAGTGCGTTGCAGGATGTGCGAGCGGCGCTGCCGGATGCTTTGCTGGTTGAGGCGGGCCCTGACCTGGTGGGGTTGACCGACGCGGCCGACTTGCTCGGCGTGTCGCGCCAGAACATGCGCAAATACCTGACCTCTTATCCGGATGCTTTTCCGGCGCCGGTGCATGCCGGGGCAGGGTCGATCTGGCACCTCGCTTCCATTCTGCAATTTCTGATGCAGCGCGGGCACGATCTGACCGCGCCGCTGGTGGAAGTATCAGAAGCAGCCATGCAATTTAATCTGGCAAAAGAAGCGCCCTTGATGGATCGCTATGGAGAACAATTGCGCAGCTTGTTGGGCGGACATGTCGCCTGACGGGCAGACCGCATTGGCCCCTAGCAAAAAAAACGCCAGCAAACGCTGGCGTTTTTTTCATCAAACCATTCCCGATTTCAAAGCCGGGCGGTCAGTTCCGGCACCACGCTAAACAAGTCGCCCACCAGGCTGTAATCGGCGTGCTGGAAGATTGGTGCGTCGGGGTCGCTGTTGATGGCGACGACGATGCCGCTGTCTTTCATGCCCGCCAGATGTTGCACCGCGCCGGAAATACCAATGGCGATATACAGCTCGGGCGCGACCACAACGCCGGTCTGGCCCACCTGGGCTTCGTTGGGCGCAAAGCCTTCATCGACGGCGGCGCGGCTGGCCCCGATTGCGGCATTCAGTTTGCTAGCCAGCGGGTGCAGCAGCGTATCAAAGCCTTCGGCGCTGCCCAGCGCGCGCCCGCCGCTGACCACCACGCGGGCGTTGGTCAGTTCGGGGCGATCGCTATGCGGTTGCACTTCGGCCAGCCAGCTGGAATGCGGTTGGCTGGCGTCGGCGGCAAAGCTGCGCGTTTCGATGGGCGCGGCGGCCTGCGTACCGGTGGCGGCGAAGGCGGGGGCGCGGATGCTGAGTACACGCCGGGCATCGAGACTCTGAACACGCGCTTGCACATTGCCCGCATAAGTGGGGCGCACAAAAGTGTCTGCGCTTTCGATACGAATCAGGTCGGGCAGCATATTTACATCCAGCAGCGCGGCCACGCGCGGCAAAACATCGCGCGACAAGGTGCCGGCTGCGGCGAGGATCACGTCGTAGTCGGCCGCCAGGTTAACCAGCGCGGGCGCCAGTTGCTCGGGGCTGATCTGCGCTGCGGTGTCGAGTTGCAGCACGCGGTTGATCCCTGCGAGGGTGGCCAGTTCGGCCGCGACGGCGCTCAGATCCGCGCCAGCAATCACAGCGTCAATCTGTTCGCCCAACTGGCGTGCGGCGGTGACGGCGTGACGGGTGGCAGGGCGCAACTGGCCTTGGTGATGTTCGGCGACTAAGAGAATTTTCATGGCAGCACCCTGGTGTCTGCGCGCAGACGGTTGATCAGTTCTTCGACGCTGTTTACGCGCTGGCCCGCGGCGCGCGCCGGTGGTTCGTTGACGCCCAGCAAACGGTGATGCGCGCTGAGTGTGACGCCCAACGCTTCGGGAGTCAGCGTTTCGATCGGCTTTTTGCGCGCCTGCATCAGGTTGGGCAATTTCACATAACGCGGTTCATTCAAACGCAAATCGGCGGTGACGACGGCGGGCAAGGGCACGCGCACGGTTTGCTGGCCGCCTTCAATTTCGCGCACGACGGTTAATGTGTCAGCCGATTCAACAGTAATTTGCGATGCGGCCACCGCTTGCGGCCGGTTTAACAACGCGGCCAGCATCGGGCCGACTACGGCGGCGTCTTCGTCGATGGCTTGTTTGCCCAGCAAAATCAGCTGCGGCTGTTCGCGCTCGGCTACCTGGCGCAATAGCTTGGCGCTGCTTAATGCGTCGATGGCCACATCGCCGCTGTCGATCAGAATGGCGCGATCCGCGCCCATGGCCAGCGCATGGCGCAGCGTATCCTGCGCGCCTGCCGGGCCGACACTGACGGCCACAATCTCGCTGGCCTGGCCGGCTTCCTTCAGCCGCACCGCGGCTTCTACCGCGTTTTCATCGAACGGGTTCATGCTCATTTTGGCCGCGCCGACATCGACATCCGAGCCATCGGCTTTCAGCCGCACTTTGACATTGGCGTCCACGACGCGCTTGACCGCTACCAGTATTTTCATCGGGTTGTTCCTCGGGCCTTGCGGCTTACCACAATTGTTCGACGGCCAGATGGCCCGGTGCGCCACGGCGCGACAGCGTAAAGCCACGCTCGCTTAATATCGTGCGCGTTTCTTCCACCATGTCGGGGTTACCGCAAATCATGATGCGCGAGCGTTCCTGGTCCAGCGGGATGCCGGTGGCGGTTTCAAGGCCACCGTTTTTCAGCAAATCGGTAATGCGTGTATCGAGCGCGCCTTCGACCACTTCGCGCGTCACGATGGGCACGTAATGCAGCTTGTGGGCAAATTCGCTATAGAACTCGTGCGTGGCAAAGGCGCGGATGGTGTCTTCATAGGCCAGCTCGGCTTTCTCGCGCACGCTTTGTACCAGGATCAGCCGGTCATATTCTTCCCATGCGCTGAAGTCGTACAGGATGGACAGGAACGGGGCGAGGCCGGTGCCGGTGGCCAGCATCCATAAATCCTTGCCTTGCTCAAAGCGATCGCGCGTCAGGAAACCATAGGCGGTCTTGTCGACAAACAGCGGATCGCCCACTTTCAGATTGGTGAGCTCGCTGGTGAATTCGCCGTCGGGTACCACGATAGACAGAAATTCGAGATGCTCGTCGTAGTCGGCGGACAGGATCGAATAAGCGCGCCAGACGATCTTGTCGCCCTTTTGCACACCCAGCCGGGCAAACTGGCCCGGCACAAACTTGAACGCCTCGCCCCGGGTGGTGCGCAAGGTGAACAGATTGGGCGTCCACCGATGCAGATACGTAATCGTCTCCGTGGTGTATTTGCTATTTGCGGTCATCACGATATTCCTCTGAGTTACTTGTCGAGCCATTCTAAGTACACGTACAATATCTGTTAACTGGATTGTTTAAATAAAACTAATCGACAAAGTAGATATGAGATACACCCTCAGACAACTTGAAGTCTTCGTCGCGGTGGCCCGGCAAGAGAGCGTGTCGCGCGCGGCCGAAGCGTTATCGATGTCGCAATCGGCCACCAGCACCGCATTGGCCGAACTGGAAAAGCAGTTCGACACGCGCCTGTTTGATCGCTACGGCAAGCGGCTGCAGCTTAACGAGCTAAGCCGCCAGCTGTTGCCCCGCGCCATTGAACTACTAGATAGGGCCGGGCAGATTGAATCTCTACTGACCGGCGACACCGGCATCGGGCCGCTGAGCATCGGCGCGTCGCTGACCATCGGCAATTATCTGGCCACGCTGTTGGTGGGCGACTTTATGCGGCAACACCCGGGCTGCCGCGTGCAGATGTCAGTGCATAACACCGCCACCATCGTGCGTCAGGTGGCGCATCTGGAAGTGGATGTCGGGCTGATTGAAGGTGACTTTCAGCATCCCGATCTGGAAGTGCTGCCGTGGATACCCGATGAGCTGGTGGTATTCGCTGCGCCTGGCCACCCCTTGGCCAAACTGGACAGCGTGAGCATGGATGACCTGGTGGCCGCGCCGTGGATTTTGCGTGAGGCGGGTTCCGGCACGCGCCAGACCTTTGATTACGCGATGCGCCACGTGGCGTCGAACCTGGATATCCGTCTGGAGCTGGAGCACACCGAGGCGATCAAGCGCGCGGTGGAATCGGGCTTGGGCATCGGCTGTATCAGCCGGCTGGCGCTGAAAGAAGCGTTCCGCCGCGGCAGCCTGGTGCCGCTGAATGTGCCGGGGCTGGATTTGCAGCGCATGTTCCACTTTGTGCTGCACAAGCAGAAATTTCGCACGGCCGGCGTCGAGGCCTTTATTGCACTGTGCCGCGCGGTGTCGCAGGGCGTGCGCCGAAGTGACGAGATCGTGCTGCCGGGGCCGGATGGACAACCGGTTCACTATCTATAAGTAGTGGTCGGGTTAACGAGCCTTGGTTGCGATGAATTGTTGTGATGAACATCTGGAATAGCGCATGCAACGCGATGTAATGGAATACGACGTGGTCATCGTCGGGGCGGGACCGGCCGGTTTATCGGCCGCCATCCGCCTGAAACAACTGGCTGCGGCCGCCAGCGCCGAAATCAGCGTCTGTGTGCTGGAGAAGGGCGCCCAAGTGGGCGCGCATTTGTTGTCAGGCGCGGTGCTGGACCCGATTGCGCTGAATGAGCTGCTGCCGGACTGGCGCGAGCGCGGCGCGCCGCTGGACACGCCGGTAATGCATGACCAGTTTTTATTGCTGGACGAAGACGCGGCCTACCCGGTGCCGCATGCCCTGCTGCCGCCGATGATGCGCAACGACGGCAATTACATCATCAGCCTGACCCGCTTTGGCCAGTGGTTGGCCGAGCAAGCCGAAGCGTTGGGCGTAGAGATCTATCCTGGCTTTCCGGCGGCGGCGTTGTTGTTTGATGAACACGATGTGGTGCAAGGCGTGCAGGTGGCCGACGCGGGTGTGGGCAAAGACGGCAAGCCCACGTCCGGCTATGCGCCCGGTATCGAAATTCGCGCGCGCTATACCTTGATTGGCGAAGGGGCACGCGGCTCGTTGACGCGCGTGCTGGAACAACGCCTGGGCTTGCGCCCGGTGCCGCAGAAATACGGCTTGGGCATTAAAGAACTGTGGCGCGTGCCCGCCGCGCAGCATCGCGCGGGCAGCGTGACGCATGCGCTGGGCTGGCCGCTGGGGCAGCGCGCGGGCGGCGGCTTGTTTGTGTATCACATGGCGCCCGATCTGGTTTCGATTGGCCTGGTCACGCATCTGGATTACGCCAATCCGTCCTTATCGCCGTTCGAAGAATTCCAGCGCGCCAAAACGCATCCGGCAATCCGCAAAATGCTGGAGGGCGGCGAACGCATAGGCTACGGCGCGCGCGCGATCAGCGAAGGCGGCTGGCAAAGCCTGCCGCAACTGGCGTTTGCCGGCGGCGTGCTGATGGGCTGTGCGGCGGGCATGGTGAACGTGCCGCGCATTAAAGGTAATCACAACGCCATGAAGAGCGGCATGCTGGCGGCCGAAAGTGCATTTGCGGCGCTGCAAAGCGGACGCCAGCACGATGTATTGGCCGATTACCCGACGGCCGTGCATGCGTCGTGGATCGGCGCCGAATTGCGCCAGGTGCGCAATATCAAACCGGCGTTATCGCGCTTTGGATTGATCGCAGGCACCTTGTACGCGGGCGCGGAAATGTGGCTGCAACATTTTCGTGTTAGCCCGCCGTGGACGCTGCGCCACAGCAAGCCGGACTTTGCCACGCTGCGGCCGCAAGCCAGCTTACAAGTTGAAAGGTATGCACGGCCCGATGGCGTGCTGACGTTTGATAAAGCCAGTTCGTTGCAATTATCCAACACCTGGCACGAGGCCAATCAGCCGGTGCACCTGATGCTGTTGCAGCCCGAGCGTGCTATCACCTTGAATTTGCAGGTTTATGGCGCGCCGGAAACGCATTATTGCCCGGCTGGCGTGTACGAAACCGTGCAACGCGACGGCGCGGCGGCCTTGCAGATCAACGCCCAAAACTGTTTGCACTGTAAAACCTGCGACATCAAAGATCCGTCACAGAACATCGTCTGGCAAACGCCGGAAGGCGGCGGTGGACCTAACTATATTGATCTGTGACTAGGTGTGGCGCGGCAAGCAACTGTTCTGAAAGCACATTTCTTGCACCGTATTGATGTCGCGCAAAGCAGTGCAACATCAGTCGCGGCGCGTGGCCGCAGCTTGCCCGCGGCTATGCTACTGTCATGGAGAACACAAAAAATCGGCGTCAGGGATAATTACAGTTTGTGCCAGCAAAACACTCTGTTTATGCTCATTCCTTGAATGCACCCATGACCAACCCTTCCAAGTGATTCCGCCCTTGTTACCCCGGCTGCGCAATTTCTATACAGATAACCGGTTAGCTTTGCGCCTGGTGGCTGCTGTCATCGTAACCAGCGTGTTGGTAGCCCTGTCTCTCGCGTTTTTCCTGGCCCGCCAGGAATATCAACGCAGCCTGACCCAGATTCGTACTGATCTGGAAACACTGTCGCGCACCGTGCGCCCGCAGCTGGCCGTTAACTTGTGGTTGGTGAATACCGAAGCGGTGCGCACCCAGCTCAATTCTTTATTGCAAACCAAAGTAGTGGGTTACGCCGAACTGGTGGAAACCGACGGCTCGCGTTATCAAGCGGGGCAATTGCCCGATGATCATCGCTCTGTGGTCAGCATGAGCTTTCCGGTGGAATATCTGCATCCGCTGACCAACAAGGCCGTTCGCCTGGGGCAGCTGACGCTGGTGAACACGCTGGACGGCCTGGAATCGCAGATTTTTGATCAAATGATGCGCATTCTGCTGCTGCTGGCCACGGGCATGTTTGCGGCGGCGCTGTGTTTTATCTTGCTGTACCACCGTTTGATTGCGCGTCATCTGCGCCATATCGCCGACTTTACGCGCCACTTTAATTACGAAAGTTTGACCGCGCCGCTGGTGCTGGCCCGGCGCGACACCAGCCCGGACGAACTGCAAACGCTGGCCGATGCGTTTAACGCCATGCGCCGCAATCTGCAGCAAGGCCTTAACGAACGTGATCAGGCGCAACACGAGCTGATCCGCGAAAAAGAGCTGGCCGAAGCCACGCTGGGCTCGGTGGCCGACGCCATCATCACCACCACGGCAGATGGTCGCGTCAAGTTGCTGAACCCGGCGGCGGAAACCCTAACCGGATGGATGTATCAGGAAGCGCTGGGCCGTCCGATTACCGAAGTGGTGGCGACGCTGGCGGAGAGTGGCAGCACGCAACTGATTGAAATGCTGGATGAAGTGCAAAGCGGCACGCATCCGGCGCGCCGTGTGACCGCCACGGTGATCAGCCGTCTGGGCCAGCGTTATCGCGTGGAAATGGCGTTGGCGGCGGTGCCCGATGCAGATGGCATCGGCTTTGTGGTGGCGTTGCACGATATCTCGGAAGCCGAAGCGCTGACCGCGCGGCTGGCTTATCAAGCCACCCACGATGAGCTGACCAGCTTGACCAATCGCCGCGGCTTTATGAGCGCATTGGTGCAAGCCAACGAAACCGTGCGTTCGGGTGGCAAAGCCTGCGTGCTGATGCAGCTGGATCTGGACCAGTTCAAACTGGTTAACGATACCTGTGGCCACCTGGCGGGCGATGAATTGTTGCGCCAGCTGGCGCGCCTGTTACAGGAAATGGTGCCGATTGGCGTGCTGGTGGGCCGTCTGGGCGGCGATGAGTTTGGCGTGCTGGTGCCCGGCGAAGAAAGCGACGGCGCGCAAGCGTTGGCTGAGCGCATCTTGATGACGCTGGAGCAGTATCGTTTTGTCTGGCACGACCGCCCGTTTACTGTGACCGGCAGCATGGGCCTGGTGCATCTGGATGCTGACGCGCCCAATCTGCAAGAGGTAATCAGTCGCGCCGATGTGGCTTGTTTTGCGGCCAAAGAGGCAGGGCGCAATCGCTATTCGTGGTATCGCGGCGGCGAGGTCAATCTGGAACATCGCCACAACGAGTTGCAGCTGCTGGCTACCTTGCGCCAGGCGGCCGAGCAGAACTGGTTCCAGCTGTATTTTCAGCCCATCGTTGCCGCCAATGGCCAGGGCGAGCCGCATTATGAAGTGCTGCTGCGGCTGGTAGATGCAACGGGCAAGGTCATCTCACCCGGCGCGTTTATTCCAGCGGCGGAACGCTATGACTTGATGGCGACGATTGACCGCTGGGTGATTGCGCATACGCTGGCCGAAATCAACGAACGCATGGCGCGCGGCGAAAAAGTGACCATGCTGTCGGTGAATCTCTCGGGTAAATCGCTGACCAAACAGACCCTGGCGTTTGTGCTGGAGCAGCTGGACGAATCAAAAGTGCCGCCCGATTTGTTGTGTTTTGAAATTACTGAAACCAGCGCGATTGCCAATATCAAAGAATCGACGCTGTTTATTGAAGCGCTGCGTTTACGCGGCTGTCGCTTTGCGCTGGATGACTTTGGCAGCGGCTTCTCGTCGTTTACCTATCTGAAAACCCTGCCGGTGGATTATCTGAAAATTGACGGCAGCCTGGTGCGCGATGTGGTGGAAGACCACGTGAGCCGGCAGATGGTGATTGCGGTGAACCGGATTGCGCATGCGATGGGGCGGCAGACGATTGCGGAGTATGTGGAGTCGGCGCAGATTGCGGCGAAGTTGACTGAAATCGGGGTGGACTATCTGCAGGGGTATCACATCGGCATGCCCCGCCCCTCCCAGGTGTGAGGGGGCCACTGCAGCACGGTCATTTTGAATCCCGGCGGTGCTCGCAATCCTCATGGCCCACCTGGCCACTCCGGTTGCTGCGCTCCGGCGGTATCCAAACTGACCGCACTGCAGCCGCCCCGACGCTGCTTTGTTGATTCGGGGCAATGCGCTTCGCTGTTGCCGGGGCCAAGGCCAGGTCAACTGCCAGGTCAACTTCCACGGCGATGTAGGGTGCGTTACCCGTAGGGCAACGCACATTTTGAGGCGCAGCCTCGGCCCCTTTGGGGGGCCTTCCAATTTGCAGGGACAGCCTCGGTCGTTTTTGGGGCCGCCCCGTTGGGCGGGAGCGCGCTGCGACAGAACAAAAAAGCCGGGGCTTGCGCCCTGGCTTTTTTGTTTGCTGTTGGCCCGTCGGGCTTTGTTCTACATCCCGGCCTGGCCGGTGCCTTCGAGGGTGGGGGTGAGCACGGTGGGTACGGCATCCGGCAGCAGTTCGGGATAGTCGCGGCTGTAGTGCAGGCCGCGGCTTTCTTTGCGGGCCATGGCGCTGCGTACGATCAGTTCGGCCGTGGTGACCAGATTGCGTAGTTCGATCAGGTCATTGCCGACGCGGAAGTTGCTGTAGTAGTCGTGGATTTCGGTTTGCAGTAGCTGGATGCGGTGCAGGGCACGTTCCAGGCGTTTGTTGGTGCGCACGATGCCGACGTAATCCCACATAAAGCGGCGCAGTTCGTCCCAGTTGTGCGAGATGACGACGGCTTCGTCGGGATCGCTGACCTGGCTTTCGTCCCATTCCGGTACTTCGGGCAGTTCGCGCACGGGGGCGGCCAGCATTTCGGCGGCGGCGGCTTTGCCGATCACCATGCATTCCAGCAACGAATTGGAGGCCAGCCGGTTGGCGCCGTGCAGGCCGGTGCAGGCGGCTTCGCCCACCGCGTACAGGCCGTCGACGTCGGTGTGGCCGGTCAGGTCTACCGTCAGGCCGCCGCAGGTGTAATGCGCGGCGGGCACCACCGGGATGGGCTCGCGCGTGATGTCGATGCCCAGCTCCAGACAGCGCTGGTAGATGGTGGGGAAGTGCTCTTTGACGAAGCTGGACGGCTTGTACGAGATGTCGAGATACACGCAATCGTAGCCGCCTTTTTTCATCTCGAAATCGATGGCGCGGGCGACGATATCGCGCGGGGCCAGTTCGCCGCGTTCATCGTGGTTAGGCATAAAGCGCGTGCCATCGGGTAAACGCAAAATGCCGCCTTCGCCGCGCACGGCCTCGGTAATCAAAAATGATTTGGCATGCGGGTGATACAGGCAGGTGGGGTGGAACTGGATGAATTCCATATTCGAAACGCGGCAGCCCGCGCGCCAGCCCATCGCAATGCCGTCGCCGGTGGCTACGTCCGGATTGGTTGTATATAGATAAACCTTGCCCGCGCCACCGGTACACAACACGGTGTGCTGGGCCAGCATGGTTTCCACTTTGCCGGCTTGCTTGTCATAGATATAAGCGCCCCAGCAACGGTCATCTTCCAGACCCAGTTTTTTGCCGGTGATGAGATCCAGCGCGATGTGGTCTTCCAGCACGGTGATGTGCGGATGCGCCGCCACTTTCTTGGCCAGCGTGTCGATCACGGCTGCGCCGGTGGCGTCGGCGGCGTGAATGATGCGGCGATGGCTGTGGCCGCCTTCACGCGTCAGATGGTAGCCGTTGTAATTAGTGTCGCCGCTGGCGTCGCGTGTAAACGGCACGCCCATCGAGATCAGCCAGTCGATCGCCTGGCGCGAGTTTTCGATAATAAAACGCGTGGCTTGTTCATCGCATAAGCCGCCGCCTGCAATATGAGTATCGCGGATATGTGATTCGATGCTGTCGGCATCATCCAGCACCGCGGCAATGCCGCCTTGCGCCCACGCGCTGCCGCCATCGCGCAGTTCGCGCTTGGTGACCAGCCCCACCTTGAGTTTGTCGGCCAGCTGCAGCGCAATGGTCATGCCGGCAAGGCCGCTCCCCATGATCAGAACATCGAATTGGCGCATGTCAGTTCAGGCTCCTTGCAAGGTGGGTCGAGGGCCACACTATATCAGTCAGACATAGCCCCAAGCCATGACAGGTGAATAGCACCAATCGTGCTTTAAGCCGCCATTAAGCATCGAATGCGACGATGCCCCGGCATGCCAAGTGCTTGCAAAAGCAGATACAAGCCCCCAACTGCCCACTGAGCGTGCATTTGCCGCGCATCCGGCCCCAGGCCGGAGTGCCTGTTACGGGTGAAAAAGGTCAACGCGTCTATCCCGACGGCGATCAGAACCGGGTCTTGCCAACCCGACTGGTCTAACCGGACGCCGCGACCGCAAGCAACGGATACATAGAAATCGGTTCACCGCGTAAAGCTGGAATAACAGGATTGCCCGGACCCACGCTGCACCACGCGGCGCCGCAGATCAAAATTTACGCAGGCCGGATAACACGGAGCCCGCATTTGGAACACATGACCGAACGGGATGTCGATCAAGAGCTTGTGCACCGGGCGCAGAACGGCGACAAGCGAGCATTCGAGCTCCTGGTCGCCAAGTATCAACGCAGAATTGCCCGACTGCTGTCCCGGTTGATCCGGGACCCTGCAGAGATTGAAGACGTCACGCAAGAAGCCTTTATCAAGGCGTATCGCGCGTTGCCGTCATTTCGCGGCGAGAGCGCTTTTTACACCTGGCTTTATCGCATTGCCATCAACACTGCCAAAAACTATCTGGCGGCGCTGGGTCGTCGGCCGCAGTTGTCGGCTGATTATGAAGACGACGAGGGCGAAACCCTTGATGCCGCCGCACAGATTCCGGATTACCATACGCCCGAAGCTGAACTTGCAAATCGAGAGATTGTCAGAACCGTCAACGAGGTGGTCGAGTCCTTGCCTGACGAGCTGCGCACCGCAATCAGCCTGCGCGAAATGGATGGTTTGTCATACGAGGACATCGCCAGTGTGATGAATTGTCCAATTGGAACGGTGCGCTCGCGCATCTTTCGCGCCCGGGAAGCAATCTCCGCTAAACTGCGGCCGCTTCTCGAAACGGTAGGCAAAGACCGGCGTTGGTAGTTGGAAGCTTGAGACAGCCTGTTCAAACAGGCGCTTAGAGGGTACGCAATCATGAAAGAGCATTTGTCCGCGCTGATCGATGGTGAGCTCGACCCATCGGGTTATGACCAGGTGCTGGCCAGCCTGCACGCTGATGCGTCGCTGCGTCAGCAATGGCACGACTGGCATATGGTCGGCGACGTGATGCAACAGCATCCGATCCTGTCGCCTGACTTCATGCAGAAGTTTTCGGCGCGTCTGGCCGTGGAACCGATCGTGATTGCACCGCAAGCCAACCTGCGCAAGCGCCGCTTTATGCGTCGCGCGCTGGCGCCGCTGTCGGCGGCGGCATCGGTGGCATTCCTGGGCGTGGTCGGCTGGCAGGCGTTCCATGGCGCGTATACCAATGGCAATGTCACTGCACTGCCCCAAGTGGCGGCCGTGTCGGCCAGCCCGCTGAAGGTGGCCAATGCCGCCGACAGCAATCCGCAATTCCGTGCTTACCTGGCAGCCCACCGCGAAGATTCGGGCAACGTCATTGATGGGCGCGATATCGTTTACGCTTCGTTTGAGACCAAGCAGCCAAAATAATGATGAAGACCAAGGGCTGGATCCTGGCCGGTAGTTTGCTTCTGGCGGGCCAACGTGTGCTCGCAGCACCACCTTCTACGACGAATGATTTCATGAGCCCGCAAGAGGCCACGCAACTGGTAACCCGCGTGGCCGCTGCGGCGCGCGATGTCACGTTCCAGGGCATCTACGTGCACCAGCACGGCGACAACATGGAGTCATTCCGCGTTATCCACGAAGCCGGCAACGGCGCAGACATCGAGCGACGCGAATCGCTGGATGGCCCCCCGCGTGAAATGCTGCGCCAGGGCAACCAGATCAGCCTGTATCTGCCGGGTGGTCAGGTATTCCCGATGGATCGACGCCAGTCTTCCAAGCTTTTTCCTCGACAATTGCCCGACGAGCCCGAGCATGTGCTGGCCAATTACCAGATCCGCCTGGTGGGGCAAGAACGCATTGCGGGTGTCGTGACCAATATTTATGACTTTGATCCCAAAGACAAATTGCGTTATGCGCATCGCTATTGGGTTGATCCCGACAGCGGTCTGATGATCAAGTCGCTCATGCTGGGCAGCCGGCATGAACCCGTCGAGGTATTTGCGTTTTCGCAAATCCAGATCGGCGGAGCGCTCGACAAGCGACTGTTAAAGCCTGTACATCCAGTTAAAGCGGCACCGCTGGATGACAACCCCGGTACCACCGCATTGCCTAAAGATCCGGCGTGGGATATCCGCAATTTGCCGGGCGGATTCCGTTTGCTGAAGGTTAGTCAGCGGCCGCTGACGGGCAAGACCAAACCGGTCACTCACCATCTATATAGCGATGGGCTGGTGACGGTGTCGGTGTTTATCGAACCGTTTGATGCCGCCGCGCCGTTGGGTATTGCGCAGCAGGCGGGCATCAGTGTGTTTGCGCGTCAGGCGGGCCCGTGGCTGCTGACGGTGCTGGGTGAAGTGCCGGTGGATACCGTGCAGGCTTTCAGTTATGGATACACACCTAAAGGTGAGAAAGCAGCCGCCGTGCAATAAGCGGCCAGCCCGGGACATAAAACGATGATCGAAAGTGAAGCTCAAGTAACGCGCCGTGATGGCCAGCATGTGTGGGTCAAGATCAAACCGCATTCTGCATGCGGCAATTGCGATCCGGAAACCGGCTGCAAATCAGTCGCCATCACGCGTTTGTTTGGCACCGCACAAGAAGCATTCCGCGTGCGCAACACCGTTGATGCGCAAGCTGGCGACTTTGTGCGCATTGGCGTCGCCGACGGCATGTTGCTGCGTAGCGCGCTGGCTGCGTATGGCGTGCCGCTGTTTGCTTTGCTGATTGGCGCTGCGGTCGGGCATATGATCGAGCCATTTGGTCTGCCTGATCTGGGTGCAGTGTTGGGCGCGGTGCTCGGGTTTGTGCTGGGCTTTGCCTTGCTTAAACAACGCAGCCAGCTGGCTAAAATGGCCGAACCAACAACGCTCGAAAAACTGGTGCCCGGTGTGCAGCCAGTGCGTTTTTGTGATCGTTCCACCGCCACCGGCGGGATGAGCTGATCCACAATGAATCCCGGTCCGCTCCGCTTGCGGCTATATGGCCGTATCTATTGCAGTCTGTGCACTGAAATGCGCGAACAACTGGACGCGCTATCGCATCAACGCGGCTTTCAGGTCGACTTTATCGATATCGATGATGATGACGATCTGGAAGATCGCTACGGCGAACTAGTGCCCGTGCTGACCGATCTGCATGATCGCGAAATCTGTCATTACCATCTTGATCTGTCCGCGCTGGACATGTTTCTGTCGGTTCAGGCTTGATCTGCGGTGCACCGCCCGTGGGGCGGTTTTGTGAGGCACGCCGATTTCCGGTAAAATCGCGGCCGAACCGGTCACGCCCGGGTACAACCCCGGCCGTCTACCTGCTGGGGCACGCAAGGCGTGCCCCTTTTTACAGCCGCTTTCGGCATGGAACACAGTCCCCCTGATGAAGCACATTCGTAATTTCTCCATCATCGCGCATATCGACCACGGCAAATCTACCCTGGCGGATCGCTTTATCCAGTTTTGCGGCGGCCTTGAGCTGCGCGAGATGTCTGAGCAAGTGCTCGACTCGATGGATATCGAAAAAGAACGCGGCATCACTATCAAGGCGCAAACCGCCGCGCTGACTTACAAAGCGCTCGATGGCCAGATCTACAACCTTAACCTGATCGATACCCCGGGCCACGTCGACTTCAGCTACGAAGTCAGCCGTTCGCTGGCCGCGTGCGAAGGCGCGCTGCTGGTGGTGGATGCCTCGCAAGGCGTTGAGGCGCAAACCGTCGCTAACTGTTACACCGCGATCGAGCAGGGCGTGGAAGTGGTCGCCGTGCTTAACAAGATCGACTTGCCCGCCGCTGAACCCGAGCGCGTGATCCAGGAAATCGAAGACATCGTCGGCATTGAAGCCATCGACGCTGTCCGCGCTTCGGCCAAAAGCGGCATCGGCATTCAGGACATCCTCGAAGAAGTCGTGCGCAAGGTTCCCGCACCGCGTGGCAACCCGGATGGCCCGCTCAAAGCGTTGATTGTCGATTCGTGGTTCGATAACTACGTCGGCGTGGTCATGCTGGTGCGCGTGGTGGATGGTCAGTTGTCGCCGAAAGACAAGATTCTGTTCATGTCGACCAAAGCGCAGCATCTGTGCGAGCAGGTTGGCGTGTTTACGCCGAAGTCGGTGCAGCGCGACGTATTGCGCGCTGGCGAAGTAGGTTTTGTGATCGCCGGGATTAAAGAACTGGCCAGCGCCAAGGTCGGCGATACTATCACCACCGTCAAGAGCCCCGCCGTTGAAGCATTGCCGGGCTTTAAAGAAGTGAAATCGCAGGTGTTTGCCGGTCTGTATCCGGTGGAAAGCCACGATTACGAGTCGCTGCGCGATTCGCTGGAGAAACTGAAGCTCAACGACGCATCGCTGCATTACGAGCCTGAAGTCTCGCAAGCGCTGGGCTTCGGTTTCCGTTGTGGCTTCCTGGGCCTGTTGCACCTTGAAATTGTGCAAGAGCGCCTTGAGCGCGAATTTGATATGGACCTGATCACGACGGCCCCGACCGTGGTGTATCAGCTGGTACTTAAAGGCGGCGAAGTCGTCGAAATCGAAAACCCGTCGCGTCTGCCCGACCCCAGCAAGGTGGAGGAGATTCGCGAGCCCATCATTACCTCGACCATTCTGGTGCCGCAGGATTACGTGGGCGCGGTCATGACGCTGTGTAATCAGAAGCGCGGCGCGCAACGCAATATGCAATACATGGGTCGCCAGGTGTTGCTGACCTACGACCTGCCGATGGCCGAAGTGGTGATGGATTTCTTTGACAAGCTCAAGTCGGTATCGCGTGGTTACGCGTCGCTGGATTATGACTTCAAGGAATTCCGCGCCGAAGACCTGGTCAAGCTGGACGTGCTGGTCAACAGTGAACGCGTCGATGCGTTAAGCCTGATCGTGCACCGTTCGATGAGCGTGTATCGCGGGCGCGAACTGGTGTCCAAAATGCGCGAACTGATTCCGCGCCAGCAGTTTGATATCGCCATCCAGGCCGCAATCGGCAGCCACATCATCGCGCGTGAAACCGTCAAGGCCATGCGTAAAGACGTGCTGGCCAAATGTTATGGCGGCGATATCACGCGGAAGAAAAAGCTGCTTGAGAAACAAAAAGCCGGTAAAAAGCGCATGAAACAGGTGGGCAACGTGGAAATCCCGCAAGAGGCTTTCCTCGCCATTCTGCAAGTCAGCGATAAATAACAAGCAAAAGCTAGCACTGCGGGCCGGCTGATACGGCCCGCGTAACCACCCACAAGGTCTCTGATGAACTGGTATTTGATCGGCGCAATCGTCACGCTGCTTGGCCCCGTCATGATCGCGCTTGGCAACAAGCAGCCGCGCACCGGCACGGAAGCGCCGCAGCTGGTGCAATACGGTTATCTGTTTGCGATTGTGGGTGTGTTCATCCTGCTGGTGCAGCTGTTCTCGATTCCTGGCGCGATGCTGATTTTTGTGGCGCTGACCGGTGCGGTGTGGGCGCTGGACAAGTTCAAGCTCAGCAAAGCGCGCGGCGACAAACAACCGGCCGACTGGGTGGAATACGGCCGTGGTTTCTTTCCGGTGATTCTGGTGGTGTTCTTGCTGCGCTCGTTTGTGGTGGAGCCGTACCAGATTCCGTCGTCGTCGATGCGCCCGGGTCTGGTGGTGGGCGACTTTATTCTGGTCAACAAGTTTTCGTATGGTCTGCGCGTGCCCATCCTGAACAACGTGGCGGTGCCAGTGGGCCATCCGGAACACGGTGACGTGATGGTGTTCAACTATCCCGAAAATCCGTCGATCAACTTTATCAAGCGCGTGATTGGTTTGCCGGGTGACACGGTTGAGTATCGCCACAAGCAGCTCACCATCAACGGTAAAGCGGTGCCCACGTCGGATGCGGGTCAGCTGGAATATGTCGAAGACGGCCAGCGGCTGGAGCGCAACAACCAGTTCCGCGAAACGCAAGGCCCGCACACCTACAGCACGCTGCAAGCCATCGGGAATCCGCCATACGTCATGCTTTCGGAGGTGCGCGACTTTCCGTTCCGCGAAAACTGCCGTTATGATGACGATGGCTTTAGTTGTAAGGTCCCGGATGGTTATTTCTTCATGATGGGCGACAACCGGGACCACTCCGCCGATAGCCGCTACTGGGGCTTCGTGCCGGATAAATACGTGGTCGGCAAGGCTTTCCTGGTGTGGTTTAACCTGCACGATCTGGGCCGTATCGGCACCGTCATACATTGATATTGATGTACCGCGCGAACCGGGCAACATGATCCGGCGCGCTTCAGGGGGTAAATATGCGCAAGCAACAAGGGCTTTCGTTTTTTGGTTTTATTATCGTGGCGGTATTTGTGGCTGCCGTTGCGGTGACGTTCTTTAAAGTGATCCCGGCTTATGTTGAGTACTTCAACATCAAGAAGACGATCAAGACCATCGCCAAGGAAGGCGCTGGCCAGCCGCCGGCGGAAGTACGCAAATCGTTCTCGCGCCATGCGCAGATTGACGATATCGAATCGGTTCAGGCGACTGATCTGCAAATTCAGCAAACCGGTGGCGTGATGAATGTCAGCGTGAGCTATCAGCGCACCGTGCCTTTGGTGGCCAATATCAGCCTGCTGTTTAATTTCGATATTTACGAAAACAGCGGCGCACAGGTAGGTCCATAAGCGTGTCTATTGTTTTACCTCCCGAGCGCCTGCAAAAGGTGCTCGGTTATACCTTTAACGAGCAGCGCCTGATTCGTCAGGCGCTTACTCATCGCAGCTATGCCGCGACACATAACGAACGGCTCGAATTTGTCGGCGACGCCGTTCTCAACGCGGTGGTGGGACGTGCGCTGTTTGTACATTTTCCGCAGCTGAACGAAGGCGAGCTGTCGCGCCTGCGCGCCTCGCTGGTGCGACAGGAGTCGTTGGCCGACGTGGCCAGCACGCTGGACCTGGGCGATTATCTGTCGCTGGGCGAAGGCGAGCTTAAAAGCGGTGGCCATCGTCGCCCGTCGATCCTGGCCGATGCGCTGGAAGCCATTTTTGGCGCGATCTGGCTGGATGGTGGCTTTGAAGCCGCCCAAGGCGTGGTCGAAAGCCTGTTTGTGCCGCGCATCACCGCCATCGACCCCAGCAAGGCCCTTAAAGACCCCAAGACGGCACTGCAGGAATGGCTGCAAGCGCGCCACAAGGCGCTGCCGTTGTACGAGGTTGTACGCCAGGAAGGTGAATCGCCTAATCTGGTGTTTGAGGTGGCTTGCAATGTGCCCGAACTCGCGGTGCAAACCCGCGCGCTGGGTGCCAGTCGTCGTGCCGCCGAGCAAGTGGCCGCAGGCGACGCTTTGGGCATCCTCAAAGAGAAATACCCGGGTAAAGCCGGCAAACGCACCTGACCGGGTGCGGCAGTACCCCGGTGCGCCCGATCTGGCGCGCCGGCATTTTTTCTACACCTGTAGACCCACGCCTGAGTAGCGTGCGTAGACCTTCCTATGGAGCCGAATATGGCTGACTCTGATTTGATTGAAACCACCGAAGAAGCGAGTGCGTTTCCCCCCGATTACCGCTGTGGCTTTGTCGCCATCGTTGGCCGCCCCAACGTCGGCAAATCCACGCTGATGAACCACCTGATTGGCCAGAAAATCAGCATTACCTCGCGCAAGGCCCAAACCACGCGACACCGTGTGACCGGCGTGCTGACTGAGCCGAAAGCGCAGTACGTATTTGTCGATACCCCCGGTTTCCAGACGCGTTATAAAAATGCGCTGAACGATGCGATGAATCGCAACGTCACCACCACGCTGGCCGATGTCGATGTGGTGTTGTTTGTGATCGAAGCGCTCAACTTTGGCCCGGCCGACGAAGCCGTGTTGAAGCTGCTGCCCACCAATCGCCCCGTACTGCTGGTGGTCAACAAGGTTGATGAACTGGCCGACAAGGGCGTGCTGCTGCCGTTTTTGCAACGGGTTTCCGCCGCGTTCAATTTCCACGCCATCGTGCCGGTTTCGGCGATGAAGGCACAAAAGCTGGATGTGCTGATGGAAGCGGTCGCGCCGCTGCTGCCGGTTTCGGTGCCGTTGTATGACGAAGATCAGATCACCGATCGCAACTCGCGTTTTCTGGCCTCGGAAATCATCCGCGAAAAGCTGTTCCGCATGCTGGGCGACGAGCTGCCGTATGCCATGACCGTCGAAATTGAAAAGTTTGACGAAGAAACCATGCGCGATGGCCGTCCGCTGTACAAGATTTATGCCGCCGTGCTGGTGGATCGCGATGGCCAGAAAGCCATTCTGATCGGCAAGAACGGTGAAAAACTCAAGCGCATCAGCACCGATGCCCGCGTCGATATGGAAAAGCTGTTCGACGCCAAGGTGTTCTTGCAAGTGTGGGTCAAGGTCAAGAGTGGTTGGGCCGACGACACGCGCGTGTTGCGTCAGCACGGTTTCGAGTAAGGACCGCCATTGGCCGCGCCCGCGCGCAGCAAGCGCCCCCGCAGTGGTAAAAGCCAGCCGCGCATTGACGCGCAGCCGGTGTTTATCCTGCATCAATACGCTTATCGCGAAACCAGTCGGCTGCTCGATATCTTCAGCCGCGACCATGGCCGGCTGACGGTGGTGGCGCGCGGCGCGCGGCGGCCAGGCTCGCAGCTGCGGGGCGTGTTGATGGCGTTTCAGCCTTTGCTGCTGTCGTGGTTTGGCGGGGGCGAAGTCAAAACGCTGCATGCGGCGGACTGGCAGGGCGGACTGGCTCATCCGGTAGGCTCGCCCTTGCTGTGCGGCTTTTATATCAACGAATTGTTGATGCGCCTGTTGCCGCGTGAAGACCCACATCCCCACCTGTTTGCCGCGTATTACGACGCGGTGCGCCAATTGTCGGTGTTGCCCACCGACGCGGGCGTGCAGGTCGAGCCCATCCTGCGTGGCTTTGAGCTGGCGATGTTATCCGGCCTTGGTTATGGCCTCGATTTTGCTCACGAAGTAAACGGCCAGGCCGTGCAGCCAGCACGCCAGTATGCGTTTGTCGGCGGCCAGGGTTTCTTTGCCGCCGCGCCGGGGCAGGGGCGTTTTGATGGTGAAGTCTTGCTGGAACTGGCCGCGGGCAATGTCACGGGCGAGCGCACGCTGGCCCAGGCCAAGTTATTGATGCGGCAAGCATTGGGCAGCGTACTGGGCGAGCAACCCTTGCACACGCGCCAGTTATTGCTGGATTTGCAGCGCCTCTGATTGTTGCGGCCCGTGGCGCCAGCTCAGCCGTCGCGCCGATAAACCGCTTGGGCAGGTCCGCGCTGTGGCTTATATTTAGGGCATTCCCACCCCGGCACACCCGCTGCCGGACATAACAGGAGTGCCCCGCCATGGCCGGCGCATTATTGCTTGGCGTAAATATCGATCACGTCGCCACCGTGCGTAATGCACGCGATGAACGCAATCCCAGCCCCGTTTTTGCCGCGCAAGTGGCCGAACAAGCGGGGGCCGATCTGATCACCATGTTGCTGCGCAAGGACAGGGGCAATATCCGCGACGAAGACGTGCGGCTCACGCGCGCCTTGCTACAAACGCGGCTTAATCTGGAAATTGCCCTCGACCCCGAATTGCTGGCGTTCGCCATCGACCAGGCCCCCAGCGATGTTTGCCTGGTGCCCGAAACGCGGGACGATGCGGGCATCTGGAGCGGTCTGGATGTGCGCGGTCGTCGCCAGGAAATCGGCGAGTACGTGCGTAAACTGCACGCGGCCAATATTCGCACTTCGATCTTTGTTGATCCGGATTTTGAGCAGATCCGCTTGTGCCACGCGCTGGGCGTATCGGTGGTGGAACTGCATACCGGGCGTTACAGCCGCGCGCGCGATCGCAAAAGCAAAGAGCTGGAATACGCGCGCATCAAAGTGGCCGCCGAATATGCCGCAAATCTGGGCCTGGTGGTCAACGCGGGACACGGGCTTAATTATCACAATGTCGAGCCGATTGCGGCGATTCCTCAGGTTGAGGAACTCAACATCGGCCATGCAATCATATCCCACGCCTTGATCGCGGGCCTGCCCACGGCGGTGCGCGAAATGAAGATGGCGATGACGCGGGCACGGCTGCAAAACCGCCCGCCGCTGGATGACGACGAAGAGCACTGACCCGACGCGCCAATATTTGCGCTGCGGGCCATGCCGTTGGTCGACCATACTGTGGCGTAAGTTCTTTCCCCAGCATCTTCTGGTTTGGGGCTGTCGGGTATTGTAATAATCTAGGAGCTCGTTATGATTACGATCGATCAACAAGCCGACTATGTTGCGGTGAGTGTGTTTGCCGAATTCACGCTGCATGACTTTCGTGAATTTGAAGAAAACGTGCTGTATCGCATCCAGTTTGAAGGCAAGCCCAACCTGTTGTTTGATATGACCGCAATGTCGGGCTACACCATCGACACCATGGTGGAAGAAGTGAAGTTCGGGCGCAAACATCGCGCCGATTTTGGTCGGGTCGCCATCGTAAGCAGCGACCAGTGGGTAACGTGGACGGCGTGGCTCAACCAGTTGTTTTCTGAAGCACAGATCCAGGTCTTTGACCGCGTAGACGATGCCCGTTTCTGGGTAGAACGTGGTGATGGCGGGGTAGCCGCCGCATAAAAACCAGAATAAATACACTAGAGCACAACAAGCATGCGTGATTTGCTGAACAACCTGTTTGCCCGCGACAAATCGCCGCTGTCTTCGCCCAAGGCGGCGGCCGCCTGGTGCGCCCGGCTGCAAGAAGTCGATTCGCAAGCGCAGCGCGAGCGCGTCGCCGCGGTAGTGCGCGAATTTCTGCAGACGCAGCGCCCGGTAGCGCCAGACCAGTTGCAATCGCTGCTGCTGGTAGATGAAGAAGCGCAAACGGCGCTGGAAACCATTCGCGATCAGTATGTGGCCAATCCACGCATGGCCAAAAACATCGAACAAAAGCTGTTTGAAGACATCGTCGGATTCGCCGAATCGATGGTGCAGGCCTACGGCCGCTTTGTGCTGCTGGAAACCAGTACCCCAGAAAAAATGGTGTGGCGGCCTTATCTGCCGCAAGCCATCGCGCGCAGCCTGCACTACCTGGCCATCATCGCCAAATGGCACTACTTTCGCTTTGACAAGGTGCCCGGCAAGCTCTGGTCGCAGGCGCACAGCCTGTATCGCTTGTCCGAGATCGAAGGTTTCGACAGCAATCCGTTTGCGCTGTACGGCCAGAAAGAAGGCCGCGTGTCTTCGTGTGCCGATGAATACATCCAGCTGCTGATGCTAAACACCGTCTCGGCCAACAATCTGTCGGTGCGCCAGATGGACTGGGTGGATGACTGGCTGGATGTGTGGTCGCACGACGTCCAGATTTCGCGCCGCTTTTTGCCCGATCGCCACCACTACTGCGTCAATCTCACCGACAAACAAGGCCCGGAAAAAGTCCGCGACGACGCCCACGGCGAGCCATATCGCTACTGGGGCATTTTTGAAATGCTCAACGGTGTACAGGAATGGCTGCGCCGGCTGGAAGCGGGCTCCACGCCGCAATCGCTGGGCATGAAGGCCGATTGCCGTTCCGCCGCATGCATCGAACTGCTCAAGCACCTGGAGGTGTACTGGAGCATGTCGATCCGCAATGCGCAGGTGCAGCGCAGCCATCGCCACAACGTCAGCAAGACCGCGGACGTGGTGCATGGGCTGGACCGGTTGTTCAAACATGTGCGCGCCGATAACGAGAAATACGCCGCCGCCCAACCTGACAAGGCCAAAGAAGTAGTCGATTACGACGAAGTGCTGGATATGCGCCTGTACGGCTTTGTCTCGTCGCGCACGCGCAACAAGCAAGCGCAAAGCGCGCAGCACGCGGTGCAGGTGGCCAAAGACTGGCAGAGCTGGAATATCGAAAACGAATCGGAAGGCGGTTACGGCGCCATCCTGCCGATTGCCAATAACGAATGGGCGCGCCCGGGCGAACTGGTCGGCATGCGGTTTGCACCCGAGGAAAGCTGGCGCGTTTGCGTATTGCGCCGGCTATCGCGGCTGAACGAATTTGAAGTGTATGGCGGCGTGCAAGTGCTGTCGGCCACGCCGGTGGCAGTGCAGATGCGCACCGACGCGCCCGCGCATCATCAGCACGCCACATTGGCGCTCGGGGATTTCGAGGCCATCGATGGCTCCGCGCTGCAAACCACGGGCACGGCGCTATATGTACCGCACGAGATCGACGGCACCAGCGTAAATACACTGCTGCTGCATTCGGCCGATTTTGCCGCCGGCCGTATCTACCAGGTGCAAGCGCGGGATCGGCGTTTTACCGTCAGCCTGGGCGCGCAGCTGGAAAAAGGGGTGGACTGGATCTGGGTCACCGTTACGGTGCTCAGCCAATCGTCATAAAAAAACCCCGCTCAGGCGGGGTTTTTTTCAGGCCAGTACTTTGCGCAAAAAGGCGCCGATGGCCTGTAATTCCGGCACGCACACCGAATGCTGCATCGGGTAGTGCTGCCATTGCACCGGATTACCCAGCGCTTCGGTTTGCGCGCGGGCACGGTCGCCCAGCACATACGGCACCACCGGGTCTTGCAGACCGTGCGCGGCGAACACCGGCGTGCCGCGGTTGATGTTATTGGCTGAGTTATTGATCAAGCTGGCGGAAGGCCAGTAGGTCGACAGCGCTACAATTCCCGCCAGCTTGTCCGGATAAGTCAGGCCGGCGCTATAGGCAATGGCGCCGCCTTGCGAGAATCCGGCCAGCACGATGCGCTTGGTCGCGATGCCATCTCGATTAAGCTGCGCGATCATCGCCGCCACCGCCGCAATCGACTGGCGTACCCCGTTCTCATCCGCATGCCGATCAATATCGTCAAAATAAAGAATGTCGTACCACGCGCGCATCACGTAGCCGTTGTTGCAGGTAATCGGCATATGCGGCGCGTGCGGAAACACAAAGCGCACCGCCAGTTCGGGCGGCAAACCCAGCTGCGGCAAGACGCCGGCAAAATCGCTGCCGTCCGCGCCCAGACCGTGCATCCAGATCACGGCGGCAGTGGGGTTGGCACCGGTATCAATCTCGATGGCGTCAAGCAGGGGAGTATCACTCATGCAGATTTCTCTCAGACCGTAGGCGCGGGTTTGATTGCTGATTTGGGTCGGAACGCGGCCACGACCTGCGCGTCGGTTTCGATATACGGGCCATCCAGCAGCTGGATGCAATAAGGCACCGCCGCAAAGATGCCGGGTACCACGGTCTTGCCGTCGGCGTCTTTCAGGCCTTCCAGTGTTTCGCGGATGGCTTTGGGTTGGCCGGGCAGATTAAGAATCAGGCTTTGCTTGCGGATCACACCCACCTGGCGCGACAGGATCGCCGTCGGCACAAACTTCAGGCTGACCTGACGCATCTGCTCGCCAAACCCCGGCATCTCGCGATCCGCCACCGCCAGCGTGGCATCCGGCGTTACATCGCGCAGCGCCGGGCCAGTGCCGCCCGTGGTCAGCACCAGATGGCAGCCGGTGGTATCCACCAGCTCAATCAGCGTGCTTTCGATTTCCGCTTGCTCATCCGGGATCAGCCGCGTGTGCATTTCAAATGGCGTAGTCAGCGCCGACGTCAGCCATTCGCGCAAAGCCGGGATGCCTTGATCGGTGTACACGCCCTGGCTGGCGCGATCAGACACCGACACCAATCCTATCTGCAAAGTCATCGCGCTTTACTCCGCGCTGGCCAACAACAGGCCGTCGGCCGTGCGTGTCAGCTTGAGGTCGTGATAATGATTGATTTGCCGATGCGCCAGGCCGGTCTTGTCCGCGCCCGCCGCATGTGCAATCGCCACCACGTGCATACCCGCGGCATGGGCAGAACGGATGCCGCTATCGGCGTCTTCAAACGCAATGCAGTCTTCCGGCGCAAAACGCAACGCCGCCGCGCCACGCTGATAAGCCTCGGGGTGCGGCTTGCCAATATTCACTTCTGCCGCGCCGATAATCACTTCGGGCGCAGGCACACCGGCCACACGCAATTTGGCCAGCGCAATATCGCGGGGCGCGGATGTAACCACTGCCCATTCATGCGGCTGCAACTGGCGCACAAAATCAGCCGCGCCGGGGATTTGCGTAATGCCGGTCATGTCGGCCATTTCTTCGGCCAGCAAGGCGGTTACTTCGGCTTGCGCGTCCATATGCGGCGCGACAATCTGGATGGTCTCCACGCCGCGACGGCCGTGCACAAACTGCAGCAGATATTCCGGGTCGATGGCGTGACGCGCCGCCCAGCCGTGCCAGATGCGCTCGATCAGCGGCGTCGAGTCAACCAGCGTGCCATCCATATCAAACAGAAAACCGCGCGCTTGTGCTTGCCAGCTCATTGATTCATTCCTCGTGGGCGTCATCATCAAGCTCAACCGCGCCGGTGCCGTCGGCACGGGGCAGGGCAGGCTCGGGGATATAGTCTTTCAGCAACTGGAACAGCTCGCGATACGCCTTGGGCGGCTTTTGCTGTTCGCGCTCTTTGAGTGCATTGCGGATCAGTTGGCGCAGATGCTGCACGTCCGCTTGCGGATGCTCGGCCACAAACGCTTCGATGGCCTTGCTGTCGCTCAGCATCTGCTCGCGCGTGCGTTCCAGCTTGTGCAGCCAGGCGTTGTGTTCGTCGGATGTGCCGGCCATGCGGTCCAGCAAGGCCTGGATCGGCTCCGGGTCCACCTGACGCATCAATTTCCCGATAAATTGTTTTTGCCGCGATAGCGCACCGTGGCTGCGCAGGCGCTTGCATTCGCGGATGGCCTCGACCAGCCGCTCGGGCAGGCCCAATGTGGAAACCACTTTGATATCGAGGGCGACCAGTTGCTCACCCAGTTCTTGCAGGCGGGTGGAATCACGCTTTGCTTGCGATTTACTGATCAGTTCCACGTCATCGTCGTGGTCGAACGCTTCATTGTGTGCCATGTGCATCAAGCCGATATTGCAAAAGCCGCATGATAACACTGCTCAAGCGTGCGCCGTTCCGGGGCCGCCTAGCGATAGGGCACAAAACCAAGGCAGCGGAACATCACCGAAGCATGAATACAACTGCAATCAGCCCAGGCGCGCGGGTCGCCCTGCGCCAGCGCGCGCCAGAACCAGCGCGCCGCCACAAAACGCTGCAACTGGGCGTTCGGCCCCGCTGCCACGGGCAGCAAGCCGGTCATATACATGCGGCTGACCGGATAAAACGCGCGCTCTTCGCCGGCCAGCGCAGCCGCCAGCATATAGCGCGAGCCCATCGCCGCATCGACCGCCACCCGCTGCCCCCGCAAATACGCCACCGCCACATTCCACGCCGCTTTGCCCATGCCCCGGGCGGCCAGTTGCTTGAACTGCTCAATGGGCTGCGCGCCCGAATCCGCCAGCAACAGCATGCGCACTGCGGCGTTGTAGTCCAGCTTGTCTTGTTCGGATAAGGTCATGTCGTGCTCCAGGGCGGGCAACTCCGGCGGTCGGAACTGCGGCACGGGACTATCGCAGCCGGCACGCGTTTTGAGCTATCAGATGATTCTCGACGTGGCGCGGCAGGGGCTCTGGCGAAAGCGTAGTCCAGCGCCGCCCGATTTGCGCTGCAAGCCGCTGCACCGCTCGACAGCGGGCATCGCCTGTGGTGCCATGAGCGGCCGGGCACGCATCTCGGCCGTGCCAGAACCCTGATTACGTGGATGCAATGACACAAAATTATTCAGTATTAATGGTTTGCACCGGCAATATCTGCAAGTGACCTGCAGGCCGCGCCGTTATTGGCCGGTCACCTTTTGTGTCAATGATTGTGTCACTCTGCCGGAAGTTTTACCGTAACCCATTCGCCTCGCATGTCGCCATATAAGGCCGACATCTCTTCCGATTTGTGGCCGAGCAAGTCCATCGTATTGACGCCGATTTCGTCGTACAGCCGTTTTGCCAGTGAGCGAATTTCGTGAAACGTAGGCGGGTCTTTTCCTTCCCAAAACGCCATTGCCGTTTCGTTATCGAGCTTTCGCACCGCGCGAGTGAAGGCTTTGCTAAGCGCGTGCTCATGCACCCGGTCGCCCGGTTTTGAAAGCGTTCTTGCCGAGACGTGGTGTATTAAATGGGTGGCTTCGACGAAGCCAAGTGCTCTGATCTGATCGATTACTTGCCCTAGCGAAAGGTCTAGAGCAGGGAGGCGTATTGCCAGCGGTACGCGGATCGGATGCCCTTCTTTGTCCTGGACGATATGCAGGTAGCCTTCGCGAATGTCGGAGAACTTCATTTGGCAGATATCGCCAATGCGCTGGCCGGTCAGTAGCGCTAATTGCATACCATGTTTTGCCCAAGGCGAATCGACCAAGGCAAGGATCGCTTTATATTGGTCAAGAGACAGGCGCGAGCGCTTCACCTGCGGAGTAGGTGCGCGAGTCACTTTCGCGGGGTTTTGGCCAAGCGATATCCACCCGGCCGCTTCTGCTTCATTAAAGCAATCGATCATGAACGAGCGAATGGACTGCGCAAGGCGCTGCTTGCCCGCTTCGAGCGTCTTCTCAATAAGGTCGCTGCATTGGCGGGTCGTCACATTGGCGATCAGCGTATCGCCGAAATGCTCCCGCAATACTTTAAGGCGGGATCGGTCGGTCTTTAGCGTGTTGTAACTGCGTGGAGCATTGCGCTTGCCTGGCCGACGCGTAAGTACGGCATCGAATCGGTCCAGCCAGGCACCGACGGTGTGGACGTCCGCGCCGGATAGACGATCGACCAGGGATGCTTTTGGGCTTCGGGTTGCTAGCGCGACAGCATTTGCCTCCCGGACCTGTGACGCCGCGTCTGCGAAATCATAGCCAAGGCCGTATTCCTTGCCGGTGCGAGGATCGCGCCAGTAGTAGTACAGGCCTTTGGCCTTTTCGCGAGCCAGGAGGTGATCCGGCCAGTTGCGCCGACTTCGATGTCGCCGACCGGCCATTTATGCGATCCGTTCAACAAGGCGCGGCGCGGCCGTTTTCTTCGGCTGACGCTTGCGGGTGGGCGCGGCTGCAGTGAGGCCGACCAATTGGGCCTTATCATCGACCCAATAGTTTCGATTGCAAAATTGGGGTGCAGGGCTAATGCGTCCCTCTTTACGCCACTTGTACAGTGTCTGGCGGCACGGTGCGGGCATGAAGTTGCGTGCAGCCCATTCAGCGAGAGTAATTTTCATTGGTAAATCTCACGTTGCATGCGCTCAATGGCGCGGTCTTCGTTGTTCCAGCGTGCCAAGCGGCGCGCACGCTGTTCAGGAGTTTCGGTGGGTGTGGCGGGCCGGGCCGAGCGGGCCTGCAGCGTCTTGTGCCGCCAGTCACTTGTGGCCAGATCCGCTGATGACTTTGTTTTGCTCATGCTTTTAAACGCTCCAGTTCATCAAGCACGCTGAACCAAGTGGTCGCGCTCGTTTGGTCACAAAGGCCATAAGAAGAAGAGCAGCTGTTCACTTCCTCGGCTTGAGCGAGCAGGTCGTACTGGCGGCCGCCGCGCGTGGTCTTCGCCCATTCGATGACCTGCGCGATTTTTGATCTGGAGAAAATGGCGGCGGGGCTGCCTTTTTCGTCCGTCTTATGAAAGAACGTGGAATAGCCGCGTTTGCTGCAGCTTGAAACGATGGTTTCCCATTCGGCCAGGCGCGATGTGTGGTGGGGCAGCCGGGCCGCTGCCCGACGGATTTCGCCTTTTCCTGCGTTGATGCATAGCATGCAGCCCACACGATTAAACCCTTGGAGATAAAGCGGGTTGGGGCGAATGCTTTTCTTCGCGCAGTAAGCGAACACCTCCAGCGCCGTCCACGCGGCAATGGGCCGGTAAATGTAGAGGTTAGGCGCGACGCGTTCCAAAGTTGCGACGTTCGCTCGCGCGTCTGACTCGTCGCGTCGAACGCCTTGCCAGGACACGACGGTATGACCCTGATCCATGAGCTCCATATGGAACTCGACTGCTAGGTCTCGCTTCAGTCGCTCAGTGCAAAACTGGGCCATCCGAGAAGGAAAGCGGCCCTTTAGCATGCAGAGGTCAAGGAACGGATTTCCCGTCGGATGCAACGCAGCTAACGCGCGACGTTTCGCCTTGTTCGACCATCGGACGCGACGGCCTCCGCCGATTTTTTTTGTCTTCTGAACGGGGACCAGCACTTGTTCTCTGTTCACATTGGCTTTCCGCATGATCAGGTTGCCGCGGCCATCCCGCTTCGGTACTGGGTTGCCTTCCGCGTCGAAAACGGGGGTGGTGTCATACTCTCGACGTGTGCGCTGGTCGCCGGCAATAAATTCGCGTTTGCGCGCGAATTCGGGAGCAAAGTCGGCGCGAAGCCGGTGAATGCGAATACCGAAATGCCGTTCGAGATAATCCAGGTAGGCGAAGACGGCCTCGTCTTCGTTGCCGGTGTCGCAGAAAATCGCAACGACTTTGGAAGCGCCAAACCTCTCGATCGCGAGCTGCAACGTGGCGGTGCTGTCCTTGCCAGCGCTGACGCTGATGACGTGTTTAATGCTCATAGGTGATACCCCAGCGCCAACTGGCCCGTTAGCGCCGCTGCTTTCTCTGCGGCTGCGCCGACAGCATGATTGAGGCGTACCAGGCGGCCTTGGGTGTAGCCATCAGTGGCCACGGCGAAATCAACAACAGTTAGCTTCCGGGCGGCATTACGGTTCTTCGGCTTCATCGTGCCGGCTGTGGGGTATTTCGTCGTGATGAAGGCCTCGATGGCCAGCTCGGCTTTTGTGCCAGCGAACTCGCGGACATGTTCACGCAGGCCGAGAACGAACTGTTCGCAAAAAAGGTCTGCGCGGGCAGTACGTGTTTTGGCCAGCAATCGCCTGCATGCAGGCGACCGCAGTAATTCGGCACGGGCCGCCTTGATGCGGCGATTGAGGATCGTGTGGGCGTAGCCAGCGATTTCGGACTGAACGGCCGGGCCGATAAACCGCCATTCGCCTGCTGTTGCACACGCGACAAACATGACCCCGCAACCAAACGCACCAGCGACGGTGTCGGCAAGGCCAGACTCCCAGCGCGCAGGCGTTTTGCGGGCGTTCGCACGTGCGCTGGTTTGCGTGACTTCGGCGGCTAAAAGCTGGGCCTCATCGACACCGAATTTTTCGATTAACGCTTGTGCTTGGCGCAATGCGACGCCAGCCTCGTGGCCATTAGCGCTTTTTGCCAGCGCCATGCATTTGCGGATTTTTGCAATTGCAGTTTGCTTGTCCATTATTCCGCCTCCACTCGCACGAATTCGATAACCCAGACCCAAGGGTTCTCGTCCCAAGAGCCAGGGCCATGTATGCCGTCCCATGCTGCCGTAAAGCGCTCGATTGCCTCCCGGCATGTCATGCGCTCATCAGGGTGGGTGACGCCCTCGCGCTCCACGTCCGATGGATCCATGCTCTGGAGTAGCTCGACGCGCACGTCGGTGATTTCGAGCAGGATGCGACTGGCCCAGCGGGGCATATGGATGCTGGGGCGCCAGAGGTCATTGTCACGATCCCGGGTTGCGAGATATTCCACGCGGACGCAATGCTTTTGATCGGGCACATAGCGAGCGACACCCAGCTGCCGTGGCTCATGGGGAGAATTGATGGTCACTAGTCCGCGCCAAGTCTCTCGCACCCAAAGCCGGTCGCCCGGCCGACCATAGGGGCACAGCTCAATGATCTTGTCCTTGGCGTTAGGCCAGATCAGGAATTTTGTCGCGGTGATCGGATAAGACCACGCTGCAAACATGCCGCACACGTCCTCGTAGGACATCTGAGGTTTCATGATTCGACGGGTCATTGTTTTTCTGCCATCGAGCAGCGCGCTCACCATCGGCGCAGAAAACAGAATCGGTCGCTCTTTCATGCGGCCTCCGCTGCGACAAATAGCTCGACCTGCCGCTGCAGCGATTGCAGCGTGCCGTAGTTCATGAGATTGCGATCAATGTGGCGACGGTCGAAAGCGTGCTCGGTGGTATGACCACTGTGGCCATGGCCCGGACGCGTGAGCTGCCAGACCTCGCCACCTTTTGCATGAACGAACAACGCCTCTGCATTCACTTGGCTGGCGCGCTCGCCGGGGTTGACGCGCACATCGCTGATCACCACTGTGCGGCCGGGCAGCACATCGAGGCGGTCTTGCATCGCGTCGATGAAGTAGTGCGGATTGGTGGCGCGGCGGTAATCGCCCCATGTCTGCATGATCCAACGGGGCGAGCGCTCGCGTGTTTCCATGGCGCTCAAGCTGTAGTCGAGGCGCTCGAAGGTGCCTTCGTCTATTCCGTGGTACCACAAAACAAAGCTGCGATCGCGGCAATAGGTAAACGCCAGCCTGTGCATCGGCGTGCTCTTGGTCTCGCGCTCCAGCAGCATTTGCTCCGATACATCGAAGGCATCGCAAATTTCGGCGCGCAGTTTGTCGGCAAAGGCCAGCTTGGTGTAGCCATGTTTGGCCACCAGAAAATCGGCAACGGTATCTTTGCCGCTGCCGGCAGGGCCGGTCAGGCCGATCAGGTTAAGAGCCATGTGATTGGGTCTCCATGTCATCAAGAACGGGTTTCCAGAGTGCATTCAGCAGCCACACCATCAGGCCAAAGACGCACAGGGAAAAAATGAGTTGGCTGACGCCGCCAAGGGCCACATCGGCCCATACCAGGGTGACGTAGGTGAGCACCATTGCAATGAGGTGGAGCAGCGCGAACGCGATGAGAATTCGAGTGCGCGACGTCATGCTGCGACCCTCAGGCCATCGTCTTGCGGCGGCAGTCGGATCGTCTTGCGCGCTTCGTACTGCACGCCGTGGCGGTCCATGGGGTGGATCGTCCAGCCGCGTTGTTTCCAGCTGCCGAAATCCACATCAAGCAGGCCGTCGCCTTCGCTGCGCAGGGACACGCGGATCGTGTGGGTGCTGGTCATATGTCAGTTCTCGCGATTTGAATGTCTGGATCGCGGACGTTCTGGATCGCGGCGATTGCCTGCGACAGGTGATCGCGAATGACGCCCAAAAGATAGCCGTCGTCGTCGCGTGCCAAGCATTGGGTGGCGGTGCTGATGTGGCGTTGCGCTTCGCCCAGGTTGTAGATGTGTTCGCAGTTGGGATGCTTCACTACTTGCTCCGATGGGGAGTGCGTGGGTAGCGGCAAGGGTCGTTAGCTGGGAGTGTGTCGCGTCACCGAAACCGGAACCCTTGCCGCTGGTTTGGTGACGAAACGAAATTTAGAGAACTAAACTAAATTACGCAATAGAAAAATTTAGAAAACTAAATTTAGTTGCGTCGGGCGCAAAAAAAGCGGCCGAAGCCGCTTAGTTGTTTCGGGTATTCGGATTGTCTGGTTGAAACTATGCTACCGGCTCGTTGCCGTACAGAATGTCGTCCATGGTTGACAGAGGGGTGCCATAGTTACGCACCGTCTCGTCGTAGCCCGCCATGTCTGGGGTCCAACGCCCCATGAAGGTGCCGTCGAATGGCGAGGCTTTCGCGACACGGGAGCGGACGACTTTGTGCTTAGCGCCCAGCAGTACCTTGGCCCGGAAGGAGTCGAACGACATCCCCCTGGTGGCCCGGTTCAGGTCTTTCATCTTCCGATTGGCGGACTCGGTGAAGGCGTTGGTGACGCGGTAGTCCATGGTGAAGTAGTTGAAGATGGGGCCACGCCAGCGGTCCACCGTACCCGCCAGTCCGCCCCACAGCTCCTCCTGGCCTGCTGGGATGGTCCTGCGCCACTCGTCATAGGCCAGGGTGGCCTCCTTTAGGTCGGAGGCGTCGTAGAGCTTGAAGAAGCGCTCCTTCGAGGCGTAGGCCTCCCCAAGCGCCGGTATCTTGTCGAACCACTCACTGATGACCAGCTTGTTGAGTGGCGTCAGGTCGCGCTCCCTCATCAACATCAGCTTCCTGTCGTTTTTCAGCAACCTACGGTGGTGGTCACTCAGCCCCTTCTTGATGCTCTTACGCACCACCTCCATGGCCTCGTTGGCCATCTTCACGACGTGGAACTTGTCCACCACCGGTTTTGCGTGCGGGAAGGCCTCCCTGGCTGCCGCCAAGTAGTTCTTGTACATGTCGGTGCTGACCACCTCGACGTTCTTCCTGTCGGGCAGCGCCATAAAGGTGGACGTCACCAGCTCCAGGCTACGGTTGGGCAGCAGCTCGATGACCGTCTGCTGCTCGATGTTGGTCAGCACGCAGCAGAACTGCTTCTGGAGGTACAGCTCGTCAACGCCCAGCACGCGCGGCGTCACGAACTCCAGCTGGCCCTTCTGCCGCTCGACGAATGCGGCAAACACCAGGCGGACAGTCTTCTCCTCAATGCCGCATTCCCTGGCGATTTCGTTGTTGGTTCGATACAACACTGCCTTCTCGATGTAGGTCATCAGCCGCTTCGTCATTGCTCTGGACTCGTCCATATCGTTCAGCGCCGGGCGGAAGACGCTCATGCACGAGTTGCAGCGGTACCGCCGGCGCTGGAGCCACAGCGTCACCCGCTTGCCGTGGATGGGCACATCGCGGTACGCCTGGTCGTTCTTGCCGTACTTGACCAGGTCGTCCACCACACCGCAGCCAGGGCACGTATTCGGCTCTGGAGCCTCTACGTGGAAGTGGTAATCGTACTCGTCCTCCTTGAAAGCCGTAACGGCCAAGGTGAGCGGGTACAGCAGGCTGGCGGGTGTTGTCATTTCCGGTTCTCGATGATGGCGGTGCGGGCCTTGCGCAGGCATTCCATGATGCAGTCGGCGCTGTCAATCAGCGCCTGGCGGTCCAGGGCGTCGTCGCGCTGCTCGCCCTTGCCCTCCCTGGCCAGCCAGAAGTCCATGCCCTCCCGAGGCGGGATGCCCATCTCAAGCGTCTTGAACGGCATCTTCGGCGTCTGGTCGTTGGTCAGGATGGCATGCAGGGCCCAGCGGGACATGCGGTCGAAGAAACCGTCCGAGTGGCCGTATTCACCGTAGCGCGTGACGGCCGTCTTGGCGGCGTAGTGCATCGCTGTGAAGGCTTGCTTGGGGTTGTGCTGGGCCAGCTCCACAACTTCTTCGAACCAAGCCTCGCCGATGCCGTAGTGCTCATGCCAGTTGTTGTTCCGGTCCGGCATGAACCAGCTCAGCAGCTTGCCGTCGGCATCCCGCTTTATGAACGACAAGTCGTCCCAGCTGCGGATGCGGCGAGGTGGCGGCAGCATTGGCACAGGGGTCGGGGTGGGCTGCAGCACATGTGGCGCCACGGCGGCCTCGTACTTGCCGGTCTTCCGGATGGCCGGCAGGACATCGTGCGTCACCCAGCGCTTGAAGACCTTGGCCTCGGCCTTGCGACTGCTCAGCACCAGGCTGAACAGGCCGGACTCGTTGATGATGGTGATGTCTTGGGCGCCGCCAAGGGTGTCTGTTGAAATGACACCCTTTTCATCATCGTCCAGGCGGCCGACGGCCTGGCGCGGGTTGGCGATGTCGAGCACGGCGCACACATCGTTTGCGACGAACCAGACTTCGCCGTCCTTGTCGATGGTGCGGATGGATTGGGTTCCGAAATTAAACACTACGGGCAGGTTAGATGCGTTGGCGGCCATGGCGGGCTCCTAGTTGATTGTTCACTTGCCTCTTGTTCAGAGAGGCGGCCAGGTACTTGAACACCGCAACTAGACGGCCCGCAGCTTTCCCCTTTCGGGTCTTGTATGACTGCGCACTACCCGGCCATAGGAAACCCATGGACGTAAAAAAACCGCAAGCTTTCGGGAGCGGCTACCGCTAGTTGAGGTGTGTTCAGCACCTGAGACGAACATTACGCGGCCAATCGACGTCTGTCAACTATATTTTCCGTTTCACCTCAACTGATGTAGTCGTTTTAAACGACCCCCGTATCCACCAAGCAATCCGAATACCCGTTGTTTCTGGGGTTGATCAAGTCATTTCTGGATTGGTGGGGGCGAGATCCAGAGTGACGTCGAGGTGCTTAAGCCGCTGGATTAGCTCGTCGGCTTTGCGGGCGGCCTCGCCCTCAGTGGTGTTAAGCCAGATTGCCGCTGTGTCCGTTTCGTTGCGAAGCTCGGCAAGGCGGAAGGCAATGTCGAACACAGTTTCCACCGAGCATGCGGTTTCGATCAGGCTAACGACGGCATTGCGCGCGCGCCAGATTGCTGTGCCTTCGTATTGCTCGATTAGCGTTAGCTCGCCATACCGTAGCCGCAGCGACTCGATAAAAGTGTGGTGGGCTTGAACGCGGTTTGGTCGATTCCCGCCAATTTGCTGGCGGCGTTCTTCGATGTTGCGATGGAAGCCGACGAACATATCCCTCAGGCGTTTTAGCGCGGTGCCAGGGTCAGGGTAGTGAAAAGGCCGAGCCGGTCCAAAAATTGTACTGGCGGGAAAAGGGCTTTGAAGCGTTCCGTGTTCATCGCGCGGAAGCGCTTGGGCATCCACTCGTTCGGTCAGGACATCGAGCTGAAATTGCCATTGTTCCATGGTGGTCGTATTGAAATGTGCGCCGAGAGTATCCAAAGCCTGCAGGCTCAATTCAAGCCTGGAATATGGCTCTTTAAAATCGAGCAATACGCCGATCGCAATGGCATCTGCGGCGGCCCAATGGCCTCGCAGAAGCACTGGATAGCAAACGCCTCGCACGCCTTCAGGCATCGTGTTCGACGGGTCGACAAGATGCAGTAGCTGGTTCACAGCGTCTTGATGTAGTCCTGCTTGTGCCATCTGGTGTTTCCTAATCCAACACGTTGTTTCAAAAAATCAGCTGCCAAGTGTGCCTCAGTCGGTCCGCATAGCGTTGAAAGCCAGCGCAGCAATTCTTGTTCAAGGGTCAGTAACGCATGACCGTGCCTCCGGGTTTCATTCATTACCTGAAGTGCGGCAGATGGATCGACTTGATGGTCCTTTATGGCTCCCACAATGTGGGCCAGCTTGTTGTGGATGTAGCCGATCCGGGCAAGGCTTTCACCCGTCCAGTTCTGGCCGCCAAAAATCTCTGCGCCGTCGATCGCGGCAAACCGCCGACGCGCCAGCCGCACGAAATTGCCCATATTGCCATCGGCGTTAGCAAGCCATTCATGGAGCGCAATCACATTCCATACTTCGGGCCATTTGGCCAGCTCTTGCGCCACCAATGGGCTCTGGGTCACCGGCATGGTCTCAGGACCGGTATTGGCTATTTCCTGCGTCGCCCAGCAGGGAGTTAACCCATCTGGCCAGCGCGTATTCGGCCACAGTGATCGCAAGTGGTGCGGTTCAACCAGGATTACCCAAGCCGCAGTGGGACAGGTGATATCAAGATATTCGCACAGCATCCAATAGATGATTTCATTAATAAGCCCGCGGCTCGTAGCTGGAAAAGCCTTGAGATAAACGGTGCGAGGCGCGAGGCGTTCGTCGTAGATTTCGCCGACGGCGGTGAAGCCGGACAGGCCGGGTACCGCGCGCGACAAGATGCCGACATTGCGCGGGGGTAACACAGGGAGTGCAGGAGTCATAAACGTGTTATTAGCGCCAAGACAAGGCGTGCATCGCGAGCTGATAGCCGTGTCGACAGCAACTCTACAACAAGGCGTTTTTGACTTGGATGCAGTTGGCGTATGAGCTGCGGATCGAGTTGACGGTTACCATCAAGCAGGGTGGAAAAATCCGACAGGTGGCCCGAGCGAAAACCGAGAGACCTTTCGATTTTCTCAGCCAGGCGCGAGCCGATATTCTCGGAGGGCTTGCGGCCTGCCACGCGGGAAAGGGTGGATGCATCCACGCCAGTGGCCGCAGCGAACGCCGTAGCGCCGCCGTATTGCGCGATCAACTCGCGCAGCAGTACCAGCCTGATTTCGTGGACAGTCATGACCGGCAGGATTGCCGACCGTGTCGCGATTGTCATTGACGGGCACCGTCAATTTTTTGCCGACTTTGGCCCCGTGTATTCGTTTGGCTTGGCCATTGCTTCGAGCGCCTCAAGCGCTCCAGGGGCGAGTCCGCCGCCTGTGGCGGGCACGACGTCCTCTACGGCCGGTGCTGAAGAAGGTTGGTCGAGTCCACGTAGAAGGGTGCCAATGGCGCGCACAGCGGATTTGCTCAGCGACTTGCGGCGATCCATGTCGATCAGCTGATCAATCACATTTTGAACATCGGCACTTGCTACCGGGTAAGCGACCACAGCGTCGTGAGCTTCCGCCGCTGGCGCGTCTCCCCGCATGGGGCCGCGCCCATCCACCAGCCACTCCGCGCGGACATTCAAAGTCTTTGCGGCAAGTAGCAGCGTCGAGCCAGTCAATCGTTTGATTTGTCCGGTTTTGAGTTGCGAGATGGTGCCGGGAGTGACCTGCATCGCTGATGCAATTCGTCTCTGCGTCAATCCACTCTCTGCAATTGCTTGAGAAAAGCGTTCGCCTAAGGTCGTCATGTTTAGCAAGCTAAAGCATTTAGCATTTAGATTGCTTGACTGAAAAACGTTTAGTGTTCTAAATTCCGGGCATGAAACCACAAACCTTGATTGCCTTGATTGGTTCGACATCGAAGCTTGCGGCTGCATTGGGGGTTACTCCGGGCGCGGTATCGCAGTGGGTGAAGAAAGACCAGATCCCCGCGTTGCGCATGTATCAGCTGCGAGAAATGCGGCCAGATTTGTTCGTGGAAGCCGAGCCAGCTTCAGCCGATAGACGATCCGGGGACGATCGCCGGATCAAGGACCGTCGGGCATCCAAGTAATTTTCCTCCGCCGGTGCATTGTCCAGATGCACCGGCTTTTCGCCGGGTCGCCGCCCGGTGTTTTTTCTTCCAACGCTGCGCAGGTTAAGACAGAGGTCGAGCCAGGTGCAGATACAAAAAAATGATGGGGAGTATCCAGTGGGCTTGAATGACGCCATGCGCCGGGACTGCGAAAAGTGGCCGGGTACCCAAGGTGGGCTTAGTCAGGAAATCTTTGGCGTAGAGGATCGCCTGCGCCACAAGCTGATCGGCTTTCGCGGTAATCGGCTGTGGCTCGATGATGCAATGAGCATCATGCAGATGACCGGGGGCCGGGAGACCATCCACGAGATGGCGCGCCAGCTCGGTGGCATTTACGTGCACGTGGGGGACATTGCGCCCGAATACGACAACACCGACATCTGCGAAGAGCTGGAAAAGGTCACGATGGCGCTGGGCGATCTCGCTCGCGAGGCCCGGGCCAGTATCAACGACGACGGCAAGATCGACGCGGATGAGGAAGGCCGCATTCTCGCCCGCCACCACCAGCTTTGCACCCAGGCGATGACGTACGTGCACCGCATGGTGGCGATTTATGGTGACTCCACCGTATCGGTACACAGAGAGGTGGGCAATGCTCGCGCCACTTCACGTTGAGGCGAAGGCCCTCAAGCGCTGCAGCCCGGCAGCTGTGAATCTGTATCTCAAGGCATTGCTGCGCATGATGGATAAAAGCGACGGCCGCGTGCGTGGGCCGCGCCGCACGATGCTTTCGTGGGCGGTGACCGAAGTAGGGCTGGTTAAAGCGCGCGGCGCCTTACCGCGCCCGCTGCAGCACCAGGAAGTCGTCCGGTTGCTTGATGAACTGGTGATCGCCGGCGCGGTAGAAAACTTTGGCGACGCAACTGAACTGCATCTGGTTCTGGTCCATCGCAAGCCGGGGATGGTGGCCGCATGAATGTTTACATGTCGCCGGAAGAGCTTGAGGCATTGAAGCCATGCTCGCCGGAAGCGTTCCGCCTGTATGTCGCTTGCTTGCGCCCCCATATGGACATGGCTACCGGTATAGTCGGTATCTCCTATCGGATCAGCTATGCCCGTCTTGCACTTGAGATGGTGTATCAGCCACCGGCGCGTTCACACCGCCCCCCGTACGCGCCAACGGTAAAGCAAATCCGTGGTCTGGTAGATGAGCTAGCCACCCATGGCGCGGTCAAGCGCTATTCCATGAAATCGAAAGACGACCGGCAGCTTGTTTTATTGCTCATCAACGCGCTGCAAGTACAGGCACGTCCCGAATATGAAGGGCAGATGAAGGGCAAAGCAGCCGGGCAGGCTGACGGGCAAAGCCAAACCCGCGCCAATGCTCGTTCTAAGGGCCATGAAGGGCAGGCTGACGGGCAAAGGCAATCCGGGTATGAGGGGCAAATATCTGTATCTCTGTCTACTACCTCTCTCTCTGGCGCGCGAGGCACATTGATCGACCCGGCCTTTCAGGCAGACCTGAGCGCAAGGCTATTGGCGGAACAACGCGGGCTGGATGTCGATGAAGAGGTTTTCCGGTTTATCGCTCACTTCGAGGCTAACGGCCAGCCGCAAGCCAACTGGCCCGCGCGCTTCCGCAAGTGGATTCTCGACGCCGCCCAATACAACGCAAACCGTAAGGCTAAAAACGCGGCTGCGCCGCCGTATGCAGGAAAGCCAGCGCGGGGCGGATGGAAGGGCGTAAATCCAACGGATGTGTTTGATCGAATATTTGATGATGGGGGGCAAGGTGATGGCGGAGACTACATTGACGGTAGCGCCGAACGCGTGGACCAAGCGTACCGGCACTGAAAAGATCATCCCCATCAAGACGCTCTGGGGCCGGCTTGATGGGATTTTTCCGGGACTGTGGCGCACACGCTTTCCGGACGAACTGGCGATAGAGAACTGGTGTCGCGAATGGGCCGAAGGCTTGTATGAGGAGGCTGTCACCTTCGCGATGGTCAAGACCGGTCTGGAGGCGTTGCGCCGTCGGCAAGGTCCGGATCAGTACCCGCCTTCATTGCCCGAATTCATCGCACTGTGCAAAGCGATTCCGGACTTCGAGGAAGCCTTTTACGAGGCGCAAAAACAGTCGTCCAATCGGGAATACGGAGAGGACAGCTGGTCACATCCAGCGGTGTATTGGGCTGCGCTGGACTTCGGCGTGTATGAGTTGCGCCAGACAACCTGGAAGGCAAGCAAGACGCGGTGGGTCCGGATTTTGTCTAACCGGCTGAGCGGCCCATGCAGTCCGATTCCGAAGCTGCTGCCTAAGCCTGTTTACAAACGTGGTGATCCGGCGACAGCGCAAGCGGCCATGGAACAAATCAAATCGATGCCATGGTTTCGCGTGGCCGGTGCAGTAGGTGGTGCATAAAAAGCGGTAGATAAAAGCCCGGCAATGATCGGGCTAGGAGGCCTCTGGTACTTTGTTTTGGGGCGCAGAAAAATAATGATTCAGTACATTGCAGATCGTTTGAACAAGTGGGGTTCGTGGTGCCGCCGGTTTGAAGACGGCGGTCTTGGTTTTGGAAATAGCGTGTTGGCCCGGTATGGAGAGCCGGGCAGCGGGGGCGGCGGTGGACTCATGGGTATTGTGGATGCCGATATGCTGGAGCTGGATCATATCGTTGTTTGTTTGCCGGATGCCCTGCGCGAAGCAGTGAACCAGTGCCATCGAATGCCAGGGACAAAAGAGCAGCATGCGCAGGCGTGTGGGTGTGCTGTCCGGACTTACTTTGATCGTGTGCACAAAGCGCATGTGCTTGTGACGGAGGCGCTGCAGGTTGGTGTTGGCGATGTGCCCGAACTCAAGCCGGGTCTGGCGCGGCTCAAGCTGCGCGTGGAGCGTCTGAAAGAAAATTCGTTCGACTGCTTGACGGCGTGAGGCCGCACCAATTAGGATGTTTTCCGCTAGATTGCTTTTGGTGCGTCTGCGAAATAAAAACCCTGCCTCGGCGGGGTTTTTTCGTTTCCGCCGTATCGAGTTGCATTCACATAACAAGCCCCGCGGCCGATCGGCAAGGGGCTTTCTTGTTTACGTTTTTAATAGCTCGCTGGCGCAGTCATGCGACGAGATTGCTCGGGTGCGGGGGCTCGACATGAAAGATAACTTGCATCCTTCCTGCTTTGCCGAACCCCAAGGCCTCGGTAAACTTACCGATGTTTTCTTTTGCGAGGGTGAGGGGATGTCGAAATACAAGGATCTTTGCGTCGCGTTGGAGTCGCAGGAGGATGTTTGGCGCAGGTATTACTCAGCCATGCACGGGCTAATCAACAGTTTCACGACGGGGCTGGTGAGCTATCTCGGCGTTCAGAATGAGCTATATGACGAGGGAGACCGGAAGCGGGCCGTCATTAATGCCAAGCATGCCGAAACGGGGCATTCAATCCGCTCCATTCGCCAAATTGATGAACAGGGCTTTGTCTGGTTTGTCCTGGATATGGTGGTCAAGGTAGGTATGCCTGACTATGGCACTAGAGTGTTCGGTGTGAAGATCGGCCTTAGGATGCACCCAGACTGCTTGATTGCCACCGTTCCCTTGTTGAACCGCAACTTCAAACTGGCTCGCACCGAGCAGGACGTCGATTGGGTTCCCTTGTTTGATGCCACATGCGAGGCGGTGCGCTTCATGTTTACGTACGACCCGTTCGATCCGCCCCCATTGAATTAATTCGATTCCGTTCGACCCGTATCGATAGCCCCGCCTGCACCCGCACGTGGGGCTTTTTGTTGCCCGACGTATGCATCGGCCAGCGTGTTGCGCCCCCGACTGACCCGCCTTGAATGGATCGTTCAGTTAAGACCGGCACGCTGGCCCATGCATGCATCCATTTTCTGTGGTTGGCTGCTTGACCGCTTCGGCGGTCTTTTTTATTTGAGGTTGTATCGTGATGCCCTATCGGCCCAAAAAGCCTTGCCGTTATCCAGGGTGCCGGGCGCTGGTCGATGGTGGCTGGTGTGCCGCGCATCAACCAAAGCGCGAGCCGACCAGGTACGAAGCCGAGCGCGGCTCATCGGCGCAGCGTGGTTATAACGGGCGATGGCAGAAAGCGCGGGCGACATTCCTGCGCGAGCATCCGCTTTGCGTTGCCTGTCTGTCTGAAGGCAACACGACACCGGCGACGGTTGTCGATCACATCAAGGCGCACCGCCTGAGTGAGGCGCTGGCCAGCGGGGATGATGCGGCGGTCAGACTCGCGCAATCGTTGTTCTGGGATACGAGTAACTGGCAGCCGCTGTGCAAGCGGCATCACGACGTGAAGACCGCGACGGAAGACGGCGGCTTTGGTCGCCCTCGCGAACGTGAGGCGGCCGATTCGAGCCGGTTGTAAGAAAACCGCGATTTTCAGCGATTTTGACCCCTTTTTGTAAGGAAAGGGGGCGGGGGGTCGAAAAGTCGGTCGGAGACCGCCCCAGACCGTGTATCCCAGCCTCGAAAAATATATTCCCGAAAAAAGGTAGGGGGGGGTCTGCATCGGCATGTGTTGCCGCCAAAGGCCTCTGGACCTTTTTTCTTTCCAACTCAGGTAAACGGAGCGCTCTATGGGCCGGGAAACCGCACCTGTAACGGGCGCTGCCTCGAAGTTGAAGCCGCCCGCCTTTTTGAAAACGCGCCGGGGCCGCGAAGTCTGGCGTTATCTGCTGGAGGCGCTCGAAGCCGCCAAGCTCGATTACCGGTCGGCGCTGATGTCGGTGGCCATGTTGGCGGACAAGGTCGAAGTCTGGCGGACCCACGCGGACGCCTTGCACAAGATTGGCCATCGCTACGAAGACGACTCGAATGGCGGATCGCTTGAGCTGGACGAATCCCGCGCGGAGCGCCGAGCCCGCGTCGAGATTCTGAAAGACCTGGACGATGCCGGCCTGACCACGCTGGCCGTGGCGCAGATTCGCGTTGTCGATCGCCTGACCAACCAGGGCGAGCTGTTCAGCCCCTTTGAGCTGATGAACCAGATCGGCGAGGAATCCAAACGCCTGCCCGAAGCCCCACCGTGGACCATGCGCCCCGCCGAAAAGCGGATCTGGAAAGACCTGCTGAAAAGCCTCGACACCGTCGGCTTCGATTTTTCCACGGCCGGGCTGTCGCTGGGCTTGATGTGCGCCGCGATCACCGATTGGCAGGACTGCAAGACCTGGATTGATGACCACAACGGCCGCGTGTTCGCCACCAGCGAAGACACAGGCCGGACCTACGAGGTCAGTGCCAGTTACAACCGATCAAAAATCGCCAGCCAGCTGCGCGTGCTGTTCAAGAAAAACGGGATGACGGTGGCGTCGTGCGCGAAAACGAAAGCAATCAGCAAGGGGCGGGTGATCAGCGAGGAGCTGGAAGAAATCCTGAGCTTCATTCAATCGCGGCCGGTCTAGTACCGGCCGTTTACATTCCGCAGCCCTGGGATGCCTACGGCCTCGCCGTGCTGCGGGATGAAATTTCGGTCTGCCGCCTGACCCGACTGGCTGTCGAACGTCATTACCGCGACCTGGCCCATGGCGGCGCGCGCGGTCTGGTGTTCCGGCTGGATATGGCCAGCCATGTGCTGTCCTTCTTTCCGCGCTTTTGCCGTCACTCGAAGGGCGAATGGGCGGGCAAACCGGTTGATCTGGCGGACTGGCAGGCTTTCTGGCTTGCGGTCGAGTTTGGCTGGTACAACACCACCGGTAAACGGCGCTTCCGGACATGGTACGAAGAAGTTGCGCGCAAGAACGGCAAGAGCACCAAGCTGGCCGGGCTGGGCATCTACCTGTTTGCTGCGGACGGTGAGCCTGGCGCTGAGGTTTACACCGCAGCGACCAAGCTCGAACAAGCAAAGATTACGCACAACGAAGCGCAGATGATGGTCGGCCAGTCGCCGGCGCTGCGCCAGCTGGTCACCGCGCAACACGAAAAGCTGTTCATTGCAGGCACGTCCTGCAAGTACGTGCCCTTGGGTGCCGACGCCAACACGTCGGACGGCCTGAACGTACACGGCGCGATCATCGATGAACTGCACGCCCACCCGAATCGGCTCCTGTGGGATGTGATCGATAGCGGCCGCGGTTCGCGCCGCAACTCGCTCATGCACGCCATCACGACCGCCGGGTTTGATCAAGAGGGCAGCATCTGCCTGGAGCAGCGCCAGTACCTGATATCGATACTCGAAGGCACGCTGGAAGACGACTCGTTTGGTGGCGTGATTTACACGCTTGATCCCGAAGACGAGTGGCGCGACGAATCGGCCTGGTGCAAAGCCAACCCGAATCTCGGTGTGTCCGTATTTCTGGACGAACTGCGCTCGCAAGCGCGTAAGGCCGCGGGCGTGCCGGCCGCACAATTCAATTTTCTGACCAAGCGTCTCAACCTCTGGACGCAACAAATCGACGCCTGGCTGTCCCTGGATGCCTGGGATAAAGGCAGCGAAGCATTCGAAGAGTCGTTGCTGCTGGATCGGCCGTGCTTTGGCGGCCTTGATCTGGCCAGTACCACCGACCTGACCGCGTGGATACTTGTGTTCCCACCCTGTCCGCGCGACCCGCACTGGCGGGTCGTGTGTCGCTTCTTCGTGCCGGAAGACAACATGCCGCTGCGCGAGCGCAAGGATCGCGTGCCCTATCAGCTGTGGGCGCAACAGGGCCACATCATCGCCACACCGGGCAACGTGGTGGATCAGGAGATGATCCGCCAGCAGATCCTCGCCGACGCCGATGTCTACGACTTGCGCGAGGTCGCATTCGACGAATGGAACTCGGCCAAGCTGGCGACCGAGCTGGGCGAGGCGGGCATCTTGATGGTCAAGATTCCGCAAAACTTCGGCGGGCTGTCCACGCCCACCAAGCATCTGGAAGGGCTGGTGCTGGCCGGGCGGCTGATGCACGCGGGTAACCCCGTGTTGCGCTGGAACGCGGGCAACGTGGTGTTGCTGCGCGATACGAATGACAACTACCGGCCGAACAAGAAGAAATCCCGAGATCGCATCGACGGCATTGTGGCGCTGTGTATGGCGCTCAACCGTGCCTTGTTTGGTGGTGAAGACGAAATGGAACCGGGGATCATCCTGTTATGACGCAAGCAACGTGGTATGACACCCAGCGCGTGAGCCAGCCCGGATCGGTGGTGCTGGCCAAATGGAATGCCGAGCGCCAGGCCGTGAAAAACGAAGCGGCCCGCTCGATCAGTACGGCCACGGCCGGCAGCGAGGTCCATGAGTGGTTGACCGGTGGCGCGCATCAGTATGTGGCGGGCGTGCCGGTGAACGAAAAGACCGCGATGCGGGTATCCGCCGTCTATGCCGCCGTGTCGCTGATCGGTGGCGCAGTCTCCAACATGCCGCTCGATATTTACCGCGGCGTGGGTGACGACGCGGTGAAAGCGAACCAGGACAGCAAGCTGTTCTGGCTCTTTAACGAGGAGCTTTCGCCCGCGTGGTCCGCGCCGGTGGCGTGGGAATTTTCGATGAGTTCGCTGATGCTGCATGGCGACTCGATGTGGCGCATCCTGCGCGCGTCGCCCGTCAGTCCGGACATCGTCGGCTTCGAACCGTGGAACCCGTTGGCAGTCTGGGTCCAGCGTGTGCGGGGGCGGCTTGTCTACACGATGGTCGACCCGGACGGTCAGGTGTTCGTGCTTGATCAGGATGACGTGCTACACGTGCCTGGCGTGGGTTTCGACGGCTTGCGCGGCATGAGCCCCATCCGGCATGCGGCGTTGCGTAGCGCGGTGGGCGTAGCCCATGCGGCAGACGGCTTCGCTGCCAGCTTTTTCTCGAACGGCGCACGTCCCGACTTCGCTCTGACCACCGACGGCAAGCTCAGTGACGAGGCCGTCAAGATTCTGCGTGACACGTGGGAGCAGCGCCACAGCGGGACGCACAACGCCCACAAGCCAGCGGTGTTGACCGGTGGCCTCAAGGTCCAGCAGCTGACGATGACCTCGCAGGACGCCCAGCTGCTGGATACCCGCAAATTCCAGATCGAGGACATTGCGCGCATCTACGGCGTGCCGCCCCACATGATCGGCTCCATGGACAAAACCTCCGCATGGGGTACGGGCATCGAGCAGCTGTCCATCAGCTTTGTGCGCTACACGCTGATGCGCCATCTGGTGAAGTTCCAGGCGGAAATCAACCGCAAATGCTTCAGGACCGGCCGCTATTCCGCCCGCTTTGACGCGTGGGGTCTGGAAAAAGGCGATCTGTCGAGCCTCTTCACCAGTCTGCGCGTCGCGGTCGGGCGTGCGGGTGAGCCGGGGCTGATCACGATCAACGAGGCGCGGGCAAAGGCGGGCATGCCGAAGGTGCCGGGCGGCGACAAACTTTTTGACGGGGGTAAGGGTAATGCATCAACTGATGCGCCTGATGGCGCTCAACAAAAGTAGTGCGCGGCGCTTTGAAGTGGTCGCCAGCGCGGCCGACGAAGCGACCATCTATCTGTACGACGTGATTGTGGCGAATCAAACCGAGGCCGACTGGTACGGCGGTGTCGCCGCAGACAGCTTTGTGAAGTCGCTGCAGGGCATCACTGCCAGCACAATCCATTTGCGGATCAATAGCCCGGGCGGTGATGTGTTTGGCGCGCGGGCGATGGAGCAGGCTTTGCGCGACCACCCTGCGCGCGTCGTTTCCCACATTGATGGCGTGGCCGCCAGTGCTGCCAGCTTTCTGTCGCTGGCGGCGGACGAAATCGAGATCACGCCGGGCGGTTTTTTCATGATCCACAAGGCGTGGACCATGGCCTACGGCAATAGCGACGACCTCACGCGCACGGCAGCCGTGCTGGAACAGGTCGACGAATCGCTGGTGGGCAGCTATGTCGCAGCCACCGGGCAAAGCGCGGACGATATCCGCGCCTGGATGGCGGACGAAACCTGGATTGGTGCCGAGGAAGCCGTAAACCTTGGCTTTGCAACCCGCGTCGCGGGTCAGGCCCCAGCCAATACCGGGCAATGGGACCTGAGCGCCTACAACAAGACGCCTGCACCCCTGGCGAAATCTGCTGCGCCCCCGCGCCCGGCCGACCTGGCCGAAAGCGTGCGCGCCGTGCTGGCCGAGATGGGTATCGCCCCGCCAGCGGCGAGCGTACAGCCGGACCCCGGTGAGGCGGAACGCGCACACCGCCAGCGCCTGCTGGCGCTGCAACAACGAATCTGATCAACGCTCCCGCGCTGATCCATGAAGCCACCCACGCGGGTGGCTTTTTTTATTCCTGAACGGAGAAAAGGCAATGTCTATTCAAGCACTGCGGGAGCGCCACAGCGCCCTGGCCAAGTCCATCGCGAACCTGCTGGACAAGAATGTGAATCCGGCGTGGAACGCCGATCTCGAAGCGAAGTACAACGCGCAACTGGCTGATATGGACAGCGTCGCTGCCGAGATCAAGCGCCATGACACGTTTCTCGCGCGCATGACCGAGCACGCATCCGTTGGCGATGTCGCCAACGAGCTGCGCAACCAGTTCACGACCACGCAAGGCCGCCACGGCGAAGAAACCCCTGCACTGCGCGCATTCCTGGCGGGCGGTGTCATGAACATGTCCGAAGAAGCCCGCTCGCGCATGCAGGCGCGCCAGACGCCGGACATTCGCGCGGCCATGTCCACCACCACCGCCACCGAGGGTGGCTTTACCGTCGCGCAGGACTACTTTAATGAGCTGACTCAGGCGATGCGCGCGTTCGGCGGCGTACGTAACGTCGCACGCACGCTGGTGACCGGCACGGGCGCGACGATGAACTTCCCTACAGCGGACGCAACGGCCGAAATCGGTGAGATCGTGGGCCAGAACACGGCGGTGAGCAATGGCGATACCACTTTCGGCAATGCAACGCTCGATGTCTTCAAATATTCGTCGAAAAAAATCGCGGTGCCGTTCGAGCTGATCCAGGATTCGATGTTCGACATCGAAGGCTACGTCAACGCCTTGCTGGCCCTGCGCCTCGGCCGCATTACTGCGCAGCATTTCGCCATCGGTACCGGCGTCTCCCAGCCGAAAGGTCTGGTGACCGCCGCCGTCGTAGGTCGCGCCGGTGCTACCGGCCAGACTGCGACGCTGACCTATGACGACCTGGTCGGCCTGGAGCATTCGGTAGATCCGGTCTACCGCGCGAACGCGTCGTGGATGATGCATGACCAGACCTTGCTGTCGCTGCGCAAAATCAAGGACAACAACGGCCGCCCGATCTTCGTGCCCGGCTACGAGCAGGGCAACCCCGGTGGCGCACCGGATCGTCTGCTGGGCCGCCCGATCCAGATTTGTCAGGAGATGCCGCAGATGGCGGCCAACGCCAAATCGCTGCTGTTTGGCGACTACTCCAAGTACTTCATCCGCGAAGTGATGGACCTGACCATTTTCCGCATGACCGACTCGGCCTTCACGTTGATGGGCCAGATCGGTTTCGTCGCGTTCAATCGTCAGGGCGGCAACCTGATCGACGTCGGCGGCGCGGTGAAGGCTTACCAGAACTCCGCGACCTGATCGCAAGTTGGGTGGCTTCGTGCTGCCCTTTTTTTTCTACGTAGATTCATAAGGAGGCCTCATGGCCACGAAGAAAAACGAGACGGCTGCGGCGGAACAGGTGGCGGTCGATCAGCAAGAAAGCCTGGGCGATACGGTGGTGGAGCAAGCGCTGGATGCTCCCGTAACCACGGCCGCCCCCGGCGACACTTCCGCCGAAGCGGGTGCGGCCGTGCTGGAGTCTGGCCTTGACGCGCATGAGGCTGCGCAGGACGACGTGGAGGCCCCGTTGAGTGAATTCGCTGGCGCGTTGCGCACGTCGTCGGCAACGCTGTCTTGCCGCGTACTGGCGCAGTGCCAGTACGGTCAGGTTAACGCCGTGGTCTCGCTCAGCATGGCCGAAGCCGAAGCGGCATACCGCGCTGGTCTGGTTGATCCCCACCCGGACGCTGTCGCCTACGCGTCGAGCCTTTAACGCTTTCCCGGCCGCTGTGGCGGCTGGCTTTCGCAATGTCGTGAATGTCGCGGCATTCCCAAAGCCAAAGGAGCAACGCATGTATACCCGCATCCAAGCGCCGGCCGAGATGCCGGTTACGCTGGACGAAATCAAACTGCATTGCCGCATTGATGGCGATGACGAAGACGCGCTGCTGCAGGGCCTTGTTGCCGCGGCATACGGCCAGGCGGAACACCGCACAGGCCGCGCGCTGTTGCCGCAGACGTGGAAGCTGGTTTGCCGCATCGGTGCGGCTGCGCTGTATGGCGTTCCGTTGCGCCGCGACACCACGGAGATTGTTTCCGTTACCTGGACGGATGCCGAGGGCAACCAGCAGCTGTGGGACGCATCAAGCTACTGGCTGGTTGCAGGTTATCGCCTGGTCGCCCGCCGCCAGTGGCCGGATACCGGCGACATGCCGGTCACTATCACTTTCCGTTGTGGCGCGTTCAGTGGTCCTGAGGATTTCCCTGAAAGCATCAAGGCGTGGATGAAGATTTTCGCCGGCACGCTCTACGAAAATCGTGAGGCCGTGCAGACCGTCGAGCTGGCCGAGCTGCCGCGCACGTTTGTGGACGGCTTGCTCGATCCGTACGTACTGATCGAGGTCTGAGCATGCGCACGTCCATCCCTGACCAGCCAGCGCACATTGGCCGCCTGCGGTATCGCATCCTGATCCAGCAACGCACGGACGTGCCCACCGGCATCTTTGGCATGGCGCAGGAGCATGCGCCCGGCGAAAAGGCCTGGGCCGATGTCCGGCCTGTGACTGGCGTGACTTACCGCGACGGCGTACAGACCGGGCAACGCATTACGCACCGTTTTTATATCCGCTACCGCGCAACGCTGAGCGATGCGGACGAAATTATTTATAACGGCCGCAAATATCGCATCGAGCGTGTCACCGACTGGAAAGAGCGGCGGCGCTTCAGTGTGATCGAGGCCGAAGAGCTGGGGGCGGCCGATGGCGATTGATATCCGGGTCCAGTTCGAGAAAGGCCTGACCGGCGTCAATTTCGACAAGCGCGAAATGCGCAAAGCCATGCGCGTCGCCGGGCGCGACGTACAAAAAGCGGCGCGCCAGTTGATTGCCCGGCGCGTGCGCTCGGCCGCCGGCGGAAACCCCGGCAAAGACACCGGTCGACTGTGGCGCTCGCTGGGCTACAAGGTCAGCAAGTCCGGCTTCATGGCGGTGGTGAAGCACCGCAAGGTCGCGGGTATGAAGTCCTTCTACCCGGCCTTTCTTTATCACGGCGTACGCGATCGCAACGGCGGCTGGCGGATTTCGCCGCGCAACAACTACATCGTGGATGCGCTCGATGCGCGCCGCGACTTTGTGCGCGCCACGCTGGCCAGACACGTCGAAGCGGCGCTGAAGCCCGCTTGGGAGAAATAAGCATGCTGCTGCTGGAAGTGATTGCCGCGCTGCGTGAGCGCGTGCCGGTCTTCGCGGGCCGCGTCGGGGGTGCCGCTGAATTCGAAAATCTTGAAGAAACCGGCAAGTTGCCGGTGCCCGCCGCCTACGTCATGCCGCTGGATGAAAAGGCCGAGGCGCAGCTGGATCAGGCCGGATACGAACAGGAAGTGGTGGAGGGTTTCGCCGTCGTGGTGGTGCTCTCGAATGTGCCGGACGAGCGCGGTCAGGACGCGGTGGCCACGTTGCCCGCCATCCGGGCGGCCCTGTTTGCCGCCTTACTGGGGTGGGACCCCACTGGCTATGACGCCATTGAATACCAGGGCGCCACGCTGCTGCAGATGAATCGCGGCCGCCTGTATTACCAGTACGAGTTCAAGACCAGCTACTGGATCGGGCAGGCGCAGACCTGGTATCAGGTGCGCAATGACGCGCTGCCCGGTTTTGAGGGCATGAACATCAACACGGACGTGATCGCCCCGATCGCGGATCCAAACCTGCATTACCCCGGCCCGGATGGCCGGATCGAGTTTTCGCAAGTTCTCACCCTGCCTCAATCGTAGGAGCTTCCCATGTTTGTAAAACCCAAAGCCGGGGCCGCTGTGCCGGACCCGGAGCGGGGCGGCTTTTTGCCCGAATCCGGCGCGACCGTGCCGGAAAACCAGTACTGGTTGCGCCGCGAGGCCGATCAGGAAATCGAACGCGTTGACGCTGACGCGCCCACCACCACCGTGACCGAGGTGAGCAATGCAGTTTAATACCCTGCCTGCAGGCGTCGCCGTGCCGCTCTTCTACGCGGAAATGGATAACAGCCAGGCCAACGCGGCGGCGCAATCGCAACGCACCCTGTTGATTGGCCAGATGCTGACGGCGGGCTCCGCCGCCGCCAATACGGCCATGATCGTCAGTAACGTGTCTCAGGCCAAAAGCCTGTTTGGCCAGGGCTCGATGCTGGCGCGCATGTATGACTACTACCGCCGCTCCGACCCGTATGGCGAAATCTGGTGCATCGCGCTGGCCGACAACGCGGCCGGCGTAGTGGCCACCGGCTCGATCGCCGTCACCGGCACGGCCACGGCGGCAGGCACGCTGAACGTGTACATCGCAGGCCAGCGCGTTCAGGTGGCTGTTTCGGCGGCCGATACCGCCGCTATTGTGGCCACCAATCTGGCCGCCGCGATCAACGCCGCGGTTGACCTGCCAGTCACCGCCGCAGCGGCCACCGGTACCGTGACGCTGACCGCGCGCTGGAAAGGCTCGACCGGCAACGATATCAAGCTGCAGCTCAACTATCGCGGCCTGCAGGGCGGCGAGACCACGCCCGCGGGTGTCACCGTGGCCATGACGGCCATGGCCGCTGGCGCAACGGATCCGTCGCTGGCCAATGCCATCCTCGCGATGGGCGATGACGAATACGACTGGATCGTGCATCCGTATACCGATAGCGCGAACCTGGGCTTGCTGCAGACCGAGCTGGGCGATATATCCGGTCGCTGGTCTGCGGTGCGCCAGATCTATGGCCACGCCTATTCCGCGCTGCGCGGCACGTTGTCCTCGCTGGTGACGTTTGGCCAGTCGCGTAATGACCAGCACCAGACGGTGGCAGGCTTCGAAGCCAGTGTGCCGAACCCGGTCTGGGAATTCGCGGCCGCCTACGCCGCGGCTAACGCCGTCTGCCTGCGCGCCGATCCGGCCCGCCCCACGCAGACCGCCAGCATGGTCGACGTGCTGCCCGCGCCGGGTGGCCAGCGCTTTGTCTGGACCGATCGCAGTTCGCTGCTGGGCTACGGCATCGCGACCAGCACTGCCCGCAGTGGTGTGATGCTGGTCGAGCGCGCAGTAACGACCTACCAGAAAAACAGCTTTGGCCAGGCCGACGCGAGCTATCTGGATTCCGAAACGCTGTTCACCAGCATGGCTGTCCTGCGCCGTCTGCGCGCGCGCATCACCCAGAAATTCCCGCGCCACAAGCTGGCTGATGACGGCACGCGCTTCGCAACGGGCCAGGCCATCATCACGCCCGGCATTGCCCGCGGCGAGCTGGTGGACGAATACATGTCGATGATGCTCGACGGTCTGGTCGAGAACTATGCGGCGTTTGCGAAAGCGCTGATCGTCCAGCGCAACAGCACCAACCCGAACCGGCTCGACGTGCTGTTGCCGCCGGACTACATCAACCAGCTGCGTGTGTTCGCGGTGCTCAACCAGTTCCGGTTGCAGTACCCGGCAAACGCGGCGAACTAAGGGGCAATAAATGGCTGCAGAACGTCTTGCGGGCACGTGCTTTATCAAGGTCAACGGCCAGCTGCTGTCCATCAAGGGTGGCCTCGAAGCGCCCCTGAGCGACACCAAGCGCGAACCGCTGCTGGATAGCAGCGGCGTGGCGGGCTTCAAGGAAACGCCGGTCGCGCCGTACGTGAAGGTCACCGCGCTGTTCAAGAAAGATTTCCCGATGGACACCGTCACCAACGCGACCGACATGTCGATCCAGGCCGAATTCGCAAACGGCAAGATCTACACGCTCGGCGATGGCTGGCTCGCCAACGAAGCGCCTGCGAAGGGCGAAGAGGGCGAGATCGAGCTCGAATTCAACGGCATGCGAGGTAACTGGCAATGAGCGCAATCACTGATTTTCCACTGGTCGTACCGGTCAAGGATTTTGGCCAGACCATCTCCGCGCTGGCGATCAAGCGCCCCACCGGCAAGCAGATTCGCCAGCATGGCCTGCCGTATCGCGTCAATGACGCGGGCGAAGTGCAGATCCACATGGGCGTGGTGTGCGCGTACGCGGCCGAGCTGGCCAGCGTCACCGCTGGCGCGGTGGATGCCATGGACCCGGTGGACCTGAACAAACTCGCCTGGGTTATCGCTGGTTTTTTTCTGAACTCGGAATCCGCGACGCCGGTGACCTGATCCGCAGGATGTATGACGTCGCGTACTTCTGGGGCATGACGCCAGCGGCGGTCTTTGATCAGCCGCTGGCGGATTTTCTGGAAGACGAACAACACGCAATGCGGATAGCGCGGGAGCGGGCCAATGGCTAAACAGTTTGAACTCAAGGCCCTGATCATGGGCGTCGACAAGCTGTCGCCGAAGCTGCGTGAAATTCAGGGCAACCTGAAGGCGTGGCGCGGCAAGGTCGACAACATCGCCAAAGGCGCACTGCCGATGGCGGCGGGCCTTGGTGCCGGTATCGGCATTACCGCCAAGGCGTTTGCCGACGCGGAGAATGCCGCGACCGGCCTCAAGGTGGCCATGATGGGCGCGGGTGGCAACGTTGCGCCCGAGTTCGAAAAGATCACCGAGATGGCGACCCGGCTGGGCGACAAGCTGCCGGGCACGACGGCGGACTTCCAGAACATGATGGCCGAGCTGGTCAAGCAGGGGATCAGCGCCAAGTCGATCCTGGGCGGCACCGGCGAAGCGGCGGCGTATCTCGCTGTTCAGCTGGGCAAGTCGCCGAAGGACGCGGCGGAGTTTGCAGCCAAGCTGCAGGACGCCACCAAAACGACCGAAGGCGACATGCTCGGTTTGATGGACGTGATCCAGAAGACCAGCAACCTCGGTGTCGACGACGGCAACATGCTGCAGGGCTTTGCCAAGCTGTCCTCGGTCATGGACATGACCCGCCAGAAAGGTCTGGCTGGCGCAAAAGCGCTGGCGCCCTTGCTGACCATGTTCGACCAGTCCGGACTGGTGGGCGAATCTGCCGGCAACGCGTTTCGCAAGGTGGTCGAGGCCGGGTTCGACAAGACCAAAATCAACAAGGTCAACAAGCTGCTGGGCAAGCGCAACGTGAAGCTGGACTTCACCAACGGCAAAGGCGAATGGGGCGGCATGGAAAACATGTTTGCCCAGTTCGCCAAGCTGCGTGGCCTGACCACACTGGGCCGCAAGAAGGTGATGACCGAGCTGTTCGGCGAGGATGCCGAGACCCAGCAGGCGCTGTCCATCCTGATGGAAAAGGGCCTGTCCGGGTACAAGGAGATCATCGGCAAGATGGATGCCCAGGCAAGCCTTAACGAGCGCGTCAATGCGCAGCTGGGTACGCTGAGCAACGTCTGGGAGGCGGCCACCGGCACGTTTACCAACGCGCTGGCGGCGATTGGCCAGGCTTATGCGCCTGAGCTTAAATCGCTGGCCAACGCCTTTGGCGACCTGTCCGGCAAGATCAGTGACTTTGCCAAAGCGCACCCGGACGTGATCCGCGGCGCGGTGGCGGCGGCGGGCGCATTGACGGCGTTCAAGCTGGCCGCGTATGGCGTTTCGGTCGGTATCAGGCTGGCGTCCATGGCCATGGCGGCGACGCCCATAGGCCTGATCGCAACCGGCATTGCGCTGGCAGCCGGGTTGATCATCGCCAACTGGGACAAGGTCGGACCGTTCTTTACCCGGCTCTGGGGCTGGATCAAGGCGGGCGCTGCCTTTGCCTGGGACATCATCCAGAAATTTGCGGGCTTCTCGCCCATCGGCATGATCCTGCAGAACTGGCAGCCGATTCTGGCGTTTTTCAAGAACCTCTGGGGGCAGATCAAGGGCTACCTTCAACCGGTCATGGATGCCGCGAACTGGGTCGGCGAAAAGATCCAGGGCTTTGGCGCGCTCAGCCCTGCTGAACAACTGAAGCTCTATCCGCCGCCGAATGCCCAGCCGTCAGGCGCGCCGACGCCCGGCGCATCGAGCCTGTTCCCGCGGCTAGCGCCCCAGAAGCCGGGTATGCAGCCTGAGGCGAATCCTGCGCCCATGAACGGCTGGCCCGCTGCGGCTGGGACGTCGCCCTTGCTGGGCAACCGTAACAATGTCAGCGGGGCAGTCACCGTGCGCTTTGAAAACACGCCGCCAGGCACGCGCGTGGATACGCAGCAGTCCAGCGGCAGTCCGCTACAGATCAATCCCGATGTCGGCTACCGGTCGGCGATCTGGGGAGGAAATTAATAATGGGCTACCGCGACAACATGCAGCCCGCGTCGTTTCGCGGCGTACCGTTCAAAGTCACGGATTCGGAGATGGTGGGCGGCCGCCGCCTGCAGGTGAACGAGTACCCGCAGCGCGACAAGCCGTATACCGAAGACATCGGCCGCAAGGCGCGTGAATTCACGCTGGAGGCCTTTGTCGTCGGTGACGATTACATGGCGCAGCGTGATCGCCTGCTGGCGGCGCTGGAAACGCCGGGCGCGGGCGAACTGGTGCATCCGTGGCTCGGCCGCATGCAGGTGTGTGCTGGCGAATTTCGTTACCGGGAGTCGGCTGAAGACGGCGGCATGTGCCGCTTCAGTATCCCGCTGACCGAGTCGGGCGACCTGACGTTTCCGTCGGCGCAAAGCAATGTGGCCACCACGGCGCTGGCCAAAGCCGATGCCATGCAGTCACTCGCTGAAAACCGGTTCGCCGAGGTGATCAGTACGGCCGGGCCGGATGCAATCGGCACTTCGCTGCTGACCGACCTGCAGGCCACCTGGAAAACATGGGGCGACGCCGTCGGCCTGGTGACCGGTGTGCTGGATAGTGACCTGATGGATGCCATCCACGATCCGAAGCTGTTCGCCCAGAAGCTGTTCAATCTGGCGACGGCGAACATCCCCATCCTCGGCAGCGCGCGGGCGCTGTACGGCAAGGTCACCGGCTTGCTGCGTGCCGCTGCGATGCTCGATCGCGGGCGTGGCTGGTCCGCCAGTACGGTGGGCATGCCGCTGACGCCAGTACAGATCGCGCGCAATGAGGGGGCGACGGATGCGTTGTTCCGCGGCCTCAGCGTGGTCACTGCGAGCCGCATCGCGGTGCAGGCACCTGCCGGCGTTTACGACGACACCGACGCCATGCGCTCGCAGCTGATGAGCGCGCTGGATCGCGAGCAGGTGCTGATGTCGCAGGCCGATGCGGCGGCTTCGGTAGATCAGAGCGCCGTAAGCACCCGCTCGAGCGATGCGACTGTGGATGCGGACGGTAACGCCCTGAGTGATGCCGAGCTGGCGGCGCTGATGCCGGATGCCGCGTACACGGTGGCGCGCGGCCTGCAACAGGCGGTCAGCGTGTGCCTGCGGCAGCAGATGGCGAACGAAGCCCGGCTGGTCACCATAACGCCGGTCGACGTACTGCCCGCGCTGGTGCTGGCGTATCAGCTCTATGAAGACCCGCTGCGTGGCGATGAGATTGTGGAGCGTAACCAGGTGCCCCATCCGGGCTTTGTGCCGGTGGAACCGTTAAAGGTGGTCAGCCAGTGACGACGAACAACGATGATGTGCGACTGCTGGTCAACGGCAAGGAATTCAGGGGCTGGAAGGAAGTCGGTATCAGTGCTGGCATCGAGCGCGCCGCGCGCGACTTTACGCTGGCCATCACCGATCGCTGGCCCGCCACCGGCGCAGCGCCGGTGCGCGAGGTCAAGCCGGGTGACGTGTGCGAGGTCTATATCGGCACGGACAAGGTGCTGACCGGGTACGTCGACGGCACGCCGGTTTCCTATGATGCGCGCAGCGTGTCGGTCAGCGTTCGCGGGCGCAGCAAGACGGCCGATCTGGTGGATTGTTGTTCGCCCAAAAGCGGGCAGTGGCGCGCGCAGACGGTCCAGTCGATTGCGACCGCCCTGGCGAAGCCGTATGGCGTCGCGGTCAAGTCGCAGGTGCCCGCAGGTACTGCCGTATCGGACTTCCAGATCCAGCAAGGCGAAACGATTTTTGAGGCGCTGGACCGGTTGCTGAAGCCCAGGCAGATCTGGGCCACCGACGATGCCGACGGCAACCTGGTGTTCCTGAAGATCGGGGCGGGCGGCTGGGCCGGGGCGGACCTGGTGCTGGGTGACAACATCCTCGCCGCGAATGCCGAGCTGGATAACAAGGACCGCTTTTCGAAATACATCTGCAACGGGCAGCGCGCGGGCGACGATCTGGACTATGGCACGGTGGTCAACGAGATCGTGGCCACGCAGACGGACGCCACGGTGCATCGCAACCGCGTGCTGGTGCTCAGTCACATCGGGCACGCCACGCAGGCGCTGTGCCAGGCGCGCGTCGAGTTCGAGGCGGTCTACCGCTTTGCCCGCAGCGTGGCGACCACGTACACCGTGCAGGGCTGGCGCACCGCCAGCGGCGCGCTGTGGATGCCCAACCAGACCGTGCGGGTGGTGGATCGGGTGATGGGCTTTGACGATGAGCTGTTGATTGTCGAAGTCGAATACCGGCTGACCAATGAGGGCCAGCGCGCTGTCCTGAAAGTCGCGCCGCGGGCCGGTTACGTCGACCGCGATCCGGTGGTGCACAAGCGCAAGGGCAAGGATTCAACGCAGGATACCGATGACGCCGAGATCTGGGCCACGCCCAGCGGCAAGTGAGGCGCTAATGGAAAGACTGGTACAGCGAATGGTGGGACCACTGGCACGCCGCATTGGCAATCTGGTGGCGCGCGGCGGTGTGCTGCTGGTGACCTCCGGCAGCAAGATGCAAAGCCTGCAGGTTTCGCTGCTGGCGGACGAACCCAAAGACAACATCGAGCATTTTGAGCCGTACGGCTATACCGCCTGTCCGCAACAGGGTGCGGAAGCGCTGGCGCTTTTCATGCAGGGCGAGCGCAGCCACGGCGTGGTGATCGCCGTGGCCGACCGCCGCTATCGCATGAAGGGGCTGAAGGCGGGGGAGGTGGCGCTGTACGACGACCAGGGGCAATCGGTTTACCTGACGCGCGCGGGCATTGTCATTAATGGCGCGGGCAAGCCGCTGACCGTGAACAACACGCCCACGGTGACCGTTAACGCGAGCGCCACCATCGAGCTTAAAACGCCGCTGCTGCACGTCGGCGGCATGATCAAGGCCGATGGCGACATCATCGACAACGCGGGCGCAGGCGGCAAATCCATGGCCAGCACGCGGCAGGTCTACAACGCGCACACGCATAACGAAAACAACAACGCGGGCGGACCCACCAGTACGCCGAATCAGGGGATGTAATGAAGCTGTTTGCCACGCTCGATGGCCAGTCCATCGACCCTTCAGACCCCCAGATCGCCCGGCTCAACCGGGCGATTCTCATTTCACTGTTCACCTGGCGACGCGCCAATGCATCGGACAACGTGGTGCTGCCAGACCGGCAGGGCTGGTGGGGCGACGCATTTGCCGATCAGGTGGGCGACCGCATCGGCAGCCGCCTGTGGTTGCTGCAGCGGGAAAAACTCACGGCGGAGACGCTGCGGCGTGCGCAGGACTACGCCACCGAGGCGCTGGCCTGGCTCATCGATGACGGGCTGGCCAGCCGGGTGGATGTCACGGCCGAGCGCATCAGTAGCGGGCTTGCGCTGGGCGTGGTGGTTTACCGCACTGAGGGCGGCCGCATGACGCTGGACCTTAACGAATTCTGGGATGAACTCAATGTATGACCGTCCACAACTGAGCACGCTGGTGCAGCGTACCGCCGCCGACATGGTGGCGCGCATGAGCCTGGACGAACTGCGCCGTTCCGACGCACTGGTAATCGCCCGCGTGCAGGCAGGCATCGAGCATGGCCTGTATGGCTTTGTCGAATACGTCATGAAGCAGATTTTTCCGTCGTCGGCCGATGAAGAGAACCTTGTACGGCATGGCCAGCTTCGCGGTGTGCCGCGTCTGGCGGCAACGTATGCCACCGGCTCGGTTGCGGTGTCTGGTGTCGCGCAGCGCACGCTACCCGCCACCACCGTCCTGCAGCGCGGCGATGGCGTGCAATACAGCGTCACTGCTGATTGCACGCTGGACGCCAACGGCAATGGCGTGGCCGCAGTAACTGCCATGGCCACGGGCGTGGCCGGTGATGCCGACGTGAACACACCGCTCATTGTGGTTAGCCCCGTCGCCGGCATTCAGTCCACCACCGTGGTGACGGCGGCTGGCGTCACTGGCGGTACCGATATCGAGTCGCTGGATGCCTGGGCCGCCCGTATCGAGGCGCGCTGGCGGCAGGCACCCCATGGCGGTGCGGTTTTCGATTATGTCACCTGGGCCAAAGAGGTCGCCGGAGTTACCCGCGCCTGGGAAATTCCGGCGCTGTTCGGCCTGGGTACGATCGGGCTGCTGTTCGTGCGCGATGGTGACGCGTCGCTGATTCCGGGCGCGACACAGGTCGCTGCAGTGCAAAGCTATATCGACGGGAAGCGGCCGGTCACCGCGCAGCTGACGGTCATGGCACCGACGCCGAAGCCGGTCGCCTTTGTGGTGTCGGTGACGCCGGGTACCGCTGCGGTCAAGGCGGCTGTAGAGCAGGCCTTGCGCGACCTGTGCGCACGCGAGGCGCAGCCGGGCGGCACCTTGCTGATCAGCCACATCCGCGAAGCGGTCAGCAGTGCCACCGGCGAAACCGACAATACCGTTGTTTCTCCGGTGGCCAACATCACGACGAACCTGACCGAGATGGTCACGTTCGGCAGCATCACGTTCCAGTAAGGGCATCCATGGATTCGACCAACTATCTGCACCAGGCGATGGCGCTGCTGCCGCCCGGCCCGGCGTGGCCAGCTGAAACCACTGGCCCGCTGGCGCGCCAGCTGGCCGCGCTGGCGGATTCGTTCGCTCGGGTCGACGCTGCAGCGCGCAGCGTGATTGATGAAAGCACGCCAGCGAATGCCTATGCATTGCTCGAAGACTGGGAGGACGCGCTGGGGCTACCCGATGAATGTTCCGTGCAGGGGTCGCAAACGCTGTCCGAGCGCCGCCAGGCAGCGAGTGCCAAATACATCGCGACCGGTGGCCAGCGTGCCGACTATTACATCGGCATCGCGCAGGCTTATGGCTACCCCAATGCGACGGTGACCGAATACAGCGCACGCAGCTATGGCCGCGCGCGCATGGGCCGGCGCTACGGCGGCTGGGAATGGAACTACGCCTGGCAGCTCAACCTGCCGGCGCAACAGGTGCTGCCGCGCATGGGCGGCGCGCCTTTTGGCGAGCCCTACAAGGTCTGGGGCAATGCTGCCCTGGAATGCACGATCAACAAACTCAAACCCGCCCACACGCGGGTTTTTTTCGTTTACGGAGGCGCTTGATTGGATTACCCCAAATCTGTACCGAACGTGAATTTGCTGAACGGCAAGTTCACTGACGGCAACCCCCTGACGGGCCAGTTGCCCAGCCTCGATACGTCCAGCTGGGCGAATGCGATCACGGATGAGCAACTGGCCATCATCGTGGCAGCAGGCCTCGCGCCCGATGAGACGAAGACCAACCAGGTCCTGACCGCTGTCCAGTTGCTGATCCGGAAACAGGTGGGCAACTTCTCCGGCTCGCAGACCGTCAGCGCCTCTAAAACGTTGACGGCGGCCATGGCGGGCACCACCACCTATGTGTCATCCGCGACCGCTGTCACGCTGACCTTGCCGCCGATCGCGTCCACCTCCTATGGCGACTGCTTCCCGCTGATGAACGCCAACGCAGGGCTCGTGACCATCGCGCCCGCTGCCGGTGAGTCGCTCTATTTCATGGGCAACGGCGTCAGCAGCAACAAGGCGCTCGGCTCGGGCGATACCGCATATGTGGTCAACATCGGCACTGGCGCGTGGAACGTGATCAGCGGTTCGATCCAGTTGGCGGTCAGTGCGGCCTTTGCTGCGCTGCGTAGCCCTTCGGGCTATCAGAAGCTGCCGGGCGGCCTGATCCTGCAGTGGGGTTCAGTGGCTGACACTGCAGCCGGCACCAACCGCGACATGCCGTACAACATCGCGTTTCCGACCGCCTGCGTCTGCCTGGAAATCTCGCCGTGGCAGAACGCGGTCGGTTTGCCGTACACCCATACGTCGCGCGGCACGACCCCCAACATCCTGCGCACGGTGTCTGCCGGCGCATGGGCCTTCGACTGGTTTGCAATCGGGTATTGACCATGACCAAATACATTCAGTTTGACGCCGCAGGCGTGCTGGCCAACCGCTTTGACGACACCGTCAACGACGATATCCCGGCCGATGCGATCGAGGTGTCTGATGACCTGTTCCAGCAGACGATGCAGGAAACGGACGGCATCTGGACGCTGCACGCCGACGGCGGCATCACAAAGCAGGCGTTCCCGCCGCCCACTGCGGAGCAGATCCAGTTCAGTAACAAGGTGATCCGTGACGGGCTGCTTGCAGTCGCGGCGCTGGCCATCGCGCCATTGCAGGACGCGGTCGACCTGGAAATCGATACCCCGGCCGAAGCGGCTTTGCTCAAGGCGTGGAAGCAATACCGCGTCGCGCTCAATCGGGTCGATCTGACGCAGGCAGTCGTGGCCTGGCCCGCAGCGCCGGGAGGTGCAGCGTAATGCCGATTTTGATCTGGTTATTGCTCCTGCCGCTCGATGTGCTGATGACGTTCGCGGCGTATCTGCTGGCTCCGCTGCTGCCGGCGCTCGCCACGGATGCAGGCTGGCTGCCTCGCGGCCTGTCGTGGTTCCAGACGCCGGACAACCCGCTCGATGGCGATGCCGATTTCAGTGCAACACACGCGGCCACGCCGCGTTATATGCGCCGTGTACTGTGGCTCTGGCGCAATCCGGCCTATGGCTTTGCATGGACGGTACTTGCGGCGCGGTTGGTCGATGGTGCGTCGTTCACCTTCGCTGGCGATCCGGCTGTGCAGGACCGGCCGGTGTTCAAGGCGGGGTGGATGTGGTTGCGCAGCGGCCGGTACTGGCACTGGTATCTGGTCTGGCCCAGTTTTACGGGCAGATGCCTGCGCATCAATCTCGGCTGGAAGCTGACCCCGGATGGCCACAACGCGAACGCCATGTTCGTCTGCTCGGCCAATCCATTCATGCGCCGCGGCTGAAAAAGAAAAACCGCCGGCAGGTGGGCTCAACCCCTGCCAGCGGCGTCAAGACATCCCCGCCAGGGAAATGTCATTGCTGAGAATAGACGATTTTTCCTGAATAACAACCGGCGAGACAGGAGTCACCCGTGCCGCACGAAAACAACCGGCCGACACTGGCCGAGGTCATGAACTCGCTGGAGGAGCTGAAAGCAAAAGTCGATGAGATCCGCAGCGGCTTTCCGGGTGGAGATCCCGGTGGCCACCGCGAGTATCACGACGCGCTGATCCGGCGCGAGGAAGAAAAGATCAAGCTGATCTCGGAAGTGCGCCTGCACATCGCCAAGGGGACTGCCTGGGCGTTGCTGGGCGGCAGCCTGATGTTTCTCTGGTTCGCAATGACCCATCTGCCTGAACTGATCGTGATGGCACGCAAATAGACCCGGCTCCGGCCGGGTTTTTTTATATCTAGAGGATTCCCATGAAAAAGACGTTTAACCGTTTCAAGTGGCGCGTTGCCCTGGCGCTGGTGTTTACAGTACTGGCCTTCGCGTTGTTCCAGCCCATCGCGCGCGCCACCGGCATTCCCGAAGTCGCCCGCGTGCTGCCCGCGCTGGCGGTCGTGTGCTGGCTCGAAATCTCGCTGCAGCTGATGCGCGCGACCTTTAACCCGAACGTCGATTTCGGCTGGATGGTGCACGAAGCGTGCGACGGCTGGGGCAATGTCACCAGCATGGCCTGGATGTTCTGGCTCGGCCATATGCTTCGCTTGGGGGCGCTGCTATGCATCGTTTACTTGGGCTGATCGCCGCGCTGTGGATCTGCGCCGCCGCGCTGGCCGCGCCGCTGCCCGGCGATGCACCGGCGCTGATTCCCCAGCTCAAGACCGAGCTGGCCAGTTTCTGGCCCGGTGTTCAACCGCGTGCGTGGGTGCCGGCGCTGATCGAGCAGGAAAGTGGCTGGAAAACCCATGCGCAGCTTAAGACCAGCCGTGAGCTGGGCTGCGGCCTGGGCCAGTTCACCAAGGCTTATGACGCCGCGGGGCGCGTGCGCTTTGACGCGCTGGCCGAAGCGCGCGGGCTGGATCGCTCTCTGGTGGGGTGGACGTGGCGCGACTGCGCCCGGGCGCAATACCAGCTACGCGCCGTGGTGTTGAAACTGCGCGTCAATGATCGCCAGTGCGCACCACTGATGGCGGACAACCGCAGCGCCAAAGCCTGCGCCGCCGCGATGTACAACGGTGGCGCTGGCTCTGTGGCCAGGCGGATCAGATCGTGCCAGGCGCAATCAGGCTGCCAGCCCGGCGTCTGGTTCGGCCAGCTCGAACGCCAGTGCCCGCAGGGCAGGGCGAAGGCGGCCGGATACGGCGAGTCGTTCTGCGATATCAACAGCCGCTATCCGGCGCGCGTCGAAGCACGCATGTGGCGTTACAGCGAGGTGATGCGATGACGAAGGTTCTGCCGTGGTGGGTGCGCTGGGCCGCACTCGGTGTGCTGGTGGTGGCCGTGGCCACCTTTTTTTACGTCCGTGGTGCGGAGGCGAAAGATGCCCAGTGGTCGTTGCGCGACAGCCAGCGCACTGCGATGGAAGCCAGCGCCGTAGCCCGGCTCAGCGAGCAGCGCCGCCGACAGGAAGCGGCGATGGCCAGCGCGGTTGCCGCGATCGACAAACAACGTTATGAGGAACAAAGCCGTGCGAATCAGGAAAACCAGCGCATGCAGCGCGTTCTTGCTGCTGGCGCTGTCCGCGTGCGCGTCGCCGCCCGTTGTGACGCCGCAGATCGATTGCCCGCGGTGGCCAGCGCCGCCGGCGTGGGTGATGGAACGCAAACAGCCGAACTTGACCCAGCGGTTGCATCAGACCTGGAAAGCATCGCAAACGATGGCGATGCCGCGATCAGGCAACTGACGGCGCTGCAGGAGATTTACGCCAGTGGCACGACGCAACACAAATAAACGTTGGTCGGGGTGCGCTTCCATCCAATAGAACAATCGTTCTATATTGTGGGCATGAAAGCGACCATCTATCAAATGCGCTTGGACGGCGCTAAATTACCCGACCGTGAATGGCAGGCCGCCCCCGTAGGGCCGGGGCGGATCACCCTCGGCTACATGTCAGGCCGCAGCGAACTGTGTGCGGTGCGCGTGCTTGAGTTCCGCAGTCCGCAGACAACAGGCGGCCTGTCCGACAGTTTGCTACCGCCGCTGTTTGAGCCAGAACTGCTCTTGATTACGAATACTCGTTTACGGTTTCGCGGTTTTCAGACGGTCGAAGGCAGCAGGCGCGCGGTGGTGCAGGAATGGTTGTGTGAGTTGGGCGAGGACGGCGAAATCCGAATCAATGTTTGACGCCCGCGCGTAGCTTGGCCGCAGCAGCCACACGTGCCTGCAATCTTTATGAAGGGTGAGTCAATATCTTAGATATCACGCTGAGCAAGTTCACTATACCAATCACGAACACGCTTTACATTTTTTGAAAAAAAACTTTGGTATGGGGGGCGGCCACTTCGCTTTATTTTTTTCACCCATTCTCGGTGCTCCGCGGGAGCGGGCATCAAATTTTTGTCGTATGCCTCTTTAAAGTTGGGAGTCGCAATTTTCGAAGGGGTTTCTTTGAATCTACCTCTGTATTCCGCAACGCACTCGTTCCCGTGATCAACCAAATCGTTTAAGAGCGCTTCAGTGAAAAAAAGAGCATTGTCGACCGACTCGTATAGATAGATGATCGAATCATGGTGGCGTGTGTCAGTCGATTTGGTCAGGGAAGATGGGACGCCAAAATAAATTTCCGCGAGTCTGTCGCCGGGATTTTCTAAAGATTTCATTTCGCTAATAATTACGTTCCGGAGCTCCAGCATTGCCAAGATGTTGTCCTGTTGCTGCAGTAGGGCATGCATCAATGCTTGCGGTCGCCCTAGCGTTGAAATCTTATTATCAATAGCATTTGCTAATCCAGCTGTAAGGATAATTGGCGGCCTGATTAATCGAAAGTCACCCGAAATATGGAAAGGTCCGACATAAAATGGGTTGGCAAGAACATCGTCATATTGCATCTTCTGCGCATTATATTTTTCGTATAAAGGCTTTGCATGCTGCTCTTTAAAAGCGATTAAAGAATTGCAAATTGTGAATGCATTCATAATTGCATTGTTCGTTTCGCGGATTTCGGTCAGCAGCAAATCGCGTCCTTTCTCTTGTGATGCGATTCTCTGCGCTGCCCAAGCACCACCCCATGCCCCAAAAAGAGCGCCGACTAAAGAAGTCGAGAACCCTGAATTTGCGACGATGGACAAGCAGGTTTTGCTAAGTAAGACGGTGCAGCCCGGCACGGTGAAGCCCCTAATGAGATTGTGAGTCTTGGTAAATTAAAAGCCAACCCGTGCACGGACGCAAGTTTGCTATGCAGCGTTTGAAGAATCGCATTGCCTCACGGTGCGAGATCCAAAACTGAGTATCGCAGGGAAGAGCAATTGGCTCTGCCACCGACTACGCATTTGAGCAAATAGACTCTTACTCCTTTGTCCTATGACTCGTCCCACTCTTCGCGGTATCTAGGGTCGGTTTCGATATAGGATTGGGTGCGAATCCAATCAGAGACTCCCCTTGCCACTCCCTGATAACCTGGAAATAAAGTGGGGCCACTGACGCCGAATTTCTCGCAGAGAATTAGCAGCTCTGAAGCTTCAAAAATCGGGAGCGTCATTTGGATCAGTGCCGCACCTCCGCGGATTGGCCTGGTCGCCGTCGACAGTACATCGGGCGATTCCTCCAACCCTGCTCGCCGGAAGTCCGCTTCGTCCAGATCTGATTGATTCAGGGTAAATAGCCCGGATTGGGCAGCTTGATTTTGACTTGTACCACCGGGCGTCTCCACAACTCGAAGTCGTTTCCAGTTCTGGCAATTCGATATATTCAGTGCCCAAATGGCTAGCTGTTGATTCGGATTGACATATTCGTGTGGTGCGGAACTTGCGGCGAAATAAGCAGCCACATAACTGCGCCGGCTCCAGTCGAGTAGGCGGGTCGCAACTCCGTAGTGCTGCGCGGCTGCTAGTACTTCGTAAAAACTCGGCGTCGGCCACGCAGCTGGTTGGTCTGCAATTAGCTTTTTGATGCCGACCGGACTGTCTAGGTCCAGTCGCATCATGCCGTTGTAACCTGGAATATTTAATCCCGAACGGTCACAGCCTTCCAGAAATTTTTCTAAGACGGCCAGTTCGAAACTGGCCTGATCAAAGCTCGATTCGTCCCCAAATGACTTCCAGCCAGTATTTTTCGCAAACGCCTCGCGGCAACTGGCGGGAATCAGTGACATAGTCGAATCCGGTTGTCCGCGAAATATGAAGGTCTCGCGGGACCAGTTTTCGTTGAGCGGTGAAAGATAGTCGAACAATTCGCGCGCCGTTTTAAACGGCACGCATTGCACAGCCTCGCTTTGCATTGGACTCACCTATTAAACTAGCGGCGGCGGCAGAATTTTTCGATTTAGAGCATCATCCTTGCGCCATTTCATGCCCTGAGTTTCGACCCAACGTTCCAAATCAGCGGCACTCAAAACGCGATGCTCAAGTATGGTAGCTACTTCGGCGATTGCTTGATGATAACCTCGACGATATGAACCTTCGCTGTGCGGATCTGCGGGTCCAACATCTGATCCCGGCTTCCAATCCCCATTTAAAAATTGCTCAAGATTAGGACCTGCCGACATTTTTATCCTCGCTAAAGTTTCGTACGAAAAATTAGCTTATCACCCGGCGCTCGGGAATGTGTACTTGGTGGGGCCATTTCCCCAGCCCAAGGAAAGGAAAGCCTGCAGCGGTGCCTTATCGCTTGCATGGGTTGCAAGCATTTGCTGCGCTGTTGCAGTGGGTCACCGCGTGGTCCGCATCGTTGATTAACATTGAGGTTGCGGAAAGGGTTGCGGAATTGCGGAAAGGATTTGCGGAAAGGATTTGCGGTTGGCGCGGACCAGATGGTCAACTGAATAAAACAAAAAAGCCCTGACTAATCAGGGCTTTTTGCATTCATTCTGGCGGAGGCCGTGAGATTCGGACTCACGGAGGACTCACATCCTCGGCAGTTTTCAAGGCTGCTGTTTTGGAGCAGCATATTGAATCAGTGTTGCTAGCGCTCCGCACTCCTGTGCAAGCTCGAAAAGGACGACATCCCCTGTTAAAAGGTGAAAACCGTTTCTAATAGCGGTCGCTAGGATAAGCACGTCTTTGGCATGGCTCGATAGCTTCTTGGCTCTTCCATCCTTCTCTTTCATGCGACCTAATAACATTTCAATCTGTCCCGAAGTGTCATCAAACTTGGATTCTCCCCAAGTTGAGGTATCCCAAATAGCGGCCTCGGTCGGAACCAGTCGCTCACCTGAATCCGGTGCGCTGCCGCCCGCGACTGAAATTCCAGCCATTAACCCGGCCGTCGAGATGGGTTTTTCAATGGTCTCGGCGAAAAGGCTTAGCAGGCGATCACGAAGATCGGCGTCTGATTTTGTGTTGCCAAGTTCGTCCCGTTGTATGTGCGTCGCGAAGTAGCGTCCATCGTCGGGCAGATCGTGGAATTCGCCTGCCACAATCGCGCAGAAGATATTCGTATCTAGCATGTAAGACGTGATTTCTGACATGTGGATTCTCCATTTCGATGGATAGCTTATTCCTCAGACAGTCTAATGATCAGGGTCGAATTGCTAGTGTTTTTTGTTAACGCAACTCCAACAGTAGCGGATGGTCACCCCCGCGAGATCGTGTCACGTACGACATGCTAACCTGTTGATCTGTATAGATGCTAATTAACACTTAATGCCACCCGCTTTCCTGTCGGAAATATAAATAAGTGATTGAAAATATGAAGAAATATAGTGTTTTGATGATATGCACCGGCAATATCTGCCGCAGCCCCACCGCCGATGGCCTGTTGCGTCATCTGGTGCGTCATGCCGGGTGGCAAGACCTGGTCGAAGTGGATTCCGCCGGCACCGATGACTATCACGTGGGCGAAGCGCCGGATCGTCGGGCGCAGCAGCATGCGCGCAAGCGTGATATCGACCTCAGCACGCTGCGGGCGCGGCAGGTTAATGCGCATGACTATGCGCATTTCGATCTGATTCTGGCGATGGACAATTCGCATCTGCGCCGCCTGCAGCAAAACGCGCCTGCGGCGTATCGGCACAAGATCAAGCTGTTTCTGGATTTCGCGCCGGACCAGCCCGAGCGCGAAGTACCTGATCCGTATTACGGCGGCCCGGACGGCTTCGAGCATGTGCTTGATCTGGTCGAGGCCGGTTGCGAAGGGGTGATGGCGCATATTGCGCACGAAACCGGGCTGCGCCTGCGTTAATGCCCCGTGGCGGTGCGTGCACCCGCGCCGCCCATCTGCCACTAAAGGCCGTAAGGATTGTTGAACCTTACAGCCAAGAGTACACTGCGCACCTTTTATTGATCCGGGTTGATCCGCTGCGTATCGGCGCGGATGCAAACAGGCCGGATTACTTAAAGATCAGGAGCTTGGGCCGCATCGCCAGGCGTTGCGCGTTTTGACCATCTGGCCAGTCCGGCCGCGGTGTTGTCAGCGTGCGATGTTTTTGCAAGGTGCGTGTCGTCCGGCTCTGCGCTGGGCGCGTTTCTTGCTACCCCACACTGTTTTTCCAGGTTCGATCTGTTGTCCGCTAGGGACGACCCTGCCACACACAAGGCGGGGCGGCCAAAGCTTTTGTTTAATCCGGCACGGTGGCCCGGTTTTGCGTTGCGCACTTGGGGCACGCAGCCGGCAGACCCGCTATAAACCATTAACTATTAAACCAATAGAGATTCCGGGGACTAATGATGCTTGAGTCGTTTTTTAAACTGAAGGAGCACGGCACGGACGTCAAGACCGAAGTGCTGGCGGGCTTTACTACTTTTCTGACGATGGCGTACATCATCTTCGTCAACCCTTCGATCCTGAAGCTCACCGGCATGGATTTTGGCGCGGTCTTCGTCGCCACGTGTCTGGCCGCGGCGCTGGGCTCGGCGGTGATGGGTCTGGTGGCCAATTACCCGATCGCGCTGGCGCCGGGCATGGGTCTGAATGCGTACTTTACCTTCTCGGTATGCATGGGCATGAAGGTGCCTTGGCAAATCGCGCTGGGCGCGGTGTTTATTTCGGGCGTGATCTTTGTGGTGGTCAGCCTGTTCAAGGTGCGAGAAGCGCTGGTCAACGCCATTCCGCATTCGCTCAAATTGTCGATTTCGGCCGGTGTGGGTCTGTTCCTGGCACTGATCGCGCTCAAGGGCGCGGGCATTGTGGTGGGTTCGCCGGCCACGCTGGTCACCCTGGGCAATATCCACTCGCCGTCGGCGCTGCTGGCCGTGTTTGGCTTTCTGCTGATCGTGGCGCTGGAATATCGCCGCGTACCGGGCTCCATCATCATCGGCATTCTGGCGGTGACCGTTATTTCGATCGCAATGGGCCTCAGCAAGTTTGGCGGCGTGTTCTCGGCGCCACCGTCGATGGCGCCCACGCTGATGCAAATGGACATCAAAGGCGCGCTCAATGCCGGTCTGGCCGGCGTGATCTTTGTATTCTTCTTTGTTGATCTGTTCGACACCACCGGCACGCTGATTGGCGTTTCGCATCGCGCGGGTCTGCTGGACAAGGACGGCAAGCTGCCGCGTCTGAAGAAAGCCCTGTTTGCCGATAGCGCGGCCATTGTTGCGGGCGCAGCGCTGGGTACTTCGTCGACCACGGCCTATATTGAATCGGCAGCCGGCACCGCCGTGGGTGGTCGTACTGGCCTGACCGCGGTGGTGGTTGCCATCCTGTTCCTGGTGGCGCTGGTATTGTCGCCGCTGGCTGGTTCGGTACCCGAATTCGCCACTGCCCCGGCCCTGTGCTACGTGGCGGTGCTGATGGCGCGTGGTCTGGCTGAAATCGAATGGGATGATCTGACCGAAGCCGCGCCGGCCGTCGTCACTGCATTCGGCATGCCGTTTACCTATTCGATTGCCGATGGCATTGCGTTTGGCTTTATCACCTACGTGGGCGTCAAGCTGCTGGCAGGCCGCTTTAAAGATCTGTCGCCGGCCGTGCTGGTCATCGCCCTGTTGTGGGTGGTCAAGTTCGCCATCTTTTGATTTGTGAGTAACCAGGATTTACCAGGATGAAAAAGCCGTTGTACGCCGACTATCTGCAATCCCATATCCGCACGGTGCCGGATTGGCCGCAAGCCGGGGTGATGTTTCGCGATATCACGCCGCTGCTGCAAAATCCCAAAACCTTCCGTTTGCTGGTGGACACCTTTGTGCACCGCTATATGGACGAAAAGCTGGATATGGTGGCAGGCGTTGACGCACGCGGCTTTATTCTGGGGGCGGTCGTGGCCTATGAGCTGAATCTGGGCTTTGTGCCGATTCGCAAAAAAGGCAAGTTGCCGTTTTTAACGGTGGCGGAAGAATACGAACTGGAATACGGTTCGGCCACTGTAGAAATCCATACCGACGCCGTCAAAGCGGGCGATCGGGTGTTGTTGATCGACGATCTGGTGGCCACGGGCGGCACCATGCTGGCTGCGGCCAAGCTGCTGGGCCGCCTGGGCGCAACCGTCGTCGAAGCGGCGGCCATTGTTGATCTGCCCGAGCTGGGCGGATCAAAACTGATCGCCGATAATCATCTACCGCTGTTTACGATCTGCGATTTTGCCGGACATTAAGAACGAGGACTTACCCGTGACGCTTGAACTCCCTGAAGCCCATACCATTATCGATAACGCTGACTGCCTGCACGACGAGCAAGAAGTGCTGGCCGCGATCGATCGACTGGGGGTGGACATTACCAAGCGGATGTCCAGCAGCAATCCGATTGTGTACACCATCATGAACGGTGGCCTGATTGTTGCCGGCCATCTGTTGCCGCGCTTGCAGTTTCCGCTGGAATGCTCCTACCTGCATGCCACGCGCTATCGCCACGAAACCAGTGGCGGCGCGCTTAACTGGCTGGTGCCGCCGCGCGACGATATGAAAGGCCGCAGCGTGCTGATCATCGACGACATCCTGGACGAAGGCCACACGCTGGCTGCCGTCATCGACCATTGCAAAAAGCTGGGCGCCAAAGAAGTGCTGGTGGCCGTGCTGGTCGACAAGCTGCATAACCGCAAGGCCCCGGGCGTGAGCGCGGACTTTGTTGGTCTGGCGGTGGAAGATCGCTTCCTGTTCGGCTGTGGCATGGATTATCAGGGCTACTGGCGCAACACGTTGTCGATCTACGCGGTGAAAGGGCTGTAAGCCACCGTAACCGTACGGGCTGTTAAAAAAGCGACTTTCGGGTCGCTTTTTTTGCGTCCTTATCGCCAGCGTGCACATTGCCCGACACAAATCGCTATAAAAGGAATTGCGCTGACACGGGCGTGGGTGCTTCTCTGATGCGTTTGGCATATGGCGTCTCCTACACTGCGTAGCGGTGGCGAGCAGCGCCATGACTAACTCGGGAGTAATAAAGCATGATCAAGCTGACTTCGTTGTTGATTGCAGCGGCGCTGGCCATTCCGGCCGCCGCATTTGCAGAGGGTGAAGCCAACGGCGCCGGTGGCGCGAATGGTGTTGCTACGCCAGAAACGTCGCAAGAAATGCCGATGCACAAGACGGCCAAAAAGCCGAAAAAAGCTAAAAAAGCCAAAGCATCCAAGCCGGCTGAAGAGCCGCAAGGCAGCGGCAGCTAAGCCCGGTTGTATCAGGCCTGTTACAAGGCCTGCGCAAAAAAGGCATGCCAGTGGCATGCCTTTTTGTATTTATTACGTCAAAATGCAGCCTGCAACCCAGGTGGTTTCCTGGGCTAAAACGTATGGCCGGATGTGCGATATTCGACGCGTGCGTCACTCACTTCGTCCGCCCCGCAGATTCAGGCGCTGCCATGATCAAAAAAATTCCGTTTGCAGATTTAAAGATCGGGATGTACGTCCACGACCTCGATACGGACTGGTTCAACCATCCGTTTATGCGTAACCAGTTTCCGGTGCGCGAGGCCTCCGAGGTCGAACGCATTCGCGCGGCGGGCATTACGTCGCTCTATATCGATACCGACAAGGGCCTCGACGTCGCCGACGCCCCCACGCGCGAAGAAGTGCGCCAGCGTGTGCACGAAGAAATGGTGCAAGCCGTCAGCGCCGAAGCGCCCATCATCCGCATGACGGTCGCCGAAGAAATGGGTCGCGCGGGCCGGATCAAGAATCAGGCCAAGGTGGCGGTGCAGCAGGTAATGAACGACGTGCGCCTGGGCAAGGTGGTGCAGGTCAGCAGCCTGGAACCGTTGGTGGAAGAAATCTCCAACAGCATCTCGCGCAGCAGCGGCGCGTTAACGGCCTTGCTGCAGATTAAAACCGCAGATGAATACACGTTTCTGCATTCGGTGGCCGTGTGCGCGCTGATGGTCAGCTTTACCCGTTCGGTGGGCTTTGATTCCAGCGTGGTGCAACTGGCAGGCATGGGCGGCTTGCTGCACGATACCGGCAAGATGAAGATTCCGTCCGAAGTGCTGAACAAACCGGGCCGGCTCACCGAGGCCGAATTCGAACTGATCAAGCAACATCCGCGGCTGGGTTGGGATGTGCTGAAAGACGTGCCCGAGATCCCCGATATTGCGCTCGACATTACGCTGCATCACCACGAGCGCTTTGGCGGCGGCGGTTATCCGCATGGCTTGCAAGGCGAGCAGATTTCCACTTTGGCGCGCATGGCCGCCGTGGTGGATGTGTACGACGCCATCACCAGCAATCGTTGTTATCACGTCGGCCTGGCGCCCACCGAAGCCTTGCGCCGCATGTGGGAATGGACCCCGTCGCATCTCGACCCCAAGCTGGTGCAAGCGTTTATCCGCATGGTGGGCATTTATCCCGTCGGCAGCATGGTCAAGCTGGAAAGCGGCCGCATTGGCGTGGTCAGCGAGTCCAATACCGAAGAGATGCTCAAGCCGCGCGTTAAGGTGTTCTTTTCCCGGCGCAGCAATTCCTATATTCCGGTGCAGGAAATCGATCTGGCGCGCGCCCCCGGTTCGGCCGACCGCATCGTCGATTACGAAGACGCCAGCGGCTATAAGGTTGATCCGATGAGGATATTGGCAGGCGTCTGACATACAGCCCCAGCGCGCGCACCCACTATCGTTGCAGGCTGATCCGCAATGCGATCAGCAACCAACAACGAGCAAACCCAACAGGGGAGTGGCGCGATGGATCAAGTACGGTATGGCGTGGTGGGCTGTGGCTGGATCAGCCAACAATATTTTTTGCCCGGTGTCGCCAACACAGGCAACTCAAGCGTGGGCGCGTTGGTGTCGGATGACGAGGCCAAACTGCGTCAGCTCGGCGATCGTTACCACGTGCCAGCCGAAGCTCGCTATGGCTACGAGCAGTTCGAGCAAATGCTGGATGCCGATGTGGTCGACGCGCTGTACATCGCCACCCCCAACTGGAAACACCTCGAATTTGCCGTCACCGCGCTGGAGCGCGGCATTCCCGTGCTGCTGGAAAAACCCGCCGCCGTGAGCGTGGCTGAATGCCAGGCGATGATCGAAGCGGCCGAGCGCGGCAACGCGCCGTTGATGTTGGCTTATCGCCTGCACTTTGAACCCGCCACGCTGGCCGCCGTCGCCGCGGTGCGCGAAGGCAAGCTGGGCGATGTGCGGCTGTTTACCTCCACCTTTGGCCAGCCGGTCGACCCGGCCAACCATCGCGCGCACAGCGGTTTCTGGGCGGGCCCGGTGGCCGATATGGGTCCGTACCCGATCAATGCCGCCCGGATGTTGTTTGGCGCGGAGCCGATCGAAGTTCACGCCACCGGCACGCGCCGCGCCGAGCTGGAATTTGATTTCCACGACACCGTCGCCGTGACGCTGCGCTTTCCGGGCGAGCGGCTGGCGCAGTTTGTCGTTAGCTATGCCGGCTCCGCGGGGGTAAACACTTATCGCATCGTCGGCACGCAAGGCGATCTGCGCGTGGAACCGTGTTTTGATCTGTCGGTGGACTATCACCACTATCTGACCATCGATGGTGAAAGCAGCCATCAAACCTTTATGCAGACCGACCACTTTGGCGGCGAAACGCAGTATTTCTCCGAATGCGTCATTCAGGGCAAAAAGCCCGAACCCGATGGTCTTGAGGGCCTGGCCGATGTACGCATCATCGCCGCCATCGAAACCGCGCTCACCACCGGCCAGCCGCAATTGCTGGAACCGTTTGACCGCGGCCAGCAGGTTGATCCCGCCAATGCGCGCCATCTCAGCCCGGTGGAATTGCCGCCGCTGGTGGATGCCGCCACGCCGCAAGGCTGATATGGCTGCCACCATGAATGCTCATACCGCTCAGGTTGCCAAAGCGCTGAAAGCCGCCATCAAACCGCCACCGCCCGCGCCAGTGGCGGCCACCTCCGATGTCGACGCCGCCAGGGCCAGCGCCAAACTGGCCGGGCTGCGTTATGTCAGCGACGACAAACCCGGCATCAGCCGCATCGTTCGGCGCGGCAAAACGCAGTACGAGCTAAAAGGCGAGCGCGTTACCGACCCGACCACGCTGGCGCGCATCAAAGCCCTGGTGATCCCGCCCGCGTGGACCGATGTATGGATCTGCCCGCAAGCCAATGGCCATCTGCAAGCCACTGGCCGCGATGCCAAAGGCCGCAAGCAATATCGCTATCACACGCGCTGGCGCGAAGTGCGCGACGAATCCAAATATCACCGCATGCTGGCGTTTGGCCACGCGCTGCCGCAAATCCGCGAGCGCGCCGCGCAAGATGTGGCGCAGCGCGGCATGCCACGCACCAAAGTGCTGGCGGCGGTGGTGTTGCTGCTGGAATCCACCCTGATTCGCGTCGGCAATGATGAATATGCCAAAGCCAATAAATCGTATGGCCTGACCACCATGCGTAATCGGCATGTGGATATCAGCGGCAATACGGTGCGGTTTCATTTTCGCGGCAAATCGGGCAAGCAACACGATATCGAACTGTCAGACCGGCGCCTGGCGCGCATCGTGCAGAAGTGCCGCGAATTGCCGGGGCAGGAGTTATTCCAGTATCTGGACGAAGACGGCGAACGCCATGGCGTCGATTCATCCGACGTGAATGAATATCTGAAAGAAATTGCAGGCGAGGATTACACCGCCAAAGATTTCCGCACATGGGCGGGCACGGTATTGGCGGCGGGCGAACTGGCGCGTAGCTGGCCATACGATTCGGATACGGAGGCCAAGCGGCATATTGCGGCCACGGTGCAGACCGTCTCGCAACGGCTGGGCAACACGCCTGCGGTGTGCCGCAAGTGTTACATCCATCCGGTGATCATCGAGGCCTATCAGCGCGGCGCCGTGCTTGATCCGGACAAAGCCCGGGCCGACATTCCGGTGCGCGAGCTGGAACTGGAAGTATTGGGCTTTCTACAGCGGCAACTAGACAGCGTGTGATCGTGTGTCGGGCGTTGCGGCCGCAATGTCCTACAGCAGGTTGCGCACCATGCTGGGCGCAATGGGCACCGCGTTGGCGCAGACTGGTTTCTCCAACGGCGCAAGCCGCATAACACGGAGTGCTTATCATGCAAACCAGCGAATTCCAGCAACGTTTTTCCCAGATCGAACGCAGCGTGCAAAACGCCGCACAGACGTGTCGCCAAACGCAAAACGTGCCGCAACAGCTGAAGGACACCATTGCCCAGCTTGATACGCAATCGCAGCAAGCCAGCCAGCAATTTGCCAGCCAGTCTGCCGATGCACCCGAGCAGCAGTTTGCGCAAGCGGTCGACCGTCTTGAACAACTGGGCGACCAGGCCATGCAGGCCGTGCGCCAGAACAACGACATCGACAGCAAGCTGCGTGATGCGGTGAAACAAGCGCATGACCAGCTCAGCCAGTTGAAGCATCAACTGCACTAAGCGGCAATCGCCCGGTGCAACGCAAAACGGCATGGAGCTATCCATGCCGTTTTGTTTATAGGGTGGGTCTGGACCCACCAGCCAAAGCCGCGAACAAGAATGCCAACATCCGCGTACCAGCCACTCACTTTGAACGCTGGGTCTGGACCCACCAGCCGAAGCCGCGAACAAGAACACAACCGATAGCGTGCTAATGGGCCACTTTGAAGGGTGGGTCTAGACCCACCCTATGCGTTAATCGCCCAGCAGTTCTTTGCGTAGTTGTTCCGGCACGTTGTACAGCACGATGGTGTCGTTCTGTTTGTTGTAGATGACGTCGCCGGAGCGCAAAGCGCCGCGTTCAAATTCCAGCTTCCAGCCCGGCGCGGCGGCTTTGAAGCGCATCAACGGTTTGATGGCGCGACGGTCGGGCACAAAGCCGCTGCTTAATTCCAGCTTTTCATCGGCCAGCGCCTCGCGCATGGCGGCGGGCGCATCGGGCCAGACTTTTTCGGCCACTTCATCCAGGCTGACCGGACGCGCATCGTCGCCCAGCTCGTCCAGATAAGTGTGGGCGCGCGCAAACAACGTATCGCGCGCCTCGTGGCCCAGCTGGGTTTTGGCGACAAAGTTTTCCAGACCCTGCACCAGCTTCTGCGTTTCTTTCAGCGCCGTCACCACGTCGTTGCAGCCCAGAAACAGCTTGAAGTACTGCGCCACATCACCACGGCCTTTCAGGAAAGACAAATAGCGATCCGCGCCTTGCTGCCACGCGTCCAGATCCACCCGGCCCGCCACGCGCAGGTTGTCCATGTCCAGATGCACGCTGTCGGTGATGTCCATATTGGCGCCGATCGCTGTGCCGATGACTTCGGACACCAGCGCTACCAACAAAAACGGCCCGGTTTCGTTGCGGGCATGCGCGATCAGGATATAACCGCCAGTGGCGGCAGGCTCCTGCTCGGCGCGCACTTGCAGTTGTTCCATCATTTGCTGGCTGAACGACACGAAATCGAGCGTATTATCCAGCGCCCATTGCCGCACCAGGCGCGGTACCGGAAAGGTGGTTTCGTCACTTTCAAACTTGCCAAAACCCTTGCCCAGACGGCTGGTGTACAGCTGGCACAGATGGTCCACCAGACGTTGCGCGGTGGCGCTCACCGGCACTTCGTTGGGGCGCAGATGCGTGCTGGCCGGGCCGTTGGCGGCTTTCTCAAGGTGGTGGACGATCAGATGGTGGATGGTGTTGGGCGAGGTCGACATCGGGTGTTCCATAAACAGCAAAAGCGGGTGCCGCAATGTAGCAGAACGGCACCCGTCCCGCACGCGGCGCACGGTATCGGCATGGTCCGGCGAGCGGCCGTATTGCGGAAAGCGGGGCTGGGGCAAACGCGGCCAGGCTGGTAGCATGCCGCCTCTCTCTAAAGGTCATCTCATGCTGTTGTCGGGTCGCGGGTTTGCATATTCATTGGGCGCATCGCTGGTGTTTGCCACGCTGGGCGCGTACGCGGCATGGCTGCATCCGCTGGATGGCATGGCCATCGTGGCCTGGCGCGTGACGTTTACCATTCCCGCCATGTGGCTGGTGCTGATGCTGCTACGCCAGACCGACCGCTTCTGGGCGCTATGCGGCCGCATGAAGCGCGAACCGATCTTGTGGCTGGTGTTGCCGGTGGCGGCGTTTTTGCTGTTTGTGCAGCAATGGCTGTTTATGTGGGCGCCCGGGGTAGGGCGGCTGATGGAAGTGTCGCTGGGCTATTTTCTGTTGCCGCTGGTGATGGTGCTGGCGGGCTTCTTCTTTTACAAAGAACGCCCGACGCCGCTGCAATGGTTGGCGGTCGGTTTTGCCTGCGTCGGCGTAATCCACGAAATCTGGCTGACGCGCGCGTTTTCGTGGGTGACTCTGCTGACGGCCGCGGGTTACCCGCCGTACCTGATGTTGCGCCGCTGGGCCAAGCTTGATCCCGTCGCCGGTTTTTTACTGGAAAGCCTGTTTATCCTGCCGTGCGTGGCGTGGTATCTGGCCAGCCACGACGCCGCCACGCATGCGCTTACGCTGCGGCCCATGCTGTGGCTGATGTTGCCGCTGCTGGGCATCCTGACCGCCACCGCGTTTGCGCTGTATCTGGCCGCCAGCAAACTGCTGCCGTGGAGCGTGCTGGGCATCCTTGGTTATGTGGAGCCGGTGCTGCTGTTTTTTATCTCGATCCTGTTTCTGGGCGAGCCGTTTACCGCAGCGGGGCTGGGCACCTATATCCCGATCTGGATCGGCGTGCTGCTGACCTGCGGCCATAGCTTGCATACGCTGCGAACCCAGCAGGCATAGGGTGGGTCATGACCCACCACTCAAAGTGGCTCGTCAAGCTTACTGCCCGTGGCGTATGGCTTCGGGTGTTGGGTCTTGGTTCAACCTGTTGACTGCACTACCGCACTGGCATCCACCGTGCGGGAGATTTACGGCGCGGGATATTTGATGGCATTCAGCACCATTTTGCGCGCGATGGCGTCGCCCAGATCCACGCCCAGCACGTCGGCCAGCCGCAGCATATACATCATCACATCGGCCATTTCCTGGCCCACCGCATCCAGCCGCGCCGGATCGTCCTTCAACGCCACCGCCTGTTCGGGCGTCAGCCACTGAAAATGCTCCAGCAGCTCGGCCATTTCCACCGACATCGCCATCACCAGGTTTTTGGGCGTATGAAACTGCGGCCAGTCGCGCGCCACAGCAAATTCGCGTAATTGTTGCTGGATGTGTGCGACGTCCATTTCAGAGTGTTCCTTCTTGTGATGCGGCTATACGCACCAGCAGTGGGTTGAATAATTTGCAGTGCACCATCATCTACCAGGCTCAAATCTGAGTCTAATCGGGCCCTACATGTCTGCCTCTATCGTCAATCCCGTCGCTTGCACCACCCCGCTTGAGCTGGTCGACCCCGTCGCCGTTTCGCGTTTGCCCACCAAGCATGGTGAATTTACCGCGCACGTGTATCGTTCGCGTCTCGATGGCGTCGAGCATATGGCGCTGGTGGCAGGCGAGATCAACTGCAAATCCGCCGTGCTGGTGCGGCTGCATTCTGAATGCCTGACCGGCGATGTGTTTGGCTCTTTGCGTTGCGATTGCGGCGAGCAACTGGATATGGCGCTGCAGCGCATTATCCAGCATGGCAGCGGCGTGCTGCTGTATTTGCGCGGGCAAGAAGGGCGCGGCATTGGCCTCGCGCACAAAATCCAGGCCTACGCCTTGCAGGATCAGGGCCTCGATACCGTCGACGCCAACACCGCGCAAGGCCTGCCCATTGATGCGCGCAGCTATGATGCCGCCGCTGAAATCCTGCGCCACCTGGGCATTCGCTCGGTGCGCCTGATGAGCAACAACCCGTTGAAACTGGCCGCCTTGCAAAACGCAGGCCTGCCGGTCACGGAGCGCGTGGTGCACCAGGTGGAGCCCAATGACGAGAATCGTCATTACCTCGAAACCAAGCGGCTGCGCATGGGCCATATGCTGGCGCCGGACGTGTCGCTCACCTATCGCCCCAAAGGCGAGTAAGCATCGCGGCGGCGCTCCTACCTGCGCCGTCCGCACTGTTCCGACAACACGCCGCGCAGCGCGCTCACATCACGGCGCGGCGTCTACCGCTCTGATTGCGCAGCCCATAAGCGGATGATGACCTCAATTCACTGGAGGACATCATCATGCCCGCACTTAGTATTCCTGTTCCGCCCAGCCAACGTTATCGCAAGCCGATTCCGCTGCCGCCCGGAGAGACCGGACTGCATATGCCGGAGCGTGATGGCGAGTTGCTGGAGCCCACCATCTCCGACATGCCCGTTTATCCAGGCATGCCCGACGCACCCCGCACCCTGCAGTGACCTGCCACGAACTTAAAAACAGGAACAACTGCCATGTCTGAACTCGCTGATCTCACCCCGCGTGATCTCGAAATCCTGCGCCAGGCGGCCGCTGGCCGTTCGGTAACGCTGGATACCGACCAGGTCAAACACCTGATTCAGGTGGAACCGCCGCTGCTGGAAGCCAATGCCATTTATGGCTGGCAGATTACGTCGGCGGGCGAAACGTATTTGCTGGACAAAGCCTCGCACTAAGCCATACCCAGGGAGACGGAGCCGCTACGACGGCTGCCAAGGGGAAAAGAGCCGGTTCACTTGAACCGGCTCTGCTTTTTTCAAAGGCGCTGCATAGGGTGGGTCTAGACCCACCCCCCAAAGCCGCATCTTGAGCCACGCAGTTCGATATGCCGCCGCTTCTGGATTACCCCGCCAGCGCAATGATCTCCCCACCAAACGCCGGCAGCAGCACGCCTTCTTGCTGCCAGCCGTCCGCTTGCGGCCGCTCGTGCGTATGTGAGCCCAGCAGCACGCTGGCGCCTTGCAGATCGGGATATTTAAAGCGCACCGGCGTCGTGCCAAAGTTCAGCGCCACCAGCAGGCGGCGGCCATGATGTTCGCGCAGATACGCCAGCACCGTCGGTGGCGCATCGACGGCTTCAAAGCGGCCGATATTCAGCGCCGGTTCTTCGCGCCGTAGCGCCAGCAGGTGGTGATACAGGTTCAGCAACGATCCCGGATCGGCCTGCGCGCTTGCAACGTTGACGCTGGCCACATCGTCGCCCATCGGCAGCCAGGGCTCGGCGGTGGTAAAGCCCGCTTTGGGGCTGGCATCCCAGCGCATCGGGCTGCGTTCCGGGTCGCGGCCGAAGCCTTTGTTGGGCACACGCTTTTCAAATGGATCGCGGATGTTTTCCGGCGCCACCGGTACATCGTGCATGCCGATCTCATCGCCGTAATACATGATCGGCGTGCCGCGCAACGTCAGCAGCAGCATGGCGGCCAGGCGCACCTGGTCTTGCCCCAGCCGCGTGGCCAGTCGCTGTTTGTCGTGATTGCCAAACGACCAGTTGGGCCAGGCAAATTGCGGCACCAGCCGTTCCACTTCCAGAATCGCGGTGCGGATCGAATCGATTTTCCAGGGCTGCAGAATCAGCAGCGAGTTGGTGGGCAACTGCACGCCTTTGCCGTCCGCGCCGTAATAGGCAATCAGTGCTTCCAGCGGCAAATACAATTCGCCCAGCATCATGCGATCGCCATCGTATTGGTCCAGCAGCGCGCGCATACGCGCAATCACCACCTGCACTTCGGCCTGGTCCAGCGTAAAGCGCGGCATCAATTGCTCATGCTCGCCATGCACTTTGGGGTCGTAATCGGGATTAGGCGGGTTATTGTGGAAATTGGCGTCCTTGAACAGATGCATCAACGCATCCATGCGGAAACCATCCACGCCGCGATCCAGCCAGAAGCGCAATTGCTGCAGCACTGCTTCTTGCACTTCGTTGTTGCGCCAGTTCAGGTCGGGCTGTTCGGGCAAAAACGAATGCATATAGTACTGGCCGCTGGCTTTATCCAGGGTCCAGGCGCGGCCACCCAAGTGGCTGAACCAGTTGGTGGGCGGGCCACCGTCGGGGGCCGGGTCGTGCCAGATGTACCAGTCGCGCTTGGGGTTATCCCGTCCGCTACGTGATTCGATAAACCAGGGGCATTGGTCCGAAGTGTGGTTCGGCACAAAATCAATAATCACCTTCAGCCCGAGCTGGTGCGCGTCGGCAATCAGCGCATCCATATCTTCCAGCGTGCCAAACAGCGGGTCGATGGCGGTGGGGTCAATCACGTCATAACCAAAGTCGGCCATTGGCGATGGATACACCGGCGGAATCCACACGATGTCCACGCCCAGCCACGCCAGGTAGGGCAGCCGTTGGCGAATGCCGCGCAAATCGCCCACGCCATCGCCATTGCTGTCCTGAAACGAGCGCGGATAAACCTCATAGATCACTCCGCGTTGCCACCAGCGCCATTCACTGGCGGACTCCTGCGGTTGCGGCACCCGTCCGGCGCTACCACTGACGCTGACGTCAATGGCGCGTGGAGAATCGGCGCCCGGCGCCTCGGGTTGGGGGGAAGGCATGATGGGCTCCTCAAGATGTTGTTGTGATGCAGTGTTTTAGCGCGCGCGGGGATGGGGTGCGTAGGGAAGGCGTCTGGATGTGATGTAGGCGGGGCGGCGGATATGGATGAGCGGTGCAACAGGAGGGCGTCGCGGGCGGCAGGCTCATGCGGCTTGGCCGAGGGGTAGGCGTATCCGCGTGTAGCAATTTTTACAACAAGCCCGCCCCCGACAACGTGCAGAAGTAGCGCGTAATCTTTCGTCAGGTATGATCCCGATACGTAAGAATATCGGTCTTTACTGATACACGCAGCAAGACCGGGAATATAAAAACAACTGCTCAGGGCGATGCGCGATGACGACACCTAATCTCTACCAGGCACCGGCGGCAAGTCTGCAGCCTGCGCCCGAATACCTTGGTTTTGCCGAGCCGGCGACTCGCAGCCAGCGCTTTCAGGCTGCCGCGCTGGATTTCTTGTACCTCGGTGTGCCGCCCCTGTTCATGAGCCTGGTGCTGCCGCGGCTAGGCCTGGAGCAAAGCACGCTTCAGCTGTATACCGGCTTGCTGGAAGTGGTTTACGGCGTCATCTGCATCATGAATCTGCGTATGATGATGCGGCATCGCCAGTCGCTGGGCAAACGTCATATCGGCATCAGGATTGTGCGCAGCGATGGCAGTGAGATCAGCCTGCGGCGCTTGTTCTTGCTGCGCGCCGGCGTGCTGGCGGTGGCGGTTACGATGCTGAATTTCGTGACGGTCGGGCTCGGCTTTGCGTTCAAGTGCGTCGATGGATTGTTTGTGTTCAACAGCCGTCGTCAATGCCTGCACGACATGTTGGCCGATAGCAAAGTCATCCAGGCCCGGCTGTAAGCCTCTCCAGCCAGATATGAGCCAGGCACAGTGCCCGGCTTCACCGGAAAACCCGCAAAAATGACGCAACTTAATCCTTATCAAGCTCCCCAGGCCAACCTCGACGTGCAGTATGACGACGATGCCGAACTGGCCAGCCGAGGCCGCCGCCTGGGGGCAGTGGCGTTGGATTCGCTGTATCTGGGTGTGGCGCCGGGCATCCTCGCTGCTGTGCTGGTTCCGCTGTTTTCCAGACGGTTTGGCAGCAGCTCAACCGCGCTACTGATCATGGCGGTGGTATTTGGCCTGGTGTTTATCGGCGCGTGGGTGCTCAACATCATCTCGGTGGTACGTACGCGCCAGACGCTGGGCAAGCGGCAAATGGGCATCAAAGTGGTTCGTACGGATGGCAGCGAAGTCAGCCTGGGACGACTGATTATCCGGCGCAATCTGGCGCTGATGGCGGTTGTGTGGCTGGTCAACCTGGCCACCTTCGGTTTTGGCAGCCTGATCAGTCTGATCGATAGCCTTGCGATCTTCCGTGAGTCCCAGCAATGCGTACACGACCAGATTGCCGACACCAAGGTCATCCGCGTGTGATTTTCTGGCATCTGGATATCGTTGCCGGGCCACCGCCTCATCTCCAACTGATTTTGACGCCGCTTGCGGTGCGCATGCAGCGGCCCGCCCCGTTAAGTCTGCCTGACCGTATTGCGCACGCCGCGTTGTGGAACCCTGATGCTTGATCCGTATTACCGCATAACCACGCCCGAAGGCGTCGAGCTGGTGCTGGCCCCCGCGGGCGCACCGCGACGAGCGCAAGCGTGGCTGCTGGATTTTGTAGTGCGTAGCCTGGTGCATGCGGTGATTGGCGTGCCGGTCAGCATGCTGCTGGTGGGCGGCACGGCGGTGGGCGTCAACCTGATTATCGGATTTGTGATCGGCTGGTTTTATCCGGTGTTTTTTGAAGTAACGCGCCACGGCGCCACGCCGGGCAAACGCTGGGCGGGGCTGCAAGTGGTCAGCTTTGATGGCACGCCGGTGACGTTGCGCGCCTCTGTGCTGCGCAATGTGCTGCGCGCCGCCGATATGTTGCCGCTGGGTTATGCGGCCGGGCTGGTCTCCATGTTTGTGGACGTGCGCTTTCGCCGGTTGGGCGATCTGGCTGCGGGCACGCTGGTGGTACATCGGCCGCCTGCCGTGGTTCAGCGCAGCGCCCCCACCGAGGCGCCGATCCCATTGACCATTGCGCTTGGTTCCGCCGAACAACGCTTGCTGATTGATCTGGCGGAGCGTGCGCCGCGCTTGCCGCCGCAACGGGTGCTGGAATTGTCCGACCTGGCCCTGCCACTGACGCGGCGGCGCGGCGCGGAAGGCTGGGCGCGTTTGCAAGCGCATGTGGCGTGGCTGCGCGGAGGGCGCGAATGAAACAACATTCCTTTGAAGCGCAGTACGAGCCGCAATGGCAAGCATTGCAACGTGCCTTGCAGGCCCGCCCGCGCGCGCTGGACAACCAGCAGTTGCCGGTGCTGTATCGCGCGGTGTGCCAGCATCTGGCGCTGGCGCGGCAACGCCAGTATTCGCCCGCCTTGCAAGACCGGCTGAATGATCTGGTGCTGCGCGGACATCAGGCCTTGTACGGCACGCGCCTGCGCGCCCGCGGCACGTTTGCGCGCTATCTGCTGATTACGATACCCCGCACCGTCCGCCAGCAATGGCGGTTGGTGCTGGCCGCCGCGCTGCTCTTTTACGGCCTTGCTGGCGCACTGACGTGGCTGGTGGCCTTCAAGCCCGATCTGGCGACGGCGTTTTCTTCGCCCGCGCAGCTCACAAAGATGGCCGAAATGTATGACCCCAGCGCCACGCATTGGGGCCGCGCGCGTGAGAGCGCGCAAGATCTGGTGATGTTCGGTTTTTATATCAGCCACAACATCACCATCGCGTTTCAGTGCTTTGCCGGCGGCTTGTTTGCCGGGGTGGGCTCATTGTTTTATCTGGGCTTTAACGCGATGCAACTGGGCGTGGTGGCGGGCTATTTAATCCAGATGGGCTACGGTCGGCCGTTCTGGTTTTTTGTCGCCACACACAGTGCGCTGGAAATCAACGGCCTGATTCTGGCCGCCGCCGCGGGTTTGCGCCTGGGCCTGGCCTTGATCATGCCGGGCCGCTTGCCGCGCGCCGAAGCGTTGCGCCAGCAAGCGGCGCCCGCCGCTACGTTGATTGCCGCCGCCGCGCTGATGACGTTTGGCGCGGCATTCTTCGAGGCGTTCTGGTCCAGCCGCGTTGATCTGCCCACCGCTGTGCGCTTTGGCATGGCCGGCACGCTGTGGACACTGGTGCCGCTGTGGCTGGCGCTGGGCGGACGTTGGAGCGCGCCCGATGCAGATTGAGCGGCTTAATCTGGATTTGCGTCCGCGCAGCCACTGGCAAGCGATCGACCTGGGCGTGACCTTGTTGCGCGCGCATGCCCGAACGGTGTACGCGGCGTGGTGGTGCATCTGGCTGCCGTTGGCCGTCATCCTTGGCTGCATGCCGGGTCTGGCGGCCGACGGCTGGGCGTTTACCGCGTTGTGGCTGTGCAAGCCGCTGCTGGAACGTCTGCCCATTTATATTCTTAGCCGCGCCGTGTTCGGCGACACGCCCACGCTGCGGCAGACCCTGCGCGCGTGGCCGGGTCAGTTGCGTCACGGCTTGATCAGCAGTCTGACCATTCGCCGTTTCTATCCGGGCCGCGTGTTTTTGCTGCCGGTCTGGCAGCTGGAAGGCGTGCGCGGTCGGGCCATGCGTCAGCGATACAAAGACCTGAGCGGGCAGGGCGCCGGTTCGACAGCGGGCTGGTTTGGCACCTTGTGCGCGCAGTTTGAAAGCATCTTGATGTTCGGCTTGGTGATGACCGTGGCCGCGATGTGGCCCGCGCCGATTGGGGGCTGGCTTGATCTGGTCCGGTCGGGCGACGGCCCACGCACATGGGCGCAGATCGCGGCCTATGTTGCCTACGTGGTGGCGGCCGGGCTGATCGGGCCGATCTATGTGGCCAGTTGCTTCAGCTTGTACCTTAACCGGCGCAGCACGCTGGAAGGCTGGGATCTGGAATTGGGTTTGCGTCAGTTGCAGGAACGGCTGCAGGACGAATCCGCGCAGCGCAGCCAGGCTGCGCGCACTGTCGCAGCGCGGCGCACGATGGGTACGCCATTGTTGCTGGCGGCGGCGCTTTTGCTGGGCAGCAGCATGTTGCCGCGCCCCGGCATGGCCGCCCCCGCCGCGGTGCCTGCTTCGGCTGCCGCCGGGTTTGACGAAGATTACCGCCTGACCAGCGCACGTCCGCCTGCCGCCAACCCGGAACAGGCGCGCCTGCGCGCCCGCGTTGACGCTACGCTGGATGGTCCGGATTTTCATCGCTGGAAGCACGAGACGCACTGGCAGTGGAAAGACGGGCCCGAAGAGGTCACGCCCCCCACGGCCCCGCCGTTGCGGCTGAACGATCGTCTGGTCAGTCTGATCAAGTGGCTGATGGTGGCGGTGTGCGTGGGCGCGTTGGCGTATGCCTTGCTGCGCCTGTCCGGCAACTTGCCCGATTGGCGACCCCATCCGCGCGCGAAGGTACGCATCGCGCCGCCCTCGCATGTGGCGGGTATGGCGATTGCACCGGAGAGTTTTCCTGCCGATCTGCCCGCCGAGGTGCGCCGTTTGTGGCACAGCGGCCAACAGCGGGCGGCGTTGGCGTTGCTGTATCGCGGCGCGTTGGCCGGCTTGGTGCAACGTTACGAACTGGCCTTGCAGGATAGCGATACCGAAGCGGATTGCCTAACGCTGGCGCAAACCAGTCTGCCGCTGGACGCGCGCCACAGCTTTGCGCGCATCACCGCCGCCTGGCAAGCCGGGGCTTGGGGTGATCGCTGGCCGGCCGCCGTCGATGATTTGTGCACGGACTGGCAACGCCACTTTGCTGCGGAGGCGCGCCATGCGCGATAGTCGTTCGCTGTGGATTGCCGCGCTGGTGGCTGTGGTGTTGGGCGCGCTGGGCTACTGGATAGGGCAGCACGTGGAGCGCGTCGATACGCCGCAGGATCTGGGTCCGACAGAAGTCGCCTTGCGCCAGCCGTATTTTGCCGCGCAGCGCGTGCTGGAAAACCTGGGCCAGCGCGTAATGCGGGTGCAGACGGTGGCTGATGCCTATCCCGATGCGCACGACACCGTGCTGCAACCGGTGCTCGATATGGGCGAGAGCCCGGCCATCCTGAACAACCAACTGGCAGCGGTGGCCAATGGCGCAACGTGGATCATCAACGTTGACGACGTCATCAGTGCCCAGGGCTGGGCCAGCAATACCGCTTATGTGCATATGCTGCGCGGGCTGGGCGTGATGCCGGCACGCAGTACCTCGTACGCCGCGCGGGCCGCCATTGAGCTACCGGGGACGGCGTATGGGTTGCAGATCAGCGCGCCACCGGCGCCGGTGATGCACGCGCCACGCATGATTGCTGCAGATAACGGCCGCAACCAGATCATCGTCATCGCCCATGGCGCGGGTCGCGTGGTGCTGCTGACCAGCGACACGCTGCTGAAAACGCGCGTGATCGGGCAGAAAGACAATGCCGAAGTGCTATGGCAACTTACCCGGCTTAACGGCGCGCAACGCGTGTGGCTGGTGACGGAAGGCCAGTCCATCCCGTGGTATCAGCGCCTGTGGCATTCCGCTGCGCCGATGTTGCTGGTGCTGCTGGCCTTGCTGCTGCTGTCGCTCTGGCGCGTCAGCTGGCGCTTTGGCCCGCTGTTGCCGCCCGCGCAGCCGGTGCGGCGCAGCCTGATCGAACATCTGGAAGCCTGCGGCCGTTGGTACTGGCAGCAGCGCAAACAGCATGTGCTGCTGGAGGCGTGCCGCGCGCAATTGCGGCGCAGCCTGCAACGCCATCTGCCGCATCTGGCTACGATGCCCGCACCGCAACTGGCGCCGCGGCTGGCGCAGATTTCCGGGCGGGATGAACACGCCATCGGCGTGGCGCTCACTGCCAATGGCGACCATGCTCCCCAACACTTTACGGACCAGATCGCGCTGCTGCAGGCGCTGACGCTGGCCATCGAAACCCGGCACAGGATAGCCCGATGACCTCTACCGTAGACAATCTGTCGCAAGACGCCCGTTTTAACCAGGGCGTCGATATCATTCGCCGCATCCGCGCCGAAGTCGGCAAGGCCGTTATTGGCCAGCAAGAAGCGCTGGACCAGACGCTGATCTGCTTGCTGGCCGGTGGCCACGTTTTGCTGGAAGGCGTGCCCGGTCTGGGCAAAACCTTGCTGGTGCGGGCACTGGCGCGGACGTTTTCGGGCGACTTTGCCCGCATCCAGTTCACGCCCGATTTGCTGCCCGCCGACGTGATGGGCCATGCGCTGTTCAATATGGCGACGCAGACCTTCAGCATTCGCAAGGGCCCGATCTTTACCCACTTGCTGCTGGCCGACGAAATCAACCGCGCCCCCGCCAAAACGCAATCGGCCCTGCTGGAAGTGATGCAGGAACGCCAGGTGACCATTGAAGGCGAATCGCACACGCTGGCCGCGCCGTTCATGACGCTGGCCACGCAAAACCCGCTGGAGCAGGAAGGCACGTACCCGCTGCCCGAAGCGCAGCTCGACCGTTTCTTGCTAAAGGTGGTGATCGACTACCCCAGCGAGGCGGAAGAGCTGTCGATGCTGGCGCAGATTACCGATGGCAAGCTGGCCGATCAGCTCAATGTGTCGGCGGTGGACGCGCTGGTCAAACCCGCCACCATTCTGGCTTTGCAGCAAATGGCGGCGGCCATCCGGGTGGATGCGCACATCGTCGAATACGCGCTCAAGATTGTGCGCGCCACGCGCAACTGGCCCGGCATTACGGTGGGCGCGGGGCCGCGCGGCGGCATTGCGCTGGTGCGCGCAGCGCGTGGCCATGCCTTGCTGCAAGGCCGTCCGTACGTGGTGCCTGATGACATCAAGGCGATGGCCATCCCGGCATTGCGCCATCGCATTACGCTGGCGCCAGAAATGCTGATTGAAGGCCATAGCGAATTTGATGCCCTGAGCGAAATCGTCGCGCAAATCGCGGCGCCGCGGCTGTGATACCGGCGCGCCGATTGCTGGCGCTGACCGCTTTGCTGGCCGTGTTGGGGCTGCCGCTGCCGTGGCTGAACTGGCCCGTGCTGCTGGCGCTGTGGGCCGCGCTGGTGGGTGTGCTGGCGCTGGCCGCGCTCACGGACGCCTGGCTGCTGTGGCGCATGCCGCAACTGGACGTTACCCGTACGGTGATGCCAGCGTGGTCGCTGGGCCGCTGGCAGCAGGTGGCGCTGCGTTGCAGTGGCGCGTCGCGCGCCGTGCGCGTGGCCTTGTTCGACCATTATCCCGACGATTGCGAAGTGCAAGGCTTGCCGCTGCAACTGGCGCTGACCCCGGGGGAATGGCAACAAGCGGGCTATCAGATCAAGGCATTACGCCGCGGCGATCATGCGTTTGGCCGCGCTGAATTGCGCTTGTCCAGCGCGCTGGGGCTGGTCGAACGGCGACAATGGACCGCAGCAGCTCAGACGGTGCGCGTCTATCCCGATTACGCCAGCGTCGCCGGTTATGCACTGCTGGCCACCGATCAACGGCTTAATCGCATGGGCGTGGTGCGCAAGCGCCAGCGCGGCGAGGGCACGGATTTTCATCAGTTGCGCGAATATCGCGATGGCGATTCGATGCGCGCGGTGGACTGGAAAGCCACGGCGCGCAACGGGCGTTTGATCAGCCGCGATTATCAGGAAGAACGCGACCAGCAAGTGGTGCTGCTGCTGGATTGCGGCCGCCGTATGCAGGCGCTGGACGGCGGCCAGGCGCATTTTGATCACGCACTCAATGCCGCGATCTTGCTGGCGTGGGTGGCGCTGCGCCAGGGCGATGCGGTGGGGCTGCAAACCTTTGCCGGACCCGAACGCTGGCTGGCGCCGCTGAAAACCACGGGCAGTCTTAATCGCATCCTGAACGGAGTCTACGATCTGCAGCCGGGCTTGCAGACGTCCGATTATCTGCAGGCGGCGCAGGCGCTGATGGGCCGGTTGCGCAAGCGCGCGCTGGTGGTGATTGTGACCAATCTGCGTGACGAAGATAACGAGACCTTGCTGCCTGCGTTGAAGCTATTGCGCGGGCAGCACCGAGTGATGGTGGCCAGCTTGCGTGAGACCGCCCTGGATACCGTCGCGGCCGCGCCGGTGCTGGGGTTTGAAGATGCACTGCGCTTTGGCGCCACCCAGGATTATCTGCGCCAACGGCGCGAAAGCTTTGCCCGCCTGCGCGTGCATGGCACGGATGCGATTGATGTGCTGCCGGGCGAATTGGCGCGGGTGCTGGTGGAGCATTATCTGGCATTGAAGAAAGCGGGGCGGTTGTAGACGCTGCGCTGGCTTGGGTTTTGGGGATATTGGGCTGCTTGAAGTTGCGGTAGATGTTTTGATGTTTGGTCTGCGCCGGGCAAACCTTTAACCGCTTGTGCCTGTGGTGGATGTTTTGATGTTCGGCCTGCGCCGAGCAAACCTAAACCGCTTGTGCCTGCGGCGCGTGTTTTGATGTTCGGCCTGCGCGGAGCAAACCATTACCGTTTGAGCCTGCGGCGGATGTTTTGATGTTCGGCCCGCGCCGATAAACCTTAACCGCTTGAGCCTGCGGCGCATGTTTTGATACCCGGGGGTGCCCGGGAGCACGTTACTTTTCTTTGCTTCGCCAAAGAAAAGATAACCAAAAGAAAGGCGACCCCACTCGCGAATCCTTCGCTCGCCAGGGGGCCCGCAGGTCAAAAGCCGAAACGGACCGTCTGTTACTTCGATGGCTCAGCTGCCGCTCCGCGGAACTTCGGTCGGACGGAGCCCCAAAACCGGGTCTCCTTCCCCTCCCTCGACAGGTAATGGCTGCTGTCTGCCTGGCGTGCTGCCTCGTTGCTCCGCAACATCGGGTGGGCGTGGATGCGACGGGTGACAGTGAACATCGGCACCGCCTGCTTAACGCACCCATCCCGCACGGCCACTGCCGTCTAACTTGTCACCGTTCCCGCCACGAACCACCAACCTCTTATAGGGTGGGTCAAGACCCACCACCCAAAGTGGCAAACAAGCACAACCGGGCCAACCGTCCGCATATTTACCTCCCCGCATCGACATGCACGAACAACCATGCGAAACGCCCGCACGTTTGCTCCGTTCCGAAAGTCTGCAAGAACAATCGGGCGAAACGCTCGCATGCTTGCCTCCTCGCGGAGGCATGCAAGAACACTTGGGCGAAACGTCCGCACGCTTGCCTTCTCGCGGAGTCAGCAGTGGTGACTAAACGTTGGGCGGTTTGAGTTGCGCATTCTTGTTTTCGGCTTTGGGTGGTGGGTCTTGACCCACCCTATGAGATGTTGGTGGTTCGTGGCGGGAACGGTGACAAATTAGACGGCGGTGGCCGTGCGGGGTGGGTGCGTTAAGCGGGCGGTGCTGATGTTCACCGTCACCCGTCGCATCCACGCCCACCCGATGTTGCGGAGCAACGAGGCAGCACGCCAGGCAGACAGCAGGCATTACCTGTCGAGGGAGGGGAAGGAGACCGGTTTTATGGGCTCCGTCCGACCGAAGTTCCGCGGAGCGGCAGCTGAGCCATCGAATTGCAAGACGGTCCGTTTCGGCTTTTGACCTGCGGGCCCCCTGGCGAGTGGCGGAGCCGCGAGTGGGGTCGCCTTTCTTTTGGTTACTTTTTCTTTGGCGAAGCAAAGAAAAGTAACGTGCTCCCGGGCACCCCCGGGTATCAAAACATGCGCCGCAGGCTACGCGGTTAAAGGTTTGTTCGAAGCAGGTCGAACATCAAAACATCCGCCGCAGGCACAAGCGGTTAAGGTTTGTTCGGCACAGGCGGAACATCAAAACATCCGCCGCAGGCTCAAGCGGTGAAGGTTTGCTCCGCGCAGGTCGAACATCAAAACATCCGTCGCAGGCACAAGCGGTTAAGGTTTGCTCGGCGCAGGCGGAACATCAAAACACGCGCCGCAGGCACAAACGGTTAAGGTTTGTTCGGCGCAGGCCGAACATCAAAACACGCGCCGCAAGCACAAGCGGTTAAGGTTTATCGGCGCAGGCGGAACATCAAAACATCCGCCGCAGGCACAAGCGGTGAAGGTTTGCTCGGCGCAGGCCGAACATCAAAACATCCGCCGGAGGTACAAGCAGTCAAGGTTTGCTCGGCGCAGGCGGAATATCAAAAACATGTACCGCAGGCTAAGCAACTAGAGATTCCCAACCCAACCCAACCCAACCCAACCCAACCCAACCCAACCCAAAACTCCCCGCTGCCCGCTGCCCGCTCCCCGCTCCCCGCTCCAGCAGCCAAATCCCGCAGCCCCCAACAAACCCCATCATCTCGCCACCCGCCGCAGGCAAATCACGGGCCGCCCCAAAAAGCCAGCGCAGCGTCACCCCCGTGGCGGAAACGTCTGTAGCCAGTTCAACACCTCATCCAGCGGCATCGGCTTCGCATAATAAAACCCCTGCGCCTCGGTGCAGCCCAGCGCGCGCAGAAAGCCGGCTTGTTCCGCTGTCTCCACCCCTTCGGCGATCGTCTCCAGCCCCGTCTTTTGCGCCAGCGCCACAATCGTTTCCACAAACGAGCCCCCGCGGCCGTTGGCGATATCGGCCACAAAGCTGCGATCGATCTTCAGGCTATCAATCGGCAACGCCTGCAATTGCCCCAGCGACGAATAGCCGGTGCCAAAGTCGTCAATCGCCACGCGCACGCCCATTTCACGCAGGGTTTTCAGGGCGGTGATCACGCGACGCGGTTCGTCCATGGCCACGCTTTCGGTAATTTCGAGTTCCAGCGCGTAGGGCGGCATGCGCTGCGCACCGAGGATGCCGGCGATGGTTTCAGCCAGTTTGCCGTTGCGAAACTGCGGGATGCTGACGTTAACCGCGATATGTGTAATGCCCGATTCCACCGCCGATACCGCGCGCCAGGCTTCGCCCGCTTGTTGCAGCACCCATTCGCCAATCTCGACGATCAGGCCGGAATATTCCGCAAGCGGTACAAACACCGACGGCGGTTGTACAAAGCCGCTGCCTTCGCCGGGCCAGCGCAAGAGCGCTTCCATGCCGCAGGGGCGGCCGGTGGCCAGCGACAGCTGTGGCTGGTACCAGACCGCCAGTTTGCCCGCGCGAAAATCGTTGCGCAGCGCGCGGATCACGTCCAGCCGCCAGCGGGTGTTGTCTTCCATTTCGGGGGTAAAACGCACGCTGCTGTCGGTGACGCTTTGCTTGGCCCGGTTCAGCGCGATGGTGGCGCGGCGCAGGGCGCTGTAGCCGCTGCCGCCCGCGTCTTCCAGATCGCACAGGCCCAGCGCCATGCCCACCGGCAAAGTGTGTTCGCCCACTTCAAACGGGTCTTCCATCACGCCGTAGATGCGTTCGGGCGCCAGTTCGGTTTGCGGCCCGACCAGGCCGAAGACGTCGGCGCCGATGCGCGAGATATGGCAGCGGCCGCCAAATGCTGCTTCCAGCCGCCGCGCCACCGTCAGCAACAAAGCGTTGCCCACTTCCTGGCCCAGGCCGTCGTTCACATCGGAAAAATGTTCCAGATCGATCAGCGCGGCGCGTTGGCCATGCACGCGGCGTTCCAGCGCTACATCCAGCGTGTGCACAAAGTGCGTGCGGTTGGAGAGATGTGTCAGGCCGTCGTGGTAAGCGGCAAAGTTAAGCCGCTCCAGTTGTTTGATATTGCCAAAGCAGGCCGACAGATTGGCGGCGAAGACGGCGATCAGTTGCTGGTCGCTGGTGGTCAGCGGCACGCCGGTGTGGATAAACACCGCGCCTTCCTGCCCCGCGCCGGATAGATACAGCGTGGTGGTCTGCGGGCCAAATTGATGGCTGCGGCTGACGATGGCTTGTTCGATGGCCAGGCGCACCGCGCCGTCGTGCAATTCGGTGAGCGGCGCGGCAATCAGCGGGGCCAGGCGGCCGGCCGCGCCAACGATATACAGGCCCTCGTGATCGGGTTCGCCCGAGGGCGCGCCGCGTTGCGCGCAGACGATGCCATCCACGGGCAGATTGAGGAGCGCGGTAATCTGCGTCAACACGCCTTCGGCAAAGCGGGTGAGGGCCGGTTGGTCCATCAGGTCGGCCACCGCATGCACAATCAGTTCCAGCCCGCGGCGGTTTTCCGCAATGGCGCGTAATTGCTGATAGCTGCGCAGCGCGGCAATCATCGCGGTAATCAGCCGGGTGCGGGTCAGTTCGCTCTTGGTGCGATAGTCGTTGATGTCGTAATCGGTAAACACATCCAGTTCGGGCGCATAACCGGGCTGGCCGGTGCGCAGGATGATGCGACATTCCTGCAGGTCCAGCGTATTGCGGATGTGCTGCACCAGGGTCAGCCCGGCGTCGCCGGTTTCCATCACCACATCCAGCAAGATGACGGCAAAGTCCTGGCGTTGCGCCAGCAGCGTGCGTGCTTCGGCGGCGCTGTGCGCGTGCACCAGTTCAAGCTGGCGGCCTTGCAGGGTGAGCCCTTCCAGCGCAAAGCGGGTGGCGGCGTGCACTTCTTCGTCGTCGTCGATAATCAGCACGGGCCACGCCACCGTGGCCAGCGCGGTAGGGGCGGCGTGGCTGTCATCCAGCAGATGCAGCGTGTCGTCGGCAGAAGCGAGGTGTTGATCAGAAGACATGGCTGGAAGCTTCCGTCGGTTGGGGGTGCGGTGCAATGCACGGCAATTCGATTTCAAAGCGCGCGCCGCCAGACGGCGCGCTGGCCAGCGTTAAACGCCCGCCCAGTACGCCATGCACCAGGCTGTACACGATATATAGACCCAGCCCGCTGCCGCCCTGGCCCAGGCGCGTGGTAAAGAACGGGTCGAACACGCGTTTGCGCAACTGCGGCGGAATGCCGCTGCCGTTGTCTTCAAATACCAGTTCGATGGTCTGGGCGTCGCGTTGCACGGCGCTGATGCGGATTTCGCCCTTGGCGGTTTGCGTAAACGCATGCGCCAGCGAATTGGTGACCAGGTTGGTCAATATCTGCTCCAGCGGACCGGGATAACTCTCCAGCACCAGGGTTTCGGGCATATCCAGTTCGATGCGATGCGGCGTGTGCTTAAGCTGCGGCCGCAGCGTCGACAAAACCTCTTCGACTGTCTGGCGCAGATTAAAGCTGCGACGGCGCGTGCTGGCGGTATCTACCGCCACCTGTTTGAAGTTGCTGATCAGCTCGGCCGCGCGTTGCGCGTTGCGTTGCACCAGCGCGGCGGCCTCGGTACAGCTTTGCACAAAGCTCATCAGCTCGGATTTGCGCAACTGGCCGCTGTTGAGCGTGTGATCAAACTCTTCCACTTTCTGCGCCAGCGTCGACGCCACGGTGACGGTGTTACCCAGCGGCGTGTTGAGTTCATGCGCGATACCGGCCACCAGGCTGCCCAGCGAGGCCAGTTTTTCGGATTGCACCAGTTGCGCCATCGCGTGGGTCAGTTCTTCGTTGGCGGTTTGCAGTTCGGCGGTGCGCTCGGCCACGTTTTCTTCCAGCCGGTCGCGCGCTTCGCGCAGTTGATCTTCGATCTGTTTGCGTGCGGTGATATCGATAATCACACCATCAATCTGCCGCGTATGCGCCACGCCGTGGCTGGCGATGCCGCGTTCAAACACCCAGCAAGTGCTGCCGCTGGAACGCTGCAAGCGATATTCGATTTCGTACAGTTCTTCGCTGATCAAGGCGTGGCGGATGGTGTGCGCCACCAGCGGGCGGTCGTCCTGATGGATCAGGCTGGCGTAGGTGCGCTCACGGTTGCCGATCAGGCTGGCGGCAGTGCAGCCGCACAAGGGTTCGATGGCGGGGCTGAGGTAGCGCATGGTGCGTGCCTCGTCGATTTCGCAGCGAAATACCGCGCCGGGCACCTGATCAATCAGCGAGCGATAGTGATGTTCGCTTTGCGCCAGTTGCGTGTGCGCCAGCGCCAGCTCGCGCTCGCGCCGGGTACCGCGTTGCAGCAGCCCCAGCAGAATCCACCAGCTCAGGCCCACGGCCACCGCCAGCACGATGCCGCCCGCGCGCAGCACCAGCGCCAGCAAGCGCGCCTGCGACCACGCCTGGTTGCCGGCGTAATTGGGCATCACATCCCAATACATGCGCCAGATGGCGCCATGCAGGCTGTAGGCCTGGTCGATGCTGAACAAGGCATTGGGCGTGGGTAGGGCGGGTCCGGCGACAAATTCGGCCGGTTGGCCCGAGGTCTGCAAGGCCAGCCGCAACACCAGACCGGGCGTGTTGTCGGCATGCGCCATGCGCAAATCCTGGAAATCCACCAGCGTCAGCAGCACGCCGGGCTGTTTGCGTTGGCGCATGGCCAGCGCCAGATAGGCCGACCAGCCGCCACGAGGATTGGCAAACAGCGGGCCGATGGTGATCTGGCCAACCGGGGCGCTGGCCAGTTGTTTCAGCAGTGGCTGCAGCGCGGCGATGTGATTGACCGCTTTGCCGGCCGCCAGATCGCCACTGCGATCGGTGCTGAAGCGGATGCGATGGTCTGGCGTCACAAACGCCACCGGCGGCATCAGCATTTCGCCCGCCATCGGGGCCAGCGTGCGCGCGGCGTTGGCATAGCGGGCGGCGTTAAGCGGGGCGGCGCCATTAAACACGGCGGCCATGCCGTACAAGGCATCGCGATGCACTTCAATCCAGCCTTGCACCGCATCGCCCGCACGTTGCGCGTCTTGCGCGGCCTGGCTCTGACGCGTGGCGTCGGCGGCATGTTCGATATGCGCGGCCGTCTTCAGGCAAGCCAGCACCACGATCCCGGCAAACAGCGGAATCAACAGGCGTAGCGTGGTGTACCGGCGCAAGTACGGCATCAAAGCGGGGTGTCCTGGCGGGCTGCGTACGGGTTATCAAGCGGTGCGGCCGTGGCGTACTCTGCGCGGCGGCCGGGTTGCATGCAGGATAGACAATCTGCCCTCGCTTCGGCACAATCGTTGACTTGTCAAAAATTGATCGAGCAATGATTAATGGCCCCCGTTCACGCTCCGCCCACTGGATTTCGCGCCCGATTGTTTTCTTTGTTGGGTTTGTGCTTTGTGCTGATCATGGTGGCGCTGGACCAGACCGTGGTCGGCACCGCCTTGCCCACTGTGGTGGCCGAGCTACACGGCTTTGATCTGTACGCGTGGGTGGGCACGTCCTATCTGCTGACGTCGGTGATTACGGTGCCGATTTTCGGGCGGCTGGGCGACGAATATGGCCGCAAGAATTTCATTCTGGTCGCCATCGTGTTGTTTACCCTGGCGTCGATGTTGTGCGGCTTGTCGCAAAGCATGCTGCAACTGGTGCTGGCGCGCGCGCTGCAGGGCATTGGTGGCGGCATGTTGGTGGCCACCACGTTTGCCTCGGTGCCGGATCTGTTTCCGGATCCGCACGAGCGTTTGCGCTGGCAGGTGTTGTTTAGCAGCTCGTTTGGCCTGGCCAATGCCATCGGGCCGTCGTTGGGCGGTTTTCTGACTGAATACGCGGGCTGGCGCTGGGTGTTTTATGTGAATCTGCCGGTGGGCCTGGTCAGCTTGTGGTTTGTCTGGCGCTATCTGCCGCGCATACGCCATTCCGAACATCCACCCGGCAAGCTGGACTGGCTGGGCGCGGCCCTGCTGGCGTTGGCCTTGGGCAGTGTGCAATTGCTGGTGGAATGGCTGCCGCAACATCGCGCGCTGGGCCAACTGCTGACGCCGGGCGTGGTGGCCGTGGTGGCTACCGCCGGTTTGCTGTGGTGGGAAAAACGCTGTCCGCATCCGATTCTGCCGCTGGACATGTTCCGCCACGCCAGCCTGGCGCCCTTGTTTGCGCTATCGCTGGTGATGGGCTTTTGCATGTTCGCGATCATGTATTACGCGCCGTTGATGTTCCAGGGCGGCTTTGGTTTGTCGCCCAACCAGGCCGGGTTGCTGATTACGCCGTTTGTGGTGTGCATTACGGTGGGCAGCATTCTGAATGGCCGCATCGTAACGCGCCTGCCCAAGCCCAATCTGATTCTGTACGTGGGCTTTGTGTTCTTTGCCTTGTCGGCCTTTGGTTTGACGCAAACCGTGGTCAGCACCGGCCATCCGCTGCTGGTGGCCACCATGATGAGTGGCGGCATCGGCGTGGGTTTGTTGTTGCCCAATCTGACCATCTTTGCGCAGGAAACCGCGCCGCGCACGCAGCTGGGCATTGCCACTGCGATGCTGCAATCCACGCGCATGATCGGCGGCATGCTGGGCACGGCGCTGATCGGCACGTTTGTGTCGCACCATTACGCGTCGGGCGTGGCGGATGCGTTGCAAGCGGCGCAGGCCGGCCAGTGGACGCGCGCGCTGCAGGATCCGCAGATATTGGTGAACCCCGATTCGGCCGCGAAATTTATCGCGCAGGCGGGCAGCGCCGCCGCACCGTTATTGCAGGCCGCACGCGAGGTATTGGTGGAAGCCATCCATGGCGGGCAATACGTGGTGTTGGCGATGATGCTGGTGGCGCTGTTTCTGGTTACCCGCGTGCCCGATATCAAACTGAAACGGCGCAGCGTGACCAAGCCGGTTGCGCCCGCTGCGCAGGGGGCCGAATGAGCGATACCGAGCGTAATCTGCTGCAACAAATCGGCCCGACCGTGCGTGCAATGTATGGCGCATTTGAAGACGCGGTCGGCCACCCGATGCCACGTTGGCGCGTATTGCACGCGCTGCATACGCTAGGCGACGCCACGCAAAAGCAACTGGTGCAACGCCTGCTGATCGACCCCGGTTTGCTGACCCGGCATATGAAAACAATGGAAGCCGAAGGCCTGATCGCGCGCCATACCGATAGCGACGACAACCGCCTGACGCATGTGCAACTGACCGCAGCGGGCAAGGCGCTGATTGATGAGGCGTCGCCCAAACGCCAGGCGTTTTTTGACGCGGCGCTGGCCGAATTCGATGAAGCCGATCTGGCCAAAGCCACGCAGATTTTGCAGGCACTGGAAGCGCGCTTTCGGCAGCAGAAGGGCTAAGGCGCGCTGGTACCGCTAGCGCGGCCCTACTCGCGTTCGGGATCGGGCGGCGGGCTCTGGTTGGGGTCTTCCATCGGCATGCGCTCGGCGTGGTTCTTTTTGTGCGGGCCGCCCACCAGTCGGACAAAAGCTTTTTCAAAGCCGCCGCCAAACACCAGCAATAACAACGCAAAGAACAAGGCGCTGGCGGCGATGCCCACTTCGCCACCCCCACACGCCAGCCCCATCATCGACGCCAGCCAGATCGACGCCGCCGTGGTCAGCCCTTCCACCCGGTCGACCTGGCGATGATGGATGATGACGCCCGCGCCGATAAAGCCGATGCCGGTAATCACGCCTTGCATGGCGCGGCTGACCGCATCCGGACCCGCACCGCTGACGCGTTCGATGGTGAGCGAGGCCAACGCCGAGCCCAGCGCCACCATCGCATGCGTGCGCAGGCCCGCCGGTTTGCGGTGCAACTGGCGATTAAGCCCCAGCACCGCGCCCAGTACGGTGGCGGAACCAAGATAAAAGATGGCGGAGGGCAGGGGGACGAAATCAGGGCTGGGCATGCGGTGGCCGCTTTTATCCGGGAAAGGGTGAACACAGTTTAGGCGCGTTGGCGCCGATTTGGGGCGGCACGGCGTAAACGCCTGGATAGGTCACGCCAGACGCGCGGGAGTTCCGTCGCGTGGCGCGCTGCCCATGCTAAGGAGCGATGCGTGGGTTGGTCCGTGGATTAACTGAGCGCAGTCAGGGTGGCGCTGGCGCCATTCAGGGATACCGCAACCGCCTGGCCGACGTGCAGACCCGCCGCTTCAGTATGGCTGATCAGGGTAGTGACGGTTTCCTGACCGATGGCCACCACCACGCGGCATTGCACTTCGGCGGGCGCTAACAGCAAAACGCGGCCGGTCAGCTGATAACGACCGTACTGGCCGCGCTGCAACAGCACTTGTTGCGGCGTGCCATATTGCGTGGCGCCGTCGCCATCCAGCTTGAGCACGTGTTGCGCCAGGCGAAACACCTCGCCCAGATCATGACTGACCAGCACAGTGGTTAACCGCGTTTGCGCCAGCAAGCCGGCCAGCGATTCTTGCAGCTGCTCGCGCAGGCTGGCGTCGAGCGCGGACAGCGGCTCGTCCAGCAGCAACAGATCGGGCTCGCTGGCTAACGCACGCGCCAGCGCCAGACGTTGGCGCTGACCGCCCGACAATTGTTGCGGATAACCTTGCCCGTGCGCCGCCAGGCCGGTCAGCTGCAACCAGTGTTCGACCGATTGCGTGGGCTGGCGTGGTTGCGCATAAGCCAACTGGCGCGCGGCGGTCATATTGGGGAAGAGGGCGAAATCCTGGAACACGTAGCCGACGCGACGGCGCTCGACCGGCGTGTAGCGCTGGCCGTCATCCCAGGTCTGCGCGCCGAAGGCGATGCGGCCGTGGTCGATGCGATCAAAGCCCGCCAGCGTGCGCAGCAGCGTGGTTTTGCCCACGCCGGACGGGCCATACAGCGCAAGGCAGTCGCCGCGGGGAATATCACAATCGACGGTTACGTTGCGACCGGCAATCTGGCGACTGAACTGTAATTGCAGACTCATCGCGCGCGCCTTTGCACCACTTGCAGCAACAGCAACACCGCGCACGAAAACACCACCAGGATCGCGGCATAGGCGTGCGCGGCCGGGTAATTGAGTGCTTCCATTTCCTGGTACAGCGCAATCGAGGCCACGCGTGTCTGGCCGGGAATGCCGCCGCCGATCATCAACACCACACCAAATTCGCCCACGGTATGTGCAAACGCCAGGATGGCCCCGGCCAGCACGCCATGGCGCGCGGTGGGTAGCCACACATGCCACAACACGCTAAGCCGGCTTTTGCCCAACGTGCGTGCGGCATCCAGGATATTGCGCGGAGTCTGGCGTAATGCCGCCAGTAGTGGCTGCACCATAAACGGCAGGCTGAACAACACCGAGCCCAGCACAAGGCCGCTAAAGCTGAAGGCAATCTGGATTTTGAAGGTATTAGCCAGCCACAAACCGGGCCCATGGGTGGGGCTGAAGGTGAGCAGCAGATAAAAGCCGAGCGCCGTGGGCGGCAACACCAGCGGCAGGTTGATCAGCACTTCGACCACGCTGCGCAGGCGACCAGGACGATCGGGGCGGCTGGCCAGCCAGGCGCACAAGGGCACGCCCAGCAACAACAGCACAACGGTGGTGACACAGGCCAGCCGCAGCGTCAGCCACAGCGGTTGCAGGTCAACCCCAGTCAGCACGCCACGCCCATCTCGTTGGCTTTAACCAGCCATTCGATCGCGACGCCCGCCTGCAATTGCAGGCGTTCAACCGAACCGGTGGTGACGACGGCGTGGATGGTTTGTTCGCCAAACGGAATCGCCACGCGGCTTAGCAAGCGGCCGGGTTCGATGCCGGCGATGACACCAGGAATGCGATTACGCAGGCTGATTTCGCCGTGCAGGTTGCGTGCGATAGACACTTCGGTTTCTTTAAACACCAGCGTGACGGCATCACCCGCAGCCAACGGCGGCGCATCGCCGACCAGCATCGCAAAAAAGGCCTGGCCGTGCGCGCTGGCGCTCAGCAGGCAAACGCCGGGGTCGGTTTGCAGATCGGTTAGCGTAGCGGCGATACGGTTCACGGGGCACCCGGCGGCAGTGGTTATACAGGCAGGACTAACGGGCACACCGGCGTACCGGCGCACGCAAAAAACAACGCCCTGCCACGCCAGACCAGCAGGTCCTGGCGCGTGCAGGGCACGCTATCAACGGCGACGCTGACCGCCAGGACGCTGACCGTTGTTCATCGGGGCCGAACCCGGAGCGCGTTCGTCTTTGTGACGGAAGCTCACGCGGCCTTTGGTCAGATCGTACGGCGACATTTCTACGGTAACGCGATCACCCGCCAGTACGCGGATGCGGTTTTTCTGCATCTTGCCCGATGCATAGGCGGTGATTTCCACACCGTTATTCAGAACCACTTTAAAACGCGATTCCGGAAACACTTCAGCTACTACGCCTTCCATTTCGATCAGATCTTCTTTTGCCATTACAACTCCAGGTGAGGTTTTACGGGCCAGCGCGGCAACGCTGTTTAACGTCGGCGCTGGCTTGCAACCGGGTGAAACCTGCAGTCTCAGCCGGTTAAGGTGTCAGTGGTATGCGTGTGCAGCGGACCCGGCAGGCCGCGCGAAGACTGTCGCTACGACGAAAAGTGCCATGAATCCGGACGTTAAGACTCGAAATTATACACAACACTGCCCTTTAACGGGCTGTGACGGTGCACGCGGCACTACGGCCGGGGCCGCATTGAACCACGCCAGGGCCATGCCGCGCGTCACTGACAGGACGAACGGCCGTTGCCCACACCGCGCTCGCGGCTTGATCGGAACGCGCGCGCAGCGCAATCAGGCTGCGTTCTCATGCGCTTGCAGCACAAAGCGCGCGCCGTTGTCGCGGCCCAGATGGCGTACCAGATAGGGCATGACTTCGGCCAGCGTGTCTTGCAGGTTGTACGGCGGATTAAGGATAAACATGCCGCTGCCGTGCATGCCAAAGCCATCCACCGAGGGCGTTTGCACCGTCAGCGTGGCTTCCAGCCAGCCTTTGGCCGGCAACTTTTTCAGTTGATCGGCCAAGCCCTGGCTTTCCGCGCGTTGCAGCAGCGGATACCACACCGCATAGGTGCCGGTGGCAAAGCGCTTGAGGCCTTCGCGCAAGCCATCCACCACGCGTTTGTAATCGCCTTTGTCTTCGTACGGCGGGTCGATCAGCACCAGCGCGCGGCGTGGCGGCGGTGGCAGCACGGCTTTCAGGCCGGCAAAGCCGTCGCCCTGATCAATCTGTACCGAACGCCGCCACGGTTGCATCGCCTGCTGCAACAACGGGCCATCGCTGCTGTGCAATTCGTACAGTCGCGCATGGTCTTGCGGTCGCAGCACCCGCATTGCGCAGGCGGGCGAGCCGGGGTACAGCGTCAGTTCACCATCGGGATTAAAGCTTTTGACCTGCGCCACATAGTCGGCCAGCGCGGGCGGCAGATCGGTGCGCTCCCACAGCCTGCCCACGCCATCGGCAAATTCGGCCAGCCGCGTGGCATAGCCTTCCACCAGCGAATACATGCCCGCACCGGCGTGCGTATCCACATACCAATAGGCTTTGTCTTTTTGGTTGAGATAACGCAGCAGCGCAATCTGCACCGTGTGTTTAAGAACATCGGCGTGATTGCCGGCATGAAAGGCGTGGCGATAGCTGAGCATGGTCGTAGGCGCAAAGAAACGCCGCCATTGTACGCGTCTGCGCGCCATCAGGCCTAACGACCACCCCAGGGGCGCGCCTGGGTTGCGGGCGGCTTACGCGAGGCTATGATTCAGAGCGTCCTCACCCGGCCGGGTGGGGCATTTCTATTGCAGAGTCGGTTTTATATTGTCCATTTCAGTAGCAGGCACGCGGCGAGGGGGCTGGATGCCGGATTCCCGCACGTCTCGTGCTTCTTTTACCTTGGTGTTTGGCCTGACAGTGCTGGCTTATGTGGCGCTGGGCGCGCTGGCGCGCTATTTCGAAAACCGGCCCGGACATCTATCGGATATCTGGTGGGCCGACGCGCTGGCCACCGCGGTGGCCTTGCGTTTGCCGTTGCGCCAGATCTGGCAGGTGCTGGCGGCGGCCCTGTGTGGCGCGGTGATCATCGCCTTGTTGTATGCGCCATCCTTGCCCATCGGCAGCGTGTTTGTGCTGGCCAGTCTGGTGGGCATTGCGTTGCCGGCAGCCCTGCTGCATTTTTTGATGGAAGACGGCGTGCATGTGCACGAGGTCAAGCGCTTTATCCAGACGCTGGGCGCCGTGATGCTGGCGGGTGCGCTGCCCAGTGCGCTGGTGGGCGCGGCGTGTTTCTCGCTGGTGCGCGGGGATGATTTCGAGAACGCGCTGCGGCACTGGTTTTTAAGCCGCTCCATCGGCATGTTGGGCATTCTGCCGCTGGTGATGGCGTCCGACTTGCGCGTGCTGCTCACCCCACGGTTATGGCGGCTTAATCCCGCCGTGCTGCTGTTCTTGCTGGTGTCGCTGAGCGCCACCGCCCTGGCGCTGCAGTATTACGCCTATCCCTTTATCGTGATTTCGTTGCCGCTGACACTGGCGGCGTTTCAGCTTGATCTGGCCGGCGTGGGTTTGCTCGGCCTGGCCAACACCATATTGATGTCGGCGTTGTCGTCGCGCCCTGCGCATGCAGCATGGGCGGTGGCGGGCGGCGAGCCGCAGATTCTGTCGCTGTCGATGGGCCTGGCGCTGGTGCCGCCCTTGTTGATCAGCGTGCTGGTGTTCCAGCGCAATCATAAAGAACGCCAATACCGCGAAAGCGCCGAGCGCTTTGAAAACACCATGCGCTTTAGTGTGATTGGCATCGGGCTGGTCACGCGCCAGGGCCATATTCTGCAAGCCAATCAGTCACTGCAGTCGATGCTGGGCTATACCGGCGCGCCGCCGGTGCATTTGTCGATCTGGCAGATGGTGCATCACGAATCGCGTCTGGCTTTGCTGGAACTGGTGGAGCAAGTGGCCAGTGGCCAAGTGCGCGGCGCCTCGCGCGAACTGCAATACGAGCGCGGCGACGGCATTACCGCCTGGGCCAACTGGGTGCTGTCGGCGGTGCATGACGAGCACGGCGTGTTCAGTCATTTCATCGTGCAGACCATTGATATCGACAGTCGCAAACGTGTGGAGCTGGCGCTGGAAGACAGCGAACGGCGCTGGAAATTTGCGCTGGAAAGCAGCGGCCAGGGCGTGGTGGATTGGGACATGCTCAGCGACCGGCTCTATTTTTCGCCCGCCTGGCGCAACATGCTGGGCTACGGCTATGACGATCTGGCCGAAACCGAAGTCAGTTGGCGCAGTTGTATTCATGCCGACGATTTGCCGATTGTGATGGCCGAGATGATTGCGCATCAGCATGGCGTCACGCCGGAACTGATTAGCGAACATCGTCTGCGCTGCAAGGACGGCAGCTACAAATGGGTCAGCTTGCGCGGCAAGGTGATCCTGCGGGGGCCGGGCGGGCAGCCGTGGCGCATGATCCTGACGTATATCGATGTAACGCATTCGCACGAATCACGGCTGGCCTTGCAGCGCAGCGAGGCCATGCTGGCGCAAAGCTCCAAGCTGGCGCGCCTGGGCGCATGGGAAGTTGATCTGACCAGCAAGCAAGTCACATGGTCGGAAGGCATGTTTTTGATCTTTGATATGCAACCGGGCCGCGTACCCGATGTCACCGAGAGCCTGGCGCTGTTTGCCGACACCTCGCGCAGCGACATGGAAGCGGCGCTGGCGCACGCCATGCAAACCGGCCGCGGCTGGAATATGGAAGTGGAGGTGGTGACCGCGCTGGGCCGCAGCGTGTGGATACGCTCGCTGGGCCAGGCCGATCTGGTGGATGGCAAGCCGGTGCGCTTGTGGGGCGTGATCCAGGATATCAGCGAAAGCAAAGCCATCGAATTACTGAAGGGCCAGTTTGTGGCCACGGTGAGCCATGAACTGCGCACGCCGCTGACCTCGCTGCGCGGCGCCTTGCGGTTGCTGCAGAACCTGGGCAAGGCGTCGCTGGCTCCGCCTTTACAGGAAATGCTGACCGTCGCTGACCGCAATTGCGATCGGCTGATCATGCTGGTCAACGATATTCTCGATTTTGAAAAACTGAATGCAGGCAAGCTTGAACTGCATGTGGAATGCGTTGATATCGCCACGCTGGTGCGCCAGGCCGTCGAAACCAACCAGATGTATGCCACGCAATTTAACGTGAGCTTTGCGGTGGATTTGCCTGAAGCGCCGGTGTACGCCCAAGCCGACGCCGCCCGGCTGACGCAGGTGATGGCCAATCTGTTATCGAATGCGGCCAAGTTCTCGAAAACCGGCAGCGAGGTGCACGTGCGCATGGAGCCCGATGTGCGCGCAGAGCGCGACGAGGACGACGGCCCCGGCTGGCGCATTTGCGTCACCGATCAGGGCGCGGGCATTCCGGAAGCGTTTCGCCATCGCATCTTCCAGCCGTTTTCGCAGGCCGATAGTTCGGACCAGCGTCAGAAAGGCGGCACCGGTCTGGGCCTGGCGATTTCCCATACGCTGGTGGCGGGCATGGGCGGCGAAATCGGCTTTGACAGCCCACCGGGCGCGGGCGCGACTTTCTATGTGCGGCTGGCGCCGTGCCAGGCCGACGCCACTGTCAATTAAGCGAGCGCGCGACGGGCTGTTATGATGCGGGTTTCCCCCGACTGCTGCGCGCCCGTTATGGATCATCCTGCATACCTCGATCTCGCCCCGATTCCCCGCGTTAATGGCACCGTGACCTTGCCCGGTTCCAAGAGCATTTCCAACCGCATTCTGCTGCTGGCCGCGCTGGCTAAAGGCCGCACCGAAGTCAAAGGCCTGCTGGCCAGCGACGATATCGAACGCATGCTCGAAGCGCTGGACGCGCTGGGCGTGCAGGTGGCCCAGACCGCGGGCACGCGCGATTTTGTGGTCGACGGCGTGGCCGGTGCGTTTCCGGTTAAACAAGCCGATCTGTTTCTGGGCAATGCCGGCACCGCATTTCGCCCGCTGACGGCCGCGCTGGCGCTGGCTGGCGGCAGCTACAGATTATCGGGCGTGCCGCGCATGCACGAGCGCCCGATCGGCGATCTGGTTGATGCGCTGCGCGTGGTGGGGGCGGACGTGACCTATCTGGGTAACGAAGGCTTTCCGCCGTTGCAACTGCAGCCGGCCAGCATCTCGGCGGGCCGACTCGTGCCGGTCAAGGGCAATGTCTCCAGCCAGTTTCTGACCGCCTTGCTGATGGCGCTGCCGCTGACTGGCGAAGACGTCACGATCGAAGTCGTGGGCGAGCTGATCTCCAAGCCGTATATCGAAATCACGCTGAACCTGATGGCGCGCTTTGGCGTCAAGGTGGAGCGCCGCGACTGGGCCGAGTTCTTTATCCCCGGCGGCCAGGTCTATCAAAGCCCGGGCGTGGTGCACGTGGAAGGCGATGCCTCCAGCGCTTCGTATTTTCTGGCGGCGGGCGCCATTGGCGGCGGCGCGGTGCGCGTGGAAGGGGTGGGCAGCGAGAGCATTCAGGGCGACAAACGCTTTGCCGAAGTGCTGGCGCAGATGGGGGCGCAAATCACTTGGGGCGCCAACTATATCGAAGCCGCACCCGCCCCCGGCGGCAAGCTGAAGGCGCTAGATATCGACCTGAACCACATCCCCGACGCGGCCATGACGATTGCGGTGGCGGCATTGTTTGCCGAGGGCACGACGGTCATCCGCAATATTGAAAGCTGGCGCGTCAAGGAAACCGACCGCCTGGCCGCGATGGCGACCGAGTTGCGCAAGATCGGCGCGGCGGTGGAAGAGGGCCAGGACTATATCCGCGTGACCCCGCCGGCGATGTTTATCCCGAATGCCGAAATCGATACCTACGATGACCATCGCATGGCGATGTGTTTCTCGCTGGTAGCGCTGGGCGGCGTGCCGGTGCGCATTAACGATCCGGGCTGCACCGCCAAAACTTTCCCGACTTATTTTGATGTGCTGGCGTCGATTACTACGCCCAGGCTGTGATTTGCCGCAGCGGCGGTAGGGTGCGTTACCCCGGCTTTTCGGGGCAACGCACATTTTGACGCGACGGCCTGAACCCCCACCGGTCCGTCCGACGTGCAAGGCATGGCGAACGCGGGTCGCATCTAGCACCGCCGCGCAATGCCCCCATCTTGAAAGCGGTTTTTATGTCCCCATTTCGTTGCCAGCGAACTTGTAGCAACCAGGAGCTTTGATTCATGAGTAAAGAAACGCTGGGCTTTCAGGCCGAAGTGAAACAACTGTTGCAGTTGATGATTCATTCCTTGTATTCCAACAAGGAAATCTTTCTGCGCGAATTGATTTCGAATGCATCGGATGCCTGCGATAAATTGCGCTTTGAAGCCATCCACCATGGCGATCTGTACGAAGGCGACGGTGATCTGAATATCAAACTGGCTTTCGATAAAGAAGCGCGCACCATTACGCTAAGCGATAACGGTATCGGCATGAGCCGCGATGAAGTCATCGCCAATATCGGCACCATTGCGCGTTCTGGCACCAAAGAATTCTTTAGCAAGCTGACCGGCGATGCGCAAAAAGACAGCCATTTGATTGGCCAGTTTGGCGTGGGTTTTTATTCGGCATTTATCGTCGCCGATAAAGTCACGCTGACCACGCGTCGCGCCGGTGCGCCAGCCGATCAGGCCGTGCGTTGGGAAAGTGGCGGTGAAGGCGACTTTACGCTGGAAGAAGTCAGCAAAGCGTCGCGCGGCACCGAAATCGTGCTGCATCTGAAAGAAGGCGAGGACGAGTTCCTTGATGACTGGCGTCTGCGCGGCATTATCCGCAAGTATTCCGACCACATCAGCCTGCCGATTTTGATGGCTAAACAGCCGACCTATGACAACGACGGCAATGTGGTGCCCGCCGAAGGTCTGGAGCCGGTGAATCAGGCCAATGCGCTGTGGACCCGCAACAAGTCGGACATTACCGACGAGCAATACAAAGAATTCTACAAACATGTGGCGCATGACTTTGATGAGCCCTTGGCCTGGAGCCATGCCCGCATTGAAGGCCGCCAGGAATACACCGAATTGCTGTTTATTCCGAAGCGCGCGCCGTTTGATTTGTATGAACGTGATCGCCGCAATGGCATCAAGCTGTACGTTAAACGCGTCTTTATTATGGAAGACGCCGAAAAGCTGATGCCGCAATATCTGCGCTTTGTGCGCGGCGTGATTGATTCGGCCGATTTGCCTTTGAATGTATCGCGTGAAATTCTGCAAGCCAGCCGCGAAGTGGAAACCATCAAATCGGGCTGCGTAAAAAAAGTATTGGGCGTGCTGGAAGATCTGGCCGAGAACAAACCAGAAGATTACGCGGTGTTCTGGGAGCAATTTGGCAAGGTGCTGAAAGAAGGTACCGGTGAGGATTTCGCCAATAAAGAGCGCATTGCCAAGCTGCTGCGTTTTGCCTCCACGCTGGCCGATACCGAAGCGCAAACCGTCACGCTGGCTGACTATATCGGCCGGATGAAGGAAGGCCAGGACAAGATTTATTACATTACCGGCGACACGTTTGCCGCCGCGCAACACAGCCCGCATCTGGAAATCTTCCGCAAGAAGGGCATTGAAGTGCTGCTGCTGGCCGACCGCGTCGATGAATGGCTGGTGTCGAGCCTGACCGAATTCGATGGCAAGCAATTGCAATCGGTGGCCAAGGGCGAACTGGATCTGAGCGCGTTTGAAGACGAAGCCGAAAAGCAGCAGCAAGAAGCTGCGGCGGCGGAACTGGCCGATGTGATCGAGAAGTTCAAGACCACGCTGGGCGACAAGGTAAAAGACGTGCGCGTGACGCACCGTCTGACCGATAGCCCGGCTTGCCTGGTGGTGGACAACTTCGACATGAGCGCCAACCTGGAACGCCTGCTGAAACAAGCTGGCCAGGACGTGAAAGCCACGCGCCCGATCCTGGAAGTGAATCCGGAACATGCGCTGGTGAAGAAGCTGAAGGCGCAGCTCGACGGTGAACGCTTTGAAGACTGGACCCACCTGCTGTACGACCAGGCCGTGCTGGCCGAGGGCGCGCAGCTGGAAGACCCGGCGGGCTTTGTGAAGCGCTTGAATGGGCTGATGGCGCAGATGTAATTGCGCTTGCGGTTAAGCAAAACGGCGATCTGCGGATCGCCGTTTTTTATGTAGGGCTGCGCCAATGGTATTTGCGCGTATCGGGTGGCATAGACGTCTTCTTCCATATTCCAACATCCAGCGGCAGATGATCGAGACGCCACCATTTGCATCTTTTTTGTCGGCTTTGGGTGGTGGGTCTTGACCCACCCTATGCGCTGATTTGGCGCTGTCTTATAGGGTGGGTCGTGACCCACCATTCAATGCCAACGAGAAAATTGCAGCCGCTCGCAACACTTTTTTCGGCTTTGGTCGGTGGGTCCAGACCCACCCTATGCATTGCTGATGGTTACGTATGTGCGCCCAGCAATAGCAGTTTTTCGATGGCCTTGTTGGCCAGCGGGGCTTCCAGCTGGTTAAGGCAATTCATATGCCCCAGCGGGCAGACGCGTTCAAAGCAGGGGCTGCAATCCAGATCGAGCGTCACGATTTCGGCGCGATGCGATAGCGGCGGGGTGAAACCAGGCGAACTGGAGCCATAGATGGCCACCAACGGGCGGTCCAGCGCGGCGGCCACGTGCATCAAGCCCGAGTCATTGGCCACCACCACGCGCGCCAGGGACATCAAATCAATCGCTTCCGCCAGGCTGGTTTGTCCGCACAGATTGACCGCGCCGGGTGCGAGGGCGGCGATTTCGCTGGCGATTTCGTCATCTTTCTTTGAGCCAAACAGCCACACCTGCTCGCCCATGGCCATGCGCATGCGCGCCAGCGCGGCAAAGTGCACGGCGGGCCAGCGCTTGGCCGGGCCGTATTCCGCGCCGGGGCAACAGGCGACGATGGGGCGGTCGGCGGTCAGTTGCAGTTTGTTAAGCGCGGCCTGGCGCGAGGCATCGTCCACTTTCAGTTGGGGATGTTCCACCGGCCGTTGCAGCGGCTGGTTGGCGTCTTGCGCCAGCGCGGCAAAGCGTTCCACCATCTGCGGCAGCGCCACCGGGTCCAGCACGCGCGTGTCGTTCATGATCAGGCTGCGGCCTTCGCGCGCCCAGCCCGTGCGAGTGCGGATACCAGCAAACCACGGCACCAGCGCCGACTTGAACGAATTGGGTAACACAATCGCCTGGTCGTATCCTTGCGCGCGCAAGCGGCGGCCTTCGCCGGCGCGTTGCAACAGGCGCAGGCTGCCGTGGGCAAACGGGTTGTCGATGGTGGCGTGGATTTCGGGCATGCGCGCATGCACCGGGCGCGTCCAGGCGGGCGCATACACGTCGATCTGCACGGCGGGGTAACGCGCGGCCAGCCGTCGATACAAGGGTTGCGCCATGATGGCGTCGCCGACCCAGGCCGGGGCGACGATCAGGATTTTTTTCATGCGGTTTCCGCTGAATGCTACTGGATCAACTAACTGTTTAACGATTCAAATACCCGACTTCAAACGACAAAACGGCGCCAGGCGCCGTTTTGTTAAGCAAAGCCATCGCTTAGTGATGGCCTTTAAGCACTTCGCCCGCCTTGATGCGATAACGGGTGCCGCAATACGGGCACAGCGCCTCACCGGTTTTTTCAATCGGCAAGAACACGCGCGGGTGCGCGTTCCATTTCATCATGTCCGGCATCGGGCAGTGCAGCGGCAGATCGCTGGCCACAATTTCGATTTCGCGCTGGGTATTGTCTTTGAGCGTTGTGGTCATGCTGTTCTCACTTGACGTAGGTTAGCCATTCGCTGTGGTCAGCGGCCAGGCCTTTCACGCAGTCGAAGTAACGCTTTTGCAGTTTTTCGGTGATCGGGCCCCGCGTGCCGGCGCCGATGGTGCGGCCGTCCAGTTCGCGAATCGGCGTGACTTCTGCGGCGGTGCCGGTAAAGAACGCTTCGTCGGCGGTATAGACTTCGTCGCGCGTAATGCGTTTTTCGATCACTTGCAGGCCGAATTCTTCGGCCAGTTGCACGATGGTGTCGCGCGTGATGCCTTCCAGCGCGCTGGTCAGATCCGGCGTGTAGATTTTGCCTTTGCGCACGATGAAGACGTTTTCGCCCGAACCTTCGGCCACATAACCTTCGTTATCCAGCAGCAATGCTTCATCGTAGCCGTCACGCGTGGCTTCGGTGTTGGCGAGGATGGAGTTCATGTAGTTGCCGTTGGCCTTGGCCTTGCACATCGTGATGTTGACGTGATGGCGGGTAAACGACGAGGTTTTGACGCGGATGCCTTTTTCCAGGCCTTCGGTGCCCAGATACGCGCCCCACGGCCATGCGCCGACGATGATGTGCACGTCATTGGCGGGCGGGGCCACGCCCAGCTTGCCCGGGCCATAAAAGGCCATCGGACGCATGTAACACGATTGCAGACCGTTTTCTTTAACCACAGCGATCGACGCGGCGTTGAGCTCGTCTTTGCTGAACGGCAGCGCCATGCCCAGGATGTGGGCCGAGCGGAACAGGCGATCGGTGTGGTCTTGCAGGCGGAAAATCGCCGGGCCGTTGGGGGTTTCGTAAGCGCGCACGCCTTCGAATACGCCCAGGCCATAGTGCAGGGTATGGGTTAAAACGTGGGTGGTCGCTTCGCGCCACGGTACCAGTTTGCCGTCGTACCAGATGACGCCATCGCGGTCGGCCATCGACATGGGTGCTTCTCCTGCCTGCTCGGATAATCGGAAAGTGGGTGATTGTAACCGAAGCGGCCGCGCTACCTCCACTGCAGCGATGTAGCGTGTGATACGCGGTGCGACTGCTGCGCGCGGGCAGAAATTGCGCCGCGCAATCATGTGTGGTCATTTACGCGCGTGCTGCTGAGGGCAGTCTGCCGTTGGGCGGCGAGATTTTGTCTGCAACATCAGGGGCGTAGGCTGTGGCGCGAGCCTTGGCACGGGCTGCGGCTGGGCCGATGTAGTCGCCTGGCCAGACCTTCACGGCCAGCGTTCATTATTTTCTGTTAAACTCGTTGATTCGCTTGGGGTTTCCCCGGCATCAACAGAATCCAACATCCGTGGGAGCAGGTTCAGGATGACATTTGCAGAGCTCGGGCTAGCGCCTGCGGTGCTCAAAGCCGTTGTAGAACAGGGCTATGAAACCCCGACACCGATTCAGGCACAGGCGATTCCTGTGATCCTGGGTGGTCAAGATGTGCTGGGCGCGGCCCAGACCGGTACCGGTAAAACGGCGGCGTTTACGCTGCCTATCCTCACCCGCCTGGCCGCACACGCCAACACCAGTAGTTCGCCCGCACGCCATCCGGTGCGCGCGCTGATTCTGACCCCGACGCGCGAACTGGCCGATCAGGTATACGAATCGGTCAAGACGTATGGCAAGCATTTGCCGCTGCGCAGCCACGTGGTGTTTGGCGGCGTCGACATGAACGCCCAGATTCCCGCCTTGCGCGCCGGCACCGAATTGCTGGTGGCCACGCCTGGCCGTCTGCTCGATCACATCCAGCAAAAGACCATCAATCTGTCGATGGTGGAAATGCTGGTGCTGGACGAAGCCGACCGCATGCTGGACATGGGCTTTATCCTCGACATCCGCAAGATCATCAGCATGTTGACCAACCGCAAGCAAACCTTGCTGTTCTCGGCCACGTTCTCGCCTGAGATCAAAAAGCTGGCAGCGGATTTCCTGACTGAACCGGTGGTGATCGAAGTGGCGCGACAAAACGCCACCAACGATAACGTCGAACAGTTGCTGCATCCGTGCGAAACCGGCCGCAAGCATGCTTTGCTGGCGCATCTGATCCGCACGCATGACATGCCGCAGGTGATTGTGTTTACGCGCACCAAGCAAAACGCCGACCAGCTGGCGCGCAATCTGAAGCGTGATGGTTTCTCGGTGGAAGCGATTCACGGTGACCGTGACCAGCGTTCGCGGCTGGAAGCGCTGGCGGCGTTCAAGGAAAACCGCATCAAGGTGATGGTGGCGACGGATGTCGCAGCGCGTGGTCTGGATATTTCCGAACTGCCGTTTGTGGTCAACTTTGAGCTGCCTAACAACCCTGAAGATTACGTGCACCGGATTGGCCGTACTGGCCGTGCGGGCGCGAAGGGTGTGGCGATTTCGCTGGTGGATCCGGGCGAAGAAAAGGCGCTGCAGGGCATTCAGAAGCTGATCAAAAAGAATACGCAGCTGACGCCAGTGCCGGGCTATTCGCCGGGTACAACGCGCGCCGAAGCGCCGGCCCCCGCGCCGCGTCCGGCACGTGCTGCTACGCCTGCACCGCGTTCCAGTCCGGCACCAGTTTTGGCGACGCCACGTGGCGCAGGCCTGACCGGTAATGGGTTGACCGGCAATGGCGCAGCACTGGCCAAGCAACGCGAGATTCCGGATGCGCCGTTAAGCCAGGCGCGCCCAAAGCAGATCGCTGCGTTGTTCTTGCCGCCGCGTTATCCGGTTAATCAAGGCTGATCCAGCGCCCGGTCGATGACGAACGCGATGTCGAGTCCGTTTGCTGTTGCCTGGCAGCAGCGGCTGGTAGAGGGTTTTCCGCTACTGGCCGCCATGGGCGTTACGGTGCAGGGCACTGCCGAACACTGGCAGTTGCATGCGCCGTTTGCCCCCAACCGCAATGATCATGGCACCGCATTTGGCGCCAGTATTTCTAGCCTGGCCACCATCGCGGGCTGGATGGCGGTGAATGTCTGGGCGGATATGCCCGTTGATGTGGTCATCCAGCACGGCAGCACGGATTTTGTGCGGCCGCTGCAGTCTGATTTGCGGGCGCAAGTGGCGCTCGTGTCCCCCGAAGCAATCCTCAAATTGAATGGCACCCTGGCGCGAGGCCGGCCTGCGCGGCTGGCGGTCGAAGTGACCGTCACCGCGGTGGATGACCCGGCAATGACTGCGGCGCAATTTGCGGGCCGCTATGTGGCGGTGCGGTTGTAACGCGGTTTGATGATGCTGCGGTCCTGATCCTCTATCTGGCAATGCGTAATTTCGGGACGAAAAAAAACGGGGCGATTGCCCCGTTTTTTATTTGCTACATGCTCTAGACGCGAGCGCTAAACCGTAATGGTTAGAACCAGGTCTTCAGGCCACCCATCACGCGGTAGCTGTTTTGACCTGCGCCGTTGCTGCCGGTGGAACCGGTGTAGAAGGCGTCGTTGTCAGCGCTGACCGAGCCGTTGTCGTCGTTCTTGACGTAACGCGCGTCAACAAAGGCGATCGAGTGCTTGGACAGGTTGTAGTTGTAGCGAGCATCAACAGCTTGCGAACCGCTATCGCCAATTTCACCACCGTTGGTGAAGTTGGTGCCTTGGCCCTTGACGTTACCCAGATTGAAGTAGGTCAGGTAGAAGCCATGCTTGCCGTACTGGTAGGTACCTTGAGCCAGCCACATGTCTTGACGGATTTCGCTGCCGTCATTGGTCAGTTGAGCGCGCTTGAAGCCGCCACCCAGACCGAAGCCATCACCAAACTTGTAGTTGGCGCCAGCGTACCAGTTGGTGCTGTCCGGACCGGTGGTTGCCGCGTTGCCCCACAGGCTGGTACCTGCCGCAGCCGGTACGGAGTTGATGCCGTCGGACAGAACGTCATTGTTGTCGATGTTGAAACGACGTTGGTACGTACCCTGGACGCCCAGACCATTCCACTTGTAGTTAGCGGCGATGTCGTAGCCCTTGTTGCCGCTCTTGCTCTGATTTTCCATCAGGTAAGCAGCAGATGCTTGCAGGCCGTAGAACTCCGGCGTGTCGTAGCGGAAGGTGGAACGTGCGTAGTTGGACTGACCGAAGCCGTAGTCACGCGCCAGCCATTCAGCACCGGTGTCACCGTAGGTGGTGTCGAGGGTGTCGTACGACGGGGTGGTGATGTTACCGGAACGGAAAGTACCGTAGTCGCCGCTCAGGCCAATATAAGCCTGACGGTTGCCCCAGTTGGATTGACCACCTTGGGTACGGCCGCTTTGCGTGTTCAGCACTTCTTGCTCAACGCGCCAGATCAGCTTGCCACCGGCATCCAGCTTGTCGGTGCCGGAAACGCCGATTACTGCGTCATAGGTAATGCCAGCGGCTTTGGAATCACCGGCTTTGAGCCATTGCACGCCACCTTCGACGTTACCGTCGATGGTTACGTCGGCAAAAGCGGCGCCTGCGCCGAGGGCCAGAGAGATAGCGACTGCGATGTATTTGGTTTTCATATTAGTTTCTCCTTTGTGCTGTCCGTCTATTAGGCTGAGCGGTTGTAACCGCAACCTGGAAGGCAGTTTAAGGAGGGGGGGTGTCATACGCCCGTAACTAATGCCCGCACCAGAATGTGAATTTTTACGGAATTTTTGGCGAAACTCGCACTACGCACGTGCGTGTTATATTCGGAATGAGAGTTTTCTGAAACAGGCCGGAAACGCCGATAGAACGTAGGAAAAGGATGATTGCAACCAGCAGTAATTCGCACAGGCGCTGGTCAGCCAACGCGTCATGTTCTAATGTTTCGCATTGATTCAGAATAAACCTGAAATTGGCTTGATCCTCGTCAAGCAAATAACAGGTAAACCGTAGACCAGAAACTGCGCGTGCGCGCGGTTTGGCGGCATGGCCGCAGGAGGAAATTGCATGATGGAAGCGGGCTCCGCCGAGCGCAAACCGCGATTGCTGATCGTCGATGACGAACCGTTCAATCTTGAAATCCTGAGCGAACATCTTGCCGATGCCAACTATGAGGTCGTGACCGCAGAAGACGGCGAAGCCGCCTGGGATTTGCTGGCGCGCGATCGCGCCTTCGACGCCATCCTGCTGGATCGCATGATGCCGCGCATGGATGGCATGGCCTTGCTGGCGCGGCTCAAGCAGCAGCCCGAGTTGTTGCAGGTGCCCGTCATCATGCAAACCGCCGTGGGCGCGGCCGAGAATGTGCGCGAAGGTCTGGCGGCCGGTGCTTATTATTATCTGATCAAGCCATTTCAGCGCGACATGCTGCTGGCCATCGTCGGCGCGGCGGTCGACTTCTATAAAGAAAAGCGCCAGCTCGAACAGCAACTGGTCAGTCAGGCGGGCAGCTATGGCTTGCTGGTACGCGGCGAGTTCTGCTTTCGCACACTCGAAGAAGCGCGCCAACTCACGCTACTGCTATCGCATGCCTGCCCGGAACCGCAACGCGTGGCGCTGGGCTTGTCCGAACTGCTGGTCAACGCAGTGGAGCACGGCAATCTGGCTATCCGCTACAGCGAAAAGACGCGCTTGCTGCAACAAGGCCGTTGGCAGGACGAGATTGAAGCGCGCCTGGCCAACCCGACCTATGCGGCGCGCCAGGTGCATGTGGGTTTTGTGCGCACCGCCAACGAGATCACGGTCACCATCACTGACGAAGGCGAAGGCTTTGATTGGCGGCCGTTTCTGGAATTTTCGCCCGAACGCGCGTTTGATCCGCACGGCCGTGGGATCTCGATGGCACGGATGTTGTCGTTTGACCAGATCGAATACCAAGGCAACGGCAACCAGGTGGTGGCGCGCGTCAGCAAGGCCTGATGGATGCAGCCGTAGCAAAAACGAATGAGGGCGCAGACCCTCATTTTTTATGGCTGCTGGTTTGCTACCCGGCGGGTTTATTCCAGAATCTCGACCGGCATGCCTACGCGCAGCAAGCCGCTGGTTTCGGCGATGACGTTCTGACCAAACTCTGCGCCTTCCGCGCCTTTGCGACGTTTGGCCAGCGTGCGCAGTGGTTCCTGGTCGGCTGACTTTTCTGCGGTAATCGGGTCGACGGTGGTAAATACACAGCGCCCACAGGGCTTGGCGACGCGCAGGATCACGTCGCCAATACGGATACGCTTCCAGCCATCTTCCGCAAACGCTGCACTACCGCCCACCACCAGATTGGGCCGGAACCGCGCCATCGCCAGATCGCGACCTACCCAACTGCTGAGTTCCTGGCGCGAGGCTTCGCCGATCAACAAAATCGGAAAGCCATCAGCAAACGACAGCGGCACTTCTGGCGCGCTGCGCACGCGGCGTTGGGTGTCATTAGTCGCCAGCAAGCGCGCCGGGCGGCCCAGATACTGGCTAAACCAGGTATCCGCCTCATCCGCGCCAGCCCATGCGCCAAAAGTGTCTTTCCACACCGATGCGGTGTGCGGCTGGGCAAACTGCGTCAGATTGACCACCAGCTCGGGCTGGCCCGGCGCGCGTAAGGTCAGCGTGTCGATGCCTACCTCCGCCGTCACTTGCACCAGTTCGGGATGTTCGCGCCCGGTAACCAGACGGCCATTCAAATCGGCCACCATCCAGGCGCGATCATGCGGCAAACCCAGCGGCGTTATTTGCGACTGAGTAACGGCAATGCCAGCGATGGATTTGATCGGGTAATAGAACAGGGCGTCGAGTGTGGGCATGGCGTTCTCCGGTTAGCGCCAGGCAGCTTAAAGGCGCGCCGTTAACGTGTAAACCAGTAGTGCGGCCGCCAGTCACGCCAGCCATGAATGCGCATCGGCTGGCCTGAGTCGATGATGATTGCGCCGTCCAGATCAGTGCGCAGCGCCTTGCTACCCGCTGCGGCATAACGCTGTTCGATTTCGGGATGCGGATGGTTAAAACGGTTGAGATAACCCGCCGAATAGATCACCCACTGCGGTTGCGTCGCATGGACAAAATCTTGCGACGACGAGGTGCGGCTACCGTGATGACCAGCCACCACCACGTCATAACGCGGCAGCGCGTGTTGCTGGATCAGCTCAGCTTCTTGCGCCTTGCCGATATCGGCCGGGATAAGGATGCGTGTGTGTGCGGTGCTGACTTGCAGCACGCAAGAGCCGGCATTGTCGTCCGCAGCCACGGTATCGGGCGGCGGCCACAACATGCTGAACTGCACGCCATCCCAGTCCCAGCGCTGGCCAGCCTGGCAAGCTTGCTGCGCACGTTGTTGCAGGGCGGGCACATCGGGCGCAAGGCTGCCGACGATTTCGCTTACCGGCACGGTCTTTAACAAGGCCGCGACACCCCCGGCGTGATCACTATCCGCATGCGACACCACCAGCGTATCCAGCGCCGCGATGCCGTAGCGCCGTAGCAAAGGCAGGATAGTGCGTTGTGCCTGGCCAGGGCGGCCGGTGTCGAAAAGCAAAGTGTGTTCACGCGTTTGCACCAGCACGGCCAGGCCTTGGCCCACGTCAATGACCGTGGCACGGAACTCGCCCGCAGTAACCGGCGGCGGCTGCAGTGTAAACATGGGTAACAACATGAATAGCGCCAGCGGCCGGCCCGGCGCCCCGCGCGGTGCCAGCGCCAGCAGGATACCTAGCGCGGCGGGTAGCAAAGTCCAGCCTGGTGGCGGCGTCAGCCACGGTGCGGGCAGCCAGGCGATCGTTTGCGTGATCAGCCAGTCGGTGAACGCAAACACGCGCTCGGCTGCCCGCAATGCATAGCCGGTGGGGTCAAGGAGTCCCAACAAGGTGAGTGGCACCACCAACAGACTGACCAAAGGCACGGCGAGGGCATTGGCCAGCGGTGACGCCAATGGCAATCGGCCAAACAGATAAAGCAGTGCGGGTAGCGTGGCGAGCGTGGCGGCGATCTCGGTGCGGCCCAGGTTGCGCCATCCTTTTAGCGGCGCCATGCGATTGCCACCCAACCACAGCAAACCGCCCACGGCCAGGAACGACAGCCACAAGCCTGCCGTGCCGGCCGCCAGTGGATCAAACAGCAACACCACGGAGAGCGTCAGCAGCCAGATCGTGCCGGCAGCCCAGCGGCGTCCACTTAATAAGCAGAGCACCGCAATACTCAGCATTAATACCGCGCGTTGCGTGGGTACGCTCAGACCTGCAAGTGCGCTATAGCCCAGTGCCGCAACCCAGCCGCAGCTCAAACGCCACGCAGGCAGCCGGACCCGTTGCGTGATGGCGGGAATCGAGCGTAATACCCAGCCCGTCAGCGCGCTGACCAGGCCCGCCACCATTGCGATGTGCAAGCCGGAGATCACCAGCAAATGCGAGGTGCCCGCCGCGGCAAAGCGCTCCCATAAATCCGGCTCCACGCCACGACGGTCGCCGACCGCTTCTGCGACTATCACGCCCGCGTACGGCGAGCCCGGCAATACGCGCTGGATGCGGGCGGCGATCTGCGCGCGCAGTTGGTCCCCCCGGGCTTGCCACGCCAGGCCGGGCAAGCGCGTGCCCATGCGCACCGTCGCACTGGCGCCCAAGCCCTGCTGCAACATCCAGGCTTCCTGATCGAATCCACCCGGATTCTGCTGGCCGTGCGGTCGTTTCAGTTTTAGCGCAAGGCGCCAGCGGCTGGCCGCGATGACCTCGGGATGCTCGCCGTACCAGTGCACGGCAATCCGCCGGGGCAAGTCGGGCGTCGCCGTGACGAAGACAAAGCTGCGGCCATAGCGGTCGCTGTGCGGCAGGCCGCTGATATAACCCTCGGCGAAGATCACCCGGCCTTCATCCGCCGTGCTCAGTCGATCCGCCAGCCGCACGTGGGCGCGCAAACTGGCATAAGCAAAGCCCAGCAGCGCCAGTCCCGCCAATGTGCATGCCCAGCGCCAGCGTGGCCCTGCGCAGGCCCCGGCGAGCGTCAATGCCGCACCGCAGGGCAGCAGTGCCAGCAGTACGCTGGCAGGTGGCAACGCGGGTAGCAGCGCCACGGCGCAAATGCCGGCAATCAGCGCCAGCAGCGCAAATGAATAGAGAGATGACATGGGCGCACAGCCTGCCCGTTGCCATCGGTCCGCGGCCAGCTCTGTCCGCCGCATCTTTGCGACATATCAAACCACGGCGGAAACCTCTGATTTGTCCGATGCCCCTGCAGCGCGCCCGCAAAGCCATCTGCTACACTGCCGGGCATGAAAATTCATGACTGTGATGTGTTGATTATCGGGGGCGGCCTGGTGGGCGCGGCGCTGGCCTGCGCATTACGCGATACCGCCTTGTCCGTCATGGTACTGGAAGGCCGCGCGCCCGAAATCGAATGGGACGCCGCCAGCTGGGACAGTCGCATTTATGCCATCAGCCCGGCCAGCCGCCGCTTTCTGACTGGCATCGGCGCATGGCAGCAACTGGATGCCGCCCGCACGCAGCGCGTGGGCCAGATGCTGATTACCGGGGATGACCGTCGCGCCAGGCTTGATTTTGACGCCACTGCAGCGGGTGCGGACGAACTGGCGCGCATTGTCGAATCGCGCGAACTGCAGCGCGCACTATGGCAAACCGCCGCTACGGCCCCGAATGTGCAATTGCTGGCGGGCGTCAAACCGACCGGAATGCAGTTTGATCAGGCCGACGCGACCATCACTCTGGACGATGGCCGTTGTTTGTCCAGCAGGCTTGTCGTGGGTGCGGATGGCGTGCAGTCCTGGGTACGCCAGCAGGTGGGCATCGATGCGCAAGTGCGCCCGTACCAGCAATGGGGCGTGGTGGCCAATTTTGAATGCGCCAAGCCGCATCTGGGCATGGCGCGCCAATGGTTTTTTGACGACGGCATTCTGGCCTGGCTGCCGTTGCCCGGTAACCGCATTTCGATGGTCTGGTCGTGCAATGACGCCACCCGAGCCGAGCTGCTGGCGCTGGATGCCGCAGCGCTGTGCGAACGCGTAGCCACGGCGGGCGATAACGCGCTGGGCGCCTTGCAACTGCTGACCCCGGCGGCGGCATTTCCGCTGCGGCTGGTGCATGTCTCCGAACTGGTGCGGCCCAATCTGGCGCTGGTGGGCGACGCGGCGCATGGCGTGCATCCGCTGGCCGGGCAGGGCGTCAATCTGGGCTTTGGCGACGTTGAGCAGTTGGCCCGTGTACTGAAAGCCGAACCTTCGGCACGCTGTGGTGATCTGATGGTGTTGCGGCGTTATGCCCGCGCGCGCCGCGAAAGTATTTATCTGATGCAGGGCGTCACGCACGCGCTGCAGCATCTGTTTAATAACCAGAATTCGCTGCTCAAACCCTTGCGTAATTTCGGGTTGGGGCTGACTGATCAATTGACGTGGCTTAAGCAACAACTGATTCGCCACGCTATGGACTCTTAAGGACTCATCATGTTGTTTGCAAAATGGGCACGCCTGACCGTGCTGGCAGGTTTGATTGGCGTGACCGCATGCACCGCATCGGCCGCTGAAACCCCTACGGCCAAGCTGGTGCGCGACAAGTTGTCGCAGCAGTTGCAGGGCAAGGAAATCACCAGCGTCACACCGTCGCCGGTTAAAGGTTTGTACGAGGTCGTGCTCAATGGCCATTCGATTATTTATGTGGATGCCAAGGTCGATTACGTATTGTTGGGCGAAATGGTGGACATCAAAAACCGTGCAAGCATCACGCAGGCACGTATGGCTGAACTCAACCGCACCGATTTCAACAAGCTGCCGTTTGACCAGGCATTTAAAGAAGTACGTGGCAATGGCAGCCGCAAACTGGCCGTGTTCTCTGACCCCGATTGCCCGTTTTGCCACAAGCTGGAAAACGAATCGCTGGCCGGTGTGACCGACGTGACCATTTACACCTTCCTGTTCCCGCTCAATATCCACCCGGATGCCGAGCGCAAGTCCAGGCTGATCTGGTGTGCGCCTGATCGCGACGCCGCATGGCGCGCATGGATCGACAAGGGGGTGCTGCCGGAAAACGCCGGTACCTGCGATACGCCGATTGCCAAGAACCTGGCCTTGGGCGAGAAGATGGCCATCAACGGCACGCCCGCGCTAATCTTTGCCAATGGTCGTATTGTTTCGGGCGCGATCCCGAAAGAATCGCTGGAACCGATGCTGGCCAGCGGCGGCCCCGATGCCGCAGCGGCGCAGCAATAAGCGCGTAACGCCGTGATCGGGGCGGCAATGGCTGGGCAGATGAAAAGTCTGCGCAAACATTGATCTAACCCCAGGTGGGGTTATGCCAAATCAATAAAAATCCGGAACCTTGACCCGTTCCGGATTTTTTTTATGGCCAGCAAAACCGACGAGCTGCCGCGTCATCTGCTTTCCTATACGTTTAACAGCAACTATGTGCCGGTGCATCCGGGGCAGGTGCTGCAGCAATGGCTGGGCGGGGTGGATCTGGTTTACGCGGCGCGGCGCACCAGCATCAGCCAGACCATGTTGCTGCGCGTATTTGAAGGCCGCGCCGATATCACGCCGCTGATGGCGCTGCGGCTGAGCGATTCACTGGGCACCTCGCGCGCATTCTGGCTGCGTTTGCAGATGGAATGGGACCTGGCGCAGGCCGATATGCCCGAACGCGCGCGCGGGCTGCGCATTATTGAACGTGGGCCCAGCCGCAAGCGCAAAAAAAATCCGGAAGCCTGAGCGGGCTGCCGGATTTTTGCCTCATCCGCCAAAGCGGGAGCGAGTTTATTTGCTGGCGGCGGTGCTGGGCGTATCAACCACCGGCGTCAACGTATAGCCCGCCTTGCGCAGCAGATTGATCACGCCTTCCTTGCCGGGCAAATGCATTGCACCAATTGCGATAAAGGCATTGCCGGTGGTCAACGGCGCTTGCATGCGTTCTACAAAGCGGTGGTTGCGGTCCAGCAGCAGCGGGCCTTTCAGCCACTGGCTAAACCACGCGCTATCGGCCGCCGACATGCCCGGGTCGGGTTGCTCGGTCACTTTAGCCAGTCTGGCAAAATCGCGTGCCACATAAGCATCGACGGCTTCGGCTTGCTGGCGCACGGTGTCTTCAGGATGGTCGATCAGCGCGTACAACATGGCGTTTTGCTTGTCTTCGGGCATGCTGGCAAACAGACCCAGTTGCTCGGCGATGGTCTCAAAGCCTTGATAGTCCTTGCCGCCTTCCACCGACATTTTCGCCAGTAGCAAATCCAGCGGCAACTGCCCGCGTTCGCGCGGCGGCGTCATCATCAGCATCGCGGCGGCCCAGGTATACAAGCGGCGAGTGGCGATTTCGGGATATTCGCGCGCCTGCATTTGCGGCAGCAGCTTCTGGAAATGCGCGGCGTCGACGTGGTCGGACAGCAAATCGCCTTCGGGGCGGATTACCGTTTTGGCCAGCTCCATCATCATGCTGAAATCCATGCGTACTTCGGTGTACACGTGCTCCGAATTGGCAAAGGCCGTGCTGACCGGCTCGCTAAGCGTAGTAACGCGCGGATCGCCGACGTGGATGGTGCCAAACAGATAAGAAGCAGGCACGCCGCTCTTTTCGATTTTCCACAGCACCGCGCGCGGCAGGGTGTCGGCAGGGGCGGCGGCGCTGGCAGTGCTGGCCAGCAGGGGCAGCAGCAAGGCCATTGCGCTGAGGGCAATCTGGCGGGCAAAGCGGGCAAACATCAAAGCGGTCTCCAGGGGGGCGGTACGGCAAAACGCCTAGTATAGCCATACCCGTGGGCGCGCCGCGTGGCGCCCGGCGAGCTGTCGTATCCACGTTGCAATCGGCATCGCAGGGCATGGCCGGACGCATCTGCGCAGCGCAACAAAGCGCAATCTGGCATAGACTAGAATAATTACGCGCAATTGATAGCTGGTGTCAGACTGATTGCGCTTATCTCCCAGAAGAAGGCGATACTCATGCCCCCGCGCGACCTCGAACTGCTGCACAGTCCCCCTACCGTCACGCCGCGCGGCAGTGCCCCTTTGTTGTTTGTGCATGGCGCTTACGCTGGCGCGTGGTGTTGGCGGGACCACTTTATGCCGTGGTTTGCCGCGCAAGGTTATGACTGCTATGCGCTTAGCCTGAGCGGCCATGGTCAGAGCGCCGGCCGCGATACGCTGGATAAATGGTCCATCAACGATTACCAGGCCGATCTGGCTTGGGCGGTGCAGCAATTGCCGCGGCCACCGGTGTTGCTGGGGCATTCGCTGGGCGGTTTTCTGGCGCAACGGCACGCCCAGCAATACGAGGTGGAAAGCATGGTGCTTCTGGCCAGCGTCGCGCCGTGGGGTTTGTTTGGCTCGCTGGGCTTTATGGCGGTGGCGTCGCCGCACCTGCTGTTGGGGCTCAATCGTTTTCAGTGGCGATTGGGCCGGATGGACGCCGATCTGCACACTGTGCGCGAGCTGTTGTTCTCTGCCGCCTTGCCGCAAAGCGCGCTGCAGGACTTTGCCGACCGCGCGCAACCCGAATCCGCGCTTGCTCTCGCTGAGCTGATGGTGCCGCAACCGTGGCTGGCCTGGGGCAAGGCGCAGCCACCCGCTTGCCTGGTGCTGGGCGCTGCGGCGGATCGCATCATCCCCGTCACCGATGTCTGGGCTACCGCGCGCACCTGGCAAACCGAGCCGGTCTTTCTGCCTGATATCGCCCATGCCATGATGCTGGATTACCGCTGGCAAAGCGTCGCGCAGACCATCCACGACTGGCTGGCGCGCGGCGGCTGATCACAGGACAAGGGCATGACGCAGGACCACGGCATCAGACACGATGATCCGCGCTGGGCGCAGGCGCGCGCCGCAGTGCAGGCCGGGCAGATCAAGCAGGCGGAGGCGCTGTGCCTGGCCATTCTGGAACAGGACGGTGAATCGGCCGCGCGCTTGCACCAGTGCGCCACGCTGCTGGCGGCGGGCAATGATTTATTGCTGGCGCTGGTGTTGACGCAACGCGCCTGCAAACTGGCGCCGGGCGCCTTGCCGCCATGGGCGCTGGCGGGGCAACTGCATGCGCGGCTGGGCCAGTGGCCCGAAGCCGAAACCGCCTTGCGCCGCGCTTTGCAAATGGCGCCCGATGAAGCGGCCCTGCATATCAATCTGGCCAATGTACTCAAGCAGCAACATCAATTTGATGCGGCCCAGGCGGCGCTGGAACGGGCGCTGCGGTTGTCACCCGATAATGCATTGGCGCATTACAACATGGGCAATCTGCTGCGCGACCGTCACCAGCCGCAACAAGCGCTGCAGCATTTCGAAACCGCGCTGGGCGCTGCGCCGCAGCACGCCGATATCCGCTACAACCGCGCTTGCGTGTTGTTTGAGCTGGATCAGCTGGATGCGGCGCGAAACGCCTTCGAACAATTGCTGCGCGACACACCTCAACATGCGCGTGCCTGGCATAACCTGGGCAATACCTGGCGCGCGCTCGGCCAGGTCGATGCGGCGCGGGATTGTTATCAGCGTGCACTGCAGGTGGAAGCACTACCGGTTACCCCCTATGCCCTGGGCACGCTGGACATGCTGTGCGGCCGCTGGGCTGAGGGCTGGGTTGGCTATGAACAACGCTGGACCGCCACCGGCAAGCCACGCCCCACCACCCACTTGCCGCCATGGCAGGGCCAGCCGGTGCCGCCTGCATCGCGCTTGCTGGTGCTGCCGGAGCAGGGGCTGGGTGATCAGATGCAATTCGCGCGCTTTCTGCCGTTGCTTTTGCAGCACTTTGCGACGGTATGCGTGTTGGTGCCGCCGCCCTTGCTGCGCTTGTTGCAGCAAAGCCTGTCGCAACCGGGGTTGCAGTTTGTCGGGCAGGCCCCGGAGGTATCCGGTTTCGATTTCCATATTCCGCTGATGTCGCTGGGCGCGGCTTTGCAGATCGATAGCACAACGATTGCTGCGCACGCGCAACCGTATCTGCGCGCCGCCACGCCGCCAGCGCAAACGGCGAGCGCGAATATGCAAATCGGCCTGGCGTGGTGCGGCAATCCGGCTCAGCCTGATAACCGCTTACGCGGTATCGAAACCGCCTTGTTGCAACCGCTGTTGCACCTGGAGGGCATGCATTGGCACAGCTTGTTATATCAGCGCCTCGAGCCGCTGCCGCCTGGCGTGAGCGACGCCACCACGCACTGGCGCGATATGGCCGATGCGGCCGATACGGTGCTTGGGCTGGATCTGATCATCACCGTGTGCACCGCCACGGCGCATCTGGCGGGCGGGCTGGGCAAGCCAGTGTGGCTGTTAAGTCGCTTTGATGCGGACTGGCGCTGGCAGCGCGCCGGCGCAGATTGCGCCTGGTATCCATCGATGCGCATCTTCCGCCAGCACGCGCCGCGCGACTGGCATGGCGTGATTGCCGAAGTGGCGTTGGCGCTGGAAATGCGCCAGGCCATGCAGGCTTATGCCAAGGGTGCACGCTAAGCGCCGGCTTGCTTTGCCCGCACATGCCCATATCTTTGGCCAGTACCGCGCTGGCGGGTAAAGGAGCAACGCGATGACTGATCATGTAGAAAAGACCGATGCCGAATGGCGTGCCCAATTAACGCCCGAGCAATACCGCGTAACGCGCCAGGCCGGCACCGAACGTCCGTTTAGTGGCGAACTGTACAAGCGCAACGACGATGGCGACTATTACTGCGTCTGTTGCGGCAGCCTGTTGTTTCATTCGGGCACCAAGTTTGATGCCGGTTGCGGCTGGCCCAGCTTTTGGGAAGAAGCGGTGCCGGGTTCGATCAAACGGATCAGCGATTACAGCCACGGCATGCAACGCGTCGAAGTGCGTTGCGCCCGATGCGATGCGCATCTGGGTCATGTTTTCCCCGATGGTCCGGAACCCACCGGTGAGCGTTATTGCATCAATTCGGTGGCGATGACCTTCGAACCCGAGAACTGAATGTCCCCTCCGGCAAGCCCGCGCGCTGACTCAAGCAAGCGGTCGCGGGTTTGCCCGGCTTGTCCTGGATCGGTTTTTGCTGCCACTATTTGCGGCGCGCCCATGCTGGCGCACCGTCTACCGCAGCAATTAAAAAAACCGGTTCAGGAGTCTATATGACCAGCAGTCTGTATTTTAAACGGGGCGTGGTGCTGGCCTTGGCCACCACGCTGGCGGTTGCGCTGGCGGCGTGTGGCAACAAGGAAGCGCCGACCAAGGTCGCCCTTGATGACCAGGACGTGCTGACCACGCTGAACAACTATGTGCAGACTTCGCAGCTGAATTGCGTGGCGATGCCGGTGGCGTTCAATACGCCGGTCGAGAAGAAGTATGCCGAGCTGAAAGAGCCCAACGGCGCGCAGCTGGCGGTGCTGGTCAAACTGGGTTTGATCGCGGAGCAACCGGCCGAAGCGGGCAAGGTGGAGTTTGTGCCCACCGACAAGGGCAAGGAAGTCTACGACGGCCTGCAAACCAATCCGCCGTTACCCGGCTTTTGCAGTGGCACGCTGGCCATCGACAAGGTAGTGAGCACCGAGGCCAAGGAATCGGGTGACAACTATAACCGCGACAAAGTCGTGTACACGCTGAAGCTGGATAACCCGGCCGCGTGGGCTAGCGACGCGGATTTGCGCAAACAATACCCGGACTTCGCCAAACTGGTGGACGGCGCAGGCAAAGACCACCACGACGCCGAAATCGAAAGCCGCGGCCAAGGCTGGCGCGTAATCGAACCCAATGCACTGGCTAAATGAAGCAGCGGTGGCGCCTATATCAAAGCAAAGCGCTGTTACAGGGTCGGTCGAGACCCACCCGTCAAAGTGGCATTGCAAAGCGATGTGGCCTGCGCGGAAGGCTTTGAGTGGTGTGACTGGGCGTCCCCGTCTGACCCACCCTATAACCGTGTACAGACCGGCATAAAAAAAACACCGCCCTCGGGCGGTGTTTTTCTGTGCGGCGCAAAGCAGCGGCAATTACACGCCGAGTTCTTCCACCCATGCCAGCGACTGCACGTGCGCGCGGTTCAGCATGTCCGGCGTAATTTGCAGTTGCTCGCACAAACGCGGCACTTCGCTCATTTCCGGGTCTTCGCATGCTTCGGCCAGTTCGAGGAACGGGCCGTACATGCCGCTGCGCTCCATCAGCGCATCGCTGATGCTTTCCGGCAGGATCAGCGTCTCCAGGATGCGGTCGATCGGCATATCCAGCAGCACGTCCAGCAGCGAGAACATCCCGACGATAAACAGGTTGTCGCGATCCTGGCCATCCAGGAAATGGCTGCCCAGCAATTCCACCAGACGGCCACGCGTCACCGCCGTTTTCAGCAGCGCAGGGGCGGAGCCGGTTTCAGCGCCCGCGGTCACCAGCAACAGCGTCAGCCAGCGATACAGCTTTTGATAGCCGAGAATGGTGACAGCATGGCGGAACGACTGGATTTCGCATGACAGGCCAAAGCCCACCGAATTGATATAACGCAGCAATTTAAAGCTGAGCGCCACATCGCGCTTGAGCGCGTTTTCAATATCGCGAATCTCTGCGTTGTTCCGCAGCATATTCAGCAGATTAAGAATATTGGCGTAGCTTGGGTTGATCACCTTGGCCGACAGCGTTTCCGGGTGGGCAAAGTAATAGCCCTGGAAACAATCAAAGCCGATTTCCATACATTGACGGAATTCTTCTTTGGTCTCGACCTTTTCGGCCACCTGCAACACCGGATATTTGCGCAGTTCTTTGGAAAAGCCCGGTACTTGCGGCATGCCCAGCAACTGGATATCCAGCTTGATGTAATTGGCGTACTCAAGGAAAGGCGCGGTCTGCGGGGTCAGCAGAAAATCATCGAGCGCAACGCCGAAACCCTGCTGACGCAGGTCTTTGACGCGAGCCAGTAATTCGGGCGTGGCCTTGGTGGTTTCCAGCACTTCCAGCACCACGCGTTGCGGGTGCAGCAGCTCAAGAAAATTACTCTCAAGCATCGATTCGGCCACGTTGATGAATGCCAGTTTGCTACCCACCAACCAATCGGTGCCCATATTGGAGATGGTGTTTACCAGCACGTTGGTACCGGCTTGCATATCGCTGGAAAACTCGGCGCTGACCGCTTCTTTGTTCAGGCGGAACAACAGTTCATAACCAATGATCTGTTGCTGACGGTTCAGGATGGGCTGGCGACCGATAAAGGCGTGGTCTTGCGTCATTTCGAGGTCTCGGGCTGCGCGATGCAGCAAAAAGGATCAAGAAGAATCTGAAGAATACAGCGAGATAGCATTCACGCCCACGAGCAACGCAACGCTGGCACATTTTGGTGACACTGCGTTACGCCGTCGTGGGGGCAAATCCGTCGTTATCCTAGGCTACTTTGTCGAGAAAACGCGAGGTCTTAATCGCTGAGTTGTCGGCTCCGGCCGATGAAAGCAAGTCTTCCATGTCAAGGACCAGCACCACAGAGCCGTCGCCCGACAATGTGGCGCCCGCCACTCCGCGCGGCCGGATGTTCTGCAGCGGCTTGATCACCACGTCGTCGCGGCCGACAAAACTGTCGACGGCCAGGATGAACGAATGCTCGGCCGATTGCATCAACACGCCAAACTGCGGTACTTGCGTTTCTTCCCAACCAATCAGACGCGCCAGCGATTTGACCGGCAGAATCTCGTCGCGCACCACGATGGTGGCGCGGCCGGAGACTTCCTGCACCTGGTCGCCACGAATCGTGATGATCTCGCGCACCATGGCCAGCGGCACCGCAAACGGCTGGTCGCACACCTTGACCACCAGCACCGGCAGAATCGCCAGCGTCAGCGGCAGGCTGATGGTAAAGCGCGAGCCCTCGGTTACCGTCGACTGGATGTCGATGCGGCCGTTCAGGCGCTGGATATTGGTTTTGACCACATCCATGCCCACGCCACGACCCGACACATTGGTGATCTGGTCTTTGGTGGAGAAGCCCGGCATAAAGATCAGTTGCAGGCTTTGCTTGTCGTCCAGGCTGTTGGCCGTTTCGATATCGATCAGGCCTTTCTCGACCGCTTTCTTGCGGATCACGTCCGGGCGCATGCCGCGGCCGTCATCGGTAATTTCAATCAGGATATGGTCGCCCACTTGCACCGCCGACAATTCAACGATGGCTTTGGTGGGCTTGCCAGCGGCCTGACGCTCGGCAATGGTTTCCACGCCATGATCCACGGCGTTACGCACCAGGTGGACCAGCGGATCGTTCAGATCCTCCAGCATGGTTTTGTCGAGCTCGGTTTCTTCACCGGTAATGACCAGCTCGACATCCTTGCCCAACTGCCGCGCCAGATCGCGCGCCAGACGCGGGTATTTCTGGAACAGCCGCCCGATCGGCTGCATGCGGGTTTTCATCACCGCGTTCTGCAGATCGCTGACCAGCAGATCGAGCTGGCTGATCGCGTCGTCCAGCGCCTTCAGCGTGGTGGTGTCCATCTTGCCGGACATCACATCGGCGCGCAGCGTGGTCAGGCGGTTCTTGGTCAGGCCGATTTCGCCGGACAAGTTAAGTACCTGATCCAGCCGTACGGTATCGATACGGATGGTGGTTTCTGCCGACGCCGCCAGTTGCTGCGGCGAATTCGACATCGGTTTGTTCTGCACCGGCGCGGCTTTCAGTGGCGGCGCCAGTTCGGTCAGCGGCATCGGCTCGTCGGCGGCTTCAAACACGGCTGCAGGCGCGCTGATAACCGGCGCGGGCGCAGCGGCGGCGGGCGCGTCGATATCCAGCAGCGCGTTGTACAGCATCTGCCAATCGGGTTCATTGCCACTGCTTGCGGCAGCGGTCGGAGCCGGAGCGGGTGCCGCAACGGGCGCGGGCGCCGGGGCAGGGGCCGCGGTTTTCTTCACCGGCGAGCCGCCTTCCAGCACGTTGTCCAGCGCCGCCAGCACACCGGCATCGGCCGGGCCTGGCATGCGGCCCTGCTGCAACATCACAAACATGTCCTGCACGATGGCCGTGGCGGCCAGAATGGTGTCCATGATCTCGGGGTCGAGCGTCATTTCGCCATTGCGCAGCTTGTCGAACAGGTTCTCGGTGCGATGACACAAGCTGACCATGGCATCCACACTGAGAAATCCCGCCCCACCTTTGATGGTGTGAAAGCCGCGGAAAATATCGTTGAGCAGATTACGGTCGTCAGGCCGTTTTTCCAGCTCCACCAGTTTGTTGTCCACGTCAGACAACAGCTCGGTGGCTTCCGTGAGGAAATCCTGCAAGAGCTCGTCCATGCCGGTGAATTCACTCATATCGGCCTCTCTGTTCCAGTTGCATGTGTGTTGCCAGGGTGACGCTTGATGCCAGGGCGATGATCGGCGCGCGATCAGAAGCCCAGGCTTTCCAGCAGGTCATCCACCTGTTCCTGATTGGTGACCACATCGGTACGGCCTTCGGTGTTGACCACCGGGCCATTCAGCAGGCCTTCATCGCGCGCACCTTGCGGCGAGAAGGTCAGCAGAAACTCAAGCAGATGCGTTTCCATTTCTTTGGACATGGTCAGGATTTTCTTGATCACCTGGCCCGTCAGATCCTGGAAGTCTTGCGCCATCATGATTTCCAGCATCTGGCTGGAAATCTGGTCCGACGACGTTTGCGTCTGCGTCAGATGGGTGCGCGTGCGCGCCACCAGCTGTTTGAATTCGTCCACCGACAACTGCTTGGCAAACAGTTTGTCCCAGTCGCCCGACAGCGCCTTGGCGGTATCGGAAATACCATCCTGCAGCGGCTTGGCGGCATCCAGCGCGTTTAACGTGCGCTCGGCGGCCTGCTCGGTCATGTTGGCGACATACGACAACCGGTCACGCGCATCGGGGATTTGCGATGCGGCTTTCTCCAGCGATTTGTCCAGCCCCAGCTCGCGCAGCGTGTCGTGCAATTTGCGCGTCAACTGGCCAATCTGGGTAAACATGGTGCGGGCGGGCTCGGCCATATCGGCCACGCCTTCACCATTCAAGGAAGCCGGCGCCGAAGCGGCCGGTGCCGGCGCAGCAACCGCGGGCGCCGGAGCGCTGTGGTTAGCCTGCACGATACTGTCAAACAGCGCTTCGAGATCGTCTGAATCGCCACTGTTGAGGGCTTGGTCGCTCACGTCGGCCTACTCCTTACCTGTTTTTTGTTCAATTGCCCATGTTGGCGAAAATCTTCTTGAGCTTTTCGTCCAGCGTGGCAGCGGTAAACGGCTTGACGATATAACCCGAAGCGCCGGCCGTCGCCGCTTCGATAATGTTTTCTTTCTTCGCCTCGGCGGTCACCATCAGCACCGGCAGATGCTTGAGCGAACCGTCGGCGCGAATCGCGCGCAGCAGCTCAATGCCGGTCATGTTGGGCATGTTCCAGTCGGTCACCACAAAGTCATACGTGGTGTTCTGCAGTTTGTGCAGCGCGATCTGGCCGTCTTCAGCTTCCTCGACGTTGGAAAAGCCGAGTTCCTTCAGTAGGTTGCGCACGATGCGACGCATGGTGGAAAAGTCATCCACCACGAGAAAGCGCATGTTGTTGTCAGGCATCCTGTTACTCCGCGTCTTCACCGTCGGCCCGTGTTGCCGTTGCGGTGATCATTGATTACGTAGGGTTCAATCCGGACCTGTGCCGTATTACGGATGAGGCCCACACTATTCTGTACGGCACTAGCTTGATGTGGATCAAGCATAGCGCACAAGTCTCATCATTCTCTTATATAGCTATACCCGCTGTCAGCCAGCGATGTAGGGGGAAAGCGTGTCCGCCAGGATCACCGGATCAAACTTGGCGACATACGCATCCACGCCCACGCTCGAACCCATGGCGCGGTTGGCGTTGGACGACAGCGACGAGTGCATCACCACCGGAATCCCGGTAAAGCGGTGGTCCGATTTGATGTGCTTGGTCAGCACATAACCGTCCATTTCCGGCATTTCGGCATCCACCAGTATCAATTTGAGTTTTTCGCGCAACAATTCGCCATCGTGCGTGGCGCGGTTGGCCAGGTTCTGCAACTTGTCCCACGCTTCTTTGCCGTTATTGGCCTGATGGTATTTGATGCCCAGCTTGTCCAGCACGCCCACGATTTCTTTGCGCGCCACCATGGAATCATCCACAAAAAACATGAATGAATCGGGGTCGATATTGGTCGGGGGCAAGTCGGGAATGATGGGCTCGCCAATCACGCTCGACAGAATCTGTTCAACGTCCAGAATCGACACCAGCTTGCCATCGGGCAATTCGGTCAGGGCGGTAATCAACGCTTGATTGCCGGCCAGCATTGATTCGGGCGCGCGCACCTTGTCCCAATCCACGCGGATGATGCGATCGACTTCGTGCACCAGAAACGCCTGCGTGTGTTTGGAGAATTCGGTCACGATCATGGTCGAATCAGCGGTCGACAAGGGCGATTCATTGGTCGAGATAAAGCGCGACAGCGCAATCACCGGAATGATATTACCGCGCAACGAAATCACGCCTTCTACGCCCAGCGGCATATTCGGGGTTTTGGTGATCTTGGGTGTTTGCGATACTTCGCGCACCTTGAACACGTTGATCCCGAAAATTTCTTTGGTGCCTAGCGAGAACAAGAGAATTTCCATCTTGTTCGACCCGGCCAGTTTGGTCCGGGCGTCGACGCTGTCGAGCAGGTTGACTTGTGATTCGCTCATGGTCGCTCCACTGCTTCTTGTCTTGATTGCCACCAGGTTCATTTTTTTATATGCACCCGGATGTCAGAAAACCGGGCATCGCAATCATTGCAACGCCCCTGGAATTACAACCGCGCCGTTTAATCTTTCATCAGATAATTGGCGATGGTTTGCGAAAGCTTATGCGGCTCGAATTTGGATACATAACCATCCACGCCGACCGATTGGCCCAGTTTCTGGTTGGATGCGCCCGACAAAGACGAATGCATCAACACTGGAATCCCGGCAAAGCGCGGATCGCTCTTGATCATTTTGGTCAGCATATAGCCGTCCATTTCCGGCATTTCGACATCGGTCAGCACCAGCTGCACAAAGTCTTTCGCGGTTTTGCCTTGTACATCGGCCGCGGCGGCAATCTTTTGCAATTCGTCCCAGGCGCGTTTGCCGTTAATGGCAAATTGATGCTGGATATTCATGGCGTCCAGCGTGGCCTGAATCTGGCGCCGCGCCACCACCGAATCGTCGGCATAAAACACACGCTTGTCGCTTAAATCGTTGCCCACCTTAACGACCATGCTGGTATCAATGTAATCAGCAGTTTGCGTGGTTTCGGCCAGCACTTTTTCAACATCGAGCATCATGACCAGCTTGCCGGTATCCAGTTCGGTCACGGCGGTGACGAGGCCACCCATCTGGTTGGTCAGCATATCGGGCGGCACGCGCATCGAAGACCAGTCCAGTCGCAGGATGGTGTCGACGGCTTCGACCAGAAAACCCTGGGTATGGCCGTTGTATTCCGACACGATCATGATTTCGGGGCGGCTTTCGGTGGTGATGCCGGCGTAGCGGGCCAGATCAATCACCGGCACCAGCACGCCGCGCAGACTGACCATGCCTTCAACGGAACCGGGCATTTCGGGGGCTTGCGTGATTTCGGGCGTGCGCATCACCTCGCGCACTTTGAATACATTGATACCGAAATTTTCGCGGCGGCCCGACCGTTGATCCACGCCGAGCGTAAACAGCAGGATTTCCAGCTTGTTGGTACCGGCTAGCTTGGTGCGCGCATCAATGTTTTTCAGAAGGTCGGACACGGTGAAAACTCCATAAACGAATCAGCATTTTGCTGCCAGTATTCGTAAGTATTCCGAATGAATTGCGTAAATACGGCAATATGCCGGATAGATATGAACGCAGTGTATCGAGTGTGTGTTAACGACAAAAGGCAGAGAGGTCCTAGTTGCACAATAGACGCATAAAAGGTAGGGCGTGAATTACGATCGTTATAATGCAAAACGAATGCCGTCACAAGGATGCTAGATCATGGCTGAACACGCTGCCAGCATGGACCCGCGTGAACTCGAAGAGGCCTTTTCGCTGTTTACGGAAGCCTCAAAACAATTAAGCGATGCGTATGCCGATCTGCAACAACAGGTTGAATTCCTGACAAAACAACTTGAAATCGCCAATGGCAATCTGCGGCGCGAACTCGAAGAAAAAGCAGCTTTATCACGTCGGCTTACGGTTTTGCTGGAGCAATTGCCGGGCGGCGTGGTTGAAGTAGACGAACGTAATCAAGTGGCGGCGATGAACCCGGCCGCGCGCGCCATGTTGGCGCCATTGCAACAAGGCGACGATTGGGGCGGCTTTAGAGCGCAAGTGCTGACGCCGACCTCGTCCGATGATTTGTGGGTGTATCCGCGTAGTCAGGGGGCGCTGCGGCTCAATATCAAAGAGAGCGCAATGCCCGCCGAAAGCCGGCGCATTTTGCTGGTGCAGGATTTAACCCAGAGCTGGGCGCTGGAACAAGCGCTGGCGCGGCATCAACGCCTGGCCACCATGGGCGAAATGGCGGCGGGGCTGGCGCACCAGTTGCGCACACCGCTGGCCACCGCACTGTTGTATGCAGGCCACCTGGCCAAGCCGGTGTTGCCCGAAGCCGACCGCATCCGCTTTGGCGAAAAAACCCTGGCGCGGCTGCGTCATCTGGAAACGCTGATCCAGAACATGCTGGGCTTTGTGCGTGGTCAGGATATGCGGCTGGAAGCAGTGGAACTGGCGCAGACCCTTAACGAAGCGGCTCAGACATTACAGCCGCAATTGGAGGCGCGTAACCTGCATCTGAACCTGATGCTGCCAACAGATGAAATATTGGTACTGGCTAACCGCAAGGAATTGCTTGGCGTAATCCTCAATCTCCTTGACAATGCCATGCTGGCTTCGCCCGACGGCGCAGCCATCCAGCTTGCGCTGGACCAACTGGCAGGCACTGCGGTGCTGCGGGTTTCGGACCAGGGCAGCGGCATGTCGCCGCAAGTGCAAGAACGATTGTTTGAGCCGTTCTTTACCACCCGCAAAGAGGGCACGGGCCTGGGCCTGGCCATCGTGCGCAATCTGGTGGCGCACTGGGGTGGAGAAATTGCGGTGCGCTCTGCGCCAGATCAAGGCAGTGATTTTACGATCCGGTTGCCAGTTTCCCGCAACACAACTAATGTTTGATTGCAGTTGATAGCAGCGGCGCGCCCGGCGGGTGGCCTGGCAACTGTAGTCAGTAAACCCAAGTAACTAGCTAAAGGTTGAATCGCTCATGACGCCCACTGTTCAGGTCGAAGGGGATGCTGGCCGTGTCATTCTCTCGGGACAGTTCGATTTCAGTGCCCACCGCGAATTTCGCCAGGTGTGCGAATCGCTGATCGGCAATTCCGCGATCAAGGAAGTCCTGGTTGACTTCCAGAACGTCAACTACCTCGATAGCTCTGCCCTCGGTATGTTGCTGCTGCTGAAAGAAAAAATCGGCGCAGCCAACAAGACGCTGGCTTTGGTTAATTGCCGCGATACCGTCAAGCAAGTGCTCGAGATCGCTTGTTTCGGCAAGATCTTCACCATCCGCTGAGCACATATATCGCATGAAAATCCTCGTTGTCGACGACACCGAGGCGGTACTGCTGCTGATTTCGCGTTTTGTGGAGGCGTTGGGACACACCGCCATCCAGGCGCGCGATGGCGCACAAGCCGTCGCGTTGTGGCGCCAGGCGCAACCAGATCTGGTCTTGATGGACATGATGATGCCGGTCATGTCCGGCCCCGAGGCTGCAGTCGCCATCAAACAAGAGGCGGGTGAGTCCTGGGTGCCGATCGTGTTTGTCACCGGCGTGGGCGAAGAAAACCGCCTGGCCGAAGCCATTGAACGCGGTGCCGATGATTACATCTCCAAGCCCGTCAACTTCCGCGTCCTCGAAGCCAAACTCAAAGCGTTTAACCGTACGCTCGAACTCAATCGCAAGGTTCGCGAGCAATCCATCAAGCTGGCCAGCTATTACGATCGCGCCGAAGAAGAAAAGCGCGTGGTGCAGCATTTGATGGACCAGATGGTGAACGCCGAGCGCCTGTATGACCCCTTGCTCGATTACTGGTTATCGCCCGCCGAAAGTCTGTCGGGCGATCTGATTGCCGCCGCGCGCACGCCCGGCCAGGTGTTGTATGTGATGCTGGCCGACGGCATCGGCCACGGCCTGACCGCCGCGCTGAACGTGCTGCCGCTAACGCAACCGTTCTACAGCATGACCGAGAAGGGCTACACGCTCTCCGACATCCTGGTGGAGATGAACAACAAGGTGCGCCAGGTGCTGCCCGTCGGGCGCTTTGTGGCTACCGTGTTGATTGCCATCGACGAAGTGGCCGGTTGCGTCGAGATCTGGAACGGCGGCATGCCTACTGTGCAGTTGCTTAACCGCGCAGGCGATGTGGTCACGCATTGGCGTTCCGCGCATTTGCCGCTGGGCATTGTGCCAACGCAAAGCATGGAAACCGCCACCGAACGCTATTACTACAGCGAGCCTGGCACGCTGGTGGCGTATTCCGATGGCTTGATCGAAGCGCGCGCGCCCGATGGCGAGGCCTTCAGCGAAGGCCGTTTGCTGCAGTTGCTGCACGACACACCGGGCCCCGATCGCCTGGAACATTTCAAGAACACATTGGCCGACCACCTGGCTGGCGAATCGCATCACGACGATATCTCGCTGGTGATGATCCGCTTTGGCGAACGCGCCGCGCTGGCCGCGCCGCAACGCAATCCGCATACCGACGATGTGGATATCCAGGCGCTGGTGGGCAGTGGCGACAGCATGTGGCGCTACACCTTGTCGCTGGGCGCCGAAGAACTGCGTTATATCAATACCGTGCCGTTCATGATGACGTTTGTGAATGAAATCAAGGCATTGGTAAACAGCCAGTCTGATGTATTCCTGATTTTGACCGAGCTGTTTGTCAATGCGCTCGACCATGGCTTGCTGAATATGGATTCGGCGCTCAAGCAAGGCGAGCAGGGCATGGAGCGCTATCTACTGGAACGCGCCAGCCGCCTGGCAGATCTGAAGCAAGGCGTGATCGAAATCGATCTGGCCGGCCTGCGCATCAATGGTCGCGATGTGTTGCGCATCCGGCTGAAAGACACCGGCGCCGGTTTTGATTACAGCCGCCACACCGAACTGGTGCCCGGCGATATGCGCAGCGCCCACGGCCGCGGCATTTTGCTGGTGCGCTCAATGTGCGCCTCACTGCAGTTTCTGGGCAGCGGCAACGAGGTGGTTGCGCACTATATTCCCGCCGTCAACGCATGAGGGTGCAGCGCGTCTGCAGCTGGCCCGCCATGCGGACTACTCCTGGGGGCGGGCTGCGTGATGCGAGTGCTAATCTGCAAGCATTGCCCGTTATCCCAAGGATCACCTCATGATGACCCGGCCTGCCGGCTCAGCCATCAATAGCCCCATCGGCGTGCCCAGCCTGAGCGCAGACGTGATACTGCCGCTCAAGCCGCGTCCGCCGGTGTGTACGGGGCCGGTGATCGTGGTCGGCGCATCCACAGGCGGCACCGAAGCGCTCAAGACGTTTCTGCTGCCTTTTGCCAAAGACGCGCCGCCGATCCTGATCGCGCAACATATGCCCGAGAGCTTTACCCATTCGTTTGCCGCGCGGCTGGATGCCATCTGCACCGTTAAAGTGAAAGAAGCCGAACAAGGCGAGCGTTTGTTGCCCGGCCACGCCTATATCGCCCCGGGCCATTCGCATTTGCTGCTGGCCAATATCGGCGGGCATTGGGGCTGCGAATTGTCGCAAGGCCAGCCGGTCAACCGGCATCGGCCCTCCGTGGATGTGTTGTTTCGCTCGGCCGCTAACCTGGGTGGACGTCAGATTGTCGGCGTCATCCTGACCGGCATGGGCCGCGATGGCGCGCAAGGCATGCTGGAGATGAAACAATCCGGCGCGCGCAACCTGGCGCAAGACGAAGCCAGCTGCGTGGTGTTTGGCATGCCCAAAGAAGCCATCATCAGCGGCGGGGTAGACGAAGTGCTGCCGCTCAAGGATATTGCGGCCCGGGTGCTGGCCTTGCTGCGCACTCCGCCCCGCTGAAACCGCGCGCGGCGCGGTCTTCTTACTGTTAGCACACAAGGTTGTATCGGCCATGGCATTGCCCGTTTTGATTGTTGAAGATGACGATGCGCTGCGCGAGGCATTGTCAGACACGCTGGAACTGGGCGGCTTTGAGGTCGTCACCGCCAGCGACGGCGCGGCTGCGCTGGTCAAACTGGCGCATACGCGCGTGGGTCTGGTGTTGTCGGATGTGCAAATGCAGCCCATGGATGGCGAAACGCTGCTGGCGGAAGTCAAACGCCACTATCCCTGGCTGCCCATGATCTTGATGACCGCCTATGGCGTGGTCGAAAAAGCGGTGGCTGCCTTGCATGCGGGCGCCGCGCACTATCTGCCCAAACCGTTTGAACCTGACACCCTGATCGAGCAGGTGGGCCGCTACATCCTGCCCGACAGCGACGAGGCCGATGTGGTGGCGGAAGACGCCGGCATGCGCGCGTTGCTCGACGTGGCGCGGCGGGTGGCGCAATCGGATGCGTCGGTGCTGATTACCGGCGAATCCGGCACCGGCAAGGAAGTGCTGGCGCGCTTTATCCATCGCAATTCGGCCCGCGCGGCCAAACCGTTTGTGGCGATCAATTGCGCCGCCATCCCCGAGCAATTGCTGGAATCCACGCTGTTTGGCCACGAGAAGGGTGCGTTTACCGGCGCCAACAGCCAATACATCGGCAAATTTGAACAAGCCGATGGCGGCACGTTGTTGCTGGACGAAATCACCGAAATGCCTTTGCCGCTGCAAGCCAAGCTACTGCGGGTGTTGCAAGAGCGCGAAGTGGAACGCGTGGGCGGCACCCGGCCGCTGCGCGTGGATATCCGTGTGCTGGCCACTTCCAACCGTGATTTGCCCACGACGGTGGCGGAAGGGCGCTTTCGCGAAGATTTGTATTACCGCTTGAATGTGTTTCCGCTGGAGTTGCCCGCCCTGCGCGAGCGGCCCGCCGATATCCTGCCGCTGGCGCGCGCGACCCTGGCGCGCTACGCCACCCGTCAGCAGCGGCGCGTGCCGCGGTTAAGCGAGGGCGCGGCGGCGCAACTGAACCGGCATCGCTGGGAAGGCAATATCCGCGAGCTGGATAACGTGATGCAACGCGCGCTGATCCTGGCGCCCGGCGACGTGATCGAACCCGAGCACCTGTATTTGCCGCAGACGGCGGCAAAATCTGCCGCTTTGGCGGGCAATGCGGCCAATCCGGCCACCGCGCCTGCCTCCGCCACGCCCGTGGCCGCCGAGCCACCCGCGGCGCCCACCGACCTGAAGGCGTTGGAGAAACAACATATTCTTGACGCACTGGACGCCGCGGGCGGCGTGCGCAAAATCGCCGCCGAGCGCCTCGGCATGAGCGAGCGCACACTGCGCCACAAACTGCAGCAATACCGCGGCGAAGGTTGATTGCCGTTGGTTGATGTCGCTGAATGCGGCCGCTGCGTAGGGTGCGTTACCCCGCAGGGGCGACGCACATTTCGGTTATGCGGTAGACGGGGGATGGGACAACGTATGTTTCCGTCCCGCCCTTGGATGCCGGGTGGCCCCGGACGGGGCCGGGGCCTTTGGCCCCAAAATGTGCGTTGCCCCTGCGGGGTAACGCACCCTACGCGCGCGTTCTTGCTTGCGGCGTAGTCTGGCAACCGCCCGGCGCAGCCGGTTGGCGTAACTATTGCTTGCAGTGCTCAGGGTAGCCCACCTACAATTCGCGTAAATACGGGCCCTCAACTTCATCGTTCACCGGACTGCATCCAGCATGAGTGTGCAAGGCATAGATCAACTGTTAGGCGAGCTGAAAGCCATGTCCGCGCAAGCGGCCGGCCAGAGCACGCCTGCGCAAACGGCGGCCAACGCCAATGCGCCTGATTTTGCCGACATGCTCAAACAATCACTGGACCAGGTCAGCTCGATGCAATCGACGGCCCAGACCCAACAAGCCGCCTTCCAGGCCGGCGATCCCAACGCGGATCTTCAAGATGTAATGGTTTCGCTGCAAAAGGCGAGCCTTTCATTCCAGACCATGGTTCAAGTGCGAAACAAGCTCGTTAGCGCGTACCAGGAAATCATGAACCTCCAGGTCTGACGATCTGGTGAAGCACGGGGTCTGAAAGACATTCATGGCGGAGGCAGGCGTAGCGGCTGACGGCACTCTCGAACCCGCAGCAGGCGGGCTGGCAGGCGTGCGCCGACGTTTCAGCGAAATGTCCGGCACGCGTAAAGCCATGCTGATGGTGGGGCTGGCCGCGCTGATCGCGGTGGCGGTGGGGCTCACGCTGTGGAGCCGCACGCCCGACTACCGCATTCTGTACACCAATATCCCCGATAAAGACGCCGGCACCATCCTGCAGGCGCTGCAAACGCAAAACGTGCCGTACAAGATCGACCAGGGCGGTACCATTTCGGTGCCTGCGGATCGCGTGTACGACGTGCGCTTTACCCTGGCCTCGCAAGGCCTGCCCAAGGCGGGCGACGTCGGCTTCGAACTGATGGATAACCAGAAGTTCGGCATCAGCCAGTTCAACGAACAGGTCAATTACCAGCGCGCAGTCGAAGGCGAACTGGGCCGCAGCATCGAAACCATCCAGGCCGTCGACAAAGCGCGCATCCATCTGGCCATGCCGCGCCAGACCGTGTTTTTGCGCGATCAGCAAAAGCCGACCGCCTCGGTGGTGCTGACGCTGCGCCCCGGTCGCACGCTGGATTCCAACCAGGTGGCGGGCATCGTGCATCTGGTGGCGTCGGCCATCCCCGATCTGACCGATTCCAACGTCAGCATCGTCGATCAAGAAGGCAATCTGCTTTCCAACAACAATCCGCTTAATCACGCCAATCTGGACGCGCGCCAGTTGGTGTATGTGCAAGAGATCGAAAAGAACTACGTCGACCGCGTGCAGGCCATCCTGGCGCCGATTGTGGGCAAGGAAAACGTGCATGCCGAAGTCACGGCGCAAGTTGACTTTGCTGAAATCGAACAAACGTCGGAAACCTTCAAGCCCAACCAGGCTTCCGGCACTGCGTCGTTGCGCAGTCAGCAAACGCTGCAGAACGACGGCAAGACCGATGCCGCCACCGCCGCCGGGGTACCGGGCGCGCTATCCAATCAGCCGCCGGGCGCGGCCGCCGCGCCGATTACGGTGGCTAACGCCTCGGATGCGTCCTCGGCCGCGGCGGCGCAGGGCAGCAGCACCATCCATCATGAATCGACCATCAATTACGAAGTCGACAAGACCGTACAGCACGTCAAGCAGCCGACGGGCGCGGTCAAGCGCTTGTCGGCGGCCGTAGTCATCAATTACAAGCCCGGCAAAGACGCCACGGGCAAAGCGACGTTCGTGCCGTTTACCCCGGCAGAGATGGCGCAGATCAACAACCTGGTCCAGGAGTCGATCGGCTACAACAAGGATCGTGGCGATTCGGTCAATGTGGTTAACACCACCTTTGCCGGTGCAGTGGCGGGCGAAGAAGAACAGCCGATGCAAACGCAGGTGCTGACGTATATCAAGGGCAACCTCACCGATATCGTGAAGCTGGCGCTGGTGGCGCTGGCGGTCATCTATCTGTTGCTGTTTGTGGTGCGCCCGCTGATGCGCGATTTGTCGAAGGCGCGTGAAGAACCGCGCACGCTGGAACTCGACCTGGGTGACTCGGCGGGCCTGACCGAAGACATGGGCGACAGCGAAGAACGTGTGGCCGAAGAACAGGAAGAAAACCAGCGTACCGCGGCGTTCTCCGATCTGCTGGCGCAAGCCAAAGAACTGGCCCGCAACGACCCGCGCATGGTGGCAACCATCCTGCGCGAGTGGATGTCGAACGAAGACGACGCGGCCGGCGGCAATCCCAACAAAGTCGGGTAACGTCGGGCGGGCCATGGCAACTATCACGCATAAAAAAACTGGCTACATAGGGTGGGTCTGACGGGGGCGCCGAGCCCCACCGCCCAAAGCCATTTGCGAGCACCCGTCTTCTTGCCTCGCCACGTTGAAAGGTGGGACGGGGCGTCCCCATCCGACCCACCGTATCGTAGTATGCAAAGCATTTAACCGCGCTGGTTACCCCAGCCCCCGGAGTACATGATCATGGCAGCCCCGATTAGTGAAGAAGGCGTCCGCAGGGCCTCGATTCTGTTGATGACTCTGGGTGAGGACGCGGCGGTGGAGGTGTTCAAATACCTCGGCCCCAAAGAAGTGCAAAAGCTCGGCTTTACCATGGCGGGCATGGAAAACGTCAAGCGCGAAGAAGTCGACACCGTGCTCGGCGACTTTATTGCCTCCACGCAAAACCGCGCCAACCTGGGCGCAGCGGACGAATATATCCGCTCGGTGCTGACCAAAGCGCTGGGCTCGGACAAAGCCGCCAACCTGCTCGACCGCATTCTGCAAGGCAACGACAACAACGGTATCGAATCGCTCAAGTGGATGGATTCCGCCGCCGTGGCCGAACTGATCCGCAACGAGCACCCGCAGATTGTTGCGACGATCCTCGTGCATCTGGAACCCGACCAATCGGCTGAAATCATGTCGCACTTTGTCGAGCGCACGCGCAACGATGTGTTGCTGCGCATTGCCACGCTCGAAGGCGTACAACCGGCTGCGCTGCGTGAATTGAACGACGTGCTGACCCAATTGCTGAGCGGCTCCGACAAGATCAAGAAGAGCGCCATCGGCGGCGTACAGATGGCGGCCGATATCCTCAACTTTATGGGCGGCGTGGTCGAAGCGTCGGCGGTGTCCAGCATCCGCGAATACGATCCGGAACTGGCGCAGCGCATCCAGGACAAGATGTTCACTTTCGACAATGTGATGGAAGTGGACGACCGCGGCATCCAGCTGTTGCTGCGCGAAGTGCAATCCGATTCGCTGGTCATTGCGCTCAAGGGCACCAGCCAGGCGCTGCGCGAAAAAATCTTCAAGAACATGTCGCAACGCGCGGCCGAAATGCTGCGCGACGATCTGGAGGCCAAAGGCCCGGTCAAATTGTCCGAGGTTGAGGCCGAGCAGAAAGAAATTCTCAAGATCGTGCGCCGCCTTGCCGATGAAGGACAAATTGTGTTGTCCGGCAAAGGCGAAGAAGGCCTGGTCGAATAAGGCGTGGCCATGTCGACCCCACCGCGTCGCATTATTCCCCGGGAAGAAGTGGGCGACACCGACTGGCAACCGTTGGTGTTTACCGCGATCAACGATCCGACCCCGCCGCGTATGCGCCGGCCCGAGCCGCCGCGTGCGCCCGCGCCCGCCGCTTTGGCGCCTGCATTCGCGCCGCTGGCGCAACCCGAGCCGGTGGCAGCGCCCGAGCCCGAAGCCGAACCGGTGGCCGAAGCCGCCGCGCCCGCGCCGACGCCGATCGACATCCAGCAAGCCCACGCCGCCGAACTGGAAGCCGCCATGCAGCAAGCGCATGACGCTGGCTTTGAGGCGGGCCATGCCGAAGGTCTGGCAGCGGGCCATGCCGAGGCGCAAGCCGATATCGAAGGCATGCGCCGCGTCTTGCATAACCTCGAACACTTTACTGAGCAAGCGGGCGGCGAACTGGCCGAGAACGTGCTTGATCTGGCCTTGGTGATTGCGCGCGAAATGACGCGCAACCAGGTTGAAGCTGACCCGCAGCGGCTGCTACCCATCGTGCGCGAAATGATCGAGACCATGCCGATCCTGAAGCCCCCGGCGCGCATTCTGGCGCATCCGGAGGACGTGGCCGCGCTGGAATCGATGCTGGGCAGCGAATTGCCCACTGATACCTGGAAACTGGTGCCGGACCCGTCGGTGGAGCCGGGCGGCTGCAAAGTCGAATCATCGGGTTCACGCGCCGACCTAAGCCTGGCTACGCGCTGGCAGCAACAACTGCGCATTTTGCGGCGGCAAGAACGCGAGGATTTAAGCTGGCAAGCGGGCAAGGTCGAACCGCCGCCTGCTGCTGCGCCCGCCCCGCAAGCAGCACCGGCTCCGGCTCCAGCTGCGCAAGCCACCGCGCCGCTCGACGCTGCGGCCGAAATCCCGCTCGCAGCGGCCGCCGCTGCGCCGGTCGCCAGCCCGATTGAACAACCCACTGAACAACCCGCCCAGCCTGCGACCGCGCAACCGGCCGATGCGCTGGCGCAGTTTGATCCGCACTCGCTCAATATCGCGCCCGCCCCCGCAGCGCCTGCGGCGCAGACCGCGACGCCTGCGGCCTCGGGCGCAACCGCTGCCACTGCCGCTGCGTCCGGCGCTGCGCAACCCACCGCACAAGCGGTACCGCCCGGCATCGCCGCATTCCAGGCCGCTGCCGCCGTAGCGCCCGCCGCACCGGTCACGCCGGTGGTCGATACCAATGGCTGATCCCTTCGACCTCACGCGCAAATATCTGCGCGATTGCGGCGCGGCCAGCAAATGGGTGCGGCCGTGGTTGCCACGCGGCAAGCTGGTGCGCGTGTCGGGCATGGTGCTGGAAGTCACCGGCCTGCGTCTGCCGGTGGGCGCGTCATGCGATGTGATGACGCAAAGCGGCCATGGCGTCGAAGCGGTGGTGGTGGGGTTTCAGGAAGACAAACTGTTTTTGATGCCGATTGCCGAAGTCTATGGCGTCGAGCCCGGCGCCGAAGTGGTGCCGCACGAAGATATGTCGGCCTGGTTGCCCGAATACGGCAAACCTCGCCCGGACCAGCGGCGTCAGGAAGATCATGGCCGCCAGGTGCCGGTGGGTTGGGGCATGCTGGGCCGCATTGTCGATGCACTGGGTCGGCCGCTGGACGGCAAAGGCCGGCTGGATAGTGACGCGTGGATGCCGTTGTTTGCACGCCCCTTCAACCCGATGGATCGCGAGCCAGTGCACCAGGTGATGGATGTGGGTGTGCGCGCGGTCAATGCCTTGCTCACGGTGGGCCGGGGCCAGCGGCTGGGTTTGTTTGCCGGCTCCGGCGTCGGCAAATCGGTGCTGCTGGGCATGATGGCGCGGTACACGACGGCCGAAGTGGTTGTCGTTGGCCTGATCGGTGAGCGTGGCCGCGAGGTTAAAGACTTTATCGAGAACATCCTGGCGGAAGAGGGCCTCAAGCGCTCCATCGTGGTGGCCGCACCTGCCGATAACTCGCCGTTGCTGCGTTTGTATGGCGCGGCTTATGCCACCGCCATCGCCGAATATTTCCGCAACGAAGGCAAGCACGTCTTGCTGATCATGGATTCGCTAACGCGTTACGCCATGGCGCAACGCGAAATTGCGCTGGCCGTGGGCGAACCGCCGGCCACCAAAGGCTATCCGCCGTCGGTGTTTGCGCGCTTGCCGCAACTGGTGGAGCGCGCCGGAAATGGCCGCGTCGGCGGCGGCTCCATCACCGCGTTTTACACCGTGTTGTCAGAAGGCGACGATCAACAGGATCCGATCGCCGATAACGCACGCGCCATTCTGGACGGCCACTTTGTATTAACGCGTAGCCTGGCCGAAACCGGCCACTATCCCGCCATCGATATCGAGGCCTCGATCAGCCGGGTGATGACCGACATCATTACGCCGCAGGAATTTGAACAAGTACGCCGCTTTAAACAACTGTGGTCGCGCTATCAACGCAGCCGCGATCTGATCAATGTGGGCGCTTACGTGCCCGGCAGCGACCCGATGCTCGACGACGCCATCCGTCGTTTCCCGTCTCTGGAACGCTTTCTGCAACAGGCGATCTATGAACGCGAAGATTATGCTGGAGCAAGAGCCAAGCTTTCCGCGCTGTTCAATTAAGTGCTTCCCGCCGTTTTAATCTCATCAAGCGAGCCCCGTGGCGAAATTCCGCTTTGCCTTTTTGCTGCAACTTTCGCGCGACAATCGCGAAGAAGCGGCACGCACCATGCAGACCGCCTCGGGCAAGCTCAACAGCGCGCGGCAAAAGCTGGACCAGGTCAACGCCTACCGCAACGAATACCGCGCGCGCCTGACGCAAAGCGCGCAGGGCGGCATTACCGTCACGCAATATCGCGACTATCAATTGTTTTTGGGCCGGCTGGACACCGCGGCCGAGCAGCAAGCGCTGGAAGTGCAACGCGCGCAGGTCGAATACGAGCGCTGCAAAGCCGAATGGATGGAATGCGAAAAGAAAGTTAAAGCGTTCGAGGCTCTTGAAGAACGGCACGAGGCCGCCGAACTAAGACGGGAAGGGCAGCGCGAACAAAAGTTGAACGACGAGTTCAACAGCCGCCCCAAGGTCAATGGCCCCAACGGGCCGTAGCCACCGTCGCCGCAGTGCGCATGCCGCTTCATGGCGGCCATGCGGCTCGGCTATGATGCACATCATTGTCTACCACCGTCCCATCAGCCGGGCGTGCGCGCCCTGAGGAACAACCCACCGTGTCTGGATTCAGCTTTAGCGAACAACAATTGGCCGATCTGGCCAGCCAGGTCCTCGATCAAGCGCGGCAACAAGGCGCGTCGGATTGCGATGTGGAGATTTCGGAATCGTTTGGCCAGAACGTCACCGTGCGGCTGGGCGAAGTCGAAACCATCGAATACAACCGTGACAAGGGCATGGGCGTGACCGTCTACGTCGGCAAGCAAAAAGGCCATGCCAGTACCTCGGACTTTACCCACAGCGCGCTGGCCGATACGGTCGGCGCCGCGCTGGCAATCGCGCGCTTTACCGCCGCCGATGAATACGCCGGCTTGCCCGACCGCGACCGTCTGGCCACACAGTTTCCCGATCTCGACCTGTACCACCCGTGGGATCTGCCGGTGGAAGGCGCGATCGACCTGGCCCGCCAATGCGAAGATGCCGCGCGCGCGGTTGATAGCCGCATCACCAACAGCGAAGGCGGCTCCACCTCGACGCACGCCTCCCGCTGGGTGTATGGCAATTCGCAAGGCTTTGTCGGCACCGGCACGGGCACGCGTTACAGCATCTCCGCCGCCGTCATCGCTGAAGACGACAGCGGCATGCAGCGTGATTACTGGTATAGCTCGGTGCGCGACGCGGCTGAGCTGGAAAACGCCGGCGCCATTGGCCGCCGCGCGGGCGAGCGCGCCGTGCGCCGCCTGGGCGCGCAACGCGTAAAAACCGGCGAATACCCGGTGCTGTTTGAAGCGCCGGTGGCCGCATCGCTAATCAGCCACTGGGTTAGCGCTGTCAGCGGCGGCAGCCTGTATCGAAAATCTTCGTTTCTGACCGACAGCCTGGGCCAGCAAGTATTTGCACCCTGCGTCACCATCGTCGAAGACCCGTTCCTTAAAAAAGGTCTGGGCAGCAGCGCATTCGACGGCGAAGGCGTGGCCACGCAAGAACGCACCATCGTCGATGCGGGCGTGCTGAACGGTTATTTTCTGTCGAGCTACAGCGCGCGCAAGCTGGGCATGCGAACCACCGGCAATGCAGGTGGTGCGCATAACCTGCTGGTGACGCCCACCGCCAGCTTTGACGAATTGCTGGCCGAACTGGGCACCGGCTTGCTGGTTACCGAATTGCTGGGCCAGGGCATCAATATGGTCACCGGCGATTATTCGCGCGGCGCGGCGGGCTTCTGGGTGGAAAACGGCAAGATCCAGTATCCGGTTGAAGAGATCACCGTGGCGGGCAATTTGCGCGATATCTATCAGCAAATCGTCGGCATCGGCAGCGATGTGCTGCTGTCGTCCAGCAAGCGCGTGGGCTCGGTGCTGATCCGGAAAATGACGGTGGCGGGCGTATGAGCGAAGAGGTCGTCACGCTGCCGCATTACTGGGAAGACGCCGTCGCCGCCTTGCGCGCCGCCGATCCTTTGCTGGCCGCCGTGATCGACCGCTTTCCCAATGTCAGCCTGCGCGGCCGCGGCGATGCGTACCAAACGCTGGCGCGTTCGATTGTGGGCCAGCAGATTTCGGTGAAAGCGGCCGATTCCGTGTGGAACCGGTTTATGGCCGAGATGGGGGGCACGCTGGATAGCCAGCGGCTGCTCGCCACCGACATCGAACGCCTGCGCGCGTGCGGTTTGTCGGGGCGCAAGGTTGAATATCTGCGCGACCTCTCGACCCACCACGTGGCCGGGCGGCTGGATCTGGCGCTGTGGCAAACGTGGGATGACGAGCAGATCATCAAAGAGCTGGTCAGTATCCGTGGCATTGGTCGCTGGACGGCGGAGATGTTTTTGATGTTCTGCATGCTGCGACCCAACGTGCTACCGCTGGCGGACATCGGCGTCATCAACGCGATTGCGCAGCTATACAACGCCAACGAGCGACTGGATGCCGCAGCCATGCGCGCGTTGGCGCAGAAGTGGCATCCCTATTGTTCGGTGGCGACGTGGTATTTGTGGCGGAGTCTGGAGGCGGTGCCGGTGGAGTATTGAGGGCGGGGCTGAGGTGGTGGATTTGGTGTGTTCGGCTGGTGCTGAAACCTTTAACCGCTTGAGCCTGCGGCGGGTGTTTTGATGTTCGGCCTGCGCGGAGCAAACCATAACCGCTTGTTCCTGCGGCGCGTGTTTTGATGTTCGGCCCGCGCCGAGCAAACCTTAACCGCTTGTGCCTGCGGCGCGTGTTTTGATGTTCGGCCTGCGCCGAACAAACCTTGACCGCTTGTGCCTGCGGCGTATGTTTTGATGTTCGACCTGCGTCGAACAAACCTTTAACCGCGTAGCCTGCGGCGCATATTTGATACCCGGGGGTGCCCGGGAGCACGTCACTTTTCTTTGCTTCGCCAAAGAAAAGATAACCAAAAGAAAGGCGACCCCACTCGCGAATCCTTCGCTCGCCAGGGGGCCCGCAGGTCAAAAGCCGAAACGGACCGTCTGGGACTTCCATATCTCAGCTGCCGCTCCGCGGAACTTCGGTCGGACGGAGCCCCAAAACCGGGTCTCCTTCCCCTCCCTCGACAGGTAATGCCTGCTGTTGGGACGCCGGGATTGCCTCGTTGCTGCGCAACATCGGGTGGGCGTGGAGGCGACGGGTAACAATGAACATCGGCACCGCCTGCTTAACGCACCCACCCCGCACGGCCACCGCCGTCTAACTTGTCACCATTCCCGCCACGAACCGCCGATCTCTCATAGGGTGGGTCAAGACCCACCACCCAAAGTAGCAAGCAAAAACGCCCGAGCCAAACGTCCGAATGTCTGCCTTCCCGCACCGACATGCACGAACAACCATGCGAAAAGCCCGCACTTTTGCTCCGTCCCGGAAGTATGCAAGAACAACCGGCCGAAACGCTCGCATGCTTGGCTCCTCGCGGAGGCATGCAAGAACACTTGGGCGAAACGTTCGCATGTTTGCTCCCTCGCGGAGGCATGCAAGAAACGTAGGGTGCGTTACCCGCCGGGCAACGCACATTTTGGTTATGCCACCGAAGTCGTGAAAGACGCGAAATCGGGGATGGCGGCAAGGAATGATGGGCATTGCGTGTTCGGGGAAATGTGCGTTGTCCCCGCAAGCGAGGACAAGACCCTGAGGGTAACGCACCCTACGCGTGCTTCTCAGCAGTGGTGACTAAACGTGGGCGGCTTGAGTTGCATTCGCATCTGATCCGGCTGGTGCGCATTCTTGCGTGCGGCTTTGGGTGGTGGGTCTTGACCCACCCTATGAGACGTTGGTGGTACGTGGCGGGAATGGTGACAAATCAGACGGCGGTGGCCGTGCGGGATGGATGCGTTAAGCAGGCCGTGCCGATGTTCACTGTCACCCGTCGCATCCACGCCCACCCGATGTTGCGCAGCAACGAGGCAGCAATCCTGGCAGACAGCAGCCATTACCTGTCGAGGGAGGGGAAGGAGACCCGTTTTTCGGGGCTCCGTCCGACCGAAGTTCCGCGGAGCGGCAGCTGAGCCATCGAAGTAACAGACGGTCCGTTTCGGCTTTTGACCTGCGGGCCCCCTGGCGAGCGAAGGATTCGCGAGTGGGGTCGCCTTTCTTTTGGTTACTTTTTCTTTGGCGAAGTGTTTAGACCGGACACATACTGGACAGGTGTGCGCAGACATAGTGGACACTTCCTGACAGCCCATTGCCAGGAAGCCACCATGATCTGGAGACCTGTTTCAACTATGGATATCCGTCTTGAGTTCGTGCTGCTGGCCCGTCAGCCGGGCGCTGACCGGCG